>JAVJTT010000001.1:0-810 GCA_040220135.1 Vicingaceae bacterium
CTTCACCACTTTTACTTCTTTCACTAAGCGGCCCTTTTCATCTTCTACTCTCAATAAATACATGGCCTTTTTCAGACTACTCACATCCAATTGACTGAGGTGACTTGAGACTCTTTTCTGCAAGACTAGACGCCCTTGTAAATCGTATAAGCTATACTTGAGTGCTTGAATTAATCCATATTGCTTCACCTTTAGCTTGTCAATTGCCGGATTGGGATAAACTTGTATTTCTTCAGCTTTCTTCCTGGGTGACTCTATACCTACCGCACCAATTCGAGGCCAATAATAAGTACTATCTACGTAGCCCACTTTGGTAAAATAATCATAACTACCTGTACTGTTGTTGTAGTTTTCACTGCATTGGGCTATAAACCACATGCCTCCACTCGGGCTTGCATGCAAATCTTGAATGTAACAATAGTCATTCAAGGGCAAATAGTACTCCCAATGTTTTTCGCCATTGTTGTTTAAGGCAAACAAGGCTAATTCTGTATCCCATGGCTCAGGAGGAGTACCACTAAACCTGCTAGTTGCCCCAAGGTAATAAAGGTCATTCTCCACTTTTTTAAAAGGCAATTCACCCACTGCAGAGTTTTCTGAACTATCTATTTTACCATAGGCATAAGCCGGTCCTATTTCATGTAAATTACCCATAGAGCGCAACCCTACAGCCATGTCTAACCAATAATGTGAATTAGGATTAGGTGTTTGGGAAGGTAATTGCATAAAGTTTAAGGCAGAACCCACCGTTAAAAAAGTGTTATTAGAAACTGGTTCGATTTCGGCTTGCCATTCATATTTATTAGGGGT
>JAVJTT010000002.1:0-772 GCA_040220135.1 Vicingaceae bacterium
CATATCACTTCTTGATTCTTTTGTAGTAGAAGTCTTTGATGGAAGTAGTTGGCAAATGGTTTTTTCAAGAGACACAGATGATTGCGGTAATTATTTAGCCCCTCCATGTAGTTCTTTTCCCCATGCTAAAATTGACATTACTGCTCATCAGAACGCCAACTGCCAAGTGCGCTTTCGTTATTATGACGGTCATGACCCTGTTGATTGGGGCTGGTATGTGGGTCTTGATAATGTAGAAGTCTACTCCCCCTTTCCTAATGACTTGAGAGTGAAAACTATAAATTCACCTCAAAGTGGCTGTGGCTTAAGCAATGCTGAAGTAGTTGAAGTGGTGATTAAAAATGAAGGCTTAAATAACACTACAAGCTTTCCGATAGCTTTTGCAGTAAATGGAACTGAAATTGCAAGCGAAACTGTCAATGCGAGCTTGGCTTATCTTGACACTATCGTCTATCAATTTGCGGCTACGGCTGACCTCTCAGTTCTCGGTCAGCATCAAGTTTCAGCTTACCCAAAACTTGCAAATGATAGCAATCGGAATAATGATACTCTGAGCATTAGCATTCAAAATGACACGGTATATACCTTACCTTATACCAATGATTTTGAAACTAACATTAATCAGTGGACGGTAAGCGGCACCAATGCTTCTTGGCAAAAAGGGGTTCCAACAAGAACACCCATCAATAGCGCCGCTTCCGGAACTCAAGCTTGGGTCACTAACTTAAATGGAGCTTATAACAACGATGAACTTTCCTACCTCACTTCTCCT
>JAVJTT010000003.1:0-971 GCA_040220135.1 Vicingaceae bacterium
ATACTGGAAAAAACTAAGCACAACAATGGCTAAAAATGCATGCTCCCAGTGCTTTTTGTAATCCCTCTACTTTCCACTAACTTTAGCAACACGGTCCGGTTACCAGTGCGAAGGTCGCACGACATTTTAGCCTTGTACGTTGGGCACAATAGAAACTAAACCCTAAATTGATTCCTTCGTATAAAATTAATGTTAAACTATAAAAATTTAGATATGAAAAAAACAAAATTGATTATTGCAGCAGCAATTGTTGGACTTATTAGTGCCTCGTCTTTGACAAGTTGTAAAAAAGAAGAGGGCTGTACTGACCCTAATGCTAACAACTACAGCACAAATGCAGAAGAAGATGACGGATCCTGTACATATCCAACAATTAATTTAAATGCAACCGGTGACGGAGATGTCACAGGAGGTGGAGGGTCCGCATCATCCACAAATGAATGGACAAATTCACAATCAAAGGCTGAATTAAACATGGATATTACCGCTGCAAGTGGTGGAAGATTTCAAATAATAGTTAAAGACTCAGACGGAACAGAGGTAATAAATGAAACTTTGACTGTTGGAATTGGGGATGACTCAAAGAATATTTGTTCAGCCAGTGGAACACCAGGAACATGGACCGTTACGGTATCTTTAACTGATTTTAGTGGAGATGGTAGTTTTTCACTTAGTCAAGGCTGTTAAAATTTAAGGCTAAAAACTACATGTGCCCAACAACGCATATAGCTTATGGCGGGTGAACGGCTGCCAGCAAAGTTTTCACTCCGTAGCCAAGTTCTCTTTCGGTGGACAGGAATGTGCTTCGAAACCGCCACAAGCCATATGCAAACCGTTGTGCTTAATTTGGAATGACGAAACTATCGAAAAAAGAGGCTCAGAATATTAGAGTCAAACTACCTTCACTTCTGAACTTAGTAAGGAAGGAGGATTCTGACTACCAACTAATCTTCGTTAGTGTTTTTGATCAT
>JAVJTT010000004.1:0-69801 GCA_040220135.1 Vicingaceae bacterium
TTCCTATGCAGCGATATCATTCTAAATAATGTATCTAGCCAAAACTCCTTATCCCTCCTTCCTTGATTGATGGTTTATTCTGCTAATCTAATTCTTTCACTTAATTTAGATGCTTAACCCAAACATACGAGTCAAAACGTTAGCCAAAATGGGATGAAGTAGTTAGCTCAACCTATTTGCTTAACTTTGAGAAAAAGCTTTTGCCATGGATATCCAAAGCATAAAATCAGAATTAGTAAAAGGTATTCTACAAACCAACAGCAAAGAGTTATTGAATAAATTGTACTCTACTTTCAAAGCAGAGAGTGTCGAAACTGACTTTTGGACTGAACTAACAGATGCTCAGAAAGCTGAGGTAGAATTAGGACTCAAACAAATAAAAAATGGAGACTACATTGAGTTTGAAGACTTTCTGAAAAAAGTTTCATGAAGATTAGACTTTCCTCGTTAGCTGCTTACAAACTTGAACTGCTTGTAGAATACTTAGAAGAAAGATGGTCTTCTAGAGTAAAGCTGAAATTTCTCAAAAAGCTTGAAAAAAGTTTAAATGTAGCTGCAAACAATCCTAATGTATTCCCACATAGTCAAATTAGACCTGAACTAAGAAAATTAGTCATAACCAAGCAAGCAACTGCGCTATACTTAATTGACTCAGACTCATTATTTGTAATCACCATTTTTGACACAAGGCAAGACCCCAATGAAATTGACAAAGAAATAAAAAAACACTTTGGCTAACAGCAACTATATCAAATGCTACTACTGAGAAAACCGACACTTCCACTCTATTTGCTCGCCAATCCCGAAGCTTCGGGATTGCCTTATAAAAAGTAAATTAGCCAATTGCCGTGGCAATTGGCTACCGGCTTTGCAAATAGAAATTGAAGTAGGTTTTAACACACACTTGCCATAGGTAAAACGTTGGCGTGCATGTGGGTACGGTATACAAACATCCTTTACAGAGTTATATAAACATCGTTTACACTTTTTTTGCTAGGTACTTTAATTCAGATAGACTAGGAGTTAAAATCAGGATTCTCGATCTAAAAATTGCAACCAAAGATCAATCAATTGGTCAGAGTTGTGACTAATTTAGTGCAAAGCGATGTATCTTTAAATGTATAAACAATTCTTAATTAACAATAAATGAAAGCAAGCCTTACTTCAATAGAACTAAAAGGACCATTAAAGTTTTTTGCATTGTCTAAAGAGGCGATGGGCATTATTAAACAATTAAAATCTACAAACTGCAAAGACTTTAAGAAAAAGGGCATTTGGACCAAACACTACACCATGACTTTATGGAATAATGAAAAAGAACTTAAAGAGTTTGCCACGAGTGGTGCCCACCTGAAGGCAATGAAAAAAAGCAGTCAAATTGCGAAGGAAATTAGGACCATTACTGTTGACACTGATGTTCTTCCAGATTGGAAGAAAGCCAAAAAACTTTTAGAAGGTGGGAGAGTCTTTAAGTACTAAACCTTATTTAACAACAGGCAACAAGAACGTTGAAATATCCGGAATGAAGGGAATGCCAAATATTGAGCACCTACACTTTAATTGTCTTAAGCTCCAAAAGACTGGATTCAATCCCCATTGACAGCATTGGTCATGACAAGATTTCTGAATTGAAAAGAAATCAATTTTTAAAGCATAAAAACTAACAATCCTGTCTACTATATTTCACTCCTAAAAACAACCTCCTTTTCCCCTTCCACAAACTACTCTGCCTTAAACATTTGTCTATCGTTTCAGTACCTTTAGTGCATCCCAAATGCTAAACCAATTGATTTGAATAAGTCCTTAAGCCTTTGCCTTTTTCTTTGTTGTAGTCTGCTTTGCCAAGCGACTATCAACAATCAAGACCAAGCAAAAATAGATTCCCTCAAACAAGTGGTGCTTCACTCTACCGACCAGTTGGCTATTTTACGCGCCATGCTCACTTGGGATGACATGATCTACATTTCTGATCCGGCACTTGACTTTGAACTAAATCTAAAAATTGACAGCCTTTGCAAAATCATTCCGCAAGATGACCTCAGCGAAGAAGAAAAAGAATACCTAATAAAATCAAGGTCATATGCCTTAAACAATTTGGGTAATCTATATACCCACAAAGGCAAATACCACCAAGCTATTTCATACTTTCAACAAAGTTTAGCCATTGATCAAGAGAAAGGCTACCAATTAAGCATTGCCAATGCTTACAACAACATGGCTTTGGTTTACAAAAAGCAAGGCAAGTACGCCAAAGCCATTGAACTGCAAACCAAAGGCTTAAAAATTCGAGAGGCCATCAACTACCAACAAGGCATTGCCCACTCTTTGCACAACATTGGTTCCATTTACAAAGCCCAGGGTGATTACTCCACAGCGACTAACTACTTCAAACGCAGCTTGATCATTGAAAAAGAACTCAACAATCAAGAAGGGATTGCGAGTTCTTACAATGTGATCGGCGAAATGTTTAAACAACAAGAGCAACTAGATTCTGCTCAGCTGTACATAAGTCGTGGTCTGGAAATTCGAAAATCGATTGGTGACAAAGAAGGCATTTCTAATTCGCTACTCGACCTTGGCAACTTGGAGTTTAAACAAGAGAAATACGGCCAAGCCTTGGCTTATTACCAGGAAAGCTTAGAGCAATTAAATGGCTTAGAAGTCCCCTCTAACAAAGCCAATTGCTTGCACAATATGGCGCTGGTTTATCAAGCTAGAGGTGCTTACAGCCAAGCGCTAAAGTTGGCAGTCCATGCCTTTGGTTTAGCTGAATCGGTAGGCCAATTGGAATTGGTAAGCGATATTGCAAAAACACTTTCTTCCCTCTATAAAGAGCAAGGAAACACAAGGCTAGCCTTGCAATACTATGAAAGACACATCCAGTCTCGCGATAGCCTAGAAAGTGAACGAAACAAAAGAGAAGTTATTCGACAGGCCTATAAATACGAGTACGAAAAGCAAGCCAGCGCCGATAGCATAAAAAATGCAGAAGCAAAAAAGTTGACAGATGCCCAATTAACTGCTCAAAAGGCCCAATTGGAAAAAGAAGAAACTCAACGTTATGCCCTCTTTTGGGGACTTGGCTTATTGGCTTTGTTTGGAGGGGTGATGTACAACCGTTTTCGTCTTACCAAGCAACAAAGAGACATTATTGAAGAGCAAAAAAACTTGGTCGAGGATCAAAAAATTGAGGTTGAAGAAGCACACAACCAACTATCGGTTAAAAATCAAGAGATCTTAGACTCCATCGTGTATGCCAAACGCATACAAACCGCTATTCTACCCCCTATTCGATTGGTAAAAGAATACTTACAAAACAGCTTTATTTACTACCAACCTAAAGATGTAGTGGCAGGTGATTTTTATTGGATGGAAACAGTAGGTAAGATCGTTTACTTTGCTGCCGCAGACTGCACCGGACATGGTGTTCCGGGTGCCATGGTTTCGGTAATCTGCGTCAATGGATTGAATCGTGCGGTAAGAGAATTTGAGCTACGAGATCCGGCGAAGATATTAGATAAAACCAGAGAGTTGGTGATCAAAGAATTCGAGAAAAGTGAGGAGGAAGTGAAAGATGGCATGGACATTTCACTGTGCGCTTTAAATCTAAAAAATAACGAACTGCATTGGTCAGGTGCCAATAACCCCTTGTGGATTGTAAGATTAGGAAGCGATGAAATTGAGGAGATAAAAGCCAACAAACAACCCATAGGACAATTTGACCTGGCCAAATCTTTTACTTCGCATGTAGTTCAGTTGAATCAAGGAGACACCCTCTACATCTTCTCTGACGGCTTCCCAGATCAATTTGGCGGTGAAAAAGGCAAGAAATACAAAAGCGGAAAGTTTAAACGCACTTTAGTGGAACTTTCGAAGCAAGACATTAGCACTCAAAAGCAGTTGCTGAAAAATGAGTTTGAAGATTGGAAAGGAGAGAACGAACAATTGGATGATGTTTGCATTATTGGGGTGAAGATATGAACCCAATAGTGCAGTTTATGCTGAGCCTGTCGAAGCATAATAGGTGTAAAGCTATGAACACCTATGGAGCAATTTATGCTAAGCGCTGTCGAAGTATTATTGGGCTTCAGCTTTGAAGCACTTTGCAATAACTCAAAAAAGCAAAGACTAAACCGCTTTTTATCATGGGTTACAGACCTTACAAAGAATGCAGAGGATAACTCTTACCTTAGCCTTAAATGACTGACAAGCATCATCCTAATTTTGCAAAAGTGCAAGACTATTTGAATCAGTTTTCCATTAGTCTTGAAAAAGATGCCATTGGCTTTCGCCCGAAGTATAGCTTCCAAGAGCTTCGAATTCCTATTTCAAAAATTGAAACTGTACAATTTAGCCGTGCTCAAGTTCCTTTTTGGCACAAAGTCTTTTTTTGGTTGCTGCGACTGTCTAGTTATCGTTCTTCCTTTTTTATGCGAGACCTGTATCGAAATGAGCACGGACGGTATGACTACCGCTACTTTTATGACTTCACCCTGATCCTACATAATGGAATTTCTCATGCAAAATATTTGAAAGAATTTGATGTCTTTAAAATGAAAGAAGTGATCGACTACCTCAATCAATACCTTGCTGAACATAATAAATCCAATTACCGTTTTTAATAAAAATGTTATTCTTTCGTATCATCAGCGGTTTCATCTTAGGCTTGTCTCCCTTGAGCTTGTTCTTCTTTTTCGGAAGCTTAATCTACATTTACCAACCGAATGGTTTTGGCATAACCTCATTTTGTTTATTAAGTATAGTCGGGTTTTATTTGGGATACCGCATATTTAAAAGAGTAGTTGAAATTGGCCCCATTGCCTATTTAACTGAAATAAGAACCTTTAAAAAACAAAGCTAGTATCACTTACTTAGAACTCCTTAATTCTAAATCCACTTAGAGCTACTAGCCTTACCAAAGCTTAGTTAATAAAGTACTTGTCTCTAAGAATGTACCGATTAAAATTTACCTTTGTTCCATGATACTACTCTTGAATCGAAAAAAGGTGCTCCTTCATTTTTTAAAAGCCTGTTCATTATTGTTGCTTATTGCGCTAATTGCTACTGCTTGCTCAAAAGAAGAAAATGAGGAGGAGATCACAGTTTTACAAGAGGTTTCTAATACTAACACAGACACAAGCAGCGCACCGGTAGACACTACGAAAACTCCAAATTCTAGGAATAGCTTTATTGATGCAAGAGATGGCAATGGCTATACTTTTGTAAGCATTGGATCTCAAGTATGGATGGCAGAAAACTTAAAATATTTACCTGCCGTTGTACCTTCTGACTCTAGCTCCTTTAAGGTTCCGCTCTATTACGTTTATGGCTATCAAGGAAATGATACTGCTGCGGCTAAAGCAACTGATAATTACCGAAATTATGGGGTCTTGTACAACTTTTCTGCTGCTGCTCAAGGGGGTGCTCTGGATCCGGAGATTCCCAATCAAATAAAGGGTGTTTGTCCTGAAGGATGGCATTTACCGACAGATGCAGAGTGGACTCAACTAACTGACTATTTAGGAGGCAGACCCTTTGCAGGAGGAAAACTTAAAGCTACTGATACCACTTTTTGGAAGAGTCCAAACACCGCTGCCACTAATGAAACTGGTTTCACTGCATTGCCTGCTGGATTTAGAGCAAGTAATAACAAATTTGAAGACATTCGGAAAAATGCCTTTTTCTGGAGTGCAACCGAAAATGGCGCTAATCTAGCTTGGTTTCGAAATATGTCGCACCTCTATGGTGATGTTTACCGCATCGACTTTTTCAAAGAATCTGCGCTTTGCGTTAGGTGCATCCGCGATTAGTTCAAGTAAAACAAGCTTCTGTTGGGAGCTTTCCCCTTTTCTTTCACCCTAATTTACCCTCCAAACCTTTGCCACATTATTAAGCTTTTGCAAACACCTATTATTGTGAGAATAATGGATTGCAACTGTTCCTTAGGTATTTCAACAACTTTCAGCAAGACTTTCTATCTTTGAATAAACCAAAACCCATTTACATGATTTTAGGAGTTTCTGCCTGGCTCAGTGAAAAGTTATCTTGGGATGTGGGCCTTATCCGCATTGCCTTTGTGGTGGCTGTTTTATTTTTTGGCACCGGTATTGGCTTGTATCTAATTCTTTGGCTTGTAAAAGTTTTTTCTAAATAAGTCTAGAATTATCCGGAAAGAAACAGCGGAGTCTAGTCATCAGAGAAACGGGTACATTTGCATTCTGTTTTTTACCGACTTAATCAGAAAACAAAATGATCAAACCATCTCAAATTCTTTATCCGACCTTATTACTTTTCATTGCCTTTTGCTTCAGTGCTTGCAAAGAGGAAGAAGACTTTAGCCCGACCAGCACCCCAAGCCAATACATCACCATTCCTGATGAAAATTTTGAAAAGAACCTGATTCGTCAAGGTATAGATTCAGACAGTACGGTAAACCAAAAAATGTTAAGGAGCGATGCTGAAAAAGTAAAGCACTTAGATTTAAATGCGGTGCAAATGACATTTAAAGTTTTAGACTTGAAAGGCATTGAAGGTTTTTCGCAGTTGAGATATTTGAACGCCTCGAGCCAAAAATTACAATCCGTAAACCTCAGTCAGAACAAATTATTAGAAGTCTTGATGCTATCTAATAACCTAATTCAGCAAATTACGCTAAGCAGCAATACGGAACTAAAGTCATTAGGCATTTCCGGAAATACACTTCATTCAATTAATGGCTTAGCTAATTTAAATCGGCTCAAAGAACTCTACCTCTCTTCAAACGATTTACAGCAACTTAATCTCCTGAATGATTCTTTGGAACTTTTAGAGTGCAGCAGTAATCAGTTAACAAGCTTAGATATAACAAAGGCAAAGCGTTTAAAAACGGTGGCTGCAATCAACAACCAACTTAGCTCGCTCGAACTTACAAACAACTCTTTATTGGTAAATCTAATCCTTGCCGGAAATCAATTCCAAGAAATCGACATCTCTCAAAACCAAAACTTGCAAATCTTTTACGTAGCCTCTAACCTACTAACTGAATTGGATGTCAGCCATAATCAAGCTTTGATTGATTTAGAAGTAGTCCAAAACCCGAACTTAAATTGCATTAAGATTGGGGCTGATCAGCAAATACACCATGTTTCGAAAGATAGTCATCAAAATTTAAGCACAAACTGCCCATAACCAAAATCATTTGCGATTAAAAATTGTGAAGAAAGCAGATTAAGCTTTCATTAAATTTCAACTTAGTCTTATTAAAATCAATTCATTAAGTGTAATTTCAGTGCAAATTATTTAGCAATGAAATCTTCCCTTTTTTGCATCCTTCTCGTTTCACTCTTCAGTTTTGCCTGCACCAAAACAGAAACTGTTTCAGAAACCTATCAGATTCCAATTTACCAACGTAGTACAGAAGCGGAAGCCGAAGCAGGTCTGCAACAAAAGGCAGCTGAAAACATACAAGAGTTTGGTAACATTTACCGCTATCAAGACTATTTATTGGTAAACGAATTGGGAAAAGGCATTCACATTTACGACAACAGCAATCCACAAAGTCCGACGCAAATTAGCTTTATGCAGATCCCAGGTAATTACGACCTAGCCATTCGAAATGATGTGCTATTTGTAGATAGCTATGACGATTTGCTCAGCCTTGACATTAGGGATCCCAATAACATTCAACTGCTTCATCGCAAAAACAACGTTTTTCCTCAGTACCATCCTTCTATTGGACGAATTGTGGGCTACAAAGACACCACTGTCTATTACGAGCGAGATGTAGATCGAAATTGGCCATTTGGTGGCTCACAAGAAGACAATGATGCCGTTTTTCAAACTACAAACGCTGGGGGAAAAGTTCAAAACCCAAACCAAACCGGAATTGGTGGGTCCATGGCCCGATTTACCATAAGCGGTGCTAACCTCTATACCGTTGATCAAAACAGCTTGCACTCTTTCAACATTAGTAACGCTTCTCAAATTCAGAAAGTAGGCGATGAATACGTGAGCTTTATGGCAGAGATTGAAACCATTTTCCCTTACCAAAACTATGTGTTTATCGGCTCAACCAATGGAGTTTTCATTTATAATGTTAGCAATCCCGCCCAGTTTCAATATGTTTCAGAATTTACCCATGCTAGAGCTTGTGATCCGGTTTATGTAAGTGATAGTTTAGCCTTTGTAACCTTGCGCTCTAACACCAATCAGCGCTGCATAGGCACCAACAATCAATTGGATGTACTGAATGTTACCCAAATAGAAAGTCCTACCTTATTGCAAACCTTCGGCATGACTTCTCCATACGGTTTAGGAGTCAGTGATTCACTGATTTTCATCTGTGAAGGCGAACATGGAGTGAAAGTATTTGACTTTGATAAAATTTACCAAAACCGTCAAATTACCGGCATTCAATTAAACTTGAAGCATCACCAAAACAATTTAAATGCACGAGATGTGATTCCGCTTAAGAAAAGCATTTTGGTAGTTGGACCAAATACGGTTAAACAATACAGTGTAGATAAAGAAGGAAAGTTGAACCTCATTTCAAGCATCCAATAAGCGCACATACGTTGTTTACCCTAGAAGAATACGACATTTAACTTATTTGCCTTAGGAACAAATACTTAGAGTTTTGTGGTAGAACCTTTAAACCTACCTTCATGAAACTTTCCAGAATACTTTTTATTTTATTCCTTTCGAGCATAGCTGTAACAGCTTGCAGCGAAGACGATGAAGACGAAACAACTGAACCAACACCTACTACCAATAACAATGGAGGTGGTGGATCGCAAAATGCAACTTTACCTTCCACCGTAATTGGTCAAATGGTGAACATGAAGTTTACAGCCCCACAAAGCGGAGCTCCTTATACCGATCAACAAGAACTGAAGTTTACCTTTTCTTCAAGCGGAAGCTTATTTATTGATGAAAACCCAAATGCCGCTGATGGTGATGAAATAAGCTTGAACACGGTAACCAAAGTGAATACCGAATATGTTTGGGAAGATGCAAGTTCGGGCTTCAGCTATAAGTTGTCACTTAAATCTGATAGCAGCATTAATGAAGTTAACCTTTTCAGTAACTCAGGCAGCACCTTTTTGGGTCAGTTTATCCCTATTTCAAGCGGAGGTGGTGCATCTCTTATCGGAAACTATGCGGGCACCTATACCGTTACTTCAGTTGATCATGGAAGTCACAACCGGATGACGGTTATCATTGATTCAATTGGAAATATTGACTTTGACACCAACACACAATTTAGCACAGCTGACTACGCCTTGGTGAGCGACCGCTTAGATTGTTGTGATGGAATTTGGGTTGACATGACCCCTTATCCTACAACTCCTAACCCGCGAATAAACTTATTCATTGACAGTGCTTCAGCTAGTCCAAGTAAAATTGAATACATGCCCAATTACCCTGGTATTTCAGGACGAGTGCATGTGCTCTTCTAATTAACTAACCAATCTTTAAAAGGCCTCTTTTTGAGGCCTTTTTTCTTTATAACTTTTCACCAGGCTAAGCTTAAACTAACAACAGTAGTTTACCTTTACAGCATGAAATTGAGCAGTAGTGTTTGTTGCCTGCTTACACTACTCTTTTGTACTTCCGTATACTCTCAATCGCTTCAATCACTTGAAGGTCAAAAAGCGAAGCTGAACGCTGACTTGAAAGCAGTAGAAAGTGAAAAGCATGATTTAGACAGTACTTTAGAGCTAGTTGAGTTGGCGATTATTAACAAAAAATTAAATTCGATCGGCTATCCGAAGGGAAAGCAGAAAAGTACAATCATAAATCATTCGGCCATGAGCCTGCAATACGCAGAGGATCATGAACAAGCAGCCTGGGTAATGCATTTAATTTCTCCCAAAATTGCGGAAGGCGCTGAAGGTAGAACCAATGATTTTCGTCCTGATACGATGGTAAAGAGTGGGACTGCTGTAGAAACAGATTACTTTTTAAGGTATCAAGAAGAAGGAGAAATCAAATATGATGGCTATGGCTATGATCGAGGTCATTTAGCGCCGAGTGCGGACTTTAGATGGAGTAAAAAAGCCTTGAGTGAAAGTTTCTTTTACAGTAATATGTCGCCTCAGTTACCGGAATTTAACCGAGAAGCTTGGGCCGAGCTTGAAAGCCTAGTGCGTTCTTACGTATTACGAACCGGAAACGAACTTTATGTAATAACTGGCCCCCTTTTAAAAGCCGATCTACCCAAGATAAGTAGAAGCCAGAATGAACTTTCAATAGCCGAGAATTTTTATAAAGTACTTCTTGACCCTAAAGCTAAAGTAGGCATAGGTTTTCTACTACCTCATCAGAAGTGTGAAGCTACCTTTAGCGCCTATGCCTTGCCAATTGACAGTATTGAAGCACTAAGTGGATTTGATTTTTATCCTGATTTAGATTCAAGTCTTGAAATGAGCATTGAAAGTCAAGCAGATTTCTATCATCTATTTCCTTTAGAAAAAGGAGATAGTGAACCTATACCCTTGCGTCAATTGGGTAAAAATGAATTCAATACAGAAGTAGTGAACAAGTTTATAGGCATGGAAAAAACCATTTGTGGAACCGTGGTAAGTACTTACAAGAGCAGTAAAGGGAATGTTTTTCTCAACTTAGACAAGCGTTTTCCAAGAACTGTCTTTTCTGTCAATATTTGGAGCTCAAACATTACGAACTTCAGTTACTCACCAGAGAAATTCTTAGAGAATAAAAAAGTATGTGTAAAAGGTAGAATTGGTTCAAGAGAAGGCGTAGCCAATGTTTCAGCTGAGCATGAAAGACAAATTCGAGTTTTAAGTGCCGGAGATTAAACTATTCGGATTACTTTAGACTAAAAATATTTTTATGCGTCTAGCCGCCCTACTTAGTATCATCGTTTCAGAAATCTTAATCCTCGGCTTATTGGTACTCGATGTTAGTGCCGATAAATTAAGCCTAATTAGCACCTTAGTGGTTGTAGTAATTACAGCTTTTGCTAGCTCTGCACTTTTGAGAAATATAAACAGCCTAAAGAGTAGTAAAAACTACCTCATTAGTGGCATCTTAGGTCTTGTGATTGCTTTTTTCTACTATGTATGGGCACAAGACAACTTAACCCCCTTAGTAGAATGGTTGAGAAACTCAGGCATCTACTTTTTAATGCTTATTATTTTATTGGCTGCTTTAGGTTTGTTTTTTAGCAAGCCTGCTAGCAAGCCAAAAAAAGTAGAAACCAAAGTAGATTAAAAGATGAGTCCTTTGCTCAAACAGCAGCGCAACTCAATGCTTCAAAACAATAGCATGAAAAATTATTTAAAATACGCTTTTGGTGAAATTATCTTGGTGGTGATCGGGATTTTAATTGCCCTCTTTATTAAGGGAAAGTACAATGAGCAAGAAGAACTAACCCACATTAAAAGAACTGGACTGCAAGTCTTAGCAGATTTACAAAAAGACACCGCAAACACTGCAGAAATAATCATTGAGGAGAATGCTCAAAAAGAACTCTTTCTAGCCATTTTAAGTGACACCATGGATCGAGATTTTTATGACAGCTGTAATTTTTGCCCTTATTTAATTTCTCGATTTCAGGCCTTTGAACCAAGCACACACGGCTTTTCCATTCTAAAAAATCAAGACACCGATTTAAAAACTTCTTTGGATACCTTAATCCATGACACCAAGCAATTTTATGCAAGACAAGTTCCTTTATTTGAAATTGTAACCGGCTTGGTAGAAGAAGAAGTAACCATGACTTTAAACTATTGGAAGAGCAATTATCCTTGGTTTGCTGATTGGGTGCTTGGACATCCCCCGCTCGAATTTGATCGCTACATGCACCAAAATCCAGACTTTCGCAATCGAGTAGCTAGTTATTGGTTGATCAATTATGGCAACTTTGTGCCTTATTTAGAGGCCTACCAAATAGAAGCCACTCAACTTGCAAAACGTTGGGACAAAGAGTTAAACTAAATCCATTTATCTTTTCCTAAGGTGTTTCTTATGTCTACTTTTGCCCGCCAAAAACGAGACTATGAAGAAATTACTTATTGCTTTTTTAATGCTTGTTGCAATAGGAACGCAAGCCCAATATACCACTCCCGGAACAGCAGTAAATTGGAATTTTGATAGCCTCTCCAATGCAAGCAATGCAGTTACAAAAAGTGGATCAACTTATCAAGTCAACCAAAATATACTCCTCTCTCTAACTGACACCTTAAGAATTGACTCGAACATTATTGTAGAGTTTGGATCCAATGTGGAGCTAGAGGTTTTAGGTAGCTTTATATCAAATCCTAAAGATAGTGCAGTATTAACCGCCACTAATTCTAATCAGGTTTACGATCAAATTAGAATTGATGATAGTGATGGCTCCTATTTTAACCACACTATTTTTGAATACGGCGGTGGATTGAATGTTTTAAATAGCGACTTTACAGTTGAAAACTGTGTATTTCGTTTTAATGATGCCAATAACGATGGAGCAATTGACCTCTTTCGCTCAGATTTGCTAATTCAAAACAATCATTTTTATCAAAATCAAGGTCCCGCGATAAACTCAGGCGCTAACATTGCCTCTGCCCCAATAGTATTAAACAATCGAATTGAAGGAAATGTAGCCAATGGAGGTAATAAATCGCAAATTAATTTTGGTGCCACGGGGACAGACACTTTAATAATAAAAGGAAACACCATTATAGGTCAATACAGCAATGCCGGTGGTGTTGCTATATTCCCGTTGGGCGGAGCAATTACAATTATTGATTCCAATATAATTGATGGAAACCGCTATGGCATTGCACAACTAAATTCAAATAATTGGTCACAAATAAGTCGAAACCAGATCTCAAATAACAACACACAAGGAAATCCAAACTTAGGCGGAAGCGGAATCAACTTTAACGGAGATGCAAGCAATAAATCCATCATAAGCGAAAATGAAATCTACGGTAATTTATGGGGCATCACCATTCAAAATACGGCCAAACCCAATATTGGTGATTTACGAAGTGCTTCGTACAATGTCGGTTTAAACGAAATTTATAATAACAACAATGGAGGAAATGAATACAACATTTTCAATAATACTCCGGATTCTATTTACGCCCAAAATAACATTTGGAATTATGCCAATCTTACTGCGGTAGAAAACACCATTTCTCATAAGCCTGACGACCCGAGTCTTGGCTATGTGCGTTACACACCAATCAATGCTTTAATTACTGCATTAGAAGAAAAGAGCAAAGCAAATTCCAGCACTAAACTTTATCCCAATCCATCAAACTCTCAGTTTACCGTAGCGTCTGATTTTGATGTTCATCGGATTGATTGGTTTAACTTGGAAGGTAAACTTGTTCGTAGCGACAAACAAACTGGACTTAGAAAAGTAGAACTTGAAGAAAATGAATTAAAAGGACAATTCTTTATTCGAATCACAGGTAAAAACAGAACGGTAGTTAAAAAACTACTTTTGAAATAGCGTTATTCAACTTTTTACGTTGATAAGTAAAGCCTGCACATTTCGATGTGCAGGCTTTTGTGTTTTAGTTTTAAGCCTTTAAACAATAGACTATGAAAGTTCACTTTATTGCCATAGGTGGTAGTGCCATGCACAATATGGCCATTGCTCTGCATAAGAAAGGTTATGAGGTTAGCGGCTCAGATGATGAGATTTTTGAGCCTTCGAAAAGTAGATTGGCTAAACACAATTTACTACCTAAAAAGGTAGGTTGGCAAGCGGAGAAAATTAATGACTCTTATGACGCCATAATTTTGGGCATGCATGCTAAGCCGGATAATCCCGAATTGCTAAAAGCCCAAGAATTGGGCTTGAAAATATACTCTTACCCAGAATACATTTATGAACAAGCCAAGGATAAGCAACGGTTTGTAATTGCCGGAAGTCATGGAAAAACTTCTATCACTGCTATGGTGATGCACGTGCTAAAAAAGGCTAAACTAGATTTTGATTATATGGTGGGCGCCCAATTAGAGGGCTTTGATACTATGGTGCGTTTAAGCGATGCACCAATTATAATCATTGAAGGAGATGAGTACCTTTCTTCTCCAATAGACCGTCGACCTAAATTCTTTTGGTACAAGCCTCAATTTACTGTAATCAGTGGAATTGCTTGGGATCACATCAATGTCTTCCCCACATTTGAGAATTACCTCGATCAATTCAAGCAGTACTTAGCTTCTTTACCAGAAGATGCAGAAGTATATTACTATCAAGGCGACGAAATGCTCGGTCAAGTGGTTAATGAAGCTAGATCAGGTTTAAAGAAACTGCCATACCAGACTCATGCCCACAAAAATGAAGCAGGAAAAACCATTCTAAAAACACCAAATGAAGAAGTACCTGTTTTAGTTTTTGGCTCGCATAACCTTCAGAACCTTTCTGCTGCAAAATCAATTTGCATGGCAGCAGGTGTAGATGAAAGTACTTTTTATCAAGCGATACAATCTTTTAAAGGAGCGGCCAAGCGTCTGGAATTAATTGCGGGGAATGAAGACTGCTTAATTTATAAAGACTACGCACACTCCCCTTCTAAGCTAAAAGCGACAACTCAAGCAGTAAAGAATCAATTTGAAGCAAAAAAAGTTATCGCTGTCATGGAGCTACACACTTTCAGTAGCCTGAACAAGGACTTTTTAAGCGAATACAGTGGTTGTATGTCGGCTGCTGATGAGGCAGTGGTTTACTTTAACCCCAAAGCCATTGAACACAAAGGCTTAGACATGATTCAATCCGAAGATGTTGCAAAGGCTTTCCTCCCTTCAAAAGTGAACGTTTTTGATGATTCTGCTGAAGTAAAAAGATGGGTAGAAGCTCAAGACTTAAAAAACAGTGTTTTACTACTAATGACCTCCGGTAACTTTGATGGCATTAACTTAAATGAATGGGCGGACCAATTAGTAAAGTCCTAATTCCGACTAAAGCCGGGAAACTTTCTCATCAAGAAACTTAAAATACCGGCATAGAAACTACCCAACAAAAGAAAGCCAATTAAAGTAACTGTGCTTTGAAAGAATGGTGATAACACAAATTTTCCAGTTTCTTTTACTTGCTCAAGGTTCATTCCACTTTCTTTAGCCAAAGCAACTTGCTTTTCTAATTTAATATCAAAATAAGTGGGGTCAATAATGGCGTAATAGGTATACACAAAAGCTGTCATGGCAATAGCATACAAGGCTGCCACCCTAACTCCGGCTTTAAAATCTTGAGGAAAAGAAGTTTGCTTGTGCTGCATCTTAAACAACCGAATTCCCAAGAATACGCCTGTCATGAGAACAAAGACATTTCCAAAAATGGCAATTTTCTCATAATCGGTAAATTGCCAAGCCTGGCTGTAAACAATCAACTTTAGCAGTACCGAAACCACCATCATCCAAACTACAATGGAGATATTGGACTTCATAAAAATAGTTTAGCCGTTCATCGAGATCAAGAACTCGTCGTTGTCTTTGGTCTTCGTCATTCGACTCTTCAAGAAATCCATAGCCTCTACTGGGTTCATATCGGCGATGTGATTGCGTAGCACCCACATGCGTTGTGTGATATCTTTTCCAAGTAATAGATCTTCTTTTCGAGTAGAAGAAGAAACGATATCGATAGCAGGATAAATACGTCGGTTCGAAATTCTTCGATCCAATTGAAGCTCCATATTACCAGTACCTTTAAACTCTTCAAAGATAACCTCATCCATTTTTGAACCGGTATCAGTTAAAGCGGTAGAAAGGATGGTTAAAGAACCACCATTTTCAATTTTTCTGGCTGCTCCGAAGAAGCGTTTCGGTTTGTGCAAGGCGTTTGCATCAACTCCTCCTGAAAGCACCTTGCCTGAAGCTGGAGAAACGGTATTGTATGCTCTTGCTAGTCGAGTGATCGAGTCTAATAAAATAACGACATCATGACCACATTCAGTCATTCGCTTGGCTTTCTCTAAAACAATGTTGGCCACTTTTACATGTCGATCGGCGGGCTCATCAAATGTAGAAGCAATAACCTCAGCATCAACGCTTCTTGCCATGTCAGTTACCTCTTCCGGTCTTTCATCAATCAATAGGATCAATAAATAGGCTTCGGGATGATTTGCGGCAATGGCATTTGCTACTTCTTTCAATAAAGTTGTTTTACCGGTTTTCGGTTGCGAAACAATTAATCCTCTTTGTCCTTTTCCAATTGGAGTAAACAAATCAATTACACGAGTTGACAGGCTTTCTTGTTTGTGACCAGTCAACTTAAACTTCTCATAGGGGAACAATGGAGTAAGGTAATCAAAAGGCACGCGATCACGAACGTATTCAGGATCCCGGCCATTGATTTCTTCTACTTTAATCAAAGGAAAATACTTTTCTCCCTCTTTTGGTGGTCTTACTGTTCCTCTTACTGTATCTCCGGTCTTTATTCCAAAAAGCTTGATTTGCGATTGTGAAACATAGATATCATCGGGAGAATTTAAATAATTGTAATCTGATGAGCGCAAGAATCCATAGCCATCTGGCATCATTTCTAAAACTCCTTCGCCGGTGATAATACCATCAAAATCAAACTCTTTCTTCGCTTGATTTGGTTTTTGTTGCTGTTCCTGTGGCTTTCTTGCTTGATTGGAATTACCGTTGTTGTTCTGAGGTCGTTTAGGAGTATTTTCTTTAGCTTCTGAACGATTCGAATTACCTTGATTCGAATCACTCTTGGGAGCTGCAGCCTTCTTTGCCTCAGAAGGCTTTGGTGTAGCTTTATCAGCTGCCTTCTTTTCCTCTTGTTCTTTCTTCAATCTCGGTCTTACTTTTCGTTCTGAAGGAGCCTTTTTAGGGTAAGCTACCTTTTTTTCTTTGCCCTGATTACTTTCTTCTTTCTTATTATCTGTTGAGTTTTTCTTCTCAGTTGCACTTTTTGAAGAAGAGTCTGAACTTTTTGCCTTTGGCTTTGCGGCGGGCTTTTTGGTTCTTTCCTTTTTAGTGGAAGCGGCATTTTCTGCTTGCTGATCAAGAATGGTGTAGATTAAATCTTCTTTTTTAAGCTTTTGATACTTCTTGATTTCTAATGCTTTGGCTATTTCTTTTAACTCAGCAACTGTCTTTTGGTTAAGTTGTAAGATATCGTACATGAAAGTAATTAAGTGTGGTAATTAAGTAAATTAAATAAATACAATAAATCTGTTGTATGTTTATCTCCAAGATGTAATCTTAGGAAAAGCGATTCCAAAAAGGATTTTTGGACAAGACAATGTTAAGCATAAATATTCATTTGCCCTAATTTACTGCTTTAGCTTATAAATGTTTTCTATAATCTCTACAACCTTCAAGCCTTCTAAGCTATTGGTGGTCACAGCCTGATTGCTTAGTAGAGAGTCTACTACATTTTGTATTACAAATTGATGGTTGGCCGCACTTCCTTTATACTTTCCATAATCATTAGGCGGTAAGGTTTCTTCTAAAGTTGGCTTTTCGTAGTTTTCTATATGACAATATACAATTTCATTCATGTATTGACCTCCAACTTTAACGCTGCCTTTTTCTCCCACAATAGAAATGCTACTCTCCATATTTTGGCCATAAACTGCAGTTGAATAATTTAAGCTTCCTGCTCCACCATTTACAAAATCAAATTGAACGATTCCAGAATCTTCAAACTCAGTTGTATGCTGGTGATTAAAATCATAAAAGCTTGCTTTTATATTCTTAATGTCACCAAATAACCAGTACATGGTATCTATAAAGTGACTAAATTGGGTAAACAAAGTTCCTCCATCTTGGGCGAGTTTTCCTTTCCAATAATTCTTATCCCCACCTTTATAGTATTCATCATCTCGGTTCCAGAAGCAATTAATGTTTACCATGTAAATTTCACCCAGTAGGTTGCTGCCAACCACTTCTTTCAGCCACCTTGCAGGTGGACTGTATCGGTTTTGCATCACACAAAAAACCCTTCGATTTGATTGCAATGAGGTATGAATTACCTTTTCAGCATCTAGCTTTGATAAGGCAAGTGGCTTTTCTACAACCACATGGCAATTATTTTCTAATGCTTCTATGGCTTGTGGTGCATGCAAGTAATTCGGAGTGCAAACGTTTACAACTTGCAATTCGCTGTGCTTCTTATAAAGCTCTTCTGTGTTGGTATAAAAAGGTACTTCAAACTCCTCTTTTAACTCCGATTCAAGGCTTTCATCTATATCAACCATTGCAACAAGCTCAGCTTCTTTGTTTAGCTTTACCATGCTAGCGTGTCTTCTGCCTATTCTACCTGAGCCTATTATTGCAAACTTCAATTTAGTCACTTAATTATTCTGGTTTATTGTTGGAGTAAAATTACATTTGAGTTTTCAAAAATAAGCAATGAAAGTACTTGTAACCGGCGGAGCGGGATATATTGGTTCCCATACTATTTTAGAGTTGATTGATTTGGGCTTTAAGGAAATCGTTTCAGTAGACAATTACCTTAATTCAGACGAAAGCACTTATAAAAGAATAGAGCAGATAAGTGGAATCAAAATCACACATTTTCAAATTGATTTATCTGACTCTGCTAGTTGCGCAGCTTTTTTTAACAAGCATCAGTTTGATGGCATCATTCATTTTGCCGCTCTAAAATCTGTACCCGAATCAGTTGAAAAACCCAATTTATATTATCAAAATAATTTAAATGCCCTTTTAAACTTACTTAAAGTAGTAGAAGCTAAGCCGAGCACAAAACTCATCTACTCCTCTTCTTGCTCAGTTTATGGAAACCCGGAAAAATTACCGGTCACTGAGGAAACTCCTTATGGAAAGATCGAATCTCCTTATGCCAACACAAAAAAAATAGGCGAAGAGATTTTGCTTGACTTTTGTCATGCAAATCCTGCTTGTAAAGTTATTTCACTTCGCTACTTTAACCCTGCTGGTGCTCATCCTTCTGGTATAATCGGAGAAACAAAGACCAAAAGGCCCAACAACTTGGTTCCGATTATTGCACAACAAGCGATTGGAATGCGCGAAAGCTTTACGGTTTTTGGATCGGATTATGACACCCTTGATGGAAGTTGTATTCGCGACTATGTGCACGTAAGTGACATTGCCAATGCTCACGTTTTAGCTTTAAATTATTTGGGTAAAATGGACAAGAATTACGACGTTCTAAACCTTGGTAGTGGGAAGGGATCAACAACCTTAGAGGTGGTTCACGCCTTTGAAAAAGTAAATAAACAAAAACTTAATTATTCAATTGGCCCTAGAAGAGCCGGCGATGTTTCCGCCATTTACGCCGACAATAAAAAAGCAAGAGAAAAACTAAACTGGGAACCCCAGTATCAATTAGAAGACATTGTAGCCTCAGCATGGAAGTGGCAACAAAATGCCGATCAATGATGGTACTTCTCTCCTTTTAAAATAGTGAAAGCTCGGTAGAGCTGTTCTACAAAAATTAATCGAACCATTTGATGAGTAAAAGTCATTTGGGAGAGCGCTAATTTTGCATCAGCTCTTTGATAAACGGCTTTTGAAAAACCATAGGCTCCACCTATCCCAAAAACCAACTCTTGTTTTCCGCTCATCAATTGTTTCTGCATAAATTTTGCGAATGACATGGAACTATGTGATTTTCCTTTTTCATCAAGTAATACAAAATGGCTTCCGGCTTGAACTTCATTCAAAATTAACTCGCCTTCTTTTTCAGTTTGATAATCGGGGTTATTCTTCTTTTTTGACTTATACTTCAAATACTTTAATTCGACCCTAGCATAGTGCTTTAGGCGTCCCATGTAATCATCGAGTAGTTTATCTATTTCACGACTTTGGGTTTCTCCTATAATTAAAATTCGAATCAACATAATTCAAAAGATCTCTTTACATTTTAGTTTGAAGCAATTTCTTACTTTTAAAGCATGCGTATTTTGTTTGTACTTCTATTCTCTTTCTACTTAAATTCCGTAAATGGACAGGATAAAGAGCATCAAAGATACCTAGACAATGGTGACGCTGCTAAGCTGTCTTCTTTTTTTAGTAAGAAAGTAGATTTAAAAGTGCCCAACTCAAAAGGCATTTATAGTAAAAAACAAGCCGAATTGGTTATGGCCGACTTTTTTGACGATAATCTTGCATTGAAATATAATGTAAAACACTACGGTGGTTCAAAGGCCAAAGCAAAGTTTGAAATTGGCGAACTTGTGAACAAAGAAAAAAAATATCGAACCTATCTCCTTTATCAAACTAATGATAGTTCTTTGCAAATTATCGAACTTCGCATTGAACCCGAAGATTAATTCAATTTGAAAGATTATAAAGAACTCATTTCGCTAGCCTTACAAGAGGATATAGGTGATGGAGACCATTCTGCAGATAGTTGTATTCCTGAAAATGCAAAAGGGAAAGCACAATTATTAGTCAAGCAAGATGGAATACTGGCCGGATTAAAAGTGGCACAAGAAGTTTTCACCCAAGTTGACTCTAAGTGTAAATTTAAAGTGCTTAAAAAGGATGGAGACAAAATCAAAAACGGAGACCTCGTTTTTACGGTTGAAGGCTCTTCTCGTTCTATTCTCAAAGCGGAGCGCTTAGCCCTTAATTTTATGCAACGCATGAGCGGTATAGCCACCCATACCGACTTCCTTAAATCACTAATTAAGGGTACATCTTCGCAAATTCTAGATACTAGAAAAACAACACCCAACTTTCGATACTTTGAAAAGGAGGCTGTTCGGATTGGCGGTGGAAAAAACCACCGTATGGGCCTCTACGATATGATTATGATCAAAGATAATCACATTGATTATGCAGGTGGCATAAAGGCAGCAATAGAGAAAGCTCTGGCATACAAGCAAAAAAACAAACTGTCCATTGCTATAGAGGTTGAAGCCAGAAACATAGAAGAAGTAAAAGAAATTTTAAGTGCACCAAAGGTTGATCGGATTATGCTTGACAACTTTACTTATACAGATTTACGCTTGGCGGTTGATCTAATTGGAGACAAAGTCGAAACCGAAGCCTCAGGAGGCATAACTAAAGATACTATTCGACAATACGCTAACTGCGGAGTAGATTACATCAGCGTTGGTGCTTTAACTCACCAAATTGAAAGTTTAGATATGAGTTTAAAAGCTGTTTAAAATGGTAGATAAATGGCTTCAAAAAATAGAACAATCTGCTATAGTTATAAAAACGATCAACTACTCTAAACGGTTGATTTTACCGGGCTTCGACCGCTTACCGGTTTATTATGTAGCCAAGTTTTTTATAAAGGGGATTCAAAAAGGCCTGCTCGCTACAAAAGCTTCCTCTATGGCTTTTAAATTTTTTCTTGCCTTGTTTCCAACGGTTATTTTCTTGCTGACTTTACTTCCTTTCATACCCATTGAAAACTTTCGTGATCAACTGCTTTCTATTTTGCAAGACATCTTGCCAACCACGGCTTATGCCTTTATGGAAGAGTCAATTGTTAAGTTGGTAAGCGAACCCGATGGTGGCTTACTTTCTTTTGGTTTTATATTCGCACTATACTTAGCTACCAATGGCATAGACGGCATGCTTGAGGCTTTTAAAGACAGTTACAACACAAGTCTAAGCCGTAATTTCTTAAAACAAAAAGGAGTTTCAATTTTGTTGCTTTTCATCCTTACCTTTTTAGTGGTAATTGCCATTGCAGCCATTTTAGTATCCGAGTATTTAATTGGTTTTATCCTACAAGAAGGCAGTGTAGCATCGTTTTTTATAGGCTTAGGAAAATGGATCATCATGGCTGCCTTGGGCTTTTTTGGAATTTCTTTTGTCTATTACCTTGGCGGAGACCGAAGCAGTAGATGGCGTTTTTTCTCAGCCGGTTCCACATTAGCTACCTTTTTAGTTCTGATTGTCTCCTTAGGATTTGGTTTTTATGTGGACAATTTTGCCAATTACAATAAGATCTATGGGTCAATTGGTACCATCATTGTGCTAATGTTATGGATTTATTTCATCTCCTTTGTCCTTTTGGTTGGCTTTGAACTAAACGCTAGCATACAACAGGCAGGCTCTATTAAGAAAGTTGAAGAAGAAATTGAAGGTGACAAATTATAGTCAACGGATTTGTTTTATACTAAGACCCTTAAAAAAAGCAGAACTGAGCTTTTTTAAGGGCTCAGACCATCTTGTTTTTGCCAAAGATGAATACCAAACGGCTGAGTTAAAACAAAGCAAGTGTTCTAAGCTCTTTGAAGAACTTAGGCAAGTTGATTTGGATCAGAAGCACATTCAAAGAATTATTTATTTTGCACACAAGAAAATAGGAAGCCGAAGTACAATTGAGGCACTTCAAAGAAAGGAAAGTTCAGATTGGTTCTACTTAAAATTTAGCCTTTATCATAGAAGCAAAAAACTATTCTTTTGGATTGATGCTTTAAAGGAATACATTGCGCTTAACAAGCTAGAAAGTAAGGAAATTCACCTTTTTAGTTCCGATTCTTTAGCAGTTGATTTGATTCATCCTGAAGCAAAACTTCATTGCCCACCCAAATCTAAAAGGTCAAACCCATTTCCTTTGCGTTATTTGATCAATTACCTTTTTATATTTACCCTAAAAGCACTTCATTGGCGCACTTGGTTAATGCCCAATAATATCAAAAAATCGAAACACCTCATCCTAACTAACCCTTATATGGATCAGGAGGTTTTTAGTTTAAGTAAAGAAAGATTTATTCAAGGAGACCCTCACCTAGAACCACTGCTAGAAAAGTGTAAAAACCGCGATGAATTTTCTTTCATTAGTCAACTCCGACCACCTAGCCTAGAGCAAAACCATAAACTTTCTTTGAAAAGCTACTTACGGAAACGCTCTTACTCGAAAAAGCTCATTCAGTTTGAGCCTTTTTTACTTCGAGCGCTTTTTAACAAAAGACCAATAAGAACATTCAGAAAGCAAAAAAACGCCCTGAATGATCTGTTTCATAGCTGCAAGCCAGCTAGTGAGGAAAGAGTTTTGCTTGATTACTGTATTAAATTATCTAAAATTCTATTTATTGCTGCTTGGCGAGAAGAGGCTGCCATTTTATTACGCAAAAAACTTAATCTAGATAGCCTGGTCTGCATTGACGAACATTCACTTCAAAACAGAAGTCTTACTCTACCTTTCCGTCATGATGGCACCAAACTTTTCGCCATTCAGCATGGAGGAATCAGTCAAGCCAACATCGCATACCGCTTTCACCCTAACGATAAGAAGTATAAACCCTTTCCGCACCTTACATTAGTGAGGGGTTCAGAAATTTTAAGCCGTTTATCAAACCAATACTACCCTAAAGAAAAACTAAAAGTGGTAGGTCACGTCCGAACTGATTTGATCGCAGCCATAAATAACTTGCACAAGTTAAATCAAGACCAAAAGCAAGTTTTATATGCAACACAGCCACTTCCGCCGGCAGACGGCAAGTTGAAAAAACAGCAGCTAAACGACTTTTTGCAAGTGGTTAAAAAAATGCCTGAAGTTCAATTTGTAATAAAGCCCCATCCCAATGAAAGCGACATCACAACTTACAAGCAGATCGCTGATCAGTCAGACTTCCACAACTTAGAGGTTCAAGAGGGCAATTTATACCAACTAATTGCAAAAAGCTCGCTAGTGATAACATATTACAGCACTGTTGGAATTGAAGCCATTTATTTCAATAAACCACTTGTTACTTTAGATTATCAAGAATTTGACTTACAGTCATTCTTAAAAGCAGGCGTTTCTTTTAATGCCCATAATGAAAAGGAACTCCACCAAATCTGTCAAGCTATTTTAAACCAAGAACTAAAATTAAATCAAGACAAAATAGCAGAATTTAAACATCAAAGAGTAGGTGAAATAGATGGAAAGGTTAGTGAGCGAATATTGCACTCTATACTACAAGAGAATTAGCTTTTTAAAATAATTTAACTCTCCATTTTTAATAACCCTTAAAATGTAAATACCAGATTTCAAATGGCTAAAGTTTAAGCTATTATTTAACTTAGGTTTAGAAACTTCAATTACCGTATTCCCTAATAAGTCTAACACTTCTACTTTACTATTCTTAATGTCTTGGATTGACTTGAAACTTAAATAGCCATGTTTTCCCTGTAACTGAAATTCGACTTCAATGGGTGCTTTTTCAAGCTTACTTTCTCCAACTGCAACACAAGCTGTAAGGCTATTTGAAAATGCACCATTTACAGTTCCATTGAAATTATTAGAGCTTGAATCAATCGCTATATTACCATTAACGACTACATCAAAGTTGTAAAGCCCCCGTGTGAATTGATCATTAGTAAACCGGCAAGAAGGGGTGAAATTTGAACTATAACGTACAGTAGTTGAAAACCTCAACTCGTCTATCCTACCATTAAAAAAATTAGTAAAAAGATTACCTTGGCAACCCACTGCAATCAAATCAGAAGAACTAGAAATAGATTGAGTATAGTTTGGCGCTGTAGACCTTTGCTTAATTCCATTAATAAAAAAACTAATCCCATTAAGAGGATCTAAAACAGCTGCGACATGGTACCATTTTCCAATGACCCAAGTATTCGTATCTGAAATAACTTCGTGTTTTATGCCATTACTCTGGTTTACTTTAAATCTTAAATGTCCGGGATTCTGAACCGATGAATAATTAAAAACGAATGCGAACTCATCCGAGTTGCTCGCTAAATTATTTCGCTGTATGGGTATTTCGAATTGATTTAAACTGTTCGGATTAATTGTTACGTTTGGCTGCATCCAAAACTCAATGGTTCTGCATCCTGTTGCAACTTGATTTCCAATATCAACATACTGCAACCCATTAAACACAAATGAATTGTTCTGAGAAAATATCAAAAATGGAACAGTTGAGAGAATAAACAAAAGAATTCTAAGACGCCACATGATTTATATCGACAGGTTATCTTAAAATAAGCTTCTGAGTTTTAATTACATCACCTTGGTGGTGCAAGTTAATAAGATAAATCCCACTTTCTATAGCTGAAAAATCGACTTTAACTGCCCCTGTAGAAATGTTGCTATTGTTGAAAACAGCCCTCCCGTGTATATCAATTACACTAAACTGATATTTAGACAAATCATCATCACTTGTAAATTCTAGCCAAACGATACCTTCTGTTGGATTTGGGTAAATATTAAAGTCTAATTGCTCTTTCTTGTTAACTAATACATCAACAGTCAAGCATGCATCATCCATAACAGGCAATCCACCATTATTAAGTGCAATGTAATTAGAATTTGTGCTGTTTACATTCCCATTTTGTTGAAATAAACTAAAATTAAAAAGAGCTGTGGTTACGCTATCAGAAACACTTGTGCAGGGGGGATTAAAATTTAAGTTATATCTTGCCGTTGAAGAAAACCTAATCTCGTCAATAAAGCCTTTAAAGTTTCTATTGAATTGATTTCCTTGGCATGCAAGACCTACTAATTCATTTGATGATGGAACTGAACTTGTATAATTTGGTTCATTATCAAGTTGTTTCTTTCCATCAATATATAAGCTAATTCCAGTTACGGCATCTATAACTGCAGCAACATGATACCATTGACCTTGGGTCCAGGTATTTTGATCTGAAAAAACTTCATACTTTGTGCCAGAGGAATTATGAACCTTAAACCTGAGATGTCCTGCTTTATATAAACCTGAGCGATTAAACACAAATCCGAATTCATTTTCGTTGTATGGGGAAAAAGTATTCCTTTGCATCAAAATAGAAAAATTTGTCAATGAAGGCGATATTGGTTGGTCAGGTTTAAACCAAAATTCAATAGTTCGACTACCGTTTGCAACGGAATTGCCTAAATCTGCGTAAGAATTTCCATCGAAATAAATAGATTTTGAAATTGTGGGACATGCATTATCCGTAACAGATAAACCACCACTATTAAGAGCAGTGTAATTAGAATTTGTGCTGTTTACATTCCCATTTTGTTGAAATACACTAAAATTAAAGAGAGCTATGGTTACGCTATCAGAAACACTTGTGCAGGAGGGATTAAAATTTAAGTTATATCTTGCCGTTGAAGAAAACCTAATCTCGTCAATAAAGCCTTTAAAGTTTCTATTGAATTGATTTCCTTGGCATGCAAGACCTACTAATTCATTTGATGATGGAACTGAATTTGTATAATTTGGTTCATTGTCAAGTTGTTTCTTTCCATCAATATATAAGCTAATTCCAGTTACGGCATCTATAACTGCAGCAACATGATACCATTGACCTTGGGCCCAAGTATTTTGATCTGAAAAAACTTCATACTTTGTGCCAGAGGAATTATGAACCTTAAACCTGAGATGTCCTGCTTTATATAACCCTGAGCGATTAAACACAAATCCGAATTCATTCTCGTTGTAAGGTGAAAAAGTATTCCTTTGCATCAAAATAGAAAAATTTGTCAATGAAGGCGATATTGGTTGGTCAGGTTTAAACCAAAATTCAATAGTTCGACTGCCGTTTGCAACGGAATTACCTAAATCGGCATAAGAATTTCCATTAAAATAAATAGATTGAGAAAAGGATGAAATAGAAATAAAAAGTAGAAAGAGCAATTGGCCGAAGGTTTTCATAATTAAGAATTTAATATTTGTAAAAATATGAATTTATACAAAACCTCAAATAAAATCGAATTAAAGATATCTTTGAAGACTAAAAATTACAATGTATGAAAATTGTCGACTGGAAAGTAGCTGATGATAAAAAAAATATTAGGGATGGAGCAATAGAACTGCGAGCTTCTGTCTCTGAAAACTTATATGTCAAACTTTTTGAGACTCCAGAAAAAGCCAAATTTCAGGTTAAAAATGATAGAACTTTTTGGAGGAGAAAGTGTATTGAAAAATTAGAGTTATTAAATTCCTCTCCAATTTCGGGAAAAATCTTAGAGATTGGAGCCGGTTCAGGCTGGTGTTCAGCTCTCCTCTCAAAGAAATCAGAAATCAATCATATTGATGTATTAGATTACGACAAATACTCTGTTACTGAATTAATGCCTCTTGTTTTTAAAAACTTGGATGCAAATACGGCCAAACTCACCGGTGTTATAGGTAGTTATAATGACATTAAAGCTGAGGATAATCACTATGATTACATCATTTCGGTAGGTGCCATTCACCATTCTGAAAACTTAGATGAAACTTTTAAAGAGTGTGAGCGAGTCTTAAAACCGGGAGGATTTCTAATCGCAATCGAGCATTGCCATCCTAATTCGTACACCAAACAGCAAGAAATTAACGACAATGAAAGTCTGTTGAGCGCAGAAAGGGTTAAAAACCTTTACGGTGATGCAAATCTAAAAATCAAAGCCAAGGATAATTCGGACCATAACTATAGAATCTCTGAATTTGAAGCTTCAGCTTACAAAGCCGGTCTAAATATTCTTCCTTATATTTTTGAGAAAGGCGGTGAGGATGCAGATGACGATATCTTTAAAAACCCAAAGCCATACAGGGGCTTTACAAACAGAACTTTTAAACCCTATTTTGCCAAAAACAATCTAGCCCCTGTTTTTGACAATCTACTTGTCATATGTCAGAAGACTGCAGTAGCAGACTCCTCTATATTCAAAGATATTAATGCGTCACCTGTCAAGGTAGGAACTAAAAGAACGTTTTTGCAAAAAGCTACTGCAAAAATTAAAAGAATGCTTTTTAGTTAAAAAAACTGAAAAACAACCCCTTAAATAACAGTAATAAGGACGCCAGGTAGTGATTAAAAATTAGAAGTAAGCCTTTCTCCCTATCTTTGAAAAAGATTTAAAGCAAATTAAATTTGGAGAAATACAGAATACAGGCGTCCACAGAAAATTTAGAACAAAAAACCCTATCACTTTTAGCGGAATATGGGGTTTTGATCATAGAGAATTACCTTTCTCAAACAGAAATCGAAAAGCTATTACCGGAATACGATACGATTTTAGAAACAGAAAATGAAGCCATTAAGTCTTTGTCGTATCCACAAGGGGTGGCTCGTCAGATAAACTTTGAGAAATTAAAGGCTGCTGAGTTTCCACAAACCGCTGAGACTTTTAATGCTCCTTTTATGAAAGAAGTGTCAGACGCTTATTTAGGTAGACCTAATTTCTTTAACCACGAAATATACGTGGCCAAAGATGAACACGAAGAACACAATGCTTTAAACGAACTGCATTACGATAAACTTTCAACCCTCAAGTTTTTTCTCTACCTAAATGACATTGACAAAAGTAATGGTGCCTTTGAAGCCGTTCCCTCTTCTCACAAGCTCGCTCAAGAAATCATGTCTTTTTACCAAGAAAGGGGAAAAAAGATCAAGAATTTACCCAACAGAGAAATACCCGGCAAACTAGAAAAGCCTATTCCTATTGAAGGCAAAGCAGGTTCCTTAATTGTTTTTACTACCGACACCTATCACCGAGCTGGCAGAGTTGAAAAAGGAAAAGAAAGAAAAATTATGCGAGGCCATTGCCGACGTTCACCCATGCCCAAATACGCACCTGACCTTTTCTCAAAACAATGGCTCAATGAGTCTTTCCTAAATCCAAAAAAGTACCTTTACGGTTTAACAGATTTAATGGGCAAAAAGAAGCCGTATTAGCGATTAAGTTTATGACAAAACCCAAGTGCATTTGTATTATCCCTGCAAGGGGTGGTTCAAAACGAATCCCTAGAAAAAACATTTTACCGCTCAATGGAAAACCCTTGATGGCTTATTCCATCGAGGCTGCCATCCACGCCAAAGTATTTGAAAAGGTAGTGGTTTCTACAGAAGATCAAGAAATAAAGGAAATAGCGCTTCAATATGGCGCTGAAGTAGACGACAGACCGAAGGAAATGGCAGGTGACTTTGTTACCAAGGTGCAAGTGGTTAAAGAAATGATTGAAAGGAAACAACTTGAGAAGGAGTATGATTACGTGGCAGCTGTTTTACCAACCTGTCCTTTTAAAACTGCGTCAGACATTAGTGAAGCTTTTAAAAAAATAACCTCTCAAGATCAGCTTGACTTTTTAATTGGAGTTACTGAATACGATTTCCCGATTGAGTTTGCACTTGAAGCAAATGAAAATGAATCGAATAAGAAAGTTAGAATGTTAGACCCAAGCGGCTATCAAAACACAAGAAGTCAAAATAAAACAAGGAAATATCACCCAAACGGAGCCATTTACATTGCTAGTATGAAGGGCTTTGTAGAAAAGGGAACTTTTTTCAATGAAGAAATGCTCTTCCATTACATGCCTGCCTTACGCTCCTTTGATATAGACTATCCGTACCAGTTTGAAATGGCTGAAATAATTGCACAAAAGAAACTTTATGAATAATCCTTACTTAAACGAAATAACCGGACCGGTAATTCCGCTCCCTACCCCCTTTAATGCTGACGAAAGTGTTGATCATGAATCGCTACACAACTATGTTACATTTTTAGTTGACAATGGTATTAAAAACATCATGACAACGGTTGGCACCAGTCGATACAATTTGTTGACAAATGAGGAAGTAAAGGCGGTAAATGAAACGGTAGTTAAAGCCGCTGCGGGGAAAGCCAAGACCATTGTGGCCAATCCTCCTTTCGGCGGACAAATGCACGCCCTAGAATTTGCGAAACATGCTGAAGAAATAGGCGCTGACCTCTATCTCGCCTACTTTCCCGACAGAAATTATGGCGAAAATGACATCCTCAACTTCTTTCAAGAATTGAGCGATGCCATTAACATTGGCATTTTGATACATGAAATGCCTTTGCGAAATGGTCTTGGAGGCGGAGCAGTACAATATTCAGTCCCCTTGCTAAAGAAACTTTTACAAATTAAAAATGTAGTGGGTGTAAAAGAAGAAGCCTTAGACATTGCGCACAGCAATGCAGTTGTCAGAGCAATTTCTTCAGAAGCTGTAATCATTGGAGCCGGTGGCGGAATGAGTCGCTATTTGAGAGATTACTGGTTGGGGGCAAAAGCCTTCCTAGGAGGCATTGGAAACTTTGCTCCTCAAGTAGAGTTAGATTTTTACCAGTTATTTGAAAACAAAGAATTCGAAAAAGCCTATCAATTGGTAGAAGAAGTAGAATTACCTTTCTTTCAAGATGTAGTCCCCTTTGGCTGGCATCCTTCCTTAAAGGGAATGTTGCACCTTTGCGGACATATGCAAGAATTTGAACGCAGACCACTAAAGCAAAACTCGAAAGAAGAATTAAATCAGCTAAAAGCAACCCTGCAAAAGAACAATTGGCTATGAAAATCGGAAGTTTTTTAAAGCAATTTCAATTTGGAAATTTGGCTGTTGGCGAAGGCAACCCTCCTTACATTATTGCCGAAATGGCTTGCGCTCATGATGGTGACTTTGAAAAAGCCAAAAAATTAGTTGATGCTTCAGCAGAGGCCGGTGCAAATGCCACCCAGTTTCAGATTTTTGATATGGAACATGTGGTTACTCCCAAGAATGACATTTATGAAACCTTGGCCAACATTACTTTCACCAAAGAACAGTGGAAAGAATTAGAAGAAAGGGCAAGAAAAAAAGGCTTGGATGTCTTTGTCTGCACCTACGATGTTCCCAGTGTTGAATTGGCTAAATATCTAAATGCAGATGGCATTAAACTCAACTCGGCCGACTTGAGTAACCCCGATGTAATCAAAGCCGTTTCAGAAAGTGGCATACCCTTTACATTAGGAACCGGAGCCTCTACGCTAGAAGAAATCTATTCAGGATTGCAAAACTGTGCGTCTCATGGTGCAAACAAAGTAGTGCTCATGCACGGCGTACAAAACTTTCCTACTCAAATTGATGACTTAAATATTTCTCGTCTTTCTCTTCTAAAGGATGTTTTTGGCCTGCCAGTCGGCTACCAAGATCATGTAGATGGTGAAAACCCATTTGGAAAAGTAGTAGACTTGATCGCTATTGGCATAGGGGTGCAAGTGCTAGAAAAGCACATTACCATCGATCGTTCTGAAAAAGGGCTAGACTACCAAGCTGCTTTAGAGCCTAAAGAATTCAAAGCCTATTGTGAACTCGTAAAAAAAGGCTACGCCGCATTTGGCAATAAGCAACCCAAACCCTTCACTCCTAGTGAGCTGAAATACAGAAAATTCCAAAAGAAAAGTATTGTGGCGATGCAAAACCTTAAAGTGGGTGATGTGATAAGCCGAGATAAAGTACACTTTAGTCGGAATAATGAACCCGGAATTCCACCCAACCGCTTCTCTGAAATTGAAGGAATGAAGGTGGTAAACCCAATTGATGCATTCGATAACATTAATCCGTCTGACTTATCATGAGTGGCTTTGAGAAAGAAATAAAAATTGGAAAGCACCTTTTGAAAGACAACGGGCAGGTTTTTATTGTAGCTGAAGCCGGCGTAAATCATGGAGGCGATATTAAGTTAGCAAAAAAGCTGATCGACATTGCCGCAGAGGCCGGAGCAGATGCCGTTAAGTTTCAAGCCTTTCGAACCAAAGAACTCATAATCGATCAAGTTGAGAAGGCACCCTATCAAACAAAAACGACCTCTTCCGAGGAATCACAATCTGAGATGCTTTCTAAACTAGAACTCAGCAAAGCACATTATACAGAACTAAAAGAATACTGCGAGCAACAAGATATTATTCCATTGATTACTCCTTTTGATGAAGTGAGTTTAAAGGAATTGGAAGAAGTCGGTTTATTGGCTTACAAAGTAGCCTCAACGGATACTACAAATCTGCCTTTTTTGAAAAAAATAGCAGCTACAGGAAAGCCGATGTTTCTCTCCACGGGCATGACATACCTCGATGAAATCAAATCGGCCTTAGCAGAAATCGAACCGCTTAATAAACAATTGATTTTGATGCAATGCACGGCCAATTATCCCATTGAAGATAAAGAGGCCAATTTGCGAGTGATTGAAACTTTTAAGCAAGAGTTCAATGTCTTATTGGGCTATTCAGATCATTCAGTAGGACTCGGCGCTTGCCGCTATGCCATACCCATGGGAGTTTGCATGATTGAGAAGCACTTTACTTTAGACAAGCTAGCCGATGGTCCTGATCATAGAGCATCATTGAGTCCGGAGGAATTAAAAGAATTGGTCAAAGAAGTTAGAACCATTGAAAAGTATCTGGGCTCGACGGTAAAAGAACCAACCGATTCAGAAAAACAAACTAGAAAATCTTTGCAAAAGTGTTTGGTTGCCAAGCAAGCCATTCAAAAAGGTGAGGCCTTTACAGAAGCTAACATCATTGCTAAACGAACAGGTGGGAAAGGGATTTCCCCGCTTCGATATCGAGAGTTACTAACCCAAAAAGCAAAACGCGATTTTGCCGAAAACGAAATTTTAGAGCTATGAAAATCTCATTGATCGGTGCAGGTGGTCATGCCAGATGTCTTCTTCCGCTTTTAAAGCAATTGAAAGTTGAAGCAGAAGGCATCTACGATGATAGCTATCAAGCCCATAGAAATGAGATAATTTTAGGAGTTCCTGTAAAAGGAAATATAGCAGAAGTTCCCAAGGGTACACAAGTCATTATTTCAAAAGGAAATTGCTTTGAATTAAAAGGGTTGAGCGAGCAGTTTTCTTCCCAACTAGATCAAAAGAATTTAATTCATGCTTCGGCAATAGTGGAGACAGAAAAAGTTGGAAAAGCCAATCAAATTTTGGCTTTAAGCTATCTTTCAGCTACAGCTGAAGTTGGGAATAGTAACATTATATACTCCCACAGTACAATTGAACATGAGGTAGTTTTGGGCAATTACAACATTGTAACTGTAAATGTTAGTCTTTGTGGACGCGTAAAAATTGGTGACTCCTGCTTTTTTGGAGCTGGCTCTACCATTTTACCGGGAGTAGAAATTTGCGATAATGTAACAATTGGGGCTGGTGCTGTGGTTACTAAAACCATTACCGAAGCCGGAACCTATGTAGGCATACCAGCTAAAAAAATAAGCAAATGATCTATGTTTCTTCTGCTTGCGTAAGGAATAGCTCCATTGCTGAAAGTGTGGAAGAATTGGCAAAAGCCGGTTTTACCGCCATCGAACTATCTGGTGGAACCCAACCTTATGCTAAATTAGAGGATGACCTTTTGCGTTTGCAAGAAATGTACGGCTTAGCCTATCTCTGTCACAACTACTTCCCTCCTCCTCCCTCACCCTTCGTCTTGAATCTGGGTTCATTAGATCCTGAAGTGGAAGACTTAAGCATGCAGCATGCAAAAAAGGCCATAGACCTTTCAAAAAAAATTGGGGCTAAAAAATATGGATTGCATGCAGCCTTTCTTTTTAATATTCCCTTGAAACAAATTGGGAAAGAGATCGAAAAGCAGAAACTTTTTGAGCGTGAAGCGGTGATTCAGAAATTCAACATGAATTTAGCAGAATTAAATGCATATGCGGGGAAAGACTTTTCTATTTACATAGAGAATAATGTACTTTCTCAGGCAAATTTAAATTCCTTTGGAGAAGACCCCTTCCTTTTTACTCATGCTGAAAACCTGAGTGAATTGGACTTCCCGGAAAAGCCAAAAATAATTCTTGACCTGGCCCATTTAAAGGTAAGTTGTAGCAGTTTGAAGCTTAATTTTGAATCGCATTGCCAACAGCTTTTACAGTTAAGTGACTACATTCACATTAGTGATAATGACGGTCTTTCTGATAGCAATGGTGAATTGAAAGCTGAAGGTGCCATTGCCCACCAATTGAAAAGTTTACCTTCATTGAAGCAATATGATGTGAGTATAGAGGTTTACGATGGCATAGAGGCAGTGCAAAACACCTATCAACTTATAGAAAACTTGGTGAGATGAACCAATCGAAATGTAAATACAATGTTCCCTTAAGGGAAGTTTTAGTTGCCGTAAATGAAAAGCCCGCTGGCACAGCCTTTATCGTTGATGAGAAGGATAAACTTTGCGGTATTTTTACAGATGGAGATCTGAGAAGGCTACTCTTAAAAGGAAGAAATTTAGAGGACAAACTTTTAAAAGAAGACCTTGGAGCATTTGTTTACGCAGAAGAAGGAGAATCAATAGAAGCCTTGATCAAGAAAACCAATAAGATCATCAAGATCATTCCGATCGTTAATCGAGAAGGACACTTGATCGACTATTTTCGAAACGAACACAAAACCCATTTTACCCCTATTGCAGAACCCAAACTAAAGAACAAAGAGTTTGAGTATCTCATGGATGCTTTTGCTTCTACTTGGATTTCTAGCAGAGGGAAGTACATTGATCAATTTGAAGAAAACTTTGCTCAATATATTGGGGTGAATCACGGCGTTGCCACCTCGAATGGAACGGTTGCCATCCACCTTGCCCTAAAAGCACTTAATATTGGGGAAGGAGATGAAGTCATTATCCCCGATATTACTTTTGCTGCAACCGCAAACGCTGTCTTATTAGCCAATGCAACCCCGGTCATTGTTGATGTAGAGGAGGAATACTGGACAATAGATCCTGCTGCCATAGAAGCTGCTATTGGTCCCAATACAAAAGCTATTATGCCGGTGCATGTTTACGGCCAAGCTTGCGATATGGGAGCCATCATGAAGCTTGCTCAAAAACATAATTTAAGAGTAATTGAAGACAGTGCCGAAGCTCATGGTGCTGAGTTTGAAGGACAGAAAGTTGGCAGCTTTGGCGACATTTCAACCTTTTCCTTCTTTGCCAATAAAATCATAACCACTGGTGAAGGGGGCATGTGTTTAACCAATAGCGCTGAACTTGATGAGCGTATGCGTGTGTTACGCGACCACGGAATGAATAAGCAAAAACGCTATTGGCACGATGAAGTGGGCTTTAATTACCGCATGACTAACCTGCAAGCAGCCATTGGTTGTGCACAATTGGAAGAGATCGATAACATCATCAAAAGAAATAATGAGATCGAACAATCTTACATTGAAAAGCTAGATGATTTAAAGCTCTTTGACTGGCAGACCACCACAGAGAATCGAAAAAAGGTGGTTTGGTTAGTTGCGGCTTTAAGTCATAAAAAAGAAGCCATCAGCAAAGTCTTGCAAGCAAACAACATAGATGTAAGACCTTTTTTCTATCCTCTTACAGATATGCCGGTATTTGCCCCCTATGCGCATGGCGAAAATAAAATATCCAAAAAGCTTTCGGAAAGAGGTTTAAATCTACCCACTGTAGAGCAGGTCGATTTTGACAAAGTTTACGAGCTTTTAAAGACGATCAGCTAAGCCATGGGAATCATAAAAAGGCAAACCATTAAGACCTCGGTTGTCGCTTATTTTGGGGTTTTACTAGGTGCCGCCAATACCCTTTGGTTATACCCTAAATTTCTTACGCCAACGGAAATTGGTCTATTAAACATTCTTACGACGATTGCCTTAATTATTGCACCAATTGCACAATTAGGAGTAAATGGGGTAATCTTAAAGTATTACCCATTTGTAAAGTCTGATGAAAAGAAGAGAGCCTCCTTCATGTATCTCATTTTACTTATCCCCTTTTTCGGTTACCTCTTGGCCATGCTATTGCTCTTCATTTGCAGAAACCTATTGATAGAGAACTTTCAAGATTCTCCTCTTTTAGTCGATTATCTATTTGTATTAGTGCCCTTTAGCTTTATTTTGGTTGGACGAAACATTGCCGATACCTTTTCACGGGCTCAATTTAGAATTGCCATGCCTAAGTTCTTTAAGGAGGTTATTTTACGATTGGTCACATTCATTGTGGTTATCCTCTACTCCTTGAACCATATGGGGCTCGACTTTTTAGTGTACGGCTTCATCGGTGCATTTGGAATCAACCTGATCTTAATGCTATTCTACTTAAGGCAGCTATCTAGTATTAAATACCTTTTTAGCTTAAAACCTTTGGGAAGGGAATTGATTCGCAATTCATTAATCTATGGTAGCTATATTATATTAAGTGGTTTTGCGGGCATGGTAATCACAAAAATTGACAGTTGGATGATTTCCTCAAAACTGGGATTGGCTGACAATGGAATCTTCACCATTGCTCTTTATATCGGTCTGGCCATCGAAATGCCGAAACGCTCATTGAATTTAATTTCCTTGCCGGTTATTAGCGATGCCATGAAGAAAAACGACATAAAAAGTGTAAAAGATCTCTATCAAAAGTCAGCTTTGATTCAACTGATTATAGGAAGTTTAGTTTTGATCTGTGTATGGGTCAACATTGATGCACTATTCAGTTTAATACCCAATTCAGAAACTTACATTCAAGGGAAGTACGTTGTTTTATTTATTGGCTTGGCGGTTTTGTTCGACATGGCAACCGGGGTCAACAATGAAATTATCTTAATGTCTAACTTTTACCGTTGGAACCTCTTTATCGTCTTTGGCCTGATTGGCATTGCCGTGCTCAATAACCTTATATTAATTCCTATATACGGTATTACGGGAGCTGCTATGGCTACCGCCATATCTATCTTTCTTTATAATGTAGCAAAATTTGCCGTAGTTTATAAATACCTTCACATTCAACCTTTTACCTTAAAAAATCTGTGGGCGTTATTATTAGCTTTGGCAACCTACCTCATTGGGATAAGTTTACCTGATACGCCTTACCTCTGGCTTGATATCTTTTATCGCTGTGGTTTACTTTCAGTGCTTTATCTTGCGGTGCATTATCGACTAAAATCTTCTCCCGATTTGGTAAAAGTAGTTGACCAAGTAATCGCCAAAGTTCGACCGTAAATTAAGTAAGCGAATTTAAATGCTCTGCTAGGGCAGCGGTAGTTGCTCTTCTCGAAAACATTGAAATTCCATTGCGAGCTGGTAAAACTTCTCCGTTTTGATGTAGTTGAAAAGCTTCCCAAACAGCCTTTTTTATTTCAGTCACATTTTCTTTTTCATAAAGGAAAAAAGAACCTGCCTGCTTGTCTTCTATGATTTGAGCAGAATCACCTTTATCGGGGCCAAATGCAAGAATAGGTCTTCGAGCAGCAAGGTATTCAAACAATTTTCCCGGTATATTCCCCTTTCCACTTTCAGAATTAAACAAAAGCAGCAGTAAAACTGAAGACTTTAAATACTCCTTTACAACTTCTTTATGTGACAGATAAGGGAAAACCTTTACTGCTTTCTTTAAATGGGTAAAGTTTTTAAGCTCTGCTAAATTTTCACTTGAAATAGTGCCACCTAAATGAAGTTCAAACTTTTCCCGAAACGTCTGATTTTCTGCACACAAAGCCTCCAGAGCATTCCAAAGTGAAGATGGATTTCTCAAATGGTTAAGCAATCCAAAATGGGAAATCACAAATTGAGTGTATGGCTTTACTTCTTGTTCAAAATCTCGTTCATCATAGCCATTCGTAATTGCAATGCACTTTCTAGCTCCTAATCGTTCAAAGTCATTTGCCCAAACCTTGCTAGTTGTTATGCAAAGGTCTGCCATCTTTAACACCGACTTTTCGTAGCTTCTATATTTCTTCATTCTCAGTGGATGAATGTGGTAGCTTTTAAGCATGTCTAATTCAGTCCACGGGTCACGAAAATCAGCCACCCAAGGGATTTGAGGAAACTTCCTTTTTAGAGAGAGAGCAATCAAGTGCATGGAATGAGGGGTTCCCGTGCTAATGATGGCATCTATTTTATTTCGCTTTAAATAATCACTTAAAAAACGAACGGATGGTTTTCGCCAAAATATTTTGGGATCTGGAACAAACAAGTTTCCCCGAATCCAATTGGACCAATAACCACTTTTCCCTGATTCAACTAGCCCCGCCTTATTTCCTTTCTTTTGCTTCTTTCCAAAAACTAGCTGGTGTAATTTATAAGGCTCCCAAATGGGACGCTTGATTACTTCCACTTCCGGATTTACTTCTTGCAACAAAGAGTCGTCTTGGATCTCAAAATCGGGATTCTCAGGAGTATATACAATCGGTTTCCAACCCTTTTCAGGAAGGTATTTTGTAAAATTTAACCATCGTTGCACACCAGAACCACCGCTTGGTGGCCAATAATAGGCAATGATTAAAACTCGCTTCAAACTAGTCCGCCTTTGGTGTTTTCAACTCTCTAAATCCAACACCGACTAACATTAAGATTAAAATCAACGAGCTAGCCCAAGTGGCATATTGTCCTACTTCGTAACTACTCGGCTCAAATTTAAAGATCAGTTCTCCTTCTCCGGCAGGCAATTCCATTCCTCTAAGAATGTAATTCACCTTAAAATGAGGTACTTTTTCGCCATTTAAGTAGGCATTCCAACCCTTTTCATAATAGATTTCGGAGAAAACTGCCAATCGTTTTGAAGCAGCACTATATTGGTAAACAAGCTTATTAGGCAAGTACGATTTTAAGTTTATAAAGTCGCTAGGCGAAGTTTGATAGTTTGGCGCAAGCTCAATTTCTTCATCAGCTCTAATCAGTGCAGTTTTTTCAGGATCCAATTTTTCAATTGATTTGATTTCTTCATTGGCATCTGCTACCATTTTATAATCTTCAACAAACCAAGCATTTCCTAATCGGTATGGATTTTCAACCAAAGCCAAGCGGTTACCTTCTTGGGTTCTCATTGCCCCCATCACATACTTGGCATTTAGCATATTTGTAGTATTCATTTGAGGCAACAACTGTCTTACAAGATCCTCACCACCTTGTTGAAAAGCTTGGCGCAATTGAAAGAACTCAATTCCTAGTTCAAAGTCAATAAGTTCTTGATACTTCTTCATTTTGGCCCCATGATAACCACCCAACGTTTTGTGGAAAAAGGCCGTTTGAGCATCCTCGTCTAATTTCTTATTCGTGTTTAATACACGATAATGGGTACCACGCATTAATTCCGTAAACTGAATCTTTTCAATTCGTGCAGGCGAGGGTCGGGGATTCTCCTGTTTTAAGGCTTGAACCTCTTCTTGAATAGCTTGAGCTATCTCAGGATGAGCTTTTAACTCTCGATTCAAAATTGTTTTATCAACAGGGTTGGCAGTATAGGGAATTTGACTGGTGACGGGCTTCTGATAAGCCTCGTAGCGATTTGAAGCCGTTGAAGACACCCCTTCTTTTTCTTTGTTATTCAGGTAATCTTTGTCTAGTGACCATAGATCAACAAAGATCAAGGCACCCAAGCCCAATAAAAACAACTTTTGATTTAGTTTTCCAATTAAGAAAAAGTAGAGTAAGGCAAAGGCCAGTAAAATGTATTGCAAGGAACGTACAACATCCGCCTGAAATACTTCTACTCGATAATCAACAATGCTATCAAAGCCACTGTAAAGCTGATTGGATGCTTGAGGGTTTTGTTTGAGTTGTTCGCTAAGGTGTGCTTTTTCATCAGAACTCAGAAAATCAAAAAATGTTTCGGGCGTCATCCAGAAAAGTAAAAGCACAGCAATAAAGCCACCACCGGCAATGAGGAACTTTTTCTTTTGAGCTAATAATTTTTCTCTATCCTGAAATAGTTTCGCCACGAACAAAATACCGAGCAAAGGTAAAATGAGCTCCACGATAACCAAAATCATAGAAACTGCTCTAAACTTATTATACATGGGTACGTAATCAATAAAGAAATCAGTTAGCCCATTAAAGTTTTTTCCCCAGGCAAGCAACATAGCTAAAAAGGCAGCTACCCCAAGGCCTATTACAAGACGATCTTTCACAAAAAAGAAAGCCAAGAAGGCCAAGAAACAGACAATGGCGCCGGCATATACCGGACCGGAAGTAAAAGGTTGATTTCCCCAATAGGTATTGACAATAAACCTTTCATTCTGGTACTGTGAAACCATGAAATTAAAAAACTGAGGGTCTTCTTTCTGCAACCTTTTTACATCATCTTCTTTTCCAAGAATAGCACCTGACTTCCCTCCTTTTGCGTTGGGAAGTAAAAGGGTGAAAGTTTCTTCAATTCCATAACTCCATCTGGTAATATAGTCTTTATCCAAACCGGTACTACGGATGTTCTCATTTGAACTACCATCAGGATTAATAGTCAGCTCAGAAGGGCTTCGGGTAGATGCCTTTGAATATTCATAAGTGGTGAGAATGTTACCCAAATTAGGAAGTACTCCTAAAACAACTGCGAGAATGACAAAGGCGGCTCGCTTAAAAAACTCAGCAGACTGACCGGCCTTCAGCTGAGCAACGAGTTCCACAATACCAACCACTAAAATCGGAAGAATTAAATAGTAGGTGATCTGAAGGTGATTGGCATAGAGCTCCAAGCCCATAAAAATGGTGGTTATCAATACCCCAATCCAGACCCTACCTCTTAAGATAGAAATTATTCCTCCTAAAACCGGAGCCATATAAGCAATGGCATAGGACTTAGAGGTATGTCCTGCTTCAATTATTACAATAAAGTAGGATGAAAATGCAAACGCAATAGCGCCAATTAAGGCTATCCAAGGATTTATTCGAAGCGATAAAAGCAAGATGTAAAAGCCAATCATGTAAGCGATGAGCAAACCAATTGGATGCGGAAACCAAAGCTTAATTAAGTCTTGAAAGAAAGTAAGCACATTACCGGAATAGCGAACGGTAGAAACCTGATAAGCCGGCATGCCGCCAAACATATTTCCGATCCAAAGGGGTTCTTCGTCAAACTCTTCTTTGTGATCTTTGAGTTCTTGAGACATTCCTTTATGCTGTTTAATATCAGCCTGTTTCAATCGGTAGCCTTGAAGAATAGGGTAAAAATAAATAGCAGAGATTGCAACAAAAGCAATTAAAGCTGCTAAATGAGGAATCAGAGATTTAAAGTTTATTTTTTTCATATTACTTGTCTTGCTCATCTATTTCTTCATACTCCACATAATCACCTAAATGATTTTTCTCGTCCCTATTCTTTTGATTTGTTTTTATATGCACTTCTCCTTCTTGTCTATCTTGTTGTGACTGCGAATAAGCTGAATACTTATTTTGTTGCTTCTTGATAAAACGCTTTAATAAAAAAGGAATTAAAAAGCGAAAAATTAATCGCGCACCATAAAAGATAGCCAGCAAGATTACAATGGTTCTCAAAAAAGAGACTAACCCTGCTTCCTGTAACATAATTACTTACTAAGGTAAAGGTTTCTTTCGGAATAAATTTCTCTAAAGAACTTGTCCTTCAAGTCTGCAATAAAACGTATTGCCTCTCCTGTAGATTTCATTTCCGGCCCAAGCTCTTTATTTACATTGGGAAATTTATCAAAAGAGAAAACAGGTATTTTGATGGCATACCCTTCTTTTTGTGGATTGAAGTCAAAATCTTTTACCTTCTTATCGCCTAACATCACCTTGGTTGCATAGTTTACATAAGGCTCTTTGAAAGCTTTGGCAATAAAAGGCACCGTTCTAGAAGCCCTCGGGTTTGCCTCTATGATAAATACCTTCTCGTCTTTTATTGCAAATTGAATATTGATCAGTCCTTTGGTTTTTAAAGCTACTGCAATCTTCTGCGTGTACTCTTCTATTTGACGAATTACGTTTTCACTTAAATCAAAGGGTGGTAATACAGCATAAGAGTCTCCTGAATGAATACCGGCAGGCTCAATGTGTTCCATTATACCAATGATATGGACATCTTCCCCATCACAAATAGCATCTGCTTCTGCTTCGATAGCTCCGGATAAAAAGTGATCCAACAGTATTTTATTCCCCGGTAGGTCTCTTAAAATGTTTATTACGTGTTGCTCTAGCTCCTTCTCATTGATTACGATTTTCATACTCTGCCCGCCTAATACATAAGAGGGTCTAACAAGTAGTGGAAACCCTATCTCGCGGCTCAACTCTATGGCTTCATCAGCCGTTTCAATAGAACCATATCTTGGATAAGGAATTTGATTTTCTTTCAAGAGGTCGGAAAAGCTTCCTCTGTCTTCTGCTAAATCAAGAGCTTCATAGCTAGTTCCAATGATTTTGACACCGTATCGATGCAACTTTTCAGCTAATTTCAAAGCAGTTTGACCACCTAATTGAACAATGACTCCTTCAGGTTTTTCATGTTGTATTATATCGTAAATATGCTCCCAAAAAACCGGCTCAAAATATAACTTGTCTGCCGTATCAAAGTCAGTTGAAACAGTTTCAGGATTACAATTAATCATGATGGTTTCATAGCCACATTCCTTAGCAGCTAAAATTCCGTGTACACAACAATAGTCAAATTCAATGCCCTGTCCTATTCGGTTTGGCCCTGAACCCAGTACAACAATTTTCTTTTTATCGCTTACTTCAGACTCATTCTCTTCTTCAAAGGTGCTATAATAGTAAGGCGTTTGTGCTTCAAACTCTGCGGCACAGGTATCAACCAGTTTGTAGACCCGTTTGATCCCATACTCCATTCGCTTCTCATAAGCTTCACTTTCCAGACAATTCAATAAATGAGCAATCTGTCGATCGGCATAGCCCTTTTGTTTGGCTTCCAGTAAAATGTCTTTGGGTATGGTTTTTAAGCTAAACTTTTCAATTTCTCTTTCCAGTGAAATAAGTTCTTCGATTTGTTTCAAAAACCACTTATCGATTAAGGTACTTTCATAAACAGTAGAAAGCGGTATGCCCAATTTAATGGCGTCATACAAATGAAATAAGCGATCCCAACTTGGATTTTTTAAGCTATCTAATATCTTATCCTGATCGGTTAACTCTTTCCCATCGGCACCTAATCCATTTCTTTTAATTTCTAAAGACTGACAAGCTTTTTGAATGGCTTCTTGAAAAGAGCGACCAATTCCCATTACCTCGCCAACTGACTTCATTTGAAGACCCAACTCTTTTTCAGGGCTATCAAATTTGTCAAAGTTCCAACGAGGAATCTTAACAATTACGTAGTCTAAAGTTGGTTCAAAGTAAGCAGAGGTGGTTCCAGTAATCTGATTTTTTAATTCGTTAAGGTGGTAACCTATGGCAAGCTTAGCGGCAATCTTTGCAATTGGGTAACCGGTGGCTTTAGAAGCCAATGCAGAAGAACGAGAAACTCTTGGATTAATTTCAATGGCAATGATCTCTTCTTTTTCATCGTTGCTTACTGCAAACTGTACATTACAACCTCCGGCAAAATCCCCTATTGAACGCATCATGTGAATTGCCATGTCCCTCATTTTCTGATAGGTTGTATCAGAAAGCGTCATTGCAGGCGCAACAGTGATGGAATCGCCGGTATGAATACCCATTGGATCCATGTTCTCTATGGAACAAATGATAATGACATTATCATTTGAGTCACGTAGCAATTCCAATTCATACTCTTTCCAGCCTAAAACGGCTTTGTCTATCATTACTTCATGGATGGGTGAAGCATGCAGACCTCTTGTCAATTTTTTATCGAATTCTTCTGCAGTGTGAACGAATGATGCACCCGATCCTCCCAAAGTATATGAAGGTCGAATAACAAGTGGAAATCCTATCTCTTGCGCAAAGTTTTTACCTTCCAGGTAAGAGTTTGCAATTTTTGAGGGGGCTACACCCACGCCAATCTTTTGCATCAATTTTCTAAACTCTTCCCGATCTTCTGTTATGTTGATAGCCCCAATATCAACCCCAATCATTTTTACGCTATACTTTTCCCAAATTCCTAACTCATCGCACTTAATGGCCAGATTCAAGGCTGTTTGCCCCCCCATAGTTGGCAGCACCGTATCAATATCAGGATGCTCCTGTAATATTTTATCTATTGACTCCGGCTCCAATGGCTCCAAGTAAATGTTATCCGCTATCACCGGATCCGTCATAATAGTAGCCGGATTTGAGTTGATTAAGGTTACTTTAATCCCTTCTTCTCTTAAAGATCGCGAGGCTTGAGAACCTGAATAATCAAATTCACAAGCTTGTCCAATTACAATGGGTCCGCTTCCTATAATGAGGGTGTGTTTTATTGAGTCGTTCTTTGGCATGGAGTTTTATTTGAAAGACGAAATTAAGTGTCTGCTTATTAAGAATGAAATTGGAAGAAATGATTTTATACAAAAAAAGGACTGTTTTTCAACAGTCCTTTTTATTTTTAATGTATTCACTTATCGTTTTATGAATTTCGTTGAGGCTGACTCTTTTCCCTGCACCGTGCGAAGGATGTAAGTACCTCCTTCAAGATCGCCGATAGAAAGTGGGATAATATTCTCCCCTTTCTGCAATCGCTCACTTCTCAACTCTCGAACAAGCTGACCCTTAATATTAAAGATGGATACACTCAGTGGTTCTGATGTATTCTTAGTTCGAAGTTTTAAGTTAGCGTTTTGACCAACTGGATTCGGATAAATCATCATGGATTGCTTTAGCGTACTAGTAGCTTCTAAGTCGCCATTGTCTTTTACGTTAACCAAAGCATCTGAACGATAGACTCCTCTTCCATGAGTAGCGATGTAAATCGAGGCCGTATTTTCAACAGGAATCAGTCTAGACTCCATTTCCAATCTGACCGAGTCAATAAAATCAATGTCTCTTATCGTGTCTCCTTCAAAAACAACGGTTGGCAATACAAGTATATTACCTGAATTATCAACTATTGGAGTTAAGGCCTCAATGGTATCGAGTAACAAATCATTTACTTCCTTAAAGCCAAATGGCATTTGCTTGATGTCAAAGACTGGAACTACTCCTAATCCACTATTTTCTGCAGACCAACTAACATTAGAAGCAACGGGATCAAAAGGATTGTCAGAAGCGAACATTCCCTGTTCATTACCAATCAATAAACGTACGTTTCCAGTTGAATCTTTGGAACCATTTGAAGTTCCAAAAACCAATTCTGCAGCATATGCAGGCGATAAAGGTAAAGCATTGCTTCCTGTTCCTTGAATAGGCTCAAATGCTCCGTTCGAACTCATTATAGTAGTTGCATTCTCTGTTCTAGCCACAGATGCAACGTTGTTATAGTTACCAAGCGCTACGACCATTCTATCAGGATTAAAAGGATCTATGGCTATTGAAGTTACAGCTCTACCGGGAAAGCGACCAATTTCAACACATTTACCTGCCATTGGACCTTCCTGTATGTTGTACAAAGTGGAAGTTCCTGAGTTAGGTAGGGTAGGATCTAAATCATTCAAGCCGGAGATTCTATAAACCAAACCGCTTTGAGTACCCGCGTACATAATGTCGCCATCTGGGCTAAAAGCAATGTCAAGGACGTCACTTCGAATTGGATCAGGAGTTGATCGTTCACCAGCTACATTATGCCAAACAATATCAGTTTTGGACTTCGTTAAATCTCTAGTAATAAAGATATTTCGACGACTGTAATCCTCATTTAACCCAGGCCAATTAGGACTAGCAAGTATGGATTGAACTTTGTCTTGCACTTTGTAATCATAAGCAAACTGAATTTCGGCATTTTCTACCTCCAAGTAAAGTTCTCCATCTTTTTCCTTCACGAGATAAGAAACATCAGCACCGCCGCCAATAGAGTTTGTAAAAACATTTTGGTAACTGCCAATCACACCTTCTTGGTAACTTATGCTTGTGTAAGGCAACGAACGACGATTCACAAAAAGCAGTTTGTTAGTCGTATCAATCGATAAGGTATCAAAATTCATTACCAGTGCATTGCCGGAAGCAAATAGGTCTGCTACTTTGTAAGAAACACGCTTATCAGTTGATCCTGAAATAGTATCAACCGGAAAGATGTCATTGGGCAACTTATATGTTTGAAGTACATTGTTATTGTTACTCTCAAAACTTATCACTCTACCCGCGGGAATTGGGGGAATATCTGTACGTATAGGTGTCAAATTAACCGAATCTCTAGATGCCTCATGGTTAAAGGACTCCCAAAGGCCTAATGCAGTATAAAAAGTTTGACCGCAACCTGCAGGGTCAGGATCAGCACAACCTCCTCCTAAAAATTGGTTGGTACTTACTATGTCGGCCTGAGAAATATTTGAATTCCCGGTTGAAGTTCCTATGCCTTGAATTCTTGCAATTCGATTGAACTGTGAAGAAGCAACACCAATTGAGGGATCTATTACAGAAAGTACAGCATCAAAGCCATCTCCGCCTAAGACCTCTAAACCTCCTAAGTTATTATTAAAACTTAAGTTAACAAGATGACTTCCATTGTCTTGCGAGCCTGCCATTACTATTCCTCTTGCATTAACAGCCATACCGTAGTATTGTGTTACGCCAAATTTGTAATTGTGAACTGTAAAAGTTGGGTTAGGGTCATTAAAATTGGTAGTTTTTGTAACTCCTCCATCTGTCGCGATATAGGCCACATCAGAATCTCTGGGATCAAAAACTAGTTCGTGTTTATCAGCGTGCACATAGTTGGGAACTCTTTCTCCGCTTGGGAAGAAATCTAACAATGCATCTATTCTTGACCATGAGCCGTTTGAAGGGGCTGGGTCAGTTGAACTTTGCACCCAACGATACATGGTAACCCCTCCTACAATTATCTTTCCTGGATCATCCGGGTAAACAGCAACCATATTGTCCCACGAGCCTTGGCAATTTGTTCCAGGGTTAGCGTACATATCCAGTCTGTCTGTTCCACCTGATTGAATCAAGTCCCATGTTTGACCTCCATCTTTCGAACGGTAAATTCCAACTAAACAATCACCATCACTACCGCTACCGGTATTGCCTGGGCCTGTTACACCAGCGTATATAATATTTTTGTCTGAAGGAGCAATATCACACTCAATTCGGCCAACAGTAGAAGTTGTAGGAGTAGTGTTAGTAAAAGTGAGCCCCCCGTCATTAGAAACATAAATTGAACCACCGTTAGAGAAACCACCAAAAGTTACTACAATGGTTTGACCATCGTCACTAATGTCAATGTCATTACACCTTTTTGCAGCTGCAGGAACAACAGGAACGGACTCTGACCAAGAGTTTGTAGCTGGATCAAAAGTCAATACAACATATCCGTTATTCATGGCTACATGCAAAATATTATTATTGATAGGGTCAGCAACAATTTCACCAACGGTTGCATAATCAATATTCGTATTTAAATTATTACTTGGTCCAATCACTTGTTCGTAAGCTCCACCGCCAATTAGTTTATGAATACCACTTCCTACGAAGAAGTACCCTCTACCTCCTGAGCCGCCACGTTCAAAATGTCCTCCTGTACCAACATAGATAGAACCATCTACTGATTGGGTGATGCAAGAGATGTTGTTAACCTCAGACATAAAGTCAATGTTATAAGGTTTCCAATTTTGGGCGCCATCTATAGACTCAAAAAGCCCACCTGCTACCCCAGCAGCATAAAGGTGATTTGGATCATTTTTATCTATCATCAAGGCTCTAGTTCTTCCGCCTATGTTATCCGGACCCTCAAATTGCCAGTTAAAATCTATGGCCGACTTGCCTTTTGGCATTAGTTCAGCTTGTTTGCGTGCAGCAAAAACCAATGCAGGATCAATCTCGCCAGTCTCTTGATTGGCTTTTATCTTTTGCATAAACTCCAAATATCCATCTGCAGAAGTATGCTGTTTTTCATTTAAATCAACGGGATAATACTTGCGTTCAGCATCATCAAACCAAGAAAATGAGGAAATAGTGGCTACTAAAAGTACCGCACTCAAAAGTGTAAACCTTTTGATATTCATATGTTTAGAAATTTAAATTAAACTACAGAACGAACCCCCAAATTACGAATATTTTTAAACCGTAAACTAGAGTTGAATTATTTATTAATTCACAGTATAGACAAGTGGAAAATAACTTTTGTTGCCTGGGTCTAAAATTATTCAACTTCTCTTGACCCAAATAAAATAGAAACGTATAAATTTAGGAACAGCTGCCGATTCTCGGTAAAGGCCATAATAGGGATTTTTTCTAGATAAAGGTCCGCTGCTAAGCCTACCTCTATAGAGCGCAAGCTGCTTCTGTCGTTTGCATAATCAAAATGCAAGCCTCCCTTTGCATAAAGACCGGGATAAAGTTTTAGTTGATCAATGCCATTAAAAAAGGAGGCCCTTCCAAAAATATCATCTTGCTCATGTTTATCCGGGTCATAACGTCTTCTTACAATAACGGTGTTATTATCTTCATCTTCTACTTGAACATTTAGGTAAATCGGTTTGGCTAGCCCCAAGGAAGCTCCTATATGACTCACATAAGCAATGGATACGCCGCGGATAGATTGCTTTGGAACAAAGACTTTATGAAATCCTATGTTTGGACGTATGGTGTAGAAGTTATTGAGCTTCCCAAAAATGTAACCTTTCACATCATCTTCAAAAGGATTAATACTTTTTATTTCTTGAGGATGCCTAAGGTTAGCAATCTCTATTTCATAAATTCGTTTGGTGAAGCCGCTCAAAAACTTCCCATAACGAAAAGTACCATGAAAGCCGTTGGTATGCGCTCCAATACCACCACTCATTTCTGTAGAGTAAATGGTAGTTTTCTCTTCAAAAACGGTTTCTTGTGAGAATACAAAAAAACCGCAAAAAAGAAGATAAAGAAATATAGAATGTCTTTTCAAGCGCTTATCTTTAGGAACAAATTTAAGTATTAGAAACGTAATCCAATATGGCTACTATAAATGGTAATTATTCCGGTGACTTAAGATGTGAACTAAAGCACCTTCAATCTAACTCTATTCTTGCGACAGATGCACCTAAAGACAACCACGGCAAAGGCGAAAAGTTTTCACCTACAGACCTTGTGGCGGCAAGCTTAGCTTCATGCATGATTACCATTTTGGCCATTCGAGCCAAGAGCAAGAAAATAGAGATTGGAAAGCCCAAGTTCGAGGTTAATAAAGTAATGGACAATCAACCAAGAAAAATTAAGCGCATAGAAATTACCATAAAAATGCCCGCTTCTTTAGAGGAAGAAAGTCGAAAATATCTTGAAGAAGAAGCACGTAATTGTCCGGTAGCTTTAAGCTTGTCTCAAGAAGTGGAACAAAAGGTTCAGTTTATATATGTTCTTTAACTTTCTTCAAACTAATGGAGGTATGCGAGGTATGGTGTAACACTTCTCCCGACTTCACTAAAATTAATTGCGGTGATTGGTGCTTGACGCCTAGTTTATCTTCAATTAAATTGCTCACCGCTCTGTGTTCTATTAGATCCAAATAATAGGCGTCAATTGGTAAATCGTCTGCTGCCCACTCCATTTCAAACCGCTTTTTAGCTGCAAAACTAACGGGGCATCGCGTAGAGTGTTTGAAAATCAAATAGGTTTTAGAAGCTTGAAGAAGGTCTTCCAACTCTTTAACCGAAGAAAGAGGAATCCAGTTCACTTAAGATGGACTTTGCACCGTCTTAGTTGGCGCTTGACTGTAAGCAGCACAGCGTTGATGAGAACGACAAGAAGAAAATATTAGGGCCATAACAAAAACAATGGCTAGTGTATATGCTGACTTTTTCATGGTGTTCATATTCTATAATACATTCACAAAGGTAGCTAAAAGGAGTTGTTATTCATTTGGAATCAGCAAATTTGTTAACAATTCATTCTTCAATAACTGAAAACTAGTTTATGGCTTCGCAAATTCAAATAAACCCTTCTTTAGAAGAGTCTTGGAAAAAAGAATTACAAGACGAATTTCAGGCAGACTATTTTAAACAATTAAAGGCATTCTTAATAGATGAATACGAGCAGCATACCGTTTTCCCTCCCAAATCACAAATACTAAGGGCTTTGGATCATACTCCTTTTCAACAAGTAAAAGTGGTTATTTTAGGTCAAGACCCATACCATGGAGATGGACAAGCAAATGGTTTGTGCTTTTCGGTTAAAAAGGGCGTAACTATTCCCCCTTCACTAAAAAATATTTTCAAAGAAATTAAAAGTGATTTGGGTTATGAATTACCTGACCATGGCGATTTAACCCCTTGGGCCGATAATGGTGTCCTCTTGTTGAATGCCACCTTAACCGTAAGGAAAGGACAAGCTGGCTCCCACCATCAAAAAGGATGGGAAAGGTTCACGGATGCTGTTATCCAAAGCTTGGATAAAAAGAGAGAGGGTTTGATTTTTCTCTTATGGGGCAAAAAAGCACAAGATAAAGCCCACTTTATTGATAAAAGCAATCATCATGTTTTAACCGCTGCACACCCTTCCCCCTTTTCGGCCTACAATGGGTTTATGGGTTGCAGGCATTTCTCAAAAGCCAATCAACTGCTTGCAGAAGCAAATAAAAGCCCTATTGATTGGCAAATAAAATAATTTAACAGAAGCGCGGTTTTAAACTTAGCATGAAGTCTTACGGATTACTTTTCTTTATCATTTTCCCACTGTTTCTTTTTTCACAGAACAAACAGTTAGCAATTCGCGGACTTGAAAGCCAAAAATTAGATGTGCCAAAGCTTGTTTCCGACTCTACCGAAGCCAAGCAAATTGCAGCCGACATTTTACAACAACTATATGAGTCAGGATACCTCGCAGCTCAATTCGATTCGCTGATCGAAAAAAAATCAACGCTTTTACTTCACTTTAAATTAGGAGAGGAATATAAATGGGTTCAATTAAGAGCCGGCAACTTAAAAACAGAAGAATTACAAGAAATTGACCTTAACGATCGCTTGTTTTTAACCCGTCCTTTTCGTCCAAAACAGTTGAGCCGCTTTTTTAAGAAGTCCATCGAATATTTTGAGAATAAAGGTTACCCCTTTGCCTCCATTCGGCTGGATAGTCTTGAATTTGACAGCACAAGCGGGATTAAAGCAAGCCTTAGGGTTAAGCGAAATCAATTTTACACCTTAGATAGTGTAAAGCTAAAAGGTAATTCCTCGGTAAACAGAGCCTACTTGTTGCAATACCTCGACCTAGAATTAGAAAAGCCTTACAGAGAGAAGTCGATTGATCAGATTGAAACCCGAATACAAGAAATCCCCTTTTTGGAATTAAGTAAAAGAAAAGAGGTGCAATATTTTGAAGATTATGTAAAGCTGATTCTGCACCTAGACAAGAAAAAAGCCAGTCGCTTCGATGGGGTGCTGGGGCTTTTAACAAACGAAAATGATGGAAGCATAGAACTTACCGGGGATGTTGACCTCAACTTAATCAATGCCTTTAACCGTGGAGAAAACTTGGGCTTAAATTGGCGAAAACTGAAAGGCAATTCCCAAGATTTAAAAATCAACTTCGCTTACCCATACTTTTTAAATACACCCATCGGCATTGACGCTAACTTTAAATTATTTCGAAGAGACACCACCTTTATCGACCTGATCAGTAGGTTGGGCGTTAGCTATTCCTTAAAGCGTGGTGAAGCGGTTCGACTTTTTATTGAGAACAAATCGTCAAACTTACTTTCCCGAAACCGCTTCCTCAACCAAACTAACAATGCCTTGCCTCCATTTGGCGATATCCGTACCAACTTATTTGGCGTAGGCTATCGCTTGCAGCGCTTCGATTATTTGTACAACCCTAGAAAAGGACTTAGTATAGATGTTTCTTTTGCTGCCGGAAGAAAAAGACTGGAAAAAATTGCCGCCTTGGAGGAAGAGCAACCAGAAATATATGAAGGTGTGGAGCTAAGCACCAACCAATTTAATGGCGACTTGACTTTTCAATTTTTTCAACCGCTTGGGGGCCGTTCAACTTTGCTGCTTGCCAACCAATCGGCTTCAACCTATTCTGAAAATCTTTATCAAAACGAATTGCTTCGAATTGGGGGATTAAAAATATTGCGAGGCTTTGATGAAGAGTCTATTAATGTTTCAACCTATTCCATCTTTACTTTAGAATACCGCTTTCTTTTAGATCGCAATTCCTTTTTCTCGGTCTTTTCTGATGGGGGCTATTATGAAAGCAACAGCATTGGAAATTATGTTAGCGATACGCCCTTAGGGCTCGGTGCAGGAATCAGCTTTGAGACAGCAGCCGGCATATTTACTTTTAACTATGCAGTTGGCAAGCAATTCGACAATCCCATCGACTTGCGCGCGGCTAAAATTCATTTTGGTTTTATCAACTTCTTTTAGCCTTTGGCTTTTGCTTAATTTAGCTTTCCTAGAAGCAAATCAAGATGGACCTATCTTTTCTTATGCCAGTAATTTCAATCCTCTTACTCATTGGTATTGTGGCTCTTTTTCTGCAACTTAGAAAGCAATCAAATGGAATCTCAGATCAAGAATGGCAAGAGATTAAAGATGATAACACCAGGCTTAAAGTTGAAAAAAACTCTTTGGAAGAAAGAATTAAAGATTCCATTCAAAAATTTAGAGAGCAAGAAGAAAAGCAGCAAGCTCTACAAAACGAAAACAAGAATTTGCACGCTGAGCTAGAAGTTGCGAAAGCTGATTACAAAAACTTAGAAGAGCGGCTTAATGAAGAAAAGGCTGAATTGGAAAAACTCAATCAGAAATTCACCAAAGAGTTTAAATTGGTAGCCAATCAGTTGCTGAAAGACAATTCAGATGAACTTTCAGAAAAGCACCACAAAGAGTTAGATCAATTACTTACTCCGTTAAAAGAGAATTTAAAATCATTTGAAGACAAGATTCAAGAGCGCTATGTTAGCAATCGTGACGAGCAACTTTCTTTAAAACAAGAAATTAAAAATTTAACCAAGCTCAATAACGTTTTAAATGAACAAGCCCAAAATTTAACCAATGCCCTGAAAGGCGATAGCAAAAAGCAAGGTAATTGGGGCGAATTGGTTTTGGAGAAAATTTTAGAAAGCTCCGGTTTAATTAAAGGAAAAGAGTACGAAACTGAAGTGTCTGACACCAATTCTAACAACCAACGTATTAGACCTGATGTGGTGGTAAAGTTACCGGACGAACGGCACATTATAGTAGACTCTAAAGTCTCGCTTTCGGCCTATGAAAAGTATGTTAGCTCTGAGGATGAACTCGAAAAACAAGCCCAATTAAAACTACACCTCAGCAGTGTTAGAAATCACGTAAAACTGTTAAGTGAAAAAAATTACCAAAGCGGGCTTGGGGTAAACACGCCGGATTTTGTTCTACTCTTTATTCCCATTGAGTCCTCCTTTAGTTTAGCAGTTCAAAATGACCCTGACTTGTATGTCTACGCTTGGGACAGAAAAGTGGTAATTGTAAGTCCTACCACCTTATTGGCAACCCTTAGAACGATTGCTTCGGTTTGGAAGCACGAGCGTCAAGCCCAAAATGCCAAAGAAATAGCAGATCGAGCCGGGGCGCTCTATGATAAGTTCTACAATTTTGTGGAAGACCTACAAAAAATCGGGCAACGCTTACAGCAAGCACAAGACTCCTACCACGGCGCTTTCAATAAGCTGAGCACCGGTAATGGCAACCTTTTACGTCAAGCTGAAATGCTGAAAGAACTAGGCGCTAACACCCAAAAATCGCTTCCCAAAGAAATAGATCAATCTTGATGTTGAAACCAAGTTTCCAATTTTATACGTTTCTCTTACTAATGGCAACTCTGATTGCTTGTTCAACGAGCAAAAAATCGGTGCAATACGATTACAGCTACTTGTATCAAGAAGACCAAAAACTGATCAAGCCTCGCTTTAAGCTTTTTCACCGCGATCAAGATACTTCGGTGCTTTATTTTAAAATAAAAAGCGACGATATTCTTTACGGTAAACTTGGCGGTGATTCCCTTTCCATTGCACGCGTTTTGTGCAAGTACAAGGTTTATGGTAAAAAAGGCAAAAAAGATATAGTAGATAGTGCTACTGTTCCCCTAATTAGTTACGGTGAAAATGCAGCAGGTCTAATTCTTCAGGCCAAAGTAAAAATGGCTATCCCTCAAGGGGAATTATACCCCATGGAAATTCGATTTCGGGATGAATACCGCGACCTAAACGTTGTTTACTACCATTGGGCTGATAAAAGACCAAATGGAAACTCTCAGTATTACTTGATCAAACAAGGGCAAAAAATAATTGAAGATCATATTGTAGCTAAAGGCAATCGCTACAGCTTGCACAAGAGCAAGCTGATAACAGCAAATCGTTTTAGCTTAAAGCAAAGTGGATTAGAATACGAAATGACTCCTCCTCCTTTTGCCACGGAAGTTGAACCACCCTACCCCCCTACTTCAGATAGCTCGATCAGCAAAATTTTTGTTTCTGATAGCCTGATCATTGAAGGTTTTGAACGAAACAATTGGCTGGTTTGTGATACTGATTCAAGCTTGCGGCCCTTTTACTTCTTTCGCTTTCAAGCAAATTTCCCTGAAGTGACCCAGTTTGAAAAAATGATCGGGCCTATTCGCTACATCAGCACCTCTTCGGAGTATAAAAGTTTACAACACGCCATCAATAAGAAAAAGGCTTTGGACCATTTCTGGTTAGAGTTGGGGAAACAAGAAGAAAGAACAAAGAAGATGATTCGTGAATTTTACCGACGGGTAGAATTAGCCAACCGCTATTTTTCCAATTTTCGTGAAGGCTGGAAGACCGACCGCGGAATCATTATGATTGTTTACGGCGAACCCAGCAGTATTTACAAAAGCATTAATCAAGAAAAATGGGTGTATGGTGAAGAAAACCATATTCTTTCAATCCAATTTAACTTTCAACTACGCGACAATAATATGAGTCGCAATGTATTTGAATTAGAGCGGAATTCTGACTACAAGAATAATTGGTATCGAGCAGTTGACAGTTGGCGACAAGCAAAAATCTATTAAAAACATGGCTAAAGAAAATTACATTTTCGGCATTCACCCGGTAATGGAGGCGATCAAGTCGGGTAAAGAGATTGACAAAGTATTGATTCAATCTGACCTTCGAAATGCCCAGATTACCACCTTGCGAAGAATGATCAAAGATTACAGCATCAGCTCGCAAAACATTCCGCAGGCTAAGCTCAATCACAGTTACAAAAAAAATCACCAAGGGGTGGTAGCTTTGCTCTCGCCCATTGAGTTTCAACCGTATCAAGAGTTGTTAGCCAAAGCTTATGAAAGTGGAAAAACGCCCTTGTTTTTAATTTTAGATCGGATAAGTGATGTGGGCAACTTTGGAGCAATTTGCCGTACAGCAGAGTGCTGTGGAGTTGATGGCATTATTGTGCCGGTAAAAAACTCAGCCCAAATCAATGCTGAAACCATAAAGCGCTCTTCCGGAGCTTTATTGAACGTGAGCATTTCAAGGGAAAGAGACTTGGCCAAGGTAATGGAAGACTTACAACAATCAGGTCTACAGGTTGTAGCCTGCACGGAAAAAGGAGAAGAAGAATACTTTGAGACTGATTTTAGCAAACCCACTGCCTTAATCATGGGCTCAGAAGAAGATGGAGTAAACTCTCATTTGTTTAAAGGCTCTGATAAAAGACTAAATATTCCCATGCAAGGAAAAACTGAATCACTAAATGTTTCCGTTGCCACCGGGGTTATTTTGTATGAAGTAATGCGACAAAGAAGGTGACGCCAAGTCGAGAAATTAACTTACAGTACTTTCAATTTTTTACGGCTGCACTGGCCCTTGTGCTGTGTTTTTGGAATTATGGCGCTTGGTCTTTGACCAATGATGAACTTAGCGCCCTTAACAGACTGAATTATGATTCCTTTTCAGACTTGATCGATCAAGGAATTCGAATTGACGGCCATCCCGCCTTTACGCAAGTCTTTCTTTTTTACTGGACAAAGACATTTGGAACCTCGGCCTATGCTTTGAGGTTACCCTCCGTGCTTTTGACGCTGTCGGGCTTGTATTTTTTCTATCGTTTTAGTGTACTCTTATTTAATAAGAAGGTGGCTTTGCTTACTATTTTAAGTCTAATTCTTTCTCAATTTTTTCTCAATTACACCCAATTAGCACGCCCTTATGCCTATGGATTTTTTGCCTGTTCTTTTTTTGCATACTCCTTACTTCAATTTAGAAGTTCGCCCAATTCCAAAAAAGCCCATCTACTTTTTGTAATAAGCCTCTGTTTAAGTTTTATCATGCACTATTTGGCCACTCTCAGTGCGGCATTGATGCTTATTACTGCCTTTGCTTTATTTGGTTATAAATACTGGAAGCGTTTTCTCGGACTCACTTTAATCTCAGCCCTCATTTTACTCTTTCACCTCACAATTACTTTGGGTCATTTAGAAATTGGGGGCTTGAATTGGCTGCCTTTACCCAAACCCTCCTTCTATCGAGAGTTTTTATACTATGCCTTTAATTCAACAGTTCTATTTGCGCTTTGGCCGTTTATTTTGCTGCTTGCTTCCCTTTTCTTAAGCCCCCAACTTAAAAAGTTCAAGGCACAGCTTTGGGTTTTAATCCTTGCTACCTTCCCCTATTTAATCATCTATTTCTACACCCTTCACTACAATCCGGTAATGCAATTTTCAAGCTTGCTTTTCAGTTTTCCCTTTTACTTACTTTTTCTCTTTTCTTTCCTCGGAAAAACAAAACTGAAAGTGTGGTTTACCCTTTGCTTCAGCTCCATCTTGCTTTTGGGAAGTGTTAGTTTGTATAGCAGTAATCACTTTTTTGAAAAACGCCCTTTTGCCAACTTTAGAACCGTAATTGAAAAGGGTATCAATTATCAAGAAAAACGCCCTCACAATGAATTATTGAGCTTTACGAATTACAATGACTCCACTTATTTCAACTATTACTACGACAAACTAGGAGATCGAATAAAGGCAGATGTAGCTCAATTCACTTCTACAAGCGATATTGCCAAAGCCATTCAACTCATAAAAACATCTGAGGCTAAAGAAATTTTATTTGTATTTGCCGGCATTCCGGTTCCGCCTGAAGTCTATGAATTTGCCAAACTTCACTATCCTAAAGTGGTGCAGAAAAAGCGATTGTTTAACGCTGAGTTTTTAGTTTTGGGAAAGGAAGATTTGCAAAGAGAAACTATTTTTAAAGCGTCTTTTGAGCCTTTAACCGAGGCCTGGCTTTATGACCAATCAAAATGGCAAGATAGTATTTTCTACACTTCACCGAATGCTTATTTTATTGAGCCTCAGGCAGAATTTTCTGCCACATACAAAACCACAATCGAAGCCATCAGTAGTAAAAATCATCCATGGGTTTACCTAAGTTTGCAGCTTAAAAGCAAGCAAGCTGATAATTTAAGAATCGTGGTGCAAGTCAACCGAAAAGATGCATTAATTGATTGGAAGGCCTACGACAGTAAAGCGTTTTACCAAAAAGATGAATGGTATAATGTATCCGCAGTTTGGCAAAGTAGCGATCAATTTGAAAAGGAAGATGAAGTGGCTATCTATTTGTGGAATCCGGATCAAGGAACTTTTTACGTAGATGATTTTAAATGCGTAAACTATAAGGATAGTGACTACTTCTATTACAACCGTTAAATTGTTGCATGTTTTATAAGTTTATTCAGTTTCTGCTTCAACAGTTTCTCCACTTTCATTTTGATGAAATCAAGAGCTCCAATCAGCAGGCCGTACCAAAAGAAGGTCCACTGATTATTGCGGCAAGCCATCCTAACTCTTTTTTAGATGCCATTATATTAGCAGCCATATTAAAAAGACCATTGCACTTTCTAGCCCGTTCTGATGTATTTGCAAAAAAATGGTCGGATTTTTTGCTTAGAAAACTGAATTTGATTCCCATATACCGGCTTAAAGAAGGAAAGGACAATTTGCATAAAAATGAGGAAACCTTTGCTGCTTGTCACCAAATCCTAAAAGAAGGTGGCGCTCTCTTAATATTTGCAGAAGGCGTAAGCATTGGCGACAAACTAATTCGTCCCTTGAAAAAAGGCTTAGGGCGAATTGCCTATAGTTATGTGGAGCAATACCCCAATGAAAAGCCACCAAAAATTGTCGCTTGCGGCATTAACTACGAACACATCAACCATTTTGGGAGCAAAATTTTAGTAGGCTACAGCGAAACCATTGCTTGGGAAGACTTAAGGCAAAACTCATCCTCTTTCAACGCTCAAAGTTTAAACTTGCTGAATAAGCGCATATTAGCAGCGATTAAAGAACACTCTATCGTGGTTTCACCGGAAGATGAAAAGCTTCATCAGGCTTTGGTTGAACTTGATCCTTGTTACGAGCAGAATTCACTAATTCGCAAGGCCTTAATTGCCGAAAAAATTGCGCTTTTAAAAAAAGAAGACCCTCAAAAATATCAAGCTTTGAAGCAGGAGATCCTGAAGATGGATAAGATATTAACTCCCTACCACCTCGATTTTCAAAGCATGAAGCACAAGGTAGAAGTGAACACACAAGACTTCTTCCTTTATTTTCTTTTATGGCCTTTTGCTCTATTCGGTTTAGTGCTTAATGCCCTCCCTTTTTTACTTGGGAAAGCAATTGCAAAAAGAACCACTCAAAAAGATCCTGAGTTTTACCTTTCCGTTCGGTTTACTGTAGGCAGCTTTTTATGGTTATTGTGGACCTTAAGTTTTACTTTGCTGCTCAGCTTAATGGGACATGCAATTTTTATTTTAAGTCCTTTGGTCTTTTACTTTTTGGGCAGGGTTTACCAAGCCAATAAACAAAGGTGGAAACTAATTAACCGTTTACGTTGGATCAAAAAAATAAAATCGAATCAAGGAGCCAATTCAGGCTTACAAGAAGAAATTAGGAAGATTTTGAAGCTGAGGACTTCACTCGGTTTAATGCCAAAATCCTAAAAATCCATTTGGGCAAGGGCCGAAATTTGCTTTTTTCATTCAGTTTCAAATACCAATTCCATTTTTTAATAATTGGTACTTTATCAGTTTCCACCAATTCAATCAGACTGCCGTCGGGGTCTTCAAGATAGGCAAAGCGACCGGATGCCTCTCCCATATCATAGCTACTTTCACTGTCTACTTTAAATGCAAATCCTTTCTTCAGTGCATGCTCCTTTAGCGCTTCCATGTTTTGTACATCTAAACAAAGGTGTATAAAGCCCAAATCGCCCCACTGTCGGTTTTCAAATACAGCCTTTTGAGCCTGTTTAGGATGATAAATAATTTCCAGACAAACGGGCCCTAACAAAGGCCCAAAAGCCGTTGGCTTTATATCACTTTGCTTGATCCACCATTTTTGCCAATCTCCCTTTTTTTCATGACCAACTAATTCTGAAAAACCCAAAACATCAGCATAAAAACCCATGGCCTTTTCCGGATCGGAAACGCCCATGCTTGCCCCCATGGCTCCTCCTATAATCTGCTTTTGCGGAATAAAACTATAATCATCCTCAATCAGTTTAAACCGATTCCTGATTGGGTCGGTACAGTTAAAAAACTTCCTTCCTATACCATCTTCTCGAATTTCTGAAAGTTCAAAAACCGAATTCATGGAAAGCGTTTGGTGACACTTCTCAATTTTTCTACACCGAAGATGCACAGCGGTAATTCCTTTCATACCTTCTTTTATTTCAAAAGCGGGCTTCAAGGGCTTCCGGCTGCTGTATTGCCACAATTCAAAACCACCACCACCATTTAGGTTCATTAATAAAGACGCTTTTCGCCGATGAATTTTTCCACCGGTATACTGCGCCATCAATTTGGCCTCCGCTTCATCTTCAAAAACCGGCAAGTCCATCCCAAAGTATTTCACATAAATAATTTTTGCTTGCTTAATGTCATTTACCCCAATTCCAAACTGTTGTATTCCGGCTACGTGAAAATCTGTTTTCATGATTGAGCTTCTAAAGATTCTGCCTTAGGGTGTTTCAACAAAAGTCGATAGGCTTTGAGCATCGTTGTTTGTTTGGCCCCCCACCGAAAGAGAGTGAAGACTATAAAATTGGCAAAATTGACCCGCAAATAGGAATTCTCTTTGTATTTCCGGGCAGAAACCAAAACATCATCTTGAATAATCTTAAACGGATACTTTTTTCTGGCTCGAATGATAAACTCATAATCTTCCATGATTCGGTAATCTGAACGAAACCCTTGCAAATCTTCAAACACCTTCTTTTTTATAAAAAGCGACTGATCGCCTCCTCGACACATTAGTCGGTCAAAGCGAGTGAAGTAAGCGTTTAAGGCTAATATTTTAGAAGATGAGTCAAATTGAAAACGAAAACAGCCTAAAGAATAGCCCTCTTTTAAAGCTGCTTTAATTTTTTGGTAAAACCCTTGAGGGGGGAAAGCATCAGCATGTAAAAAGTAGAGCAAGTCTGCTTTGGCCTCTTTGGCTCCGGTATTCATTTGCACTGCTCTACACATTTTACGACAGCGAATAAAAGTGGCTCCGGCTTTCTCGGCCACTGCTTCGCTTTCATCTTGACTTTGGGCATCGGCCACAATCACTTCTGCTCCGGGCAACTCCCGCCTGAGGTAAGGCAACAACTTAGCTAGATTTTCTGCCTCGTTTAAGGCCGGAATAATAATTGATAGAACAGGCTTATCTTTGCTCATAGTGAGTTTTAATCCGCTTTGTTGAAAAGTACGTATATTCAAATAAATTAGATTTACACTATCAGATTATGCCAGCACACAAATGTATTTTAAGTTTTGTTTTAGGCCTTTTTATAATGGCTACTGTACAAGCAAAAATCCCCTTCCCCAACGGCTCAAGCCTTATTAATGGGGAAGCTGATAATAAATATGTAATGCTTTCTGTTAAGCTAATAGAAAATGTTAAAGCCGGTAAAAGCACCCAAGACATTCAAGATCAACTGGCAAAAGTAAAACCTGCCGTTTTAGCTGACTTTTTACAAAGCGATGCTCAGAAAAAAGCCTTTTGGATCAATTTGTACAATGCTTACATCCAAATTTTGCTTACAGAAAAGCCCGACTTGTATAAAGACCGCGGTGAGTTTTTTTCAGACCCTAAGTTTAGGGTGGCCCAAAAGCTGTTGAGCTTCGACGATGTGGAACATGGAATTATAAGAAGTTCAGAATTGAAGTTAGCCTTGGGTTTGGTAAAAAATCCCTTTGCCGATGAATTCGAAAAACGCTTTCGAACCGAAAAAACAGATAGTAGAATTCACTTTGCATTGAATTGTGGTGCAAAAAGTTGCCCTTTGGTGGCCATTTATAAAGCCTCGAATTACGAAACAAAAGTAGATCGAGTAGCCCAAAACTTTTTACAGAAAGTGAGTGAGTATAAAAAAGAAGAAAAGACCGTTTATACCACCACACTTTTTAGCTGGTTTAGAGGCGATTTTGGGGGCAGCGACGGCATCATTGAAACCTTAGTAAAGTATAACGTTATTCCCGCCAATCAAAAAGTCGATGTAAAATATACAGACTACGATTGGACCTTAAGTCTTGGCAACTACTATGAAGGCAATTAAACTAGGGCTTATCTTGATGTCCATTTTCCCTTTTAAAAACCAGGCGCAAGAAATAGAAAGTTCAGCCTACAAGCTGCTTTTAAAAGGTATGCTTTCTCATTCAATTGAAGCGATTTCGGTGCCCCAAGCAGCAAATTCTGAAAATGCAATCTTTGTTGATAGCCGCGAGAAAGAAGAATTTGAGGTAAGCCACATTAAAAATGCAATGTGGGTAGGTTACGACAGCCTAGATCTTAGCCGTTTAGAAAATGTAGACCAAGACAGACAGATCATTATTTACTGTTCGGTAGGCTATCGCAGCGAAAAAGTAGCGGAAAAATTAAAAGTAAAAGGTTTTACTAATCTTTTCAATTTATACGGGGGTATATTTGAGTGGAAAAACCAAGGCCATCCGGTTTACAATACCAATCAAAAAGAAACAGAGCAAGTGCACGCCTACAACAAAGTTTGGGGTGTGTGGTTAAATAAAGGCGAAAAAGTATATTCTAAATGAAAAAGTTACCACTCATCTTATTATTCCTAGTCGGAGGATTTAGTTCAGCATTGTTTGCCCAAAAGTGGGTAGAAGAAATGCAAGACCCTTCGGTAAACTTCTATCAAGTTCAAAAGTCGTTTGAAGATTATTGGCAAGACAAAGACATTAGCAAGGGGAAAGGCTATAAGCAATTTAAGCGTTACGAGTACTTTATGGAACCGCGGGTTTATCCTAGCGGAAACCACATTAATAGCAGCATCCTTTGGGAGGAAGCTCGAGAGTTTGAGAAAATCTATGGAAAAGGAAATCGCCTAGCCAAAACTACTACTTGGCGCCCCTTAGGGCCTGACGATTGGCAAAATTACAGTTACAGCCCCGGCTTGGGCAGAATAAACAATGTTCGAGTAGACCCCAACAATCCCAATATAATTTACGTGGGCACTCCTTCAGGCGGCTGTTGGAAATCAATAGATGCAGGGCAAAATTGGGCACCTTTGGCCGACGATTTACCGGTGATCGGAGTTAGCGATATTGCCATTAATCCCAGAAACTCAAATGAACTTTACATTGCAACAGGAGACGGATTTGGTGGTGACACATACAGCATCGGAATTTTAAAATCTACTGATGGAGGGCAAAATTGGAACACCACTACTTTTTCTGCCGGAAGAACGCAGAGCATTCGCATGCGAAGAATGTTGCTCCACCCTACCAATCCTGATACTCTTTGGGTAGCCACCAATGTAGGTTTATGGCGCACCGATGATGGCGGAACCTCTTGGCGTAGTGTTTTGAGTGGTGATGTTAGAAGTGTAAAAATGCACCCTTCTGATACCTCAATTGTTTACGCTTGTACGGATCAATTTTACCGCTCAACAGATGGCGGAAATAGCTTTAGCGCTTCAAATAACGGCCAAGGCATGAACTTACCGGCACAGATCAACCGCATGGAAATTGCGGTGAGTGCTGACAGTGCCGATGTGGTTTATGCGGTTTGCGGCAAAGCCAGCGATGCCTCTTTTTACGGTTTATATCGATCTAGTGATGCCGGTCAAAATTGGCAGCTTAAATCCTTCACCCCCAATTTATTTGGCCATGACATGAATGGGAGTAATAGCGGCGGACAAAGTTGGTATGACCTTGCCATTGCCGTTAATCCCAACGATGCTGACGATGTATTTGTGGGTGGAGTTAATGTTTGGCGTTCCACAAATGGAGGAAGCAATTGGAGCCTTAAAAGCCATTGGGTAATTAACAATAATGCAGGCTACACCCATGCCGATATACATGCCTTAGAGTTTTACAACAACGAATTATTTTGCGGATCTGATGGTGGGATTTTTAAAACAACAGATTTAGGTAGCAGCTGGATCGACCTGAGTGCTGGTTTGGAAATCACCCAATTTTACCGCATGTCTCATTCAGAATTAAACGATACCCTTTTATTGGGCGGAGCGCAAGACAATGGCAGCTTGCTAAAAACAGACAGTGCTAGTTGGGCGCATGTATACGGTGCCGATGGTATGGACAATGCCATTGACCCGATTGACCCTCGAGTAATGTTCTTTACTTCGCAGAACGGAAACATTCAGCGCTCATATGATGGTGGCCGCACCAAAGGAGGAGTGAGCGGAAGCATTCGTTCGCAAGAAAGCGGCGCTTGGGTTACCCCCTTGGAGTTAAACCCCAATAATCGATTTGGAATTTTTGCTGCCTTTGAAAATGTGTGGTACAGTGGAAATCGAGGAAGCAGTTGGACTTCCATTTCCAATTTTAATTCAGGGAATACCCTAAGAGCCCTTGCCATAGCGCCTTCAAATTCATCGGTAATTTATACCGTACCCAATGGCAATCAAATACGCCGCACCACCAATTTTGGAACTAGTTGGAATTGGATCAACAGCGGTTTACCCAATTTGGCCATTACCGACATATATGTTCACCCTTCTTACGAAGATTCTGTTTGGGTAAGCTTTAGCGGATATACCGTGAACCGCAAAGTTTATGTAAGTGGAGATGGCGGCAGCAATTGGTCAAACATTTCTTCTAACATGCCCAATTTGCCGGTTAATGCTTTAGAAGTAGACACTAGCACCGGAATTATTTACGTGGGCACCGATGTTGGAGTGTATTATTTAGATCAAGCCAACGGGCCTTTTTGGCAATCGTACATGACGGGCTTACCCAACGTTATTGTAAATGACTTGGAAACCCACTATTCCTCTGGCGCTTTGCGCGCTGCTACCTATGGCCGAGGAATTTGGGAGGTAAACCTGATCCGACCCAATATAACTTCAGTAAGAACTGAGCAAATTGAGACAGAGGCTGAGCTATTGCTCTACCCTAATCCTAACCAAGGCTACTTCGCCTTAAAGGATGAAAAAGAAAGTGCACAACAGATTGAAGTTTACGATCAACAAGGCCGAAAAGTGTATGAATCAAACTTGAGCAAAAGTCAGATCCATGAATTTAACCTCAGCGAATTGCCGCGAGGTTTATACCTTTTGAGAGTTTACCACCAAAACAATCAACTTTCAAGCTTAAAGCTTTTAATCGAAGAATAAACCGATTAACCAATTGCTGCTCCATTCAACCCTGTGAAGTTTCCATACTTCCTAGCTTTACTTTATTTTTGAGGCAGTTTAACACTAAAATTCAAGCATGAAGAAAATTTCAATTTTAATTGCAGCCTCAATGCTGCTTGCATTTGCTCCTGTAAAAGCAGATGAAGGAATGTGGCTTCCCCTATTTGTGAAGCGACTAAACTATGTTGATATGCAGAAACAAGGTCTGCAGTTAACCCCTGAAGAGATCTACAGTGTAAACAACTCCTCTTTAAAGGATGCCATTGTGCGTTTGGGTAGAGGATTTTGTACCGGAGAAATTATTTCTGATCAAGGACTTATGTTAACCAACCACCACTGTGGTTTTGGGGTAATTCAAGAACAGAGCACTGAGGAAAACAATTATTTAGATGATGGTTTTTGGGCCATGAGTAAAAAAGAAGAATTGCCAGCCGGTTTTTCGGTATCTTTTTTACAAAGAATGGAAGATGTATCGGATGTGATCAACCAACATTTGAATGAAGAAATGAGTTTAGACGAGCGTAATAAGGTGATAAAAATGCACGCTGACTCGCTAGAAAAGCTCGCTATTGGCGAAACCGATTACACTGCACAGGTTAAAAGCTTTTACAATGGAAATGAGTTCTACCTTTTTGTTTATGAAACTTTTCCCGATGTGAGATTGGTGGGTGCACCTCCTTCTTCAGTAGGAAAATTTGGAGGCGACACAGACAACTGGATGTGGCCTCGCCATACCGGTGACTTCACGCTTTTCCGCGTATACGCTGACAAAGACAACAAACCCGCTGAATACTCTGAAGATAATGTGCCTTACACTCCCAAGCATTCGCTTCCCATTTCTATGAAAGGCGTTGAACAAGGCGACTTTTCGATGATCTTTGGTTACCCAGGCTCTACTGATCGTTATTTAACTTCTGCCGGAATTAATTATGAGCTAGAAGTAAGACAGCCAACATACGTAAAGTTGCGGAGAGAAGTACTTGATATTTATGAAGAAGAAATGGCGAGCAGCGATAAGGTTCGTTTACAATATGCCTCTAAGCACGCAAGTATTTCGAACTATTGGAAATACTTTAAGGGCCAACAAGCCGGACTTAAGCGTTTGAAAGTTTACGACAAAAAGAAAGCCATTGAAGATGAATTAAAAGCGTGGATCAAAAAAGATCCGGAAAGACAAAAGCTGTACAATGGTGTTTTGCAAGGATTTGAAACCGGTTACCAAAATTTGCGCGATGTAAACAAAGCTAGAATTTATCTTTCTGAAGCCATTTTTAGAATTGAAGCGGTTGCCTTTTCTCGACAGTTTAGTCAACTAAAAGGCCTTTTAGAAGCCGATGAAGTAGACCAAGAGAAAGTAGACCAAACAGTAGAGTCGCTTAAAGCTGCTGCCGAAAATCATTTTGCAGATTACAGTCGTGTAATCGATAAGCAAGTTTTTGAGGCTATGATGCAAGCGCATTACGAGGATCTATCGAAAGACCTTCAGCCAAAGGAGTTGCGTGAGATGGTAGAGAAATTTAAGCAAGACTACGGTAAAATGGCCGAGCAGTACTACGACAAATCTATTTTTGATAGTAAAGAGGAAGTGATGGCCTTCTTAGAAAGTCCCAAAGCGAAGACCATAGAAAAAGATCCGCTTTATCAAGTGATGAAGGTGACTTTTAACTATTACTTGGAAAACATTCGTCCGGTAATTATGGATGAAACAGAGGGCCTAAGCCGTTCAGAGCGTTTGTTTGTAAAAGGATTGAGAGCCATGAACAAGGAGAAGAATTACGCTCCAGATGCAAATTCTACTATGCGGATTACTTACGGGCAGGTGAAGGATTATTTTCCAAGAGATGCTGTGAAGTACAATTACTTTACTACCGCTCAAGGTATTTTAGAAAAGGAAGATCCTACTGATCATGAATTTATTGTTCCGAAGAAATTGAAAGAACTAATTATTAAGAAGGATTACGGACAATATGCCAATGATGAAGGCGAATTGGTGGTAAACTTTATTACCAATAACGACATTACCGGAGGTAACTCTGGTAGCCCGATGATCAACGGAAAAGGAGAGTTGATTGGAACTGCATTTGATGGCAACTGGGAAGCCATGAGCGGTGACATTGCTTTTGAAACCGAATTGCAACGTACCATTGGAGTTGACATTCGTTACACTCTTTTTATTATTGACAAGTATGCCGGTGCCGGCCACTTAGTGAAAGAAATGAATTTGGTGAAAGAATAAGTTTTTAAACGGGCACTTCGGCTCCGCTCAGTGACCGTTTATGTAACTGGCTCAGTGCCCGTTTTAATAACAGGTTCAGTGACCGTTTAAAAAAAGAGAAAACAGTTAGAATGAAAAAGCCCGGAAGCAGATTGCTTTCGGGCTTTTGTTTGTTTAAGTCTAAAGCTGACCCTTCGACTTCGCTCAGGACGAGAAGCGAAAAGCGAGAAGCACAAAGCGAAAAGCATAAAGCGAAAAGCACAAAGCCTAAAGCTTAAAGCGAGAAGCGAAAAGCGAGAAGCACAAAGCGAAAAGCACAAAGAAAGAAGTTGAAGAGGGAACCCTTCGGCTTCGCTCAGGGCGAGAAGCGCAAAGCTGAAAGCGAAAAGCATAAAGCACAAAGCACAAAGCCTAAAGCTTAAAGCGAAAAGCGAGAAGCACAAAGCGAAAAGCTTAAAGCGAGAAGCGAAAAGCATAAAGTTTAATTGGAGGGGCTCATGTAGGAATCTTGCCATTCTACGATGAGGTACTTTTTTTTGCCATTTTCTTCGTTCAGTTTTAAAATTCCAAAGTCGTAGGTAAACAGGTATACGTCTCCTTTTTTGTTTTTCCAATAATGGGTAAAGTATTTCGGATTAAAGCCTTCTTGGTGTAAAACCTCTCTCCGCAGGGTTGTCATGCCGGTTTGGTTGTACTTCTTCAAAATTTTTCGATTTTGTTTTAGCTGTCGGTCAACGGCAAAATAAGTTTGCTCTACCTTTTTACGGTCTTCGTACTGCTGGGCTGATTTGCAGTTTGGGGAACAATAGATCTTGTCTAATCTTCCCCGAATGGGTGCTTCACAAACCGGACATTTTCTTTCTTCGTAAGCTGCCTTTTCCATTTCGGTATATTATACGGCTAATATACCACTAAAATCCTTTTTACTGATTAATTCTGTAATATGCATCACCACATTAGCTTAAAACATTTGGTTATCGATGGCAAAAAGCAGATCGGTATACAATACAAGCCTACTAAATTGGTTGCCAACTTATTGAAGGGGATTGAGGGTGTTAAATACAGTGAAGAGTTTGGTTTGGCTTATGTACGGAACACCAAGTTAAACTTTCAATTGATCATGGAGACCTTTAAGGGAGTGGTTTGGATTGATATGAAGTACTTTTTAGGCAAGGCAAGTGGGCAGCAAGAAGAGATACAGAGCATGCGCGACTTGCGTAATCGAGTGTTACCTAAAAATTGGCGTAGGTGTCCGCAAGTGATGATTGAAAAACTGGAATTGAAACGCTATTCAATACGGACCGGCGAGGTATATGTTAATTGTTTTGAGCGTTTTATAAATCACTACAAGAAGATGGCCCTGTGGGCGATTGGAGAAGAAGAGATTCGGGCATTTATTCTACAGTTACAGCATGAAGGTTATTCGGACAGTTCTGTAAACCAACACATAAATGCCATTAAGTTTTACTATGAAGTGGTAATGGGTATGCCGAATCGCTTTTACTCGATTGAGCGGCCCAAAAAGAAGAAAAAGCTTCCGGTCATATTATCTAAATCGGAGGTTCATCAGATGATGTGCGTCACCACAAATCTAAAGCACCGTTGTGTTTTAGGCCTCTTGTACTCTTCAGGTTTACGTAGAAATGAATTGCTTCATTTAAAAATAGAAGATGTTGACAGTGACCGAATGATGTTGCATGTAAGGGATGCGAAAGGAGGAAAAGATCGCATGACTTTGTTAAGCGAAAAGTTATTAAAGGAATTACGACTGTATTACAAGTACTTTAAACCCAAGGAATTTTTGATTGAAGGAAAATACGGGGGCATGTATACAGGGGCAAGTGTTCTAAATATAGTAAAGCAAGCCGCCAAACGAGCTGGAATAAAGAAAAACGTATCACCCCATACCCTACGACATAGTTTTGCCACCCATTTGCTAGAGGATGGCGTTGATTTGCGCTATATACAAGTACTTTTAGGCCATAACAGCAGCCGAACCACTGAAATATATACCCATGTTGCAAACAAGCAGTTGGGTTTTATTCGCAATCCATTTGATTCTTTATCTTTGGTTTCGACATAAAGGGGCTATAGCAAATAAACTTGCTTTAGCCCTACGTTAGGGCAAATTATAAAAATGGATAACGAAGTAATAGCATATATAACTGTATCTACCTTGTTGCTCAATAGCTTTTTCATATATAAGGCTTTTTATTCTGACAGACGTAAGCAATTTGAAAATTCGCTATATGATAAAAAGTTAATTCAATATCAAGAATTACTCGACAAGATATATAAGACCGCTGAAAAATTAGATGTAAACAATGAGCCATTTTCAAATATGTCTGATTTTGAGAATATAGACGATTGGAAAGAGTTTCATGAGAAAGAAATAATCCCTTTACTACCTGACGTATTTGGATTTTTAATGGACATACCAAAAGATTACGGACTACTGCTTCCAGAGGAAATACTTGATAAATTAGAGTCATTTTCAACATATGCAACGAGAATTGTTATTGAAGCAGGTCATTTTAATCAAAGGTTAATATTTGACAAGTATTTAATAATCGAAGATTTAAAGTTTGAAATTTTAAATTTAATGCGTGAAGATTTAGGTATTGACGGTATAAATGATAGCTTGCAGTCTAGACTTAAAGAAAAAGCCTGATAAACTCCAACTACCAACATCGAAACCCCTAAAATAATTGTTACTTTTTCAATCATTACAGACTCAAGTAATTCTCCTATTATCACCAATAAAATAAATACAAATTGCATTCTAAAATATAATTTCATTTCCTTAAACTTATCGTCGGACTTTCGCTTATGCAGGGCTTCCATCTTTTTCCCTTTGTTTTATCGTTTTGACTGTTTACAAGGCTCGTAAATCGACGGAGAACAAAGCTGAAATAAAAAACAACTTGCCCTAACAAGGCATATATTGCATTGTGGGTAAGCAGTTCAGAGAGGTTTAACTCATTCTGAAATCCCGCAAAAGGTTTATTTATTTTCTCCATTATCGTTATTTGCTATTTATGAACTTGAAACATTATCTTTATCTACTCCACAACGCACCATATGCGGGCCGTTGTAAGCAATTGCAGGGCGCCTCTTTCTAATCTTCCCAAAAAACTTTTTTGACCGACAGTTTTCAATCTGTGGACAAGTTCTGACAGACGGTGCAGACAGCTCAGTTTTTGACTGCTTGTAAAGCGGACATAAACTGACGGGGCGGGCTGATGGAACGGCGGTTCGAGCATCGTTCCATCTTGATTTTTTCGTTCTTTTTGATCAAGCAAAAAGGACAATAAAGAAGAAAATAACTGCTTACAACAGCACCTAAAGCACATGTGCATAAGGGTTTTAAATAACCATCCGTCTGGCAAAAGGCCAACCGCTTAGCCGCTACGCAGAAAAGTTGTTGCCTCTACTCTACTTTAGTTTGGCGTAGCTTTAAGTACTAAGTTTCGCCGTGCCTCGATTTAGCTTCAAAAGTTTCAGCGGCTTTTCGCTACTTTAGTATTTAACAATAAAAACCGGCACACGTGCTTTAGCCAAAACGTTGTAAGCAATTGCAGGGCGCCTCTTTCTAATCTTCCCAAAAAACTTTTTTGACCGACAGTTTTCAATCTGTGGACAAGTACTGACGGACGGTGCAGACAGCTCAGTTTT
>JAVJTT010000005.1:0-42687 GCA_040220135.1 Vicingaceae bacterium
CCCTACGGGATTTTCGGCAATCTCGCTTAACATCTTGACTTTGGTTCTCCTGTTCCTTTACAGAGCCCGTATATGGTTCTTGCCCTCTTAATACCGCCTGCCACATAGCCGGTAAGTAGTTTTCTGCTATGTTTCTAACCCTTGGAGGTTAGCTTGTCTCTCAGAGCCGCTCTACTCCTTGATTTAGACAGAATAAAAGTTATTTTCGACACGTCTTCGATGGGTTCGCTTGCGCTCAACTCCCATATACATACCATACACCTAATCGCCATACAAACGGCTTTAGCTGCCTTGACCTTAACGCTCAATACCGTTGCGTTGACAACAGCACCTTAAGGCGGTTTGAGAAAGTACACTACAGTACTTATTCGATAGTCCAATTCTTTGTGTTTACTCCTACTGTGAGACCTCCAAGATTGCCGTTTTATAGGGCTTGGCTCGTTGCCGTTTCTTCACAAAGCCTATCATCTCTGTAAAAGTTATGTTACCATTTCAAAGAACTTATTTATCTTGTACCCTTGGTAACGCAGGACACACTACGCACCACAACAATGGCTAAGAAAACATAGGGCAGACAAGGCTTTCAGAACGGCTTTTACACCTAGCAAACTTCGGTTTCGGTGGACAGTTAATCGCTTCAAAAGCCCTACGTTTCTTAGCCAAACCGTTAGCAAATTGAAAAAATTGCATGAAAAAGATATTTACAATTTTAGTTGTCTCTTTTCTATTACTTAGCTGTGATGAACCCAAGCTTCAGAGATATTACTTTCAGATGGACGATTTTAGTAAGAGCAAAACTTACATATACGTGGACCAAAATAAACCTGATAATATCATTCATTTTAAGATGTATTACAAGATTGTTGATTCAGATACAATTTTCACCAGTGAAGCTTTAAACCCTGATGGCACACCGATTGAAGTTTTTGTTGAAAAGATAGATGATTCCAAAAGCACAATGACAGACTACTATTTTGTCTATTATGACTCTCAAGGAAAGAAAGAAGATGTTTTCTCGGACAAAATAAAAACAGAAGTCTACTCCTATAAACAGAGTTCGTATCCACTCGTTTGGAAAGTTGAAGTTGGTACTCAAACATTCACAAAAAAAAGATCTATCCTTAAAATGGACAGCACCATTGAGGTTTTAGGTCATACTTTAAAATGTATAGTCTTTAAGGATGAATTCAAAATAGAAGATGAAAATGGGTTGACTGAGTTTTTCCAAGAAAGCTACTATGCTGACGGTATGGGGATGATTGGTTATAAAAGGTTTATTTCAGATGACAATGTGATGGATTATAAACTCAAAGAAATAAAATAAAAAACTTGCTACAACAAAAACTATAAAATATAGCCACAGTACATGTTTAACAATGGATTGATTTCCTTTATTGCTAAATTTAACCGACACTGCTTGCGGCTAAATATAATGGTCTGAGCGTTATCAACTATTGAATATGAAACGAATATTTACTTGCTTACTATTCTTATTTTTTTTGACCTTTTCAAATTCTGCAAAATGCCAGGAGGAGCAAGAGAAATATGCCTCTCCTCCTTTAGATCAAATGCCCATGTTTGATGGTGCTAAAAGTGATCAACAATCACAACAAAAGACTTTCATGTATTTTCGTGAAAAGAGCCTTTCTGAAAAAGTAGCTACCGATGGAACTGTTTATCTTCGTTTTGTTGTTGATTCGACAGGCAATGTTTCAGAAACAGAAATTTTAAAAAGTTCAAATCAAGAATTGAGCAACTATGCTATAAAATACGCAAAGGAAATGCCAATATGGTCTCCAGGTATTAAGAATGGCAAAAAAGTATCAGTACAATTTACAATGCCAATAAGATTTAAAAAATAAAAACAGTTGCTAACACCACCGATAGCAAAGCTCTACTGAGCCTGCCGAAGTATGCTACTATTAAGAAAGCCGAAACCTCCACTGTAGTGCTCGCCAATCTCGAAGCTTCGGGATTGCCTTATAAAAAGTACATTAGCAGTGGCCCATTATTGTTCTAAAGATAGTTGACAATTGACTACTTACTTTGCAAAAAATAAGTCATTACACCTATTCAGATGAAAGTGAGCAATTTAATTGTGATCAGTATTCTGCTAATGATAGCGCAACCTAAACTTGTTGCTCAATCAGGCATAGAAAAATCTGACACCTTAACTCAGCTTAGCCAAAAGGAGAAAGAAAAGCAAGAGTGGCTATGGCGTATAAAACAAGACACCTTAGATGGCGTCTACATTCCAAAGGATCTTGAAGACTGTTTAAGTGAACTTGACAAGATTATGTCTGAGAAAGACCAAGAGGAGTTTCGACAAAGCAACCCAATTTCCTACCACTTGGGGTTTGGCAGACACCTTCGAAATCGATGGGGTTTATGGACAAGCTCCCGCTTACAAGAGTACTTTTTGGATCTAGGAGTTACCCATCCTGATAATATGTCAGGAATTATATTGGACAGTTACCACCGGCATTTAAATGGAAAGGAAATTAACTTGAACAAACAGTTAAACCAATATCATTTAAAGCTTAGACCAAAACTAAAAATCCCGCAGAATTATAAAACTGAAGGGAAATAAATACTGCCACCAATGGCAAGGCCTGAATATTTGTTTTAAAAGTACGATATACAAACATCCTTTACAGTTTTTTACTTGCCGTTTCAATCAAGCTTCAAGGAACAGCCCCATCAACTTAACTGAAAAGAAAGCAATCTTTCAGCAGTTCAATTAAGCTTTCTTAACGTCCTTATTCCGTCTTTTGGAAACAATCTACCGCCTGACCCTGTCAAATTATTGAACCAAAACAAAAACAGATGTCAAGTCCTGAACACAAAGAACTAATATGGAATCTAATCAAAGAAGTAAAAGTGGGAATGATGGTCACCAAAGCTCAAGACAATGACAGCATGCATGGCCGCCCGATGCAATTGGTGCAAGATGCCTATGATGGCATGCTTTATTTTTATACTTCTAAGAAGGCTTCCAAAACTTTTGAAATAAACAAAGACCGCGACGTTTGCCTCACCTTTGCCGATCCTAACGATAAGGTGTACGTCTCCTTAAGTGGAAAAGCCACCCTATCAGAAGATAAAGAGTTGATTGACCGCTATTGGAATTCTTACGTAGGAGCTTGGTTCGAAAACGGAAAAGAAGATGAAGATGTCGCCATCTTAAAAGTAAAAATTGAAAGAGGAGAACATTGGGACAGTAATAAAAACAAATTGGTTCAGCTTTACGAAGTCGCCAAATCACAAATCGACTCTTCTTCAACCCCTAATCTTGGAGAGAACGAAAAATTTGGAGTTAATTAAAATTATATTTTATCGCAGTAGTTTAAAAAACGAAGCTCGGCTTCGTTTTTTTTTGCTCTAAACGTAATGTTCTACTTTCCCCCTTGACTGAAAAGAGTTCTTGCTTAACCGCTTTTATCGCTAGATAAAAAACCCCACTGCACTTACCCTCTAGTATAAAGTATCTTACTTTATCTTTACCCTTGGCTCTCTTAATCAAGCCTTGTATGATGAATAGTCGGATACTTATAGTCTTAGTCGTTTTTTCAATTACCTCTTGTCACTTTTCGAAAAGCAAGAAAGAAGAAAGTGCCACAAAAATTGAATTTGAAACAGTAAAAACAGAATCGCATGAATTGGTCAAGTCAACTGATAAACTAAATCAGGTTCTAATTCTCTTCGGAGGTTACCCTGAAACCGTCGAAGACATAAAAAAAGAGTTCAAATTCATGGAAACAGCCAAAAGAAACCAGATCGCGGTTCTTTACTTGAACTACAATCAAAAACTATGGCTCGAAGAAAGTGAAAAACGAGCACTTGCTGAGCAGCTAGAACGGGTTTTCAAGGAGAATAAGCTCCCTGCTAAGCAGCTTTTTATTGGCGGCTTTTCCAGTGGGGGTAATGTAGCTTTACTGATCAGTGATTTCCTCACTGCGCAAAATTCAGCTCTTGCTCCCAAAGGAGTTTTTGCCATTGACTCTCCCATTGATCTAGCGGCTTTGTACAAAAGCTCAGAAAAAAACATTGAAAGAGGTTTTTCTGCTCCTGCTGTTCAAGAAAGTACTTGGCTATTAAATATCTTAGGGAAGAAGATGGGAAACCCTCGTGATAGTATTTCCAATTATGAAAAATACTCCGTTTACACTTCAGCAAGCCAAAACTTCGAACAACTGCAACACCTCAAAAAAACCAAAATCAGATTGTATTCCGAGCCTGATACCCTATGGTGGCAAGAAAATAGAAAGGCTGATGTGGACCAGATGAACGGCTACTATTTGGATAAGCTTGCTAAAAAATTGCGTCAATCTGGTTTTAATCAGGTCGAATACATCCCTTCGAAAAACAAAGGCTATCGGGCCAATGGTGAACGACACCCCCACAGCTGGTCGATCGTTGATAAAAATGACTTGGTAAAGTGGATTTTTGAAAATTGATAGCCGCTCTCCTGCTAATAGATGGCTAAGCGTCAATTCAACAAGAAAAGCATGAGTGACCAAAAATTTAATTACAACCTTGTACGCTAGACAATTAGAGAAGATCAAATGCTCTTGTGACCAAAAAAGAAAGAATATTTTTTGGTTTTCTATTATAAAATTCTTTGGTTAAGAATCCAATTAATTTGAAAACAAAAATTAAAGCCATGAACATTTTAAAATTTAAATGCCTATTAATCTGCATCCCCCTAGTTATGTTTAGCCTATCTTGTAGTGAAGATGAGGAGGATGAGCCAACACCTGCTACTAGCTCCAATGGAAATGGTGCAGGGGGCAACAATGGTGGTAACTCTAATGACATTACGCTAAACAACCTCAGCGATAGCACCGGAGCGGTTAAAATTGAAGGATCGGTAAACAAAACCATAAGGAGTTATGCCGAATACAATACACAAATCACCTATTTTGACCACACCGGTTATGAGTACCGTCTCAACGATACCGCTACCACAGACTACGTTAACGTAACGCTTGTTATGGCTGATAGTGCAGGCAATGTTCTTCCTAAGCCGGGCACTTACACGATTGTTGATGATAATAACCCTCCCATGGGTGATTATGTGACTGTGGGCTTTAGAAGCAACGACACCCTGAATGAATATTTTTCTTCTGCCGCAGCTGCAGCCGGAACGGTGAAGATCAGCAATGTTAACAACCGTAAGCTTGATATTGAACTTGAAGTTGATTCTCTCACAGCCTTCAGTTTAGGACAAACCGTTTCAGTTGATGTTAGTGGAGCAATGAAAGCTCGATAAAAAAGAAAGAATATTTTTCTTTATTGAGGCTAAAGAAGTGCTAAATAGTTTAGCTTAAATTATTCCTAGTCAGAACTTTTGCAGTATTAGTTTGTCTAGACTAAAAGCAAATTTTAAACCCTATTTTTATCCATAGATTCCATTTTGAATCCCACCTAACGTAGCACTAAACTCACATTTCATGCATAAAATTCTACTTTTTTCGCTTAGTCTGTTCTCTGCTTCCTTAATGGCCCAATCTTGGGTGCAAGTATCCAATACGCCATCTACCAGACATCATCCAATTTCTTTTTCTTTAAATGGAAAAGGCTATGCGGTAAGTGGAACGGCACCAAACAGCAATCCAACTAACACCGTCTTTGATTATGATCCGGTATCAGATAGTTGGGGCACACTACCCAATTTCCCGGGAGCTGCAAGAAGTTTTGGCATTGGTGCAGTCACCAATGGCATAGCTTACCTAGGATTTGGAGCCACCAATACGGCCTACCTTAACGATTTGTGGAGTTTTGATGCTACAGACAGCTCATGGACCCAATTGGCGAACTGTAGCTGTAGCGGCAGAAGGCATCCAGCTATGATGGCTATCGGAAATCGTTTATACGTAGGTTTTGGAGATGACGCTAGTGGTGACCTTAATGATTTTTGGATGTACGACATCAGCAGTAATACTTGGACTCAAATTGCCAACATACCCGGCCCGGTTAGGCATCATCCTTTTATGTTTACGGTGAATGGTTCCGTTTATGCGGGATTGGGCCATGGTGGACAATTTATCTATCGAGATTGGTACAGGCTAGACACTGCCACTAATCAGTGGACCAGCATGAACTTATTCCCAGGCCAGGCAAGAGTTGCCGGCACTCAGTTTTCAGCTAATGGATATGGCTATGTACTAAGTGGCGATGGCTCAAACCATTCTTTCATGAATACTGGTGAAATGTGGCGTTATGACCCAAACCTTGATAGCTGGACTCAGCTTACCCCACATCCAGGACGCAGTAGATGGGCTCCCGGAAGTTTTGTGATAAACAATGAAGTTTTCTTTTTTGGAGGCTTGGATCGACTAATTTCTTCATACCCCAACAACACCTGGAAATACAATTTAGGAGGATCCACAAATACTGATGATCACTCCTTAAGTCAAAGCTCGAATTTGCTTTACCCTAATCCTGCTCAGAATGTAATCCATTGGGATAACGAACTTGGGGCAACCGAAGTACGGGTTTTTAACATGAAAGGACAATTAGTGCTTAGCCAATCGGCTATGGCCAACCAACTTGATGTGGAAAGCTTGAGCGAAGGTTTATATATGGTACAGTTTTTCAATCAATCTGACTTGCTAAACAGCAATAAGGTGATGATAAATAGATAGCTACTCAAGACAACACTTTATAGAGGTACTTGCAAAATGAGGTAAGCGCAAAGAACGCCACCATACAATAACTAAGTTTGCACAGCGTTTAAAGGTGCATCAGCAAAAACCGACAAAATGAAAAAACTCAAGCACTTTTTCCTCAGTCATCCCGAAAGCTATTTGATGGCTATTTGTCTAATGGGTGGCTACACACCTCCCTTTCACTTTAGTTTTCTGTGCCTGGCATTCACCGCTCTTTTAGCTTTGCAGCTTTATTTTAAAACCAAATATTCAGGTCTTGCCATTGGTGGACTGTTTTTGTTGCTCAACCTTTTCTTTCTTGGTGCACTTATTTCAGAAGCAAGCGAGTTTTCAGAAATTTCTACTAAACTGCTTCAGCTTTTAGGAGTCGGGGGGCTCATTTGGGGAGTCAACCTCTTATTCTCTGCTTTAGTATTACGAAAATACGCCTTGGTAAAGAACGCTTGAGCTTACCTAATTTGTAATTCTCGATTTCCTTTTCGTATTTTTCCTATCAGCTAGTCAGAATCAACTATAGGCTAAGGTCAATTTAAAAGATTACAAACAAGATGAAGTTCTATTTTACAATCCCTCCTAAACTACATCCCTTTTATCAAAAGGAATTAGATGAATACCGTACAGCACTTCAGAACAATGATTTACAACTAGCTTGGTCACATTTAGAGAGAGCTCATATTTTAGGACAACGCTATCCACTTGCTCACTCTTATGTGCACTTGAAAATGTTACAATTTGGAATTCAGATCAAAAGCACAAAAGAAGTAATGGGGCAAATTCCACGACTTTTTGTTGGGGGTGTTAAATCTTTTGTTGGAAAAGTTCCAGTGGGTAATCCAGGCGGGTCGAATGTGCCGCCGCTGAAGTCTTTCCCTATCGAAAACGAACTATCTAAAGTCTTTATTAAAGCCGGTTTAAGTCCGGAAGGAAACTAATCTGGTCTGCGAATTTATTTTACCTTTATTCCACAACTAAACTCAATCTCATGAACAAAACAGTGCGTAACATATTCGCAGTAATCCTTGGCTGGATTGGTGGTTCTATTATCAATATGCTCTTAGTGCAAGCCGGACATAGTATTTTTCCCATGGAAGGGGTTAATATTAATGACATGGATGCACTGGCCGAAGCCATGCCAAACCTCAGCGCAGAGCACTTTCTTTTTCCCTTTTTAGCGCATGCAGTCGGCACATTTATAGGCGCCTTTACAGCTGTAAAAATTGCCGGCTCCCATCATCAAAGTCTAGCGATGGTGGTTGGCATTTTGTTTTTACTGGGTGGAATTACAGCCGTAGTGATGTTTGGTGGGCCCTTGTGGTTCAAAGCAGTGGATCTGATCTTGGCTTATATGCCGATGGCCTATTTAGGACACCGATTGGCAAAATAAAAGCGCGAGCTCTTTCATGAATTTCAAGCCTCCTATTCTCTTTCTTTTGCTTGCCATCTTAATCAGCCTTTTGATGCATCTTCCTCATTTTGAGAAAGACATTATGAGCTTTCACTCATGGCGCCAGACTCAAACCCAAGCTACCATCAACAACTTTTTCGAGGAGGACATGAACATCTTAAATCCTCGGCGTTTAGCAAGAGGAAATGGTGATGGCATCAAACGCATGGAATTTCCGCTCATGCAATGGCTTATTGCTTCTAGCTATTACCTTTTTGGTCAAAAAGTAGTAGTGAGCAGAATCTTTATTTTCTGCCTCAGTATCCTTTCCATTATAGGCATGTATCGTTTACTCTTGGCCCTTTTCAACAATAAGGTTTTAGCGGCTATGGGGGCTTGGGCTTTTACCTTCTCCCCTACTTTTTACTATTACAGCATCAACCCTCAACCCGACAATATGGCTCTGACAGCCGGCATTTGGGGTTTGGCCGGCTTTTTTATCTGGCATCGAAAAAAAGAAGGCCATTGGCTTTGGATGAGTGCTATATTCCTCGCCATTAGCACGCTATGCAAACTACCCTTTATCGCCTTTTACATGGCGCCTTTCCTCTATTTTATATTGAAATTAAAAAAAGGTGCAAAGGCAGAAGCGCTAATACAAGGTGGCGTTTTTCTCGCCTTTTCACTAATCCCCGTAGCCTGGTATGCATGGGTTATCCCCAATTGGGATGCTAACCCAATAATTTGGGGCATGTTAGAACAAAGGGAAGCTGTTTCAAAATTGCTCTATTACTTGCAATTTAACCTAGTTTCTAACCTCCCGGAATTGTTATTGAACTATGGTTCTGTGCCTTTTTTCTTAGCCGGATTTTATTTCTTGAAAAAGAAGAAAGCCTTTAAAGATAAAAAGTTTCCCCTCTTAGTTGGGCTGAGTTTAACCGTTTTGGCCTATTATCTTTTTGAAGCCAATGCCATTGCCAAAGTACACGACTATTACCTCTTTCCCTTCTTCCCCATACTATTTATTTTAGTGGCTTACGGAGCTTCTAACCTCTATCATTCTAAGTCTAAATTTTGGCGCTATTTCACTCTTTTTGCCTTAGCCATTTTGCCGCTTACTTGCTATTTGAGAATGCAAGACCGATGGAATCCCGAATCACCCGGCTTTAATCCTGATCTTTTAAAATACAAAAGTGAATTGCGAGCGGCGGTACCAGATGATGCTTTGGTGGTTACCGGAAATGATGTTTCTTCTTGCATTTTCTTGTACTACATCGATAAAAAAGGTTGGAGCTTTACCGATGGTCACTTAAGTGGGAAAGAGTTGGATAGTCTGATCAGTCAGGGGGCAGAATACTTATACATCGACTCTGATGCTTTTGCAAATCGAGCAGATATTCAAGCTCATCTGGGAGAGAAAATCACAGAAAAAGGAAGCATTCAGGTCTTTCAATTAAGAGAGTAGCCGCTCACTGAACTATTTCTCCACCAATCACTCTTCTTCCGAATAAAGCACTGATTTATCGACATTTGAAACCCAAATCAAACTAGAAATGAAAGCTATCTACTGTTCGCAATATGGAGCTCCTGAAGAATTGGACCTAAGGGAAGTGGAAAAACTTAAACCCAAAGGCGAGCAGGTTTTAGTTAAAATCAAAGCCACTGCCATTAACGACTACGATTGGAGCATGGTGCGCGGAAAGCCCATATTGTATCGCTTACTATTTGGCTTAAAGAAGCCTAAGAATCCGATTCCCGGCATGGAGTGTTCAGGCGTGGTGGAAGAAGTAGGTTCTGCTGTTTCAACTTTTAAAAAAGGAGATTTCGTATTTGGTGATACCTCCAACTACGAATTTGGCACTTTTGCAGAATACTGCTGTCTAAATCAAAAAGCACTCAATTTAAAACCAGATTTTCTTTCTCATGAGGAAGCAGCTGCCATTCCCCATGCTGGTTTATTGGCTTGGCAAAGTTTCTTTGAACTTGGAAAGCTAAAAAAAGGCGAAAAAGTATTGATCAATGGTGGCGGAGGTGGTGTTGGCGCTTTAGCAGTTCAAATTGCCAAAGCGATGAACTGCGAAGTTCATGGGGTAGATACCGGTGAAAAGTTAAGCCTGATGAAAAGTTGGGGCTTCGATCAAGTCTTTGATTATAAGAATACTGATTTTACTAGAAACAATCTACAATATGACTTTATCTTAGATTGTAAAAGCAATCGCTTTGCTTCAGCCTATAAAAAAGTGCTCACCCAAAAAGGTCGCTACATTAGTGTTGGCGGGAAATTATTCAAACTAATGTGTCTCGCTTTGGTGGGAAAGTTTAGCAGCAAAAAACGATTCTATGTTTTAAGTCTAAAATCCAACCAAGACTTAGATACTTTGCTTGCTTTTATGCAAAAACATCAGATCAAACCGATTATCGAAGGACCTTTTCAGTTGAAAGACACCCCAAAACAAATTTCCCGTTTTGGTGCGGGAAAGCACTTTGGGAAGATAATGATTTGCCCTTAAAATAGCCCATTCTTCAAGCTGATAAATTATCCCTACATTTGCCCCGAACGAACATTCGGTCGGTTTGACAAAAAGAGAACAAATCCTAAATACAAGTTTGCAATTATTTGCTGAACAAGGAGTTCAGTCAACTCCCATGTCGCAGATCGTAGCTGAAAGCGGAGTAGCAACGGGAACCATTTATCACCACTTTAAAAGCAAACAAGAAATTATAGAAGCGCTTTACCTTAGCTTTAAAAAAGAATTAGGCCAGTTGTTTACTTCTGCCTTTCATGCAAAAGATTCAACTCAAATTCAGTTCGAAAATATTTGGCGGGCAGTGTTTGACTTTTACGTTCGAGAACCCCTGAAATATCGTTTCTCACAACAAGTTCAACATTCCCATTATATTGATGAAACAGTTCGCCAAGAAGGCTTGAGTTATTATCAGGCTTTCTGCGACTTTTTTGAAGAAGGAATGGAAAAAGGAGAGTTTGCTCAAATAGAATTGCACTTGGCTATGGAGTTAATCCACAACAGTATTTGCACTGTAGCCGACCTATATTTAGAAGAAGAGATAGAACATTTAGAATTAAGAGCCGCAGAGGCAGTACAATATGCTTGGCGCGGAATTGTAGCACCCAAACAAAAAGAAAATGAGTAAGAAAGTATTAGTTACCGGAGCCACTGGCTATGTAGCCGGATGGTTAGTAAAAAAATTATTGGAAGAAGGTCACACCGTGCATGCGCCGGTTAGAGACCCTAACAAAAAGGAGAAAACCCGCCACCTGGACGAGATGGCTGAAAAAGGGAAAGGAGAAATCAAGTATTTTAAAGCCGATTTGTTAGAAAAAGGCTCCTATGGGGAAGCCATGAAAGACTGTGAGATTGTTTTCCACACTGCTTCTCCCTTTACTTCAAACTATGATGATCCTCAGAAGGATTTAATTGAGCCCGCAGAACAAGGAACAGCCAATGTTTTGAACTCTGCGAAAGAAACGCCCACGGTAAAAAGAGTAGTGGTAACAAGTAGTTGCGCAGCTATTTACACCGATGCCATAGATTGTCAAGACGCTCCCAATGGAATGCTGACTGAAGATCAATGGAACACCACCGCTTCTTTGGACTATCAGCCTTACTCCTACTCTAAAACTTTGGCTGAGAAAAAAGCTTGGGAAATTGCCAACAGTCAAGAACAATGGGACTTGGTTACAATTAATCCTTCGTTGGTAATGGGACCTCCATTAAATCCTAAAGGCACTACTTCGGAGAGTTTTAATATTTTAAAACAAATTGGAGATGGCACCTTTAAAATGGGCGCACCCAAAATGGGCATCGGTATGGTAGATGTCAGAGAAGTGGCTGAAGCACATTACAAAGCCGGTTTCTTGGAAAAAGCAAATGGCCGTTACATCACATCTGGCCACAACACCAATATGCTAGAGATGGCGAAAACCCTAGCACCTAAATACGGTGATGAATATCCCATACCAAAAGCAGCCCTACCAAAATGGTTGCTTCTGATTTTTGGTCCCATGTTAAACAAGATGCTAAGCCGAAAATTCATCAAGAAAAATGTGAACATTGAATGGAAAGCAGACAACTCAAAAATCAAGTCAGAACTCGGAATTCAATTTAGACCGATGCAAGAAACTATGGAAGACAGTTTTCAAGCCTTAATTGAAGCTGGGGTTTTTAAATCTTGATTTTTTAGATTTTTCACTACCTTGGTGCTTCTAAGTAAGAATCATGTCAGACCTTAAATTCAGGCCCCGCTTTCAGTTTGAAGTGGGTTGCGACAAAAAGGCCTTTGCCGAAAGGATTAAAGTTCAATTGCGTCTAAACAACCCTCATGGCTTTTTAGGAAAAACGAGGCACGATCATTTTTTAATTCGAGTAAACCCGGAAAAAAAGCACTTTTGGTCGCCTACCTTAGACATTACATGGGAAATCAATGAAAACAACAAAGTGCAAGTACGCTGTTTAGTTGCTCCTGAAGCAGCAGTGTGGACCATGTTTATGTTTTTATATGTGGTGGCCGGCTTTGGAGCCATTATCGGCTTAATGATCGGCAGTTCGCAGCTTACCTTAGAAACTGAGCCCTGGGGCTTTTGGCTAGCGGCTGGCAGTATGCTGTTGGGGATCATCTTGTTTTTTGTTGCCCAATTTGGAAAAGATTTAGCGAAAGAAGAAATGAAAGAATTAAAGGCATTTATTATGAATGTCTGCGACAAGTAAAAAATTATGAAAAATAGCCTCCGATTAGAAGAACTCGCCATGTTCCTATTCTCTATTATCCTGTTTCAACAAACGGACTTTGCTTGGTGGTGGTATTTGGTCTTGATTCTAGCTCCCGACATTGGCATGCTTGGCTATTTGATTAACACCAAAGTGGGCGCTTTTAGCTACAATCTTTTTCACCACAAGGCAGTGGGGCTTTTTCTCTTGGTTTTTGGCTGGCACTTTAGCCACGAATGGTTGGAACTGATTGGCCTAATCATTTTTGGCCATGCCTCTTTAGACCGAATTTTCGGTTATGGTTTAAAGTTTCCAGACAACTTTAAACACACTCATTTAGGTTGGATGGACTAGTTATTTTGCTCGTCGGGAAAGCGCAGCTTTCCCATTTTCATTTCATTGTATTGCTGCGCTAATCGTGCCATCAACTTACTTATATCTCCCATTGCTTGCTCTGTTTCTGCAGCAATTTTTTGCTTTTTCAATCGAAGCACCAACAAACCATAAAGTCCGTTGAGAGCGGCGGCCATTTCATCGCCTTTTAACTTGTCTTCAGACTTTCGCATTAGGTCTTCTAAAGCTGGTTTAGCAGCATCGTAGAGCTTTTTATACTCATCATCTTGAAAAGCCGTAAGTAAACTTTTATGCAAAACTTGTAAGCCTTTTACCGTCTCATTCAAAAACGCTAAATGCCCGTCTTTTTCAATGCCCTGCTCTTTCATTTGTTGAATTAAGCTGGCATACCATTGCTTAATCTCAAGCTTTACTTCATCTTTTTGGTCGTATTGCGAAATAATAGAACGCTCTATCGCCTTGAAGTCAAACTGAAAAGATCGAATGATGTCCTCAATTTGATACATGTAAAGCACATACTCAACAATATTAGTTTCTTTTTTTACTCTTGCTATTAACATTAAGAATCTGTTTTTGAGGCTTGATAAGCTGTATTTAATTCTTTAACTACCTGATCTGTGATATTTAATGAGTCTTCAATCATCATTAAAGAGCTGTTAGAAGAAAAATCAAGAATCATATCCACTTCTTTAGTCTGGTAAGACTTTAGTTGCTTGAGAATGGACTTCCTAATGTCCCGCTTCATTTTGTCTTCCATGTCCATCAACTTCACGCTCAACTCTTCTTGCACCCGACCAAGCTCTTGTTCTTTTTGCATCAATTGCTTTTGCTTTTGCTCTCCCTCAAAGCGGCTCATTTTGGGCGCTTCTTCTTGAAAGGTCATTACCTCTTTCTCAAAACGGCTAAGCCTACTTTCTAAATCTGCACGATATTCGTTTTGCTTTTGTTGCAAATCCTCACGCATGGCTTTTACATATTCATACTTAGACCAAATGGTATCGGTATTAATGTATCGAACCTGCAACTTTTTGTTTTCTACCACTTCTTCAAAGTTGGGCTTTTCTTCGTTGCTTTTCTCTTCTTCTGCTTCTGTAGATGGATTTAACCAAAGCATTACTATGGCAATAATAAAAATGACATTTAGAATCCACTGAATCGTTTTGTTCATCTTAACGTTCTTCTTTGGGGTTTAATTAACTTGCACAAAAGTGCGATTTATTGATGAAAAGCAACAGCTTTGAGCCCAACATCCTTAAGGAGTTTGAAAAACTACCCAATCAGTTTCTAGCCGACTTAGCCTACTTGCTTATTAGCCCAGAGTTAAGGCATTTGAAGATGCCAGCAGATCAGGCTTTCTCACTACAGTTATCAGCTACCGAGCTGAGAGAGATTTTAAAATCGCTTCATCGAAGTCCGCTAAAAGAAAACTTTCAGCACCTTCCACTTGGAAAATATGCGGAAGAGCTCTTTGCTTACTACTTCCGAATGGCAGAAAATTACGAACTCTTAGCCCATAACCTTCAGTTGAATGAAGAGGGCCTAACGGTAGGTGAAATTGACTTTTTACTCTTTAACAAAAGGAAGGGCCAATACCTTCACCTAGAAGTGGCTTTAAAATACTACCTCAAAGTAGAGCGAGATAAAAGGCCGATTTTTTTAGGCCCTAGCACAAAAGATTGGTTTGCACGCAAAATAGATAAACTACACAATCAACAATTAAACCTTTGTAAAGACTATGCTCACTTGCTTCCTCCAGAATTTGCGAACAAGCAGTTTTCCACATTTCAATTAATAAAAGGCTGTCTCTTTTACCCTTATCAAAGCTGGGAAAACATAGAACCCACATACAGCAATGCTTGGTGGCTTCAACATCAAGAGGTAGAATCCTTACTTTCAAACCACGGCAATTATCGAATTATTACTGATAGAAAAGACTGGATTAACCCTTTTAGGCTTACCAACTTAATGAAGAAAAAAGATTGTTGTGAAAAATTAGCTCAACTCTTTTTGGAAGGTCAAAACGAAGTGATGCTAGTTCGCTTCAATGAGCAAAAAAAAGTAATAGATAGAGGTTTTGTAATGCGTGACGGATGGCCCAATTAATTCAGATTCATTTCTTTGGCATGAAGCTTTTCGTAACCTAAAAACTCAAAAGGTAACTCCAACATCTGTGCAAAATCTTTGCCGGTTTCTAAGCCATACTGATCTTGATTGAGGTAGTGCCAATTAACAATTACTTCTACCCCTTTCTCTTTTAACTGCTTTAGCTTAAAAAGAAAAAACAAAAATCGCTTGGTAGAAGCTAAATTAAAATATTCAACGTCAAAAGTAAATTCTACCTTGCTGGTGGTTGGCTTTTCAAGAAACTCATCCATCCAATTAAGCAAGGGTCTATAAAACTCTTCAACGTTCACCAAAACTGATTTTCCCTCTATTTTAAATTGCCCTTCAGAAGGATTAAGTATTACGCGAGGTGATTTATAAGTAGGCTCAATTTCTATGTGTCTCATAATACTTTATTGAATAAGCCTAAATTGAGATTTTTTTGACCACTTGTACAACAAAATTATACTGAGCTAGCTTTTCAGCAGACCAAGTTCACACTTTAGTCGATGAAGCAGCCTTAGCTACAAACTCATCATATCTTTTAATTTTGAAGCTTGTCGCCTGGAAATTTCGATTTGTTTCCCATCTTCAAGAGTAACGCGAAAACCGCCATTAAACCATTCTTCAATTTTAGTTACCCACTCTAAGTTGATAATGAACTTACGATTTGCTCGAAAGAAGTGCTTTGAATCCAACCGTTTCTCTAAACTATTTAAAGACTTCAATATCAAGGGCTTGTTTTGATCAAAAAAGACTCTAACGTAGTTCCCTTCCGATTCAAATGCACTAACATTCTTCAGTTTTACGAACCAACAACGGCTACCGTCTTTCACAAACACCTGATCTTCTATACCCAACTCAGCATTTGATGCGCTTGTCTCAATGCCTTTCTCTCGTTCCTCATCTTCTTCTGCTTCTTTTAGAAGCTTATCAATCGTTTCGCTTAAGCGACCACTTTCAATCGGCTTTAACAAATAATCAAAGGCGCTAACCTCAAAAGCTTTTAAAGCATATTCATCATAGGCAGTTGTAAAAACCACTCTTGGCACAAAGGTTAGTTCTTCGAGTAATTCAAAACCATTTTTCCCAGGCATTTGAATATCTAAAAAAACCAAATCTGGTTTCAGACTTTCAATTTTATTTTTGGCATTGTCGGCATTATTACACTCCTCAACAACATCAATTTCCGGATGCTCTTTCAGTAGGTTTTTTAGCTCTTGTCGTGCTAAACGTTCATCATCAACTATAATGGCTTTCATTTTCTTCAATTTTAATTCGACTTGTTTCTGCCGGTATCAAAACTTCGGCTAATACTTCTTTCTGTTCAATGTTTTTCAAACTAAAATACGCCTTCTTACCGTATAGTAGATTCAATCTTTGTTTGGTATTCTCCAACCCAAAGCCAATGTTTTCACTTTCCTTCTCCTCTAGTTCTCCACTATTCTGAATCTCCAACTTTAAATCCGTTTCAATTTTAAATGCTCGAATTACCACCCGGCCTCCTTCTGGCAACTTACTTATTCCGTGCTTTATGGCATTTTCTACTAAAGTTTGCAACAACATGGGTGGCACCAAATGGTCCTTACAGCTTTCCTCAATTTCAAAAAACAATTGCAAACGCTCCTCAAAACGACTTGACTCCAAGTTTAAATAATCATTCACTAAATTCAATTCTTCTTGTAGACTAATTACTTTCTTTCTCCCCATCAGTAAGGAACTTCGCAAAATGTTGGACAATCGGGTAATGGAGTCTTTTGACTTCTTTGGATCTTCATCAACCAAAGCCCGTATAATGTTCATGGAGTTGAAGATAAAGTGGGGGTTCAGTTGAGACTTTAATTTATTTAGCTCAAGCTCATTTTGCAAGGCTTGCCATTGCAAGTTTTTGATTTCCTCTTTACGATAATTCCGAATAAAGTGAAAAAGAAAATAGAGCAAAGACCAAAGCATAAAAACCACTGCCAAATTCAGCACCAACTGCAACACTTCATTCCATACCAGTTGAAAAGATTCGCCGGCGATAAAAGTTTCGGTAACAAAGGTGTGAACTAAGATAAACAGCGCTCCAAAAACAATCGATGCTCCTATCACCCTAGGTATTAACTCTACAATTTTGAGTTTCAACCAGTTTAATTTCAGGATTAATTTTCGGTATAAGTGAGATGAAATAACACCCAATACAAAAGTGGTGGAAAGGGTAAGAAGGACATCAAAATTCATCTCAGCTCCATCCAGTTTATTTAGAATCCCCATTAAGGTTACAAAAATCAGCCAGCCGCAGATTTGTGATACCCAATACAAGTTGTGTTTAGAGGTAATCATTGATTCAGGAAAAAGCTTTGCCTTTTATCTTACTTTACTTTCTTAATTTAGTCGCTAACAAAAAGAAAGGAGGCTAAAACCTCCTTTCCCCAACTGTTTAACATAAAACAACTATTGCTACTGTAGTTATTCTGACTACTAATGTACGCAGAATCATTCACTTTGCGAACAGTACTACACCAATGGGAGAATTTCAGTATAATCGGAAAAAGAACAACTTAAACACATTAGGTCCTTTAAAGTGCCTGCTTGTTTTGGCTATGTTTCTGAGCACTAACCTACTCTTTGGCCAAGCTCGAGAGTTAGGAAGTGGAAAGCCTCCACCTCCACCAACTAAGAAGGGTTTTGACCCGGATCGAATGAGATACGGAGGATCTTTTGGGGGGTCTTTTGGGGATATTACTTTTGTGGAACTCTCACCCACCGCAGGCTATCTGCTAACTGATAATTGGATGGCAGGCATTGGAGGACGATACATTTATTATGAAGACAAGCTTTTCAATTATCGAACCAATATCTATGGGGGAAATATTTTTAACCAGTATTTCTTTCTAGAAAATTTTCTAGTTCATGGAGAAGTAGAGATCTTAAACCTCGATGATCGATTCCGGTTTGACAAAAGGGTAAATGTAACCAGTGTTTTTGTAGGAGGAGGATACCGCTCTGTACTCGGAGATAGAGCCTTTGCTAACATATTGCTTCTCTACAATTTAACTGAAGACATCAACACACCCTACACCAACCCTGTGATACGAGTCGGTTTTGGGATCGGCTTATAAAGCATTAATACCAGCTTTCTAGCAAACGCAGCCCGCCTAAATTATCCATTTGACGCAAGACCCATTTACTTCTTTGCTTCATGTATGGAGAAGGAGACGATAAAGAGTAGCTTATGGGACTTGGTAGTGCAGTGGCCATTAAAGCCGCTTGATATTGGTTTATATTTTGAGCAGTGGTTGAGAAATACTCTTCTGCTGCTGCAGAAACTCCATAGGTTAAATCACCCAGTTCTACAATGTTTAGATACACTTCCATAATTCGATCTTTTGACCATAGTAGCTCGATCAAAACAGTAAAGTATGCTTCTAGTCCCTTTCTAAGGTATGTTTGCTCACGATAGAGAAATAGGTTTTTTGCTACTTGCTGACTAATGGTGCTCCCCCCTCTAAATCGTTGACCGGATTGAATTTCATGAAAGGCCTTTTCTATGGCATCTAAATCAAAGCCATGGTGCTGCAAAAACCGTTGATCTTCCGATGCAATAAAGGCTAGGGGCAGGTATGCATTGATTTCCTCCAAATCTTTCCAATCGTGCTTTAGTGATTGATCAGAACGTAAGCAGTCTCCTAACATGAACATGCTAACCGGTGGATTAACATATCGGTAAACCAACACCCATGTTATGCTTACTAGCAAGCAAATCAATAGTATTTTAAGTAAAAAACGAAGGGCTTTTTTAATCAATTTCTATATTGTAACAATCCTTAAACATTGCTTTAGTGCACTTGTTATTAAAAGAAAATAACATTTATGAAAGTAATTAAAAGCACCTTAATGATTGCCCTTTCACTTGGCCTTTTTGCCTGTGGAGGAACGGAATCGAAAAAATCAACTAGCAGCAATGAAAAAGCTGCGAAGGAGAAAACAAAAAAAACTGAAGCAAAGCAAGTTGAAAAGAAAACAGCAGATAAAGAAGTTGTTGAAATCACGCTAATTGCAAAAGGCGAAGCCATGACAGAAATTGCCTTTGAGCCAAAATCATTGACTATACCCGCTAATTCGAGAGTTAAACTTACCTTGAAAAACGAGAGTAAAGCTGCGGGAATGCTGCACAATTTTGTATTGGTTGAGTTAGGCACCGGACAAGAAATAGCAACTGCCGGTATTTCGGCTGGAGAGAAAAATCAGTTTGTCCCTGATGATGATCGAGTTCTTGCGTATACAGAAGTGTCGAAAATGGGAGAAAGTGTCACTGTTGAATTTGATGCGCCGGCAAAAGGGTCTTACCATTACATTTGTACTTATCCAGGTCATTACCCAAATATGATTGGAAGATTGAATGTAGAATAATTAGAAAAACACCAGAAAAAAGGCCTTGCAAATTGCAAGGCCTTTTTTATTTCATCTGTCTTGTTTGTAATAACTTAACCCAATATCGTCACTGGATTTTCTAGGTAAGTTTTGAAGCTTTGTAAGAACTCGGCTCCGGTAGCTCCATCTACTACTCGATGATCGCAGGAAAGCGTTACCTTCATTCTATTGCCAACCCCAATTTCTCCGTTCACAACAACGGCCTCTTGACGAATAGCTCCTACCGCCAGAATACAGGCATTCGGAGGGTTAATAATAGCGGTAAACTCTTCAATGCCAAACATTCCAAGGTTTGAAATAGAGAAGGTACTTCCCTCCCAATCTTCTGGTTGTAGCTTTTTATCTCTTGCTTTTTGAGCATACTCTTTTACCTCGGCCGTAATTTGGCTCAGTTTTTTAGTGTCGGCAAAACGCACCACCGGAACGAGCAGGCCTTCATCTACAGCAACCGCAACTCCAATGTGAACGTGCTTATTGGTGCGTATGCTATCCCCTTGCCAAGAAGAGTTTACAGCAGGATGCTTTAACAAAGCAGCAGAGGCAGCCTTAATAACAAGATCATTAAAAGAGATCTTTGTATCCGGCAATTCATTAATCGCTTTTCTAGCCTCTATCGCTTTGTCCATGTTAACATCGATGGTTAAGTAGAAGTGCGGCGCACTGAACTTACTTTCACCTAAACGTTTCGCAATAGTCTTTCGCATCTGACTTACGGCTACTTCCTCATAGTCTTCCTGACCAACTACTGCAGCTCCTTTTGAAGCTTTGGCTTGGCTAGGTTCATAGCTTTCTATGTCGCGCTTCACAATTCTTCCACCAGTTCCACTACCTTCAACCTCACTAAGGTCAATGCCTTCTTCTTCGGCCATTTTCTTAGCCAGGGGTGAAACTTTTAATCGGCCGTCTGAAGTTTTAGTATCAGAAGTACTTTTTGGTTGTTCTTTCTTCGCTGTAGGAGTGGCAGAAGGTTTAGACTCTTTTTGGCTTGTTGGCTTTGATTCCTCCTCAGCCTCCTCACTTTCACTTTGTTCAAAGGCTTCAATTAACTTCTTGTAATCAGCGCCTTCCTCTCCTACGATCGCTAAAATGGTATCTACCGCGGCAGACTCTCCTTCCTTTACTCCATGGTAGAGGACGGTTCCATCTTCGAAGGATTCGAACTCCATAGTGGCTTTATCTGTCTCAATTTCTGCCAGCAATTCGCCCGACTCTACTTGATCACCTTCTTTTTTCGCCCATGAAGCCACAGTACCTTCTTTCATGGTATCACTTAACTTGGGCATCTTGATGATCTTGGCTTTTACATCAGAGGTATCTATCTCTTTCTTCGAGTCAGTTTTTTTATTTTCATTTTCTTGGCTCGCTTCAGCCTCTGAAGTTGATGACTCATCCTCATTGGTCTCTTCGGCTTGTTCTCCAGCAGAAGCTAAAAGATCGTCAATGTCCTCCCCTTTCTCTCCTACAATAGCTAAAATAGAATCTACCTTAGCTGCCTTTCCCTCTTCTACTCCATGATGCAAGATTGTTCCTGACTGAAACGACTCAAACTCCATGGTGGCTTTATCAGTTTCTATGTCGGCTAATAATTCACCATCTTCCACTTCATCTCCAACTTGCTTATGCCATTTTGCCACCACACCTTCTTCCATGGTATCGCTTAGCTTGGGCATTTTTATGATCTCTGCCATCTTTAATTCTTGATTTTATTCGGTTAAGAAAGGATAATCCTCTTGAACATAAACATCATCGTAGAGTTCTGATGGATCGGGGAATTCACTCTCGTCGGCAAATTTGATCGAATCCTCTACTTGTTGTTTTACTTTTTCTTGAATATCATTCAAATCACTATCAGAAGCATACTTCTTCTTCTTAATGATCTGTAACACATTGTCAAGTGGATCAAGGGATTTATATTTTTCTAATTCATCTTTGGTTCTGTATTTCGCCGGGTCTGACATTGAATGACCCTTGTAGCGATAAGTTCGCATTTCAAGTAAGGTTGGCCCGTCGCCTTTTCTTGCTCTTTCTACAGCTCTAGAAATAGCATCATAAACAGGCTCACAGGCCATTCCATCAACTTGCTCGTTTGGCATATCGTAACCATCGGCCATATTGTGAAGTTCTGTCACATTTGAGACTCTCTCCACAGAAGTTCCCATGGCGTAGTTGTTATTTTCTATGATGAAGATAACCGGCAATTTCCAATTCATGGCCATGTTTAAGGCTTCGTGAAATGCTCCTTGCCTTACAGCTCCATCTCCCATGTAGCAAAGTGTAACGTTATCGTTTCCTCTGTATTTGTCAGCAAAGGCTATTCCTGCTCCTAGCGGTATTTGGCCACCAACAATGCCGTGTCCGCCAAAAAAGTTTCGTTCTTTATCAAACATGTGCATAGAGCCGCCTTTGCCTTTGCTACAGCCGGTTTTTTTACCGTACAACTCGGCCATAACATATTTAGGATCCATGCCTAATCCGATAGGGTGCGCATGATCACGGTAAGCGGTAATCATATTATCTGTTGGCTTAATCGCAGAAACTGCTGCTGCCACAAGAGCCTCTTGCCCAATGTATAAATGACAAAATCCTCTAATTTTTTGTTGAATATAAAGTTGCCCAGCTTTTTCTTCAAACTTTCTCATAAGCAACATAGATTCATACCACTTCAGGTATGTTTCTTTGGTGTGCTTAGTAGACTGATCTTTCTTTTTCGTCGCTGAACTTTTCGATGCCGTTTTTTTTGCCATAGGTCTTTATTTGATGGTGAACAAATTTAGTATAAAAGTAGCATAATGCACATGGCATTCTACTTTTTCGACGGCTTGAGAACAAAGGCAAATGGGAATAGTTCTTTGACAGATTCAAACTCCCAGACCTTCCCCTTCTCACTGAGCAATAACAGTCGAATACTCTGCCCTTGTTTCAGCTCGTATTCCATCATAACTTGACGACAAGCTCCGCAAGGTGAAACCGGTTCTTCTTTTCCCATAGCGTCACTAGCATAAATTGCTAAGGTTTCCATTTTCGCAATAGAAAACTGAGACGATGCCGAAAACAAAGCGACACGCTCAGCGCATAAACCAGATGGGTAGGCCGCATTTTCTTGATTCGAGCCAATTACAATTTCTCCGTTGTTCAGTAAAACTGCCGCTCCAACCTGAAAATTCGAATATTTAGCATAGGCATTTTTAGAAGCTTCAATAGCCTTGTACAATAGCTTTTGGTCGAGTTTAGGAAGGCTATTTAGAGAAGTGTATTCTGTGTACTCTAAATGAAGGCTTTTTTGTGTTTTCATGCAATGGATTGAAGAAACTGAAAGTTACGCAATGAATGGGGAAGCCCCAAGAAAGGACTTTATTTATAGATTAAAACGGTAGCATAAGCTGAAACTCCCTCTTCTCTTCCTTCAAAACCAAGTTTTTCAGAAGTTGTGGCTTTTATAGAAATGTCATTTGGGTCAATATTCATGCAAGCAGCAAGCGTTTTTACCATAGCAGGAATATGGGGATTCACTTTGGGTTCTTGTAAAACGATGGTTGAGTCTATGTTTGAAATTTCATAGCCTTCTGCTCGAATGAGCTTCATCACTTCTTTCAGCAGTTTTTTACTGTCGATTCCCCTGTATTGTTCATCAGTAGGTGGAAAGTGATAGCCAATGTCGCGCTTGTTGGCCGCTCCTAAAATAGCATCGCAAAGGGTATGAATTAAAACATCTGCATCTGAATGTCCGCTTGCCCCTTTGTGGTGTGGAATTGAAATTCCTCCAAGCATAAACTCTTCTCCAGATACCATCTGGTGAACATCAAACCCAAATCCAACTCTTATTTTCAATTTTACTCTTCTTCGTTTTGGGCGTTAAAGTCTTCAAAGTTGAATTTTAAAGAAAAACGAACGGTGTTGGCTAGTGGATTCTGCTGAACATTACCCACTAAATAAGAAGCGTCGAAAGAAAAAACAGACAGTTTTAGTCCGAGGCCTACGGTAAAAAATTGGCGATTGCCTTTAGTTGGGTGTTCGTAGAAGTAACCCATTCTTATGGCCAACTGCTTGTCGTACCAATATTCCATGCCGGCAGAAAGGGCAATTTCTCTTAATTCTTCTTGCAAAACACTCCCATCTTCAACAACCGGATTACCAGCAGCGTCGAAACTTTCAATTCTTCCCGGCGCATCATAAAAGGACTGGAAAAGTCCGCTTGTTACACTTACCTCAGGATCATAACCTGACCATATTTGGGGATCACCAGCATCATTGGTAACAATAGTTCCGGTAGAGTCTCTTTGGTAAATCGGAGGGGTAGGAACGAGCAACTTACTTGCCTCAACAGTAAACATCAAACTGTTGTATTGATCTAGTTCTAATTCTAGTGAAGGTCCTATTCTTAAGTTGGTTGGCAAAAAGTCACTTTCATCATTATCGGTATAAGACATTTTAGCACCAATATTAGATAATGAGATTCCTGCTGATAGGATGGCGTCGTAATCCCCAACCCTAATGTCTTCATTCCGATAATAAGCAGAAACATCCGCCGCTACTGATCTTGCAGGCCTTGTATCCTGACCTTGTACTGTTATGCTGTTTGTCAAATTAGAATTAACAAAACGAAGAGCCATTCCAAAAGAAAAGTTTCGGTTCAACTGCATGCCATAGGCAGCGTCTAGAGCCCATTCGTTCGGGGTAAAATTTCCAATTGCATTCCCCTGATTATCAGTAAAAGTTATTTCCCCTAGTGAAAAGTAACGTAGTGACCCACCGATGGTAGAAATTCGGTTAATTCTTTTATACCCTGATAAGTAGGCTAATCCAATGTCACTAACCAAGTTTCTAAGCCAAGGAGAATAAGTAAAAGAAACCCCTCCCTCTCCTTCTATAAAGGCAAGCTTAGAAGGATTCCAATGAATTGAGTTGGCATCGGGAGAGGTAGCAACCCCTGCATCTCCCATAGCACCAGATCGGGCATCAGGACTAATCATCAGAAAAGGCACCGCCGTAGTTATCGTATTTAATTGATCCTCTTGTGGAATATTGTTTGGGGTGTAGACGTTTTGACCACATACTACAGCGCCTGTCATCAGGAATATAGGGGCAATGAATAACTTTTTTAAACTCTCTCTGATCACAATAAAATTTTAAAGGATTGCAAATATAATAAACTTAGAAACGCAGCTTAGTTCAATAAATTATAGGATAACCAACTTTTCAAATTTTTCTGCAACTGAGCCATTGCCTGACCGTACTTTCAGTTTATAAATGTACACGCCTTTACCTATCCGATCTCCAAAATCATCCCTTCCATCCCATCGTATATCCCTTGACATATAGCCTTCGTTTACCACTACTCGATCGATTGACTTAACAAGTTTTCCTGAAACAGTAAACACCTCAAGCTTTATATCGAGGGGCACCCCTGCCTGATTGTGTTGGAAGATAAACTCAGTGTTAGTGGTGAAGGGGTTAGGGTAATTAACAAGGTTTTGAATTTCAATTTCCTTATCTTCAGTTACTGTAAACTCTATGGTTTTTTCAGAAGAATTATTCGCTACATCCCATGCTTTTAGTCGAAGGGTATGTTTTCCTTCTGATAATCCTTCCATTGGAAAACGAATTACGCCTTCTTGGTAATTATCTGTTTTAGCTTGGTAATAATCATTTAAGACAAAGGTATTCTTTGAATCACCATCAATTTCAGCAACTAAATCGTGTCCAATTCCACTACCTGCTGTATTTACTCCTAAGTCGTCATACAAGTTGGCAATCAGCACCGGTTTAGAGTCTGTAATTCCTCCATAAACAAATGACTCATCATTCAAAAACAACTCTATTTCAGGACCTTGTTGATCGGTAAAAGCAGAATCATTGCTTCCGCCTACAATAATATTTTGACTAAATCCATTTCCATCTTCTTGTCCATTTTCAAAATAATAAGTGATCCGCCCTCTTCCAAAATCATAAACAATGTCTTTTGGAACAATAAAGGTGAAAGAAAAATCTCCGTTTGTCACAGATGCTCTTCCTTTGAAAATTCTGCTATCTCTTTGCTCAAAATCCCAATTGTTGCTTCCACCGTCATTATTTAAGACTTTCACCGTTCTTTCTTTATCAAAAACTGTAGGGTATATCGTACCGTTAAAGCCATTTAACTTATTGCCTTGATAATCTGTAACATATCCACTTATTGTGATTTTTGACAAGGCTTTTAAGGTATCTGACTGCGCAATTGGCTTTCCATTTAAATGAGTGGTTACAGTTTCATGCTGCGGAATCGCAATTTTCATTGATGGATCACCGAGTAAAGAAAAATTTCTTGCGTTTGAACTTCCAGCATTGTCGTTTTTTGTTCTCATGAAAACATCTCCCAAACGCTTGAAATTTCCGTCATTATTTCGCTTAAAAACGGCTTCGTAAAAGTCAAAGTTAAGTGCAAAGTTGGGGCTACTGTAAACTAAACGCGTGGTAGACATAAGCGCTGCTCCTCCGCCCTGCTGATTTAGTAGTACTAACTCACCGGCTGAGGTTCGGAAAGGGTCGTCGTATCGACTAAATTCACAAGTTGCAGTCATGAAAATCGGCATGTTCGTCATTTTATCCCATGATGTAATCTCATCGACACTTAAAATTCTTTCTTCTGCCCAGCCTGCTTCTCCTCCATGACCGGTATAGTTTAGAATTAATGCACCGTTCTGAACCGCCCGATTAATTGCCTGATTCGCTTCAGGATAGCGTTCTCCGCCCGAAGTCGTTTCTTGTTTGTAGGCATCTAAAAAAACCTTTTGAACCTCCATATCCTGGTGATTTCTATCGAGGTAGTTTGCGAGCTGATCAGCTTGCGACATATGTGTTACACCATCTTCATCGTCTCCTACAAATACCACTTTATTTCTCCAGTCTGCTAAGGTGTTCTGCGCATTATAAGCTCTCATTTTTGTTACCAGACCATTTGCCTCATCGACTCGCTTCACGGGAAACCGTCCCACTGCAATGTCTAGCATTTCGGGGTTCGATGTCGTATTGGGCCAAGTACCTTCATGGTCGTCGAGCAGGGCTAAAAAGTCGTCAGAAACATAAGAAAATACCGGTTGCAAATAGTTTGGTGATTGATAGCCCACGATAAAATTTGTATTACCATTCACTCTGTTTTTTAAATCATAGGAGCCATCTCCAAACAAAAGCAAATATCGAGGCATATCAGCAGCAACTGTAGCTCTATCATAAAACATCTTCATGAATGAACGGATGGCGATGATATCTTGTGAGCCGGATGAAAACTCATTGTACACTTGGTTTATGCTTACAAGGTGAACTTTCAGTCCTTCTTCTCTTCTTAACTCTGCTAACTCTGCTGCTTGACTCATAAATTTAGGATGAGATACAATAACCATATCAGTTTGCGCAAGGGCATGTAAGTTTTGGTTTTCAACTTCACCGATTGGGATAATCGAAGTAGAATCAAAAGCAGTAAATGAAATGTATTCATTCAAATTCGATGTCTCATCTCTAAAGGTGTAGGAGTTTCCATTCCGCTGTAAGTTCATTGATTGAATACTAGCTGGGTCACTGATGTTCCATACTCTTAGATCTTTATTGGACACTAATGTAAACTCGGTAATACTTCCTTGTGCAACGGTTCGGCTATCTCTGAAACTCATTGCATTGCCAAATTGAACCAATGACCTTCGAACATTTACATCTACATAATTTAACCATGCTTTGGCCACCGCTTGCGGCTTATTGTAGGTAATGGAAAGATTCATTGGATTATTGACCAAAGGGAACTGAAAAGTCTTTCGAGAAGGCTTAGCATAGCCTGCTGCATATCGATCAAGCACCGTAGCACCTGCTGCTGTAGAATAAGTAGAATTCTCGGCCCGAATCGAAAAGGTACTGGTTTTGCCGGCTCTAGCTACTACATGAATCTCCGCTAATGCAGGTTCTGATAATACCATGTTGGGAATATCCCAATTGAAAGAATAGGTTAATTGATTATCAAACACCTCTCCTACCCACTCTCTACCAGATTTAATAAGATTCACCAAGTCTTCTTCGTGGTGAACCAGGTGATCATAGCTTTGTGAAAATTGATTTGGAGGGCTTGTTGGAATAGTTTGTTGACTCACCCTTAAACCCGGCCCTGCGGTAATACCGATAAAATAAAAAGTGGTATCTGAATAGGGGTTCAATTTATGATCAAATCTATTCTGAGAAGAATCATAAACCCATTCTACTTGGTCATCCCCATAAAAAACAAAATAGTCTTCTTTGTCAAACGAGCCATCATTTTCACCCACAGCTAAAATTGGGTTTTCTAATAAGTCGTCAGGTCGTGGCTCATCATTGGCCTCGGGTAAGGCTCCACCTCCATAGCCAAACACCTTAAGGCGTCTTGGATCAATATTATCCACATCAACTCCTAGGTCTTTTAAAAAATCATATTTGAGTTTAAACAGCCCCTCTTTCATCACCGCTACTTTATACCAATCGCCATTTGCCAATTTAGAGTTGCTAGCAAAATTCATCGACTTACCGCTCTTTGACCGATTTCTACCTGCTTCGTATTCTAAGTTAACTTCAAAAGAAAGCAGTTTATGAATACTTCCGTTGGGGGATTTAAATATGGGTTTTACTTTTATATAGGCATGATTTTTTTTCTGAATGATGGCATTCTCTACCGCTAGACTTAAAGCGGGGATAGCTTGCTTATCTTCTACAATCTCTAGCTCTTCGCTTGAAAGTTGTTCACTAGTGTAGTTTTCAATACTAGCTGACTTCAACCTTCTTCCTGCAGCTTGTTTAATTTCAACATTAAATATAGGTAGTTTACTTTCTGAGAAATTATATTTTGCGCTTTCAAAAAAGAAGGTTCGATTACTAAAATTCCCTTCCAAACCATAAGTTATAGGTTCTTCCCAATTCAGCTGAAAAGTGGTTTGAGCTTGAGCATTAAATACTGTAAATAAAATAATGATCAATAAAAACTTCAAGTCTTTTTCTATTTTCATAAAATTGAATAGTTGATTCTGCATGCTAACTATCAAAGAGATACATTTATTGTAAAAAAAATCAAATCTCGCACTTTTCATCATCTTTATAAACAACAACTTCATACTAATCTAGTTTATTTATATTTGCGCCCATGCCGAAGCCTAGCGAGTGTGTATAAAGGATTAAAATATACTTTAATATTAGTATTTATTTCTCTCTCGGGATTTAGTCAAGACCCTAGTTTTTCGCAATTCTATGCGAATAGGTTGTACTTGAATCCCGCCTTTGCTGGCACAGCAAAGTGTCCTCGTCTCACCCTCAATTACCGCAATCAATGGCCGGGGATAGACAATAGTTTTATTACTTACACTGCCAGTTACGACCAACAAGTAGACGCAATTCAAGGTGGTTTAGGTGTCTTGCTTTTAAGAGATCAGGCTGGAGAAGGCGTTTTAAGTACTACATCTGCTCATTTTCAATATTCCTACCAGTTCTCGGTGAATCGTAAATTTTCTATCCGATCGGGTTTTCAAGCTAGTGTCGTTCAAAAGTCGATTGATGTTAGCAACCTTAGGTTTGGTGATATGATTGATGCAAGAAGAGGGTTTGTCTACCAATCGCAAGAGCAAATAAATAACGACAGAGTGCTCTATCCGGATTTTTCATTCGGCCTTTTAGGTTTTAGTGAAAAGTATTATTTCGGAGTAGCCGTGCATCACCTAACGGCGCCCGACGAAGGTCTAATAGACTTATCAGTACTGCCAAGGCGGTTTACCGGACACTTTGGAGCTGTTTTTCCCTTTGGACTAAGAAATGACGATATGAGTTGGTCGCCCAATATTATTTATCAGCAGCAAGGAGAATTTACGGAAACCAACTTTGGAGTTTACGTGACCAAAGGTCCGTTGGTGGGAGGACTTTGGCATCGCCTAGGCGACTCTTTCATTGCTCTTTTAGGCATTGAATATGAGGAGTTTAAAATAGGTTACAGCTACGATCTAACCACATCAGCATTGTCAGATAGAACGTCGGGATCACACGAAATCTCTTTAAGTTATATTTTCCCTTGTAGACCTAAGAAGGTGAAGTTTGAGACAATAAGCTGTCCCTCTTTTTAGTTAATTATAATAATTCGGTATTTTTGGAAGTCGATTTAAACCCGCTTTGCGATGAAAAGTAAAATTAATTCTATTGGTTTATGGGCTACAGCAAGCTTGATGATTCTAGCTTCATGCTCTGGTGAAAGGTCAAGCACAACCGGCTGGGCCTATAATGACTCCGGTAACGGTGGCTTTGAAAAAGCGCCTTACTTTGAGCAAGAAACTGGTCCTGGACTAGTGCTTATTGAAGGTGGCCGCTTTACCATGGGCCGCACAGAACAAGACATTTTTTACGATTGGAACAATGTTCAAAGAACAGTTACTGTTTCATCGTTCTACATGGATGAAACGGAAGTAAAAAACATTGACTACAGAGAATATTTATATTGGCTAAAAAGAGTATTTGGTGCCGATTATCCTGAGGTATATAAAAAGGCATTGCCTGATACTTTAGGATGGCGAAGTAGACTAGCATACAATGAGCCATTCGTAGAATATTACTTACGACACCCGGCTTACAATGACTATCCGGTGGTTAATGTTAGTTGGCTTCAAGCTACTGATTACGCCGCTTGGAGAACCGATCGAGTGAATGAATTGATTTTGATTCGAGAGGGTTTGTTTGAGCATAACCCAAATCAGTTCAATGAAGACAATTTCAACACTAGAGCCTATTTAAATGGGCAGTATGAAAGTGGTAAAAGAGTAGATGGATTAATCGATCTCGATCCAAATAAAGAAACTAGAAACGTTAAGATCGAAGATGGAATTCTTCTTCCTGAATATAGGCTACCAACCGAAGCCGAGTGGGAATATGCCGCTTTAGGCTTAATTGGAAATACCTACGGAGAACTAATTGTAGAGCGCAAGTTTTACCCTTGGAACGGCCATGGAGTTAGAAATGCAGATGATGCCTACTTAGGTCAAATGCTCGCCAACTTTAGAAGAGGTAGAGGTGATATGATGGGTGTAGCAGGACAGTTAAATGACAACGCTGAAATTACTGCTCCGGTATACTCTTACTGGCCCAATGACTATGGTTTATACAACATGGCAGGTAATGTAAGCGAATGGGTAATGGATGTTTACCGTCCGATGACTACCGAAGACGCCGATGATTTTAGACCGTTTAGAGGAAACGTATTTAAAACTCTCGTGAGAGATGAAGAAGGTTATCTTGCTGAAAAAGATAGCTTAGGTAAAATGAAATACAGAGAAGTTAATCCTGAAGATGATAACCTGGCGGAAAGAAGAAACTACAAAAAAGCCGATGTTATTAACTATGAAGATGGAGATTTGGAATCATCTAAATATTACGATGAAGCTCCAAAGTATGATGAATTAGGAGATGCTGCCATGTATGACTTTGGCCAATCAACCCTAATAAGTGATAGAGCTCGCGTATACAAAGGTGGATCTTGGAATGATAGAGCCTACTGGATGACACCTGGAACAAGAAGGTTTTTAACTGAAGACCAGTCATCGCCACAAATTGGCTTCCGTTGTGCCATGATTAGAGTAGGTAGCCCGGTTGGTCTAGTTTATTAAGAACATCAAACATATTTATAGCAAAAGCCTCATTTTAAAATGAGGCTTTTTTTATTTTAGCATGTATGAAAGAAATTACCTTAGTAGAACTATACGAGCTTTACCTCAAGAATCAATTTATCTCAAAAGACAGTAGAAATATTCAACCGAATTCTATCTACTTTGCACTTAAAGGAGATAACTTTAATGGAAACCTATTCGCGGAAGAAGCACTTAAAAAAGGGGCTGCCTATGCCATTGTTGATGAGCAAATAAGCTCTGAAGACCCACGAGTATTCAAGGTGAATGATGGGTTAAAAACGTTACAAGAGCTTGCAAAACTTCATCGATCTAAACTCAACATTCCAATCATTGGCATCACGGGAAGCAATGGCAAAACCACCACCAAAGAGCTGATAGCTGCAGTATTGGAAAAAGAGTATAAAACATACTATACCAAAGGGAACCTTAATAATCACATAGGTGTGCCACTTTCCATCTTAGAAATCAAAGAGTTTCACCAAATAGCTGTAATCGAAATGGGTGCCAACCACCAAGGTGAAATTGCCTTTTTAAGCACCATTTCAGATCCCGACTATGGAATCATCACAAACATAGGAAAAGCCCACCTAGAAGGCTTTGGAGGAATAGAAGGGGTAAAAAAAGGCAAATCTGAGCTGTACAAGCATTTAGAAAAAAAACAAGGCAAGCTATTCATCAATGGAGATGATGAAGTTTTGCTAGATCTTGCTCCTGACTTAGAACAATTTAAATACGGCACAAATACAGGTTTATTTTGTGAAGCGCATTTAGAAAGAAGTCAGCCAACAATTAAAGGCAGTTGGAAGTGTGATGAACAAAATGGAAAAATAGAGGCGCAAATATATGGTGAATACAATTTCTACAACATGTTAGCGGCCATCTGTATTGGCAACTATTTCAATGTTTCTTCTCCTAATATTGATGCTGCAATTCGGGAGTACGACTCTACTGACAATCGATCGCAACTCATTAAGAGGGAAGACTACACCCTTTTGCTAGATGCATACAATGCCAACCCTAGTAGCATGCAAAAAGCAATTGAGAATTTTAGCGCACGAAAAGCCGATGCTAAAGTTGTAATACTGGGTGACATGTTTGAATTGGGAGAAGACAGCGCTGAAGAGCACAAAAAAATAATTGAACTAACTGAAAATCAAAATTTCAGCCTTTCTGTTTTCGTAGGAAGTCATTTTTTTAAGCAAAAAAAATCATCGAAGAAACTGCTCTTTTTTGAGCAGAGCAAAGAGGCCAAAAACTGGTTTGATCAGTTTCAAAAATCCAAGCACGAAATTTTGATTAAGGGGTCACGCGGAATGGCACTGGAAAGAATTGTCTAGAGCATTTAGCAACAAAAATGGCCAAGCAAAATTGCTTGGCCATTTCTTTAAAGTTTTTTTAATTAAAAAACCTATTCGTTTAAGATTGCTCTAGAGATCACAATTTTTTGAACCTCTGTAGTACCTTCGTATATCTGGGTAATCTTAGCATCTCGCATTAATCTTTCCACATGGTATTCTTTAACAAAACCATAACCGCCGTGAACCTGAACAGCTTCAACAGTAGTTTCCATAGCAACTCGCGAGGCAAAAACCTTTGCCATAGCAGATTCTTTATCAAAATTTTTCCCTTGATCTTTCAAGCTAGCAGCTTTTAAACATAATAATCTGGCAGCCTCCACTTCAGTAGCCATATCAGCCAATTTAAAAGCAATCGCTTGGTGTTTGTGTATTTCTTTACCAAATGCTTTTCTTTCTTTCGAATATGCAATTGATAGTTCCATAGCACCTGAAGCAATTCCTAGAGCTTGAGCAGCGATGCCAATTCTACCCCCAGACAAAACTTTCATGGCAAATTTAAATCCAAAGCCATCTTCACCGATTCTATTTTCTTTGGGCACTTTAACATCGGTAAACATCAAAGTATGCGTATCAGAACCTCTAATACCCAACTTATTTTCTTTCGCTCCAACCGTAAATCCATCCCATTCTTTGTCTACAATAAAGGCATTAATGCCTCGGTGACCTTTCTCAACATCGGTCTGGGCAATCACAATGTAATAAGAAGCCGAATTACCATTCGTAATCCAGTTTTTTGTTCCATTCAAGAGGTAATGATCGCCTTTATCTATTGCGGTAGTTCTTTGCGAAGTTGCATCTGAACCAGCTTCAGGCTCAGATAAGCAAAAAGCACCTATTGCTTCACCAGATGCTGCAGGCTTCAAATATTTTTCTTTCTGATCTTCAGAACCAAATTTTTCAATTCCCCAGCAATAAAGTGAATTATTGACAGACATTGCCACAGAGCAAGAAGCATCTACTTTTGAGATTTCTTCCATTGCTAAGACGTAGGAAACAGTGTCCATGCCGCCTCCACCATACTTAGGGTCAACCATCATACCCATAAAACCCAACTCACCTAGTTGCTTGATTTCCTCTTTTGGAAAACGTTGCTCTTCGTCTCTTTCTATAACTCCGGGTTTGAGGACATTTTGGGCAAAATCTCTAGCAGCATCTCGCACTGCAATTTGCTCTTCTGTTAATTCTATATTCATAGCTTAATTTTACAGTTGAAAAAACGTTGACAAAAATAACTTAATTAATACTTTGAACCAATTTAAAAAGCAATACAAAACACTTGGCATAATGTCAGGCACATCACTAGATGGACTAGATTTATGCTTGGTTCATTTTTATTTTGAAAACAAACAGTGGCGATACAAAATTGTTGACGCAAACTGTCTTGAATACGCTCAAGAATGGAAAGAAAAATTGCTATTGGCAAATCAGCTTAAAGCCATTGAGCTAATTGAACTTGATCGGGCTTATGGCCAATTTTTGGGAAAATGTTGTTATCGCTTTTTAGGAAAACAAAAAGTTGACTTCATCGCTTCTCACGGCCACACTGTTTTCCACCAACCTCACAAAGGCTTAACGCTTCAAATTGGACATGGAGGTGAAATAGCTTCGCATAGCAAGCGGGTAGTGGTTTGCGACTTTCGCTCTCAAGACATTAGCTTAGGAGGCCAAGGAGCCCCCTTGGTTCCTTTCGGTGACCAAGAATTGTTCAAACAATATGATGCTTGCATAAACATAGGGGGCATCAGCAACATATCATTTGACCAAGAAGGTAAAAGAATCGCCTTTGATGTAGCGCCATCCAACATGATCATCAATGAGCTTTGCCAGAAACACTTTAATTTAGATTTTGACAAAAACGGCGAAATTGCTAAAAAGGGAAAAATAGACCAGTGTCTTTACGAGCAACTAGAAAACATCGGCTATTACCAGAAAGAACCTCCTAAATCTTTAGGAAAAGAAGACATTGACCGAGATTTTATGCCCCTTTTTGAGGCAACGAACATTACAGTTGAAGACCAGCTTTTTACTTTTTATCAGCATTGGGCAAATCAAATAACAAAAACGCTATCCGAAAACCAGCTCTATGAAAACATATTAATCAGCGGTGGTGGGGCCAAAAACACATTCTTGATAAAAGGTCTTCTTGAAAAATTCAACATTAGTGTACCAGACGAAATGGTTTTGGAATACAAGGAGGCACTTATTTTTGCTTTCCTTGGCTTGTATAGACTTGAAGGCAAAAACAATGTTTTATCAACTGTCACAGGAGCAAGTCGAAGCCATAGTGCTGGTGCTGTTTTTTTACCCTAATTTGGTGATGGCTAAATCAAAGTAAAAGGATTGTTTTTGATACTTTTGAGGCAAATTTCCTAGATGCAAGATTTACTAGAAAAATACGAGAATAAAGAACCGGAAATTGTTTTTGAATGGAAAGATTCAGAAACAGAAGCAGAAGGTTGGGTAGTTATTAACTCCCTGAGAGGTGGTGCTGCCGGCGGAGGCACTAGAATGCGAAAAGGCCTTGATAAACATGAAGTAACATCTTTGGCCAAAACCATGGAAATCAAGTTTACGGTTTCGGGTCCTCCCATAGGGGGAGCTAAATCAGGAATCAATTTTGATCCACAAGACCCTCGAAAGGAAGGGGTATTAAAAAGATGGTATCAAGCCGTTGCTCCTTTACTAAAGAACTACTACGGCACAGGAGGAGATTTAAATGTAGATGAAATCCACGAAGTAATTCCAATAACGGAAGAGTGTGGTGTTTGGCATCCGCAAGAAGGGGTTTTTAATGGGCACTTCAAGCCCACAGAAGCAGACAAAATAAAGCGGATTGGTCAATTGCGATACGGGGTTTTGAAAGTAATTGAAGACCCCAATTTTTCGCCGAAAGTAGACCGAAAATTTGTGATAGCTGATATGATTACCGGCTATGGAGTTGCCGAATCAGTGAAGCATTTTTACAATATCTACGGAGGCGATTTACATGGAAAAAGAGTGATTGTTCAGGGTTGGGGAAATGTAGGCTCTGCAGCCGCTTTTTACTTGGCCCAAAGCGGAGCAAAAATTGTTGGCATTATTGACCGTGAAGGCGGTTTAATAAATGAAGATGGTTACTCCTTTGAAGAAATAAGACAACTTTTCCTAGCTAAAAAAGGCAACCAACTTCAAGCTGAAGGAGTGCTATCATTTGAAGAAGTGAATCAAAAAGTTTGGGACACTCCGGCCGAGGTTTTTATTCCTTGTGCAGCTTCAAGATTGATTACCAAGGAACAAGTTGACCGCATGTCGGTAAATGGATTAGAAGTAATTTCAGCCGGCGCTAATGTACCCTTCGCTGATCCACAAATATTCTTCGGGCCAATAGCAGAATATACCGATTCAAAAATCTCTGTGATCCCAGATTTTATTTCAAACTGTGGCATGGCGAGAGTGTTTGCATTTCTAATGTCAAACAACATTACCATGGATGACAAAAGCATCTTCCAAGACACATCAGAAACTATTAAAAAGGCAATTGAGGGTGTTCATGCACAATCAAATAGTAAAGTAAACGTTGCAAAAACGGCCTTTACCTTAGCACTTAAAAAACTCATTTAGAAAACCAAAGGCATGTACACATTAATGGTAGTGATTTTTATTCTAGGCTATGTGATGATAGCCTTTGAACACCCATTGAGGATTGATAAAGCAGCCCCGGCTTTGCTTATTGCTGTTTTGGGATGGACGGCCTATGTAATTGGAATGGACGAGATCCTAGCTCAAAGTGGATCCTTTTTAAATTATGTTGATGAAACTTTTGGCTTAGCAAACGATTACGACATAAAGGCTGTTATCGCAGAGCATGGACATCATTTTATCGTGCATGAGCTTTCGCATCACCTTACCCATCATTCAGAAATTATTTTCTTTTTGATTGGCGCCATGACCATCGTAGAACTGATTGATGCTCATGAAGGCTTTGCTGTAATCACTGATAGGATTAAGACCACCAATAAAGTGAAGCTTTTATGGATTATCTGTGTTTTAACTTTCTTTTTCTCAGCCGCCTTAGACAACCTCACTACATCGATTGTGATGATTTCGCTGCTCAGAAAACTGATTGCTGAGAAAAAAGACAGATGGTTCTTTGCTGGACTAGTCATTATTTCAGCCAATGCCGGAGGTGCTTGGTCTCCAATTGGCGATGTAACCACAACCATGCTTTGGATTGGCAAACAAATTTCAGCCGCTAACATTATCGTTGAACTCTTTGTGCCTAGCTTAATTTGTATGGTGGTTCCTTTACTGTACCTAACCTTTACCCAAAAAGGAGAAATTAAAAGACCGGCGCAAACCAAAGAGAGCGAGCATATGCGAAATAAAACAACGAGCTTCGAAAGAAACCTAATATTCTTTTTAGGAGTTGCTTTGTTGTTGTTTGTACCCGTTTTTAAAACCTTAACCCATCTTCCTCCCTATATGGGAATGATGTTTGGCCTAGGCGTTTTGTGGGTTGTAACAGAAATTATACACCGATCTAAAAACCACGAAATCAAGTCTGAACTTTCCGTCATCGGTGTGCTCCGAAAAATTGACATTGTTAGTGTTCTATTTTTCTTAGGTATTCTAATTGCCATTTCTAGTCTTCAATCAGCCGGTCACTTAACCACTATGGCCAAAATTCTTGATGAGAGTATTGGAAACATATACCTAGTAAACATCGTAATTGGTTTGCTTTCTGCAATCGTTGACAATGTGCCTTTAGTAGCCGCTTCAATGGGAATGTATCCCATCGTATCCCCTGAGCTTTTATCGACCTTTAGCCCTGAAAATGCAGACTATTACCAACACTTTGTGCAAGATGGAAACTTCTGGGAATTTTTGGCTTATTGCGCCGGAACTGGCGGAAGTGCTCTCATTATTGGCTCTGCTGCAGGGGTTGCAGTAATGGGTATGGAAAGAATCGACTTTATCTGGTACTTGAAAAAAATGAGCCTACTCGCTGTTTTGGGCTCGTATGTTTGGGTTAAGCATCTAAATTAAGTGAAAGAATTAGATTAGCAGAATAAACCATCAATCAAGGAAGGAGGGATAAGGAGTTTTGGCTAGATACATTATTTAGAATGATATCGCTGCATAGGAAAGCTACCCTCTTTTCAACTTTCTTAGAACTTGAACAGTACCTAGGTCCGATAAAAGAGACCGTATTAAAAGCGAGCAAAGGTGAAGAAGAGAGTTAGATTGAAAAAAAAGAAACATATGGAACCTTATATTTTAAAGCAAAGTGTTGGCATAGACGTGTCCAAGGATAGTTTATCGATTTGTTTATGCACCTTGCTGAGTGATTTATCAAGATCTTATGATTACTTAGAAGACCAGCCTAACAATATCAACGGTTTTAAACGCATCTGTAGTTGGCTTAATAAGCATCAAGGTGAAGGAGTTCATCTAGTAGTTTTACTAGAAGCAACGGGAGTTTATCATGAACGCTTAGCGGAATATTTGTATGCTTCCTGTGTATCAGTAAGCATTATGCAATCAGGTCGAGTAAAGCGTTATGCACAAAGTTTAGATCAGCGTTCAAAGACAGATTTGTTAGATAGCAAAATGTTGGCTATGCTAGCTATAGAGCGCCCATTAAAGGAGTGGAGCCCCCCAAGTGATACGTTAAGAAAGTTGAAAGGCTTGAGTCGAGAACGATCTGTTTTAATTACCGAGCGAGGAATGTTGCGAAATAGGCGACATGCGATAGAAGAAGGAAGTTATGTGAATAAGCAAAGCATGAGACGGTATGCCAAGCGACAAAAGATGCTTAATACTCAGATTAAAGAGATAGAAGCAGAAATGCAGACCTTGGTTGCAGGAGACAAAGAGCTAAGTAGTAAAATTGCTTATTTACAAAGTATACCTGGGATTTCGTTTATTGCCTCGGCAACAGTAGTGGGGGAGACCTTAGGCTTTTCAAATATCACCAATGCCAAACAGTTGACAAGCTATGTTGGCTATGATGTTGTGCAGAGAGAGTCAGGGAATTACAAGGGTAAAACAAAGATCAGTAAAAAAGGGAACAAGCAGATAAGAGCGATATTGCACATGCCTTCAATGGCAGCAATACGAGTAAATCCAACTTTAAAACCCTTTTATCAACGCTTAAAGTCAAGCAAAGTAAAGCCAATCATAGGTTTAGTAGCAACGCAACGAAAGCTATTGTTATTGATGTATACCTTATGGAAAAAGGAAGAAAATTATGACCCTGAAATAGCACAAAAAAAAGCGACAAGCCTAAAAGAGCTTGCCGCGCAGGATAGTCAATTAAAACATCAATTGACTTCCTAAAATTTTTACAAAAATATTTGCTTTTTCACACAGTACCTATGCTGCCGGAGCCACTTTCTACGTATTTGTTATCGCTTAGGCTTCTTTTACTCAACTAACATAATAGTGTTTACAAATTAGCGTTTAACTAGCTATCAAAGCTCTGCCAAGGTTCTAATTTAGTAGAATTAACGCCCAAACAGCAAAAATGATAGCAAGTATAATCAACCAGATCAATTTAACGGACAGCGCAGCCGTAGATACAATGGCAAGCGGTGAAGTCGAAAGAACAGAGGAAACACTTTCGATTTTAGAGCTTATTACCTCCGGGGGAATCGGCGGAATCATTGTAATGATAAGCCTCTTTATTCTTTCGGTAATTGCGGTGTACATTTTTATTGAACGCTACTTAACCATCAAGAAAGCAGCGCAAGAAGATCAAAACTTTATGAATGAAATCAAAGACTTTATTCATGATGGCAAATTAGAAGCCGCTCGCTCACTTTGTAAAAGTACCCCTACCCCTATTTCAAGAATGATTGAGAAAGGGGTGAATCGAATAGGCAAACCACTAAGCGATATTGCGGCGGCTATTGAGAATACAGGAAAGCTGGAGCTTTTTAAATTAGAAAAGAACTTGGCTACATTGGCAACTATTTCGGGAGCAGCACCTATGATTGGATTCTTAGGAACCGTAATCGGAATGATCTTAGCCTTCCACCAAATGGCTTCTGCCGGAGGGAACATCGATGTTGAAATGCTTTCGGAAGGAATTTACACCGCGATGGTTACCACGGTAGCAGGATTAATCGTAGGAATTATTGCCTTTATTGGTTACAACCTTTTAGTGGCCAAAGTAGAAAAAGTAGTGTTTAAAATGGAAGCCAGAACAACTGAATTCTTAGACATCTTAAACGAACCGGCAAAATAATGGCGATTAGATCAAGAAATAAAGTCAGCCCTAATTTCAACATGTCTTCCATGACGGACATCGTCTTCTTACTGCTGATCTTTTTTATGTTAACCTCAACCTTAGTGAGTCCCAATGCATTAAAGTTGCTACTACCGAGTAGTTCAAGTAAAACTTTGGCGCCACAAACGGTTTCAGTTTCTGTTACCAAAGAACTTAACTATTATGTAAATGAGCAGCAAGTTGAATTTGAATTTTTAGAACCCATCTTAGTTGAGAAAATGGGAAATAATCCTGAAAATTCGATCATTCTGCATGTTGACAAACAAATTCCTGTAGAAGAAGCCGTAAAGGTGATGGATATTGCCAGCCGGAATAAATTTAGAATGGTGCTAGCAACCAAACCCAAATAATTGGAGAAAGAAGAAAAAAATAAACGGACTGGCTTAATTGCCAGCATTGGCATTCACTTAGCTCTATTGCTTGTTTTTGCCTTTTTTGGCATGAGCTATATGGTACCGCCTCCTGAAGAAGAAGGGATTACCATAAACTTCGGAAACACAGATCAAGGCAGAATGGACCCTACTCCCGTAGAAACCAACACCCAAACAGAAGAAATTATTTCAGAGACTCCAACTGAAGAACCCACTCCCGAACAACCAATTGAAGAAGACATTTTAACTCAAACAACTGAAGAAGCGCCTTCCTTAGATAAGAAAAAAGAAGAAAAAAAAGAGGTTAAAAAAGAAGAAGAAGAGAAAAAGAAGGAAGAACCTAAACCAGATAAAAACCTGAGTTCGGCTATAGACAAGTGGAAAAAGAATAAGAACAATAATAGCGGAGGTGATGGCACAACCGATCAGAGCGGTGACCAAGGCAAATCTGATGGAGACCCAAATAGTAAGAACTATTTAGGCGGTGGCAGCGGAAATGGAGTTTCTTACAACCTTTCGGGCAGAAACATGATAGGCAGCCCAAAGATTGAAGATGATTCTCAAGAAGAAGGAACTGTAGTGGTTGAAATAATTGTAGACCGCTATGGCAAAGTAGTGCGCGCTGAACCCGGCGCCCGTGGCTCCACCACAACAGATCCTACCTTGTATAAAAAAGCAAAGGAAGCTGCCCTTAAAACTCGCTTTAACGCTAAGCCTGATGCAGCAGAGTCTCAGAAAGGTACCATGACTTTTATCTTCATTTTGAACTGATGAATTATCAGGAGACGCTGGACTTTCTCTTCCAGCAATTACCCATGTATCAGCGGCAGGGAAAAACCGCCTTTAAGAAAGACTTGACCAATACGCTAGCGCTTTGTGAAACTCTTGGCAAGCCCGAGCAAAACTTTAAAAGCATACACATTGCTGGCACAAACGGCAAAGGCTCTGTAGCACATTTATTGGCTAGCATTTTTCAAGAGGCCGGCTACAAAGCGGGCTTATACACCAGTCCTCACCTAAAAGACTTTCGCGAAAGAATTAAGGTAAACGGTAAAATGATAAGCGAGACCGAGTTGGTTGATTTTGTAAAGAACAACCAAGCTAAATTTGCTGGCATTAAGCCTTCTTTTTTTGAGTGGACAGTGGCATTGGCTTTTCACTACTTTGACCGGCAAAAGGTTGACATAGCCATTATTGAAACCGGATTAGGAGGTCGATTAGACTCAACCAATGTTATCAAGCCGGAACTTTCAATTATTACCAACATTGGATTAGACCATACTGAAATTTTAGGTGACACTTTGAATCAGATCGCTTTTGAAAAAGCAGGAATAATAAAAGCTCAAACCCCAGTGATTATAGGAAACAGTAGCGGACAAAAAGACATTTTTGAATCTAAAGCAAAGGCAGAAAGTGCTCCAATAATCTATGCAGAAGAACTTTTAATAACCCCTAAACTTCAAAGTGATCTAAAAGGCAAGTATCAAAAAGAAAACTTACGTACCGTTTATACCGCTTGGTGGAAACTTAGACAGCAAGGATGGATGATAAGCTTCCCCCAACTTCAAGCAGGGTTCAAGAAAGTAGTTCAAAACACAGCTTTGCAAGGCCGATGGCAAGTTTTACAAACAGAACCTAAAATCATCTTAGATACAGCACACAATAGAGAGGGATTGGTTCCGGTTATGAAGCAATTAAGTACGGAGAGTTATGACACCTTGCATATTGTTTTAGGTTTAGTAAAAGAAAAAAAGGTAAAAGAGATATTAAGCCTTTTCCCAAAACAGGCGAATTATTATTTCTGCCAAGCTCATATCCCCAGAGCAATGAATATTGATTCTTTAGCTCAGGAAGCACAAAAAGCAGGCTTAAAAGGAAAAGCTTATAAAACTGTATACGAAGCCTTTGAGGGAGCCAAAAGAACAGCTTCAAAAACTGATTTGATTTTTGTAGGCGGCAGCAATTTTGTGGTAGCAGAAGTACTCTAAAAATTATTTTTCAAAATTATTGTCGAAATAAACTATTGGTGTATATTTGCCATCCCAAAAATTGGGGCTCTTAGCTCAGTTGGTTCAGAGCACCTGCCTTACAAGCAGGGGGTCACTGGTTCGAATCCAGTAGGGCCCACAACTAAAAACCGGATTGCTTTAGCGTCCGGTTTTTTTATACCATGAATTGTTTTACCTACATTTTATTTTCTGAATCAGCTAACAAGTTTTATGTCGGTCATACTTGTGACAAACTAATGGAACGAATTCTCAAGCACAACTCAAATCATAAAGGATTTACAGGCAATCACCATGATTCGAAAGTTGTCTACCAAGAGGCCTTTAACTCAAAAAAAGAGGCTTATGCCAGAGAAAGGCAAATTAAAAAGTGGAAGTCTAG
>JAVJTT010000006.1:0-362552 GCA_040220135.1 Vicingaceae bacterium
ACCGTATCCCCTTTGTCGGTGATCAATTCTAGGTCGTCGGCATTTAATCGACCGCTGACGATGTTGGTATCTGCGCCTAAAGCCGCGTAGCGACTTAAATCTACACTATCACTTAAACTTCCATTTTCAAAGATTCTTAAAAAGTCATTCGAACTTATGTCCATCGAGTCTACTCGTTCATTCATGGATGAGAGGTCGCCATCGATCGCTATGTGACCATCAATGCTATCTAAGGCGATGCGAATGCTGTCCCGATTTTGCAAAGTAAGCGTGGAATCCAAGCTAAAATACTTTTGCAAGGAATCAATGTTGTTGCGGTTTTGGCGGATCTGAGCCCGCAGTATGGCTCGTTGAAACTTGGCGACTGAGTCTAGCACTACTGAATCTAATACCCCCTGCTGAAGATAGTACAATGCAGTATTTGAATAATACATGGTATCAATCAGCTCATTAGTAGCACTAGTATCACTTACATTCCCGGCCAAAGCTAAAGTATCAATGGTTCCTCCGTGGTTATAAACGAACACACTGTCGTTTTGCTCTTTCACCGAATCCACGCCTAAAAGGGGACTCATGTCTACAAAGCTTGGATTGTCTCCACTTAAAAATAGCGTGTCGTTGGAACGTGATAATTGCTGGTCATCGGTATTCACATTATCAAATTGACTGAGGTCAATCAATACCGTATCTAACCCTTGAAACAATTGCAGTTCATTGGCAACCAATTTAGCCGAATCCAAGAGCTCATTGGTACTACTAGTATCCGAAACAATTCCTCTTAAAACCACATCTTCAGAACTTCCATTGGCATTGAAGATGGTAAGCGTTGTGTCATCAAATCTTCGTATTGAATCTATCCCTAAAATGGTGGTCAAATCAACACTTCCTTGCACTGCTCCTTGCTGATAAGCTTCTAAAGTTTTGCCACTCAAGCGAAGACTATCAATCAACTCATTGGTCGCACTAGTGTCCGAAACTATACCCCTTACAAAAACATCTTCGGTGCTTCCGTTGGCATTGAAAATTCGCAAAGTGGTATCATCAATCGCATTCAAAGAGTCGATGCCTAAAATAGTAGTCAAGTCAACCGAAGAAGGATTTAGCCCAGTCAGGTCTAAGGTTTTCCCGCTTAAGCTTAATTGTTGATCGTCGGTTAAACCCAATTCAGTTATTAGAATGCCCGTTCCATTTGACAACAATAAAGAATCTCCCGAAGTATTCACACTCAAGTTTTGAATTTCATTGGTCACTGAAGAGTCACCATCTGCCACCGAGAATTGAATTTGGTTTCCGCCAGTGATGGAAATAATTCGAAGATTTCCATTCTCAGTTAAATTCAATTCCTGATCTATCAATTCATCTGAAAAAACAGAAAAGTCGAGCGTATCCACTCGACTGCCTTCGTTTAAGATCAAGATTGAATCATTCACTAATTCAAATCTGCTAATGGCCTCGTTAACATTTGATGTATCTCCCGCATTAAAGATCGAATCGTTTCGAATGTTAATTCCATCACCGGCTTTTAGTTGGTTGCCGGCTGATTTGGCATAAAGTGCATAAGGCACGGAAAGCAATTGAGTGGTTCCTAAATCTTCAAAGCCACTTCCTGCATCTACCTCAACTTTCAGAAAATGACTGTCGCTTCCCCAATCTATTTGATCAAAAGCACTTAAGGTTCCGCTTCCGGTATTGCCTCCATCGCCAATGATCAGGTTAAACAAACCAAAATCGTTGGTGGTGATCATGTCGTATTGCTCTTCATACAAAAGGGTTCCATTCGCGCTATTTTGGATAATTCCAAAACGCACAGACACCATTCGGTTGACTAATGCATTCCCGTTATTATCTCGCGCAATAGCTTGATAATTAACTCCTTGAGGAGCTTGTGCCGACAAACTTAAAGTTGAAAATGTGGAGAATAGAAAGGTTACCACGGCCAATAGATGGCGAAGCGTGCTCTTACATTTCATGAGGTAGACTTAATTGGTTATAAAGGAAGGCCTAAAATACGAAAAAGGCTTTTCTTAATTTTAGTTAAAGTAGGAAAATTTGTCGTTGAAACTAATGATTTTTTAGACGAATGTCGCCTATTGAAAGCTCAATTTTTTAGCCTTTGAACGCTTCATTATTTCTTAAAGATCCAACCTTCCGGGTTGAGTTTGTTTTGCACTTTCCAGAGTTCGAAGTGCATGGTAGAGGAGGCACCGTCATCATCGTCGATCAGCACGCCCATGTTTTGCTTGGTATCTACCTTATCTCCGGTAGCTACAAACACCTCTTTAAAGTAAGAGTAAAGGGTAAAGTAATCGCCGTGTTTCACAATAACGGCTTTTCCTTGAAAAGGCACAATCACAATGCTGCTTACCGTTCCTTCAAAAATAGCGCGGCCCATATTGCCCTTTTTGGTAGAAATGTCGATGCCGTTGTTTTGCACTTTTACATCTTTCAAAGTAGGGTGAGGATGTTCCCCAAACTGCCCGGTAATTACCCCTTCTGCTACCGGCCAAGGTAGTTTTCCTTTGTTTGCCGTAAAAGAATTGGAAAGCTCTCTGGCTTCCGGAGTCATAGGGAACCCTTTTTCAGACTTTCCCGCTTTTTTGGCGGCTTCTCTCGCCTTTCGAATTTCTTCAGCAATAATTTTTTCAATGGCCGCAGTAATTTTCTTGGCGGCTTTTTCCTTGGCTCTTAGCTCTTTTTTCAGCTGACTTTCCTTGCCCTTCAGATCATTCACCACATTTTCTTTTTGCCCTTTTTCTTGAGCCAAAGTGTTACGTTCATTCAACTTGGCCTTCAACAAGCCTTCTTTACTTTTCTTGATCGCTTCTAATTGACGAATTTGAGCGTCAATCTTAGCTTGGGTCATTTCAATGTTCTCTGCTTGACTTTCTCGATACTGGGCATATTGCTGAAAGTATTTTAAGCGCTTAAAAGCTTGATTGAAGTTGGATGAGGAAAAAATGAACATCAGTCGGTTGTATTCGCTTCTGTTTTTATAAGCATTTCGAATCATTTCCGCATATTCATCTTTCAACAAATTGAGGTTCTCCTCTAAGCTATCCAATTGGTTTTCTCGCCCTTGAATGCTGTCGTTGATCATGACAATTTCCTCCTCCATGGCCTCTATCAAAGCCTCTCGACTGGAAATCTTTTTACTTAATTGACGCAACTGATTCAATGAACTACGCTTGGTCTTTTCGGTTTCTTTTAACAGTTGGTTGGTATACTGAATTTCATCTTGCAGCTTGCGCTTTTTGGCTTGAAGGTCTTGCTTAGACTGAGCAGTAGCCGAAAAAGCAAAAAGCATCAGCAAAAGCTGCAATAGAAAAAGTCTATTAATAAAAGACCTGCTCATATTTCGATGAAATATTAAATGCGAAATTCAATGACTTGTTCAAATATACTCGGGAATACTCAATATCAAGCAAAGCCGGATCATCACTCTGAATGTCAAAGTGTAATTCTCTCGGCAACCACTGCTCTTCAACTTTGGTATGTCCTTTATACGAGCCGGTTAGAAAACGATCAGCTGAAAGATCAGAAAGCAAAAACTCCCGCACCTTAAAGGTATTTTGATCCAACCACAAACTCACCACCTCATCCTCTTCCTTTTCTATTTTCTTGGGTTTTTCATCCGCTTTTTTCGCCTTGCGCTTTTTTAAATTTCCCAAATAATAGAACTCTTTGTCAATCCCAAATTTTAATTTTTCATCCGGCACAAACTGTATGGAGTTCCCCAATAACAAAGCTTGCATTAAGTCGTATTCCGGTTTTATGTTGAAGCGGTTTTCGATGTATCGGAAATCACCTACAAAGTACTCTTTTGCTATGCGATTAATCACTTTTACCGTGTCTTGTGTAATCATCACTCTTCCTAATTCTATGCCTAAAAGGGGAGTGATAGAAATCCAAATTAAACTGTCTTTTTTGATTCGGATGTTGGCTTTGAATGAGTTCTTTTTACCGTCTTGTTGCATGCTAAACTCTGCCTTGGCCGAGAAGGTATCAAAGTCGAACTCATTGGCTTTCATCTGCTTCAGTAAGTAGTCGGCATTGTTACCCTCCAAAGGCTTTCGGCTCGCTTTTTCTTTTGACCCACAGGCCAACAAAAACAACAAACTCAAAGCCACGCTTATGTATTTTAAAGCACTAATTCTCATCTGGCTTGTTATCCTTGATTTTTTGTTCTAATTCGCCGGATTCGCTGCCTTTTTCTTTGGCTTTTATCCAATATTCTATGGCTTCTTTTTTCTGTCCCAATTGAAATAAGATATCTCCTTTGTGTTCCAACAAAACCGGACTATTTCCTCCATCTGATTTCAAAGCTTTATCTATCCAAGTGTTGGCTTCTTCATACTCGCCTAATTGATATAAAATCCAAGCGTAAGTATCTTGAAAAGAAGACTGTCCCGGTGCCAATTGATTGGAGCGTTGCGACATCTTTTTGGCTTTTTCTAACTCTATTTTTCGCTCGGAAAGGTAATAGCTGTAATTGTTCAGCACATAAACATTGTTGGGGTCGATCTCCAATGCCTTTTCGTAATTCTCATCCGACTTTTCATCCTGTTCTAAGGCATGATAAGAATCTCCGATTGAAGAATAGATTTGCCCTTTCAAACCATCGTTATCAATCACCAGATCTTTGCCCATGCTTAGGTAATCAATGGCTTCTTCATGCTGACCATCTTGCGCCAAGCCCAAACCATACAAAAGGTAAACAGTAGGCTGGTTGGGGAATAAGGTAACTGCTCTTTCGCCATAGTTCAATAAGCCTTTCAGGTCGTTGGTTTCCGATTGCAAGACCAACAATTGGTTCCAGACCGGAAAGCGACTACTGTCTAAAGCTATGGTTTTGATGTACTCTTCTTTCGCTCGATCATTTTGGTCATCGAAATAGAGAAAATCGGCTAATAAAGCATGTGATTTTGCATTCTCGGGATGAGCCTCTACAATCGTTTCACAAAGTTTGATTCCTTCCGCTTTTTTCTCTTGGTCTTTGCTGTTTACCTGATAAAAAGTGAGGACATACTTTACCTTATCGTCAATTTTCATTTCAGGATTTGCAAAAGCTTTCTTTATAGCCGTCAAGTACTTTTCCTTTTTACCCTCCTTGCGGTAGTATTCTGCCATGGAAAACTGAACGCGATAGTCATCAGGGTCTTTGGCTTCCATTTGTTTGTAAACAGACATGGCTTTATCATCTTTTCCATTGGAAAGGTAGATGTCGGCCAAAACCCCATAGTACTTCATTTCGTTGGGGAAAGCCTCTATTAACTCCTTGATCTCTGAAGCTGCTCCCTCCACATCGTTTTGGGAAAGAAAAATGCGCTGTTTGAGGTATGAGATCTCTTCGGTTACCCCAATCTCCTCTTCAATTTGGTTTAAGTAGCTAATGCTTTCTTTGGGCTTGTTTTGCTCTAATAAAAGCTTGGAAAGTTCATATTTCAACTCAATTTGAGCCGGCTTGATCTCTACCAATTCTTTAAACACTTTAATCGCTTCTGTCTTGTCGTTTCGATCATCTAAAAAAGAAGCATAAGAAAGCTTGTACCAATAGTTATTAGGCTCGGCTTGAGTGGCTAATTTAAACTGCTGAAAAGCCAAGTCTTTTTGCTCTTGTGCATTATAGACCAAACCCAACTCATAGTTGGCAGCGGCATGTGTCGGAAGAATTTTTAAAGCGGCTTTAAAATGGCCTTCAGCCTCTTCAAAATTGCCCAGTACTTTAGCCTTCACGCCATCCATGTAGGCACGGCCAAAATTTACTTCGTCCTTTTCAGAAAGTTGAACTTTTTCGGGAGTAGTCGTTACTTTTTCAGAGGAACCACAGGCCCATAAAAAAAGAAGGAGTACAATACCTAAGAGGCTTTTTTGCATAAACTAGCTTTCAATCTCATTGTAATCGCCCACGCTCAATTCTTTTGCATCGAGGTCGATTTTAGTGTGATTTCCGATCATGGAGTTTTCACAAACCAAACCCTGTAAATGGGTATTAGTTTGAACTATGGTATTCTGAATCACTGAATTCTCCACCACTGTATTGTCTCCAATTGAAACATGAGGACCTACCACGGCATTTTTAAGCACTACATTTTCGCCGATGTAACAAGGTGGTATCACTGTAGCGTTTTCCATTTTAGCCGATTGAGCAACAATGTCTTCCTCTTTGATAAATTCCAATACTCTTTGATTGGTATAAACCGTAGCATCTTTCTTGCCGCAATCTAACCATTCTTCCACAGCCCCGGGAGCAAATTTGGTTCCGGCTTTTTTCATCCTTTCCAAAGCATCTGTGATTTGATACTCCCCTTTGTCCATGATCTTGTTATCCAACAAGTATTGCAGGTTTTCTTTCAGGTAGCCTCCGTCTTTGAAATAATAAATACCAATAATGGCCATATCCGAAACAAACTCTTCCGGTTTTTCTACGAAATCAGTGATAATACCTTCCTGATCTAATTTTACTACACCAAAAGCCGAAGGGTCTTCTACTCGTTGTACCCAAATGATTCCGTCTTGACTTTCATCCAAGGTAAAGTCTGCACGAAACAAAGTGTCAGCAAAAGCAACAATGGTTTTTCCTTCTAGCACTTCTTGCGCACACATAATGGCATGGGCGGTTCCTAAAGCTTCTGTTTGCTGAAAAACATGGCCCTTAGCCCCTAAACTTTCGGCAACCTTCATCAAGTTTTCTTCTACTTCCTTTCCAAAATCACCGATTACAAAAGCGATTTCTTCAATTTTCTCATCGCAAACTTTGGCAATGTCTTCTACCAAACGCTGTACAATGGGTTTCCCTGCAATGGGCAACAATGGTTTTGGAATGGTAAGGGTGTGTGGCCGCATTCTTTTTCCCCTTCCGGCCATGGGTACAATGATTTTCATTTTACTCGGTTTTTTGTTTGTATTATGTGGTAATGCCGCTAGGTTAAAGGCATTTATACTGCTATTTTTTTCCGGTGCTTCCAAAGCCCCCCGCACCGCGATCGGTGGAACCCAATTCGTCTACTTCTTCCCATTCTGCTTGCTCATGAGCGGCAATTACCATTTGGGCAATGCGCTCTCCGTCCTCAATTACGAATTCTTCTTTCGACAAATTCACTAAAATCACTTTGATCTCTCCACGGTAATCCGCATCTATGGTACCTGGCGAATTCAAAACCGTAATGCCATGCTTAAAAGCCAAACCGCTTCTCGGGCGAACTTGAGCCTCATAGCCAATTGGCAACTCCATAAACAGTCCGGTCGGAACAATGGCCTTTTCCAAGGAACCCATTTGAATTGGCTCTTCTAAATTGGCCCGCAAGTCTACTCCGGCAGAGGCCTCAGTAGCATATTGAGGAGCTTGGTGTTTCGATTGATTGATCAGCTTTATTTTCATGGGCATGACATTCGGTAAAGCCTACGAAATTATTGCTTTTTTAGGTTTTTCTAAAACAAATGCCAAGCCAATAAAGGCCAATAAAATTAAGGTGTGGATGGCATACTTAAAAAGCTCACTCTCAAAAGCGAAAAACGTACTTCCCACATAGACCAAAAAGGCAAGCGAAAGATAGCCCACAACTTTTTTCATATTGTATGGTACCGGAAAATGTTTTTTTCCTAAATAGTAAGAAACAAGTACCATGGAAGCGTAACAAACCAAGGTAGCCCAAGCCGAACCGGTATAGCCTATTTTGGGTATTAAAACTAAGTTTAAAACTAGGGTGATCAAGGCCCCAAAGGAAGCGATGTAAGCGCCGTATTTGGTTTTGCCGGAAAGCTTATACCAGACAGACAAATTGTAAAAGATTCCCAGAAAAATATTGGCAAATAAAAGAATGGGCACAATGTGCAAGCCCTCCCAATAAGATGAATCAGCCAAAAAGTGTTTGAGAATGTCTAAGTAAAGCATAACTCCAAGAAAAATGGTAGCGCAAACCAAGACGAAATAATTCATAATGGTGGCATAAACGGCTTTTGAGTTTTTCTCTTTCTCTTGGCTAAAAAAGAAGGGTTCTGCGGCATATCGAAAGGCCTGAATAAACAAGCTGATGATGATGGAAAGCTTGTAACAAGCGCCGTAGATCCCTACTTTTTCGGTAGCAGCATCTACCCCAAGATCATCTACGAGCAACCACTTAATCAAGATCTTATCGGCACTTTCGTTTACAATAATGGCCAAACTTGAAATCAGCAAAGGCCCGGCATAAATCAGCATTTGTTTTAACAAATGGCGATCTACCACAAACTTTAGTTTCAAAAAGTAAGGACTGAGCAAGAGGAATTTCACCCCACTAGCAATTAAATTGGCGATAAACACATAGCCTACTCCAATTTCAGGCGTGTAGAGTAGGTCTATTAGCGCATTGCTGTTTCCGGCTTCAAAGTTTGGAATGCAGTAGGCTAACCAAAATAAATTCAAGCCAATGTTAACTAGAATATTGGCAAAGTTGATGAGCGCAAACTTGATGGCTTTTCCTTCCACCCTGAGCCTTGCCATAGGAATGGAAGAAATAGCATCCATGCCCACGATAAAGGCAAACCAAACCACAAACTCGCTATTGTCGGGATAGTGAATAGCATTGGCAATGGACTGGGAAAAAAGCGAAGTAAGCGTCCAAAAAATAAGCGTGCTAAAAACTAGCGAGAGTAAAGTAGTGCTAAAAACGTTCTTGTGGACTGCCCCTTCTTTTGACTGAAATCTGAAATAGGCCGTTTCCATGCCGTAGGTTAGCAAGACCACCAAAAAGGCCACATAGGCATACATTTCGGTAATCACTCCAAAGCGCTCAGGCAAAAACACCCCGGTATGTAAAGGTACAAGCAGGTAGTTTAGCAACCTGCCCACAATACTTGGCAAACCGTAAATAGCGGTTTGTCCGGCTAATTTTTTAAGTGGAGTCAAAAAATGGATTTACTTCTTTTCAAAGCTACAAATCAGAACGAGAAGTAATGCAATTTATTTTCCGGTAAAATTGGGCTTTCTTTTTTCAAGGAAAGCAGTGGTTCCTTCTTTAAAGTCTTCGCTTTGAAAGGTCTTTCCAAACTCGTCAATTTCGGTTTGATAGCCATTTTTATCAGAACGAAATCCAGCATTGATGGCTGTTATTGCTGCGCCAATGGCGAGCGGTGAATTTTTCATGATCTTGGCGGCCATGGCTTCGCAGCTGCTCATTAACTCAACTTGTGTGCTTAATTGGTTGACTAAGCCAATTTCTAAGGCCTCTTCTGCTTTGATCATTCCAGCGGTAAAAATCATTTCGTAGGCTTTTCCTTTTCCAGCCAATTGTGCCAAGCGCTGTGTGCCACCATAACCGGGAATAACACCCAAACCCACTTCTGGCAAACCCATTTTGGCATTCTCTGAAGCAATACGAATGTGACAAGCCATGGCTAGCTCTAAACCCCCTCCTAATGCGAAACCGTTAACCGCCGCAATAATGGGCGTTCTCGAATTTTCTGCTACATCAAACAAAGTTTTATGTCCATTTTCTGCCATTTCCTTCCCTTCTGCAACCGAGTATTGGTTAAATTCTGATATGTCAGCTCCAGCCACAAAAGCTTTATCGCCAGCACCGGTTAAGATCATCACTTTTACTTCCGGGTTTTGATCGGCTTCTTGAATGGCTTTACCTAATTCAGCAATGGTTTCTCGGTTTAATGCATTAAGCTTTTCCGGACGATTAATGGTGATGTAGGCAATGTTGTTTTTTACTTCTTGAAGAATGTTTGACATGACTTTAACTTTGATGAAGAACAAAAATAAATGATTGATGATAGAAAGCCATTATTTCAAGAGATCCTTCTAAAGAATAATTTACTTTTTCCTTTCTCAACTGCTTAAATTGTAAGTTTCTTTAATGCAATTATTGTTATTCCTAATTAAAAAATCTATTAAAAACGCTAGATTGCCGCGTCCTTCGTCCTCGCAATGACGGCGTTTTTATTCATTTGTAATGGTTTCATTTTCAACGGTCGATTAGTCATTGGTAATTGATTGATTGGTAATTGTCTGATTTACAAATGAGAGAATATTGAATTACAATTTTCAAATACTGCCTCTCTTCCTAAGCTCAATGTAAAAATTCGCCCCTTTCCCTTCTTCCGACTCTACCCAAATTTTTCCTTCCATGCGGCTCACAATGCTTTTTGCCATGGCTAAACCTAAACCAGTACCAGAACTTTTAGTAGTAAAACTGGGTTCAAAAATTCGCTCTAACTGCTCTTTTGGAATACCTATTCCATTATCTGTTATGCGGATTAAAAAGTGCTTGTCTTCTTGACCCAAATGAATTTTAATACTTGCCCTTTCTGTTTCTTGGGTAGCATAAACGGCATTTTTTAAGAGGTTGTTGAAAAGACGTAGCAGCTGATCTTTATCGCCCCAAACAACTGCCTTTTCAAGCCCCTTTTCCTTTTCTAGTTTAACCTCTACTTCCGACTCATATAAATGAACCGAAGTCTCTAAGATAGGTACAAGGTCAATGGTTTGCATCTCCTTTTCCGGAAGCTTGGCAAAAGAAGAGAAAGCATCTGCTATGTTGCTTAAAGTATCTATTTGTTCAATTAAGGTTTGAGCCGTACGTTCCAAGCGTTTTTGCCAATTGTCTGCATTTGATTGGGCCGCCATTTGCAAATGCTGAATGCTCAGCTTCATGGGAGTGAGTGGGTTTTTAATCTCATGAGCCACCTGCTTGGCCATTTCCCGCCAAGCTCCTTCTCTTTCCGATTGAGCCAATTGCTCAGCACTTTCATTCAACTCAATGGCAATGCGATTGTACTCATTTACTAAGGCTCCAATTTCATCTTGGCTGTCCCATTTAATCAACTCTACAGAAGAACCGAGTTTTAATCGTCCAATTTGACGCCGAATCAATAAAAGCGGCTTCGATAATTGGTTAACCAAAAGCACAGAAACCAACAAAGCGAGCGTAAAAATCCCTACATAAATATTCAAAGTGGAAACGATAAAGGCAGATATCTCTTCTTGGAATTCATCTTGCTTTGAGAAATAAGGCAAGTTCAAATAGGCTAAAACATCATTGTTATAATTTCGAAAAGGAATGTATGCCGATAAATAATCCATCTCTCCGATGGATTCTTCTTGCACCCACTCAGATCGTTGATCTAGCTTTAGCGCTTGGTAAGCAAAGGGATTCATCCGCAAACTTTTGAGGCCGTGTTCAAAAACTTCTGGACGAGAGCTAGCGTAGAGTTTCCCTTCTTTGTTGTACAAATTAATATCGGTGTAAAACACATTAGAAAACTTGATCAATAGCCCCTCAACATAAGCGGTTAAGGGTTCTGCCATTACTTCTTCGGTAGCTAATTTCTGTTCTAATTCCATATTAATGGAACGCACTTTTTCCCTGAGGTTATTGAAGTTCTTTTTTTGATATTGTTTTTGAATGTAGTAGATGGTGCCAAGCGAAAAAGACAGCAGAGCAAACAGTAATGTCCCCACTAAAAAAAGTTGCAATTTGGTAGAAAAATCAGTGAATTGCAAGCGAAAATGAAAGGGGAAATACTTCAGCCAAACGGCTAACAATAAAAATAAAACAGCATAAATTACAAAAAGGTATGCCCAAGCTGTTAAGCTTAGTAACCAATTTCCCTTCGTTTGACTGAGTACCAAAATCGTTTCTCCATTTTTTGAGTAAGTCGTATGATAGTGCCCCAATTTTTCATGATTGAACAAGCGCTCTTTCTCTCTAGAATCGACTGAAATGTGTGTGGGATAATTGTAATCTCCGTGGTAATAGATCAACTCTCCTTTTTCGTAAATGGCGTAGGCATAATCACCAAGATCAATATCATCTGCTCGACTTTGTGCATCCAAAAGCAATTCCGGATAACCTTGTCCTTCGGTGAGCAAATTAGAAACTAATTCGATGTATAAAGTGTAGGTATTCGAATCGATAGGAATATCAACTTCCGCCAAATACTCGATTCTTCCCGGGAAATTTTGCAGTTGAAAAAAGTTGGTCGAACTGATCAACTCTCCTTCTCTTCGCAAGCGCTCCATAAAGTAATCGCGACAAGCAGCATAAGTATTTCCGGTGCTTAAATAAAGCGAATCATTGGGAAGACAGGGCGTAAATACCAAATTGTATTTCTTCCAATATCCATTAAAAAACTGTTCTTGTAAATACTGATCAGCTTGCTCTTTTTGGCTCCAATAATTTTTTAAATAACGATGCAGTTGTTCATCACTTTGTATTTTTTCTTGTACTTCAAGAAAGAGATATTCGGCTATGGGGTCTTTTTCTTCCGCCAGCTTTTTCAAAATAAACTCTTTTTCTTCCTCTTGTTTTTGCTGCATACTTTGCTCCAAAACCAAGACCGAAAGGGCCGAAAAGAAGAGCAAAACTAAAATGGAAGGGATTGGCCCTTTGTACCAATTCGACCTCTTTAAAGCTTGGAATCCTGAATGCTTTGCCAAACGATAAAGGGCGAGTTCAAAAAATTGCAAAGCCGAAAAAAAGCATAATCCGAAAATGAGAAAGCAGAGGTAACTTTCTAAACTTAAGTGAAACAAATCATTTAAATCGAAGTGAAGAGAAGAGTTATAAACTGATTCTTTGATTAACCACAAGCCAAGCACAGATAGACCAAGTCCTAATGCAATTTCGACAAATGGCAAGACAAATCCTCCTAGCTGCTTACTTCTTCTTCTCCACAAATAAATAACATAAAAAAGAGTAAGCGCATGTAAGCCTAAATCACCCAAAGAGGGAACCCATTCGCTTAAAGCAAAAAGTGAAGGCTGAAAAATAGCCCATGATTGCCAAAATTCAGGTAGGAAAAAAAAGAATAAAAGCCTGGCTAAAAGCACTACAAAAAGCTGCAATAAGGCAGAGCTGCTTGCAGCAAGCAAGTAAAAAAACAGCACTATTCCCAATAAGCTTAACAAGCCTAAAACAAGCTTCATGGCAGGCTGTAAGCCCAAGTCTTCTTTTGTAGTTAGGGTAAGCAAAAGTTCACCGTCTTGGGTAAATATTTGAAATTTCCCTTTCCCCTTCTCTTCCGCTAAGTATAAGTTTGGAAACTGAAAGTCAGCTTGAAAGGCATTTTTTAAATAACGGTTTTGATAATCGTACTGCCGCTTAATTAGAATGAGAGCAAGGTAGGTTGAATCGCTGCGCTGGTTTTTTATTAAGTGGTACCAACCGTTTTCTCCTTCATACAGCCCTGCTTCTGCCACTAAAAGCGATTTGGTAAAAGCGGTTTCATCTTCTGTCCAAAAGGCTAAATTAGTTTGATGATAAACGAAAAAAGATATGCCCTGTGTAGCTAGTTTTTCTATACGTGGAGACTTTAGAGTCCTTAAATGACCAGACTGATCTTCTTGTCTAAGTTGCTCTAAAAATGCTGTAGCTTGATTTTCTTTCTTTGAAAGGGTTGTTTGAAAAGCTTGAACTTCTTTCTCTACATTGCCAAATGACATGAACTGTGGCCAATAAGAAAGGCTGATTAAAAGTAAAGCCAAAGCCCATAAAAACCCGCGATTCAATTTTAGCATGCAGCAATGATAGCAAAAATCAGGCCCATTCAAAGCTTGGAGAAAATAAAAAAGGCCAATCGTTCGATTGGCCTTTCTCTTTATTCATTGAATTATTTCTTAGTCATTCAAGGCTTCTGCACCACCCACGATCTCTAAGATTTCGTTCGTAATGGATGCTTGACGTGCTTTGTTGTATACCAATTTCAAGTCTCCGATAAGCTCCGTCGCATTATCAGTGGCTTTATGCATGGCTGTCATTCTTGCTCCGTGTTCTGCGGCATATGAGTCTAACAAAGCCTTAAACAATTGAATGCGCAAAGACTTGGGAATCAATTCTGAAATGATGAATTCCTTAGAAGGTTCAAAGATGTAGTCTGATTTAGATTGCTCTTCTTCTCCTTCTTCTTTTTGTGGAGGCGCAATTGGCAAATACTGCTCTACTCTAATATTTTGAGAGGCGGCATTTACAAACTCATTATAGATTAGCTCCACGCGGTCAAACTGCTTGTAGGCAAAAGAATTCATTATTTTTTGTGCCACTTCTGCTACATTATCAAAAGTCAGGTCATCAAATATCTGCTCTGTTTTATTTGGCAAAGTAGTTCCTTTGATGTTGTAAGCTGTCTTCTTAAAAAAGTCATCGGCTTTTTTTCCGATAGAAAGTACTGTTACATCTTTATCTGAGTATTTCTCAGCAATTACCTTTTTGGTTTCTTTGATAATGTTGGCATTAAAAGCACCGGCCAAACCTCTATTCGAGGTGATGGGAATCAAGAGTACACGTTCAACGTCTCTTACCTCCGTGTAAGCGCCTTCCGGGCTGTCATCGGTAGATTCGCTTAAGTTAACCAGCAACTCTCTTAATTTGTTGGCATAGGGTCGCATCTGGGTAATGGCATCTTGTGCCCTTCTCAGTTTAGCGGCCGATACCATTTTCATGGCAGAAGTAATTTGCCTGGTTGATGAAACCGAGGTAATTCTGCTTCTTATTTCTTTTAAGTTTGCCATGTTTAGTAGGTCAAATTAATTCTTACTTCTTGTAAGTTGAAGTCATGTCTGCTGCTACTTTCTCCAATACAGTAGTCTCAGCATCTGTATACTTTCCGGCTTTCAAAGCTTCCATAGTATCTTGATGTTTCGCATTCATAAATTCTAAAAATTCTGCTTCAAACTTCTTCACTTGATCAACCGGCACATCTCTTAACAAGCCTTTGGTTCCTAAGTAAATAATGGCCACCTGGTCTTCAACCTTCATGGGTGAGTTCTGAGCTTGCTTTAAGATCTCCACGTTTCTAACTCCTTTATCAAGCACTGCTTTTGTAGCAGCATCAAGGTCTGAACCAAATTTAGAGAAAGCCTCTAGTTCACGGTATTGTGCTTGATCTAGCTTTAAGGTACCGGCTACCTTCTTCATCGACTTAATCTGAGCCGAACCACCTACACGCGATACTGAAATACCCACATTAATGGCCGGACGTACTCCCGAAAGGAATAAGTTAGATTCCAAGAAGATCTGACCATCTGTAATGGAAATTACGTTGGTTGGGATATAAGCCGAAACGTCACCCGCTTGTGTTTCAATGATAGGCAAAGCGGTAATGGAGCCTCCTCCTTTTACTTTCCCTTTCAAAGAGTCGGGTAAATCATTCATTTGAGAAGCAATGTTATCATCGCCAATCAATTTAGCGGCACGCTCTAACAATCTTGAGTGAAGGTAGAATACATCACCTGGGTATGCTTCACGTCCCGGAGGTCTTCTTAAAAGAAGTGATACTTCACGGTAAGCAACCGCTTGCTTTGATAAGTCATCAAAAACGATCAGTGCCGGTCTTCCTGTATCTCTGAAATACTCAGCTATAGCGGCTCCAGTAAAAGGAGCGTAAAACTGCATCGGTGCAGGGTCAGAAGCATTCGCGGCAACAATGGTAGTATAAGCCATTGCACCTGCGTCTTCTAAAGTCTTCACAATACCGGCAACGGTAGAACCTTTTTGTCCGATAGCTACATAGATACAATAAACTGGCTCTCCTTTGTCGTAAAATTCTTTTTGATTGATAATGGTATCAATCGCCACCGTTGTTTTACCGGTCTGACGGTCACCAATGATCAACTCACGCTGTCCTCTACCCACTGGAATCATCGAGTCAATAGACTTAATTCCGGTTTGTAGTGGCTCACTTACCGGCTCACGGTAAATAACACCGGGCGCTTTTCTTTCAATCGGCATTTCAAAGGTTTCTCCTTCAATAGGTCCTTTACCATCAATGGGTTCACCCAAAGTGTTAACCACTCTACCGAGCATTCCTTCGCCGGTTTTAATCGAAGCGATACGACCGGTTCTTTTTACCGTGTCGCCTTCTTTTACATTGTTAGAAGAACCAAGAAGTACGGCTCCAACATTGTCTTCCTCTAAGTTCAGAACAATGCCCATTAAACCGTTTTCAAATTCAATTAACTCTCCTGATTGAACGTTAGACATTCCGTAGATTCTGGCGATACCATCACCTACCTGTAAAACGCTACCTACTTCTTCAAGGTCAGCTTCAGATTTAACGCCTGCTAGTTGATCTCTTAAGATTGCAGAAACTTCTGCCGGATTTACTTCAGCCATTTTATTGTGTTTATACTGTGTTTAAACTAATTCTTTTTTAATATCATTTAATTGTCGGCGAATACTTGCATCGAGCTGTTTGTCACCCATTCGCAGTACCAATCCACCAATCAAATCTTCGTCTACTTCCTCATTCAACTCTACTTTAGAAAGCTTGAAAGTTTCGATAAACTTCTTACTAATTTCTTCTTTTATCGACTCTTCTAAAGGTATTGCGGTCGAAACATCAACCTTGGCAATGCGGTGAGAGTTATTGTACTGAGTGATCATTTGTTCAAATATCACTCCCAGCAAATTTTCTCGATTATGTTGAACCGTTTGTTGTATTAGCTTCAAGCTTAGATCTTGCACTTTACCGGAGAAAATTTCCGTTAATACAGCCTCTTTTTTATCAGCCCGAACAAGGGGACTGTTTAACAAAAGAGTTAGGTCTTTGCTTTCTGAAATCAAGGCATGCACCATACGCGCATCTTGCACTACTTGCTCCGTTAGCTGTTTTTCTGCAGCTAATTGCAAGAGGGCTTTGGCATATCGTACTGCTGCGCGAACTCCTTTCATAATTAATTGAGTTTAGCGTCTTTCAAGCTCTCTTCGATCAACGCTTTTTGCTTCTCAGCAGAAAGCTCTTGCTTTAATATTTTCTCGGCGATTTCTACCGATAATTCTCCCACTAAGCTTTTTAATTCACTAATGGCAGAAGCTTTTTCCGCACGAATCGAATCTTGAGCGTTTTTCAATACTTTGTCTGCTTCTGCTTTTGCTTTGTCTTTAGCCTCGCTGATCATTTTCTCTTTGGCCTCACGGGCAGACTTGATAACTTCTTCTCTTTCTTGACGGGCCTCTATTAACAACTTTTCATTGCTAGCTTCAAGGTCTTTCATTTTCTCTTTCGCACGCTCAGCAGATTCTAAAGCCTCTTCAATAGACTCCTCTCTTTCGCGAAGCGAATTTAAAATTGGTTTCCATGCGAATTTGGCGAGAATAAAAACCACAACCAAAAAGGCAATGGTGGTCCAAATTACAGTTCCTATACTTACAGATAACATAACTTAATTTTTCTTTGAGATAAAGACAGTACTTCAGCCAACCGCTGAAATACTGTCAATTTTCTGTTTGATTACCCAAGTACTACTAACAAACAAACAATAACTGCGAAAAGCGCTACACCTTCTACAAGGGCAGCAGCCACAATCATATTTGCTCTAATGTCACCGGTAGCTTCTGGTTGTCTTGCAATTGATTCTAATGCCGCAGCACCGATTTTACCAATTCCTAAACCTGCAGCAATGGCTGCAACACCAGCTCCCAATCCTGCATAACCTGCAGCAGCAGCAACTTCGAGTAAAACTGTCAATAAATCCATTTTAATATAGTTTAATTAATAAATAGATTACACACTAATGATGAGCCTCCTCTGTAGCTGCGCCAAAATAAAGGGCAGCCAATAAGGTAAATACGTAGGCTTGTAAAAAGGCTACTAACAACTCAATAAAATTCATAAATATCATAAACAGGGTAGAACCAATTCCTACTCCATAACCTGCTCCGGCGCTTTGCTCTCCAAAAATGAAGATCAAACAAACAAAAGCAAGGATGATGATGTGACCAGCTGTAATGTTTGCCGTTAAACGAACCATTAACACAAGGGGTTTAATGAAAATCCCGGCAAATTCAATTGGCACCAAAATAAACTTAATAGGCAAAGGCACATTGGGAGGCCATAAAATGTGGCCCCAATAATGTTTGTTCCCACTAATCGAGGTTATAACAAAAACCACAGCTGCCAATACCATTGTGATACTTAGAGTACCGGTAATGTTTAAGCCTCCTAAAAATGGAATCAAACCCAAAAGGTTACTGATCCATATAAAGAAGAAGATGGTTAACAAGAAGGGCACAAAACGATCGGCATGCTTTCCGATAGACGGCCTAGCCACCTCATCTCTTACAAACAAGATCAAGGGTTCCATGAACGATTGTATTCCTTTTGGTGCTCCAATTCCTCTTTTTTTGTAGCCTTTTGCCACTGTGGTAAAGATCAAGATCATGAGAATGATAGTCAAAAACATACCGGCAACGTTCTTAGTAATTGACATATCAAGCGCAACTGCTTTATTGGTTGCGTCCCCTTCTTCGTTTAACTGAAGCCCACCTTCTTTGTAATATATATGCTCGTGAAACAAGATGTAATCCCCGTGCTCATAATAATGAACTTGTTTACCCTCTTCCGTTTTCATTTCCTTCGGATTGTGGTAAAAGTGTGAAGAAGAAAAAACATCCCACCCCTCTTCCGATTGGACAATCACCGGCAAATAAATTGCCAAATCTCCAATTAAATGAATTTCGTGCGCATCGGAAATATGATGCATGATCATTTCTCCTGCATTGAAGTCTCCTCCTTCAGAAGAGGCACTTAAATTAAAGGACAATAAACTGAAAACAGATAGAACTGCTGCGGTTTTTAATCTTCTTAAAAACACTGATGAAGTGTGTTTGAATCCGCTCATTTTTTTCAATTCTGGGTCGTACAAATTTGGGCGCAAAAGTATGGATAATAAAAATAAATCAGAAACTTTATAGAGCCCCTTTTTTTATGAAAATTAAAAGTTCAATTCTCTTGCCGAAGTTTTTTAAAGAGAACCGTTACACTAAGTGCAGTATACGCTAGGTAAAAGGTCATGAACAAAATGGCAAAATGCACTTTAATTAGCGGACGGGTATAGAGAATAACCAATAGCAAACCCAAAGAGGCAAGCAGCTTAACGGTCATGCTTCCCATAAAGTAAGTCACAAAAGTTTGGGGTCGGCTGTCAATTTTCTTTTCCAATACTTTGTGAATTAAAAAGGTAATAAGTGGAAAAAAAAGATAGGCGACTAAAAAGATGGGGGTCCAACTATATGCCAAAATGTTAATGGCTGCAATATGAAAACAAACCAGAGCTACTGCTAATAGAAGCAGTGCTTTTAAAAATGAAGTATTCATTTGGATAAGTCTTTGATCACGAAATAGAGGGCAACTCCAACCCCTAGTAATGATCCGATTAAAGTAAAGGTGTGTTGATCTTGTTTAAAATAGGCATCTAGCTCTTTCCCACCGAATACGCCAATACCAATAATGACTGCCATTTGGGTAGCCATACCACTAAAGCGCAAAAAGGTGTTAGGCTGTTTTTTCTCTTTTTCCTTCTTTTTGGGATTTTCCATCCTCAATTCCCTTGATTACGGCTCCCATTTTACAGCTACCTGAAAAATTTGCCCCAGGTTCAATTTGGAGTTTGTTGGTTACAATTTCACCGACTAGATTGGCGGTAGCCTTAAGTGTCAGGAGTTCATTTACAGTAATGTTGACTTTTAGTCCTCCGGAAAGGGTTGCGTAGGCACATTCAATATTTCCTTCCACTATCCCGTTTTCTCCTACTACTACTTTGCCATCTGCTTTTAGGTTTCCAACTAGTTTGCCATCAATTCTGATATCCCCTTTGCAAACGATATCTCCATTTAATTCCGTACCGTTACGAATAATGTTAATTGATGAAGCATCAACTTCACTGTTCCTTGCCATATTATTATTTTTCTTAAACATTGCGTCTAAATCAGCTGCAAAGGTAACATTTCTGGCAAATTGACACTAACCCGGATACTTCTTGCTAAAAAACTCCAAATAGTCTTCTTCGTTTTTGTGCTTGAAGAGAGTTCTAAAATTCGGAATGGAAATAATATAAGGCTGTGCATTTGCTTTTTTTATCTCCACCAAAACCTCCGGATTATTCTTTACCGCTGTATAGTAACGCATCACCTCCATTTCATTCTTAAAGGTCCGGATCAAATAAAGCGTTCTACCGGGTAGAGAGGATGTGGTAAAGTCTAATTCCTTTTCTCTAAAAAACTCTTGATTAAAGTTGGCCAACTTGAGCTTTAGCTGTCGTGCATTTGCGCCGCCCTCTTCTAGTGACATGATAAACATTTGATTTTCATTCGGCTGGTATTTCCACAAGCCGGTTTCCGGCTTTTCCTTTGGCCCATTGCCCATTGATTTCATGTAATTTAGAATATACTGAGCCCTTTCTTTTACCGTATCCTCGGGATGATCTTTAACCACATTTTCTAAGGCTGTTTTAAACGCCTCTTTGCTTTTCACATGTCCAATCGCTTTTGCCTTTAAAAAATCAAACTTAGCCTGAATGTGGTTCTTCTTAAAAACTTCATCTGCTTTTACGCAACTCTCGATTACATCTTGATATAAACCGTAATCATAAAGCTTATAGGTGGCTTCATAATACTCTTCAATTTTCTGTTTACTTGCCTTGGTTTGTTTGTTGTAATCCGGATTTTTAATCAAGTAAGCATACTCGCTAAAAGGATGATTATCTAAGATATAGTCCTTGTGAACTTTCGCCTTTTCAGTTTCTTGCTCAAGAAAATAAATGCGGTAAAGCTGATAGTGGGCGGGCAAATTGTATTGTGAAGTGTCATATTGCTTCGTAACTCTATTAAAAGACTGAACCGCACTTGGAATGTCATTGAAGCTCTCTTTAAAAATAGTTCCCACATTAAATAAGGCTTCTGCAATTTTGCCGTGGGCTTCAAGCTGCTCTTGCACGGTAGCGGGGATATTTTTCAGATATTCCTCTGCATCGTACTTTTTTTCTTCCGAAACCTCAGTATCTCCCAAGTTTTCTGCTTCATCTTCTTCACCTCTCTTTATCGACTGGGCAATTATTTTTTGTCCTTTGTTTTTTCTTCTCCAATCGTCTTCTAATGTGCGTTGCCCCCAAACCCTGGTAAACTCTGCTTGTCCTTTTGCCATATTCGTGGGGTTATAAAAGTACCATTTGCCCCTACCGGAACCACCTCCACCTAAACTTAAAAATCCTTGGTTCGTAGCCTCTTCTTGTTGACGTTTCAGCGCAATAAGCTCTGCTTGTTTTTTCCGCTCTTCCTCCGCTTTCATTTCTTTGATCATATTCTTTACCTTTTTCTCTCTCTCCTCTTCACTTAACTGAGAAAGGGCTAAGAGACTATCCAGGCGATCTATGGTCTTTAGGTTTTTAACTAAATCTTGTAAGCTTTCGTTCTTACTTTCTGCATCATAATACTCAGGATGATCTTCCGGCAAGTATTGCAAAGTGCTATCGTAGTGATTTTTAGCCTTTACATAGCTAGGCTGTTCAAAGTAAATGTTTGCCAACTTTAAGTAAGAAAGTCCTTTTTGTCGGTTATTGCCCACGCTAAACCTTGTCGATTTTTTAAGGTGTTCTATGGCAAGACTTTCATTGTCTTCTTTTAATGCAATTTCGGCTAAGGCATAATAAATTTGATCTCGAAACTCTTCGTTTTTCGCGTCTTTTAGCATTTTCCTTAATTCCTTCTTGATGTCTTCACTGCCCAGAGTGCTAACATCATAAGAAATGGCCCGATTAATACGCGCATTAAACCGCATTACATATTCGGGGTTCATTTTTATCACTTGAGTGTAAAGCCTAGTAGCCGGTGCGTAATCTCTACGATCCTGATAAATTTGACCAAGAATAAAGGTATACCGTCTTCTAAACTCTTTATTCTCTTCGTATTTGATGGCTTCTTCTAAATTGACAATGGCCTTTTCGTAGTCTTGGTCTTTCTTGATCCAAAAGTCAGCCACGGCAGCATAGTACATACCTAAATATTCTTCCGGATATTTTCTTCTTTCGTCTTCTGCTAAATCAATAAACTCTTCGGCTTTGTCCCACTTTTCCGTTTCAATGTAAGTCCGTATCAGCCAATTTAGCCCTAGGTATCGATGATCTTTCCTTTTATAAGCTTGATAAACATAAAGAAATGTCTCTTCGGCTAAACCAAACTCTTGCTTGTAAAAACGCGCTTTCCCAATCAATAAATAAGAATCATCAATCCACTTTACGTGTTCTTTTTTACGAATATACATGCTGTGGCGATCAATTACCTTTGAGCATTTCTCAATCACCAAATCCATATCAGGATACATACTTTGTGACTTCTTGTCGTCAGGATAAATAAAGACAGGCAAAAGTTGCGAATAGTCATCTACAAAGGTTTCTCGAAGCAATGTCTCATTCTTTTTCATGAGTTCTCGAGCATTGAAAAAACCGTTGTAGCGCGAAGTGGTATTGTGATAAGCCCTAGAAATCATGGTGTTTTTTTCCCTAGAGCAAGCGGCAATCAGCAGTAAAAATACAATGAGGATGGAATTTCTGTTCTTCAAGACGTAGTTTTGGGCTTTATTTAACCGCGATTTGATCGATTTATTATGCTGAAATTTGCGCTTCAAATTTAGACAAAGTAGTAAGATTGGATATAGTAGCAAGCAGTCTTACCTTAGACTTTGGTTTTAGCCTTCAACTGCATGGAAGAAAAAGAGCCCAAGAATAAAAAAATACTCAAGCGTCTTAAGAACAAGTATCGCTTGGTGATCTTAAATGACGCTACATTTGAAGAGCGCTTTTCTTATCGTCTTTCTCCCCTTAATATATTTACTTTAATCATTACCATGGCTGTTTTTTTAATGGCTTCTGTAGTAGTGGTGATTGTTTTTACTCCTTTACGGGAATTCATTCCGGGTTATACCGATGTTAGTTTAAGAGAAGACTTAACCAAAATGGTTTTAAAGAGTGATTCTTTAGAAAGAGAGTTACAACAAAACGAGCTTTATTTGGCGAACATTTCCGCTATTTTAAAAGGAGAAGACCCTAGTTCTTTAGATAGCATGCCGGCAGAAACTCTGGATCCTCAAAGTGTAGGCAATCCAGCTGTGCGTTCAAAAGAAGATTCCATGCTCCGAGATTACGTAGAAAGAGAAGACTCTTACTCTTTGCGCAACGAACAATCAAATGCAAAAAGCATAGCGGCCAAACTTTACTTTTTCACTCCCTTGAAAGGCAGCGTTACAAATGAATACAATCCTACGGAGCAACACTATGGAATTGACGTTGTTGCCCCTAAGAACGAAGCCATTAAAGCCACGCTTGAAGGTACGGTAATCTTTGCCAATTGGACGGTAGAAACCGGTTATGTGATTCAAGTACAACATAGCAATGACTTACTTTCTATTTACAAACACAATTCCGTCTTGCTGAAAAAAACCGGCGACTTTGTGAAAGCCGGAGAACCCATTGCCATAATTGGCAACTCCGGGGAACTAAGCTCAGGGCCTCACTTACATTTTGAACTTTGGCGAAGTGGCACTCCACTAAACCCAACCCAATTCGTAACCTTTTAAGTTTTATGGGAATAAAAGCGAGCCTAAGTAAACCTTTTGCCAAATGGGTTCAGTCGCAAACTAAAAAATGGGCCGACAAGCCTCATGAAACCCAAGAAAAAGTATTCAAAGATCTGCTTCAAAAAGCCAAGAATACTGCTTTTGGTAAAGATCATAACTTTAAAAACATAAAGAATTATCAAGACTTCAAGCAAGAAGTCCCTGTGCGCGACTATGAAGCACTTCGCCCTTATTTCGATAGGATGGTGAAAGGCGAAGAGGATGTTTTGTGGCCGGGAAAACCCCTCTATTTGAGTAAAACTTCCGGCACTACCTCAGGGGCAAAGTACATCCCCTTAACCAAAGAGTCTATCCCGCACCACATCGATGCAGCAAGAAATGCCATTTTGCACTACATTGCTGATACTGGCAAGGCCAATTTTGTGAATGGAAAAATGATCTTTCTGCAAGGCAGTCCTGAATTAGACGAGAGTGGCCCTATTCCGGTAGGTCGTCTTTCCGGAATTGTAGCCCATCACGTTCCCGGATATTTACAAAAAAATCGGATGCCTTCCTTTCAAGTAAATACCATTGAAGATTGGGAAAAGAAAGTAGACGCCATTTGCAAGGAAACCTTGAGTGAAAAGATGAGTTTGATTAGTGGGATTCCACCTTGGGTGCAAATGTATTTTGAGAGGCTTTTGGAAATTAGTGGAAAACAGAGCATTTCGGAAATTTTTCCTGACTTCTCTCTCTTTATATACGGTGGTGTGAATTATGAACCCTATCGCCCCATCATGGAAAAGTTAATTGGGAAAAAAGTTGACTCAATAGAGTTATACCCAGCCTCAGAGGGTTTTATTGCCTATCAAGACACTCAAAAAGAAAAAGGCATGTTGCTGCTTTTGAATTCAGGCATGTTCTACGAGTTTGTAAAAGCTGAGGAGTTTCATGAAGAGAACCCTAAGCGTATTTCTTTAGCAGAAGTAGAGTTAAACCAAAATTATGTTTTGATCTTAAATACCAATGCCGGCCTTTGGGGCTATAATTTAGGAGACATTGTGCGTTTCGTTTCCACCAAGCCTTATCGCATTGTAGTAAGTGGTAGGTTAAAGCACTACACCTCTGCTTTTGGCGAGCATGTAATTGCCGAAGAAGTAGAAAAGGCGATGGCTATAGCCAATCAAAAAACCGGTATTTCGGTATCAGAGTTTCATTTGGCTCCACAAGTAAAACCAAAAAATGGCTTGCCTTATCACGAATGGTTTATTGAAGCAGAGCTAAATAAAATGGAAAAGGAAAAGCTGGCAGCTGCTCTGAACGATGAAATGGTGAAAGTAAATCCTTATTACAAAGACTTGATCGAAGGTCAGATCCTTCAAGCTTTAAAGATTACCTTGCTTCCCAAAGGAAGCTTTAAACAGTTTATGAAAAGTAATGGCAAGCTTGGTGGGCAAAACAAATTGCCGCGTTTAGCCAATGACAGAAAAATAGCAGATCAACTGCTCGTTTAATTGCCTTTGCTCAATTCATTAAACTCTTTCTTTTAAAATTAGCTACCTTTACGTAACTAACCAATTTTTCATACTATCATGACTAATAAGACTCCTTTACTCTCTTTCTTAATCGTTTTTCTGCTTTACTCATTCAACGCTACGGCCCAGAGTTTAGAAGAGTGCGCCACAGACCAAAAACACCGGCAATTATTGCAAAATGACCCGGAGTATGCACAACGAATTCAGCAAAACGAGCAGTTGATTCAGCACTATTTAAGAAGTCATGATGTATCTAAGTCTTCAGGGGTACTGCAAATTCCTTTGGTGATTCATGTTATTCACACCGGTCAATCGGTAGGTGTAGGAGCAAACATTTCCATGAACCAGGTCACTTCAGCAATAGATACCTTAAATGCAAGGTATAATAATCTTCAAGGAAGCAGTGTAGATACGGACATTGAATTTGTTTTAGCCCAAAGAGATCCCAATGGAAATGCAACAAACGGAGTAGTTAGGGTAGATGGATCATCTGTTCCGCTTTATGCCACTGAAGGTATTGGTGATGGCACGACCGGGGCTAATGAAATTGCGGTAAAAAATCTGAGTCGTTGGCCTAACACCCAATACTACAATGTTTGGGTGGTGACAGAAATTGAAGATAACAACGGAGGTTTTGGGATTCAAGGGTATGCTTATTTCCCAGGAGCAAATCCTGAGGTAGACGGAACCGTAATCATGAATACTTGTTTTGGAACTAATGGTACGGTAAATTCTTGGAACAACCGAAACCGAACTTTTGTACATGAATTGGGTCACGGCCTCAATCTCTTTCACACTTTTGAAGGTGATAATAGTGGAGCAAATTGTCCGCCTGTATCGAATGGCTGTGGTTCAGGTCAAGGAGACTGCGTTTCAGACACTGACCCACACATTAGAGCAGCGAGTAATTGTCCGGCTGGCACTAATTCTTGCACTGGTGGGAGTATCGATGCTTTATCAGGTAACTTCATGAATTACTCTAGTCAAAGCTGTGCCATTAATTATACCAGCGGACAATCTGCTAGAATGAGAGCTGCTTTGCAAGCGTTAAGACCGAGTCTGATTACCTCTTTAGGTGGAGTGGCCCCGAATTCAAGAATTCCTGCTTCTGCCTCTTGTACTCCTTCAACTGGTAGTCCAAGCAACTCTTTTGGAATAGCCCTCTATGATTTTGAGTTAAACAATGTTAGAAACCTATCTCGCGGAATTTTAGAAGAAGGAGACTATGTAGACCACACGCATCATCAATTAATTGATCTGGATGAAGGGGCTACCTACACGATTAATTTAACCTTAGGGAGTGCAAACAATCAAGATGCTGAAGTATACATTGATTATAACGGAGATGGAGACTTTGCCGATAGTGGAGAAAATATATACTCTTTAGATCAAACTAGTGGAAGTCCCATTGTGTCCAACCATTCAACATCTATTACAATTCCTAGTTCCGGTATACAAACCGACAGTATTTTAAGGTTAAGAGTAATTACTGACTGGTATAATAATTCTATCACCGGACCCTGTTACAACCCGGGCTTTGGTCAAACAGAAGATTATGCTGTAAACATACAGTCATCTTCAACGCCATTAGTAACTACCACTAGTGTTACAAATGAAAGCTGTCCTGGACTTGGTGACGGCACAGCAACTGTTATTGCGAGTGGGGGCACAATTCCTTATACCTACTTGTGGAGTAATGGGAGTGCGGCTAGCACAGCAACTAATTTGAATGCTGGAAACTATTCGGTAACTGTTTCTGATGCTCAGGGTAACACTTCAATTGAAAGTGTATTGATTAATTCTCCTCTTTCGATTTCAGTTAACATTTCAACCACTGATGAAAGCTGCCTAGGAAATGATGGCTCAGCTACAGCCAATGCTTCAGGAGGAACCCTTCCTTACAACTTCAATTGGAGCTCTGGCTCTTCCGGCTCGAGCCAACTAAGTGGGTTATCTGCCGGAAATTATTCACTCACGCTTACCGATGCTAATGGCTGTGACCTAATCAGCACTTTTCAAATCAATCAAGCCACTGGATGTATAAACCCCCCTCAAAATTTGTTGAGTCGTTATATTCAAGATACTTCAGTGAGGTTGAACTGGGATATCGTGCAAGGAGCTACTTTATACAAAGTGCTTTGGAGAAGAGCCTCAGAGTCAAATTGGAATCGATATGTTCGAAACATTCCGTTAGGTCGACTAGATCTTGATACTTTACAGCCTAACACGAAATATTTCTGGGCGGTTAGAGCCTATAGTCCATCTGAAGGTTGGTCTGACTTTTCTAGTTTGGAAAATTTCACCACTTTGTCTGGGCCCTGTGAGATCCCAGATGGCTTAGTGGCCAATGCAATTACAGATAGTCGAGCAAGGTTAATGTGGAATGTTCAGGCAAATGCCTTAAAATACCGCATTCGATACCGTCCACAAGGAGGTACTTGGGATAAAAAGCTGGCCTTAGGCAGCCGCGATCGTCAGTTTTTACAGTTTCTTATGCCGTCAACAACCTATGAGTGGCAAATCAAGAGCATTTGTACTTATGGTCCTTCTTTTGGCACTACTTGGTCAAGTATGCAAAGCTTTACCACAGATCCAAGCTCAAGCAGTCAGGCAAGGGTTAAAGGCTCAGAGGGAGAAGTTTTAAGTGAAGAAGGCCTCTCCGTTTTTCCAAATCCCAATAATGGGGAGTTTACCATAACCTTTGACCGAGAAGTAGAAAGCACGCAAATTCGCATTAGCGACATTAGCGGAAGATTGGTTTATGAAGGTGTTTTTAGTAAGCAAAATCGAATAGACTTGAATCCCCAAATTAGTGAAAGCGGAGTTTACCTTTTGTTTATTCAAGAAGGTGATCAACAGACAGTGAAGCGATTGGTGATTCAGAAGTAGGTGGGGTTAGACTTGTTATTTTTAAGCGAGAGGTTTAACTCTCGCTTTTTTTTGTTTCCACAAGAGAGCTAGTATTTTGAAAGAAACAGGCAAATAGTAAGAAAAAAACAAGCCCACGGTGCACATTAAAACTTGACTCCATGAACGACAAAAAAATAAAAGAAATCACAAAAGTTAAATAGACTAAGCTTTTTTGATTAAAAGCTGCTTTTAGCAGCTGAGCAAAAAGTAACATAATTAGGATTAAGCCCAGAACACCAACGGCTATTACTGTTTCTATATAAAGGTTGTGAGCATTGTAATTATTGTACTTATAAGCAAACTCAAATACATGGTCTTTATAGCTTTGCTGTAAATGTTGATGAACATCGCCTGCGCCAACTCCAAACAGCCAGTTTTCCTCCACTACATCCATACTACAAGTCCAAATAGCAACCCTTATTGCCCTCCCTCCAAAATTTCTACCCAAGGTCTTGTGCTCATTAACATCAGCATCTAACTCAACTCGATCTGAAAAGTCAATTGCCTCTACAAAACGTGATTGCACGCTAGGTACTAAATAAACAGTTAACCCCAAGGTAATTATGGAAAGAATCAAAACCAAGAGCTTACTTCGAGAATAATTGAAGAAAAAAATATAGATACCAGCAATTAGAAAAGCAGATAAGATTATAATTCTAGAGGCTAAAAGAAGCAGAATAATAAAGCCAATTAAACTCAATAATAGATATAGCGGCTTTGATTTATTCTTTTGAATAGCTTCATAAATGAAAGTAGCTAGAGATAAAAGCAAATAGATTGAAAGATAGGAAGCATGAATCCCAACTTGAGCAGAAAGCTCTTGATTGATAAGGAGACTCTTTTGACTGACAAACCCTATAATGATGGCCAAAACACTCGCCATAAAAGTAGCAAACGCAAAGCTTTTCAATATTGTTTGCAATTCCAGACGTGATAGTTTTGGCTGCGAAAAAATGGCCAATGGCAGCAACAGAAAACTAAGCTTACTTTCTATGTCTTTCCAACCATGATTAAGGTTTTCTGTGTAGGTTAAGCTGATCAGAAAAAGGGCAAAGAATCCAAGATATAAAAATAACGGAATACGGTTTTTTTGAAAGGATTTTTTAGCTTTTGAAAAAGAGGTACTTAGCAGTGCATGTAAAACGATAAGACCAATGAATAAACTGCTTAGTTGCAATGAAACTAGCAGCGAACAGGAAGCAAATATGTAAAGCAGTAATCGTATGCTAATTTGTTTAGCCCCAATAGTAATGTCAGTAAGCATACTCTTCATGCTTAAACATATTATAACCTGTTAATACAATTATTTTTAAATCCAAGAAAAAGGACCAATGTTCAATGTAAAAGTTATCTAAATTAACTCTGGCTTTCATGGCAAAAGAGTCTTTTGTTTCACCACGGTAGCCCATAATTTGAGATAAACCTGTTATCCCAGGCTTAACAAAATGTCGAGACATGTATTTGTCAATAATATCGCGGTATTCATCATCTAGTTTTAGGGGGTGAGGACGGGGTCCAACAATTGACATTTGGCCTATTAAAACATTAATAAATTGAGGCATTTCATCGATACTTGATTTCCTAAGGAAGGCGCCTACTTTTGTAATTCTATTGTCCCCTTTTGTAGCTTGCTTAAAACCCTCACTAGAGGCAGATTGGCTCATACTTCTAAACTTATAACAACCAAAGGGTTGGTAGTTTTTGCCTGATCTTTTTTGCTTAAAGAAAACCGGCCCTTTTGAGTCTAGCTTAATTAAGATAGCTACAATTGGAAACAACCAAGAGAAAATTGTTAGCATCACACAAATCGAGAAAACAATATCAAATACCCTTTTAAGAATTTGATTGCCTTCATTGTCTAAAGGGTATTCCTTGAGCACCAAAACCGGGGTATTCCCATAGAAGTCAATCTTTGACTTGGAATAAAAGTAAGACTTGATATCAGGAATAATTTTTAATCTGATGGTATTATTCTGTGTAAAATCTATCAAACCCTTTAGCTCATCATCTGAAATACTAGGAACCAGACAGAACACCTCTTCGACTTTATTATTCAGACAATATTGCTTTAGGTCACTAAGGTCTCCAACTACCTCATCTTTATCATTATTAGAGTCAAAAAAGCCTTTAAAACTAAATCCAAACTGTGGGTTCTTTGTAAAAAAATAGGCTAATTCTTGAGAAGCCTCACTATAGCCGGCGATAACAACATTCTTCAAAAACTTACCTTGTCTTCTTAAATACATGCTGTAGTAAAAATTGCCTATTCGCCATATTAAAATTCCGATTGTAAGAAATAAATAAGAAGTAAGCAGAATTTGTCTGGAATAAAAATATCCTTTAATCAAAACCCAAAAGGCCGCCACTAGAAGCAAATGGAGTAAAATAGATTGAATGACCGTTCTAAGAATTTTTTCGATAGAGCTTAAGCGAAACGCTTTATAAGCTCCGAATAAGTAAGTACAAAAAACCCAATTTATATTATAAAAGAGTAATAAGTTTAAGTAATACACATCTTCATAAAAGACCTTATCGGGATAGCGTAAAACAAAGGCTAATAGCAAGCACATATTAACGATCAATAGATCGACAATAAGTGTCTTAATTTTAATATTAGGATTCTGCGTTTGCAAAAGTTAAATCAGGAATTGGTTTTAAAAATATATTGTCGCAAAAACAAAAGTAAAAACTTTGAATTGGTGTAAAAGTACCTTTTAAATAAGCGTTTCGGGTCTTGAACTAATCGAAACAACCATTCTAAACTTAAATCACGAATCCACTTTGGTGCTCTTTTCTGTTCATTAATGAATACCGGGAAGGCACCACCTACACCAAGAAGAACGGCTTTGATGTGTTTCGAGTTTCTAGCCATCCATTTCTCTTGTTTTGGACACCCCAAAGCGACAAAAACTAAGTTTGCTTCAGTATCATTTATTTTTTTTGCTATTTCCGATTCTTCCTCTTCACTTAAGGGGCGAAAGGGTGGTGAATAGTAGCCAGCAATTTGCAAACTTGGATGCTTATCTTGGGCTTTAGTTGCAATTTTCTCCAAAGTTTCTTGGGTAGAACCAAAGAAGTACACAGAAAGACCGGCTCGCTCAGCCTCATGAAGTAAAGAAGGCATCATGTCCATGCCGGCAACCCGCTCTATAGTTTGTCCATATTTAAGTTGAATAGCTTTTACCAAAGGCATTCCATCTGCACAAACTAAAGTGGCCGTATTTACTTGCTCTTTAAAGTGAGGTTCATCGTAAGCTTCAATTATCATATGCACATTGGCAAAACAAGCATAAGAAGGCTCTCTCTTTTTCGCATAGTCCACTATTTTAGCTAAGCTAGCCGAATACGATAAAGTGCTAACGTCAAGACTAACAATCCTTTTGTTATTTGGAGAGGTGGTACTCAAAAAAGCCGATTTTTTACCTTTTTTATAAAGAACCCAAGGTCTGCTTTTTCATACAAAAGTTCCATTGAAGGGTTTATAAAGTGCTGATCAAATCCATTTCTTTCCATTTGTAAGTGAAAATCAACATGCTCACACAAGCAAGATACAATTTCATCATCATTAGCAGTAGCTCTATAACGAATATTTTCGATGGCAGACCAAGGGTAAATGCACATTCCATTAAAAGCTGATCTTACAGAAACAAGCTCACCTCCCTTCTTTAAACTTGAGTATTCCTTTTGCTTTTTTATCATTTGAGGGTAGCGCATAGGAAGCTTTTCACCCTTTTCTAGCAAAGCATAGGTGTCAAAATAATAGGGAGTAATGATATTTCGTGGGGTAAGTTTTTTCCCATAAGCACTTATTGCGTGCCAATTGTCATAACCAAACGAACTACAAACTCCATCAAGCTTAAAATCATGAATATCCAAGTCTATCATCATAACGTAATCAGGACTTAAATGAGCAGCTATATAATCCATGTATAGGTTTCTATACTTTGCCATTTTCTCAATCCTTAAAAAACCAAAGTATTTGGCTTTCGGGTGAGCAGAAGGCAACTTCTTTGGAATGGTTGAACTTCCAAAATCTTGCATGATCAGGTGTATAAAATCATGCTCACTACGCCACTTTTTTAAAGCTTCCTTTGTACCATCTTGGCTATCATTTTCAACAATAACAACATCGCACTTTTTAAAAAATTTAGCTAACTCATCTACCCTCGATATGTTTCTTTTTAGTGCCTCTTCCCCATCTCTGATCAAAGCACAAATAACCACATGAGAACTACTCATTTTCTGCTTGCCTTTAACCACAAGTGATTCTAGTGATTCAGCCATGATTGGAAGGTTTCATCTTGTCCATGTCTTCAAATGTTTTAGTCTTCATGAAAAAGAATTGAAAGTAGGAAAGCAAATAAAACAGGTGTTTTGCATATTTAAATTTAAAAACAAAACTGGCTAAACCACCTAGTTTCGTTTTAGCTAAAATGTGAACGTTATCTAAGTTATAATAATGAAGCCCTAACTCTTTAGCTAGTTTGTGAAAAGCATTTTTAGTGTAGAAAGCAATATGTTGACCGTGCTCAGGTGCATAATACCACCAATCTTCAACCTTAGGGGGGGGCAGTGGAATCATCTCGGTAGAAAGAATAAGGTTGTCGGCAATTTTAGTGATCTTTTTCGCTTCCTCTATCACATCATCAAAGTGTTCAAAGCTTTCAAAAGAAGTAGCAATGTGGTACTTCTTTCCTTTTTCTCCTTCAAAGCCTCTAGCCAATTCATTCTTAACATATGGATCTAGCCAATAAAAATCAAAGCCAATATCTCGCATCATTCGGGTAAACATCCCAAAGCCACCAGCGTAATCAACGGCTTCTTTTTTCTTATCAAAAAAGCAAATAATTAAGCTTCCTACAATTCTACTTAACCGCTGGTTACGTAGCACAATTCCTGTGTCTGAATGATTAATTGGACTGTTGTAAGCTTCCTCTAGCCAATATGGTTTTTCCGTTTGTACAAACTGACACTCCTCACATTGAAAGTATTGAACATCGTACTTATTTAACACCTTTGTTTTAAAAAGCGCTTTAGTATTGCTGTTGCAAATTTTACACTTCATTTTGTTTTGCTTTTCGATTATGAATGCCGGCTCCTACAAACCCTAAAAAGACCCAATAAACGGAGGCTAAAGTAGGAGTTTCTAACAATAGGTTAAATATTCCTACAGTGGTTACTGTAAAAAAAGCTAGAAACAGCGATATATCATTCTTATGTTTTAGGTAGTATGATTTGTGGTGATAAAACTCTCTAAATACCGATCTGTAAATGATGCCGATTAAAATCAAAAAACCCAAACCAAACCGGCTAAACAAGGTGATAAAAGTATTATGGGCGCCAATAACATGTGCAATATACTCATCAGGGTGCCCCAATTCCGTAGAAATCATATTGTTGCGGTAAGGCAGCAATGGAGTTCCTATACCTATTCCGATTAAATTTTCTGGAAAATTCTCGATTAACAAACGATACCAAAACAACAACCTCCAACTTGAGTTGTGGTCAAGGTTATAGAATGAATGTTGCTTATAAACTAAAAGGATGTTTCCAAAGAGGCTGTGAGACCCAAGCTTATACAACTCAAGATCGTTTGCCGTAATTAAGAACAAAAAAGCTAACCCCCCTAATGCAAGATACATGCTTGTTTTAAACAAGCGATAACTTTTTACCAGGGCAAAAAACAAAACAATGAATAAGATCATGACCACCGTCAAAGAACTAAAAGCCAAGGTGTAAACGGAAAACAGTAGAATAAGCAACAACAAAGAAAATACACCTAAATTCCTTTGCATTAAGGCAAACCATACCCCAAAGGCATTCCGGTCAATTAGCATGGTGCTACCTATGGCAAAAGAGCCAAAAGCGTAGAGGTATAGCCACTTCTTTATTCGCTTAAAAAATGCATATTGACGGTGATACAAGTGAAACCCAATAAAAAAGGTGAAAATAGAGTAAATAATACTAGAATTCCGGAAGTAATAATACCAGTTAGTCTTTACAAAAAGGCTGCCCAGAGCATAAATAGAAAGCAAGATAATTAAGGCAACAACTGTGCGGTAAATCCTACTCTGAGGCCAGTATAGTTTTTTATTGGGCCGAATGCTGAACTTAATAAAGTAATAGAAGCCGATGAGACTTAGCACTTCATTAAAGAAAAGCAAACGTTCAAATACAAAGTGATTAACCCCGTAGAGGGTGAAAATTAAAAGCACCAAATATGACTTTCTTACTTTCAACTACTTTTCAATTGATGAGGTTTTGCTAAGCTAAATACTTTTCTAGGATATGCCCAAACCGAGGTTAATAATGCCGGAATTATTAAGCCTAACACAATGCCAATAAGTCCAAGAGGCTCTACAAGTAACCATTGAAGCAAGACATTCAATACCAAATTAAAAAAGCTAACTACAATTAGGGTTTGCAGTTGGTTGTTGCTTTGTAGAATAACTTGGAAAGAGTCACTCCAAACCCGAATTAAAAAATACCCTCCTATTAAAAAGACGAGTAATGATGAAGGTTGAAAGTTAGTGTCAGGCATTAAAAGGCTTTTAATTTCTTCATCAAAATAGAACACCACTAAAGTGGAGAAGACGAGATAAATTATTCCCATAGAAAGGTATTTTCTGCTTTTAGAAAGCACTTCCTTCCACTTATTACTTACCAATAGTTGAGCAAACTCAGGCCACAATGCGGCAAGCAGAGCGGTGTAAATAAAGAAAACCATATCAAATATCTTCTTCAAAAAATTGTATTTCACAACTTCTGTATCCGACAAATATTGTGAAATAAATAAGTAATCCGTTTGAAAAGGAATAAAAAGAAAAGCGGTAAAAATCCAAAACTTATAACCCCTTCTCATTAGGCTTGACAAAACTTGAAATCCATTTTCTTTGGCCCCATCTCGATTTACATAAATGTGGTAAAAAAGGAAAATCATAGGAAAAGCCCCAAGTGGTAAAATTGAGGCTATTAAGTAGTTTAAAGTGGTGCCCATTTGGGGGTTAGCTGCCAATAGTAAAATGGCAACAAAAGAAAGTACCCTAGCCAAGCCAACTAGAAGATTGGGTATGTAACCCTTGTTTTGACCATACCAAATTTTATAAGCAATATCACCCGTAATGTTCAATAACCACAAGATACTACTATAGAAAAAGAGAAACCCTCTGCTTCCAGGAGAAAAATTACTAAACTCTTTTAAATATTGATTTCCCAAGTAATCACTAAAAAAATAAAAGCCAATAAAGCCAATGATAAATATTACTATTCCGGCGCAACCACCCCAGAAAATATACGCCGAGGAAGATTCATTTTTCGCATTTGCTTCTGAGATATAATTTTGAAGACTATGCCCTATTCCAAAATCAAAAAGGGTAAACCATACAAAAATATTGGTTAACAATACAATGATAGCATAAGCATCATCAGGCAGTTGGTCTGTTAATATTCTAATTGAGATGATCCCCAACACAGAGGTAATTCCCTTGCTGACCAAACTGCTTGAGGTTACAATTAAGTATACCGGAAATCTTCTACCAAATAGCTCTACATGCATTACAGGGGTAAAACTAACTAAATAAGAATTTGCTTATTTCACTTCTCTGCAAGATTTTTACATGCTGTATCGTACTTTTATTTAATTATTTTAGCAGCAATTATTCTAGTCAAACATGAGTAAAGACGAAGTAGACATTAAAGACTTGTTTAGTTCAATAGAAGGAACCAAGCTACATTTTATCTTAAAGAAAACATTCGTCGTACTAAAAAGATACAGTTGGTTGTTATTACTATCTGCTATCTTGGCTCCTGTTAGTTGGCACTTTTACAAAAACCAGCAGAGCCCTAGTTATGAAACAGTTTACTTGCTTAAAAACAATCAATTGAACAGCAAATTAGCAGAGCAGTTAACTGCTAAATTGTCCCATTCTAAAAATTTAAAAGACAGTTTTCCCCAAATTCAGCTTCTTTCCTTCGTAAAGGAAGTTGATAACTTTGATTGGTTTAGAAAAATTGATCTGTATGAGAAAATAGCGCCGAACGGTATCAAAAATTGGATTGAATTTCAAGAAACGATAACTATAAAGGTTATTAGTAGTGAACCCATGAAGAAAAAATTTAGCACGTTTTTAGTCCAATTTTTTGACAATCATCATTATATACGCAACCTGAGAAGTGAAGAAAAAACCTTCTTAGAAAAAAAAATCAATCTTTTGAATCAAGAAATAGACAAACTTGAAAACGTCAAAGAATCTGTTTCACTTAAACTAAAAAGACTTGACTTAAAACACGCCAAATCTAACATTGTGTCTACTAAAGTTCTGTTTCAATCTAACTCAAGCACTCTTCCGGCTTACAGCAAGCTTGAATTGTTGTTAGTATCACTTCTTGGCCTTTTTCTCATGCTTATCTTGCTTGTTGCTTTCACCAAAGCTTAACAATTAATACCGAACTTCTATTCTTTACCTTTTCTTTAGCTGTAGGTTAATTTTTTATGAAATAACCCTTATTTGTCTTTACTTTGCCACCCAATCAACCGAATTAAATAGTGACCGACCATAAAGACGAAATAGACCTGCTTGAGATTCAGAAAAAGCTGAAAGAGTCAATCTTGTTTGAAAAAGTTTGGCTGCAATACTTAAAAGTTAAAAGATACTTTCTGTTAATCTTGCTGGCAACTTTATTAGGAGGGGGGGGTGCTTTTATATTAGAAAATAATAAAGAACGTTCGTATCTCTCTACAATAGTTATAAAGACAAATTACTCCAATCTAAAAGCTGTTTCAGATTCTTTAAACTCGATGTTAGCTAAATCTAAAATTCAATATTTAGACGAAACCCCAATCGGTGATTCAGCAAAAGAGGCTTTAAGTAGCTTAATAAAAGTATACTCAATTAACAGCTTACAAGAAGTTGGAAAAGTTGATCTTAGAAAACTTAACTATCCCAGAGGGTTTATTGATGAAGTTTCAGAAGGTCAAATTGCTTTGATTGTTTTATACCTGAAAGAAAAAGTAGACAAAGGTTTCATTCATTCGGCAGTCTTAGACTTTTATCGGAGAGTGCCTTTTAATAGTGAAGTACTAGAACGGAGGAGAAAGGCGATAAAAAGCAGAATTGCTTTTTTTGAAGATGAGCTTAATCGCCTTGAAAGCTATAGTGGTTCTAGAATAGACTCTCTGAACTTAGAGGGTTTTTCAGACATCTTAAACACAAGAATAAATTTTAAACTTAGCTTACTAGATCAAAGAAATCAATTGAAACAAGTAAATAAGGTAGAACTACAAAGCAGTACGCCGGTTCTAGTAAATCCACCGGACTTATTAAGAAGTAGTATTATCGGATTAATCATGGGACTGCTTCTTTCAGTCATAGGGGTGTTGCTTTTTGGGAAAACTAAATCTTAGGCATGAGATTTGTGTTTCAGTGATAATGAAAAAAGTATTATTCTTAGTCAGCCTTTTGATTCCCATCCTATCTGTCTGCCAAGAAGTTTACGAACTCAACAACATCAAAGCTGAAAACGAAGATGTAATAGATGTTCAAATTCAAAACCCCACGGATGAGACCATTTACCTTTTAAGGGTTGAAAGCAAACCCAATGTCACTTCTAGAATATACTCTAAACAAATCCCCCCGCGAAGAAAGGTGCCCTTGCGTTTGAAACTGAACCCCAAAAAAAAAGGCAAGATATCCGAAGAAGTAAAACTCTATTTCAGCCATCAAGCTGAGCCTATTCGCTTAATACTAAATGCCAAAGTACAAGACATACCCAAAAACAATCGGCAAGCCTGTCCGAGCTTTGGAGGAGGCGGTGGCTTTACCTTAAACCCTAAAACCGGAGTATACGAAAAAGAAGAGGCTGGAGAGTTTCAAAAAGTGACCCTCTCTTTAGAAAATCGGACTTTAGAAGAAAAGCCAGCCCAATTGGCTGAAGAAAGCAAAGTAGAAGAAAAAGTGGAAACACCTATTCAACAAAACGAAAAAGAGCCTCGCGTTGAAAAGCAAAAACTTAGTCCAGAAGAGCGTCGAAGTCAACCATCGCTTTTAGAGAAGTTATTTGGGGACACCGAAACCAAGGAGGCCGATAAAAAAGACCCTTCTAAAACAGCAACCAAGACGCCTGAAAAAGCTAGCTTTAAAGAAAGTGGTGAAAAGGCTGACAGCTTGCTAGGCGATGAGTTTAAACCCAATAATGTGGTTTTTTTAATTGACGCTTCCACTTCTATGCGCGAAGAAGATAAAATGGACCTGCTAAAGCAAACCATGATTAGTTTGCTAAATCCGTTAAGGGAGAAAGACTTTTTATCGATTGTCACCTACTCCGGTGAGTCAGAAGTTCTATTGCCTCCTACATCGGGAATTCAAAAAGAAGCAATCAAGAAAATCATTGAAGACATAAAAGCAGATGGCAGTACACAAGCCGTTAAAGGAATTCAACAAGCCATAAAAACCGGCCGTTCTAACTTTTTAGAAGACGGTAATAACCAAATTATTTTAGCTACAGACGGTGCTTTTGATATTGGAGAAAGAAATAAACGTTTGAGAAACAAAATAGAGAGGAACGCTCAAAATGGACTTGAAGTCATTGTTCTTGGAATTAAAAACGAACGATGGACCAACAAATCTCTCAAAGAAATTGCCGAATTGGGAAATGGAGAATTGCTTCATTGCAAGTCTAAAAAAGACACCCAAAAGGTGCTTGAAGCAGTGAAAGAAAGTGCGTTACACTAAAACTATTTCGCTAGTAAGTCTGAATTAAATTCAAATATGCTCGCCTTTAAAGACTTTTTCATCGAACTCTCTTGATTTGAATAATTTTGAATACTCCAAGCAAGTGTGGCTAATGAAAACGCAATAGCAAAAGAAATCAGTGTTCTTTTCGTGGAATTTTGCTTTCTCATGATAGATAAAGTTTACTTTTCCTCGCTAATTAATTGGTTAGTTATTGTATAGCGGGCTACAATGTACGGTAAAAATGCAAATTTGGTTTAAAAAAAATGAAAAATACGGTTGAGAAAAAGAAAATCGCCCTCCTAGGATCAACGGGATCCATTGGCACACAAGCCTTAGAGGTGATTAGAGAGAATGATTCTAAATTTCAAATTGAGGTGCTTACCGCCCATTCAAATGCCGATCTTCTGCTAAAGCAAGCCCTTGAATTTAAACCCAATACAGTAGTTATCGTAGATGAAAATAAGTACGAAAAACTAAATGAAGCCCTTTGGAAAGAAGGAATCAAGACCTATGCCGGGGAAGAAGCATTAGAACAAGTAGTGCAAATGGAAGACATTGATATGGTGGTCACCGCTTTAGTTGGTTATGCCGGTCTTAAACCTACCTTGGCAGCCATTGAAGCAAAAAAACCGATTGCGCTAGCCAACAAAGAAACCCTGGTGGTAGCCGGAGAGCTTGTTACCCAATTAGCCGCAGAAAATAGAGTTCCCTTATTGCCGGTAGATTCAGAACATTCAGCACTCTTTCAGTGCTTAACTGGGGAGTTTCAAAACCCCATAGAAAAAATCTACCTTACTGCTTCTGGAGGTCCTTTTCGTGGTAAAAGCAAAGATGAACTGGCAAAGGTTACCGTAAGTCAAGCATTAAAACACCCCAATTGGGAAATGGGCGCAAAAATCACTATAGATTCTGCAAGTTTGATGAACAAAGGCTTGGAGGTAATAGAAGCCAAGTGGCTTTTTCACTTGGCTGCCGACCAAATCGATGTAATCGTTCATCCACAATCCATCATCCATTCCATCGTTCAGTTTGAAGATGGCAGCATGAAAGCTCAAATGGGATTGCCGGACATGAAACTTCCTATTCAATATGCCATGGCTTATCCCGAGCGACTAAAAAACAAATTTCCTCGATTTAATTTTTTAGATTACCCAGAATTAACCTTTGAAAAAGCCGACATGAAAACCTTTGGAAACCTTGGCTTGGCTTATGATGCCCTTAAGAAAGAAGGCACTGCAGCTTGCGCTTTAAATGCAGCCAATGAAATAACCAATGCCGCTTTTCGCAAAGGGGAAATTGGCTTTTTAGAAATTTCTGAGATCAATCAAAAGGTAATGAATGATTGCAGCTTCGTTAAAAAAGCAAAGCTGCAAGATTATATTAATTGCGACACAGAAGCTAGAGAACTTGCTGAAGAATGGGTTCACAAGAAAAGTTAAACCTTTTAACCCCTTTTAGCGTCCCCTTACTAATGCGGCTTTAATCCTTACTTTTGCGCCATAATTTTTCGGAATGGAGATATTAATTCAAGCCAGTCAGTTAATCTTAAGTTTATCCATATTAGTGGTTTTACACGAATTGGGTCACTTTATACCGGCCAAGTTATTTAAGACCAAAGTGGAAAAGTTTTACCTCTTTTTCGACCCTTGGTTTTCGCTTTTTAAAACCAAAAAAGGAGAAACAGAGTACGGCATTGGTTGGCTACCACTTGGCGGTTATGTTAAAATTGCTGGCATGATCGACGAGTCAATGGATAAAGAGCAAATGAAGCAAGACCCTCAACCCTGGGAGTTTCGTTCTAAACCAGCTTGGCAACGTTTAATTATCATGATTGGCGGGGTAACCGTAAACGTTATCTTAGGCATGGCCATTTATGCCATGGTGCTTTTTGTTTGGGGCACAGAATACATTCCCACCGAAAATGTAAAATATGGCATTTATACCGATACATCAGCCACCCAAATCGGCTTAAAAAATGGAGATAAGATTCTTTCCGTGGATGGAGAAAAGGTTGAGAAGTTCAGCGACATTCAAATGAAGATCTTACTCGAAGATGTACAGCAAATAGAAGTTAAGCGGGAAGGCAGAAGGGAAACCGTAAAAATTCCAAAAGGCACGGTAGCTGAGATGATCAAAAAGCAGAAGTCTTTCATGGAGCCTGCCTACCTTCCAGTTGTGGAACAAGTGGTTTCCGGCTCAAATGCCGAAGCTGCCGGCCTACAGAAAGGCGATCAGGTAGTTGCTATTAATGGGATACAAACTCCTTTTTTCCAAGATGTGGTGAAACAGCTTGGGAACCATCGAGAGGAGGAAGTAACATTAGTTGTTGAGCGCAATAGGCAGGAAGTAGAACTAAAGGCTGAAGTAACCCCCAACGGCACCTTAGGTTTTGCTGTTCAACCTCCCTCACAGCAGCTAACTGTTGCTACGCAGCAATACGGCTTCTTTGAAGCTATTCCCGCCGGAGTTAACAAGGCCTACGACTCTTTCGATAATTACATCAAACAAATGAAATTGATTTTTAAGCCGGAAACCGAAGCTTATAAATCTTTGGGTGGGTTTTTAACTATCGGCAAAGCCTTTTCTCCACAGTGGGATTGGCAACGTTTTTGGAGTTTTACAGCTTTTCTCTCTATCATTTTAGCGATCATGAACATTTTACCCATTCCGGCTTTAGATGGTGGACATGTGATGTTTTTAATCTACGAAATCATAACCGGTAGAAAACCGCATGATAAGGTAATGGAATATGCTCAAATTGCAGGCATTATTATTCTGCTATCCTTAATGTTTTTAGCTAACGGAAATGATATTCTTCGCTTATTTGAATAAGCATTTGTTAACAGCAGTCTGTGTTAAAGTTCATAATTGAGGTCACTGTTCAATCAGCATTGGCCTTATTTTTGAAGAAAGCTGTGGCATGAAAAAAATACTCCTTTTACTTTGTATGATCTTTGGCTTAGAAACCTTGCAAGCGCAGCACTCTACCTTGCGTTTTTCTGACCAGCCAATTAATTTGAACCAGCAGTCTTTGCTAGTAGTCCCTTTTGAGCGCAGCATGTACCTCTCTGATGTAAACCCCGCTATTGCAAGAGCCAACCAAATGACTACTGACCAAATAGTAGATCGATTTACCGCTGCAGTTGACCAAAGTCTCCGCTCAGCTTTTCAGGAAAAATGTGATGTCAGCTCCTTTTATTTGGTAGAAGAAGAGGAAATGGAAACAGACCTCAACTATATCTACAGCAAATTAAAATTAGAATACGAACTCGTTTCTGAAACAGAAGAAAAGAGCAAACTACAAGGCCTGAAAGACAAATTGAAGGGCGAAGAAGATAATAGATACCAGAGAGGAAGCATTCAAAACGGCCAGGTAGTAAGTAAGCGAGACGATCGTAAACGCTACATGAAAGCGGTAGTGAAGGACAACAACATGCTTGATAGCATGCACTACAAATTCGATAACAAGTACTTTTTATTTGTCAACGAACTCGATTTACAGAATAATTATACCGACGGAGTGAACATGCAACAAATGCAATACAAGCGGGTAATCCGTTTGCACTACACTTTGTATCACAAAGACGGTCAAATACTTTCAACCGGAGTATCAAAGACGAACTTCCCGGCTACCGAAAACGATATTGATGTCATTACACGAAAGTACTTTCCTATCTTAGCACAACAAATTTTTGAGGACTTATTCCCGCCTGAAGAAGAGGAAGAAAAAGGAAAATTTGGCTTAAAGAAATGGAAGTAATCAATCCCTACACGGCAATCATCGCCATCAGCGTTATTATTATCATTTCGTATTTCTTCAATATCATTTCGAAGAAAACGAATGTGCCTTCTGTTTTAATGCTAATTGTTTTAGGAATTCTGATCAAACAAGGCATGAAAGCCATGGGCGTTTCGGCTGGGGAAATGCTGTTTAACGTCTTGGAGCTTTTGGGCATTGTCGGTTTAATTATGATAGTGTTAGAAGCCGCTTTAGACCTTCGATTAACCAAAGACAAATGGCCCATCATTTGGAAGTCTTTTAGCGTAGCCTTACTTTCTCTGGTTATTTCAGCCGGGGCTTGTGCCTACATTATCAACTTTTTCCTAATCCCAGACTTCTTCACCTCATTGGTTTATGCCATACCCCTATCCATAATGAGTTCTGCCATAATCATTCCCTCGGTGGGCGGTTTGTCGGAACACAAAAAAGAATTTATGGTCTATGATGGCACTTTTTCAGACATCTTGGGCATTATGTTTTTCTACTTTTTAATTGGAAATGCAGGCGAAAGCGACGCCAAGGTAGTAGCTTTTGATGTGGTGAGTAATATTTTCATTACCATTTCGCTCTCCGCTGCCATTAGTTATGCTTTGGTACTGGTATTTCAAAAAATGAACTCTCAGGTAAAGCTATTTATGCTGATTGCCGTGCTTCTAATCTTATACTCAGTAGGTAAATTATTCCACCTTTCCTCTTTGTTGATCATCTTAATATTTGGCCTTGTGCTCAACAATCATAAGTTGTTTTTTAGAGGCATTTTCAAGCGCTGGGTGCAAGCAGATAAAGTAAAAGAAGTGCTGGAAGATTTCCACTTGGTTACTATGGAATCGGCCTTTGTGGTGCGTACCTTTTTCTTTGTTCTTTTTGGTGTAACCATTACACTAAGCAGTTTGGCTAATATGGAGGTGGCGCTAATCAGCCTTTGTATTTTGGCGGCTTTGTATGTGGTTCGATTTATCATGATCAAAGTGTTTGTACAGAAAGACATTTACCCCCAAGTTTTTCTAGCTCCCCGAGGTTTGATTACCATTCTTTTGTTCTTTGCCATTCCCGATGAATACCAAAATGAAAACTTTGATTCGGGAATCTTACTTTATACCATTATTCTAACCTGTGTTATCATGGCTTGGGCCTTGGTAGCAAGCGGTAAAAAGGTTATTCCGATTGAGGACATGTCTTTCATCTATGGCGAAAAAGAAACAAAAGTAGAAGGGGCACCCCTTAAACCGGAAGAACAACCCCTGCCAAAACCCGGAGAAGTAGAAGAGAAGAAAAAAGGTTAATTATTTCTTAGTCTTCCAGCTGAAGCATAATAGCTGTATTCGATTATCTTCGTAAAAAAAAGATGCTTCGAAAACTAATCTGCTTGCCGGCATTATTCATTGCCCTTTCCATTTCTCTTTCGGCTCAAATCCAATCGGGTCCCATGTTGGGTTATAACACCATGAAAGAGGTTTTGGTGTGGGTGCAAACAGAAAAAGCCCAAAAAGTAGAAATGCAATATTGGCCAACCGAACAAGAAGCCAGAAAGCAATCTGTGAGCTTGAAAACCCAAGAAGAAACAGCTAGAACGGCAAAACTCATTGCCCATAACTTAGAACCGGGAACCACCTATCGCTATCAGATCTTTATAGAGGGAGAAGCTAAAACAGCCGGCACTTTTACTACACAAAAACTATGGCAACATAGAGAAGAGCCACCCAATTGGAGCATGGCTACCGGCAGCTGCGCCTATACCAACGAAGCCCAATACGACCGACCAGGTAGGCCTTATGGACAAGGGAATAAAATCTATGATCAGATTTTAAGCCATCATCCGGAAATGATGCTTTGGTTAGGCGATAATATTTATTTAAGAGAACCGGATTGGAGCAGCAAAAGTGGTATTCAACATCGTTACACGCATTTTAAATCCATGCCAGAAATACAAGAGTTATGGAAAAGCATGCACCATTATGCCATTTGGGATGATCACGACTTTGGCCCCAATGATGCCGACCGCAGTTATGTGGGTAAAGAAATGACCCTAGCCGCCTTTCAAAACTTTTGGGGCAATGCAGAATATGGCATAAATGGAAAGCCCGGCATCACCTCCCAATTTTCATTCAATGATGTTGATTTCTTCCTACTTGACAACCGCTATAACCGCAGTCCTAACCACCGTAAAACAGGTAAACAACAAATTTTAGGCGAAGAGCAAATTCAATGGTTAATTGATGCTTTGGTAAATAGCAAATCAACCTTTAAAATAGTGGCAGTTGGAGGTCAATTCTTAAGTCCCGCAGCCGTGTATGAAAACCACGCTACTTTTCCAGATGAAAGAAATCAGTTGCTCCAACTTTTAGAAGAAGAAAACCTTAAAAATGTGATCTTTCTAAGTGGCGATAGGCATAAAACCGAATTAACCAAATTGGAACTTCCCAATGGAAATCTAGTGTACGATTATACTTGTTCACCACTTACTTCAAAGTCATATAATAGTCATGATGAAGGCAACACTTTGAGAGTTGAAGGCACTCATGTAGCCACCCAAAATTTTGGAATTCTAGAGTTTGAGGGGCCATTTGAAGAACGAAGCTTAAGCATTAAAACTTTTGACAGTAAAGGTGAATTGCAGTGGGAAAAGGTCATCCAAAAGCAATAGTTTCCTGCTTATTTTTAGCCCATGAAAGTGAGTTCCATGTGGAGTAAAAAAGGGGGATTAGGCTACGTACTCCTGTTCATCTTACTTCTTGCTTCTGCCTACCAAATGGAAAAGCACATGAGCCAAGGACACGATTGGGGCGGTGATTTTGCCCTTTACCTCAATCAAACTCAAGCCTTGTTAGAGGGTAGCTTGCAAGAGCTTTACAAGAGCAATCAATTTACCGTTGAAAAATCAGATCGGCTGATTGGGCCCTACCTCTACCCCATGGGTTATCCGCTCTTACTAAGTCCACTGATGGCTGCTTTAGGAATGAACTTTTATGCTTTAAAAGTCTACACCAATCTTTTCTTTTACCTGGGTTTAGTCTTGCTTTTTCGCTTGATTAAACCGCATTTTAAATCTCTTCTTCCCCCTTTGCTCTTAATTGCTTGTTTGGCTTTTAGCGAGTACTTTTTATTTCATGGCGATCAACTGCTTTCTGACTTTCCCTTTTTCTTTTTTGTGATGCTTTGCCTCAATTTATTTAAGAAAAAGCAAAGCAGTAAGGAGCAAATCGTATTAGGGAGCCTGATCTTTTTCACTTATTTGATTCGCGAGCTGGGTGTTATGCTCTTACCTGCCCTTTTTATTTTCCAATTAAAACACCACTCCCTAAAAGAATTACTGAAAAGTAAATACCAAAGCTATTTGTCATTTGTAGTGTTACTGTTGCTTTCCTTTCTACTTTTTCCCTTTGGTTCAAGAAATCACCTCTCCTTGTTTGTTGAGCAACTATCCTGGGAAAGCTTCAGCATGAATATAGACTATTATGCCGATCTATTAGAAACCTATTTAAGAGGGGTAACCCATTATGAATACCTTCCATACCTACTTGCAGCCTTGTTCTTAGCAGGAATAATTTACAAGCTGAAAAAATTGCCCCATTGGATTAGTTTTTTTCTGCTTTCTATTTTGGTTTTATTGCTTTGGCCCTACCATCAAGGAGTGCGTTTTATTTTTGTGTCTTTGCCATTCTTGTTCTTTTTTATTCTCTCCCCTTTGGAAAGCGTTCCAAAATGGCCAAGATTTTTGCTAGTTTATCCATTTTTTGTTTTTCTTAGTTGGGGCTTATTAAGCGAAACCTTGGCGCAGAATCAGAAAAACTTAGCCCTCGAAACCAATCAGATCTATCAAGCAGAAAACATTGCCCTGTACGATTATCTAAATCAACATTATACGGAAAACGACACCATTGTTTTTTTTAAACCCAGAGTACTGCGGATGTTTTGCGGTGTAAAATCACTGTATTTACAGCCCGATAGTTTTATGCAATCACCTTATCCTACCTTAATCACCAGCCCATGGTTTCCACCTAGGGGGATAGACTCTGGCTTGTTTGTAACAAACTTTGGCCCTTACGGTATTTTTCAAAAAACCAAGATAAAAGGGAGTTTTTGTTTTGCCCATCACAGCAAAAACTTCAATCTTGACAGATTGGTCCCTATCGATGAAAATTCTTATTCTTCCTTAAAAAAGTCTCTATGAAAAAGTAAAATAGAAGCTACGCCGCATGTAATAGCAGAGTCGGCAATGTTAAAAACCGGACGGAAAAAGATAAAGTATTCCCCACCCCAAACCGGAACCCAATCGGGCAAAAAGCCTTCGTACAATGGAAAATATAGCATGTCAACCACTTTACCATAAAGCAGTCCGGCATACCCACCTTCCTGAGGGAGAAAAGATGCTACTTGATAATAGCTTTCGTTAAAGATCAAGCCATAAAAAGCACTGTCGATAATGTTGCCCAAAGCCCCGGCAAATATTAAAGCCCCGCTAATCATCAAACCCTTGCTAGCTCCTTTCTTGGGTAAAGAAAACAAATACCATCCGATGAGAGAAACCGCGACTATTCGGAAAATACTAAGAATTAACTTGCCATAGTCACCGGCTAGCTCTAAGCCAAAAGCCATACCGTTGTTCTCCGTAAAATGAATGATAAACCAGTCTCCAAAAACGGGAATCTCCTCCGCTAGCTCCATGTGGGTTTTCACCCAAACTTTGCTCGCTTGGTCGATAAATAAAACCGCTAATATAACTATTAGCGGCAGCTTGTAAGAAGAAGAATTCTTCTCCATATTTCTTAAATGCTAAAAATTAACTCTGCGCTTCCTTGGCCTCTATAGATAAGGTAGCATGAGGCACCGCGCGTAATCTTTGTTTTGGTATCAACTTTCCGGTTACCCGACAAAGCCCATAAGTTTTATTGCTGATTCTTGTCAAGGCGTTTTCCAAATGGGTAATAAATTTTTCCTGACGTCCGGCTAGCTGCGACAACTCTTCTCTCGACAAAGTGTCTGAGCCATCTTCCATCATTTTGAAGGAAGGGGCGGTATCTTCTGTACCATGATCGTCTTTGTGAGACAAAGAGCCTCTTAATCCTTCTAAATCATTTCTAGCTTCTTTCAACTTCTCGTTGATCAAGGTTCTAAACTCTTCTAGTTCTGCGTCTGTGTATCTTTCTTTTTCTGCCATTTTAAATTCATTTTCTAATTAAGCCAAACTTAGTGAAACGTATGTTTCTATTTCTTGGTCTAATTCAATTTTGTATTTTTTAACTGGAATGTCGTCGACAATTTCCAGACTGTTTGCTAAGGTCTCCGAACAAATATAATCTTTATTCTGCTCTATTGCAGCTGAGATTTCAGGAACCTTTAATACCTTCAAACTAATTTTATCAGTCACCTCAAATCCAGCTTCTTTTCTAAAGTTTTGAATGCGATTTACCATCTCTCTAGCAATCCCTTCAAACAATAATTCTTCTGATAAACTAACATCCAGGGCAACGGTGTATTTCCCTTCGGTGGCAACTAGCCAACCTGGAATGTCTTCTGAACTAATTTCTACATCAGAAACATCTAAATCGATTGAACCTCCTTCAACTTTTAGTTCAATAGAACCCTTTTGCTCTAAACTTGCAATCGCTTCTTGGTCCATTTGATTTACTGCAGCAGCCACCTGTTTCATTTGCTTGCCAAACTTTGGACCTAATTTTTTAAAATCCGGTTTGATCTTTTTCACCAAAACTCCGGCGGTTTCTTCTAGGTACTCCAGCTCCTTTACATTTACTTCAGAGAGGATTAGATTCTCAACTTCTTCCAACTGCCGCTTGAATTTTGGGTCTAAAACCGGTACCATCATTTTTTGAAGTGGTTGACGAACTTTAATCGATTCCTTTCTTCTAAGGGAAAGTACCATGGATGAAAGCTTTTGAGCAATCTCCATGCGCTCTTCTAAATCAATGTTAATGTGCGCTTCGTTTAAACCACCAAAGTCTGCAAGGTGTACCGACTGTGCTTCTTCTTTTCCGCTAATCTGATTCAGGTCTTGAAACAAACGATCGGCATAAAAAGGGGCAATCGGGGCGCTCAATTTCGCAACTGTAGCCAAACAATGGTAAAGGGTTTGGTAAGCTGAAATTTTGTCTTGGGTGTAATCTCCTTTCCAGAAACGACGACGACAAAGTCTCACATACCAATTACTTAAATGATCAACCGTAAACTCTTGAATGGCTCTTCCCGCTTTGGTAGGCTCATAATCGGCAAAGGCTTGGTCGGCTGTTTTAATTAAGGAATTCAATTTGGAGAGTACCCAACGGTCGATTTCCGGCCTTTCTTCTAAGGGAATATCTGCCTCTTCATACTTGAATTCATCAATGTTGGCATAGAGTGCAAAGAAGTTGTAGGTATTATAAAGCGTACCAAAAAACTTTCGTTGAACCTCAGTGATGCCTTCTAAGTCAAACTTTAAGTTGTCCCAAGGCTGTGCATTGGTTACCATGTACCAGCGAGTGGCATCGGGGCCGTACTTTTTAAGCGTCTCAAAAGGGTCAACCGCATTGCCCAAACGTTTCGACATCTTTTGGCCGTTCTTATCCAAGACCAAACCATTGGATACCACATTTTTATAAGCCACCGAATCGAAACACATGGTTCCAATGGCGTGTAAGGTAAAAAACCACCCTCGAGTTTGATCAACTCCTTCTGCAATAAAATCAGCCGGATAGAATTTATTCTCTTCGATCAGCTCTTTATTTTCAAAAGGATAGTGCCACTGCGCATAAGGCATAGAGCCGGAATCAAACCAAACATCGATCAAATCCATTTCTCTTTTCATGGGCTTGCCGGAAGGCGAAACCAAAACGATATCATCTACAAAAGGTCGATGAAAATCAAAGGTCTCGTAGTTGTCTTCACTCATGTTTTTCGGTTCAAAATCAGCCAATGGGTTTTTATCCATCAGGCCTTTCTCAACCGCCTTTTCACATTCGGCTTTCAATTGCTCCGCCGAGCCAATACAGATTTGCTCTTCTCGATCTTCAGTAGTCCAAATGGGAATGGGAATTCCCCAATAGCGAGAGCGTGATAAGTTCCAGTCTTGCAGGTTTTCTAACCAGTTTCCAAAACGACCTTTTCCGGTGCTTTTCGGTTTCCAATTAATGGTATTGTTAAGCTCGATCAAACGGTCTTTTACTGCAGTAGACTTGATGAACCAAGAATCTAATGGAAAGTACAAGACCGGCTTGTCTGTTCGCCAACAATGGGGATAGCTGTGTTCGTATTTCTGCACATCAAAGGCACGATTGGCTTCTTTCAGTTTAATGGAAATTTCAACATCCACTGATTTTTCGGGGGCTTTGCCCTCCTCATAATATTGATTCTTCACATACCAACCGGCAAAGTCGGTCACCTCTTCTGTAAATCTTCCTTGATTATCCACCAAGTGAAGCGCGCCAATGCCGTTGGCTTTAGTCACTCGGAAATCATCTGCCCCATAGCTTGGTGCTAAGTGAACAATTCCGGTACCGTCTTCGGTGGTTACGAAATCTCCCAAGATGACCCGAAAGGCATCTCCTTCTTCAGGTTGTTTGTAGGGCAATAACTGCTCGTAACGTAGTCCTTCTAAGTTTTTTCCTTTAAATTCAGCTACAATTTCATACGGAATCTTTTTACCGTCTTTGGCATAATCCTCCAAGCCAAGCTCTGCCTGTTTGGCATCAAACCATTTGCCTACCAAATCTTTCGCTAAAACCACGGTGATTGGCTCATGGGTGTATTTATTAAAGGTCTTCACCTTTACATAATCAATCTTTGATCCTACTCCTAAAGCTGTATTCGAGGGCAAAGTCCAAGGAGTGGTAGTCCATGCGATAAAGAAAAGCTCTCCATGTAAATCATCAAACAAAAATTTTGAACCTTCAGTCTCTACCACTTTAAACATGGCCGTAGCCGAGGTATCTTTTACGTCTTTGTAGGCTCCGGGCTGATTTAATTCATGAGTACTTAAACCCGTTCCGGCAGCCGGAGAATAAGGCTGAATGGTATAACCTTTGTAGATCATACCTTGGTCGTAAAGCTTCTTCAACAAATGCCAAACCGACTCAATGTATTTGTTCTTGTAGGTGATGTAGGGATCATCCATATCCACCCAGTAGCCCATTTTTCGAGTTAAGTTGTTCCACACATCGGTGTAGCGCATTACCGCTTCTTTACAGCGTGCATTGTACTCTTCTACCGAAATGGTTTTTCCAATGTCTTCTTTGGTAATGCCCAATTCTTTTTCTACCCCTAACTCAACTGGTAAACCGTGGGTATCCCAACCGGCTTTTCGCTTTACTTGAAAGCCTTTTTGGGTTTTATAACGACAAAAAATGTCTTTGATAGCTCGCGCCATCACATGGTGAATACCGGGCAAACCGTTAGCAGAAGGCGGCCCTTCGTAAAACACAAAAGGAGGCTTTCCCTCTCGACTCTCTATACTGGCTTGAAAAGTATTTTTCTCTTCCCATTGTGCCAATACCTCATCAGCAATCGCTGATAAATCCAACTGTTGGTATTCCTTGTATTTGCTCATGAATCTTGATTCGTTGCGCTGTAAAAATTGTGGTGCGCGAATTTACGAAAACTAAGTAAACAGCAAGAGAGATATAAGCAACTCCTTATTATACAAACAAGCTCATTTTCAAGGCTCTGAATAGGAAAGTCCACTTACTAAAAGCAATCCACTTTTACAGCATTTTAGCTTTCCCTTTCCATTTGAGCTTAAAGCCTATTTTTGAATATACCTATCTTTGTCACTCAAGTCTTAAAACCGATTCAAGATGCAACTGAAAGTTGATACACATTCTCTTCAAAAACCCATTATTTCATTCTTTCAATTAACCCTACTTTCTTCTTGCATACTCTTTACGCTTGCTGTTAATGCCCAATGGACTCAAGTTGGCAACGATATTGATGGGGAAGCTCCTTTAGATAGGTCAGGCTGTGCAGTGAGTATGCCGGATAGCAATACAGTAGCAATTGGCGCCTACAATAATGACGGAAGTAAAGGTCATGTTCGAGTTTACAGCAGGATTAGTTCAACTTGGATTCAAAAAGGAAATGATATTGATGGGGAAGTTATAGGAGATTGGTCAGGAAGGTCAGTGAGTATGCCAGATGCCAATACCTTAGCCATTGGTGCTCCTTGGAATCAAGGTAACGGGCAAAAATCTGGTCATGTGAGAATTTATCGATGGTCCGGTGCAGCTTGGACGCAAAAGGGAAATGATATTGATGGAGAAGCAGCTTATGATGAATCAGGCAGATCAGTGAGTATGCCAGACACCAACACAGTAGCAATTGGAGCTCCATATAATAATGGAAATGGAAATCATGCCGGTCATGTGAGAATATATGAATGGATTGGAAATACATGGATTAAAAAAGGAGGTGATATTGACGGAGAAGCCGCAGATGATCTATCAGGGTTTTCAGTGAGTATGCCTGATGCAAATACAATAGCCATTGGTGCTCTTCAAAATGATGGTAATGGAGCTAACGCTGGTCACGTGAGAATCTATCAATGGTTAGGTGCTTCATGGGTCCAAAAAGGAAGCGATATTGATGGGGAGGCAGCAGGTGATCGATCAGGAACCTCAGTCAGCATGCCGGACGCCAATACCGTGGCCATTGGTGCTCCAAACAATTATGGCAATGGTACTGATGCGGGACATGTAAGGGTTTACCAATGGTCTGGTTCCGCATGGGTTCAAAAAGGAATTGATATTGACGGAAATATCGAAAATCGTTCAGGCATAGTTAGTATGCCTTATAAAAATGTAGTTGCTATTGGTGCGCCATACGGTTCTGCTAATGGTCATGGAATTTGGTCCGGTCAAGTAAGAATTTATTCTTTTAATACGATTACCAGAGTTAATGAAACAGAATCTATAGTCAATGGCCTCAAACTATACCCCAACCCAACCAAAGACAACTTTCGTTTAGAGCTTAATCAACTAAGCGAGAAAAATCTGTTGCAAGTTTTTGACTTGCAAGGCAAGTTAATTCATCAGCAAGATGTAAGTCGATTAATCAAAAAAATTAATACCCAAAACTGGAAAGCAGGAGTTTATTTTGTGCGCTACGGTGAGCACATGAAGAAGTTGGTGATTCTGGAGTAAACGGCTTCATCCAGTAGGCATCCCCCTCAGGCGTATAGTCACAAATTGACAAGCTACTATTCTGCTTTTCCACTTTTAACCTTTCCTCTTTTCCTCTCTTCAACTTTTCTTCTTTTCTACCTTTAGCTTAAGGCTTTCTGCTTTGCGCTTTCTGCTTTTCTGCTTTTCTGCTTTAAGCTTTAGGCTTTTTACTTTAAGCTCTACTCATTGCCTCATTTCTCAATTCACATCCCTATCCCATTTGCATATCATTTGTATCTGCCTTACATTTAACTCATTAAAATTTTGACCGATTACTATGTTAGGCACTACTTCTCTTAAGACTATAGCACAGAAACTGTTCACTTCTACTGCCGTTTTTCAAAATAAAAACACCTTACTACGAACTAGCTTTCTTTTACTACTTGGCCTAGCACTAAACCAAAGCACCTCTGCCCAGTGGAATCAAATTGGGAGTGATATTGACGGAGAGTTTTCAAACAATTTTTTTGGCAACTCTGTCTCTATGCCATCTGCCAATATACTAGCTGTTGGTATAACAGGAAGCTCAGGCCCTGCAAGCAATCCTACAGGTCTATTTACAGGTGGTCTTAAAGTTTATGAATGGCTAGGAAACAATTGGGTTCAGAAAGGGGTAAGTCTATATGGAGTTGAAGGAAGTAATTTTTTTGGATCATCTGTAAGTATGCCGAACGTAAATACCGTCAGCGTTGGAGCCCCAGGATTCAACGGTAATGGGTTTGATGTTGGAATGGTGCAAATCTATCAATGGAACGGCAATAGTTGGATACAAGAAGGTGATGATATTCTTGGAGAAGAAAACGGTGAGAATTTTGGTTCATCAGTTAGTATGCCAAACACTAATACCCTTGCGATTGGTGCTCCGGATAATGATGGTAATGGATTTAATTCCGGACGTGTTGCTGTCTATCAATGGACCGGCATCACTTGGGTGCAAAAAGGAAATGATATTGAAGGAGAGGCAACAGGTGACAGATCAGGCTTTTCAGTCAGCATGCCAGATGCTAATACCGTGGCTATTGGAGCGCCAAATAATAATGGCAATGGAAATACATCTGGACACGTGCGCATTTACCAATGGACCGGCACCACTTGGGTACAAAAGGGAAGTGACATTGACGGTGAGGCAGCAGGGGATGGATCAGGACGTTCAATTAGCATGCCAGATGCCAATACGGTGGTAATTGGAGCACCTTTTAATGACGGCAATGGGATTAACTCCGGACATGTACGAATCTATCAATGGAGTGGCACCACTTGGCTACAAAGAGGCAGCGACATTGACAGTGAAGCAACAGGAGATCAATCAGGCACTTCAGTTAGTATGCCAGATGCCAACACAGTAGCTATTGGAGAGTCGCAGAATGGAGATAATGGATTTAGATCTGGCCAAGTTAGGGTTTTTGAATGGTCATCAACTAATGATTGGGTTCAAAAAGGTTTAGATATGAATGGAGAAGCGAACGTGGATGAATTTGGCACTTCGATAAGCATGCCGGATCCAAATACCGTGGCCATTGGGGCTGCTGGTAATGATGGAAATGGATCTGACGCCGGTCATGTAAGGGTTTTCAATTATGGCTCCGTTTCAATCGGTCCGGAAATAAGGTTAAGCAGGGAGTTCAAGCTTTACCCTAACCCAACTAAAAGAAATTTTACTTTGGAAATCAATCCGGTTGGAGAAGAACAAGAGCTATTCATTTACAACCTGCAGGGCAAACTAGTTCATCAGCAAAGCCTGCTAAGAGCAAAAGAGCAGATCAATACTGAAAAGTGGAAAGCCGGAGTTTACTTTGTGAGGTATGGAGAGCAAATGGAGAAGTTGGTGATTTTGGAGTAAACGGCTTCTCGACTCACTTCGACTACGCTCAGCACAAGCCGCTCAGCACAGGTCGTTCGAAGACCGTTCAAAAGGACCTCTCGGCTCCGCTCGAGGGCCTTTTATCGAGGAGTCCTTTTAAAGTTTAATCAGCTTTTTAGATATGAAAAGATCACCACTTTTTAGTTGAACGAGATAGATTCCCTTGGGCCAAGTTTGGCAATTGATCCTAGCTTCCTCTTTGGAGAGTATCTGTTGTTCCAACTGCAAGCTGCCGTCTGCAGAGTAAACTCGCAAGTTCCCTTCTTTGAGATCAAGCATTGATAAATCTAATTGAAAATACTCTTGCACCGGATTTGGGTAAAGTGAAAAACCCTTTTGCTTTTCGTTTTCACTTAAATAAGTGGGATCAACCAACTTTAGGGTTTCCACCAAGCGTTCTGAAGAATCGGCCAAACCGGTAGTATAATAAAGGGCAGTGGCAGACTGAAAGCTCATGCCCCCTCTTCTTCCTTCTCCGGGTATAGCGGGTAAGCTTTGCCATTTTTGGGAGCTTAAGTCATACTCCCAAACCTCATTTAGAAAATTCAAGGAGCTATCGTTCCCCCCCACTGAATACAACTTATTGCCCACCCCATATAGCTTGGGGTAGTTTCTTCCGCCTTGCGGGTGAGTGGCAAGAATGGCCCAACTGTCAGCTTGAGGATCATATTCATAGATGCCATTTGTGTAGAGCAAGGTATCATCCAAACCAAAAGCCAAGTATCCTTTGCCATTCATGGCACAAGCCCCAGAACGCCAACGAGGACCAAAAGGTAGATTTTGCTTTTGCTGCCAGCTATCTTGGCTCATGTCGTAGGCCCACACCTCATCTAATGCTTGGTTGTTTTGATTTTTACCTCCAAGGATGTAGGCAATGCTGTCGATCACAAAAGATGCAGCACCACTTCTTGGAGTGGAAGGTAAAGTCGTTTTTTGAGTCCAACTATCTGTTTGTGGATCATACTGCCATAAATCATTCAAAAAAACAGAGGCATACCCACCAAAAATATAACCTAGGCTATCCGATGAAAAAGCAGATGCATATTGCCTCTCTTGGCCTGGAGGCATGGAAGCAATTTGCGACCAACTTTCAGAAAGTAGATCGAACGCATAGTAATCTCGTAAATATTCAATCGGCTTGACACCCCCGCCACAATATGCGGTATTTTTAATGGTGAAACAGGCCCCATCGTCTCTTGCATCAGCCGGGAAATCTGCCACTTTTACCCAAGATTGAGCATGCAAAATGGAGCCTAAAAAAAATAGCGCAATAGAAAAGTTGGTTTTCTTCATTGCTACAAAGGTAGTGGATTGTTAACTCACGGGCTACTCGACTCCGCTCGAAGACCGTTCTTTGATAAAAGGCCTCCGAGCGGAGCCGAGAGGTCCTTTTTAAATCGTAGCAATCACCTTTAACTCAATGGCAATTGGGGTAGGCAAGCTTTTAATTTCAAGGGTCGTGCGACAAGGCTGATTGTCTTTGAAGTAATCCGCATAAAGGCGGTTATAGGCTTTAAAGTCCGCTTTCATATTGGTGAGAAAGACGGTGACATCCACCACGTTTTCCCATTTAGCACCAGCTTCTTCTACAATGGTTTTCACATTATTAAAAACCGAGTGACATTGCTTTTCAATATCGTACGAAAGAATATTCCCTTCATCGTCTAACTCCACCCCCGGAATTACTTTGGTTCCTCTTTCCCTAGGCCCCACTCCGGATAAGAACAAAAGGTTCCCCACTTTTCTTGCATGAGGGTAAGCACCAACCGGTTCCGGTGCTTTCTGTGAATCAAATTTATCGCTAGCCATACTTTTTTTACAAAGGTAAAAAAGAAGAAGGATAAAGGACGAAAGCTCAAAGTAGACTTTCACTCTTTATCAATTGTACAAAATCAACCCTCTACGAATTAGATAATGAACAAAATAACTTGGGAAGGACTAACTTTGACATATATTTTTATCTATTAAAAGATCATAAATAAAATCTACACTATGAACCTCGGAACCATCCTGACTACAACCATTTTAAGCCTACTTCTTTCGTGTGGAAACTTAGATGAAGTATTGAGAGAAATAGACAGCGTGGGAACAACTAGCAGTATTCCTACTCAAAACGAAATGGCAAATGGACTAAAAGCAGCTTTGGTAAAAGGCACCGAAATGGGCGTTACGCAGCTGCACCAATCGGGCGGCTATTTGAATGATCCAAAAGTAAAAATTCCCTTCCCCAAAGACTTAGAAAAAGTAAAGAACACTTTGGTCAATATTGGTTTAGAAGGACAAGTAGACAAAGTAGTCAACTCTTTAAATGAAGCCGCAGAGGATGCGGTAATAGAGGCCAAACCACTTTTTGTGAATGCCATTAAGGAAATGACCATTGCCGATGCCAAAGAAATTCTTTTTGGTACAGATACCGCTGCTACTTCTTATTTAAAAAGCAAAACCAGAAGTGGCTTAGAAGCTGCTTTTCAGCCTAAAATTAAAAGCTCTTTGGACAAAGTAAACGCTACCAAGTATTGGGGAGATGTAATTGGCACCTACAACAAAATTCCACTAACAACTAAGGTAAATGAAGACTTGCCGGCATATGTTACCGACAAAGCCATTGACGGACTATTTCTGCAAATTGCCCAAGAAGAAGAAGCCATTCGTGAAAATCCTTTGGAACGGACCACTGATGTTTTAAAAAGGATTTTTGGTTATGCCGATTCAGAATCAGCTAAGTAAACCAAAGCAGAAAGCCGCTGTTACTTCAATATGCCGCTGCTAACCTTCACTGACAAAGGAATTTTTTGCGAAAAAGCAGGAGTTTACATTGATCCATGGAAACCTGTAGATTATGCCCTGATCACCCACGCCCATGCCGATCACTCCAGAGCCGGCAACAAACACTACCTCAGCACTCACCTTTCCAAGCCCATTATTCAGCATCGCTTAGGCAAGGATATTTCTATTGAAAGTGTTGGCTATGGCGAAAGTCGGACCATCAATGGGGTAAAATTTTCTTTTCATCCCTCAGGGCACATCATCGGCAGTGCGCAAATTCGGGTGGAATACCAAGGCGAAGTTTGGGTAGCTTCGGGTGATTACAAATTAGAAGACGATGGTTTTTCTGCTCCCTTTGAACCGATAAAATGTGATGTCTTTATCACCGAATGTACTTTTGGTTTGCCGGTTTTCTCATGGAAAAAGCCAACGGAAGTTTTTGAAGAAATCAATGAGTGGTGGAAGCAAAACAAAGCAGAGGGCAAAGCCACTATTTTGTGTGGTTATTCGCTTGGTAAAGCGCAAAGGCTGATTCAGGGAGTTGACTCCAATATTGGAAATATCTACACTCACGGAGCGATTGAAAATACCAATCAGCTAATTCGTGAAATGGGAGTTGACTTAAGAGCAACCACTTACATAGACCCAGATGACAAGAAGAAGGATTATGCCGGCAATTTGATCATTGCGCCTCCCTCTGCCTTGGGCACTTCTTGGCAAAAAAAGTTTCGCCCGTTTGAGGTGGGCATGGCTTCCGGTTGGATGAACTTAAGAGGGCCCCGCAGAAGGCGTTCGGTAGATCGGGGTTTTATACTCTCTGACCATGCCGATTGGAATGGTCTAAACCAAGCCATTAAAGCCACCGAATGCGAAAGGGTGATCGTGACCCACGGCTATACTTCTATTTTTAGTCAGTATTTGCAAGAGCAAGGCTATGATGCGGCGATTGAAAGCACGGAGTTTGAAGGAGAAGTGATTGATTAATTTCTAATTACTTCCTCCTCCGCCTTGCTTCGGCGGATAAAAATCTGTTAATCTGGTAATGAACAATTGAAAGTAGTTTTTGAATGAAAGTACTTAGTTAAGCCTTAAAATCGAGCTGCGTCACGATAAATGTTTGATAAACTGATGATTCTCTCCACCTTTATCGCTTTGTGAAATAATTAAACTGTTCCACAAAGTACACCAAGGAGACACTGAGTTTCACAAAGGGTTTTTTAACTTTTAGCAGTTTATTTGTGGTTCTTGGTGCTTTCTCTGGGACCCTCCGTGAAACAATTAATAGCTATTGCACAAAGAACTCCAAGAAGACACAGAGCTTCACAAAGTAATTCATCCTCCCTACTAAATGCTTTGTAACTCTTTGTGATTTCTCTGTGAAACAAGCAAACAAACTATGACACAAAATACACCAAGTAGACCGGAGTTGCACTAAGGTTTAGTGAACCTTTGTGGAACTTTGTGACTTCTCTGTGGTACTCCGTGAAACAACTAAATAGCTATTGCTCCAAGTAGACACAGATTTTCTTTGAGGTTTAATTTGCTCCCAGAGATGGGTTGTGGCTCTTAATGTCTTCCGGCACCCTGTGGAACAAGGTGATTAACTTTCAGTACCTTTAAAGTCAAATTAGCCGACAATGACTAAAAAACTACTTGCAGCGATTCTCTTCTTTGGGCTACTTTCAAGCTTAAGCGCTCAAAATTGGAGACCAATTAATCCAAACCATAAAGTCAGTCACTACTTGCTAGCAGACTCCATTGAAATCAACACTTTCAATCAGTCGTTTTATTTTAGGCCCATTCAATCAGTGGTGATAGACCAAAGCTATGTCACCCAATCCGACACCGTGCTTATTTTCAAAAAAGGCTATTCGCTAGCAAACATCAAGGAGTTGGCTCCTAATTGCCAAAACTGCTACTTCAACAAAGAAGGCTTGAAAGGAAAAGTATTTGGCGACACCATGATCTTAAACACACAAGAGTGCAGAGTAAGAACCACAGATACTTTGGGATTTAATTTGGTTTTTCCAGCTACTCTCTTCCTTAATAAGGTGTGGGAATTGGGAAGATCAAGTCAAAACATTCTTGAGGCAACGGTAACTCAAAAACGTCTTCAAAGTATCCAAGGATTGGGGATGGACTCTGTGGCAGAAATTTCGATTATTGTCAAAAACCTTAACCAACAAACGCAGTCAGGACATCCCTTTAATGGAACAATTTTGCTAAGTAAAAATCATGGCATGCTAGTTGGTTTTGATTTTACCGACCGCAATAGAAAAGCTGAATTAGCTTATTACCATTGGGATAGAGATAGCATTAACATGAATGAAATATACCAAGAAACAGTGGGCGATGAAATTTGGTATTCGGATTCCTCACAAATGTGTTGCAAGCCGCCTTCAGCATCCATTAGGGTGCATCAACTCTCGGTTATCTCTGACCAAAGCAGCGGGAATAGTAGAACCCTTCAATATCGAACTAGCAGTCAACGTACTGCAAGTCTTAACAATTCTCCCTTTACAACCTATCCAATTGAAGTTGATACCCTAGAAAGAAGTTTTAGAAAAGATTCTCTTTATGCACTTCCTTATTCCTGCATCTTGGAGGACTCTTTGATCATCCCTTGGAACACCTATTTAAATCTAACTCAATTTGGTGTTCGCACCGACTGGCCAGAACAAGTGATTGAAATTGGAAGCAATGAATTCGTTTTAACGAACAATGGAGACAGCCTATCCTTTGACCCCTTAATGTTTGGGACAAAGTATTCTGCTCGCTACTTGGTGGTGGGAGTTGAACCTGAATCTTATGAAAACATTACCAATCCCCAATTACAAATTGGCGGACATTACAAAACCTTTTTTCATTACTTCCAAATTGGCAATAAGGTCTTGGGTAATAGACCGCTTTTAGTAAGCACAGATCCCCTAACCTTGAAGAATAGTGAATTGAAACTTTATCCAAACCCCACTTCTGAAACCCTATTTCTTTCCAATATTCAAAATTTCACAGGAATCAGAGTATACGATCAAAACGGAAGGTTAGTAAAACAGTGGAATAAAGCGAAGAATAAATTGGATGTAAGCAATCTACCCAATGGTTTATACTTCATTAATCTCCAAACCCAATCTGGCGAATTGATCAATCGAAAGTTTATTAAACAATAGCTGTTGCTCTCTTTACTATAGTTAGTCCCCGTTTTTCTACGAGATGATATTGAGATTTTAGCAGCTTCTTTCTGCCTCTTTGTGACTTCTCTGTGGTCCTCTGTGAAACAACTAAATAGCTATTGCACAAAGTACACTAAGAAGACACAGAGTTTCTCTGAGGTAACTCTAACTTCCAAGAAACACTTTTTGGCACTTTGTGACTTCTCTGTGGCCCTCCGTGAAACAACTAAATAACTATTGCACAAAGTACACTAAGAAAACACAGAGTTTCACGGAGCAATTCCATCTTCCTTACTAACTACTTTGTGGCGCTTTATGACTTCTCAAGGGTGCCCTTTGAAGCTACATGGCCCAATTTTTAGTAACTTTAGAAGACTAAATAAACGACTATGCTCAAAAAACTACTCTCAACGTTTCTCTTTATTACCCTATTTTCAGCTTTAAGCGCACAAAATTGGAGACCATTTAATCCTTCAGATACAGTAAGACACTACTTGGCAAAAGATTCGACACAGAGACACATTACCTTTTACCCCATTCTTTCTACTGTGATAGATTCTAGCTATACCCAAAACAGTGAGTCGGTTTACATCTTTAAAAAAGGCTTTTCCTATTTAGAGGCCGATAACTTATACAACTCAAATCAAAGTGCGAATAGTTACCAAAGAATTAAAGGCAAAATTCTGGGTGATACTGCTACTTTTTACACCGATTCAACCATCATTACTTCCATTGATGATCGGGGTTTTAAGCTCCTTTTTCCTAAGCATTACTATCTGGGGAAAAGCTGGCTAATCGCAAACTCCTATAATCAAAGTATTACCGCAAATGTTGATTCTATTTATTATGATAGCATTCCTGAAATAGCAATGGATTCAATGGTTTCGTTTCAATTACAATTATTTGATTCTACAGGAAACCTAGTAAATAACTCTACTTTCAATCAACAAGTTATTCTTAGTAAGAACCATGGTATAGTGCGAACTATTGATTTTACTGACCTAGAAGAAACGCACGCCTATCAGCTTTATGCATGGAAAACGAAAGATGAGAAATATTACAAGCAAGAAGAGTATTTTCAATTAGGCAGAGGGGACTTTTATTTTACAGCAAGTCGTAATGCTATATCGGGCCTAAAGATCAACAAGTATACTATTCTCTCTGACACAACAATTAATCAAATACGAACTCAATATATCCAAAAAGAGATTTCTCAAAGCTCTTCCATTCCAAATTCCCCTCTACCTTTTCAACCATACGACACAATTTACATAACAAATAACATAAAGATTGACAGCAATTATAGAGTCAAGCAATCCGGGATAATTTCAGACAGTAACTTAGTAGACCCATATTTTAACCCATACACAAGCCCACAATTTGGTTTACGAAACAAATGGGGAGAGAAGTGGCTCATTGAATACACCGATCAAAATTTAGAAATTTCTAAAGATCATTGGTGGCCATTTGCTCCGCCCGATTCAATCAGGTTATTGATATTTGAGTCTTCTGGCGTAGACTGTCCATTAATTGGCGTAGATATGGAGCGTGATGGTTGGTGGTCTGCTTTTGGATTACAATACTATTATGATCAAATTTTCTTCCTCAAGAAAGGAAATCAAACTTGGGGAACTCCACCACTTACGGTGGGTTTAGCCAAAGACAAAAAAAGTAATTCGTTTAAATTCTTTCCTAATCCTACAAAGGGAAAGCTACTTTTCTCAACACAAGAGAACATAGTCCTAATTAGAGTGTATGATCAAAATGGAAGACTCGTAAAGCATTGGGATACTCCCCAAAATGAAATTGATGTAAGTGAACTTTCTAAGGGGCTCTATTTCATAAGCCTCCAAACTCAATCCGGTGAACTGATTAACCGGAAATTTGTGAAGCAATGAGTTTCTATTGGGAAAACGCTGGAATTCAGTTTCATAAAACAAAAATTAAATAGACTCAGAAACGGCTAACTACCTTAAGTTTACATTAGTTAAAAGCATTTTGATTCAATGAGAGCTATTCTGCTAATTTTTACTCTAATTATCGCCATGGTAAGTTCTGCTCAAAGAATGGATTTTAGGCGAGTAAAACCATCCACTCCCACTCCTTTCTTAGAATTTGTTTTCTCAGGTTCTGCATCTGCACTTTTCCCTGCTGATTTTGATATGGACGGCGATATTGATATCATCAGCCCGGCTTCTTTCTTGTATCAAGGAAGAGAAGTCGGCTCTTCCATATACTTTAACGATGGTTTAGGAAACTTTAGTCAACAAAACTTACCCTTTTCCTTTGAAAATAGAGATCAAGGAATCATGTCTGATATCGATCAAGATGGAGATATGGACCTTTTAGCAGCCTACACAAATGAAGGACTTAAGTTATACCTGAATGAGGGAAATGCAACATTTAGAGAATATAAAATTTCTAGCGTTTCAATGAGAGGGGCTAAAATCTCTGTTCTTGACCTCGAGAACGATGGTGACTTAGATATAGTGGTGCATGCAGATACAATGCAAAATGGAGATAAGCACGCTATCCTTTTTTTCAAACAAATTGCTCCATTACAGTTCATTTTAGAAGACCGAATCTCTTCCTCACAAAGCATTAGCGAAAAATATAGCGCATTTATTGTTATCGATAAAAACAATGATGGCTTTGATGATCTTTTAGGTATCGGACGCATCAGTCGACTATTTATAAATGACAGCAGCGGATTCTTTCTACCCCAGTTTGGTCCTCAATTTCCTTCTTATGATTTTATACGCGCAGTTCAAGTATTAGATTTTAACGAAGACTCTCTGCCAGATATCATATTATCAGGAGATTCTATCGGAAGTAGTGACGCTTTCAGTTTTGCAGCTTACTCCAACACTGTCCATTCACGATTTGACTTTTACCCTATAGCTAATAATCCCAACATTGAAGCAGAAATACTCGAACTGTATGATTTCAATTACGATGGCAAGAAAGACATCTATATCAATGGGTTTGATCTTGATAGCAATCAAAATAGAGCTTTGATTTTACGCAATTTAGGTGGAGGTGTTTTTGATAATTCAAAAAGCCCCTTTGATCCAATACAGTTTGGAAGTAGTGTTTTTGCCGACTTCAATCAAGATGGTCTCAAGGATTATTTTCACTTTGGTTTTATCCTAAATGAGGGCATCAATAAAAATTATTTTCTAGCTGATTCCGCAGGATTTCAAAAGGTACAAACTGAGCAATTTGATCCAGTTGCTGAAGGCCGTCACTCGATAGGAGATATAGATGGCGACGGAGACCAAGATGTAATTATAAGTGGTCAAAAAGGAGGCAAATTAAAAACCCAGATTTATTTTAATCTTGGTAATCTCACTTTCAGAAAGGACACCCAAACTTATGATGGTATTAAAGTTACAAAACAAGAATTAGTTGACTTTGACCAAGATGGAGATTTGGATTTGATCGTAGGTGGTAACGAAGGCAGTTCTCCTGGAGACCCTCCTATTTATCGCCTATATTTCAATAATGGAAATGGTGTTTTTAATGACACTACAATTACGCTGAATCAAGGCTTGTCACCTTGGGTATCTTACACTTGTGGAGATATCGATGGCGATTCTGATGTGGACATTCTAATTAACAGAGTTGTGAATGGTAGTTTTTATACAGCTATACATAGAAATGATGGTGAAGGCAGTTTTTCTGTAGAGGCTACACCTGAATTTTATGGCAACAGGCATGGCTTATTACATCTATTTGATGTTGATAATGACCAAGATCTTGATTTGCTATTTACTGGTGTAGTTAATCCAACCACAGAGGTTGAAAGAATATATGAGAATGACGGACTGGGGAGTTTTAGCCTATTAACTGAAGGCCAAATCCCATTCAGAACTTGGGGCGTAACACTTAACTACGACTTAAACCAAGATGGTTTTCAAGACTTAATTTTTCCCGGTATTGGTAATTTTTACCTAGGCAATGGGAATGGCACTTTTAATCAAACTGCTAATCCTTTTGGCTTTCTTGCGGGACTGAATCAACTCAAGGTAGCTGACTTCAATCGAGACGGCTATCCGGATTTGATTGGTTTCTACCAAAGTCAGCTCTTTTCAAATCAAATTGATATTTATTTGAACGATAAAGCAGGGGGATTTTACGAAATCAACAATAATCTTGATTTTGTCTTAAGCGGAGGTGACTTGAGCATTTTTGATGCAGACAATGATGGTTTGGATGAATTTCTATTTAGTGGAACTGATTTTACTGGTAACCAACAGACTCTTTTTTATCAAAATATTAATCATGTGAGCTTACAAGAATCTGAATATAAGTCTTTTATTCCTCTATTCTATCCAAGCCCGACTAAAGGAAAACTCTTTTTCTCAACGCAAGAGAAGTTTAGCTTAATTAGAGTGTATGATCAAAATGGAAGACTCGTAAAGCATTGGGATACTCCCCAAAATGAAATTGATGTAAGTGAACTTTCTAATGGTTTGTACTTAATTAATCTCCAAACCCATTCTGGCAAATTGATCAATCGAAAGTTTGTGAAGCAGTAGCTATTGCATAGAGCACTCCAAGTGGATACTGAGCTCGGAGATATTACATTCGCTGTCAGGAAACTCTATGGCACTTTGTGACTTCTCTGTTCCACTCTATGAAACAACCAAAATCAATTTTCATGCTTCCTTGTTAATTTCATAGCATGAAAGATTTCGTCCATTTGTTTCAACAACTCGACCAAACGACCAAGACCAACAAAAAGGTGGCGGCTTTGGTGAGCTATTTTGAGCAGGCTGATGAAATGGACAAATTATGGACAATTGCCATTCTCAGTCACCGTCGACCAAAACGCAGCGTGCGCACTAGTATGTTGCGAAAATGGGCCGCAGAAGTGTCTGGCATTCCCCTTTGGCTATTTGAAGACTCTTATCATGTGGTTGGGGATTTAGCAGAAACCATGGCTTTGGTGCATCCCAATGTTGAAAGTAAAGCCCTTAAAAGCTTGAGCGAGTGGATCCAGTTTCTAATCGAACTCTATGAGCTTGAAGAGGCTGAGAAGAAGAAAAAAGTTTTGTGGGCTTGGGATCAACTAGACCAACAAGAGCGTTTTGTCTTTAATAAACTGATCACAGGGGGCTGGCGCATGGGGCTGTCGCAAAAACTAATGACCAGAGCTTTGGCCAAACATACTGGCATTGAAGAAAATATGCTCTCCCACCGACTAATGGGCGATTGGAAGCCGCAAAACACCACTTACCAAAAGTTGGTATTAGAGGAAGATGAAGCTGAAAACCTCTCTCGCCCTTATCCTTTTTACCTAGCTTATCCACTCGAGCAAGAAACCAAAGAGCTAGGATCAGTCGAGGATTGGATTGCCGAACGCAAATGGGATGGCATTCGAGGTCAGCTCATCGTAAGAGAAAGAGAATTGTTTGTTTGGTCGAGAGGTGAAGAGTTGGTGACCGCCAAGTTTCCTGAATTTGAAGAGTTGAGAGAAAAACTACCTTCGGGAACAGTGATCGACGGAGAGATCTTAGCTTATGAAAACGGAGAGCCCTTGAACTTTAACGTACTCCAAACCCGCATTGGTCGCAAAAATGTAAGTAAGGCCATTTTAAAAAAAGCTCCGGTAATCATGATGGCTTACGACCTACTAGAACATCAAGGAGAAGATATTCGGCACAAACCCATGCGAGAAAGAAAAAGGCTTTTGGAGGCTTGCATGAGTAAGATTGATTCAGACAAATTGCTTTTATCTCCTGTGCTAAAAGTGAATAGTTGGGAGCAATTGGCCAAAGAAAGAGATCGTTCAAGGGAGTTTTATGCAGAAGGATTAATGCTGAAGCATCAAGACTCCACTTATAAAGTGGGTCGTAAAAAAGGCGATTGGTGGAAATGGAAAATCGACCCTTTAACCATTGATGCGGTTTTGCTTTACGCCATGCGAGGTCATGGTAGAAGAGCTAACCTTTACTCTGATTATACTTTTGCGGTTTGGAAGGGCGATGAACTTGTTCCCTTTACGAAAGCCTATTCAGGCCTGACCGATAAAGAAATAAGACAAGTGGATGCTTTTGTAAAGAAAAACACCAAAGAGCGCTTTGGCCCGGTGCGTAGTGTGAATCCGGAATTGGTTTTTGAAATTGCATTTGAAGGCATTGCCAAATCTAGCCGACATAAATCAGGCGTTGCCTTGCGTTTTCCGCGTATGCATCGCTGGCGAAAAGATAAACCCAAGGAAGAAGCCAATACGCTCGAAGATTTACAGGATTTGTTGGAATTGTACGGATAGACAAACTCTAGGCTATTGCACAAAGTACACTAAGAAGACACAGAGTTTCACTGAGGTAACTCTAACTTCCAAGAAACACTTTGAGGCTCTTTGTGAATTCTCTGTGATACTCTGTGAAACAACTAATGTATTATTGCAAAAAGCTCGCTAAGAAGCGCAGAGTTTCACTAAGGTATAACTACTAAGAAACACTTTGTGGCACTTTGTGACTTCTCTGTGGCACTCCTTGAAACAACCAAGACCGATCTAATTGATCAATCTTTTTATTCCTTGCTTCATCACGGAAACATGAAAGTTTAGCAATAATCCAAGTTTATAATCTCCTAATCTCAAATAAGTTAACACCTGAGCCTTGTGTACATCAGTTAAAGTTTCAACTGTTTTGATTTCGATTACTAACTTATTATTAACTAGCAAATCAATTCTGTAACCATGATCTAGTTTAACATTTTTATAAACTATAGGCATAGGTTTTTCTTCGTTAACCTTTAATCCTGCTAGTTTCAATTCATGCGCTAAACATTTTTGGTATGCAGATTCCAATAAGCCTGGACCTAACTTTTTATGCACTTCTATAGCGCAACCTATCACAATAGTTGCTAGTTCGTTTTCACTATAATTTTCCATGCTTTTAAATTAAGAAAATAGTTGGTTATTGCACAAAACAGACTAAGAAGACACAGAGTTTCACTGAGATAATTCTAACTTCTAAGAAACACTTTGTGGTATTTTATCACTTCTCTATGGTACTCCGTGAAATAACCAAATGAACGCAGAAACAAAATGTCAAATTCTTAGTTTTATAGGCACACCAAACTTTAGGAAAATGGAATACAAGAATCTCGGAAAGTCAGGATTAAAAGTTAGTCGTGTATCACTAGGCTCATGGTTAACTTTTGGAAAACAAATAGAAAATAGCATAGCCGAAGACCTCATGGATTTAGCCTATGATAAAGGCGTCAACTTTTTTGACAATGCTGAAATATACGCCCGTGGAGAATCCGAAAGGGTAATGGGTAAGATCTTGAAAAATAGAGATTGGCAACGTGATTCCTACATTGTTTCGTCCAAAGCCTTTTTTGGTGATGGTGGTCAATTGCCTACTCAAAAAGGATTGAATCGAAAACACTTAGTAGAAGCCTGTGAAGCAGCTTTAAAGCGCCTTCAGCTCGACTATTTAGACCTTTTCTTTTGTCACCGACCAGACAAAGAAACTCCCATTGAAGAAACAGTTTGGACCATGCATAACTTAATCCAACAAGGGAAAATTTTATATTGGGGAACTTCTGAGTGGAGTGCTCAAGAAATTATGGAAGCCCACATGGTAGCCAAGCAATATAATTTAATTGGTCCTACCATGGAGCAACCCCAGTATAATATGCTGCACCGTGAAAAAGTGGAAAATGAATTCAGTCAGATATATAAGAATGTTGGCTTGGGAACTACCATTTGGTCGCCCCTTGCCTCGGGAATTTTAACCGGAAAATACAACGATGGAATGCCTGAAGAAACTAGGCTTTCTATGGATGGATTAGAGTGGTTAAAGGATGCCAATCTGGTGGAAGAAAAGCTTGATAAAGTACGTGAACTAACAAAGTTTGCCAAAGAATTAGGAACTACCATGCCTAAGTTAGCCATTGCTTGGACCTTGAAAAATGAAAATGTGAGTACTGCTATTTTAGGGGCATCTAAGAAAGAACAGTTAGAAGAAACCTTGACCGTAATTGACGACCTTGAGAAGGTTGATGAGGAAGCCATGGATAAAATTGAGGAGATTTTAGATAATAAACCTGATTTCCCGGCATTCTAAATCAGAACTCTCTCAATTTGCTTCTTTATAGGTTCTGTAAAGTGGTTGAGGTAAATAAAACCATCGGGATTTAGCTCTGACATCCACTTTTTGGCTTCACAATCGTTGTCATTACACAAAAAATAAAAAGGGATATCGTATTCCAGCTTTATTATTTTGGCCACTTGGAATCCATCTAGCTTGCCTTCCAATTTCGCATTAATGAAGAGCAGATCTGGCTCATTGGCTTCAATTGATTGCTCTATCTCATAAATGTTTGATAGGCAACCCATGTAAATGTGATTTAAGTCAATTACGGCATCAGCTACCGTACGACTACTCATGGGCTTTGAGTCGACCAATAAAACCTGCTTCGCTAAATGATAAATTGGCTCGTAGTTGGTTTTCTTTCGAAGAAGTGAATTGTGTAGTGTCATTGAAAGTAATTTGCTGCTTAAAAGTAGATACTACTTCAATATGCCTTTTAAATATGGCATGGACAAAAAGGGGACAACTACAAGCTGGCTAGATAATCCTCAATGTTTTCAATGCCTTCAGCAATTAACTTTTTCTTAAGGCGAAAGCGAGATTTAGTGACACTTTCGGTTGAAATTCCTAAGGTATCTGCAATTTCACCATGACTCATGTCCAACTTTGTTAAGGCTAAAAGTCTTTTTTCCCCTTTGGTAAAATCGAAAGTAGAACGATTTAGCCTTTCAAAGAATTCAGGGTGAACACGATCAAAGAGTAATTTGAAACGCTTCCAATCATCGTCGGTTAGAATTTTTAAGTCAGCCAGCTTTTCCAATTCATCCGATTTTTGATTTCTATACTTCTCAAGCTCTTCTTCTTTGTCGATCATTTTTAGCTGAAACTGCTTAATTGTCTTGTTCTTCTCTAATAACTCTCTCACATAGTTCTCCAGTTCAAACCTTCGGCTTTGAAGCTGTTTTTTACTATTTGCTAACTCTATTTCAATTATTTTCTTTTCCTCTGCTCTTTTTATGGCTCTCAGTCGAAAGAACAAAGCCACTACAATTAACAAAAGCAGAAAGCCTATTAAAATGGCTACAATGGTTTTTTGGTTCGCTTGTTCTAACTCTTGTTGACTCTTAAGCCTTTCTATTTCCGCCTCTTTCTTAGAAATGTCATACTTTCTTTGCAGTAGCTCGATCTTATTACTGGTTTCTTCCACAAAAATAGAATCATCGAACTGCCGATTTATATCTGAAAAATGGAGCGCCTTTTTATAGTCTCCGGCCGCTCTATAAGCATCCGAAACATATTGCGCAGCATCTTTGATCCGATATAAGTTTTTGTATTTCACTGTGGTATCATACGACTGCTTTGTATAATGAATAGCTGAATCAAATTGCTCTAAACCTATATAACAACGGCCAATTGCGCCTAAAGAGTAGCCAATACCCCAACTGTCATTGATTTGCTGCTTTAGTTTTAGCGATTTCTTATTGTAATATAATGCACTGTCATAATGCTGCATGTTTCTGAAACAGTAGCCAATGTTTGAAAAGTGCTTAGCTCTGGCAAATAAATTGTCTTCTTCAATAAAGCTCAGAGCAACCTTTAAGGTATCAATCGCTTCTTGATTTCTTCCCGCCTTGCCAATGGTAGCGGCGAAATTATTATAACAACGCGCTACTTGATTCCAGTTCTCAACAGCTTTGTAATGTTCTATAGCTTGTAGGTTATACCTTTCAGCCAACTTCATTTTAGCAGCATGTCGATAAGTTTCAGCCAAACTACTTTTGGCAAGCGCCATTAAGTAATCGTCTTTTTCTTTTTCAGCCACCTGCAGTGCTTTCAAGTCAAGTTCAACTGCCTTATCATGCCGATTCATATTTAAATGGTTATCAGCTAAGCGACCGAGTGCTTTTACCTTTAAACTTGGTTTATTGGTTCGATTTGCTGAAAGTAAAGCTTCCTTAAGGTAAGTTTCTGCTTCTTCAAAGAAACCTTGCTTTGCTTTTATATCGCCTATGCTTCGAAAAGCTTCAGAGCGAATTGAGTCCTTGATTACGATTTGTGGCGATTTTAAAATAGAATCCAGCCTAGCTAAAAGTTTTTCCGATTTTTTGTTGTGAACTTCTTCCGTACTATTCAAGCCTTTTAATAATTCCCTAACCTCTTTGTTTTGAGAGAATAGAAAAAGTGAGAAAAGCAAAAAAACAAGAAAAAAGCTAATTTTCAATATCCTTATCACAGAGCTAATATAAAGGTTTATTCTAATGACTTATGGTATTTTTACCCCTTAAATTCGAACTTAAAGTTGAACACTGAAGCCCCTCTTCGTTACATTAAGGTAAAGAAACATCATTGGTTTGTTTTACTCTGCCTTTTGTATGTTACAACACTTGCCATTTTTTCTCATAATGGAACGCATTATCCATATGGCGATGGACCTGAGTATTTGATGATGACCGAATCCTTTCTAAATCATGGTAGTCCAGAATTACGGTCTGAAGATGTTCAATCTTTTACAAACTACTTGAAAGACCATAAACTCACTTTGCACAACGAAAATACCTTTGTTGACTATCAAAGAAAATTTGACGGGGAATTACCCTCCTTGAAGGGCTATTACCAATCTACCACAGATTTGAATAAATGGTTTTCTTATCATTTTTGGTTCTACTCCTTACTTAATGTTCCTGCTCGCTATTACATAGGCTTAATTGAAGGTGATATTAAAACCTCTGTTCTAGCAACAAACCTTTTCTTGATCTTCTTCGGAATATGGCTTATTTCTCAAATAAAAAAAATTACTCCGTTTGATAAGGTAGCTTTGTGTTTACTCCTAGTTTTTTCTCCTTTACTATGGTATATTGACTGGGCTCATGCAGAAGTATATTGTGGAGTTTTAGTTTTTGTAGGAGCTGTTTTCTATCACCATAAATTGTTCTATCAGTCAATCATTTGTTTCATTCTTGCTTCTTTTCAAAATCAAACTATCTCTTTGCTTGCCATTTTTGTAAGCATAGAAGTACTCTATAGGCACAAGCTTAGTTACCAAACCTTAATTAAATTATTTTTATGTAATATTTGGGCCTTACTCCCTAGCCTTTTCTATTATTACTGGTTTGAAGTAGGGTCCCTGCTCACAGTTGATGGTACGCTTTCAACTGAAGGTATAAGTTTGAAACGCTTTTGGCATTTCTTTTTCGATCTTAATCAAGGCTTGATCTATGGAATCCCATTTATACTATTGGCAAGTTTAATCTTTGTAGTAGTTGACTCTGCTAAGCTTAAAAAGTACCGAGAGTATTCTCTTTTAATTGCGATTCCATTTATGTCTTTGCTTTTTATGCAAGTTACCAATTGGAATGCCGGAAGCGTTGTGATGAAACGCTATGGCGTTTGGATTGCTCCACTTTTTATTGTTGCGTTTCACTATCGAATTAAACGCTTAAAACCGTGGGCTTTTTACTTGCTTTCAATTGTTGCTATACTTAGCCAGCCTTTTGTTATTTTTTTACAACATGATTACAATAAGTTATTTTGGCATGCCAACCATTTAAAGCCAATTGCCAAATGGGTGTTAGATCACCACCCTTCTTGGTATAACCCTGAAGCTGAAGTTGTTTTAGAAAGAATAGATACCTCTCACCCTGCCTCATCTGACAGCCTAATTGTCTATACGAATGATCAAGAAAGAGTCACTAAATTTTTTATTAAAAAAGGTGCAACCAAACAGTTAATCTCACATGGAGTAAGCCCTCATGTAGTTGATTCATTAAGTAAAAATCTTAATTTCCATCTTGGTTTTGCCCAACTCAATTCATGCGATTTCAAAACGATTCAGTACAATCAAGAAAATGATCCTTTCATGAAAGATATTGAAAGGAAAAAGCAGTTGAGGTTGCAGGAAAAATATAGAAACATTATAATGAGTGACTCTTCCTGGGTTAACAACATAAGAAAGCAAGCTGTGTCGTGGGAAATGAGTTTCGAAGAAGCTTTGGGTCACAACATTGACTACTTAATTAAAGAATCAAAAAATCAATAAGAAGGTGCCTCAAACAAAATTAAGTAGCCACTACAAACTAAACCTGCTTGTTGTATTGCTAATACTCTATTTGGTAGGTTTTGGTCATTTTAGCCACATAGGGAAAGGCTACCCTTATGGTGACGGTATTGAATATCTCTTAACAACCGAGGCATGGGCCACGCAAGGAAATCCTGAAATTAACACAAAGACGGCCGAAAGCTTTATTGGTTATCTACAAAGTCACAATATTCCCATCTACAAAAAAAAGTGGTTTCAAATTTGGTATGGCCATTTACAGGCTTTTGAAGAAGATAGGCAAAATGGAACGGTGAATTATGAACTTCGAAAGGCCGGGCTTTTTCAAAATAAAGAAGGTAAGTTAATTTCATATCACTTCCCTTTTTTAAGTTTAATTAATACTCCCGCTAGAATTGTATTACACCATTTGGAAGCAGATATCAGGTTTTCTTTTCTTGCAACAAACCTCTTTTTAATCGTCTTTTCGTTATACGTTATTTTAACAAACTCTTTTTTTAAGAGGTGGCAGCAAATAGGCTTAAGTCTACTTTTGATCTTTTCACCGGTTTTATGGTATATCGATTGGCCACACCCAGAAGTCTATGCAGGAACGTTAACCTTTATTGGTGGGTTATTCTTTATCTCAAAAAAGTATTATAAATCACTGTTGTGCTTTTCCTTAGCAGCCATGCATTTTCAACCACTCTTTATTCCGGCGGCCTTATTATTCATTCCAATAATAAAGAGAGATAGACTTAAACTGAATACACTAGTAAAGTTATTTTTCTGCAGTTTTTGGGTTATTGTTCCTGCCCTTTTTTATCTCTACCATTTTGGGAAACCAAACCTAATTGTTGACGAGGGCTTTCTGGACCCAAATCTAATTGGATTGAAACGTTTAAGTAGCTTTTTCTTTGATCTAAATCAAGGCATGCTTATTGGCATTCCATTTATTCTAATTTCCCTGATTCTTCTTCTCTTAGTCGATCTCATTAAACGTAAACTCAATCATGTTTTTTGGGGGGCTATTGTGATTCTTTTAATGTCGTTATTTTTCTTACAAATGACAAACTGGAACCATGGAAACGCAGTCGTCAATCGCTATGTGGTTTGGACTAGCACAATTCTCATTGTTGCCTTTTTTGATCGCATTCTTAAAATGAAAAAAGGACTTGGAGTTGCATTTTTAATCATTGCTATCGGAACACAAGCCTGGGTTGTATTAGCACAAAAAGATTTTGGTAAAATTGGGTATTATGTGAGTCGACACAATGAGTTGGCGAAATATGTATTTCGAAATTACCCAGCTTTATACAATCCTGATCCTCAAATTTTTATTCAAAGAAATAATAGGTACATGCTTTCAAGCTCTGACACTGTTAAAGTTTTTACAGATAAAAGTGACAAAATAGTTAAAATGATGTTCTACAAAAACTCCTTGAACCAAATGATACAAAGAGGTGTAGACTCTGCCAAGCTAGCTGAATACATCCCAAAACTTAATTTCTACTTAGGCTATACGTACCTCAACCCAAAAGATTTAAAAGCCTTGGGATACAATCAAGATAAAGACACTTTAATAGAAATAATTGAACGTGACAAACGGGATCAAATTATAAATAACTTAATGTATCAGATTCACAATACGCCTGAATGGAAATCAAACGTAGAATTCAATGCTAAAAATATTGGCATTAGTTACGATAGCGCCTTAAAAAAACACGCAGAAACTTATTACATAAACGATATCAAAAAACGCAATGAATAATCAACAACTCGTAGACTTTCTAAAGAATCAAAACAAAGAAGGTGCTTCTTTTCTCGATAAGATTAAAATTGCCTATCGTCCTCTTGTTTGCCCTTTTAAGGAGTTGCTTGAAATGTTACCTGAAAAGGCAAGTGTGTTTGACATTGGTTGTGGTTCAGGTATGTTCCTTTCTTTAGTCAAAGAGTTTCGGAACCCAATACAACTAGCCGGAATAGAGATTACCCCCCAGCTTATTGATAATGCTAAAAAAGTTTTAGACAGTCAAAATACAAACACTAAACTTGAGGTTTTTGATGGTAAAAAAATTCCGGATTTCGTTTCAGAATTTGATTTCATTTTCATGATCGATGTTTTCCACCACATTCCTAAAGGTCAACAATGGGCTTTTCTCGACCAACTATTTGACAAGATGAAAAACGGCGCCAAGTTAATTTTTAAAGACATTGAGGGTAGTCATCCATTAAAATACTGGAATAAGGTTCACGATTCTTTACTTGCCGGTGAAATTGGTCATGAAGTGAGCAGTAAGAAAGTAAAGCAATATATTGAACCAAAGACAAACTTGAGCATCCTACATTTTTCTAAAAAAAGAATGTTACTTTACCCACACTATACTTTTGTTATCGAGAAAAACTAAAAATGGGTAGCTTCATTAAACTTTTACGAATTAAACACTGGGTTAAAAACCTATTCATTTTTGTAGCTGCTTTTTTTAGTGGAGAGTTTACGCTTGCTGACCTTCAATTACTGTTTTACACCTTTTTTTCTTTTTCACTGGTTGCCAGTAGTATCTATGTCTTAAATGACTTTAAAGATATCGAAAACGATCGCTTACACCCCAAGAAAAAATCACGTCCAATGGCCTCAGGTGCAATTTCTCCTAAGCTTGGATTATCAGTAGGAGGCCTTTGCATGCTTCTTGGCTTTGGCTTAGCTTACTTCTTGCTTCCTTTAAACGTATTGTTGATTATTGGCCTTTATTGGATAATGAATGTTTTCTATTCCCTAGGCTTGAAAAAAGTCTCAATTCTAGATTTGGTCTTTGTTGCTGCTGGCTTTGTTTTCAGAGTAATGAGTGGAGCCGAAGCAGTAGAGGTACAACTTTCATTTTGGCTGCTAATGATGACCTTTCTCTTTTCCATGTTTATTGTGCTTGGCAAACGAAGAGATGACTTTGCCGAAGGGGACGAAAATGCAGCTCAACTTCGATCAGTAAACAAGGACTATAATCTTACCTTCCTAAACTATGGCATCTTAACATTTTCAGCCTTCATGCTGGTTTGTTACGTAATGTATACATTTTTATCACCCTACTTTGCTGATAAAATTTACCACGCCCTGCTTTCTTCAGCGTTAGTTTCCGTTGGGTTATTGCGATACTTACAAGCCGTATTTGTAGAACACAAAGGAGGTAATCCTACCGATTTTGCCTATAAAGATCGAATGACCCAAGGTATTTTGTTTATTTGGCTCGCCCATTTTGCCTATTTGATATACCTCAGTGCCTAATGGAAGCAAAAAAACTTGCTCTTTTTGACTTTGATGGCACCATCACACAATCTGACAGTTTACTGCTCTTTCTAAAGTTCTATTTTTCTACTCCAAGTCTGCTTACTAAAAGCCTATTATTTAGTCCAAAACTAATCGCTCAAAAACTGGGTGTCATCAACAACTCTATAGCGAAAGAGGAGCTTACCACTCTCTTTTTTAAAGGTGAAGCGCTGGAAGAATTCAACCAAAAATGCCAGGCATTTGCCAAGCAAGAGCTACCCAAGATAGTGATGCCTTCTGCTGCGCTTGCCATTGAAGAATACCAAAGTAAAGGGGTGAAAGTGATGGTTGTTTCTGCTTCTTTTGAAAATTACTTAAAGCCTTACTTTGAACCCTTTGGAGTTGAAGTTATTGCTACACGATTAGCGCATAACAAGGGAGTTTTGAGCGGAAAGTTTATCGGGCAAAACTGCTACGGTCAAGAAAAAGTGAATCGCATTCAAGAATCCCTTGAGCTCGATGATTATCAAGAAATTATTGCCTATGGCGATACTGCTGGCGACAAACCCATGCTCGAACTAGCAACACAGTCATTTTACAAGCGCTTTCGTTAGAAACACTTCGCCTATTGAACTGTTATAATAGCTTAATTAGATGTAGCTACATCTAATTGTGGGTAACTTTGCCCTTCAATCGCCAAACTAAAATGAAAAAATTTCAGATTTTTCCTTTGCTCTTTTCTTTACTCTTTGCCTGTAAGAGTGAACAAGCCTCGGAGGAGAATAAAAAATCAATTCAAGCAGCAACCTTAGTAGAGGTAGTATTAGCTCAAGACAAAGAAGTGAAAGAAGTGGTAAAAACCACCGGCAGCTTAAAAGCCAATGAGTCCACAGAGCTAAGCACTGAAATAGGTGGAATTGTCGATAAAATCAACTTTGAAGAAGGAAGCTTTATTAAGAAAGGAAGTCTGTTATTAACTTTAAACAATGATGACTTAGCCGCAGAAGTAAAAGAAGCGAAAGCAAGCAAAGAATTAGCTGAAAAGCAATATCGCAGGAATCAACAACTCAAAAAAGCCAAAGGCATTAGTCAAGAGGTTCTCGATCAATCTGAAACTAATTTTGAAGAGAAAAGTGCTACTTTGAATAGACTAGAAGCAAAAGTAGCTGAGACTAAAGTTTATGCTCCTTTTGATGGTATTATTGGCTTAAGGAGTGTAAGTCAAGGTGATTATTTAGCTTCCAATAATAGCTTTGCAAGTTTGGTAGATATCACTCCAATTAAAATTGAATTTTCTCTGCCTGAAAAGTATTCTTCCAAACTCAAGCAAGGCGACAGCATTAGTTTCACCTCTTCGGTTCTATCCAAAACTAAACAAGCATTGGTTTACGCCGTTGAACCACAAATTGAAGAAACTAGCAGAACCATTCGAGCTAAAGCTCGCTACCACAATCAAGATCAAGCCTTACTTCCCGGTGAGTTTGTTTCGGTAAGCTATGAAGTTGAGAATTTCGAGAACTCTATCATGATTCCCAATCAAGCTATTATTCCTGAGCTTGATGGCAAAAAGGTTTTTGTAGTCAAAAATGGAAAAGTGGCTTCACAAAAGATTGTTACCGGCATACGGATGGCCGATCAAACTCAGGTTTTAGAAGGCTTAAATGATGGAGACAGTGTGGTAAGCAGCGGACTCTTACAAATCAGAGATGGTATTCCGGTTCGGATTAGAATGGACGAATCTTACCTTTCTGAAAAAGAAAGTGCTGAATGAGTCTCTCCTCCCTTAGCATACGCAGGCCGGTTTTAGCCACGGTTTTCAGCTTAGTTATTCTGCTTTTTGGAATCATTGGTTGGAACTTCCTTGGGGTGCGAGAGTATCCGAGTGTTGATCCGCCCAAGATCACCGTTTCTACCAGTTATACCGGGGCCAATGCCGATGTAATAGAAACGCAGATTACAGAGCCTTTAGAGGAATCTATCAACGGCATTGCTGGAATTAAAACTCTAACCTCTGTTAGTCGTGATGGAAGAAGCACCATTACAGTAGAATTCGATTTAAGCCAAAACTTAGACAATGCCGCTAATGATGTACGGGATAAGGTTTCCAAAGCAATTCGAGATTTGCCTGAAGATGCTGATCCTCCCATTGTTTCTAAGGCAGATGCGGATGCCAGTCCAATCATTTTCTTAAATATTCAATCGGATCAACGCTCACTCTTAGAATTGACAGAAATAGCGGAACGCGACTTTAAAGAGCGATTACAAACCATTCCCGGAGTTAGTGAAATAAGAATTTGGGGAGAAAAGAAATACTCCATGCGACTTTGGTTAGATCCGGAGAAGATGGCAGCATTAAAGCTTACCCCTTTAGATGTTCGAGAAGCGCTGCTAGCGCAAAACATTGAATTACCTACCGGAAGAATAGAAGGCACCAACGTAGAGTTGAGCGTAAGAACCATCGGTCGCTTAACTACTGAAGCAGAGTTTAATGATTTGGTGGTAAAAGAAACCAACGACCGCTTAGTTCGATTAAAAGATATCGGTTACGCTAAGCTCGGTCCTGAAAATGAGCGAACCAGCTTGAAAAGAGATGGGGTTCCCATGGTTGGTAACGCTATTGTTCCCCAGCCCAACTCTAACCACATTGAAATTGCCGATGAATTTTATCGACGGATTGAACAGATCAAAAAAGACTTGCCGGAAGACATAAAAACCGGAATTGGCTTTGATACCACTGAGTACATCCGAGACTCCATCACAGAAGTAAAACAAACCATTTACATCGCCTTTTTCATGGTGATCTTGGTCATCTTCCTTTTCCTCAGAGATTGGCGTTCAACCGTAATTCCGGTCATCGTAATTCCCATCGCTTTGATTGGCTCTTTCTTTGTCATGTACATTTCTGATTTTTCCATCAACGTACTGACTTTATTGGGTTTGGTTTTAGCCATTGGCTTGGTGGTAGATGATGCCATTGTGGTCTTAGAAAACATTTACACCAAGATAGAATCTGGCATGAATTCGCGCAAAGCGGCTAAAGAAGGAGCTTCTGAGATTTTCTTTGCGGTAATCGCTACTACCTTAGCCTTAGCGGCGGTTTTTATGCCGGTTATCTTTTTGCAAGGCGTTACCGGAAGACTCTTTCGTGAATTTGGAGTGGTCATCGCCGGAGCGGTAATTATTTCTTCTTTTGTGGCCTTAACGCTAACCCCCATGTTGGCAGCAAAGCTTTTGAAGAAGAAAAAGAAGAGAACTCCTTTTTACACCAAAACTGAAACTTTCTATAAAAGCCTTACTAACAATTACCGCAACAGCTTAGAGCGATTCATGACGGTAAAGTGGATGGGCTTTGGTTTTATCATCTTAGCTTTTGTGATGATCTATGGTTTTGGTAAAAGCTTAAACTCCGAATTAGCTCCACTTGAAGATAGAGGAAACTTAAGGGTTTTCAGCACTGCGCCTGAAGGTGCTACTTACGATTATATGTCTCGCTACATGGACAAAGTGGTGGCTAAGATCATGGAAGAAGTACCGGAAAGGAATGGGATTATTTCCGTGACTTCACCCGGTTTTGGCGCTTCCACTTCTGTGAATTCGGGCTTTATGCGCTTACGTTTGACCAAAGCCGGAGAGAGAGAACGCAGTCAGCAAGAAATTGCCAATATGCTCAATCAAAAATTGACTGAACTACCCGGCGCCAGAGATTACGTTTCACAAGAACAAACCATTGGCAATAACCGTGGTGGCTTGCCAGTGCAATATGTGATTCAAGCGCCTAACCTCGACTATTTAAAAGAGGTATTGCCCAAGTTTATGAAAAAGGCTTCAGAAAGTGATGTCTTTGCCGTGGTTGACCTCAATTTAAAATTCAACAAGCCCGAATTAAAAGTCACCATTGACCGAGAAAAGGCTTTAAGCATGGGCGTTTCTGTAAGAGACATTGCCCAAACCTTGCAACTTTCGTTAAGTGGTCAACGCTTCGACTTTTTCATCATGGATGGCAAGCAGTATCAAGTAATCGGACAGTTAGCGCGACAAGATCGAAATGAGCCTGCCGACTTAGCTTCAATTTATGTGAAGAACGATCAAGGAAATATGATCTCTTTAGGAAACTTGGTTAATTACAGCGAGCAAAGTACACCTCCGCAACTTTTCCGTTACAACCGTTATGTTTCAGCTACCGTTTCAGCGGCTTTAACTGACGGCAACACCATTGGTACCGGAATTGAAGAAATGGAAGAAATTGCCTCCACCACATTAAGTGATTCCTTTTCCACTTCCCTCGCCGGAGTTTCTCAAGAGTTTGAAGAAAGTTCTTCTTCGATTTACTTTGCCTTTTTATTGGCTTTAGCTTTAATCTATTTAGTCTTATCAGCCCAATTTGAGAGCTTTAAAGATCCATTGATCATCATGTTTACCGTACCTTTAGCTTTGGCAGGAGCTTTACTTTCGCTCTACTTTTTTGGCGAAACCCTGAACATTTTCAGTCAAATTGGAATGATCATGTTAATTGGTTTGGTAACCAAAAATGGAATCTTGATCGTAGAATTTGCCAATCAGCGAAAAGCGGATGGCTTAAGCAGAATGGAAGCCATTGTAGATGCTTCAGCTGCTCGATTTAGACCAATTTTAATGACTTCTCTATCGACCATTTTGGGAACTTTACCCATTGCCTTAGCTTTGGGAGCCGGATCGGAAAGTAGAGTTTCCATGGGGATTGCAGTCATTGGCGGCTTGATCTTTTCTACCGTGCTCACACTTTATATTATTCCTTCAGTTTATGCCCTTATTTCATCCAAAGAAAAATCTGTCAGCAATGTTGAAGAAGAGGAAGAGTAATATCGCGCTGCTTGCCATACTCTGCCTTTTGGGAGGTCTTGGGAAAACCAATGCACAAGAGAGTTTGACCTTAGAGCAAGCCATTACCATGGGCTTGGAAAACAATTATGACATCCGGCTTTCGCGAAAAGCAGTTGATATAGCCGAAACCGAAAACTTCATTGGCAATGCCGGTTTTCTTCCGGAAGTAACCGCCGATGGAACTTACACCGAAAGCAATCAAAATACAGACCTCACCTTTGCCGATGGTTCAGGAATCAATCGAGAAAATGCAAAGACCACCACCTTAAATGCCGGGGTAGGTGCCAATTGGTACATTTTTGACGGAACTACCATGTTCGTTTCGAAGAACCAATTAGAGGCCGTTGAGAAAAAGAGCAAATATCAGCTTGAAGCAGAGATCAACAACAGTGTAGCAGAAATCACCAACACCTATCATCAGTTAGTGGCAGAAGAAAAAACGCTCTTGATCTATCAAGAACAAAAAGAATTATCGGAAGCTAAATTTCAACTCAGCAAAGACCGCTTAAGTGCGGGAGCCGGATCGGAGTTGGAACAATCACAGTCAGAAGTTGAACTGAATGCTGACCGTGCTGCGGTGATTGAACAAGAGATTATCATCACTCAGTTGAAATCCAAGTTAAACCGTTTGATGGGGAGAGAAGTTGAAACCAATTTTGAAGCAGCAGATAGTATTCGAATCGTAAGCGATCTAACGCTAGAAGAACTCAAACAAAAAGTGGAAGAAAATCCCAATCTGAAAAGCTATCAGCAAGACTTGAGCATTGCGGTTTTAAATAAAAAACAAACCTTAGCCGATCGCTTACCTTCACTTGCTTTGAATGGTCGTTATAGTTACAATGAGTCAGAATCGGAAGCCGGTTTTGTGCAAAACAACCAAACCGACGGACTGACTTATGGAGCTACAGTTAGCATTCCCATTTTTAATGGCATGCAGAGAAGTAGGAAAAGCCAAGTCAACAAGATTCAGATTGAACAAAGCAAACTGACCTATGAAAATGAAGTCGCCAAGGTAAAAGAGCAATTGCAAGTCCAATTTCAAAGTTATAGCCGTTATCAAGAGCTTTTAAAAATGGAGCAACGCAATGCTGCTGTAGCAGATGATAATCTAAAATTTGCCATGGAGAGCTACAAAATAGGCGGCATTTCAGCCCTCGATTTAAGGGAAATTCAACTCAGTACATTGCAAGCCAAAGAAAGATTAGTAGCTATAAAGTACACCATTAAAATGGCAGAAACGGAATTGCTTCGCTTGACCAATCAGTTGATTGAGGGGAAGTAGTACAGTTCCTAAAACAAGATGAAACCTACTAATTAAATCTCAAGGGATGTCTATTGATTTATTTGATAAAAGGAATTAAAATAAACTTTTAGGGAAACCGGAAAGCTCTGAACTTGTTTCAGAGATTATCCGGCTGCCTGTCCGCCGTATAACTTTGGAAGGCGCGGAACTTGAAGTTTATAAAAATGACTTATCGAATAAATCACAGGACGAGCTTTTCTTCCTGCCCGCCTAAACACAAGCAATGGGCGTTGGCAGGCGAGGTGTTTCTTTCTTTTTGCGGCAAAAAGAAAGAAAAGAATAATTTTTATAAAAAGTATTGCTTAAGCCTTAACTTCCTTCCTTCATGAACGCTCTTCAGCAAATAGAAAATTGGTTTTCTGCCAAAGCATGGCAATCCTTCGACTTTCAAAAAGAAAGTTGGAAAGCCTATTTGCAGGGGAAAGACGGTTTAGTAAATGCCCCAACCGGTTCGGGAAAAACCTATGCTTTGGGCCTGGCCATCATCGCTGAATATTTAGAAAATCAAAACAAAAAAGAGCATTTACAAGGTGTTCAAGCCATTTGGATTACGCCGATTCGAGCCTTGGCTAAAGAAATAGAATCAGCTTTAAGCACTGCCTGTGCCGAACTTGATGTGCCTTGGCAAGTGGCCAAAAGAACCGGAGACACCTCAGCTAAAGAGAGAGCGGCGCAAAAGAAAAACTTACCCCAAATTCTGATTACCACTCCAGAAAGCCTGCAACTTCTTTTAGCGACCAAAGGCTATGAAAAGATGTTTAAAAACCTGAAGTGCATTGTCAACGATGAATGGCATGAGCTATTAGGTTCTAAGCGAGCGGTACAAATGGAATTGGCTCATTCTCGATTAAAGAATGTTTGTTCCAATTTAAGAATTTGGGGAATCTCTGCCACCATTGGCAATATGGATGAAGCCATGCAAGTCTTGTTGGGCAGTCAATACGATGAAAGTAATTCGGTTTTGATCAAAGCCGATATTGAAAAGAAGATTGAGCTGGAAACCTTGCTTCCCGATGAAGTAGAAAAGTTCCCTTGGGCCGGACACTTGGGCATAAAAATGCTGCAAAAGGTAATTCCGGTATTGCGAAAAAGCAAGACCACTTTAATCTTCACCAACACGCGCTCTCAAGCTGAAATATGGTATCAACGCCTGTTGGAAGAAGAACCTTCTTTAGCAGGACAAATCGCCATGCACCACGGCTCCATTAGTCGAGAGTTGAGAGATTGGGTAGAAGATGCTTTGCACGGAGAAAAACTAAAAGCGGTGGTTTGTACTTCTTCCTTGGATTTGGGAGTAGATTTCCGTCCGGTGGAAACCATTGTGCAAATTGGAAGTCCCAAAGGAGTAGCGCGTTTTATGCAAAGAGCGGGAAGGAGCGGACATCAACCGGGAGCACTTTCCAAGATCTTTTTTGTTCCCACTCATTCTTTGGAAATCATAGAGTCTGCCGCCTTGCGACAAGCCATGCAAGAAAAAACCTTGGAGAGGCGAATTCCCTATTTCCGCTCTTTTGATGTATTGATTCAATATTTGGTTACGCTAGCTGTTTCCGATGGCTTCGATCCAAAACAGATCTACCACGAAGTAAAATCTACTTTTTGCTTCGATAGCATGAGCGAAGAAGAATGGCGATGGGTGTTGGACTTTATCGTCACCGGAGGGAACTCATTAGACAGCTACGATGAATACAAAAAAGTAGAGATTCAAAAGGATGGGCTTTATAAAGTCACCGATCGTAAAGTGGCCATGCGCCACCGACTTTCCATTGGCACTATTGTAAGTGAACCAGCCATTCAAGTCAAGTTTATGTCGGGCAAATATGTAGGAACGGTGGAAGAATGGTTTGTTTCCAAATTAAAACCCGGAGAGGTATTTTGGTTTGCCGGAAGAAATTTGGAGCTGATCCAAATGAAAGGGGTGCAAGCCATCGTAAAGCTTTCCAAGAATAAAACAGGCAAAGTCCCTTCTTGGCAAGGCGGCAGAATGCCACTTTCTTCACAGCTTTCGGCCATGCTTCGTCATAAAATTATGGACAGCCAAGATGAAAACACTCAAGAAGTTGAGCTGCAAAACGTGGCTCCCCTGATCAAAAAGCAAGCAGAGCGCTCGCATGTTCCCAATGAGAATGAATTCTTAATTGAATATTTTGAAAGTAGAGAAGGATACCATGCTTACTTCTATCCATTTGAAGGTCGTTTTGTGCACGAAGGCATGGCTTCTGTGATTGCTTACCGAATTGCCTTGCTGCAACCCATCAGTTTTTCCATTGCTCTAAACGACTATGGTTTTGAGCTTTTGTCAGACCAGCCCATTCCTATTGAAGCGGCGCTTGACAACAACATTTTTACTGCAGATCATCTGCACGATGACATTCAGGCTTCGGTCAATTCCACTGAAATGGCAAGAAGAAGGTTCAGAGACATTGCCTCAATTTCCGGTTTGGTTTTTAAAGGTTATCCCGGAAAAACTAAAGCCGACAAACATTTACAATCTTCTTCCCAACTTTTCTTTGATGTGTTTAAAGATTATGAAAAACACAACCTACTCTACTTGCAAGCTTTTGAAGAAGTGATGGAGTTTCAACTGGAAGAAAGTCGCATGCAGTTGGCCATGGAGCGAATTGAGAAACAAACTATCATACTCAAAACCTTAGAAAAGCCCTCTCCTTTTTCCTTTCCCATAATGGTCGATCGCTTAAGAGAAAAGCTTTCTACAGAAAAGCTGGAAGACCGAATTAAACGTATGAAAGTGCAGTTGGAGAAGTAGGGTCAAGGTTAAAAACTGATCAAGCCACACTTTAATTACATTACTTGCTCATTATCTTGATTGAAGGCTAATCAATGGGTAAATATGAAAACGCCCAAAGTAAAGTGCTAGAAAAATGGGAACATTAAAAAGCTAAAACTCAGCCTTATTTTGACTTCAAAAGTGAATTTTCTTAACTTTAATAAAAAGTTTTATGGCAACAATTGATCAATTGAAAACCAACTTAATCAGTAAAATTTCATCCATCTCTAACAAGGATTATTTAACTGCTCTTGATAAATTAATTTCTAATTCTATTGCGGCCAACTCTTCTCCACTTACTGAGTCACAAGAGGCAATGTTAAAAATGAGCCAAGAGGACTTTGACAAGGGATTAACCATTTCGCAAGATGCAATGATGAAGAGAAATTTAGAATGGCTAAACGAAAAGTAATTTGGTCTAAGACCGCAGATATTCAATTCGCAGGGATTCTCGAATACTGGCTAAACCGAAACAAATCTAACGCCTACCCTAAAAAGCTTATAAAGTTGACTGTTCAAAGGACTGAGGACATCGCAGAAAACCCTGAAATGTATAAACAAGCAGAAATTGGCGCTTATCGAGTGTCGGTACTTGAAAAGTTCAGCATTTACTACCAAGTAACTGATGATGAGATAAAGATAGCTGCTTTCTGGGATAATCGACAAGATCCAGATAGACTTTTAGAAATACTAGCAAGCAAGAAATAATTCATCTTTTATTTTTTTCTCAAAAGAACTTTAAAGCTGTATTGTAATTTTGACTCATGCGTAAGTCTATTTTGATCTACAGTTTGATCATGGCAGTTCTTATTATACTGCTAAAAGTGATGGAGTATAACTTTTTGGTGAAAAGTTTTAGTCAAGAAGTTTACATTGGAATAACGGCTGCTTTTTTCACCGTTCTTGGTGTTTGGGCCGGAATACGATATGTAAAGCAAAGTCAAAAACCGGTTGCAGTGGTTGATGGAATTGATGAAAAACAAATCCAACGGTTAGGTTTATCAGAAAGAGAAATGGAAGTTTTAAATGGCATGGCAGAAGGATTGAGCAATAAAGAAATTGCAGAACAACTTTTCTTAAGTGAAAGCACCATAAAAACTCATGCGGCCAATTTATTCAGCAAATTAGATGTGAAGCGCAGAACTCAAGCGGTTCAGAGAGCACGTTCACTTAGTATTATTGATTAGCCCTTAAGTATGAAAAGCCCACTTTGGTACTTTTGGATGAGCCATTTTTCAACCCACTAGACTTTATTTGCAGCCTCATTTTAAACTAAAATCTCTTGAAAAAATTTGTTTTTAAATATGGCTTCATCGGAGGTCTAATTGTTTCTCTTTTTATGTGTTTCACCATTCCTTTTATGGATGCAGATACCGATATGAGTGGAAGCATGTGGATGGGTTACGCCAGCATGGTCGTCGCTCTTTCTACCATTTTTATTGGTATTCGCTCGTATCGAAACCAAGAACTAGGAGGTGTGATTTCATTTGGAAAAGCATTTTTAGTGGGACTTTATATCGCTCTAATTGCCTCCACTTTATACGTAATCACTTGGATGATCTTATCTGAATTTTTCATGCCAAACTTTATGACTGATTATGTTGAGGCAACAGTAAGTTCAATGCAAGCAGCTGGAGAAAGTCAAACTGCAATTGATGCTAAAATAGCTGAAATGGATCAAATGGCTGAAATGTACAAGAACCCTTTATTCAAAACCTTGATTACTTATACCGAAATTCTGCCAGTTGGTATTTTGATATCACTGATTTCAGCAGCTATCCTTAAACGTTCAGCAGACCAAAACTAAGTCACCGACCAATAGGTGACCCAAAACAAAACATAGCGATACAGTATAAATGCAGGTACCAGAGAAATGGCCAGTAAAGGGCTTTTAGCTATGGCTTCTGTATTCTTTAACTGAAAGGCTCTTTTTAAAAAAACACTCAAAAAGAGAATCAAAATCAGAATTACAACAATGGAGACTAAGTTCTCATTGATGTTAATGAAGTTTGTTACACCATCTGAAAACAATTTATTCAGTTGAATAATTATTCCCGGTAAAAGGATTAAGAAATTTAAAATATAAAAAGCAGCAAAATAAGCTGAAGTGGCCAAAAAGTCCGTGAAGTATAGTTCTTTTCGGTTGATAAAAAGCACCTTCATGGTAAGCGCGTGAAAAAAGACCATTAAAATCAGTAAAAGCTTGGCATACTGAGCTGCCGATTGTTCAAAGTCTTCCCGAAAATCTTGATACCTTATGTCTGTATCTTCAAGGTAATGCTCGACCACTTGCTTCACTGATTCACTGTAAACTTGGTGACTTAAGTGAGAACTTAGGTTAGTGTTGAAGGTATTAATGACCGGAAAAAGAAAGTAAATCAGGTTGACAAAGAAAAAGAGTTGTAGCGGATTAAAGTAGCGCTTTCGAATCCCCTTGATATAGCGATTGCTCATTTCACCAGGCTTACAATACATGGTTTTGAAAGTCTTAAAAAACTTTCCATCAGCATAAAATAAGGAGGCAAAGAGCTGCTCAAAAAAAGCACTCAACTTTTTGTCTTTTTCCTCTACAAGTTTTTGACCGCAGGCATGACAGTATTTGCCATGCAGTTTTTCACCACAGTGGCTACATGATTTTTCAACCTCACTTTTCATTACAGCTAAGATAGTTGATTCTGTGAGTTTACGAACTTTGTTCCATGTCGGTAGAAAATAAGATCAGCCCCTATGAAGTAATCAAGCTAAAAGGTGAAAAACTCTACCTTTTACCAGAAAAAGCCATTTTTTGGCCCGACCATTCACTGCTTTTAATTGCAGACCTACATTTAGGTAAAGCAGCCCATTTTCGAAAAAACGGATTTGCCGTTCCACCCCAATCCGCCAACCGAAACTGGAAAAAGTTACACCAACTTTTTCGTTTGCATCAACCCCAAAGAGTTTGTTTTTTAGGCGACCTTTTTCACAGTACCGAAAACAAAGAATGGACGGTTTTTGGGGAACTGACCCAAAGCTATCCTGACATTCAGTTTGAACTAGTAATGGGAAACCACGATATTTTGGAAGCTTCTGCTTATGAAGCATTAGGCTTTGAGGTTTATGATGAAAGTAAAATTGAAGGTCCTTTTCTATTAACCCACGAGCCCATTGAAGAGCCTGAACTCTACAACCTTTGCGGACACATTCATCCGGGTGTGAAACTTAGTGGCAAAGGGAAGCAGAGCCACAAAGCAGCTTGTTTTTATTTTGGTGAAAAACAGGCCATTTTACCCGCCTTTGGCAGTTTTACCGGCTTAGCCCAAATTCCGGTCAAAGAAGACGATCAAGTTTTTGTAATTGTAGAAGATCAGGTAATCCCGATGTAACGGTATGTTAAAAAAGCCACATCCATTTGTTTTCAATCGCAATAGCGTTATCGTTCCCACTGTAATCACCTTTGTTACCTTATTATTATTGCGCCCTTTTAACTTTAATCAATTCACGACAGCTAAATTGTTGTTATGGAGTGCAATATTTTCATTTTTAGTGGGCGTCTCTGTCTTTATTTGTATGAAAGTCGTGATTAAACTTAATCGAAATGAAAGCCTTGAAAATTGGACCGTAGGTAAAGAAATAGTGTTGATCTTATCCGTTCTAACTTTCATTTGCTTGCTCATATTTGGCTTATTTGTTTTGATGGGCTTAGACGTAAGTGCCGCACATCTTTTTCAGCAAATTATAGTTAAAACCCTAGCTATCAGTTTTCTACCCCTTGTTATTCTTATCTTATTTGAACAGTATTCGTATCAACGTTTAAAAAGAAAAGAAGCGGAGCAGCTGAGCGAAAAACTAAAAACCATTGCGCCAAAAAGCAATCAAGGTGAAACTTCAACCATCTATTTAAAAGCCGAAAATGAGACCATTAGTTTAAAACTTTCGCAAGCTGAATTTCTACTTTTTAAATCAGAAGGGAATTATGTAGAGGTTTACTACTTCCATGAAAATAGCTTGCAGAAAAAACTAATAAGAAATAGTCTTAAGGCAATAGAGGAACAATTGCCGAAAACCTCTTTTTTCAGATGTCACAACCGATACCTGATCAATGTGCAACACATACAGCAAGTTGAAGGCAATGCAAGAAACTTACTCCTTAGTATGAAAAACTGGCAAGAAAAGATCCCGGTTTCGCGTTCTAAGTCTGCACAACTAAAACAGTTTTTCGCTCAAGACGAACAACAGTTAAGCTAAGCTATCCCATTTTTCACAAATAGGTGACCACTCTTCCCAAACCCTCGGGAAGAAAAGATTTCTTGCATCCCTTTTGGAAATTTTGCCCCACTCATAAAATTCAAAATTTTGTCTAAGTCCGTATCCATCATCTTTATGTTTGCTTTTTTTTCAAGCTCATGTTCTTACTTAAAGAATGTAAAACTGCTTAGCCAAGGAGAGATTAAACGCCAAAACTACGTTCAGCAACTACCTTTTGAATGGCGCAAGGGCTTAATCGTTTTAAAGGCTCGTTTGAATGCTGATACGGCAGAGCGCGAATTTATTTTTGATACCGGAGCATTCAATAGTAAAATAGAATTTGATTTAGCCGAAGCGCTCAAGCTTAAAGTAGTAACAACGAAAGAAAACAGCACAGCGCAAGGAATCAGCAAAGAAATAGAAGTAGTGCGTATCGACTCGATTCAGCTAGGTGAAACTTACATTTATAACCTTGGAGCAGGAAAACTAAAGTACTCGCCTAAGTCGGCTAGTCGGTGCATTGCCGCAGATGGTATTATTGGAGCAAATTTGATCAAATTGGCGCATTGGAAGATCGACTATGCCAATCAAATACTTTATTTTTCAGACGCCCCTTTTCAGCTAATTGGTGATTTTTATTCTCTGCCATTCGAACGACCTCTGCTCTCCGGAACTCCAAAAATTGAGCTTGCCATAGAAGGAAAAGAGATAGAAAATATTTTATTTGACGTGGGCTATAATGGTGGTTTGGTGCTTCCTTTGAAGTTTGAAAAATATTTTCAAAATAGTAAATCAACTATCTATTTGGATCATTCAACCTCAGGTATTTACGGCACTAATAAAGACTCTTTGCTGGTCAAGAAATTAAGTGTAAATGTAGGGGGCTGTATTGAAGAAATACCGGTTGAATTCTCTACCTTGAACAAAGCCCTCCTTGGCAACGACTATTTAAAGCACTTTTTGGTGTTTCTTGACTACGATAAAAAAGTCATTTCCTTACAAAAACAAAGTGAAGCAGACATCTCCTTTCCTTCTAACATAATGGTTGGCATTGAAAACGATTCTACTTGGGTAGTAAACCGAAGTGCTTACAAAGTTCCTTTAAAGCTCGGTGAAAAGCTGAAAAGCATAAACGGCAAAAAGCCAAAAGACTTATTTACTTCCTATTGCGATTACATCAATCGCATTCATATCCTTTTTGAAAACGACAGTTTGTACATCCAAAAAATGGATAACACTTTCATCTCCATAGCCACTCAATAAATTCACTTCAATGTTTAAATATCTTGGCATTTCTGTTCTCCTCTTAATGACTTCAAATACGCTAAAATCTCAAGTAGATACAGCTGAACAACTAAGTCACTTCATTCAACAAACCCTCGAAGTTTCAGAAGTGATTCCTTCGGTAAGTGTGGCCTTGGTGAACAGCAAAGGAATACTTTATCATGAAACTTTCGGCTATGCCGATATAGAAAAGAAGGTAAAAGCAGCTAATCAAAGTAGCTATTACATTGCCTCGGTTACCAAAACTTACAACGGTTTATTAGCCCAAATTTTAGCAGCTGAACATCAGCTTGATCTAGAGGCTCCTATTCTAGATTACAAGCCCTTTAAAGATTTTGAAAAACAGGCTGTTTTTCAAGGCATTACCATCATGGACCTTCTTACCCATCAAAGTGGAATTGATAACCCCTATTTAACCTTTCGGTTGGCTTACTCTGGTGATTACAACAAAGCAAAGATCTTGAGCCTTATCGAAAATGAAACCGTAAAAAATGAAACAGGAAAGCAGTTTCTTTACACCAATTTTGGTTATTATCTTTTCGACTATCTGCTGCAAGAAGAGCTTGGAAAAAGCTGGAAGGAATTACTAAAAGAAAAGATATTCAATCCCTTAGGAATGGAAAACACCACTGCCTTTGTATCAAAAGTTCCTAAGCAAAAATTGGCGCTACCCCATAGTGGAGTAATTAAAGGAGAGGTAAAGGTCTCATTACTGCAAAAAAGCGATGAGCAAATGCATGCGGCAGGTGGTTTAATGAGCACTACAGAAGATGCCGCCAAGTATTTGAGTTTTTACTTAAACAAAGGGTCAGGAATCTACCCTGAAGCCCTAGTTGACGCGACCTTAGAACAACAGGCAGAAGCAGATCACCAATACATTAGAGTTTTTGAAGGAAAAGCATACGCTAGCGGCTGGAGGATTGGCGAATTCGAAAAGCAAAAGGTTTACTATCACTTTGGAGGTTACACCGGTTATGCTGCACATTATTCTTTTCTACCACAAAAAAACCTTGGTTTAGTGGTGCTTGTAAATAGCGACATGGGGCTTACTGCCGCCAACTTAATTGCTAAATACGCCTACAACTTATACCTTGGAAACCAAAGAGAAGTAAGAAAAGCAGAAAAGATCTTGAGCAAGAAAATGCCAAAATTGCTCGCTCAAGAGCGAAAAGCCAAACGCTTACATGAAGAAAAGCTGGCAAGTCGCGATTGGAATTTGAGCCTTCCCACTGAAAAGTATGTAGGCACTTACTATAATGAGAATTATGGCAGCGTTCAATTGGACTATCAAGCCAATCAGTTTGTGGTAAAAGCCGGAAAATTAAGTTCAGTTGCTACTGCCTTTCCAACCGAAAACACCATGCGGGTTGAGCTTGTTCCGGGTTCAGGAACGGTAATTGGTTTCGATGTTGAATCAGGTGAAGTTGTTTCTTTGTATCACCAAAGAGAAATTTTTCTCAAACAGTAAAGTAGCTTGTTGATTTGAAAGTGTAAGTCCGCAGCTTCTTTTTGAGCTTTCTAAAACAACCCTTCAAATGGTTATTGCACAAAGAACCACAGAGAAGTCACAAAGAATCTCAAAGTGTTCTGTATTTAAAGCGCAGTACATCTTCTTGAAAATCCGTGACTTATGAATAAACCACTGTGTTAGTCAGAGTCTTCTCAGTAATCTATTTATCAATCCTTACAGGTGCAGCGATCATCACTTGAAGCAAGACCATTGTATTCATAGCCACTAAAGCCATTACTATCACAGCAGTCCTGGCAACTTGACTCGGTATTGTTCGATTCGCAAACGGTTTCATCTTCGTCTTTATCACATGAAACGATAGCAAGAGAGAAAAATAAAACGAGTGGAATGAAGAATTTTGTTTTCATAGTTTGAATTATATATTTTGGTTCTAAAATATTCTAAAATATCGCTATAATGCAAATTTTTGCCGCTCAATCAACACATAATATCGATAAATAACAGTTTTTCGCTAGAGTATACTACTTAGAAAACAGTATTCATTCTTCTAAAAAGACCGCACTCATTTAACACCTTTTTACCAGAATTAAACACCCGGCCTTCTCAGTGAACTTGATGAAATAGCATTGTTTGCTTCTTGCACAGAGGGCTGCAGAGAAGTCAACGAGAGACACAAAGGCAATTGTTTTAAAAGAGATACCTCTGTGAAACTCCGTGTCTTCTTCGTGCACTTTGTGTAACAACCGATTTAACTATTTCACAGAGAACCGCAGAGGAGAAACAAAGGAACACAAAGTAGACGTGCTAATAATTATACCTTCCAAGAAACTCCCCGATTAACAGATTAAAAGATTAGTAATTGGTAATTAATAATGTTTCTTCCAATAATCCGGCTCTACCATCGGTTCAGCGTAGCCAGCGGCGCCTACTTTACCAAATAAATTTCCCTGGGCAGTCCATGGGTGATGCACTACATCAGCCTCAAAATCTGCTAGTTCCGGGAGCCAATGCTTTACGTATTTGCCCTTTGCATCGTAGCGCTTGGCTTGCGAAATGATATTGAAATACCGATCACGTGGGTCGTTGCCTACTCCGGCATTGTACATCCAATTTCCATAATTGCTGGCTACATCATAATCAATCAACTTCGATTCAAAATACTCCGCCCCCATGCGCCAGTCCAAACCCAATTCTTTGACTAAAAAAGAAGCCACATTCTGTCGGCCTCTATTGCTCATAAAGCCAGTGAGGTTTAGCTCTTGCATATTGGCATCAATAAAAGGAATTCCGGTTTCTCCTTTGGCCCATTTTTCAAACTTGGCCTTATCTACTTCCCATTCATATTGCTCTGCTTTAATACCGTGCAGTTTAAAGATCGCATTGCCGTGTTTTAATGCAATGAACTTGAAATAATCTCTCCAAATTAATTCAAAAATCAGCCAATAGGTAGATTGATTTTTCTTAACCTCGCTTTCATATTGCTTTACTTCCCAATAGATCTTGCGCGGCGAAATACAGCCATTCCACAGCCATAAAGAAAGTTTAGAAGAGTAGTCGGCACCTAGTAAACCGTTGCGCTTTTTTTTATATAAACTCAACTCTTCACTTTCCCAGAAATAATGCTGTAAACTCTTTAAGGCTTCACTTTCTCCTCCCTTGAAAGGCAAAACAGCGCGCTCGTCAAGGACTTGTTCTACCAAACCAAGATCTTTTAAACTTGGTAATTCACCTAACACTATATCTTCAGGCAAGTTTGGCAAGCTTTCTGGGCTTGGAAAAAGCTCACGTACTTGAGACTTTTTTTCCACCCCTTTTCTAAATTGAGTGAATACTTTAGGGGTATCTTGGTAATTGTGCGGAAGGTCATTGACATGAAAACGGGTGCTACCAAAGCTATAGTTTATCTTGCCTTCAAAAACACTTTCTACTTCTGCCTGACTGTCTTGCTCCTCTTGGTGAATGTCTTTAAAAGCATAAATAGCATCTACCTCTATTTCTTCATCTAAGTCTTTCAGCTCTGCTCCAACATTTCCTTTGCGAATCACCAAGTCTGAGCCAAGGGTTTGAAGGTTTTGTTTTAAATCGTTTACACTTTCCAATAAAAATTGAGCTCGCAAAGAGCCGGTTTTCTCAAAACCAAAGGCTGTTTTGTCAAAGAATTTGTCTTCAAAACAGTAAAAAGGAATAATTCGATCGTGCTTTTGAAGCGCTTTGTGCAGAGGCTCATGGTCGTGTAAACGCAAATCGTTTCTGAACCAGACTAAGGCGGTACTCATGATGCTTTGTTTTTGTTTCGTCGGCACCTTTCACTACAGTACTTTACTTCGTCCCAGTTTTTTTCCCATTTTTTACGCCAACTAAAAGGTAAACCGCAAACAGGACAAACTTTTTCAGGAAGGTGCTGCTTTTTCATTTAGGCATCTAACAGCCTAGCTAGGGTATAGTTCTATAAAGTGTCTTTAAGCAGCCTTGTAAATAATGTGCACTTTTTGCGGCACTAACTCACAACTTTTTCCTTCAATTACCACATGCCAAGAACCATCGATCGGCTTTTCAAAATGACAATACTGATCACGCACCTCTAGCGAAATTCCGTTGTATTTTTCATTTCGGCGGTAAGCGTTAAAATTATCTTCGTCGAGTAAGACTACTTGGTACTCATTGGGCAGCTCGATGCCAATAAATCCCGGATAACTGCCTCTAATTTTGTGATGAATTCCGTTCATTTTGCTAATTTTTTTAGGAATGGCTAAATTTACCCTTCAAATATACTATTATTTTTAGTTTTACTAATATTTTTAGCAAATGAGTCAGTTTAGTGAAAACCTTAAAGCACTTCGAAAAAACCGAGGACTTACCCAAAGTGAAATGGCTCAGAAGTTAGGACTAAACCGCCCTCAATTGGGCTCCTATGAAGAAGGTCGCGCTGAACCCAAGTTGGAAGCACTGCAAAAAATGGCACACTATTTCAAGCTAAGCTTAGACCAATTGGTGAATGACGACTTAAGCGATGCAAGCGGGCAAAAAACAGATTATAAAGGAAGTAAACTAAGAATTCTACCCATTGTAACCGATGCAGAAGACAAAGAAAAAGTTAGCTTGATTCCGGCCAAAGCCGCCGCCGGTTATTTGAATGGTTATGCCGATCCAGAGTATTTAGAACAGCTCCCCGCATTTGACTTACCACTGCAAGAGTTAGCTCCCGGCACTTACCGTCTGTTTCAAATTGAAGGAGACAGCATGGAGCCCATTCCTTCCGGCAGTTACATTTTAGGTCAATACCAAGCCGATTGGACCCAACTAAAAGACGGCGTAGCCTGCATTGTGCTGAGCCAAAGTGATGGCGTTGTATACAAAAGAGTCTTCAACCACTTGGCTGAGAAAGAATTGGTGAAGCTTCACTCCGATAATTCCGCTTACCAACCTTATGAAGTAAAAGGAGAAGACTTGCTCGAAATATGGAAGGCCAAAGGCTATTTAAGTTTTGATTTGCCGGTGAAACAAGCTAATCAAGAGATGGGACAACTGTCGCAAGCCTTATTACAATTAAAAGCTGAGGTTGAAGCTTTAAAGGAGTCCAAAACCTAATCCCAATTCGCTTCCTTGCCAAAGCTTGGCTTAATTTATTAGCGCACTTAACTTAATCAACACTTTCTCCTATCTTCGTACGCATGAAGCCTGCACTACTTCAGCAACCATATCCTTTACACTTAAGTTGGAAGAAAGAAATCATCAGTGCCTTTTTATACGGCCTTTTTATTTTTGGCTTTCTCTACATTTTCCAACCCTTTGGGCTTTCCAACTATCATTCTGAGACCAAGGTATATCAACTTTTAGGTTATGGCTTAGTCACCACATTTGTCTTGCTTAGTATGATGGTGTTAGTACGCTTGTTTTTTACTTCTTGGTACAGTGAAAAAAACTGGACGGTGGGGAAAAATATCTTTTTTACCACCCTTGTTCTTCTCTTTATCGGCACAGCCAACTTGCTCTACTCGGTCTCACTAGACTACTTAAAGCTCTCCCTTCAGGGCTTTTTGTTTTATCAAGGAGTGACTATTGCGGTGGGATTAATTCCAGTTACTATTGGAACTTTATTGAACTACCATAAAAAGCTAAAGGCAGCAGTAAAAGAAGCATCAGACTTAAATGCAAGCATTCAACAAAAGGCAGAGCATCATGAGCTAATCGAAATTCCTTCCAAAAACAAATCAGAAGAACTCAAGGTAGAACTCGATCAGTTACTCGCTCTAAAAGCAGTTGAGAATTACTTAGAAGTTTACCTGAATAGAACTGAAACCACTAAAAAAGAGATTATTCGAAATACCCTAAGTGAAGTCGAGCAAAGTTTAAGTTCTTATCCCAGTTTAAAACGTTGCCACCGCAGCTTTCTAGTTAACCTAGATCAAGTAGAAAGTTTCTCTGGAAATGCGCAAGGCTTGAGTCTCAGATTGAAAAATTCCAATACATTAAGTATTCCGGTTTCTCGCTCTTATGTGAAAGAAATTAAAGCTGTTTTAGCCTAAGCCTATGAAAGTTTTTGGCTCCACTCTTTCAGTTTTCATTGCTTGGCTTGCCCTTTTTCTAATGATTCTCTCCCCTCAACTATTCTCTGAAGGTATGTTTATGGATGGCATTTATTACGCTACCATTGCACGAAACATGGCGGAAGGGATTGGCACCTTTTGGGACCCTACTTTTACCCAAACTCTAGGAAAACATTTCTACGACCACCCACCCCTAGCCTTTGGTTTTCAAAGTCTGTTCTTTACTGTTTTTGGCGACCATTTTTGGGTAGAGCGGCTGTACTCCTTTTTGTGCTATGTGCTAACAGCTCTTTTAATGCTCTACACTTGGACTTTAATAGCCCCCAAAACCATACTAAAATGGGGGGTTATCAGCTTATTTCTTTGGATTAGCATTCCCAAAGTAATTTGGGGCGCGCCCAACAATTTATTGGAAAACACTTCCATGATCTTTGTGCTTCTTTCTGTAATTCTACAAATTAAGCACCTTAAAAAAAGCAGCTTTACCAAACTTTTCATTGCCGGGGTGTTGCTTTTTGCAGGTTTTCTTACCAAAGGATTTACTGCCTTATTTCCACTTTCTTTTCCGTTTTTCTATGCCTTAATCAATCGAAGTTGGAAAGGAATCGTTCTACAATACTTGGCTATTCTTATCGGCCTGCTTACACCTTTGTTACTGCTTTGGCTGTTTAGTTCAGAAGGAATAAAAGCTTTGGAGAATTACCTTAACATTCAAGTGCTAGCTAGCTTGAAAGGGGTGCAATCGGTAGACAGTCGGTTTTACATACTGCGCCGCTTTTTTGAAGAAATACTCGTCATTTTGCTTTTATGTGTTTTGGTTTGGAGTCTTGTGAAATACTGGAAGAAAAAAAGGCCTTCATTCCATCGCACCTACTTTTGGCCTCTAATCCTTTGTGGGCTTAGCGGTGTTTTGCCCATTATGATTAGCCTGAAGCAAAGTACTTTTTACATTATTCCCACCTTCTCATTATTTTGCCTTGCTGCTAGCTTGTTTCTTGCTCCTCGACTGCAAGTTCTATTTGCAGAAATACATCTAAAGTCAAAGGCAAAGAAAGCCTTCGGAATAATGAGTTCTGTTTTATTACTTCTCGCCTTTGGCTTGAACTACCATAATTTTGGTCAATTGAAACGCGATAAAGATAAGTTGAGCGACATTAAAAAAATAATCGCAGAACTGCCTTCAGAGTCCATCGTGCAATGCGGAATTGAGCTACAAAGAGAATGGTCTTATTATGCCTATTTCTACCGTTACGGTAAAATTAGCTTAAGTAAAGAAGAACAAAACTATTTGATAAAAGCCAAGGGGGACAAATCGGAGACCGAAGAATTTAAGCACTATAAACTTGGTTTAAAAAGCCTTGATCTGTACTCAAAAAACCCAAAATAAGCTTGTCATTCGTCACAAATTGCTGTGACGAACTGCATTTTCTTTGACATTCACCACAAATGCTTGACAGCTACCAAAGCTTTTTGCAACTAACCCTTGTGCTCACTTTTCTTTGTGGCATCAATTCTAAATGCCATGCAAAAGCTTATTTTAATTATTATAGTCGTGTCGCTTCATAATAGCTTATTCGCTCAAAAAAGAGACCGCTACCGTTTTGCCGAAACTTATTTCGGATTAGAAGCTGAGTTCAATCCTCAAGATAATACCTTTCAATCGTTTGAAAATGGAGAACTAAATTCAGGATCAACACCTTCAACTTTAAGCCCAAGAGTACTCATTGGGGGCACCCATTTTTGGGGTCATGCTGATTTTTATGTTTCGCTTCCTCTAACCAACTTTCGCCTAAACGGAAGTAAGAAAGTATTCCATACCAATGGCGTACTAACCGGCTTTCGCTTTTTGCCTTTTAAGCTTGAAGGAAACTCCTTAAAGCCTTTTGTAGGTGTTGGCTTTAACAGCAAAACCCTAAGAATTGATGAAGGGCCTTTGTACACCAACTGGCAGTGGTACTATGAGGGAGGCCTCAATTACAGAAATGCCAACAACCGTATTTTCGGTTTGGAGTTGCGCTACTTTCCTAAAGCAAGCTATCAAACCTACATTGATCGTAGCCAAAGTGTGGCAACTAATCTTGATCAGTTAACACTCTCTTTCTCATATAAAAAAGCCATCGATTATTCTAGAAACTCCGGCACCGAAAAGTACCAGCGCTTTTACAAACGAATGAAAAAAGATTTAAGAGAACGCAAAAAGCTAAATACTTACTCTATTGGCTTAGGTGCAAATGCACTTATTCCACTTGCTAAGACGGAGCATGCTAGCCGAAAAGCTTTTTTCAATGACGAAATTGAAGGCAAGGTAACTGTAGATCTAGGTTTGGCTTACTTCATTCACAATTGGAATGCGGCAGCGCGTTTAAGCTACCGACCGCTGAGGCAAGCAGAAGAAGCACATGATTACCGGTACCGATTAGACCGCCATTCATTAGCTCTTGAAACCTTTAAATTCATCGGCAACTACCATGGTTTTGTCCCTTTTATTGGGCCCTATGTTTCCGCCGATTACTTTCGGTTGAAAGAGAAAGATCAAGGAAAAGTTGTGACCGACATCCATCGAAGGGAAATAGGGTATGGAATTGTGTTCGGCTGGGACATTCGCTTTTCTGAAACCGACCCCCTCATTCTAAGAACCAATCTGCGGTATAACCCAGATTACAATTTTACTCAAGATGGACTTAGCTTCACGGCGAAAAACATTGAATTCAATTTTATACAAGTAGTTATCTACCCTGAACGCTTTAAAAGCATGAAAAAACTAAACTAAAACACCATGGAAAAATTCATTGACATTACTCTGATCATACATGCTACCTCTGGTGGTATCGCCCTACTTGCAGGAATATTAGCAATCGCTACAAAGAAGGGAAGCAAAAATCACATTCTTAGTGGGCAAGTCTACTTTTGGAGTATGCTATCGGTGATTGTTACCGGCTTGATCGTGGGTTGGTACCGTGACAATATCTTCTTACAAACCATTGCGGTTTTTAGCTTTTATATGGCCTTTACCGGAAAACGTGTATTGCGCTATAAAAAAGAAATAAAGCCAGTTTTTATCGATTGGTTTGCCTCTGCTTTGGCATTGGCTGTTGCTCTTTTTATGCTCTACTTAGTGGCCAATAACATTTTTCGAATTGGCTTTGCCGGAGCTATTCCTATGCTATTGATCTTTGGCGGCCTGTTGTTGAGCATGTCTGCCGGTGATCTAAAGAAGATGGTGAAAAGGAAATTTGTAAAAAATGCTTGGCTCTACGACCACATTAGCAGAATGGGCGGATCTTTTATTGCCACTTTCACCGCCTTTTTGCTAGTTAATACCAATGTGGAACCGGTTTGGGTCATGTGGTTGCTGCCTACCTTTATTGGTACTCCCATGATCATATTAGCCAACAGAAAATGGAGAAAAAAACTAGGGGGTGTTAAAGCTAAACGGTAGTGTTTTAGAACATCGCTTCTAATCCATCTAAGAGTGAAGCGTACAAGCTATATTCTTCACTTAAGCTTTACTGACTGCCCCTATACCTTAATGTAGTGAGCTTCAAAATACCAGATGCAGGGTATTGCGACTGGCTTGCTTCAGCTCTACTTTTGTGCTCTCAAAACAAAGTTATTTAGAATCAATCTAAATTAAACATGAGACACATTAGCTTTAAATCACTTACAATATTCGCATTAGGCACTAGCCTTGCTTTTATTTCATGTTCAAAAGATGAGGACGATGAAAACGTTAATCCTGCAACAACTCAAAATGGTAACGGAAGCTCGTTCTCTTTGAATAGCCAGGTAGACGCCTTGGGCACGGTTAGTTTGCCTAATAACTTTAGTGTTCCTAATGTTTACGATGTAACACAAGGGGGAGCCTTTTACCCTGGGGCCTATAAGGGGCAAAAACGTAGAGTAGCTCAATTGCAAGAAATTGCAGACAGCTCAAGAAACGAACCTATCAATTGGGATATCCGAGCTGCTTTAGAAAACAGCAATCGTAACTCATTCCAAAGTGCCGATGCTCAAGGTGATTCTGACCTTAGAACCAAAATTGATGAGCTTAATTATGACAATGGAAATACAGCCATAGCTGATCGTTTTGCGGAGCTTGCAGATAGCTTAGTAATGTCGAGTAAAAATTATGCAACTACCGCCAGCAATGGGGTTGCGGGAATGATAACAACCGGAAGTAAAAGAAGACACGTGAGCGCAAAGGGATTGGAGTATATCCAAATGCTTGAGAAAGGCTTGTACGGTGCTTTACTCTATGATCAAATGGTAGATGACTATTTAAGCGCCTCTCAATCGGGAGATCAAAACCCGGGTGGAAACCATGAAGGTGACCCTGATTACAGCACCGAAGGAACCGCCAGACAACACGCTTTTGATGAAGCTTTTGGGTATTTGGCAGTAGACCCTCTTACCTATCCCAATGCCTCAAACAGTTCAAATGGAGATGGCAAATTTATCGCCAATTACACCTTTGATTTTAGCGATGAGATCGAGGCTGAGTTTGGAGTTAATCCGGCTCAAAAATTGATGGATGCCTTTATTTTTGGACGGTCTGTTTTAAAAGCAGGACAAGGACTCGGCCCTTCTGGAGAACAAATAGATGAAAGCCATTTGAATGCCGCTATTGCCGACATTAAACTATATACAGAAATTGGTTTAGCTTGCGCCGCTTATCACTATTTGAACGACGCCATCAAGGATGTCACCGACGAAGATAAGGTTCATCATCTTTCCGAAGCATTGGCTTTTATTTACGCCTTATCATTTAATTCCGAAGGTTTGCTTTCAGAGTCTCAAGCTCATAATGCTTTAATTGAGCTAGGTTGGTCAAGCACAGATCCTTCGCTTAGTGGAGTTTATGAGGTAAACCTTTGGGAAGTAAGCGACACACAAATGGAAAGTGCCAAGTCAATCCTCAATCAAGCTTACCCGGGATTTGGAAACATTGACCTTTAAAAGTTGTATTCTACAAGTATGATAATAAAAGTGAAACCTCGAGCATTTTTACTGTTGTTCCTCTTAAGCGGAACCTTGCTTAGCTGCGTGCAAGATGAGGACAGCGACGCAGACATGGATGCCAAGGAAGCCAACCAACCTAGCTCAGAAGATTATAAAAATGTCTTAGCCAATCAGGTAGATGAAGTTATTATAGCCAGCTGCCAAACTTATGCTGCAGAACTCACCGACTTGGTAATGGCTAAAGACAGTTTTAAAGCACAGCTAAATGCTGTCAAGTTAACAGAGTTAAGAGCAGAATACCAAGCAGCTTACCGGGCTTATCAAGCAGTGGCAGTTCATGATTTTTACGCTACAGCGAATGCAAACTTGGTTAACACCACTAATTTGTACCCCATAGATACTGCTGTCTTGAATAACTTAATCAGCAATCGATCTTATAATTTTAATACTTCAGCCAATCAAAGAGCCAATGGTTTTCCGGCTATTGATTACATGCTATATGGTCCTGCAGATGTTGTAGCCTATCTTAATGCAGACCCAAATAGAATAGATTTTTTAGATGCCTTAATCAACGACATGAAAGCAAAGGCAGATAACTTATACAACAGTTGGTCTGGCAGTCTTCGGAATAACTTTATTGAAAATGGTGGAACAGCGCTAGGAAGCTCAATCAGTGTGCAGTTAAACCAAAGTTTGCTGTATTATGAAAAACACATTCGAGAGAATAAAGTAGGCATTCCCATAGGTCGCTTAGGCCCTAATGACAGTCCAATTGCCGCTGACCCAAGTAAAATAGAAGCTTATTACCAAGCACAAGCTGAGGGCAATGAGGATTTTACTTTGGCTTTGTTGAAAGCGAGCATTGAAGAAATGGAAGATTGGTATTTGGGAGAAAATGCGCAGGGGAGTAATGGAATGGGCTATGATGACTTGCTCAACATTCGAGGGCATGCTTCGGCAGATGCCGACATTAAAGCAGCCTTCCAAGACATTTACCAACAAATCGACAACCGCAACTCTATTTCTGGGGATGAGCGCTTGTACAACAGCTTACAGAAATTAGTTACCCTTTATAAATCGGATCTGTTTCCCTTGCTCAATGTGCAAGATGCAGACGGCTTAAATGATGGAGATTAGTTTAATTTATTGTTCAGTAGAAAGGCGCTTTTTTTAAGGTGCCTTTTTTACTTAAGAGCGAAACCAAATGCTTGAAAAACTTCACCATAGCTTACACCGGCAAGTTTCTATAGCCCCTTTAGCAGGCTTTCGGATCGTCTTTGGCCTCCTGCTCTTCTTCAGCAGTTTCCGGACCCTGCAAAAAGGTTGGGTTTATGAGCTATACGTTTTACCCAACTATCATTTCGCTTTTTTTGACTGGATCAAACCGCTCGATGCCTCAGGCATGACCCTGCTTTTTATCTTACTATGCGTTTCGGCTTTGGGCATTACTTTGGGTTTCTTTTACCGCCTTAGTGCATTGGTTTTCTTTATTCTGTTCACATACGTAGAACTGATCGACAAAACCTATTACCTCAACCATTACTATTTGGTGAGTTTGCTTTGTTTTTGGCTGGTGCTAGTTCCTGCAAACCGCAGCCATTCCCTCGATGCCTTGCTTTTTCCAAAACTAAGAAGCACAAGTGTTCCACACTGGAGTATTTTGATCTTCAAAGTGCAACTCTCAATTGTTTACTTCTACGCAGGTTTAGCCAAGGTAAACCCCGATTGGCTCTTCGAAGCACAACCTTTAGCCAGCTGGTTGCCCGGAAGGTATGACTTACCCCTACTTGGTTCCATTATGCATTGGCAAGAAACCGCCTACCTTTTTAGTTGGGCAGGCTGTATTTACGACTTGAGCATTTGGATTTTTCTTTGGCGATCTAAAACAAGGGGACTAGCCTATTTCTTCGTTTTGGTCTTTCATATTCTCACGGCCATTATCTTTCCCCGAATCGGCATGTTTCCCTACATTATGATCACGGCTACCTTGGTCTTTTTCTCGGCTGCTTGGCATCAAAAATGGTTACGCTTTCTGCCGTTTAAAAGCGGAAAAGAAGTTAGTACTTCAAAGGAAACTGGTAAAAAATCTTGGCTCAGCCTTGCTTTAGGAGTTTACCTCATGATTCAGCTCTACCTTCCCCTTCGGTACTTGCAATACGATGGTAACCTTTTCTGGCACGAACTGGGCTATCGCTTTTCTTGGCGCGTGATGTTGATGGAAAAAAATGGATTTTCATCCATCATACTAAAAGACCCTAAAAGTGGCGAGCAAAAAGAGATAGACCAAAAAAAGTATTTAACTGCTTTTCAACGGCAGCAAATGCGCTCACAGCCGGATATGCTATTTCAATTTGCCAAGCACATTGGAGATGAGTTCTTAGCAGATAAAGGGTATGCCCCAAAAGTTTACATTAAAAGCAGAATTTCTTTAAACGGCAGAAGAAGTCAACCTTTTACGGATGAAAGCATTGACGTGTATGCCTTAGAAAAAAAGCAAGCAATGCGATTTATTTTACCGCTTCAAGAATCATGACAATAAGAATAACAATTACTTATTTGCTGCTTTTCATAGCGGAAGTTACCATGGCCCAAGACAAGGTTCAAATCGAAGGGAAGATCAGAGAAGAGTCAGGGCAGCCAATAGAAAATGTGGTAATTTCAGCTTTACCAAGCACTCAAATAGCCATTTCAGATTCTGCCGGTAGATTTACTTTTACGCTAAACAAGAATACCAACTACACCCTTAGCTTTCAAAGTGTAAATATTGAGCCATTTAACCAAAGAGTTTTTTTAGCTTCCGATACTTTAATGGAGTTTACAAGCAAGCTAAAAACCATTGCCATTTTAGAAGTAGAGATCAATGCCGATCAAGATGCCTTTGGCATAAGAAAACTCAGAGCCATCGAAAATGGTGGACTTTATGAAGGCAAGAAGTCAGAAGTAATTAACGTTCGAAACCTTCTTTCGAATAAGGCCAATAATAACGCGCGTCAAGCTTTTAGCAAAATACCCAGCCTTAACATTTGGGAAAGTGACAATGCCGGCTTGCAGCTAGATATTGGAGGCAGAGGCTTAAGTCCTAAAAGAACTTCTAACTTCAACACCCGCCAAAACAGTTACGACATTAGTGCCGATGCCTTGGGTTACCCAGAAAGTTATTATACCCCACCTTTACAGGCAGTTGAGCAAATAGAGATGGTTCGCGGAGCAGCTGCCCTGCAATACGGAACTCAGTTTGGAGGACTTCTAAACTTTAAAATGAGAAAGGGAAACCCTGAAAAAAGAGTCAATGTGGAAAGCGAGAACACATATGGCTCATTCAGTTTTTTCAACTCCTTTACCAGTGTTCATGGCCAAGTAAAAAAGCTGAACTACTACAGCTACATTCAATACAAACAAGGTGATGGCTGGAGACCGAACGCCAATTTTGAGCAGCTAGGTGCATTTGTTAGCCTAAATTATGAGCTAACAAAAAAGCTAAACCTCAGCTTTGACTATACCCACATGAATTATTTAAGCCAGCAAGCCGGAGGCTTGACCGATAATAGGTTTGAGCTAGATCCAAATTTTTCGAACCGCAGTAGAAACTGGTTTAGAGTTCAATGGAATTTAGCCGCCTTGAGCTTAGAGTATAAAGCAAGCAATGCGATAAAAATCTATTCTAGAACATTTGGTCTAAATGCGCGAAGAACTTCTTTAGGTTTAAGAGAAACCCCGGATTTAGAAGACCCAATGGGCAATCGAGATTTGATCGATGGAAAATTCAGGAACCTTGGAAACGAAACTCGCTTTGTATACACCTATACCACACCAAAAGGGTTGATCAATTCGCTTTTAGTAGGAAGTAGACTTTACCTCGGGAACACCGATTTCACCCAAGGATTTGGAACAGCCGGATCGGAAGCCAACTTTACAGAAGTAGACACCGCTTTTCTAAACCGAAGAAAAAGTGATTTTTCATTTCCCAACTTCAATGCAGCCTTTTTTATGGAAAAAATCCTGCGTTTGAGTCCGGAGTTTAGTCTCATCCCCGGCATTCGGTATGAACACATACAAACTAGCGCTGAAGGTTCTTACACCAATAATGTAAGAACCAACAGCTTTGGTGACTTTATTGAAAGAAGGGTTTTTGAAAGCAATCAAGCCATAAGAAATGTTATCTTATATGGCTTAGGCACAGCTTATAAGTGGAAACAGCGATATGAATTTTATGCGAACGCCACAGCCAACTACCGGGCCATCAACTTCACCGACATACAAATACAGACGAATACTCAAATCGTAGACCCAAACATTGAAGACGAAAGCGGTTACAGCTTTGACCTTGGGCTAAGAAAATTAGACTTTAAACCCATTTACTTCGAGACCGGTTTATTCTACATTCTCTATGACAATCGGATTGGTGAATTAATAGACGATGGTTTACGACTTAGAACCAACATAGGAGCGGCGCAAATTTTTGGAGCTGAACTTTTTATTGAAGCTGACCTCTTGCAGTGTTTAAAGCTTGAGTCAGAGCAAAAGCTCAGTGCTTTTTTCAATGGTTCAGTAAACTATGGGGTTTACACTTCAGTTAATGAGCGGGCCTTGGTGGGCGTTAGAAGTGGCAATAAAGTAGAAGACCTACCAGACTATAACCTGAAAACCGGGCTTAATTATGGCTACAAGAATTTTAAAGCGAGCATTCAAGCTAGTTTCTTAGGTTTTCAATATTCTGATGCAGCCAATACCGAAGAGCCTTATTTAGGTGTTTTTGGCCCTATTCCTGCTTATCGGATCTTTGATTTTAGTGGAGAATATAAGTGGACTGAAAACCTAAGCTTGGGTTGTTCGATCAACAACTTTTTAGATGCAGACTATTTTACCCGCAGAGCCACAGCCTACCCCGGGCCTGGGATTATTCCGGCTGAACCAAGAAGCTTTTATTTTACTTTGACCTTAGCCCTTTAAGCATCTTTATTGAGCATACTTTGTCTCAATGCTTTTAAACCAAGCTAATAAAGCTTCTTTTTCGTCTGATTCCAAAATGGCTTCTCTATGAATTAAGGTGTAGGAAAGCAATGGCATTTCTTCTTCTTCCACTTCCTCAACCGCTTCTTCCATTTTATGGGCTTTTTTCTTTGCGGAATACTTTCCCCATTCTGAAAAGTTCAAATGTTCACTTCCTTCCTCTACATGATCTTGTACCCACCAAGAAACCGGAGCAATTTCTGAATACCAAGGGTGGTTTACTTGATTGGAATGACAATCGTAACAATTGTTTTTCATGTAAAGCTCAATTCCTTCTGGAGCCTTTTCTACCGCAAATAGGTCATTCTCAGTAGGATCTTGATAAGGTCTATTTTCTCCCCTAAAAAGCTGAAGAATTGCAAAAACCAAAATAATAAGCAGAGCGACTTTAGACTTCATAAGTTCAGTGTTGTTGAAGCAAGAAAATTAACGGAATTTTCGATAACGCTAGCCTCACATTCCCAATCGTTTTTCTAATTCTGTCTTTTTAGAAATTGATAAAGGAACTACATCTTTGTTAGCCATGCTTAGATAGCCTCCTTTTCCTTTTCCTAGTTTTTCAAGGTGCGAAAGGTTGATTAGATGAGAGTTGTGGCACCTAAAAAATCCGGAGTGTTCCAACTTATCTTCGTAAAACCCAATTCTTTTCGAAGAAACCAGTTCTTTGCCCTGAAGTATTATTTTGGTGTAACTGCCATCAGCCTCCATCCGAATCACACGATCTATTTTTATGATCTCGTACTCTTCTCCATCATAAACTGAAATCGAATTGACGGAAGCTGCGTTTTCCACTTCACTATTCGAAACATTTCGAAGCTGCTTGCCCGCTTTTCTAACGGCTTTAACCAATTCTTCTTCCATTACAGGCTTTAAAATGTAATGCGTTGCATTTGCTTTAAAAGCATCAATGGCATACTGCGAATAGGCCGTGGTAAATATTACAACAGTTTGTGAACCTAAGTCTGCTTTTGCTAGGAAGTCAAAAGCATCCATTTTGGGCATTTCTACATCGAGAAATAAAATGTCGAAACTTTGATCTTTAATCAGCTTTAGTCCTTCAACCGGCGAAAAACACAATTCTGTAGAAACAATCTCAAAACAGTATTTTTTAATCATTTCCTGCAGGTGTTTAGCCGGCATTGGTTCATCATCAATAATTAATACCTTCATTTTTCACCATCTTTATTTTGATTGTACTTTTTGTTCCTGTTGGAATTCCATTCTTATCTTTTAAGTCCTCAATCCTCACACTCCCTTCACTTTCCTTATTATGCAGCGCTAAACGTTCTTTAATAATACGCACTCCATGTGACTTTCGTTTTCTTTTCGAATTTCCTTTATAAATTGCCGCTGCCTCTCTTCCAATTCCATTGTCTTCCACTTCTACGAACAAATAAATACCTTCTTCTTTAAAACGCAAAAGGACAGACTTATCGCCATCCTTATTCTTCAAACCATGATGAATGGCATTCTCTATAAAAGGCTGGATTAAGAAAGGAGGAATTAAGCAATGTTGAACGTCTAATTTCTCTGACTTCTCAATCTTAAACGTAAAACTATTTTCCATTCTTAATTGCTCCAATTCTAGATATTCATTTAAGATCTTTAGCTCTTCTTCCAGGCTTATTAAGTTTGTATTTGAATAATCTAACACTTTACGCATTAAACCGGCAAAAAGGTTGAGAAAGTGTACAGCCCGGTTGTTGTCTTTCTTCATTACCAAATACTGAACAGAAGACAATATATTGAACACAAAATGCGGATTCATCTGCGCCCTTAATGCCCTTTGTTCCGCTTTTAGGCGATCAATAACCAGATCCTTTTCTCTTCGAATAATTCTTAGTCGGTAAGAAACTGCGCCATAAACAAGCATAATCGTTAGCACAGAAGCCAGTAATATAAACCACCACCTCTCCCAAATGGGGGGTAGCACGGTAAAATGTAAGCGAATTGGTTTAGACCAAAATTGCTCTCCTTTTCTGGCCTGCAATTCAAAAGTATATTGACCGGCAGGTAAGGTGGTGTATTGCAAAGACCTTTCTTTAGAATTTACCCATTCATCATTCAATCCTTTTAATCGATGCCGGTAGGTAATCTCCCAATTTTGAAAACTAATTGCCTTGTATCGAAGCTGAATGAAAGTTTGATCGTAATCCAATTGGTAGCTGCTATCTTCTAATGGATTTCTTTGTCCGTCTATTCGCAAATCTTCTAGCTTTAAAGAAACGGCCTGCAGAGGACTTTTTTCAATCTCTTCGAAAGGAGTTTGGAAGAGTCCTTGATTCCAAGTGCCCCAATAAATCGCTTCTTTAGTAGCTTTTATTTCCCCTGCCACTATTTGAGGTAAACGGGCGTATGATTTACAAAGCAATCCCTCTGCTGAGTCTCTAACAAAATTAAAAGTGCCTTGTCTAGCTATGATCCACAATGAGCTATCGGTTGCCTTTACAACAGCCCCTTTTTTCAAAGTTTCTCCTTGAACGCTTATCGCTTGTAAACTATCGTCATTTAAAACATAAACGCCTGCATCTCGAATTGAGAACCACAGCTCTCCGTTAAAAGAGGTTATGCTGTATGCCCTTCGTTTTAGCAATTCAAATTGCTCTCCTAAATAGCTAAGATTGCCTTTATCGTATAAGTATATGCCGTTGTCTGTATTTAATAGCAAGGAATCATGGTGCCAGCTAGCTGAGTAAATACGGCTCTCCAAGGGGTCTGAAATGCTTTTTATCTTCCCATTTTCAACCTCAACAAATTGTTGGTTTTGTAAAACTATGATGGGTTGTTCGGGCCTGTTTCGTTCTACAAAGCGAATTACTGAACCGGCATTGTAAGAAGGAACTTGAGACATATTCAAGGTATCCCAACCATATCTCCCATGGATAAACACAGCCCCTCTTTGGGATAAGTAAAGACTTCTTTCCCACTCATCGTGATATAAGTCGTAGATCGAGCCACCTTCATCAACAGGAGCTCTCACAGTATCAAACTGCCATTGTCCTGCTTTTTTCCACAATACGGAAATTAAATTGCTTTGCTCCCCAACTAGAATTCTATCATTCAGCAATTCCATTCCCAAAACATGATTTTGACCAATCATTCCGTTATCCTTATTAAAATACCTGTAATTAGGATAAGGCACATATACTAGTCCTTCTTCTTCTGAGTAGATCCAAACTCCTCCTTCTTGGTCTTGACAACTAGCTGCACTTCGGGTGTTGGGTAATAGCCTTGTGAAATGATTTGTTATATTGTTGTCTTCGTAATAAAAAACTCCTTCTCCAGAAGTACTCACCCATAAATTGTCGAACTTATCGCTCAGCAGCCTTATAATGGGGTGAGGATACTTTAGTTCTTTTACTACTTCGCTTTGTGTGAACTTTACAATATTTCCTTTGCCTGTCGAAAAATAATATGTTCCATTTCTACTTTGTGTAACAGAAGGTGGGAAAGAATGATTGAACTTTGTCAATTTTAAAGAGTCAATTTTATCAAACTCTTCATTCAATAAATAAAAGTTTCTCCCTTCTGATCTTTTCTTGTTCGTGCTACTAACAGCGGCCATAAAGGGTGGTGCGCCCTTTTGTATTATGCAAAGCTCTCCATCTCCGGAAAAGCTCAACTTTTTTAAGGGGTAAGAAACAGTTCCAGAATCGGATATGAGCGCATAACCCTCTTTTTTATAGGAGATGTGAAGCCTTCCTTGAGAGTCATATCGAAAATCAGAAAAAGCTCCGTCGGAAGATATTTCTTTTAGCATTTTATTAAAGCGGTAACCTCTTAAGGTGTCGCCCTCTACAAAGTGAACATTTCCACGAAAATCAATCACATATATTACTCCTTGCCTGTTTTGTTTTAACCGCAAAAAATTGGCATGCGATGTAGTTTCCGTGTTTATAGAATGAAACTCCCCCCCATCGTAATACGAAATACCACTTATGGTTACAATCCAAACATAACCTTCTTGATCACAATAAAGGTCTGAAATGTACTTTGAGCTTTGGTAGCCGTTAGACTCGGTAAATATTTTAACATGAGGTGTGGGCTGCGCATTGCCGCCTGTGGCAGATAGCAATATGATCACTACTATTAAGAAACTGAAAAGTCGTGGTAGCATATGCTAATTTAATGAATGCGTTTCTATACTGATACCGTATCGTTTTTAAAAAAATATGCCCGACTAGGTCGGGCATATTCAAACTTTATGAGAAACTAACCAATTGCATTTGATCACCTAATCTTCATGCTTGCACTCATAATTAAGTTTGATTACTGAACAACTTGGTTCAAATCTAAATTATTCTAGCCTGCTTAGGTGCTGGAGTTTCACGAAAAGGGTAATTCGTTTCATGAATGGCACCATTCTATTCATAGATGAAACTAAGTAAAGCGCTTTAGCACATTAGCTAACCGCCTGACATAGCTTGCCCCAAATAGGTTAACATGCACCAATAAGGGGTATAAATTAAAAAGCTCTATGCGCTCTTCCCAACCTACCTCCAAAGGGAAACTGGCATGGTATGCTTGATAAAACTCCTTTGTAAACCCTCCAAATAAATGGGTCATGGCTAGGTCTACTTCTCGATGTCCGTAATATACTGCAGGGTCTACCAAAGCAGCCACTCCCTTTTGAGTACTCAAAAAATTACCCGACCAGAGGTCACCGTGTAACAAGGCCGGCTTTTCTTGCGGAATCAACTGATCAAGCTTTGAGCACAAACGTTCGACCTTTTTAAGGTCGCCTTTTCTCAAACGCCCTTGATCAAAAGCTAAGCTAGCTTGATGCTTTAGGCGAAGCTCTGAGAAAAATTCAAGCCAACTCTCTGTTAGCTTATTTGGTTGTTTTAAGGAACCAATGTAATTGTCATACTCTAGACCATGGAAGTTCGAGGTGTTTTGATGCAGTTCAGCTAAACCCTTTCCAAAGCTTTCCCAAAAACCGGTATAGACAGGACTTTTTTCAAAATATTCCATCAATAAAAAGGAAAAGTTTTCCGTGTCGCCGGTATAATAGACCTCGGGAATTAAAAGGCTCGACTTTCCCCTCAATAGCTCCAATCCTTGCTTTTCCAAAACAAACATTTTTGGAAATGATTTTCTATCATTTAGTTTAAGGAAAAACTTCTGCGCTTTTAAGTGCAAACAAAAGGTTTGATTGATTGAGCCTCCTGAAACAGCTTCAATTTTTTCAATCACTTTTTCTTTTACTTCCAATCGTTCAAAAAACGGTCTTAGCTCAGCTTCGACTTCAGCAGGGATCATAAATGAAATTTTTGACAAAAGTAAGTTTTGAGCATCGATTGATATAGGGTATTTTAGTTACATTTGCCATCCAATTAATGGGGGATTAGCTTCCGCCAACGCTTCGCTAGAGGCGGACAGGCGTTTCGCAAATCCCCAAAAAAATATGGGGGATTAGCTCAGCTGGCTAGAGCGCTACACTGGCAGTGTAGAGGTCATCGGTTCGACTCCGATATTCTCCACCACACCCTCTAAGGTTAACTCTTTAGAGGGTTTTTTTATTCCATTTTTGTTCAACTTAGGGTCGCCAGAGTGTCTCCTTTACGGTAAAAAGAGTACCTCGGATCTAACAGAACGCTCTTCGCCAAATCCCACTTAATAGCTGAAAGTTATTCTATTTTGTCTTTATGCATTAAAAGGCCTAACTTTAGGCACTTATAAAAAATTCATAATACTATGAAGTCAAGATATTTTTTACTTATTGCTTTAGTGATTTCTTTGTTCTTTGTCTCCTGTGGGAAGGACGAAGCTTTAACAGAAAACCTCGATTACGATGAAGAGGCAACCGGTGAAGATCCAAAAATCCCAGTTGTTAGTGACACAACAAATAACAACGGAACTGGCAACGGATCTGGCAATGGGGGAACTAATGGAGGAACAGATTTAGTGGTGGAGAACAAACAAAGAGCTGTAATCACTTATGTTGGAGCAACCTGGTGCCCACCTTGTGGAGCGTATGGAGACCCTACAAAAAAATACATTGATAGCATTTATGGAGATGATGCGGTTGTTTTAAATGTGCAATCAAATGACGCCATTAGTGATCCCGGCACATTTGAGCATGGTTTTGGGAACGCTTTTCAATCATTCGTTAGCAGCAATAGCATTCCTCACATTTATTGGTCAGGGGCTAATTTTAGCATGGAACATAATGGCTTTTTTACATCAGCAAGCTCAAATAACTCTACCGCAGACGCTAAGATTTCTTCAATAATGGCTAATCCTCCTGAGGTTGGTGTTGCTGCCGAAGCTACCCTATCAAACGATACTGTAAGTATTGAAACCTTGGCTAAATTTTACAATGTATCTACCGAAGCCTTTATTGGTGTATATTTACTTGAAGACAGTGTTATGGCTTTACAAGAGGTAGGCAACTCTCAAACGGAAATGACTTCACACGAAAACGTAATTCGTGGAGCTGCGTATACCTCTAACACCTTAGGGGTTGAGTCATTGGGTTCCGCTTTTAATGCTGATGAAGAAGTAGTAAGGAACTTTACGATTGTAGTTCCAAACTCTGTGGTTGATCAAAACCATTTACAAGTAGCTGTTGTAATTTGGGAGAGTGATCAAGTAGATGGAATATCAAATGCCATAATTGTAGATGTTGAGTAGAATAAAAGAGTCCCTAAATAAAAAAAGCCACCAATGGTGGCTTTTTTTATGCTCTTCATTCCCAGTAAAGATTTAATGTGACTAATCAGAAATGCAATCCCAATTAGCTGTAATTTTGCGGTTTTAAACACAGTGAGATTATGAAAACTTTAAACACTTTAGCGGTTGTATCCTTAATTGCTCTTTTTCTTAGCGCTTGCAGCGATGACGAAGCCTACACGCTTAACCCAAGCTACGACGCAGAAGCGACTGGAGAAAAACCAAATCTTCCAATAGAGATTGATACAATTCCTATCGGCGGTGGAGGCTCACAATTGACACCTCCTTATTTGGTAGCGGAAATAAATGGAGTTTACACCGAGTTTAGCACCACGCTTTGGGAAACTGAAATTGATTCTGCCCAAGGAGCCAATAACGAAAGTGCGTATGGATACACCTCTACTCCTGCAGAACTCTATTTTGGCATAGAAAGACCAGTGATTTCAGACACCACTTATGCAATCGACCTTTTTACTGCAGTTGGGTCTTATAGAAGCGATACAAACAGCACCGATAGCGCAACTGTTTTTTTAATTGTTGAGGGAAGCATTGATGTGGAAGAGTTTAGCACGCAAAACAACCTCTACAGCGGCTCTTTTTCCTTTAAAGGATACAATTTCAACGGCACTGACTCTGTAATAGTAACCAATGGTTTATTTGAGCTTGAGCAATAACCGCTTATTTTAAATTTGGAAACCAATCACTAGAACATCATCTACTTGTTCGGAATCCCCTTTCCAATGATCAAACTCTTTCTGTAAAGTCTTCTCTTGATCAGCAATGCTTTTTGTGCTGATTCTTAGAAGTAGTTCTCGGAACTTTTTTGTCATGTACTTTTTGTTGTTCGCTCCACCAAACTGATCCGCATAGCCATCGGTGTAAATGTAAAAGGTATCTCCTTTCTCTAGGTTTATCTCATGTTTACTAAAACTCGGCTCCTCACCCCTAAAGCCACCTATGGGAGCTGCATCAGACTTAATGCGGTACAATTCCCCTTTTCTTATGTGTACCAATGGGCGAAAAGCTCCTGCAAATTGCATGCTGTTGTTTGGCTCATCTATAATGCATAAGGCAATGTCCATTCCATCTTGAGAAGCCTTCGATCGACGGTTCTGTTTCAGGGCTTTCACTACACTCAAGTGAAGTTGGTTCAGAATCTCATCCGCCTCTAAAAATTGCTTTTTGCCAATGATGTCGTCTAGTAAAATAGTTCCAATCATTGACATAAACGCACCGGGAACCCCGTGACCTGTGCAATCTACACAGGCAATAAATACCTTACCGTTAACCTTTTTAAACCAATAAAAATCCCCGCTAACAATGTCGCGAGGCAAGTGAAAAATAAATGAATTAGGAAGCCACTGTTGCAACCTGCTGTGCATCGGAAGTATGGCTTCTTGAATCTTTTTGGCGTAAATAATACTGTCTAAAGTGTCTTGGTTTTTTTGTTCTAACTCCAATTTTGATTGCATTAAACTAGCAGTGAGTTCATCTTCTTTAGAAAGTATGCTTCGCATAGCACGAATTAAAAAGAACAATAAAACGGCCGCAAAGCCAAGCGAAAGGCCAATGTTTATGAAGATTTCTCGCTGCGCTTCGTATAAAAATTCATCAAATCGCTGATCGGCCTGTACAATCCCTACCACTTCTCCTTTAGAGTTTCTGATACAGGCAAAGGCCGACAACCAATGTCCGTTTTGATCTTCGTATACATCTATACGGCCGCCCTTATTGTATTTTTCTAACAGCGAGGGAGGAAAGTGGTCATACTTATGTCGGAAAAAAGGCTTTGGAGAAGAAGAAACACCAAAGAGAAAACAGCCTTTGGTAGAGTCATAAGTCAGCGTATAAATGGCGCTACTTAAGCTATTCTGCTTTTTTGTAACCAATAGCTTTTCATGCAACAGCTGGTATACTCGGTCTTGGTAATTGGTTTCAATTTCGTCTTTCTCTTTATACGAATCAAATAGGTACTCTAATTGGTTTCCATCAAGTTGTGTAGCTGCCGTTGAAGCAACTGCCTCTAGTTTTGATAAAATCCGGTTCTTATGAATTTCAAGCTGCACATAATAGCTATGGGTTAAGAAGTAAGCAATTAAAATAAAGAGCGACAAAAAAAGTAACACTAGAACTCTTGTGCTATGATTTTGGAATATTTTCTTTAAAAGGCTACTCACTTTACTTTATTAGCTTTTCACTAGTCAATTAACGTTATACGGTATTTATTTTGAATAGTTTATCGCCGCATCCAAAGGGATTTTTTTTCCTTTATTGAAAGCAACAATATACGCATCATCAAAGCCTTCTGACTTTAAGCGATCAAGTTTTTGTACAGCTTGTTCATGATTCTCGAATGGCCCCACAGCAATAATAGTCACCTCTTCGTATTTAATCTCTTCAACCTGTTCTACCGTTAAATATACTTCCATTACCTCTTCGGGTATGTTTTCTTTAAAAGCTCCCATTTGAACGTAAAACTCTACTTCTCCTTTTATCCCGGCACGTAAATTAACATTTTGATAGCTAATCAATTCATTCGCATACTTTCGCTCATCGTTCACATTCACAATAAAGGCATCACCATAGCCTTTTGATTGTAAAGTTTTAAGCAAGCTTTCAGCTTGAGAGTAGTAAGAAAAATGCCCCACTACATAGCGAATCATTCCTTTGTTGTCGACAAAAACATCAACGTTTTTTAAGTTTCCATAACTACTAATAGGGCTAGGGTTGATGTTGCTTCCAATTTGCACTCCATACAAGGGTGCATTGGTTGTATACTCCAGGCGTTGCACAACCATTCCCCTTTCAGCTAAAGCGGCAGAGTCTAGCATCACCTCTTGTTTTACTGTAATTTTATTGGGCTGGTAATCGCTTGGTGGCTCAATGGCTAAATTCCAGTCTTTTCCACTTTCACTTTCTTCAAATGGGCATTTTTGCAAATGTCGATCCGCTTCGGCAATGTAGTAGTCATCTATGCTTTCTCGGTATTTCTTAAATTGAAGAAAGGCTTGATTAGCCGCGGCGCATTGATCGTCCTCGACCAAGGCAACAGTTAAATAATAAAAAGTATGCAAAGGGGCTCCCTTTTCTTGAAAGCTGCCCACAATATAGCTTTCATTAATATTTTTTGCCGCTTTTTTCAGGTGATACAAAGCCTCTTTTTGGTGTCCACTCAGCTCGGTGTAGGCAGCACCCATTAAAAAGTTGATGTTTGAATGTTCAGGATTTTGAACATAAACATATCGAAGCGCCTCAATCGCTGGCTTTATTTCTCTTTTCGCTAATAAGGCTCTAGCTTTATCAAACTGAAACTCTAAAGAATCTTGTGCGCTTAAGCCAATAAAGCATAGCGTGAAGAAGAAAATGGAAAGGGTTTTTTTCATTTTTTATGGGTTATAATCTAATGCTTGTTGAAGGGGAATTTTTTTGCCTTTATGAAGCGCTATTATAAAAGCGTCTTCAAAGCCTTTCTTCTTGATTTTTGACTCATAGCTTTTAGCTTCTTGATAGCTATCAAAGTCGCCTACGGTTAAAAAAGTAAAGTCCTCTATCTGGTACTCTTCTATTCCCTCTATTTGAAAATAAAGCTTTGCTGTTTGCTCTGGAATGTTTTCCTGAAACGCCCCTAACTGCAGGCAATACTTAACTTTTCCGCTAAGCTTTGCACGAATATTAACTGCATTAATACTGACAACTTCATCTGCAAATTTTCGCGTATCATTCACATTTACAACAAAAGCGTCTTGATACCCCTTCGCTTTTACTGCCTCTAACAAAGACATCGCTTGTGAGTGAATCGAAAAATGACCAATTACATAACGAATCAACCCCTTCTTGTCCATAAAGGCATCAACATTCTTTAGCTCTTTAAACCGACTGACAGGAACTACTTCTTTAAACGCACCTAACTGCACTCCATATAAAGGATAGTCGGTAGAGTATTCTATTCTTTTCGTTACAATTTCCTTGGGCTTTGGTGCTTTTGTGTCATTTGGCAACTCCTTGGGTTCTAGCTTAGCATCTTGTAAAGATCTATCTGTTTTATTTAAAGTGCTATCTTCTTGAGCTTTAACAACCTCACTATTGTAGGGCTTGAAATTGGGGAATGTCGGCAAACTATCTTGTTTCGGAATAGATTTTGATTTCTTACAAATTTGAAGCCACCTTTTAGACTCCTCTACATAAAACTGATCCTCGTGGGGGTACACTTCCAAAAATTTTGCTCTTGCCCTCTCTGCCTTATTGCATAAGTGATGCTGCGAATAAGCTATGCTTAGGTAATAAAACACGTAAATTGGAGTACGTTCTTCTGAAAGACTATTGGGGTCATACTCCAAAGATGCTTTTGAGGTAGCTGCTTCCAGTAACTCAAGCGTTTTGGGGTTAACGATTTCTGCCTCTGCATAACAAACGCCAACCAAGTACTTCAAATTTGCATTTTTGGGGTATTGCTTTTGAAGGTAAAGCAAGTAGGGCAATGCCTCCTTAATTCTTCTTTGAGACAAATGCTGCTTTGCAATATTAAAATTGACTAAAAAGTCAGCCTCTTCAATTTCTTCAGCATAAGACCCAAATGAAATACTCAATATTAAAATTAGGAGTATACGTCTCATCCTAAACAAAAGTACCTAGCTCAAACACCTCAAGTGGATGAATAGCTATTTACTATTAACACTTTGGGTGTTTATAACAAGCTAAATGGAGATATCAATGATCTTGAGCCTTCGTTTTTTCCCCAAGAGGTAGTTTCGGTTTCCTAAAATTGCGCTCACAGTACCAAGGCCTATGAAAACTGTACTTACGAATACACTTTGCTCAGAGACAACTGGATCATCTGAATTAATCAATCGATTAAAGCTATCAATTCCTAAATATGCCCCCCCAACTGTAAAGGTAAGCCCAGACAAAAATCGCCAGCCAAAATGCTTGTGCGTCTTCTTTACCTTTTTTACATCAGTCAGTTTCACTATTTGGTTTCCTACTACAAAACTGCTGTCTAAAATTCTAGTGATTTCTCCGGCAACTACAATTCCTTCTTGTGTTTGTAGACTAATAAAGTTGCCTTTGTAATACCTTATTCGCTTTTCTATTCCATTTTTATCTAAGGCTAATATTTTCTGCGCAGCAGCTTCTTCTACAAGAAAGAGGAAGCAAAGAATTCCTAAACACTTGAGCAACATCCTATGTGGTAGTATTTGAAAAAGTTTTATTTGGTCGAACGTTTTCATTAGGTAGTCTAAATTTCGGCAATAATTAACAAAGTAGCTGTAACTTTGTAGCGGAAATTAACGCCAAAATGCTAGAAAAGGAAAAAAAAATAAGAGCGATTAGTGAGTCTTTTGACCCTGCAAGTGTTACCACCATTGCAGATTTACAAGACAAGGAATTTAGCGGAGAATCCCTTACCGAAGAGCAAGAAAAAGCACTCCGCTCTTTTCGCAAGCTAAGAGTTAAAAAACTAGCTAAAAAACAGCATCAAGAGGAGGCTTTTCATGCTCGCTTTGAATATTTGAGAGCTTTGAGCAATTTGGTTGATTATCGCCAGTTCATTGGCGATAAATAGTCCTTGAATTTAGTTTCTATTCTTGAGGGTACTTAATGCAAACATTTTTCGGTTCTGTAAAGAACTGCAAGGCTTCAAACCCACCTTCTCTGCCTACACCACTTTGTTTTACTCCGCCAAAAGGTGTCCTTAAGTCGCGCAACAACCAACAATTAACCCACACAATTCCAGAGTGCAGTTTTTCAGCCATTCGGTTAGCACGGCTAATGTTTTCTGTCCATAAAGTGGAAGCTAAACCATAGTCCGTAGAGTTTGCGTACTTCAAAACTTCATCTTCTGTTTGAAAAGGAGTAAGGGTAACCACCGGACCAAAAATTTCCTCTTGGTTTGTTCGACAGTCATAACTTAACCCTTCAATCACAGTAGGCTCTATAAACCAACCATCGAGTTTTTGGCTTGTCAAATCCACTTGACTTCCTCCACATAAAACGGATCCCCCTTCTTCTTTAGCGAGTTGAATATATGAAAGAACCTTCTCCATATGCGCTTTAGAAACCAGCGCTCCCTGATCGGTTTTCGCTTCTTTCGGATCGCCAACTTTTAGTTGCTTCACCGCCTCTACAAAGTCGTTTTTAAATCGATCATATAGCTTTTCTTGAACAAATATTCTAGAACCACAGAGACAAATTTGCCCTTGGTTTGCAAACGAAGATCGAACTGTTGTTTTAAGCATTCTCTCATAATCGCAATCGTCAAAAATGATGTTCGGGTTTTTACCCCCTAATTCTAAAGACATTTTTTTAAACATGGGAGCGGCCACTTTAGCAATGGCTTTTCCGGTCTCCGTGCCACCTGTAAACGAAATAAGCGAAATGTCTGGATGTTCTGTAATGGCGGCACCGACCTTATGCCCAAAGCCGTGAACTATATTTAAAACTCCTTTCGGCAAACCCACTTCTTGACAAATCTTAGCAAGCAAAAAAGCCGTGTAAGGGGTTACTTCAGAAGGCTTTGCTACCACACAATTACCTGCAGCTAAAGCAGGAGCAATCTTCCAGCTAAACAAATACAAAGGCAAATTCCAAGGAGAAATACAGCCAGCCACCCCTATAGGTTGCCTTAGTGTATAATTTATAGCCCCTATTTCCATCTGGTGTGCTTCTGAAGCAAAGTGCACAATAGCCGAAGAATAAAAACGGAAGTTGTGTGCTGCTCTTGGGATGTCCACTTTTCTAGCCAAAGAAAGCGGTTTTCCATTATCTCTTGATTCAGCTTCGGCCAGGCCTTCTAAATTTTCTTCTATTTTGTCTGCAATTTTTCGCAAAAAAGCTGACCGTTCCTCCTTTGGAGTAGAAGACCAATTTGGAAAAGCTGATTTTGCTGCTTTTGTTGCTGCATTAATATCAGCTTGATCCGAGTCTGGGATTAAACTATAAACAGCGCCTTTAGCCGGTTCATAGTTTTCTATGTATTGTTTTGAATGAGGTTCTATAAATACCCCATCCACGTAATTCAAGATTTTATCCATGCAATAAAGGTATTGAATCAAATAAAAAAAGAGCGGAAAACCCGCTCTTTTGTCCTGTAGTTTGTTCCAGTTTTTTAAAACTGGATAAATGCTTAGAAAGTTGAAGCTAAATTACGCCGGTGAAAAGAGTGTGCTTGTTAAGGAAGCGTTAAGCTCTGTTAATTTGTGTTAAGCTAGAGCAGGCCTTGATTCTAAGCCTTACCTTAGTTGTTTATGAACAACAAAAAACTTCCTTTTCTAACCGTTGCCGCTTCCTTAAGCATGGTAGCCTTGATTGCTATTCAAGTATACTGGATCAAAACCTCTGCAGAAACACAACAAAGGCGTTTTGATCAAAAAGCCATGGAAGTTATGAGCGAGGTAACAGAGAAACTTGAGCGCGAAGAAGCCATTACTTCCGTAACTTCTCGTTTGTTTCATGACCTGAGGAAGGATATTCCGGGGGACTCAGTTTTTACTTTGGACCAGTTTCCTTTGAATGACCCTTTTCAAAAGCAGTTGATCAAGAAACAGGACCATAAATCTACTCAAGATCCAACGAAAGACCTTTACAACATTCAGTTTGAACCCCCTCAGCAAGATTCAACATTATTCATTATTAGAAAAACTCAGAAAAGAGTATTAAGTAGCCGGGTTAACTTTGAAAGCCAGCTGCAAAACAAGGCCACCCTTGTGAATGAGATTGTGAACGAACTGGCCCTAATTAGTGTAAACTATCGAAATTTTGATGAGAGGGTCTCTCACCAGCAAATTGATTCTCTTTTTAAAAGAGAACTTAAAAAATCAGGCTTAAATACCGATTATGTCTTTGACATATTGGATGCCGAAACTCAATATTTGAGCTTTACTCAAGACCCCATTTTAGGAGAAAAACTCAAAAAGTCGCCTTATCGATTAAGCTTGTTTCCCAATGACTTTACCGAAAGTGACTCTTTATTGCTATACTTTCCCAAACAACAAAGCTTCCTGCTAAAAAACAGCTGGGAAATACTTGCGTTATCTTTCCTCTTAGTACTTATTCTCATTCTTTTGTTTTACAGTTCTTTATCTACTATTTTCAAGCAAAAACAACTATCTCAAGTTAAAAATGATTTCATCAACAACATGACGCATGAGCTCAAAACTCCAATTTCTACCATTGGGTTAGCTTGCGAAGCTTTAAGCGACAAAAGCATTTCCATTGATCCGAATCGAAGAGAAAGCTATGTAGGCATGATCAATGAAGAAAATAAAAGGCTCTCTGTTCTCGTTGATAATGTGCTAAAAAGTGCCGTTTGGGATTCAGCTGAGTTAAAATTAGAAACCCAGCCGGTTAACTTGCATGAAATTATTCATAGAGTAGCAGAAAACTTTGAAATTCAAATCAGTAAACGAGAAGGAAATTTAGAGCTTGAACTTGCTGCCGATAATTCAGTAATTAAAGGAGATAAGGTGCACCTTTCTAATGTATTTTATAATTTATTGGACAATGCAAACAAGTACTCCAATGACAAACCTCAAGTGGCTATAATCTCTAAAGTAAAAGGGGGGCAACTTACAATTCAAGTTAAAGACAAAGGAATTGGTATTTCGAAAGAAAACCAGAAGCGAATATTTGAGAAATTTTACCGCGTCTCAACCGGCAATCTTCACGATGTGAAAGGGTTCGGATTAGGCTTAAACTATGTTAAACGAATTGTAGAACTTCACCAAGGCTCCATAGATTTGAAGAGTCAAAAAGGTAAAGGAACTACAATCACCTTAAAATTCGATAAGAATGGAACAGAATAAAACCAAAGTATTAATTGTGGAAGATGACCAGAATCTTGGTCAAATGTTATCTGATTACCTCAAAGTAAAAGGCTTTGACACCACTTTAGAAAGAGATGGTGAGGCCGGCTTTAAAGCTTTTATAGACGATGAATATGATCTTTGTCTGCTAGATGTGATGATGCCAAAAAAAGATGGCTTTACTTTGGCCAAAGAGATTCGTCAATTAAAAACCTCCATGCCACTAATTTTTCTCACAGCTAAAAGCATGGAAGAAGACATTAAGGAGGGTTTTAAATCTGGCGCTGATGATTACATCACCAAGCCATTTAGCATGGAAGTGCTTTTAATGCGTGTGGAAGCTGTGATGAGAAGAGTGCAAAACTTGCAAGAGGAATTAAAAAACAAAAAAGAGTTTCGCATTCAAGACTATACTTTCCTTCCTGAGAAAAGAATCATTCAGAAGGAGGGGTTTGAAAAAAAGCTCACCTCAAAAGAAAATGAACTGCTTCGATTACTTTGTATGTATAAGGGTGAAGTAGTGGACAGAAATGATGCTTTAAATATGATTTGGGGCGAAGACAGTTACTACAATTCCCGTAGTATGGATGTTTACATCACAAAACTTCGCAAAATTTTTAAAGAGGACGAAGGGATTCAGATTATTAATAGCCACGGAAAAGGATTTAAACTACTGGTTGATTAAGCCAATTAAGGCTGTTTTAAGTTCCGAATATTGTGTTATCTTTGGTTTTAAGCAAAGAAACCATGAAGCATATTTTATACCCTACGGATTTTTCTGAAAACTCAGAACATGCCTTACCATATGCTATGGAATTGGCTAGGTTGTTTCAAGCAGAAGTTACGCTTTTTAACAGTTATAAGCTACCCTATTCTAAGTCAAATTTATTAGTCTCTATGACTGATAGAATGAAGAAAGATTCTGCAGACGGCTTAAAGAAGTTAAAAGAAAAAGTATTAAGCGACCCAGCCTATAAAAACTTAAACATTAGTGTAGAATCGCGTTCCGGTGGTTTTGTTTCTTTGATTCCAAATGTAGCGGAGGACTTTAACAGCGACCTCATTGTAATGGGCACAAAAGGCGCTAGCGGATTAAAAGAAATGTTTATTGGTAGCAACACCTTAGAGGTAATTCAAACTACCCACTGTCCTGTACTAGCCATTCCGGAAAATGCCAAAGACGCCCAAAGGCGAAAATTCAATAAAATTGCTATGGCCACTGACCTTAGAAAAGTAGATGACCCAAAGCAGTTAGATACGCTTTTTGAAATTGCAAAAATTTGCCGTGCACCTGTAGAATTTGTTAATGTGATTAGGCCAGAAGATGAAATAGACGACGAAGAACGCTCTAAACAGGTTTTGGTTTTAGAAGAAATGGCAAAAGGTGTTAGCACATCCATTCATTTTACCACCAATTCAGATATTATTGACGGCTTAAGTGATTACATTAATCATAAGGAGCCAGATTTGTTTGCCATGTTATCCAGAAAACACAGTCTTTTTGAAAGATTGTTTACCAAATCTATTACTAACAAACTCTCTTTCAGAACAGAAATTCCCCTTCTTGTTATCGATGAATAAAGCGTTTATTTCGGCATGGTTTTAGTACTTTCGTGAGCCAAAATTTAAGGGCCTCCTTGAGAAAGTACGTCATTTATCTACTCCTTTTTTTAACTACACTTTCTGCTTGTCAACAAAGCAGCAGAGGGCTATTGGTTCGAAACAAAAAATCAGCCAGAAAATCGGCTCCAAGTGGTAAATTTCGGAACCCAACCCTTTTTAGTCGAATTAACCCTTTTCAGGGTGCAGCAAAGTCCAAACTAAACAAGAGTAAGAGAAAACGCTTTAAGTTTTTCAAAAAAAAGCATAAACAGCGGGGAAAAAATCGAAAAGGCAAAAAGCCCGGACGGTCTTTTAACATGAAAAGAAAAGTATCTCGAGGCAGACTAAAAAGCTCTGGAAGCAGAATAAAACAAGGTGGTGGAGGTAAAAAGAAGAAAAACAAAAACCTTTTTAATACAAGAAAAAAATAGCTTTATTTTTGGAACGTGCTAGAAAACAAAAGTTTATTACCTTTAACCTCTTAGTAAAGTTAACGCTCGGTTGAAAAGAAGTGTAATCATATCGCTATTATTATTTGTGTTTTGCTCCACGGCATTTACCCCAGGGTATAATGCGAGTAATCCAGATACGAACGCTAAAATCAAGGCTGTTTTCATTTACAACTTTACCAAGTATATTGAATGGCCTGAAAACTACAAGACAGGAGAGTTTACGATAGGGATCTTGGGAGAAAACCAGTCATTATACAATGAACTAAATAAAATGTCCAAGGTCAAGAAAGTAGCCAATCAAACTTTTTCAATAAGAAATTACAGCGATATAGGAGACGTCAGCAATCCACACATTTTATACATTCCCGCAGATAGCACAGAAGCTTTAAGCAAAGCGGTAAATAAACTAAAAGGTAAAAGCACCCTAATCGTAACTGAGAAGCCTGGCATGGCTGAAAAAGGTTCAGCTATCAATTTTGTAATTGTTGGTAACCGTCAAAAATTTGAATTAAATAAAAATACTGCAGAAAAACACAACCTTAAAGTTGCCTCTACGTTAGAAAAATTAGCCGTTTTGGTCGAGTAATATGAAAAAGTTAATCTACATATTGATCTTTACTGTATGTTCTGCCGGTCTGCAAGCCCAAAACAAGTTAACAAATGCTATTTACAGCATTAAGAATAACGAACTTGATAAAGCACAAAGACTGATTGATGCCGCAATGGAAGACAGCTTGTTTAGAGACAAAGCTGCTACTTGGTACTATGCAGGTTACATTTACAAAGAATTATACAAAGAAAAAGAGCTAAAAGACAAGCAATCGCCACTTCGTTTGCAGTCTGCCGAATATTTTAAGAAAGCGCTTAAGCTAGACACTGCCAACACCTTTGATAAAAGTTCTAGGCAAAACCTAAAATACATTGCTGAAACTATTTACAACAATGCTGCATCCTCTTTCGATAATGAAAGCTACCCCATAGCCATTAGTAACTACAATCAGTATAAAGAAATTCTATCTTTTACCTATCCGGAAACAGATTTCACTGAAAAAGACATCATGTTTAACCTAGCGCTTGCCACTACCTATAGTCGCATGGCAGAAGGTGATTCTGCAAATTCTGAGATGCACATTCAAAAGGCAAAAAATTTATATGAAAAGGTGCTAAGGTTGGATTCCAATAATGTAAGTGCCAATTACAACATCGGCATAATTTACTATAATCGTGGAGTTGAGATTGTAAACAACATGGACTATAGCTTAGACTTAGAGCAACTAAATGCTGTGCAAGACTCTATCATTGTGCTTTTCAAAAAGTCTTTGCCATACATGAAAAAGGCTTACGACTTGAACCCCAAAAGAAAAGAAACCCTTATTGGACTGCAAGGAATTTACTTTAGCTTAAATGACATTCCAAAGTCTGAGGCTTATAAAAAAGAGCTAGAACAGCTTGAGGAAGAAGAGTCTATGAAAGAAACTTCACCACAGGATGTGGAAATGCAAGAAGAATAACCTCTAAATTCGACTTGCATGAAAAACTTTAAGTTCACCATAGGGAAGAAAATCGGAACTGGTTTTGGGATTCTCATCCTAATGACACTTATCGTTTTTGTCTGGACTTACATAACCCTACAAGACAGCAGGCAAATTAACGACCGCATCAATAGCGTTAATACCCCCTCTATTAAAGTGCTTCAAGAGCTGAAAACATCAGTACTTGAAACTCGTCTTTTCCTAGTAACATGGTTAAACATACAAACAGAACATGAAGACAAGGAAAAGCTAGTCACTTACAGAGAAGAGGTTATTCCAAAAGCCGAAATAGAACTAAAGGCTTTATCAGAAAATTGGCAAAATGGTCAACAAGATACATTAAGCAATCTTATTGTCAATATTGATGAGTATTTCAAAAGTGTAAAGGAAGATATGATGGAACCTTTAAATACCTTTGAGGCATATGAAGACCCATTAAATACTTTCTTAGCTGAAAACAGCCTTGAAGCAGGTGGAAATATTTTTAATGAATACTCTGACATCATTCGACAACTTAATGGGTTAATTGAGAGTCAAAAAAAAGCAGCCAATCAGGCTAACATTAGCATGTTTTCTTCTTTCGAAACACTAAAGTTTTTAGTTCGAAACTTAGGAGTGGCATTAATAGTGATTGGAATTATTATTGCAGTTTACACCACCAAAACCATTGTAGACCCTATTCAAAAACTCAAAGTTGTAGCTGTAAAGTTAGGGCGTGGAGTATTTCCTAGAGGTCCAATGAAAGAGGGTAATGACGAGATTGGTGAAATGACTGCTGCCATGAACAATGTTGTTAATGGGCTCAAGCGAACCAAAGATTTTGCCAAAGAAGTAGGTTCGGGAAATTTTGATACTGACTACCAACCTTTAAGCAGCAAGGACACGTTAGGGAAAGCGTTGCTTAAAATGCGCGATGATTTAGCCGAAAATGAGCGCTTTCTAGAAGAAAAAGTAAGACAACGTACAGCAGAAGTCGTTAAGCAAAAAGAAGAGATAGACAAACAACGCTCGCAAATAGAAGAGTACTTTGTTCAAGTTACTGACAGTATTAAGTATGCCAAGAAGATTCAAGAAGCTATTTTACCACCAGAAAATTATGTGAAGCGCTTACTTCCTGACTCCTTTATCTTTTACCGTCCCAAAGACATTGTAAGTGGTGATTTTTATTGGCTAGGAGAAGCCAATGGCAAAGTTTTCTTTGCCGCAGTAGACTGTACCGGCCACGGAGTTCCTGGAGCATTTATGTCAATTGTAGGCTACAACCAGTTGAGACAAGCCATAATAACTACCGGCGGCTCAGATCCTGCTTCAATTCTAGATCACTTAAATCAAGGGGTCTCAGAAACTCTTCACCAAAAAGACAAAGACTCTACCAGTAAAGATGGAATGGACGTTGCCATTTGTTCGCTGGATCACAAAACACTAGAGCTTGAATATGCCGGAGCATTTAACCCTCTTTATTTGCTGAGAAACAACGAAATCATTCAGACCAAAGCTGATAAATTTCCCATCGGTTCTTTCCTTGATGGAGAAACCCCAAACTTTACCAACCATAAGGTTCAGCTTGAAAAAGGTGATCAACTCTTTATATTCTCAGATGGCTATCCAGATCAATTTGGGGGACCTAGAGGTAAAAAGTTCATGTACAAGCGCTTTAGAGAGTTATTGTTAGAGCACCAAGACAAGAAACCCAAAGAACAAATGCAAGAGCTGGAAGAAACCTTGTTTGAGTGGATGAAAGATGAAGAGCAAGTTGATGATATCCTTGTTATTGGAGTCCATGTATAAAAGCTTATCTTAGCTTAACATACATCAAAGCTCAGAACGACCATGTTGGATGGATTAAAACTCGATAAGGTCATCTTTATCGACATAGAAACAGTTTCTCAAAAACCCTCTCACAATCAGCTAGAACCAGATTGGCAAAAGTTGTGGGAAAAAAAAGCTCAATACCTTACTAAAGAAGAAGAAAGCCCTGAAGAAATTTATAATCGGGCGGGAATCTATGCCGAATTTGGTAAAGTTATCTGCATTTCTGTTGGCTTATACCGTGAAGTTAAAGATGAAAGCCACTTTCGAATAAAATCATTTTACGGAGACGATGAAATCGTCTTATTAAAAGAGTTTGCCGACCTCTTAAAAAAACACTTTGAATCGAACGACTATTTGTTGTGCGCACACAATGGAAAAGAATTTGACTTTCCTTTTCTTGCCCGACGCATGCTAGTAAACCGAATCAAACTACCCTATTTATTGGATATTGCCGGACGTAAACCATGGGAAGTTCAACACCTTGATACTTTGCAACTTTGGAAGTTTGGCGACTACAAGCATTATACCTCTTTAGACCTTCTAACTCAGCTTTTTGGAATTAAATCTCCCAAAAGCGATATGGATGGTAGCGATGTAGGAAGGGTTTATTGGAAAGAGAAGAAGCTCAAAAAGATTGTTGAGTACTGTCAAAATGATACCTTAGCTGTTGCACAGTTGCTACTCGCGTACATGGGGAAGTCTCCCATTAGAAGTAAGCACTTGACTATATCCAAATGAATTCAAGCGTAATTGAAATAAAAAACCTCAACATTTCTTTCGGAAAAGAGAAAAGTGTGGTGAAAGACTTAAGTTACCAACTAGCTCAAGGGGAAACACTTGGAGTGGTTGGCGAATCCGGTTCAGGTAAGTCAATTACTTCCTTAAGCATTATGGGCTTGCTTCACTCCTCTGCCAAAGTAAACTCAGGCGAAATTATTTTTCATGAAGCCGATAAAACCCCAATCGACCTATTAAGCTTGCCAAGTAAAGTAATGCGAACTTATCGGGGAAAAAAGATTGCTATGGTTTTCCAAGAACCCATGACTTCGCTGAACCCGGTGATTAAATGCGGAGAGCAAGTAGCCGAAGCCATTCGTTTACACGAAGGAAAGTCGAAAAAAGAAGCCCGAGAAGAGGTAATAAAATGGTTTGAAGAGGTTTTACTACCTAGACCTGAGGATATCTATGAATCTTATCCGCACCAACTATCTGGAGGACAAAAACAAAGAGTTATGATTGCCATGGCAATGTGCTGTAAACCGCAGCTACTCATTGCTGATGAACCCACAACGGCACTTGACGTCACCGTGCAAAAAAAGATCTTAGCACTCATCAAAAACTTGCAACTTAAATATAAGATGAGCGTAATTTTCATTACGCATGACTTAGGAGTAGTGGCCGAAATAGCTGACCGAGTAATCGTTATGAAAGAGGGAGAATTAGTTGAAGAGGGGAGTTGCTCTGCTGTTTTTAGTCAGGCCAAGCACCCTTATACCAAAGGCTTACTTGCCTGTCGCCCTCCACTTGATTATCGCTTAAAACGACTTCCTACTGTAAAAGATTTTCTTGCAGTGGAACAAGGTGAAACTTCTTTGAGTGAAATCGAAATAAAGATCAGCCCTCATGAACGAAATGATCAGTTACAAAAACTGTTTAAAAATGAAAAGATACTAGAGGTTAAAAACCTAAAAACTCACTTCCCTATTCGAAAGGGAATATTTAGAAAGGTTGTTGGTTATGTGAAAGCGGTAGATGATGTAAGCTTTGACGCCTATAAAGGTGAAACCTTAGGCTTGGTTGGAGAGTCAGGTTGTGGTAAAACCACCTTAGGCAGAAGCATTTTAAATTTGATCCCACCCACAGGGGGAGAGGTAATTTTTGAAGGTAATACGATTAACGACTTAAGCTCAGAAGCACTAAGGCGCTACCGAAAAGAACTGCAAATTATCTTTCAAGACCCTTATTCTTCTTTGAATCCACGTATTCAAATTGGGGAGGCAATTGTCGAGCCAATGCGAGTTCATCTGCTAGAAGGAAATGAAAAGAAGCGTAAAGAAAAGGCCATTGACCTAATGGAAACTGTTGGCTTAAAAGCAGATCAATTTAATCGATATCCACATGAGTTTTCTGGTGGTCAACGACAACGAATTTGCATTGCGCGTTCGTTAGCCTTATCCCCTAAGTTTATTGTATGTGATGAATCCGTATCCGCTTTGGACGTATCAGTTCAAGCACAGGTTTTAAACCTCTTAAACGATCTAAAAATCAAGTTCAACTTCACTTATATTTTCATCTCTCACGACCTTTCTGTGGTTAAGTATATGTCAGATCGGATGCTCGTCATGCGTCAAGGGAGAATTGTTGAATCGGGAATTGCTGAAGAAGTTTATGGGAATCCACAGTCAGAATACACCCAAGAACTTATTTCAGCTATACCTCAAGTAAATCCCAAAATGGTATGAAAGTAAGAAGACATCTTATTTTTCTATTTATACTTCCTTTCTTTGTTTCCGCTTGCCAAGCACAAAATGCGGAAGACATAGTGGATCAAATTTCCCTTCCTGAAGGTTTTTCAATTTCAGTGTATGCCAGTGAGGTTGATAATGCCCGCTCTTTGGCGCTAGGGGATCAAGGAACTGTTTTCGTAGGAAACCGTTCTGAAGATAAGGTTTATGCCTTGGTAGATATGGATGGAGACTACAAGGCAGATCAAAAGTTCATCATAGCTGAAGGTTTGGAAATGCCCAACGGGGTGGCTTTTTACAAGGGTAATCTTTATGTGGCCGAAGTGGATAAAGTTTGGAAGTATCCTCAAATAGAAAGTCAGTTGCAAAACCCCCCTTCCCCTATTTTAATTTCGGATCAATTTCCTTCTGATCGACACCATGGGTGGAAGTACATTGCAGTTGGTCCGGATGAAAAACTGTACGTTCCAGTAGGCGCACCTTGTAACATCTGTGAAAAAGAAGACTCTATTTACAGCACTATTTGCCGTATGAATTTAGATGGTAGTGGCTTGGAGGTTTATGCTCATGGGGTTCGAAATTCGGTAGGTTTTGATTGGCATCCCTTAACGAATGAACTTTGGTTTACCGATAATGGAAGAGATATGATGGGCGATAACATTCCGGCTGATGAGCTAAATAGAGCGCCAAGAAAGGACATGCACTTTGGCTACCCCTATTGCCATCAAGGTGACATTGAAGACCCAGAATATGGAAGCATAGGAGTTTGTGGGCAATATATTCCTCCTGTTCAAAAACTCGGGCCACACGTGGCCGGATTAGGAGTGTTGATTTATCAAGGAGATCAGTTCCCCAAAGAGTATAAAAATCAAGTTTTTATTGCTGAACACGGTTCTTGGAACAGAAGTACAAAAATTGGTTACCGAATAAGTCTGGTTCGCTTAGCAGAAGGTTACAAAACAAGCAAATCGTATGAGGTATTTGCCGAGGGTTGGTTGAAAGAAAATAAAGAGGACGTTTTAGGCAGGCCAGTTTCTTTACTGGAGCTGCCCGATGGTTCCGTCTTACTTTCCGATGACTATGCCGACCTTATTTACCGGATTTCCTACTCCGAATAATACACAATGTTCTTCGCCATATTGCCGAAAATAAAAGCATGGAAAGGCAACATTGAAAACCAATACAGCCTTCCCCATAGACCTATAGGACGAAATGTTGCGGTTTGAGTTAACTTGGCTTTTTGTTCTCCTTTTTCAATCTTGAACTCCAACCAAGCATCCCCGGGTAGTTTCATTTCTGCATAAAGCAGAAGGCGCTTTTGTGACTGATCGGCCAACAAAACCCGCCAAAAATCCAAAGAGTCTCCTGAGTAAATATCGGTTGGACTTCTACGCCCTCTTCTTAGTCCAACACCTCCAAAAAGTTTATCTAGATAACCTCTTACTTTCCACATCCAATTGCCATAGTACCAGCCACGCTCTCCACCTACAGCCCAAACATTTTCAAAAACTTGATCAAATCGATCGACTTTGAACTCAACTATTTTCTCGTCCTTAAAGGTTCCATTAGTTGGCACTTGTATAAATTCATTTAGGGCTTTTCCTTTTTTTGAAGGCAGCTGAGTGTCTGTCCAACTAGAAACAACCATGTTCTGTTCTATTCTACGAAAAGCTAGACTAACAGCTTCTTTGTAGCTAAGCAAGTCCAATGGAATAATGTCTTTAATTCCCTCTTCTTTTACTACCACTTCGTTTTTCATGCTATCCACTAAGTTTACCGCAATTCGATAAGAAGTAGCAGTTACGAAGTACAACCAATAAGAAGAAAGTCTAGGGGTCATTATTGGCAAAGTGAAAATATAGCGCCTTATTTTTCGAACCTCAGCAAATTTCAATAACATCTCTTTGTAGGTTAGCACTTCCGGCCCTCCAATATCAAAGGTTTTCCCTAGCACTCTTTTTTCTCCAATGCAAGCTTCCAAATAGTGGATCACGTTTCGGATTCCAATAGGTTGACACTTTGTATTTAACCATTTGGGAGTCACCATTATGGGGAGTTTCTCTACCAAGTCTCGGATAATCTCAAAGGAAGCACCACCAGAGCCAATGATAATAGCAGCTCTTAAAACAGTAAGAGGAACTTTTGACTGCGCCAAATAACTCTCTGTTTGTTTCCTCGAGTCCAAGTGCTTGGAAAGATTGCTGTCGTTGCTAATTCCCCCTAAATAAATAACTTGTTTAGCTTGAGTTTGGTCAAGGTAAGCAACAAAGTTATTTGCCATTTTCTCTTCGAGTTGGGCAAAACGCTTACTGTTCGAGCTTAGAGAGTGAATTAAATAGAAAGCCACGTCTATGTCTAATGGCAAGTTCTTCAGCGATTCTTCTTTTAAAAAGTCCGCTTCAATTATTTCAATTTGTTTCTTATTTTCCTCACTTAAGTGAAGGGTATTCTTGTCACGAACGCATGCCACCACCTGGTGTCCGTTTTCAATTAGGTAGGGAAGAAGTCTTCTTCCAATATACCCATTGGCTCCACTTAGTAATACTTTCATAAAGAGGGAACAATGTACACAAGCACTTGTTTTTATCAAAAATTATCGCATGCATGTTATAAAATCCACCATTAAACTTCCAATCTCTGTAGATGAAGCTTGGAGCTTTTTTTCAGACCCTAGAAACCTTCAAAAAATCACTCCTCAAGAGATGGGCTTCAACATCACCTCTGACTTTTTTAAAGAAGAGATGTATGAAGGCATGGTTATTACTTACACCGTAAAGCCTTTGCTTGGTATAAAAATGAGGTGGATGACAGAAATTACACACATGAAAAAAGGGGAGTACTTTGTAGACGAGCAAAGAGTGGGTCCTTATAAAATATGGCACCATCAGCATCACTTTAAAGCCATAGAGGGAGGTGTAGAAATGACAGACATTGTAGACTACGTAGTTCCCTTAGGATCAATCGGAAGACTCGTTGAGCCGCTTTTAGTTCGCCCCAAGTTGAAACAAATATTTGACTTTAGGGAATCAAAAATGAAGGCGATGTTTGGGGAAATAAAATAAAAAAAGGCGATGCAATGCATCGCCTTTAGTTTTTAGGAATATCCGCTTATTTGATAATTAATCGCTTTATGATATGTTCATTAGCTGCATTAACTTTCACAAAGTAAACTCCGCTCTCTAAATGTTTAAAATCAAAAGCCTTATTGTTTAATTCAGAAGCAGTTTGCTTTTCATGGTAAACAACCTGACCACTCATGTTGATTAGCTGCATGTCAACAGTTTGGTTTGAATTAGTTTGATTCAAAATCAAGTTAAAAAGCCCATTTGAAGGATTAGGGTACACGCTTAAACTAGATGTACTTTCTTTCACGCTCATATTCTCTTCTAAAGAAGTAATTAGCGCATTACTACCGAAGTTCGCTCTAATGAAAAACGTTCTTGCACCCAAAGAAGTCCCTTCAATTGGAACAAAATTTCCGTTTAGTCCAATCAGTGCGGTATTTGGTGAAAATTTATTGGTAGAAGTTCCAAGTGTTAATGCTGAGTCAGCTTGTACTACTGAAACATAAAATGAATCTGCAGGCAATACAACTCCCCCTTGTGCAATATCTAATCTAGCTACAATGTTTTGTGCTGCGGCTGGCCATGGAATAGTATCCGAACTAGCTACTACTGCACCAGGAGTTCCATTATTAAAATCACGCACTAAATAATAGACAGGTCTTCCCGACAACTGCCCTCCGGCATTGCTTACAAAGAATGAAACAGAGGTTAAAGTATCTGAAGTATTTAATTCATATACGTTTCCAAATTCACCTGAAGAACCTGGTGTTAGACTAGCTAAGCCATTAACAGAATTACCGTCTCTGGCAAAAGTAGAATCTGTTACCACTAAGGAGTCTGACATCATCGTGTTGTCAGCGGGAACAGCATCAGTACTATCATGAGAAACCGTATATCTTACTTGGTACCTTCCAAGGTTGTTTGGCACATAAGATGACTGGTCTAAGAATAATGAATCGTCACCAGGAGCAATAAAAGAAACCATAGAACTATCGCTGTAAACGATGCTACCAGAAAGGTCTAACTCATATTTTAACTTAACGTTGGTTAAAGTATCTAAACCCGCATTATTCACAATGGCGGCAAAAGTAAACGGATTTGTCGATTGGTTCTGAGGTATTCTAGAATATTCGGAAGTTCTCGCAACATCAGTGATGGCCGCATCATCATTACTTGCTGAAACCTCTACCAAGATGTTATCAATAAACAAGATGTTGTTATCGTTCGAGTTATTTCGAATGGCAATGTGAACATTCCCAGAATAAGCCGATAGGTCAATGTTTCTTCTTGTCCAAGTTGGGTTTTCGGCTGCAACCGTTAACAATGGTGGATTAGCTTGTAAGCCAGTTATTGTAGGCGTGGTAGTTGATATTAATACTTCGTATCCATCCGGAAAGCCTGCGTCTGAAGCTTGTGCATCAAGTCGTAAAACACTATTCGGCTGCAAAGTAATTTGTGGACTAATTAAGTAATCGTCTGCCTGACCTGCAGGCTGATACCATGAAGTACTAGCCGCAACAGAATCCATCATACCGGTACTATCCGCATCATTCATGATGATCCAAGCATCCGTAAAGAAGGCATAATTAGGCTGAGGCGTATTTCCATCATTGTCAATTAAGGTCCAATTGCTTAAGGCATTTCCTCCATTAAAGTCTTCAGAGAAGATTACCTGTGCATTAGAAGTTTGAGTAATTGCTAGCAAAGCCAAGGCCACTAGCTTGATTTTAAGTAGTTGTTTTAACATAAAATTTTAAATTAATTTGATTTATTAATAAGACACGAGGTCTCAGAAAATGAGGCCCCAAAACTATCAAGGAAGACGAGATAATTGGACTGAAAGTTTATGAGTGGATGTTATGATTTGTTAACCGCTGTTTTAAAAACCTCTAAGGCTCTCTCTCTAGCCGCTTTATGCTCTACCATTTTTTCTGGATAGCTGGCTGAATGGTAGTTTTCCACCCATTTTTTGATGTAAATGTGGTTTTTATCAAACTTATCTACTTGTGTTATGGGATTAAATATTCTGAAATAAGGCGCTGCATCCACTCCTGTTCCAGCTGCCCATTGCCAGTTACCGTTATTAGAAGACAATTCATAGTCTAATAACTTTTCAGCGAAGTAAGCTTCACCCCATTTCCAGTCAATCAATAAGTGTTTCGTTAAAAAACTAGCCACCAACATGCGCACGCGGTTGTGCATAAAGCCTGATTTATTTAACTCTCTCATGCCTGCGTCAACTAACAAATAACCTGTTTCCCCTTTACACCATTTTTTGAACTCCTCTTCATTATTACGCCATTTTACGGCATCATATTTTGAGTTGAAATTATGATCTACTACCTTGGGATAATGGTGTAAAATCATCATGAAAAACTCCCGCCAAATAAGTTCTTTAAGAAAGGTCAAGCTCTTCCCTTTAGCTTGTTTCGCTATTTGTCTAACGCTTACCGTTCCAAAACGAAGATGAACCCCTAATCGGGAAGTGCTATCCTTAGGTGGAGAATCTCTTTCCTCTTCATACACCTCTAAAGTGTGATTGGTTAAGTTAGCTGATGGTATTTTTAAGCTAGAAGGGGAAAAGCCCATTTTTTCTAGAGAAATCAAGTCTTTTGGCTGGTGTTGAACCCAATTGTCGAACATAAGGCCTGAGGTGTATGACTCAAGGTGCTCTGCGCTTAGTTTATCAAGCCACTTTTTGCTGTAAGGAGTATAAACTAAATAAGGTGTGCCGTCTGCTTTAACTACCTCAGCCTTTTCAAAAATTACTTGGTCTTTAAAGCTGTGAAAGTCAACTCCTTTTCTTGAAAGCATTTCCTGCACCGCTTGGTCCCGTTCTTTTGCATGCGGTTCATAATCATGATTGGTATAAACTGCTTTTATTTGGTATTCACTGCAGAGCTTTTCTATTTCTTCTACCGGCTTTCCATATCGGCTAAGTAAAGTTGTGCCTTTCTTGGCTTGCAACTCATGATTGATTTCCTGCAAGTTCTGATGAATAAAGGACAACCTAGCATCGTCTTTTTCTTTCAGATCATCTAAAATATCACGATCGAATATAAAGATTGGAAGAACTTCTTCATCGCTGCTTAAAGCATGGTATAATCCTGCATTGTCTTGAAGCCTTAGGTCTCTTCGAAACCAAAACAAGTTAATTTTCTTACTCATACCTTACCTTAAGCTGCTTAAGCCTCCATCCACTTTAAGGACTTGACCTGTTACCCAAGCTGATTGATCAGAGAGTAAAAAGTGAGCCGCTTCAGCGATGTCATTAGGGGTTCCAAGTTTCTTTAGCGGGTGTCTTTTTGCATTGGCCTCTCTTTTATCGTCAGAAGACAATAGGTTTTCGGCCATAGGCGTATCTGTTAAAGAGGGCGCAATGGTGTTTACTCTAATTTTGGGTGCTAACTCGCAGGCCAGTGAACGTGCTAAACCCTCAACCGCCCCTTTTGCCGAAGCAACACTAGCATGAAAGCTCAAACCAGTTTGAACTGCTACCGTGCTAAACATGACGACAGATGCTGCTTTAGACTTTTTCAAGGGCTTTAATGCTTGTTGCAATACTTTTACAGCTCCAAGGTGGTTGATTTTAAAATCATTCAAGTAGTCCTCGTCAGAAAATCGATGAAATGGTTTTAAGTTGATGGAACCGGGACAATAAACTACGCCATCTAAACTATCCGGTAAATCTAATTCGAAATCTTTGGTAACGTCTACCTCTTGAAAGTGGATTCGATCTGAGGTTTTAATATTTCCTTTACTTCTGGAAGCGAGAAACAGTTCTGCACCTTCTTCATCTAATTTGTTTGCTATCGCTTCTCCAATGCCGCTACTTGCGCCAATAATCAAATATCTTTTGCTCATAATTTCTTTTGGCAATTAAACAGCAAGTCTACTGCATTGTTTCAATTAAATGCTACCCATCTTGAAGCGTAAATAACTGGCACATAAAAGCGAGTATTTTATTCGATTAGGAATTCGAATTCTTTCCTTCAGTACTCTTTGGGCTTTTACTTTCTTTATTTTTTGGTGCAAGGCATAATAATAAACGTAAGCGGTGTAGACGCCAAACTTTGCGTTGGCTGGAAGCTTTTTTATGCCTTCGTATCCGGCTCTAAAATCTTCCTCTATTTCATCTTCAATTTCTTTTTTATCCCCCTCGGTAAAGTTGCTTAGATCAATTTGTGGAAAGTAAGACCTCCCTTTTTCTTCAAAGTCTGCTTTTAAGTCACGCAAAAAATTGATTTTTTGAAAGGCTGCTCCAAGTTTTTTAGCAGGGTCTTTTAGTTTTTGGTATTGAGCTTCATTGCCATCACAAAAAACGCGCAAACACATTAAACCAACAACCTCTGCAGATCCGTAAACATAGTCCTCAAAAGCTGCTCTGTTATATACTTTCTTAAACAGGTCGTACTCCATGCTTCTGATGAAAGCATCAATCAACTCTTTTTCAATTTGATATTTGTGAACCACCCATTGAAAGCTGTGTAGTACAGGATTCAGGCTAAACTTTCTTTCAAGCGCCAAGTCAGTTTCTTTTACAAACTCCTGAAGTAGGGTCTCTTTGTCTTGATCATGGAAGGTATCTACAATTTCATCAGCTAACCTCACAAAACCATAAATGGCATAAATAGCATCATGAATGGAACTGTCTAGCACTCTTATACCAAGCGAGAAAGATGTACTGTAGGTATTGGTTACTACCTTACTGCTCCTCAAAGAAGATTTTCGGAAGAGATCCTTCATAAAACTAAGTTAGCGTTTTTAAGACTTCTTTCGCTACTACTTGACCCGAAATAAGAGAGGGAGGAACACCCGGTCCTGGGGTGGTTAGTTGTCCAGTATAAAATAAGTTTTTCAGCTTTTTATTACGAATGCTCGGTTTCAAGATGGCCGTCTGTTGGAGTGTATTTGCTAAGCCATATGCATTGCCTTTATAGGCATGGTAGTCCTCTATAAAGTCTTGGTGCGCATAAGATCGTTTATAAATTACGTGTTCTCTAATTTTTTGATCAGTCAACTTCTCAAGGCGATCCATTATTATGTGATAATATCTTTCTCGGGTTTCTTCATCATCTTTTAAGTTAGGTGCTACCGGCATAAGTAGAAATAGATTTTCCATCTCGTCGGGTGCTACAGAATTATCAGTTTTTGATGGGACACAAGCATAGAAAAGCGGTTTAGATGGCCATTTAGGCTTGTCATAAATTTCTTCTGCGTGAAGACCAAAGTCCTCGTCAAAAAAGAGGTTATGGTGAAGCAAGTTTTTTAGCTTCTTGTTTACTCCAAGATAAAACAAAAGACTACTAGGAGCCATTTTCCTTTTGTCCCAATAACCTTCAGTATAGTTATGGTGTTGCTCTTCTAAAAGTTGCTTGTCTGTATGGTGATAATCTGCTCCGCTAATAAAAGCATCGGCCTTTATTTCGCTTTTTCCCGTTTTAGCTGCTACAACTTTGCCTGCTTTAGTAGCAAAGCCTTTCACCTCTGTGTCAAAAACAAATTTTACCCCCTTTTCCTTCGCTAAGGAAACCATTCCTTCCACAATTTTGTGCATGCCTCCTTGGGGGTACCAGGTTCCGAGCTTAATATCGGCATAGTTCATTAAGCTGTAAAGTGCAGGGGTTTCTTGTGGTTTGGCTCCGAGAAACAACACTGGGAACTCCATCAGTTTAATGAGCTTTTCATGACTGAAGTAATTTTTAAGGTGTTTACTTAACGACTGAAAAAGCTGCATACGAAAAACGCCACTTACCACTCGCCACTGTGCGAATTCAAAAATGGATTGGCTGGGTTTGTGAACTAGGTCATTCATCCCCACTTCATATTTATATGCCGCTTCCTTTAAAAAACGGTCTAAACCCTTAGCACTGCCTTTTTCATAGTGTTCAAAAAGTTCCTTAAGGGCTTGGTAGTCAGCCGGAATATCAACTCTATCGTCCTTTCCAAAGTAAACCGCATAGGAAGGACTTAAGCGTTCAAGTTGATAGTAGTCACTCACTTTTTTACCAAAACGAGCGAAATAATTTTCAAATACGTCTGGCATCCAATACCAACTTGGGCCCATATCAAAAGTAAAGCCGGAAGCAGAAAACTTGCGTGCTCTTCCTCCGGCTTGGCTATTCTTTTCTAAAATTGTTACTTGTTTCCCTTGCGTTGCTAGGGTGGTTGCGGCCGCTAAAGATGCGAATCCGGAACCAATAACCACAATGTGTTTACTCAATTTAATTCAAAGTTTAAGCGTAATCTTTCAAAGCTTCTGTTAGCTTTTTTCGAGCTAAAAAAATACGACTTTTCACAGTACCAATTGGCATTTCTAACTCATCTGCTATTTCTTTATACTTATAACCTTCATTGTGCATTTTAAAGGGTATGCGACATTCGTCATTGAGTGCTTCAACCGTTTTGTTGATTTCTTTGTAATTGTATTCAGACTCCGGTGAGATTGGTGATTTTTGCTTGGTTGAATTCACAAAATAATCATCGTCCGTGTTATCCATTATGGTCTTCTTTCTAACCTTTCTTCGATAATTATTAATGAAGGTGTTTTTCATTATGGTATAAAGCCATGCCTTAAGGTTGGTTTTCTCCTTAAACTTATCCTTGTATTTTAAGGCTTTCAAAAATGTTTCCTGCAAAAGATCTTCCGCATCTTCATTATCAGCAGTTAATTTTAAAGCAAAGTATTTGAGTGGGTTCTGATAGGAGAGTAATTCTTCGTTAAATTTCATCGCAGTTTGTTTAAGTATTATGATGCTAAGTTAAACAATTTGTATATACACGCAATAGTTTGTTTAACTTTTTTTAGAAACAAATAGACAAATATTTATAACTGTTTGCTTATGAGTTTTTTAGCCCACTTTTTTTAACAAACTTTCAAATTTAACTTCTCTGCTAATTTCTTTCGGGTACTTAATGTTCCAATTTTGCTGGTACTTATTCTCTAAGAAAAAAGTTTCTCGTGCAGTAAATTGATTCATTTCTTGCAGAAAACTTTCTATTTGGGGTTTCTTTCTTATGATTGAGTATGAAAAAATCCAGTCAGGCTTCATTTTATCAGAGAGAAGTTTAACTTGACTGGAGGGAACAGATTGGCCTAAATAATAAACGTTTATGCCCTTTTTCTTCATTAGATAGTAGAAATACAATAACCCCAGTTCGTGAAACTCTCCTTCGGGAAGAAATAAAATTGCTTTATAATCACTTTCTGGTTGAGGCAAGCTTTCAATAGCCACAATAATTTTATTCCTGATAATATGAGTAATCAAATGCTCATGGGTAGGTTGAACTTCATCACTAAGCCATAGGATACCAACCTTTTCTAAAAAAGGGTAAATAACTTCTTTCAAGGTTTTTTCGAACCCAATCTCTGAAACAAAGTGATCAAAATTAGATTTAAATCCAGGCTCATCTAGATCTACCATAGAGGCTACCAAGTCATTGATTCGTTTTTGATTCTGTAGGTTTTCATCTTCCAGAGACTTTACTTTTTCTAAAACATCTTCTTTAGAAAGCTTAGCGATTTGAGAAATTCTCATCCCATTATCATTTAAAAGGGAAACTGTTAGCAACCTTTTTAAGTCTTCATCAGAATAGAAACGAATGTTGGTATCTGTTCGTTCAGGCTTTAGTAAAGCGTACCTCTTTTCCCATATTCTAAGCGTATGCGCCTTTATTCCGGAAATCTGTTCTAAATCTTTAATCGAGTATCTCGCCATTCTTATCTTCCCTTTTCAGTGTCAATTAATTAGTCTATTGTTAAACAAGTTTTTACGCTAATTAGTTCAATAAAATTGTATGGAATTGATTCAAAAGTAACTCAAGCGTTTAACTTTGTGAAACATTCATGAAACAAAATCTTCAAAAACAAGTTCAAGCTGCCCCCAAAAAAGCGGGCGTTTACCAATATTATGATGCAAAAGGCAAAATCCTTTATGTAGGTAAAGCAAAGAACTTGAAAAATCGTGTTTCTTCCTACTTCACGAACGACAAGCAAAAAAGTGGTAGAACTCGTTTGCTTGTAAAAAAGATTGAAAGTGTTAAATACATCATCACTGAAAGTGAGCTCGATGCCTTGTTGTTGGAAAACAACCTGATAAAAAAGCATCAACCACGCTACAATGTGATGCTGAAAGATGACAAGACTTACCCGTGGATCTGCATTAAAAAAGAACCTTTTCCACGCGTTTTTAAAACGCGTACGGTGATCAAAGATGGGTCGGAATATTACGGCCCTTATGCCTCTGTAAAAATGATGAACACCATACTTGACCTGGTGCGTAAAAACTACAAACTGCGCACTTGTGCCTATCACTTGAGTCAAGAAAACATTGAAAAAGGAAAGTTTAAAAAGTGCTTGGAATACCACATCGGCAATTGCAAAGCCCCTTGCGAGGGCATGCAAGAAGAAGCGGATTACGACCAAAGCATAGACGACATCCGAAACATTATAAAGGGAAACGTTTCTGAAGTAAAGCGTCAACTGAAAAGTAGCATTAAAATGGCTGCTGAAAAGTTAGATTTTGAACGCGCCGCTGAATTGAAAGACAAGCTTGATGCTTTTGATAAGTTTCAATCTAAGTCTACCGTAGTAAATCCAAGCATACACAATGTGGATGTTTTCTCGATGGTAGAAGACAAAGATTTGGCTTATGTAAACTACATGAAAGTGAACAATGGCGCTATTATTCAAAGTCATACTTTAGAGCTAAAAAGAAAGTTAGAGGAAAGTAAAGAAGAGCTCTTAGAACTAGCTATCATCGAGCTTAGAGATCGTTTTAATAGTGTATCGAAAGAGGTTTTTGTGCCTTTTCTACCCGGTTTTGAACTAGAAAATTTGCACTTTCACCAACCACAAAGAGGAGATAAAAAGAAGTTGCTTGATCTTTCGGAGCGTAATGCCAAGTACTTTATGCTTGAACGCCGAAAACAACAAGCTAATACAGATCCGGAGCGACATACCAATCGGATACTAGAAGGCATGCAAAAAGACCTTCGTTTAAGTGAGCTTCCTCGACATATTGAATGTTTTGACAACTCTAACATTCAAGGTACCAACCCTACCGCAGCTTGTGTGGTTTTTAAAGATGCCAAACCTTCTAAAAGAGACTACCGCCATTTTAACATTAAAACGGTTGAAGGCCCGGACGACTTTGCTTCTATGGAAGAGGTGGTGCATCGTCGCTATAAAAGGTTGTTAGACGAAGACGAGCCCCTACCTCAACTAATAGTAATCGACGGCGGTAAAGGTCAATTGAGTTCGGCTTTGAAAAGCTTAGACCGCCTAGGCTTAAGGGGTAAGATAGCCATTGTTGGCATTGCCAAACGTCTAGAAGAAATTTTTTACCCGGGTGACAAATACCCCCTTTTCTTAGATAAAACCTCAGAGTCTTTGAAAGTGATCCAACACCTACGGAACGAAGCACACCGTTTCGGCATTACTCACCATCGAAATCGAAGGTCGAAAAACAGTATACAGTCTGAGCTTTCTAACATAGAAGGAATTGGAGAAAAAAGTGCTGAAGAATTGCTTCGAAAGTTTAAGTCAGTGAAAAGAGTGAAGGAAGCAAGCTTAAAAGAGTTGGAAGAAATACTACCCTTGAGCAGAGCTCAAGCCGTTTATAAGTACTTTCAGAAGGAAGGACAAAGGATTAAAGATCAAAGCTAAGCAGGAGGGCTGGAGATTCTTTATCTTTTCTCTCTTCTCCTTGGTCTAATTGCTTATGTCAACTTATCTGCCAAGATTCGCATTTCTACCGCCGGAGATATCTTTTCATAAAGCACCCGGTAAACTGCCGTAGCAATAGGAATGTCTACTTCAAATTTCTCGTTGATCTTAATAATGCTTTTGGCTGCATAGTAGCCTTCCGCCGTCATGTTCATTTCCATTTGGGCCGACATTACCGAATAGCCCTTTCCGACCATATTACCAAAAGTTCGGTTTCGTGAAAACTGAGAATAAGCAGTAACTAAAAGGTCTCCCAAATAAGCTGAGGATTTTACATCGCGATGAATGGGGTTCACTTTGTCCACAAAGCGCTCTATTTCTTGAACGGCATTTGAAATAAGCACCGCTTGAAAGTTATCTCCATAACTTAAGCCGTGGTAAATTCCGGAGGCAACAGCGTAGATATTCTTCAAAATGGCCGAAAGCTCAGTACCAAAAAGGTCCTCGGAAACAGAGGTTTTAATATACCGGCACTCTAACATATCGGCCAAAGCTTGCGCTCTTTCTTGATCTTGGCAGGCAATGGTTAAGTAAGAAAGCCTTTCTAAGGCTACCTCTTCTGCATGACAAGGGCCACTGATAATGCCGATATGATCATAAGGGGTGCCAAATTGCTTGTGAAAAAAGCGGGCAGGAATCTGGTGAACCTCAGGAACAATTCCCTTAACTGCAGAGAAAATGGTTTTGTCTTTCAAGTCATCGTTCTTGCGATTACCAAACACATCCATTAAAAAAGCAGAAGGTGTCGCAATAACAATGGTTTCTGAGGCGGAAATTACAGCATCTAAATCTGTGCTAACGCTAATTTTTTCTCGCTCAAACTGAACAGAAGATAAGTATCTGGGATTATGCAAATACTTGTTTAAGTAATTGGCTTTGTCAGGATCACGCATCCACCAATGTACCAGATCCGCATGATTGCAGAGCATCTTTACAATAGCGGTAGCCCAGCTACCTCCTCCTATGACTGATATTTGTTTTTTCTCCAAAACCGGGAATTTCTTAGGCTAACGAAAATACTAATTTAGATGGTAGGCTCAAGGGTTACTTAAGGACCACTGTTTTTTGGTCTCCTTCTACCTCAACAGTCGTTAAGCCTAATTTAGCTAGTCCTTTCATGCCTTTATCCCATTTCTTATTACTTAAAGCTGACTGTTCCTTGAGCTCATTTAAGTCTATTTTTTCCGCCTTTTTCAAAATGTCAAAGATGGTTTTTTCTGCTTCTGTCATTTCCGGCAATTTCACCTCCGGCTTCATCTGGGGGAAGAAAAGTACTTCCTGAATGGAAACATTGTCAGTTAAGAACATCACCAATCGGTCGATGCCAATCCCCATGCCCGAAGTTGGAGGCATGCCGTATTCCAGAGCACGAACAAAGTCTTGGTCGATAAACATGGCTTCATCATCTCCTTTTTCAGAAAGCTTTAGCTGATCTTGAAAACGCTCTAATTGATCAATCGGATCGTTTAACTCAGAATAAGCATTGGCCACTTCTTTACCGTTGACCAAAAGCTCAAACCTTTCAGTTAGCTGTGGGTTATCGCGGTGCTTTTTGCAAAGCGGAGACATTTCTACCGGATAGTCGATGATAAAGGTTGGCTGTACGTAGTGATGCTCACATTTCTCCCCGAAAAGCTCGTCAATCAGCTTCGCTTTCCCCATGGTTTTATCAACCTCTAGTCCTAGTTCCAGGCATTTTGCTCTCAGCTCTTCTTCGTTTAAAGCCGCAGCATCTACTCCAGTATGCTCTTTGATTGCTTCTAAAATTGGCACCTTGGCATAAGGGGCTTTAAAGTTTACTTTTTGACCTTGAAACTCAACTTCAGTTGTGCCCAATACTTTGGTGGATACCGTTTCCAACATTTTCTCGGTATACTCCATCATCCAATGGTAGTCTTTGTAAGCTACGTAAATTTCCATTACCGTAAACTCAGGGTTATGGGTTCTATCCATCCCTTCATTTCGGAAGTCTTTGGCAAATTCATAAACCCCTTCAAAACCACCTACGATGAGCCTTTTCAAGTAAAGCTCATTGGCAATTCGTAAGTATAGTTCTGTATTTAAGGCATTGTGGTGCGTAATAAAGGGTCGGGCAGCAGCCCCTCCGGGAATCGGCTGTAAAATGGGCGTTTCCACTTCTAAGTACCCACTTTCGTTGAAAAAGTCACGCATGGCGTTCATCACCTTGGTGCGGGTTCTAAAGGTTTCTTTTACCTTAGGATTTACCACCAAATCTACGTAACGCTGACGGTAACGCTGCTCAGCATCTGTGAAAGCATCATGCGCTTTGCCTTCTTTATCGGTTTTTACAATAGGTAAGGGCCTCAAGGATTTTGATAAAACAGTCAACTCCTCCACTTGAATAGAGATTTCCCCCACTTGAGTTTTAAACTGCTTTCCTTTAATGCCAATAAAGTCACCGATATCTAGCAGTTTTTTGAAAACCTCATTGTAAAGTGTTTTATCTTCTCCGGGACAAATTTCATCGCGATTAAAATACACTTGAATCTTGCCTTTGCTATCTTGAAGCTCGGCAAAAGACGCTTTCCCCATAATTCTTCGGCTCATCAAGCGCCCGGCTAAGGTTACTTCTTTTCCTTCTTGGTAGTTGTTCTTTACCTCTACACTGTAGTGGTCTACCGGAAATAAGTCAGCCGGATATGGATCAATACCGAGATCGCGTAACTTTTGTAGGGACTCTCTTCGCAATTGTTCTTGTTCGCTCAACACTCTACTCATAGGGCTTAAAATTTGGCCGCAAAGGTAGTGATTCAGCTTTAATTCATCTCAGCTTAAGGCTAGCTTAATAGGGCTATCAGAAGAATTTTCTTTTATTTGCAGGCTAAATTCTAACGCCATGATGCAAGACTTGATCCGTGATTTTAGCAATCACTTGACAGAAGCGATTTCTATCGGAGAAAAAACCAACTTTACGAAAACAGATACATCCATTCAAAATGTGCTGATTTGCGGCTTAGGAGGCTCAGGAATCGGTGGAACAATTATAAGTCAAATGTTGGCTAGTGAGTGCAAAGTTCCCATCAATGTGAACAAAGACTACCACATTCCGGCCTTCGTTAATGAAAGCACTTTAGTAATTTGTTGCTCTTACTCAGGTAATACTGAGGAGACCTTGAGCATGTATCAGCAAGCGAAAGAAAAGGGAGCCGAAATCAGCATTATTACTTCTGGTGGAAAGTTTGCTGAGCTAGCAGCAAGCAACGGACATAATATTTTACAAATCCCCGGTGGTCACCCACCTAGAGCTGCCTTTGGCCTAGCCTTTCCTCAGTTGCTATTTACTTTTGAAAAGTATGATTTGATTGGCGGTGAAAAGTTAAGCCAGCTTAAAGGAGCCATTGAGTTGATTGATCAAAAAGAAAAGTCAATCCAGTCGGAAGCAAAGAAGCTGAGCGAAAAGCTGCACAAAAAAATGCCCATTATCTACAGCGAGTCTTCTCTTGAAGGCGTTGGTGTTCGATTCAGACAACAGATCAATGAAAATTCAAAAATGCTGTGTTGGCACCATGTGATTCCGGAAATGAACCACAATGAATTAGTGGGTTGGAGAACGAAAAACGATGACTTAGCAGTGGTAATTTTCAGAACAGAAGCAGACTACTACCGAAACAAAGAACGCATTGAGTATTCAAAAAAGATATTCGGAGAGTACACCACAAACATTAACGAAGTAAATGCTGTAGGAGAAAACGCCATTGAAAGAGCCATCTACTTGATTCATTTAGGTGATTGGGTATCTTACTTCTTGGGCGAACTTAAAGGCGTTGATACGGTAGAAGTCGACGTGATTACCGGCTTGAAGAACATGTTGGCGGGATTGGATTAATTCGCTTCGCTCATAGAAAATAGAATAAAGACCGCTTCGTTGTTAGAAGTTAGACTTATACAAGGTTTTGTATTCTCGCGTGATCCCGAAACTTCGGGATTGAATCGAGCGGGGACAAACCAACTATAAGTACTTGTAATTTCTGACTTAGATACTTTAGCCACTTTCCGTAACTTCGTTTAGATGAAGTTTATCCGTTTTTTACTCCGTTTTACTCTTTCGCTCTTTCTTGCGATTTTACTTGTTTCATTAGGGCTGTGGATTAGTGGCAGTGGTCATGTCATAAAAGCGGTTCGTAGCACTTATTTGGTGGGCGAAACCGGCCCAACTATTGATGATTACCCCAAGTTTGAAAACCGAACGGTAGAAGCTGGAACCCCACAACTGTGGGAGTTCACACAAGACTTTCAGGCTAACCGCTTGGATAAAAAGCTTATTAAGGAAGTTGAAAGCTGGGAAACGGCGGCTTTACTAATTCTACACCGAGACTCAATTGCCTATGAGCAATATTGGAATGGGTATTCAGAAAAAAGCTTAACCAACACCTTTTCCATGGCCAAAAGCTTTACTTCGCTCGCCATTGGTAAAGCCATTGAAGAGGGGCACATTAAAAGTTTAGATCAAAAAGTGGGTGACTTCCTACCGGAGTTTTCAGAAGGCAATAAGTCAGCGGTTAAAATCAAACACCTTTTGCAAATGGCTTCCGGGATTGATTTTGGGGAAAGTTATGGCGATCCCTTTGGCTATATGGCAAAGACCTATTACGGCTCTGAACTTTACGATTTGACGGTAAACAAACCCATGAAATACGAGCCGGGAGAGGTTTGGAAATACCAAGGAGGAAATACGTTGCTTCTTTCATTTATCTTAGAAAAAGCCACAGGACAGAATTTATCGGAATACTTTAGTGACAACTTTTGGAAACCATTAGGTGCTAGTCAAGATGCGCTTTGGAGCATCAGTAAAGAAGGTGGTAAGGAACGCTCTTACTGCTGTTTTTACAGCAACGCCAGAGACTTTGCTCGCATAGGTCAAATGATGCTTGACTCCGGGAAATGGAACGGAAAGCAATTAGTTAATCAAGAGTATATTAAAAAAGCTGTTGCCCCGGTAAACATCAAAAATGAAGAAGGTAAACTAATTGATTATTATGGTTTACAATGGTGGATGGGCCAATACCAAGACGCTGACTTTTATTATGCCCGCGGCATTCAAGGACAATACATTGTGGCTGTTCCGGCTTGGGATGTGGCAATGGTGCGCTTGGGCCACAAACGCGATCCCAATGTGGGCGCTGAAGTACCGAAAGATTTGTTTGTGTATTTAGAGGCAGCTATGGCTGTTTCACAAAGCACCACAAAGTAGGCACAGAGCACCACAAAGGCTAGTTTAAGAGAGACTTTATCAATCAAAGCTCTTCCAAAGTTCAGATCTTTGGAAGAGCTGATTATATGAACTAGAAATTATGCTTAAAAACATGAAGCTCTAAGCTCTTGTCGTCAACCTCTTTACTTAAAAAGTAATTCTGATAGCTATTCTCTTGCCAGCCAACATTGCTTCCTTCTGTAATAATACATATATAGTCCTCTGAAAAAAGCCTTCCGCTTCCTAATGAGCCAAACAGAAAAGGAAAGTTTTGCTTGGTTAGCTTCTCTTCTTTAGGAAAGTCTAACCACTCATCGAGAGACAACTCAGCATGTTCTTTTTTCCATCCTTTTTGAGACTTTTTGTAAACATTTGAGTAGAATTTATATCCCCCATCTTCAGGGTGATGATATACAGAAATTAGCGTCTCTTCATTGAGAAAATAAATTCCCCAAGCTCTAGATACCTCTGAAAGCAGTCCTCTAGTTAGGCTCAATATTTCAATGATCTCATCTTCAGCTTGAAGCTCTTCTAAATCTCGTTTATCTATTTCTTTCCAATTGGGATTGTTTTCTTTTACTGTATCGACCTCACCTGTTTCAGGGTTAAAGCACATCAAATTGTGATTAATTGGTTCTACCCAAATTATTTCTTCTTCAGTTTGAGCAACTATTTGTGAAGGCTTAGTATGGTGAAATGCTCTTCCCTCTATATCTAGGTATTCTATCTTTTTTTCTCGTCCATTTGCTATCCTATATTCAGAGACGAAATTCCTTTTCTTAGAACCTCTCTTTCCAAAAACGCCAACACTTGCAAGTTTAAATGTGTTACTTCCTATAAATATATTTCCGGTAATGTTTTCGTAGGTATAATCTGAAAAAAGAACAAAGTCATTTTTATTTCGCTTAAATAGAAACTGCTTGTCTACAAAATTCAACAAGAGGTATTTATCACTTAGTGCACAATTATGCAAAGCACCTTGCCGGTGTATTTTTTTCTTAGGGATACGTATTTCAAAACTTTGCTGTTTTCCGCTTGGTAGCTTAACCAAAACCGCTTTAAACACTTCTTCCTTATCAATTTCAGCAGGCTCCTCTTCAAGTATCAAAATTTCATTTTTGTAGGACGTATAAACAAGGTTTGAAGGGTAGTTGTAATAATTTAACCCTCCTTCAACTTTTATTAGCTGGTCAAAGCTTAGGTGTTTTGTAATACTTTCTTGAGCTTTAAGGTTGGGTGGCGCTGAAAAGAGAAAGGCTAGCGAAAGACATAAAGTTAGCTGTTTAATTACTGTTTTTCCGTCGTTTATCATCTAACCAATTTACCAAAATTTAAAGCTCAATATATCCTTACAACGAAATATCACTTGCACTACTGAGTTTGCAGAAAGCTATTTCACAAAGCACCACAAAGTAGGCGCAGAGAAACACAAAGGCTAGTTTAAGAGATACTTTATCAATCAAAGCTCTTCCAAAGTTTTGAACTTTGGAAGAGCTGATAAGTGTTAAAACTTAGCCGTTACTGCCATCACAAAATTCCTTCCTGCTCCGGAAATCCCAGAACTATACGGCCGATAGCGCTGATCGGTGATGTTTTCCATTCCAGCGCTTACGCTAAATTGCTCCGAAATGTCGTACATCGCTTTTATATTTAAAATATACCAAGCCGGAGCGTAGGTTTCTCCATTGTTGTTCAAAGCATAGATCTCATCTTTGTTTTGCTCTCCCACTGGCATGTCATTATGGGAACGCTCCCCTTGATAAAGGGCGTAAAACTGCAACCTTAACTTTTTGGCTTGGTAAGTCAAGCGGCTGCTCCCAAAAACAGGGGGTGCATGTCTTGAAGGGCTAGTGGTTCCGTCGTCTAACTCTTCTTCACCAAACTGATAGTTGAAATCAGAAGAAAAAGAAAAACCTGCCGGAAGCTTTACCTCTAAACCAGCTTGTATTCCATAAACTGTGGCTTCAGCTGCATTTTGTAAAGCTTGCACTTGGCTAAACGTCCCATCATAGCTAATGCTGTCTTCACCGTTCAACTGATAATCTCTACGCACCAAAGCATTCTGTAAAATGGTGTAGTATCCGGTCACATCAATTTTCACTCTTTCGCCTATCACTTTCGCTATTCCTAAGTCAAGGTTGTAAGCGTACTCTGCCTCCAAGTCAGGATTGGGAACCACCACTGCACCAGGTTCAGAGTCAAACACTTTTCCTATATCATCCACATTGGGAGAGCGGAAAGCGGTTCCAAAATTAGCCTTGATCACCCAAGTTTCAGCCGGACGATAAACCCCTCCAATACTTCCGGTTAAAGCTCCATTATCAATTTTTGCTTTTTCAAAAGGAAAAGGATAAAAAGCTGTATTGTCAGAAAAGTCGGCCTCCAAAGCAAAGAGGTTATAACGCAAACCGCCTTGCAAGACAAACTTCTCGGAAACATCATACTCATCGTTGAGATAAAGTGCTGCCGACTGCCAAATGGCATCCGGATAGCGGCTTGCTCCAAAAGAATTGACTCCTGTTGAGATATCAGTGTTTATTCCTTTTGAGAAAACATCGTTCTGAATTATTTCCACTCCATAAAAGAGTTTATTGGTTGAACCGGTCGCTTTCAAAAAATCAAGATTCGCAGAATAAGCATAAACCTCTTCTTCTCTTGTTTCTCGATCATCACGATTCAAATCACGACTAATTCTACTTTCTTCAAAAACTTGCTGCGCTAAACGCAAAGTCATTTGATCATAAAAGTTGTTTTCCCCTTTATGGGTTATGGTTAGGTTGTTCATCATCCAACTTTGAGCGCCGTAGTTCCACTCTGCATAACGAGGGCTACCATTTCTCCTACGGTTATGCCGATCGTATCGACCGTATGGAGAGGTTTCCGAATAATGAAAACCGTATTGAAAGTCCCATGCCTCATTGGGTTTGAAACGAATTTTTTGCATTATGTTTTGCTGGGAATAAGCCGAAGGAATTTGCAATAGCGGGTCATCTTGCTTGATTACCACATCCATGCTGTCTTGTCGCTGCACGTAATAATCTTTTACATAATCACCTGGCCCGTTACTGCCTTGCCGCAAATGGTCGTAATCCCAGCTACTAAAACTGCTAACAAAGGCCCACTTTTTCCAACCCACATTTACATCAAAGTGCCCGGTTTGCTCCTTGTTGGCCGAAGAATAGCGCGCTACGGCTTTTCCGGTAACAAGTGGCTCTTCAGTTAGTGAAAGTTGCGGATTTAAGGTCTGGAAACTCATTACGCCCCCAATGGCATCACTTCCGTAGATTACCGATCCCGGACCAAAAAGCACTTCGGTGTTTTCTACGGCAAAAGGGTCTAAATTGATCACATTCTGCAGGTTTCCTCCACGAAAAATGGCCGTATTCATGCGCACTCCGTCAATGGTGTAAACCAAACGGTTGGTGGCAAAACCACGAATTATGGGGCTGCCTCCCCCCTGCTGGCTTTTTTGAATAAACACTTTATTGGAAATGCCTAAAAGATCCGCTGCGGTTTGTGGATTTTGAAGCGCAATTTCCTTGGGCCCAATACTAGTTATCTTGGAAGGAATCTCTGTATTATTTTGCTGCCATCTGGTAGCCGATATTACCACTTCGTCCAAGTTTAAATTGGAGAGACTCATGTATACCACAAACTCTTGTTTTTCTAATTCTGAAAAACTAAGCACTTGGGTTTTATAACCCAAAGAGCGAATTTGAATTTCATCAAAGCCTTTAAACTTAGAAACATCGGCTTTTCCTTCGGCATTGGTAATGGTAGACTTATTTAAATGTTCGCTCACGATGGTTACGAACTCCATGGCTTGTCCACTTTCCTTTTCAAGCACGCTTAGTGTTTGCGCATAACCCAATAGAGAAAAGTTAAAAACAAGCCAAAGAAGAATATACTTCTTCATTAAAATTGACTTTTAAGTTCAACTTTTGTTAAATCATTAAAAGCTTGAGCTCATTTGTTATTTCCATTGAGTCAAGACTTCTTCAAAATTGTTGAACGCTACTTTGGAGGCGGGCTAGGAGGAGTAATATATCGTGAAATTAACCTGCCTTGATAATGAAACTCCTTCTCTGTTTCAGCTTGAGCTAGGGTTAAGTTCAATTTACTAATTTCTTGTGAATAAAGGTTTTTGTACACTTTAAGTAACTGATTTTCCTTTTGTTTTTTCTCTTGGTCATTATGAAATAGTTGGTGCGTTAAAGACCATACCTTTTTATTCAGTTGGGTTTCTTCATGATCCCACCAACAATAGAAAAGTAAGGTATCTCCTTGATTTTCACGTTGCACGATATCGTACATCTCACCTTGGTATTGAAACTCTTTGGAATGTTTCCATTCTAGCTCTTCTTCCGCTTCCTTTGGTGTTAGTTTGATCAAAACCAGGTCTGATGGATCTAGGCCTGCTGCAATTTCCCACTTCACCTTACTTTTTATACTTGACTGCTGCACTTTGTACCAGCAGAAAAGGGAAATCACCGGCATAATCAATACCAGCAAAAGCAAAGTTGATATGGTTCTTTTCTTAAACACTTTCAACTACAAAGGTGGGACTTTCTAACAAATTGGTTTTTTTACTCAACTATTCAATCGGAAAATTAAAGTTCGCTTCGTAAATTTAAAAGATGAATATTGAGCAATTTCGCGAGTATTGTATCTCAAAAGAAGCTGTCACAGAAAGCTTTCCCTTTAATGAAACTACCTTGGTTTTTAAGGTTTACGGAAAAATGTTTGCGTTGTGTGATATTGAGCTCTTTGAGTATGCCAACCTAAAATGTGATGCTGACAAAGCTTTGGAATTGCGCGAAATGTTCTCAGCCGTAAAGCCCGGTTATCATATGAGCAAAAAGCATTGGAATTCGGTTTACTTTCATGAAGACCTTCCTGAAAAGGACATCCTAAAGCTAGTTGACCACAGTTATGAGCTTATAATTCAATCTATTAGCAAGAGAAAAAAAGAAAAGTGGGAAGAAGAAAACAGTTCTACTTAATTAATCTTCTCAATAAAGAAAGCACAAAAAGGGCAATGAAAATATAAAAGAGAATTTTAGCTATTCCGGCGGCTCCAGCAGCGATGCCACCAAATCCAAAAATGGCAGCCACAATAGCAATAAGAAGAAAAGAAAGGCTCCAACGTAACATATTTAGCTTCTAGTTTGATTTAAATTAACCTCTATTTATTAAGACTTTAAAGTGTTCATGTCAAGTTTAGCCCCCTTTATTAACTATAAATCAATCTGCCTTTCAGTACTTTGCTAGATTAAAATTGAAAAGAGTTAAATGAACCTAGAACCCAGAAGAGAAAGTAGTTTCATCAAAAAACTGATCAAGTACTTTTTACAAGGTCTTTTTTATACCGTACCCATTGCAGCAACCCTTTATGTAATTGTATATGCTGTTATTCTATTGGATAGCATTGTAGACCTAAATATTCCTGGGCTCGGCATCTTAGTGATTCTTTCTGCAGTCACCTTGATCGGTTTTCTTGGTACCCACATCTTTATCAAATATTTTAAGCCCTTTGAAAGAGTAATAGAAAATACCCCTTTGATCAAGATCATATACACTTCTATGAAGGATATGATGAATGCATTTGTGGGGAAGAAAAAACAGTTCAAGCAACCGGTTTTGGTAAGAATGGGAGGTGAAGTAGAAGCCGAAAGGCTTGGTTTTATTACAAAAGATGACTTAAGTGAACTTGGAATTGGAGAGGAGAAGGTAGCCGTCTATTTGCCTTTCTCTTATGCCATTAGTGGACAAGTTTTTATTGTTCCAAGAAAAAACATTACAAGGCTAGATGCCTCTTCTTCTGATGTAATGAAAATGATAATTTCAGGAGGTGTTACTTCCGTTGAAAAACTTAAAACCCCAAACACTAAAAATCATGAAAGCAATTAAAACCCTCTTACTCACCTTTTCTTTTGTTGTGCCTTTTTTCTTAATTGCCCAAAGTGGAACTGAAGCAAAGGTTGTAGTCGAAAGCGTGGGAGATTCCCATGGTGATGCAGTTGAAGTTACAATTAGTAGAGCAGAAGATAAAGACATTTTAAAAGCTTGGAAAAAGGTGATGAAAGACTATGACGGAGATGTAAGCATTAAAGGAAATACAGCTACCGCAGTCGAAGTTATAATTCCTTTAATCTCCTCTGATCCATTAAAAGTACAAGCGGAAGTAAAATCGGGGCCAAAAAACAAGAAGGTTTTTGTAGCCATATTTGAAGATGGTGACATTAACCAATCGCATACAGAAACAGCAAAAACATTGGTGGAGAATTTGGCAAAAGAAATGTCAAGAGAAGCAACAGAAGACCATCATGGTGCTCAAGCTAAAATTTTAAAGTCGCTAGAAGGAAACTTAAAAGACTTGATTCGCGATAAAGAGAAAGCAGAGAAAGACATTGAAGATTGCAAGGAAACCATTAAAGATGCTGAATACGACTTAAAGAAAAATGAAAAAGAACGCGCGAAGCTTCAAGATAAAATTAAAGCTCAAAAAGAAAAGGTAAATGCTGCACACGAAGAATTTAAACTACACGATTAGTCTCATACTACTTGCCATTGCTTGCATAGCTTGTGATCTAAAAAATACAGACAATCAAGCTGAGAAAGATGTGGTATCCCCTACTCTAGGCATTTGGCGCATGCAAATGGATCTAGGCGGAAAGCAATTACCCTTTAACTTTAGTTTAGATAAAAAAGCGACTGGCTATGAAATGGTCATCATGAATGCAGATGAAAAGATTGTTGTAAATGACATTGAACAGAAAGCAGATTCTCTTTACATCAAAATGCCAGTATTTGAGTCTGAGTTTCACTTGTCTATTTCAGACTCCAGCACTTTAAAAGGAGAATGGATAAACTTTTATAAAGGTCCTGATTACCGTATTTCAGTTGTTGCAGAACATGGCAAGTCGTTTCGATTTAGCCAAGAGCATGAAGATTTCATGAAAGATGTAAGTGGAAAATATGAGGTTACCTTTACAGAAGAAAACGGAGATTCCTTTCCGGCAATCGGTTTAATTAAGCAAGCAGGAAACGACATTAGTGGCACCTTTGCTACCGAAACGGGAGATTATCGTCATTTAGACGGAAACTTCATTAACGACTCTCTTTTCCTTTCCACTTTTGATGGTTCTCACGCCTTTTTATTTGAAGCCGAAAACCAAGACAGCATCATAAAAGGAACTTTTTGGAGCGGTACGCACTATAAAGCTGACTGGTTAGCCAAACGAAACCCAAAAGCGGGTTTGAGAAACCCGGATTCATTAACTTTTTTAAAAGAAGGCTATGAGCGCTTCGCCTTTGCTCTTCCCAATGAAAATGGAGATACGATTTCTCTTCAAGATAAAACCTTTCAAAACAAAGTAACCATTGTTCAAATTATGGGGTCTTGGTGCCCAAATTGCTTAGATGAAACCAAGTACCTAAGCTCTTTGCACGAAAAGTATAATCCCTCTGGTTTGGAGGTAGTGGCCATTTCTTTTGAAAGAACTAGATCTAAAGAACAGGCCATAAAAAACCTCAACTCATTGCAAACGAAAACTAAAGCGCCTTACCCTTTTCTTTTAGCTGGTTGGAATCGAGATACAAAAGCTACTGATGTTCTTCCAATGCTAAACCATGTTATGTCTTACCCAACCGCTATTTTTATTGACAAAAAGGGTATAGTCAGAAAGATCCACACTGGTTTTTACGGACCCGGGACTGGAGAATACTATGAAAGGTTTACAACTGAAACTGAAGCTTTTATTGAGAAGTTGCTAGCTGAATGAAGCTAGAGTAAGTTACTTTTCTACTTCATCGTTCAACTCAATTCTTTCTTCTGCATTGGCTAAATGCCAAGCGGTTAGAAAAACCAATTTGGCAATGCGCTCCGTTTTCTCAAAATCTATTTTTTCGACTGTATCAGTGGCTTTGTGGTAATCTTCATGCACTCCACTGAAGTAGAAAATTACAGGAACATTGTTCTTTGCAAAATTGTAATGATCAGAGCGGTAGTAAAAGCGATTGGGGTCATCTTCAGCATTAAAGGTGTAATCCAAATTAAAGTTCATATAAGTGCTGTTTACCTTTTCACTTAAATCGTGTAAATCTTGACTTAGCTTATCGGCCCCAATTAAGTATACATAATTACTGTCTTCTTTATGAGCTTCATCGTATCTACCAATCATGTCAATGTTTAAATTGGCCACCGTATTTTCAAGCGGAAAAACTGGATTGTCAGTGTAATGTCGTGAGCCAAGCAAACCTTTTTCTTCACCCGATACAGGCATGATTAAAATGCTTCTTTTCGGTCCGTTACCCTCTTTCACTGCTTGTTGAAAAGCTTCAGCAAGCTCGATCAAAGTAGATGTACCGGTTCCATCGTCATCTGCTCCGTTATAGACCACAGAATCCTCTTTTCCTAAATGATCGTAGTGTGCCGTTAAAACAATTAATTGGTCTTTTTTTGTAGTTCCTGGGATGTAAGCCAACACATTTTCTCCTGTCAACTTATCGGTTGGCTTATCAATATTTAAACTCAAGCTTGTCGTAAAATAGTCCTTCTGTCGAATGCCTTTCTTTTTAATTTTTTTGTTTTTTAATTTACCAACCGACAATAATTCTTCTGTCATTTTACTGTCCATTCTTATGGTGTAAAATTGATTGTTTTGGGAGGCAGCTAACTTCATTTTGGCTTTCTTAAAGTAGTGCTCATATTTTTCTAAGAGTATTTTTACATTCGAATCCTCATACAAAGCACCAATGGCTCCATTTTCTTTCAAATAGTCAAGCCGTTTTTTTAAAGTCCAATTCTCTTTTAACTCAACCTCTTTGGGGTCTCTATTTAAAAAGAAAACTAACTTGTCTTTTACCTCAACATTTTCATAACTGTTAAAAGCAGAATCTGCAATACCGTAACCGACAAAAACAACTTCTATTTCTTTATTTACTTTATCTGCAATACTTGGACTAAATAAAAAATCGCGATTTAATTCATAAGTGTTTTCATTGAAAGTTATGCTAATGCCTTCATTTCTTTGCTCTATCAAATCAAAGCTTTGCTTGTATGCTCGCTCATCAAAATCTTTAATGTCAAAGCGCTTAAACTGATCAATTAAGTATTCCATGGCCATTTTCTGACCCTTTTTCCCAGTAGCTCTTCCTTCATACTCATCAGAAGCCAATACATGTAAATGTTTACTTAAATCTTTTGCTTGTATGCTTTGTGCATATTTCCAAGCGGTAGAATCAAAGCTTTGTGCCGCGAGCACAGAAGCAATTAGTAATGCAATACTTAAAAATTTGATTTTCATCTTTCTTACTATTAACTATATATTTATTTTGTTTACTCTTCTTTGGTGCCTTCCTCCTTCAAATTCAGTTTCTAAAAACGATTCCACACATTTTAAGGCCAAATCTTCCGAAATAAACCTAGCCGGTAAAGCCAAAACATTGGCGTTGTTATGTTGCCGTGCTAATTCAGCTAATTCAACTTCCCAACATAAAGCTGAGCGTATATCTTGATGTTTGTTCAAGGTCATATTAATTCCATTTCCGCTGCCACAAATCGCAATCCCTAAATCACAATCTCCTGATGCAACGCTTTTAGCCAAAGGATGAGCAGTGTCTGGATAGTCGCAACTTTCTTCATTTTCTGGTCCAAAGTCAACAGTTTTGTGTTTTTTGGTGTCTAATAGCTGTTTAATCCGTTCTTTCAATTGATAGCCGGCGTGGTCTCCTCCAATGGCAATTTTCATGATAAATTAGTGTTAGTTTAATGTTAATATCTTGGGGTATTCATGTGAATTGAGAACTTATAACTTCTCAAATTCTTATTTGTGTATTCCATTAATTTTTTCAACCGAAAACAAAAACGAAATTAAGTCTTATTTAAGAGTCAAATTACAACTGTTTTCTTAACATTAAATGAATACTTAGTTTACACTATCACAACAATACTTATAAGCAATGGACCAATTTAAACCAATTGTTAATAGCGCTTAAAAGATTTGAATTTGAATGACTTAATTTTATATGCTGTGTTTATAAACTGTTATTTTGTTTTAATAAGTGAATTTGACAAAGAAATGAGGAGGTTTGTTTCAACATAGTTAACGCCTTAATAATAGTAGTGGTTTATTTTAAATTTTTTTAATCTCTTATACTAGTTTATATAGTATGTTAATAAGATTGTTTTTTTTACTTTTTTTAGTTCCTCTGATTGCGAAAGCTCAATATGTTGATCGCACGCAACCAAATTACAAAGCATTTACTTATTCCGATGGTTCACTTTCAAGTGAAGGTTTTATGATAAACGGAAAACCAAACGGCTATTGGATCACATATTATCCAAATGAACTGCGAAAATCTGAAGGGAATAGAAAGGATTTTTTGTTGGATAGTGTCTGGAAATTTTACCGTGAAAATGGAAACGTGAAAAGCATTTTTACTTATAAAGAAGATGAACGGCACGGCAAAAGTTATTACTATAAAAATTGCCAAGTTGTTAAAGAAGAGAATTACAATAAAGGAGAATTAGAGGGTAGACAATTTACGTATTATGAAACGGCAGATTCTACGGTTTTGCTTAAAACCTCTACGCTGTATGTTGAAGGAAAAAAAGAAGGATATGCTTATGAATATGCGCGCGATGGAAGAATTATTACCATCATTGATTACAACAAAGGTTTTCTTTCAAATAGAGAAAAGATAAATCGCAAAGACGAAGCTGGAAGAAAGCAAGGGGTCTGGAAATCTTATTATGGAAATGAACGTTTGAAGAAAGAAGAACGCTATAAAGACGATTTATTAAACGGTTATGTTAAACTTTATTCACCAGAAGGAAAGTTAGAAAGTGCGAGCCTTTACATTGATGGTGTTAAACAATCTGAAGAAGAAAATCAAGCAGACTTTAATATACAAAACACTTACTATGGTGATGGTAGTCTTCGATCTCAGATTACATACAATTTAGCCGGGAAAAAAGATGGAATTGCTAAAACCTTCAAGAAAAATGGAGAAGTTGAAAAAACGGAGATATACCGAAACGGTTATTTATTATCTAGTGGAATAATAGATAATGCCGGTTTATATCAAGGACTTTGGGAAACTTACTATTTGAATGGTCAATTAAAGAGTAAAGGCGAATACTTAGACGGGAAAAAGTATGGAAAATGGTCTTATTATTTTCAAAATGGTACTTTGGAACAAGAAGGTTTTTATGACAAAAATGGTGAGTTTACCGGCACCTGGAAATGGTATTACGATGATTCAAAGCTATTGAGAACTGAAGAATTTAGAAGAGGACTAGAAGATGGAATATTAGAAGAATACGATCGAAAAGGGAATTTAATAACCAAAGGAGAATTTTTTGATGGAGAAAAAGAAGGAGAGTGGTTTTACGAATTGAATGATCATAGAGAAGAGGGAAAATATAGATATGGGGAAAGAAATGGACAATGGATACATTACTACCCAAATGGAGACATTTCTTTTGAAGGAGCCTATGTAGAAGGTGTTCCAGAAGGTAAACACAAATATTATTACCCCAATGGTGTTTTAGAAAAAGTAGAGCAATACAGCTTTGGCGAAAAAGATGGTAAATGGCTTTGGTATAATAAAGATGGATTTGAAACCATGAGTATTACCTATAAAAATGGCAAAGCCAAAAAAATTGACGGTTCCCGACTTAAAATTTCGGATATTTAATTTTTGAAGAATGAACTGTAGTTTGCTTTCATGTTAGGCAAAAAGCTTAAAAATCCAAATTTCGTTTCTGGAATATTTCTATTGCGTTTAGAATTACTGATAGGTGCAATTTTAGTTAGTTTTCTTGGATACTTCATTGATTATATAGGTATTAAAGGTTATTCATTAGAAAAGGGAATATGGGTTTCTTCTCTCTACATCAGCATCATATTGCTTTCCTTTTTGTCTTCTTGGGTAAAGCATCGAATTAAGTATTTCTTGCTTTCAGTTTATGTTTTTTCACACTTGTTGGTGATCTTCATTTCCTATAAGCATGGCTTTTCATCTCAACATTATTACTCCCTGCTTTTAATTTATTTGTTTTTCTCTTTTGTTCAGGAAAAAGTAAGGTTTTACCTTATTTTCAATGCCATAGTAAGCACTGCATTGGTCTTTGCCCTAGTAGCCAGTACAAGTTTAACTTCTAATCAAGGATTAATTTACATTCTGGCTTTTCTTCTTGTTTTCTTAATTGGTTTATCGGTTACATTTTCTAGAGAAAATTCGAAAAAGAAGCTTTTAAGCAGAAAAAATTTATTGAATTACATTTTTAATAATGCTTCGGATGGTTTGATTTTGGTTAATCAGAAAGACCAAACTGTTGAAGATTGTAACAATAGACTTCTAGCTATTTTTAGAATTTCTGAAAGAAAAGAATTAATTGGAAAAAGATTAAGCGAAATCAGTCTTTCCGGTCAAGCTTTGTTTAATTCAGATTTAGAAGAAGGACAGAGCATAGTAACTAAACTAAACGACAATCGAGTATTAAAATACAAAGTAAAAGCATTTGAATTTCTTCAAAAAGGATATTGGTTAATTGATTTGAAACAATACCAAAACCACGATGAATACAGTTTGTCTGAAGAATATGATATGCTTATAAAAACTTCTGAAGACAATTATAAATACTTATTTGAAGAAAGCTCTTCCTTAATTTGCATCATTAGTAAAGAGGGAAAAATTTTAGATGTAAATACAACTTTATTAAATACCCTTGGCTACACAAAAGATGAATTAGTGGGTCAGACTTTTAGCTATATGGATGCAGAACCTTATCCGCAGCGAAGCTTAGTTAACCAAAAAGCCATTGATGGCGAAAAACAAGAGTTTGAGAAAACCATACTGAACAAGGCAGGCGAGGAGGTTGAGATAGAAGTAATACTTCGTAATGGGAAGTATTTTGGAGAAGAGGTTTTGATTAGTAATTCTAGAGATATTTCAAAACGAAAGATCTTAGAAAAAGAAGTTCAATACAACATTTATCGATATCGTACCTTATTTGAATTTTCACCCATTAGCATTGTAATAGTTGACGAAGGTTTACAGATTGTTGATTATAATACATCATTCTTAACCTTATTTGGTTATAGCGCAAAAGAATTAAAAGGAAAACGAGTCAGAGATTTTTCTCATCCAGACGATTTTAATTTAAATGACAAAAGCATAAGTCTTCTAGATAGTGGTAAAAGTGATGTTGCAGAAACAGAAAAAAGATACATTACCAAAGATGGAAGAACAATTCATGTTATTTTAAAAATTTCTCGTTTAGAAGACCCTGAGAATAATGTTCATGGTTATGTTGGCCATATGGTGGATATAACAGAAATTAAAGACTTCCAAGAGCAATTAGAAATTTCTGAAAAAAGTTACCGAGAGCTTTTTAATAACTCTTATGATCTTCTTTACATCTTAGACAAAAACTACAAGTTTATTGATGTTAATAAAGCCGTATTAGAAAAATATGGCATTGATAGAGAGGAGATCATTGGTAATAGTCCAGTTATTTTTGCTGCTCCAGATAGGAATGATATGGAGAAAACGGTTCAGATTATGAACCTAGCCATGGAAGGAGAAGAGCAAAACCTTCTTTGGTGGAGTAAGAAGAGAAATGGAGAAGTTTTTCCAAAAGACCTCAACCTTAAAAGAGGAATTTATAAAGGTGAGACCGTGTTAATGGCTACGGGAAGAGATATCTCTGAATCATACAATTATGAAAAACAACTTAAAGAGAAAGAACGTCGTTTTAGACACTTGTTTGAGCGAAACTTAGCCGGAGTATACCGCACTCAAAAAGATGGAATTTTAGTAGAAAGTAACATTGCTTTTGCCAAAATATTAGGCTATGATTCTGTAGAAGAGATTAAAAATAAAGTAAATGCAACAAACTTTTATGTTGATAAAAATGAACGAATAAACCTTCTTAAAAAATTAGAGGAGAATAAAAATGTTAGAGGTGAAAAAATTCAATTAAAAAGGAGTGATGGAGCAGCTATAACAGCACTTTTAAACGTTTCTTTAATTGAAGATGAAAAAGGAGAATTTAAATACTTTGAGGGAAGTTTAATAGATATTACAGATTTGGATGAAGCCCAGAAAATGCTTCATGAAAGCCAAGAAAAATACCGAAAACTGATAGATAATTCTAGTTTCGGAATTTTTATATTGTGGAAAGGAGAGATAATTTTTTCTAATGATAAAGCAGCTCAAATTCTTCGTTACACAAGTAAAGTTGAAATGGAGGGAAAAAACATCAATAATGTATTCATAGAAAAAGGAAATGAGGGATTTTATTCAAAGCTCTTGCACTTAGATAAAGGATCAGATTTAGCATTTAGAGAAATAAAAATGTTGAATGCAGACGGTAAAAAAATTGATGCCGAGGTGAAACCGGCCCAATTTACCTTTGAAAACAAAGACTGCGTTTTACTTTCGTTTATTGATATTACTGACCGAAAGAAAATTGAAAAAGAACGCGAGAGAGTGCGATCTGTAGAAACTTTTAATAAAATACTACAAGCTGAGCTGAAAGAAAAGGAACGAGCTCAAAAACGATTGGTAGAAGCCCAATCCTATGCAGAGGGAATTATTGAGAGTTCAATAGACATGATTTTTACCACTGATATAAACGGAAACATTAACAGACTTAATTCAGCGGCTCAAAAAGAATTAAAGGTAGATGATTCTTACTTGAATCAAAAAGTTGACATACTTTTTGCTGATAAGTCTGACAGCCAAGCTATGACGAAATCGTTGAAAGAGAAAAATTCTTTTTCAGCAGAAGTTAATTTAAAGCGCTCTGATAAAAGTATATTTCCGGCTTATCTATCAATGAGTTACCTCAATAACTCTGATGATACGGTTTTGGGTATTATGGGCGTGAGTCGTAATATTACTGACATTAAGAGTAAAGAAATTGAGATTAAGGCTCAGGCGGCTAAGCTCAACGCCATTATTGAAAGTAGTTCTCACTTTTTCTTTACAGTTGATAAGAATTATTTAATTACCTCTTTTAACCAAGGGTTTAAAAGTGACGTAATTAATAATTTAGACACAGATGTAGAAGTGGGAACTCACTTTTTTGACTTATTTCCAAAATACTTGATTGAGGAAGGAGTTGATTTAAAAAGCTATTGGACTGAAAAATTTCAAGCCGCATTTAGGGGAGAATCTGTTCACTTTGAATTGGAAAGAAAAGATCCCCAAGGACAGATATATTTCAGGGAACTTTACCTAAACCCAATCCACACAGAAAGTGGAGAAGTACTTGAAATTTCAGGTATAGGCCATGATATTACTGACAAAAAAGTATCGGAAGAGAGCTTAAAAGACTCTTTAAACGAAAAAGAAGTGCTGCTTAAAGAAGTGCATCACAGGGTAAAGAATAACATGCAAGTAATCTCGAGTATTTTAAGCCTACAGAGTGCCTATGTGCAAGATGAATCAATACTTAACATTTTAAGAGAAAGCCAAAACCGGATTAAATCCATGGCTTTTATTCACGAAAGGCTCTACAGAACCAAAGACTTTTCAAAAATAAAGTTCTCTGAATACTTTAAGAAGCTAGCAGAGAACTTAATAGAAACCTACGAACTATCTTCCAATGAAATTGAATTAAAAAGTGATATTGAAGAGCTTTATTTAAATTTAGATACAGCAATACCTTGTGGACTTATTATAAATGAACTAATTTCGAATTCACTTAAGTATGCATTCGAGCCTGAAGAAGAAGGTCTTATCACTATTTCATTAAAGCAAGAAAGTAATAATGTAAAACTTATTATTGCTGATAATGGCAAGGGAATAGATGAGGAAGTTGACTTTAGGAATACCGAATCCTTGGGCTTACAGCTAGTCAATACTTTAGTAGAACAACTGGAAGGAAAGATAGAACTAGAAAGAGATAATGGAACAAAATTTACTATTATCTTTGCCAATCAAGAAGAATTAAAGGATGTCCAAAAAGAAAATATTAATCGTTGAAGACGAAGCTATTGTTGCCAAAGATATTTCGGTTTGCTTGAAAAAGATAGGCTATGAGGTACTTGACACTTTTTCAAGGGGAGAAAAAGCCTTAGATTACTTAGAGAATAACAAACCAGATTTGATTTTAATGGACATCATGTTGGCAGGCTCTATTTCAGGGATTGAAGCTTCTGCTAAAGTCAAAGAAAAGTACGACATACCGGTTGTTTTTTTAACGGCTTACGCTGATGAAAAAACCATTAGTAAAGCGAAAGTGACAGAACCTTACGGCTACGTTATAAAACCGTTTAAAGAAATTGATTTGCGCACAAGCATTGAAATGGCGCTCTCTAAATTCAAAAAGGAAAAAGAAAAACTTGCCGGAATTGAAACTTCCGGATTTGCTCAGGCTTCAACAGTATCACGTGAGTTTATTTATGTAAAATCAAATTCGCGCTTGGTAAAAGTTCAAAATGAAAATATACTTTTTGTTGAAGCCTTAAAAGATTACGTGATCATCCACACTCAAGAGGAACGGTTTACCATTCACTCCACCATGAAAGACATAGAGAAGAAACTACCTTCCGATATGTTTATGAGAGTGCACCGATCTTACATCTTGAATTTAAAGAAGATCAAATCAATTGACAGCTCCATCGTAGTGATCGAAAACACCGACAAAAAAGTACCCATTGGCGGTTCTTATAAGGATGACTTGTTTCAACGCCTGAACTTGGCTTAAATAGCTTCTTAGCCCACTCTTACTTTTTAAAAAACACCAATACTTCTTTTGAAGTATATCTTTTCTTGTGATAAATCCTTGTTGAGACCTACTTTCACCCCAAGTAGATAAATGCGTTTTTAGTATTGATTTAATAGACTAGGTTCGTTTTGAATAACTCAATAGAGTTAGGTAAAGTATAATTAAGACTTCACTATCAAGTATTTAAATTGATTTATTGTTAGACAAAGGGTGAGTAAATTATCATTAAGAGCTTTCTATGTAATAAAGTCAATTAAGAGTTTATAAATTAAATAGTTTTAGAAAAGCGTCTAATGCATGCTTCTGGGTGCAAACCTTTCCCCTTCTCCATATAATCTACAAGTTCTTTGCTCAATAAAGGGGCCATAAAACAGCCACGAGAACCTAAGCCATTAAAAACAAAACAATTTGATTTTCCAAGTGCGCCAAGCAATGGTCTTCTATCCATTACTGCCGGTCTTACGCCCGCTTCGTGAGCTTTTATTTGGTAGTCTGCTGTAGTTATTTCTTTAAATTGTTCTTCTAGCCAAGCTTTCTTCTCCCTTGTTGGTTCTTCATCGGTAAAGTTTCGTTCATAGCTTGCACCCACTTTAAATTCGTTTTTAGCACTCGGCAGAACAAATACTTTTTTCTTTAGCATTTCATTTAAGTTTATTTGATTAGAAGAAAGCGTAAGTAGTTCCCCCTTATTAAAGCTAAACGGCAAATGTTTGCAATGGGGGTTTTGTTTGGCCGCAGCTCCTTCACAAAAAACAACTTTATCAAAACTAAGATGGCGATAGTCATTTTCCTTTAAGTCTCTGTGAACAAAGCTTTCTTCTAGAAGGGCTCCTTTTTTTTCAAGATAAGATCTAAAGTCAGCCAAGAAAGCTTTTAAATCAACCCAAGCGGTTACTTTTAATCGCCCTAGATCATAACTTTTAGTCAATGGCAATGACAAGGAATCAGCACTTTCTAGTTTTTCATTTACAAATGGCGCTAAATTGACTTTGTGATAGCGATGTTGCCAAAACTTACGCTCATCATCTGAAGAGATTAGTTTTAGCAGAGGAATATGATGCAGGTGATTTTTGCCAATTAGCTTTGCTAAACCAGTATAAAACTCTTGGTTGTAAGCCATAAACTCAACAGCTCTCCATGTAACGGTTAATCGTTTTAATACCAATGGGTTAATAACACCGGCAGCTACCCAAGAAGAGGAAGAGGAAAAGCCTTTGTCAATCACTTTTATGGTTTTTCCTTCTTTCAATAATTGAAAAGCTAGAAAGCTGCCGGCAATACCTTGCCCAACAATTAGATAGTCAACTTTTTTTTGCATGCTTCAAAAGTATGATTTCCGCAAAGCTACCTTTTAAAAATGCCTAACTTTGGGCCAAATTCGGAGACATGAGTGAAATTGTTTACCAAGCTGGTTTTATAGGGCCTCAACAGATTATTTTAGTTGCCATTGTGTTGATTCTCTTATTCGGAGCGAAAAAAATTCCTGAATTAATGAAAGGTGTTGGCAAAGGCATCAAAGAATTTAAAGATGCCACCAATGAAGAAGATGAGAAGGAAAAGAACGACCAAAAGAAACCCTAAAACTTTCTATACTTGAAAACTTACCGTTCGATCCAAGCCTTGCAGCAGGATTTAAAGGAGGGTGCTATAAGTTGTGAAACATTAGTGCAGTCTTACTTAAACCGCATTGAGGAAAAGAAGGATCTCAATATTTTTTTAGAAGTTTTTGAAAAGTCTGCTTTTGAAAAAGCCAAAGAAGTAGACCAAAAATTAGCAAAGAACCAGGCCGGTAAACTAGCCGGTGTAGTGCTGTCTATCAAAGATAACATTTGCTACAAAGATCATAAGGTTGGAGCTTCATCCAAGATTTTAGAAGACTTTGAAAGTTTGTTTTCTGCTACTGTAGTAGAGCGATTGCTTGCGGAAGATGCCATTATTATTGGCAGAACCAATTGTGATGAATTTGCCATGGGAAGTTCTAATGAAAACTCTCATTATGGGCCAGTAAAGCATCCAGATTTTCCCGATCATGTACCAGGTGGTTCTAGTGGTGGGGCTGCTGCTTCTGTTAAGGCAGATCTCTGCATAGCTTCTCTTGGGTCTGATACCGGAGGGTCAATACGTCAACCAGCAAGCTTTTGTGGAACAGTTGGCTTTAAGCCAACCTATGGTAGAGTTTCAAGACATGGCTTAATTGCTTACGCTTCTTCTTTCGACCAAATCGGTCCTTTTACACACACCATTGAAGATGCGGCTTTGCTTTTGGAAGTGATGGCTGGTGCCGATGAATATGACAGTACTTTAAGTGAGCGCGAGGTGCCTCAATACTTACCAAAGCAAAAGTCACCTAAGGAGAAAAAGAAAATAGCTTATTTAGACTGTTACGTTGAACATGAAGGACTCAACCCGGAGGTGCGACAAAGAACCATTGAAGTTATTGAAGCTTTAAAAGCGGAAGGTCATGAAGTAGAGAAGGTAGAGTTTAATCTTTTAGAGAAATTAGTACCCATTTACTACATATTAACTACCGCAGAAGCATCTTCTAATCTGGCCCGTTACGATGGCATTCACTTTGGATACCGCAGTGAAAATGCACATGACCTAAAATCAACTTACGTAAAATCGAGAAGTGAAGGCTTTGGTCCTGAAGTGAAACGTAGAATTATGCTGGGAACCTATGTTTTAAGCGCCGGTTACTACGATGCCTATTACAGCAAAGCTCAAAAAGTAAGAAGAATTGTAAAGGAACAAAGTAGGAAAATCCTTTCCGATTATGACTTTATCCTTTCCCCTACCACACCGCACCCTGCTTTTAAAATTGGAGAGCAAAGTGATGATCCGATCAAAATGTATTTGGAAGACATTTTTACTGTTCAGGCAAACCTAGCCGGCTTACCCGCGATATCACTCCCTTTAGGAAAAGACAAAACCGGAAAACCATTTGGTATTCAGCTTATGGGAGACTCTTTTGAAGAAGGGAAGCTGTTGCGCTTTTCTCAATACTTAATGAACAGATTTTAGTTAATAAAACCATTGCCTGCTTTTAGCATTAAGGCACTTATTTAGGAACTTCGTCTAGAGAGCAACACTTTTGCTCTCTTTTCGTTTCTATAATTGAAAACAACATCAATGAAATACTTTTTACTATCCCTTTTACTATTCTCATTTTTATTTTCAAAGGCAAGCCTAACCTTTGATTCAGAAACAGAGAAAAAAGACACCACATATCAAATTGCAAGCGATGATCCAATACTAAGAACCATTGATAGTGCAATGGCTAGTTGGAGTTTTCAAGTGAATGACTTTGCTTATGACACCACCCTTGCTCCCAAAGCTTATGTGAAACGAGATAGCTTGTACAGCTTAGAGGATAGCCTTTTAGAAATGAAGCTAGCAGCTTTAAATGAACAAACCCCATTGGCTTTAGATTACAACAGTTATGTTAAAGCATTTATAAACCTTTACGTAAACAAAAGGCCCGAGGTAAGCAGTAAAGTACTGGGCTTAGCCCCTTATTACTTCCCCCTTTTTGAAGAAGCACTAGACAGACACAATATGCCTTTAGAACTTAAGTATTTGGCGGTTGTAGAGTCTGCTTTAAACCCATCGGCTCGCTCTTGGGTTGGAGCCCAAGGCTTATGGCAATTTATGTATGGAACGGGTAAGATGTATGGTTTAAAAGTTACTTCATACTACGATGATAGAATGGACCCTTACAAGGCGACAGAAGCAGCTTGTCGTTACATGAATGACTTGTATAAAATGTATGGCGATTGGAATTTGGTATTAGCAGCCTATAACAGTGGACCGGGTAACGTAAACCGAGCGATTCGCCGATCAGGTGGACAGAAAGACTATTGGAAGATTAGACCCTTTTTACCTCGGGAAACAAGAGGGTATGTTCCAGCTTTTATAGCAGTAAATTACGTTTTGAACCACGCAGAAGAACATGGAATTTTCCCAACCGCTCCGGTTGATTTTAGTTTTGAAAATGATACCATACAAATTAAAAGAAGTTTAAGCTTTAAACAGCTCGCTCATTATTTAAATATGGATCAAGAGATTATAAAGAAGTTAAACCCACAATATAAGTTGGGTTTTATTCCAGAGTCTGAAAAGGGCAACACACTTTGCCTTCCATTAGATTACCTTGGCTTGTTTTTAACTAATGAACAAGCAATCTATGCAGATATACGAAGAATAGAGGTTGCCGATAGTTTGGCTGGTAAAGAGAAAGAAAATCAAATGCCTGAAATGATTGTGCATCGAGTTAGAAGTGGTGAGTTTTTGGGATACATTGCCAACAAATACAATTGCTCGGTAAGAGACTTAATGGCATGGAATAATTTGCGTTCTACAAGGTTAAATCCCGGAGACAGACTAAAAATTTACAGTAAGAATTCACCCAAAGCGAGTGTGACAAAAAAAGAAGTAAAGCCAGCTGAACCACAGCAAGCAAAAAATGGAAAATATCAGTTTCATGTGGTTCGAAGTGGAGATACTTTGTGGGATATAGCCAAGAAATACAACAATACTTCGGTGAGCGAGTTGAAACGATTAAATAGCAACCTTAACTTTAAACGACTAAAACCGGGTATGCAAGTAAAAGTCAAAGAAATTGGATAGAATAACAGGGATCATAGCGGCATTTCTTATTGCGCTTGCGTTTAGCGCATGTGATGGCGTTAATAAGAACATTGATAAAGAGCTTTTACCCCAGAGCAGTGGTAAATATGGAGAAGTCTTGGTGGTCATTGACACAGCTTATGAAAATGGTAAAAGCGGAAAGCAAGTCCGTCAGATTTTCAATAAAATGATGGTGGGTCTTCCACAAGCTGAAACCATGTTCAGAATGTCAACGGTAGCGCCGGCTTCTTTCAAATCAATTTTAAAACGAAGCAGGAATATTCTCAAACTCCATATTGGTAATAATCGTAAAACGAATATCAATATTGAGGAAGATGTATGGGCAAAAAATCAGCTTATGATTCAAATTACCGCAGCGTCTGATACTGACGCTGCGAGAATTTTAAGAAAGAACCAACAAACAATAAGAGACTACTTTAATGAGAAAGAGTTGGATCGTTTAAAAAACCAATACGCTAAAAACCCACAAGAAAAATTAATAGAGGATATAAAAGACAAGTACGATATCTCTCTGCTTATACCTCCGGGATTCATCTTAATGGAAAACAATGAAAAAGGCTTTTGGATTAGAAAAGAGAAGAAAGTAGGAAAACACCAAGTTACTCAAGGGTTAATGGTTTACCGAACACCCTATGTAAGTGATTCACTTTTTCTTTTAAAGCAGATGATTGCAAGTCGAAATAAATTTACGAAACCAAATATTGAAGGGGCTAGAGATAGCTCTTACATGAAGGTATATGAAGAATATCCTACTGACACCTCCGAAATAAACCTTAATCAGAATTACGTAAAAGTTTATCGTGGACTCTGGAACATGGAAAATGACTTTATGGGCGGACCCTTTTTACACTATACCTTAGTAGATACCACAAATTCAGAATTAGTTCATTTAGATGGATTCGTCTTTGCACCTAAGTTTGGAAAAAGAGAGTATTTGCGAGAGTTACAAGCAATAATGAGAACGGCAAAGCTGAATAATTAGGCAAACACAGCTTGTAACACCTCTAAGCTTTTTAAACGACTTATGTTTCCACCAAACTGAGCTTCGAAGTACAATAGGTAGAAGTTTAAAAGCTTACTTCTTTCATTTCTATTCAATGAATTTCCTGAAAGAAAGCGTTTCACCGGCTCATTAAGACCAAATTCAAAATCTTGATGCGTAGGTTTATTTGAAACGAATTGTGATTCTCGATAATCAAAGTACTCTCCGTCGGTGTTGAAGTTAGGCTGAAAGCCCAAGATCTGACTTAACTCATGAACAAAGCTTAAGTTAAAGCTTGAAAGGCTTGTGTCCTTTTCCTCCAGCATACTTGACTTTTTCCAAAGAAAATTAAATAGTTCATCGTGCAAATCCTCTTCGGGAATCAATTTTAAACTTAGCTCTGCTAAGAACAGCTTAATGGCAGATCTCATTACCCCATATTGACCCTCAAAGTTAGTTTCTAATAAAGCTTCCTTGACTCTATGGATGCTTTTGTTGGGCGAGAAGTTAAAGTGAATTACAAGCCTATTAAAAGGCTGAAATGAGGTGGCTTGGTTCTGTTTATTTCTTTTTCTGGAAGAAATAAGTGTAATTAACCCCTTTGATTTGGTGTATGCTTTTATAATTAGGGATTGGTCGCCATATTTTATGCAGCTCAAAATGATTGCTTGAGATTGGCAGTTCATTTTATCTCCTGTAAAGCAGTTTTCCGATTTCTGTTTCTAAGTTTTCTTCCTCATCTTGTCCACTGCTAAAAACCAAATAAATACCGGTAGCAATTTCTTCATTTTCAAAGTTTTTTCCATTCCATTGAACTTGTCCCCCTTTTGAAACTAATTCGTTTATGATTCTACCATTAACATCGGTAATTTTCACTTTAGTATTATCCATTAGCCCGCTAATGGTGATTGGTCCATTGTAGCCGGGATTAACAGGGTTTGGAAAAACGACAACCTCAGAGAGGTCATCTTTGCCTTCAATGGCACTGCCCCGAAAAGAAACTATCCCCAAGCCTGTAGCAAAATAGACCTCCCCGGTAGCATTATCTACCGCAACTTTTAAAACTGAATTAGAAACCAATGGACTATTTTCCGTTGTGAAGTGATAGATTTCTTCTTGCCCATCTTCAGAAAGTAGAAAAACACCTTTTGATTCGGTCGCAATCCACTTTCGGTTACTTCCATCTACTTCGATATCGTTAATCGTTTCTTCTGCAAAAATTTCTTCAACAACACCATCTCTTTCTGCTAATATACGCTCAGCGTCGGTAATCCCATCATCAAAAATGGTAGATGGAGAATAAAATACCACCAAGCCTGAAGAGGTACCTACCCAAATGGCGCCGTTTAAGTCTTCTTCAAAAGTTATTCCTCGAATGCCGGGTAAGCCTCCTTTGCCTTCTTCCTGTCGGATAATTAAAAACTCATCATCTGCAACGTTATCAATTGTCTCATTGTCATTAAATACTAAAATTTGGTTGAGCCTTGGGAGAGCAATCCATTTGTGATTGTCATTCGTAACAATTAATTCCTTTATTGCTATTTCTTCACTTTGAAGGGAGTCAGAAAAATCAAAACTACGCCAAGAGCCATCTGTTTTTTTAACAGATAAGCTTTTAGTGGTATAGGAGTTAACCACCCAGAGGTTTTCATCGTCATCAAACTCTACTTCACCAACTCCGATCCAATCAAAGGCGCTTAATGCATCTCTAATTACAAGGCTAGAGTTTTGGGTATTGTAGTTTTTAAAAGGAAGTTTATTTTTCCATTCAAACAAACCAAAAGCCCAACTGCCAAAAAGAACGTGGTTTTCATCCGAAGGGTTAATTTTTACACTTAGCATATCATGCGTTCCCTGGATAGAAGGGGTTGAAGCTTCTAAATAACTAGTCCACGTATTGTTCGATAAATGATAGATTCTACTTGATTGGTTAGTATTTGAATAGGTGAAATTATGCCCCCCGGCAACCGCCCAAACTTCTCCATTTAAGGCATCTATGTCAAAAACCTTTCGTTCAAAAGGACCGTTTGGTTTTATTTGAGAGACTCTATTTCCGTTTTCATCATACAATAGCAATGGGTAATAGTTATCTAAAATAAATAATTGTTTGTTTACTGTAAATGCTGACAGAATTTGAAAAGTTTCTAAAGTGTAGGAGTTTAGTGCATTAAAAGATGGATCCAGCAAGGAGTATTGATTGGTGGATATGTAGGTGAGCTGATTATTTGATGTAGAATGAGTAACATATTTTATGCCTGATAACGCTGCTACAGACTGTTTGCTATTCAAAGAGAAGACAGAATCAATGTCATTACTAGGATTTTTAATAACAACATAGCCACTTTGATTAAATTCAAATAACTTTCTTGCTATTCTGCCTTTTTTAAAATCGTCTAAAGTCCAATTATTAAAATCCAAGAGGTTTGAACTAAGCGCAGCTTTGTAGATCCCTAGGTTTGTGGCTGCAAAAATTTCCTGATCGTCAACAAAAACTGAGTTAACCCCGAACTCTATGCCATTGTTTGAAAACAAATAACTGTCTGAAATTTCTTTCTTCGATAGGTTTAATTGCACAACCCCAAAACCACAGGCTAAGTAGGCATTTTCACCTTTAATAAATATGTCGTTAACAGCCTTATTTGTAACACGGCTGTAATCTCGGAGAAAAGGGATATTTGTGACAATACCATTTTGAATGAGGTCAATATTAGAATTGTTGTAAACAACGATCAATGTCCGGGTAAGGACATTATAAGCAAGCTTTTGAACGCTTACTTCGCTCAAAAGATTCACTTTCGACCATCTGGTGATAGAACCATCATTGGCATTGAATATAAAAACACCAGATTGTGTGCCGCAAAATAATTGGTTACCATTTCTTGCCATAGAAACCCCACTTTGATAGGGCAAATGATCTGACCAGCTTCCGATAGGCTTTAATTGACCGTAAATCAATGCAGAAAAGAGGAGAAAAAAACTAAGTGATATTGCTTTCATAAGCTTTGTAAAACAGAATAAATCAAACAAAAAAGGGTTGTTTTTATTGCCTAAATTTAGGAGTATATTTGCAAAAAAATATTTGGCTCCGTAGTTCAACTGGATAGAATATCAGATTTCGGCTCTGAGGGTTGAGGGTTCGAATCCTTCCGGAGTCACAAGTTCATCAAAAGATCGCGATAAGCGGTCTTTTTTTATGCAAACCCGCCAAGTGTCAGAAAATCAGTAGGTTGTGTTTTTAGCGTTAATACATAGAAACAATACTCTATTCCAGAAACGAATAGAATTCATTAAACAGGCTTGAAACGGCCGAAAACTTACTTTTTCCTAAAAACATAAATTTGTGAAGAGTAACCGGGGGACTTTCCAGCTTTGGCTTTGATGTTAGAAATGAATCCAGTAAAAAAGGCATTAAAAATATTGGCTGAACCGTTTTTATACTTTTCGCTCAACATGCTGACATAATAGCTATCAAATTTCATTGGTAGTGTTTCTTCTAATATAAATCCATTCGACTCAAACAAAGTTTTGATATCAGCCTTTTTAAAATGATATAGATGACGAGGAACATCGTAGGCCGCCCAAAAATGTTTGTACTTAGTCGCATCATAAGAGTCATGATTTGGAACAGCAATTATGGCCTTTCCTCCTGACTTCAATAAGTAGTGAATTTTATCTACCCTTTCATTCAATGGATATACGTGTTCAAGTACATGCCACATGCTTACAATATCAATACTGCTATGCTTTATTTCATTTAATGCACTTTCTTCATTAACTTCCAGCTGATGGTTCTCAATAGAAAATTCTCTAGCTTTTTTTGAAGGTTCAATTCCCTTGGTTTGGTAACCGGCTTTTTTACATGTTGCTAAAAACTCCCCGGTTCCACTGCCAATATCTAAAAGGGTTTTACCTTCCGAAACTCTCTCAATTAAGTTAAGTTTCTGCTTAAGCGTTATGTTCCTTACCTTTTGGTAAAGAAAGTTGATAAATCCCCTCGAACTATTGCTATGGGAAATGTACTCTTCAGATTCATAATAGGGTCCAATGTCCTTTTCTTCAGGGACCGGGTTTGTAAATCGAAATCCACAAGCATTGCAGTCATTGATCTTAAAAGTTTCTTGTGATACGGTATAATCTTTACAACTTAGTGCCTTTTTAAAGGTGTTGTGACCACAAATTGGGCAAGCGCTATATTCTTTCATTGAAAAATTGATGGTGTTTCACGTGGAACATCAACGCCCAAAGTGTATCAACAAGACAGAAATGTCGGATGGAGAAACCCCGCTAATTCTTGAAGCTTGGCCAATTGTTTTGGGCTTAATGTTGTTTAATTTTTCTCTTGCTTCAGATGAAATTGATTGGAGCTTGGAGTAATCAAAATCATCATGAATTTTTACATCTTCTAGGCGATGAAGTTTATCAGCCATCTCCCTCTCTCTCTCGATGTAACCGCTATACTTTATTTTAATTTCAGCTTGCTCCAAGCATTCTGTAGAGAATCGATCAAGATCAAACTGACTGAACTCTTCTTTTTGCCAATCTTCAATAGAAACTTGAGGTCTTGCTAAAATAGAAGCAAGCTTTACTTTCTGTTTTATGGGGCTTGTTCCAGATTCTTTTAAATAAGGGTTTGCGATTTCAGGGCTTATGCTGCTATTTTCTAGAAAGTTGATAATGTTGTCGGTTTCTTCTTTTTTCTGTTCTACCTTGCGCAATCGCTCGTCGCTAGCTAAGCCAACTGAATGAGATAGGGGTGTTAGTCTTTCATCCGCGTTATCTTGACGGAGAAGTATTCTATATTCAGCCCTCGAGGTAAACATACGATAAGGTTCTTTAGTGCCTTTTGTAATTAAATCATCAATCAATACTCCAATGTAAGCCTGATCTCTTTTTAGAATGAGGCTTTCTTTGCCTTGGACTTTCAGGCTTGCATTTAAGCCTGCCATTAATCCTTGCCCTCCTGCTTCTTCATAACCCGTAGTGCCGTTAATTTGGCCTGCAAAGTAAAGGTTTTGTACTAGCTTTGTTTCTAAGGTATGTTGCAGTTGTGTAGGCGGAAAATAGTCGTATTCAATAGCGTAGCCTGGTCTAAATAATTTAACCTTTTCAAAACCAGGAATATGTTTAATCGCTTCAATTTGAACATCCATGGGAAGGCTCGTTGAAAAGCCATTAACGTAAATTTCTACTGTATTCCATCCTTCTGGTTCAACAAATATTTGGTGTCTGTCACGAGATGCAAAACGCTCAATTTTTTCTTCAATCGAAGGGCAGTAGCGTGGGCCGGTGCCTTCGATGGAGCCGCTAAACATCGGAGAGCGGTCAAGTCCACTTCTTAAAATATCATGAACATTTGGGTTGGTGTAGGTAATGTGGCAGCTCTTTTGTTCTTGAAGTGTTTTAGTGTCTGTAAAAGAAAATTTAGATGGGAATTTATCGCCCTCTTGTTCTTCCATTTTTGAATAGTCTAAAGACCTGGAATCAACTCTTGGGGGGGTTCCGGTCTTCATTCTACCATGGTCGAAACCTAATTCTATGAGTTGTTCAGTAATTCCTTTAGAGTTTCTTTCTCCTGCTCTACCTCCGCCAAAGTTCTTGTCGCCAACATGAATCAAGCCATTAAGAAATGTGCCATTCGTGAGTACCACAGATTTCGACTTTATCTCCAGACCAAGTGAAGTTTTAACGCCCTTTACTTGGCCTTTTTCAACAATGACGCTTGTTACGGTATCTTGCCAGAAATCAACATTCTCAGTTTGTTCTAGCATAAGCCTCCACTCTTGTGCAAATAACCAACGATCAGACTGTACTCTTGGACTCCACATGGCAGGCCCTTTAGATAAGTTTAGCATTCTGAACTGAATGGCTGTTCTATCAGCAACAATTCCGCTGTATCCGCCCATTGCATCCAATTCTCTTACAATTTGTCCTTTGGCCACGCCACCCATCGCTGGGTTGCATGACATTTGGGCAATGGTGCCCATGTTCATGGTGATCAACAGGGTGGAGGATCCGGAGTTCGCAGCTGCAGCTGTAGCCTCGCAACCGGCATGCCCGCCTCCCACTACAATTACATCATATTCTTTAAGCATAAGCTTTAGGGTTTCACGTGGAACACACTAGATTTCGGAGCGCAAAGTTAGGCAAAAATCCTCTTGAGCCCTTATTTCTCGCTGCTTAGCCTCTGTGTTGTCTGAGTAGCCCATTAAGTGAAGCAAGCCATGCGCCATCACTCGATCTAGTTCATCCTTAAAGTCGACTTTCAATTGGTTTGCATTATCTTTTAGCCGGTCTACGCTTATAAATAGGTCTCCAGAAACCACTCTGTCTACTACGTAATCGAAGGTTATAATGTCGGTATAGTAGTCATGTGCTAAATGCTTCTTGTTTAGCTCTAAAAGGTATTCATCGTTACAAAAAATAAAATTGATCTCACCTAAGTGATAGTTGAAGTGTTCAAAGACCAAAAGGAGCCACTTATGGTAGAAATTAGGTTGACCTACTTTAAAGTCAGTATCTACTGAGTGGAAATGAATTTGAGCCAATTGGGAGCAATTACCTTTGAAACTCAATCTTTACCAAACTGCCGTTTTCCTCAAACTCAACCTTGTCAGATAGGCTTTTCATGATAAAAATACCTCTACCGTCAGGTTTGTCTATATTGTCGGGGTGCGTTGGGTCAGGTATTTTATTGTAGTCAAACCCTTGTCCCTGATCTTTAACAGAAAACACAATGGCTTTATCTGAAAACTCAAAAGACAAATCAATAAATTTTGAGGCATCTAGCTGATTTCCATGCTTAATCGCATTATTAACAGCCTCCGAAAGAGATACCAAAATATTTCCATATTGATCTTCTGGTATGTTGAAAGACACTTTTAAGTCGTCTATTAATTGTTCTACTTTGGCTAAGGATTCAATAGCTGAAGGTAGTTGGTGTTTTTGAATTTGCTCACTTGAAGTCATGGTTGCAACTGGTTAAAGTAGTCCGTCACTTTGTTCTTATAAAACTGATTAAATGTTGGAGGTAAGGTTCTCAACAACTCAATTTCTTTTTCTTTTCGCCTATTATACTCAAAAAACTCATCTGGGTTACGAGAAAAATTGTCGTTAAACTCTCTTGCCTCGCGTTTAGGGTCTTTTTCTCTTTCTCTTTCTGCTTTTTCCGACTGTAAAAGCCGCGTCAAAATCTCTTGTTGTCGAAGAATTGTTTCATTAGAAATCCGCTTGTTTACAAGGTCTGTTTCATTTTCCTCCATTAGCTCTCCTATTTTTTCTAGGCTCCCACCGCCACCGCCTTCACTTTTCCCTATTTGATCTTGCATTTCCTTTAGCGCCTTTCTTATAGCGGCTTGCTTGGCGGCCATTTGAGCCAATTGTTTACTCATTCCTCCTTTGCCTTTCCCTTCTTTTTTTCCAGGCATTTTACCATCTTGCATCGACTTTTTTAGCCCTTCCATTTGTTTTTGAAGTTGCTGTTGCATTTTTTTCAAACCTCCCATAGAAGGCTTCCCACCGGGTTTGCTACCAGGTTTTTTACATTGACTTTTGCTTTGCATTTGGGACTGCATTTGCTTTTGCATGCTTTGCACAGCTTCATCTAGCATTAGCGCTAAGTTATTAATCGAGGTCATGGCCAACTGCTGCCTTGAGTTAGCAAGTGGAGTCTTGCGTTCTCCTAATAGCTCAACGGCTTTCTCCATATTTCTTTTTATAGAAGACATTTCTCTGTTGACAATAGGGGCTAGTTGAATCACCCTTTTGCTCAATGCAAAAAGGGAGTCTTCAATAACTTTAGAGTCATCTTGCAGCTTGTTTTGTTCTTGCGCTAAACTAACATACTGTGGGTCTGTTCGGTCTATCTTCTTAAGCTTCTGCATCACATTCTCTTGCTCAAAAGAAAGGGTAATTAAATTGTCCAATAAGGAGCGTAGGTCTTCTAAGTTTTCTGCTTGACTTCCGGCTTGCATTTGCATTTGTAAGCCTTCTAGTTTTTCAGAAAGTTCTTCCATTCCTTCCTGTGCCTCATCTTGACTATCAGAGGCATCCTTTTTCTTATTTTCTCCGAGGCTTTCAGCCGTTTCTTTCATGTCCTCTTTAATTTGGTCTTCCAGTTTATCGGTTTTTTCCATCTCAAAAGGTTGTTCTAACTCTTGGTTTTTCTTTTTCAGATCATCTAGATCCTTTTCTAGGTCGTCAAAGTCAGCGTTCAGTTTTTCTTGTTCTCTTTTTAGCTCTTTTGAATCGGTCTTTTTTTCTTCGGTTTTTGTTTTTAAATTGGCTTGGTCTTCTTTTAACTTCTCAAGTTTCTTTTGAGCATCTTGAAGCTGCTTCTCAAGTTCTAATTGTTTAAAGAGCTCAAGGTTTCGATCAAGTTCTTTCTCCATATCTTCATTGCTCATTTCCATCTTTTCGAGTTCATCTTGTAGCTTTTTTTCGTCCATTTCTTCCATTAAGCGGTTCATTTCATCCATCAGTTTTTTCATTTCTTCACTCATCACCTTCTCAAACAAGTCTTCAATTTGCTTTTGCTTTTCTAGCATTTCTTCGCTCATGGGCTCGTGTTCATTTTGTAGCCTGTTTTTCTGTTTGTTCTCCTTGTTCAACTCAGACATGTTCTGCTTTAACTGATTCTGCTTTTTCATCAGTTCTTCCAATTGTTTTTTCTCTTGGAAACCAAGCTTTTTCTTGCTTAGCATTTTCTCTTTAATTGACTCTAAATCTCGCTTAATTTCACGGCTTAGCTTAATGTTTTCTTTGAGCTTTTCTTTGATTTTTTGATTGCTTTTTTCTTCTTTTTCTTTCAGCTCTTTACTGCTTGGTGCTTTGTAGGTCATTAAAGGGGTGCGACTGGCTTTAGAGCCATTTACTCCGTCATTGTCCCAAACCTCAAAATAAAACTTGAGTTGATCGCCTGCTTTTAAGTCATAATCGCTAAGGTTAATTTGGTGATAAAAGTCAGTTTGTGTGAGATTTTTATTGATGGGAATTTGAGTTTGATGAAATTCAGTTTCTTTTTGCTCGGGCTTTTCAACATAAAAAGCTAAGCGACTGAAGCCATAATCGTCCTTAATCATGCCTTTGAAGTAGATCATACTAGGGTTTAGGGAGTCTTTTCTGCTGTCAACTTCAATGCTTGGTCGTAAGTCAGGGATTACTTCTAATTGGTAAAATAAAGTGTCCTCATGATTTAAAAACTCATTGCCATTACTAAAACCATAAAGGCCACTTTTGAAAAAGCGGTTTTCATATACAAATTGATTTTCTGCCGTTTGCAAGCAAAGAAATGAGGAGTCTTGCCAATAAAAGTTAAGTTCACTAGTGTAATCAGTTATAAACTTCCACTTTATTAAAGTTCCTTGTGGAACACTGAGGTCACCTCTATTTTCTATTGTTTGGTCTCTCTTGCTAATGTAGCTAGGGTAATTCAGTTCAATTTGGAAAGAAGTCATTAAAGGTTTAGGCAACACTTTTAGGGTGTATATCTTAGAATCAAACTCCCCATCGGTCAATTCAAAGTCAACATCTTTGCTCATGTTTTTAAAGACAAATTGAAACTGATTGGTTTCTGTCTTTCGCATCAAGTAAGACTGTCCTTTAAACTTTACTTTTAGTTGATTGGGAATGCTCTTGCCCTCTAGCCTAACTTTAAGTTTATAGTCATCATTCTTAAATGTCTGTAGTTTTTCATTGCTTATTTCAATGCTGTATGGTGCTAAAGGAACAAACTCTCGGTCGTGGGCAACAAGCCTATTGGTGCTTTCAGAAAGAACCTGAGGTGAGAAGTAAACAATAGCCAAAATAACTACCGTTGGAGGAATGGCATACTTCAAGTACTTCTTGTTTTCCCCTAAGTTGATTGCCAGATGAAAGGGGATGGGCTTTAAAGCATCGATTTTTTGATTAATGCTTGCTTCTATAAGGTTTGAGCTTTCTGTTTCTGAAGTTGACTTAAGCTGTAAAACATTGTAAAGTTTGTCATCTACATCGGCAAAGTGTTTTCCAATAATTTGAGAAGCTTTTTCATGCGAAATTCTCTTACCTAGCGATGCAATTTTGCTTAATGGAAGTAAGACAAAGGTGGCGAAAACTGCGCCCAAACTTAAAAGTGAACCGTAAAAAAGCCAAGTCCTGACTTGAGAGTTAAATTGACCAATGTACTCAAGCACACTTACAATGAGGAAAAGCAATAAGGCTAAACTTATAAACCATAAGCCTCCTCGAATCAGTTTATTCAGATAGTATTTTCTGATAAACTCATCTAATTTTTTAACCAATAAACTGTAATTACTATTGCTCATAAAGCGATCCTCTACACCAAAAATATGGAAAGATGAATTTACTTAAAATTTAGCTTTTGAAAACGAACTAAGTTACCCAAACTTAAAGCAACTTCTTTCGAAGAACGCAGTCCCAGTTGAGAAAGTTCAAAACCCGAAGGAAACCCTTTAACCGATTGCACCATTTTTTCTAATTCGTGTAAAGAAATTTTAGGTGAGTATGTATTTAAGATAAGAAAGGAGCTTTGTTCGTACATAATAGTGGCAAGGTCTTGCAGCAAAGGAAGCAAGTCTTCTTCTAGTTTCCACCTTTCTTTTTTTGCTCCGTAACCAAATGCCGGAGGATCTAATATAATACCATGGTATTTTTCACCTCTCCGAACAGCTTTCTTAACATACTTTCGAGCATCTTCTAAAATCCACCGAATGTTATCAATTTGGTTGATCTTGGCGTTTTCTCTTCCCCAATTTAAAACTTGTTTAACTGAGTCAATATTGGTCACTTTGGCCCCAGATGCAGCACATACTAAACTTGCAGCCCCTGTATAAGCAAAGAGGTTTAACACCTTTTTATCGCCCTTAATTTTTCTTAGGTTTTCTTGAATGTAATGCCAATTTGCAGCCTGTTCTGGAAATAGGCCAATATGTTTAAATGCGGTCAACTCTAATTTAAACTGTAAGGAAACCGCCTCAACTTGGTAGTTAATGTTCCAACTTTTTTGAGGACTTCCATTAGCTCGCCACTCCCCCTTCTTACCCTTTTTTTCATAAAAATACCAGTCTGCTTTTTCCCATTCAACTTGGGGTAGTTTTGGCGTCCACTTGGCTTCAATCTCTGGCCTGTTTAGAATATTTGTTCCAAAACGTTCTAATTTTCTTTGGTTCCCACAATCTATTAATTCGTAGTCTAAACCAAGCGTATTAGAAACAAAAGATGTTGTTGAGGAGCTGGTCTTATGGATTTGAGGATGCATTAACTGCAAACTTAGGGAAAAGAAACAGGTAGAAGTTTTACCTTTGCCTTCCCAAATGAAAATTCAAATATGGATCGAAAAGTACGTTTAAGATTTGCTCCAAGTCCCACCGGCCCATTGCACATGGGTGGAGTTAGAACAGCCTTGTATAACTATCTCTTTGCCAAGAAACACGGAGGAGACTTTATCTTAAGGATAGAAGACACTGATCAAACTCGCTATGTGGAAGGTGCAGAAGAATACATTGCTGAATCTTTGAAGTGGTGCGGTATTATCCCTAACGAAGGGCAAGGGTATGGAGGAGATTGCGGTCCTTACCGTCAGTCAGAAAGAAAAGAGCAAGACCTTTACCGTAAATATGCCATGCAATTGGTGGAAGAAGGGAAAGCCTATTATGCTTTTGATTCGGCTGAAGACTTGGAGCAAATGCGCGAAAATTTGAAAAAGGCCGGCGTTGCTGCTCCTCAGTATAACGCCATTACCAGAGAGCGTATGCAAAATTCACTTTCTTTACCTCAAGAAGAGGTAGAGAAGCGTTTGGCTAACGGAGACCCTTATGTGATTCGAATTAAGATTCCAAGGAATGAGGAAGTAAAGTTTAAAGACATGGTTCGCGGCTGGGTTGTCGTACATACTTCAAACCTAGACGACAAAGTGTTATTTAAGGCAGATGGAATGCCCACTTATCACTTAGCCAATATTGTAGATGATCACTTAATGGAAATAACCCATGTGATTAGAGGAGAAGAGTGGTTACCATCAGCGCCTTTGCATGTTTTAATGTATGAGGCTTTTGGTTGGGAAGATACCAGACCTGATTTTGCTCACTTACCATTGTTGCTAAAACCGAATGGTAACGGTAAACTCAGCAAAAGAGATGGTGACAAACTTGGCTTTCCGGTTTTTCCATTAGAATGGAAAGATCCAAAAAGCGGAGAAATTTCTTCCGGTTATCGAGAAAAGGGATATTTCCCAGGCGCATTTTTGAACATCTTAGCCTTTTTAGGTTGGAACCCGGGAACCAATCAAGAGATTTTTAGTTTGGAAGAGTTGATCGAAGCATTTTCGATTGAGCGAGTAGGTAAGGCAGGTGCTAAGTACGATCCGGAAAAAGCCCGTTGGTTTAATCAGCAGTATTTAAGAGCCAAAGACGATAAAGTGATTGCCGAAGAACTAATGAAGTTCGAAGAGTCTAAGGCTATCATTGGCGATAAAGATTTAGATTATTTGGCTGCAGTTTGTGGTTTAATGAAAGAGCGGGCTACTTTTTTAAAGGATATTCCGAAAGAAGGCAACTACTTCTTTGCTGCGCCTGCTGAGTACGATGAGAAGACTGTGAAGAAAAAGTGGAAAGAGGGAAGCGCTGAATTAATGACAGAATGGAAAAGTCGATTATCAGAACTTGAAAGCTTTGACGAAGAAGAGGTAGAAAAAGAGTTTAAAGCATTTTTGGAAGAGAAAGAGTTAGGGATTGGCCGAGTATTGCCCCTGTTCAGAGTTTTGTTAACCGGTGAAGGAATGGGCCCTAGCATGTTTGCCATAGCTGCTTTACTCGGGAAAAATGAATCACTACAACGCATTGAATCGGGGATTGAGAAGTTAGGATGAAACATCAAGTTAGCTTAGAAAATGCTGCCTTTCACGCTAAGCATGGTCTTTTTGAAGAGGAAAATGTAATTGGTGGGAGGTTTGAAGTGACTGTTCATTTGCAAACTAACTTTGAGCAAGCCAGTAAGTTCGACGACTTGCATGGAACCATTAACTATGCTGCGGTTTACGACTTGATTAAAGAAGAAGTAGATCGACCATCTAAGTTAATTGAAAACTTGGCTCAACGGATTGTAGATCGAATCAAAGCAGAATTTAAAAAAGTGGAAGGCATTCATCTAAAAGTAAGTAAGTGTAACCCCCCAATCTCGGGAGAAGTGGAGCGGGTGAGTGTGATTATCGAAGAGTAAAAGAAAAGGATCTCTTAGATGATGCAACTTCTCATTTAACTTGAATGTCTTTTTTTATAATGGTTTTGCAATGAAAGGGTTAATTACTTTCCTAGGGTACTTTTTTTTCATCTCACTAACTTCCTCTTTTTCACAATCAGTAAAAACTATTGAAGGTACTATTTTGGACTCCACTCGAGGAGAGCAATTGAGTTTTGCCACTGTATACAATTTAAGCACCAATAAAGCGACTATAACAAATAGCGAGGGATATTTTGAACTTGAGCTGAGTAGTTGGCAGGATACAGTAACTGTTTCATATGTCGGATATAAAAGTGACACGCTTCGGCTTTTAAGTAGCTTAAACCGCTATCTAATAAAGTTGAAACCTAGTTCGGTAAAACTTGAGATGATTACCGTTATACCTAAAGAATACCGTTTTATTCACCAATTACTAGAAAGCTGCAAGGAGAAAAGAAGCAAAAACAAAAAGACAATTAAGGCCTACTATCAACTAAAAAGTTACATTGAAAACAATCAAATTGAACTAGTTGAGGCTTTTTATAATGCAGATATTTATGGTTACGACTTACTGGATTTAAAGCTTAAGAGTGGAAGGGTAGGGTTAAGGCACTACGAGAGTTCGTTTTTTGGCTCACTCGAAACTTCTAAACCTTTATATAAACACAAGCTTTTCTTTTCATCTTCAAATTTTCCAACGAGCCCATTGGAATTAAGTGCCAAAAAAATGCAAAAGCGTTATTACTTAGAACTTGAAAAAGCCTATGTTGACAACAACTTGGACTCTGTTTATGTAGCCTTCCTTTACCCTAAAAAGAAAAAGGGGAATTACTTTTCATCTAGAGTTTGGATTAATGCAAGTGATACCAGCTTAATAAAAGTAGAGCTACAGGGTAATTCCTTAGATCTATTTCCTTTAAGTCCAATTTATCCGGATGATTACCTTAGTGATAAAAGCTTAAAAATGACCAAAACTTTTAAAAAAGTAAATGGTGAAACATATTTTCAACACATTGATTTTCAATATAAGTTTAACTATCATAAAGAAGGGAAAGGCTCTTTTCCGGTAGAAACGAAGGCGGTGCTATTCACTTACGAGGAGAAAACTCCTTTTTTTATCCCTTTTTATGGAATTGATATTGCTGGCTTAACCGACTATCAAAAAATGGCAGCCATTCCCTACAATGAATTTTTTTGGAAATACAATGATGAGTTAAAAATGAATGAGGAGCGTGACCATAATCAAGCTTTTATGAATGATGATAATACTGTAAAAAGCTACAATTATTTAAAAAAACAGTCCAGTTTAAAAAGGCTTTTTGACAATCCGGTGAGAAATTGGTCAACTCAAAGATTAGCCTTTCGAGAGCTACCAAAGCAAATTGAGTACGAACCGAACCAAGCTCCCTACCAGCTTTCAGGAGGTGTGTTTTTGGATTATAACCAATACAAAGATTCTACACACATTTTATCAAGCTCTTTATTTGATACCTTCAAAAGTTACTATTTGTTTCATCTTGACTATCAATCAAACTGTTATATCAACCTCTATTTTGATTTAATTGAAATGAAACGTAGAGCATTTTTTGAAAACTCACCACCCTTACAAACAGATGAAGATGTTAGAGGTCAATATCGAGAAATGCTTGTTCAAATGAAGAAAACTCAATTGCGATTCGATAGGGAAGTTGAAAGAGGAAGAAATCCTGAAGAAATTAGAAAGTGGAACACAATTATAAAATCCGCATTGAAGATTGATAATCTATCTATTTTTGGATTGGAAGAAACGGAGAAGTAAAACCCTTGATATAGCAAAGCTTTTGCTTAATTTTGACCTTCCTTTACAAAAGGTCTCGTGGCCGAGTGGCTAGGCAGTGGTCTGCAAAACCATCTACAGCGGTTCGAATCCGCTCGAGACCTCAACCCAATAAAAAGCTCATCGAAAGATGGGCTTTTTATTTTCGCTAAAGTGTTGAGCTTGCTCAAAAACGTATAGCGAAAATAAAAAAAGCGCTCTCAGCGCTCTTTTTATTGGGTTGAAGCACCATTAATCGACTAAGGATGTGCGAAGCCAATCCACTTAAAGCTTGCTTTAAAGTGAAACTTTTGAAAACAAAAAGAAGCACAAAGTGCTGTTTCAAAAGCATTGCCTGCCCGCCGAAACAAAGTGAAGATGGGAAACACCATTTATCGAAAGTCGGATGCCCGAAAGGAATCTTTTTTAAATATGAAATTAGAAAGCAAAAAGCTGAAACTTATATTCGTCTATTTCTAACTTAAAGTACTTCTAACATCTAACTTCGTACTTTACCTTTGCTTCATGCCCAAAATCCTCCTTATCGACAATTACGATTCCTTTACCTATAATCTCTACCATTACTTGGAAGAGCTTTGGGAAGAGGGAGTTGAAGTGGTGAGAAACGATGAGTTAGAATCAATTAGCTTTGATGATTTTGAGAAGGTTGTCATCTCACCCGGACCGGGTTTACCCAAAGAGGCCGGTCAGCTGATGGAGGTTTTATCTATAATAAAAGACACCCATCAAATTCTGGGCATTTGCTTGGGTTTGCAAGCCATCGCAGAGCTATTTGACTATGAATTGAAAAACCTTGGAAAGGTAGTGCATGGTCAGTCCACTCTAATGAAAGTGGCAGATTCAAAAGCGAAATTGTTTCGGGGTTTACCAAATGAATTTAAGGTCGGACGTTACCATTCATGGGTAATGCAGCCCAAAGAAGCAGGTGAATTGAAAGTAACCGCCACTGATCTAGATGGAAATGTAATGGCCATACAACATGAGGAACTTCCCATTCATGCTGTGCAATTTCACCCGGAAAGTGTGCTTTGCGAGCATGGAAAAGAGATTTTAAGGAATTGGTTGACTAGCAACTAAATTTCTTTCAAAACCGTCTCTTATACATGAAATCGACTTTTGGGTGCATTGTTTTTCTATTATGTAGCGTTTGTACTGAAAATGCTACAGCACAAGAACTTAAGCTCGACAGCTTAGTCAGTGAATTTGATAGAATATGTGATTGCAGAAATCTAAAGTCTACCTCAGAAGCAAGTTATGCAAGCTGTTTGGAGAAAGAACTAGAAAACCCATTTTTCCATAGAACAGACTTTCTACAACTTTCTAATTACTGGGCAGGAAAAGACAATCAAAAGGCATTTCAATATGCCAAGAGTTATTTCGATTTTGGAGGATATTTTATTGGTGGGATAGATTCAAGCTTGCTAAAAAAGCAAGTGAAAGTGTGTGTCTTTAAAGAAGTTTATTTCAACGACTTCTACAATCAAGCCCTTTCGAATCAAAAGAATCGAGATAGCATTTTCCAAGCTAATTCACACTTAGCAAATGCTTTGGTTGAATTAAAACCCTATGATCAATTCATGCGCTCAAATAAGGAAGAAAACATAGAGTTGATGAATGATTCTAACTTAGAAAAAGGGGCATGGAAAATTCAAATCAGGCTAGACAGTTTAAACCGTATGCTTTTGGCATCGGTATTAGATTCAAATTGGATCACTATAGATCTTTATGGATTTGAGGCTAATAAGGTGGCTTGGTTAATTGCTCAGCACGCTGATGAAGATCTTCACTTTCAAGAAAATTGTTTAAAGTTAATGCTAGTTTCCTACCCACGAGATAGAAGCGCTAGCGGGATGTACTTAGCCTATTTAATCGATAGACTTTCTATCAACACCAAAGGATATCAGTTTTTTGGAACGCAATTCACTTACCAAAACGGAGCGCTTCAGCCTAAGCCGATTCAGGGTGAAGAAAAAGTAAATCAAAGGAGAAAGCAAGTTTACCTTCCACCTCTTGAAAACTATTTGAAAGACTCAAAGGAGCATTTGCAGAAGAAGTAAGAAAGCCCCTAATTTGTCAAGCTCTCGATACCCGTCCGAACGGAGTCCATCCCGGCGGGCAATCCCGAAGTTTCGGGACCACTCGAGCTGACAAATTAGAGGCTTAATCTAAATTTTAAGTATTTAGAACTTTTTACTTTAAATACTTAAAGCTCAAACTTTATCCCTTGCGCCAACGGAAGCTCCGTTCCGTAGTTAATAGTATTAGTTTGTCTTCTCATGTAAGCCTTCCAAGCGTCAGAGCCGGACTCACGTCCGCCACCAGTTTCTTTTTCACCACCAAAAGCACCGCCAATTTCAGCTCCAGAAGTACCAATGTTAACATTGGCAATTCCGCAGTCAGAACCTTCAACTGATAAGAATTTTTCCATGTCTCTCATATTAGTGGTCATCATGGCTGAAGATAGCCCTTGAACTACACCGTTTTGCATTTCAATCGCTTCGTCTAGTTCAGAGTATTTCATCATGTACAAAATTGGAGCAAAAGTTTCGTGCTGAACAATGTCCCATTCGTTTTCTACTTCGGCAATGGCTGGTTTCACATAACAACCAGACTCATAGCCTTCACCTTCTAAAACACCGCCTTCAACTAATACATTACCACCGGCTTTTTTCACTTCTTCTAAAGCATTGAGGTAATTGTTTACCGCATCTTGATCGATCAAAGGACCCACATGGTTAGATTCATCTAAGGGGTCTCCTAATTTGATCTGTTGGTAGGCACTCACAAGGTTCTCTTTTACTTTATCGTAAATACTATCGTGAATAATCAACCTTCTAGTTGAAGTACAACGTTGACCGCAAGTTCCCACGGCAGCGAATACAAGCGCAGGAATAGAAGCTTTCAAGTCAGTTGATTCAGTTAAGATTACCGCATTGTTGCCGCCTAGTTCAAGTAGCGATTTCCCTAATCGCTTTGCAACCGTTTGAGCCACAATTTTACCCATGCGGATACTTCCGGTGGCAGAAACCAAAGGAACTCGACCGTCATTGGTCATAAGCTCTCCAATCTTTGCATCTCCGGTAATGATGCAACTAATGCCTTCAGGTAAATCATTCTCTTTTAATACTTCGGCAATAATGTTTTGACAAGCAATGCTACAAAATGGAGTTTTCTCTGATCCTTTCCAAATACAAACATCACCGCAAGCCCAAGCTAAAGCGGTATTCCAAGCCCAAACGGCTACCGGAAAGTTGAAAGCGGAAATAATGCCGACCACTCCTAAAGGGTGATACTGCTCGTACATTCTATGATTGGGTCTTTCAGAGTGCATGGTAAAACCGTGCAACATTCTAGACTGACCAACCGCAAAATCACAGATATCGATCATTTCTTGTACCTCACCTAAGCCTTCTTGGTAAGACTTTCCCATTTCGAAAGAAACCAAAAGACCGAGGTCTGCTTTTTTCTCACGCAATTTATTTCCAAACTGACGGACGATTTCTCCTCTTTCCGGAGCGGTCTTTTTTCTCCATACTTTAAAAGCAGACTGGGCTGACTTCACTACTTCTTCATACTGCTCTGGGGTGGTAGAGTAAACCGTACCTAGCTCACTACCATCTACTGGAGAAGAAGAGGTAATAGCTACCCCTTGATTTGAAAGCCATTGGCTGCCGGTTGAGGTTCCACTGTGCTGATCTGTTAGCCCTAAAGATTCAAAGGCTTTTTTCACTTTTGGATTGTTGCTCATGCTACTATTTTCTGTTTGAATTTTTCTATTTTTTCAAAAGTACTGGAAGCATTTGCAAACCACAATTATTGTTAGAGAGAATTACAGTTATAAAAGATCAACAAAGTAATCTGAAAAAAAAATTATATTTGTTTTTATTCAATTACTAATCAATTTATTATGAAAACCAAACAAAACTACTTTAAGGCAATACTTTTTTTATTCCTATTAGGAACATTTTGTAAGCAGGGTGAGGCGCAAGACATTAGGTTAAGCAATAACATTTCAAACAGTGGCCCTACAGGGTATTCTTACGACTTTGGTTTTGGGTGGGCTTTTGAAAAAAGGTGGCAAGAAACATTCTATATCTATAATGATGATCCACTTGACACCCTAATTGTTAACCCATCCTTAAATAACTATTATCTTTCTGGAGACTCTGCCTTTATGATGCAAATAAATAATTTTCAATCGATAATACCTCCAGGACAGAGTACTTCAATAGATGTACTTTTCTATTCAACAGGTAGTCCAGGGCAGCAAACAAATTCACCTAGAAACTATAGTGGGAGTCTACAACTTAGTTCTAACGACCCTCAAGATAGCATAATCGATGTTAGCTTAAGTGCTTCAGCTGATTGCTGGCTATCACAACCAAATGGGTTTTCCGTTGCTTCTGCTAATGAGACATGTCCCGGAGCTTCAGATGGTATTATCTACATCTCCTTTGACAATACAGCAGGTTATTCTGCACCTGATATTTATTTAAATGGCAATAGTGTAAGTATTAATTATTTTAACGGAATGAACGCTCAAAGCTGGGGATCGACTACCATAAACTCTTTACCTGCAGGAGTCTATTTAGTAGAAATGGATGATGGTTATTGCTATGATTACACAGGAGTTACTATTGGCTCTAATAGTAACTTAACAGTTAGTGCAACTTCTATCAATGTCAACTGTAGTGGTTCTTCAGATGGCTCTGCAACAGCATCTGCAAGTGGCGGAAGCGCACCGTACACATACAATTGGAGTACAGGAGCCACAACCTCAACTATTAATAATCTTTCAGCAGGTTCATACTCCGTTACGGTAAGTGATGTAAACGGTTGTTCGGCTGTAAGTGCTGCCAACATTATTCAAGACCCTAATTGTATTGCCCCACCCCAAAACTTAATTAGCCGTTACGTTCAGGATACCTCAGTAAGATTAAATTGGGATACGGTACAAGGCGCTACTTTATACAAAGTGCTTTGGCGAAAAGCAACCGAATCAAATTGGAACCGATACGTTCGAAACATCCCTTTAGGGCGATTAGACCTTGATACGCTTCAGCCCAATACGAAATACTTTTGGGCAGTAAGGGCGTATAAACCGTCGGCCGGTTGGTCTGACTTTTCTAGCTTAGAGAACTTTACCACCTTGTCGGGCCCTTGTGAGATTCCAGACGGTTTAACCAGCAACGCCATTACCGATAATCGAGCAAGATTGATGTGGAACGTTCAAGCCAATGCCTTGAAATACCGCATTAGATACAGACCATTAGGAGGCAATTGGGATAAAAAATTGGTATTGGGCAGTCGTGACCGTCAGTTTTTAAAATTTCTCGCACCTTCCACCACTTATGAGTGGCAGATCAAGAGCATTTGTACCTATGGCCCTTCTTTCGGCACCACCTGGTCAAGCATGCAGCAATTTACCACAGACCCAAGTCCAAGTAGCCAGGAACGTATGAAAAATTCAAATGAAGAAGCGTTAAACGATGGGCTTAGTGTTTTTCCAAACCCCAATAATGGTGCATTTAACATACGCTTTGATCGAGAAGTAGAAAACACGCAAATTCGGATTACCGATATAAGTGGAAGATCGGTTTTTGAAGGAGGCTTCAGTAAACAGCAAAGTATCAACTTAAACCCACAAATCATTGAAAGTGGCGTTTACTTGCTTTTTATTCAAGCAGGAGACAAGCAGACGGTAAAGCGTTTGGTGATTCAGAAGTAAGGGAGTTTCATTAGGCTTAGATGTTAAGTTAACTTGCATTAAATTCGTCAATGAGAATCGTTTATTTATTGGCTAAATGAGGGTCAACTTTATTAACATTCCTACACCAACAAGTTGATGTAAAAATAAATTTAGAAGCCTGCTAATTGTTTCTATCTTTGATAGACCATCCAACTTGCAATATTATGAAGCAAATAGCCTTTTTATTTTTAGCACTGCTAACCACATTATCAGTATCTGCCCAGTTTTTAGTCCCAGAGTTTGACCGGCCAGTCAAGGTTAGGGACTTAAGTAATGAGTCAGAAGAAACTACCCCTATCTTATTCAATCAATCAACCGAGATATTGTATCATCGAATTTATTTGAATGATAATGGCGATGAAGTAGAAGCAGAAGGGAAAGACATTTGGTATTCAAAAGTTGATGAGAAAAAAACAGCTAAGCTTTCAGATACGGCAACCCTCAAAAAAGCTTGGGAGGCCCCTTATCGTTTTTTTAAAGATGGAGAAGTGGATGGTTTAAATGCTGTATTTGGAATGTCAGAAGATGGAGTAAGGATCTACATGATAAATACCACCTTTACGAAAGACACTTTTGAACAAAAGCTAGTCTATTTAGAACGAGAAGTAAAGAATGAAAAAGTGAAAGGTTGGAAAAAGGAGCTTGTAGACATTGAAATTCCTGGATTAGTTTTAGATGGAAGAAACGCTGATATTAGCATTAATCAAGAGGAAGACATTATTTTAGTTAGTGTTGGTTCAAGCCTCCGCTCCCTAAACCAAGACCTTTTTGTGAGTTTAAAACAAAAAAACGGTAGTTGGGGAAAACTGATCAATCTTGGAAATACGGTGAATACTAACCGAACTGAAATCACGCCCTTTTTAAGTAAAGACAAGAAGCGCTTATATTTTTCTAGTAACGGTCATCCTGGCTTTGGTGATGTAGATGTATTCGTAAGTACTAGGCTTGATGACAGTTGGAAAAAATGGAGCCGCCCATTGAATTTAGGGGAGCCCATTAATAGTAAAGATGCCGATGAATTTTTCGTTATTAGCGGTAAAGATGAGGCCTATCTAGTTTCTGACCGAGATCCAAATTCAGATTATTTTGACATTTATTATGCACATGCTACAGGCAAGTTTATTGTTCCCAACATTGACTCAGTAAAGGGAAACTTTTACTTTAACCAGCTGCCGGTAGCCAATGTTGAGATGGAGGTTTATGATATTGACGGTAATTTGATAGACATTATCGTAACCGACCAAGATGGGAAATTCAACTTTGTGAAACTTTCAGCCGATGAAGATTATGTGATTCAATTGGCAGATGCTAATGACACTGAATTGATCGGAGGAATGTTATACTTCCTAGATGAAGAGGGTGAGAAAAAGAAGCGTTATGTCATGACAGAAAGTGGGGTGTTCAAGTCTGCTGAGAAAATTGATAAAAAAGAACTCATTCAAGGAATGTACGTGTACAACAAAGAGCCAAAAGCCGCCTTCCCAATTGTAATTGAAGACGTTAACTCCTTTCCTATTGACACGGTATTAACTGATGAAAAAGGGAAGTTTGAATACCAAAAGTTAGTTTATGACGATGTATTTACCATGTACCCTCAAGATGTCACAGATATTGATGTTTCAATGGCTGACTTGTATTTGACAGACGAGAACGGAGAGCGAACTAGAACGTTCACCCTCATTCACCAAGAAACAGGAAAAGGGACACTAATGCTAAATAGCTTACCTATCGCAAACTCTGTTGTAAAAGTTTACGACGTTAACGGCAATCTAATAGAGACTATTTTAACTAATGAAGACGGTTCGTTTAGTTATAAAAAGCTAAGCATGACAGAAGACATGGTATTAGAAGTAGAGGCAGAAGATAATGTTGACTTAGTAGGAGGGATTGTTTACTTAACAAATGAAAAGCAACAACAAAAAAGGTATTTCATTCAAAAAGGCAACAGTTTAGTTGAACCTGGCGCTTTAGGTAAGGAAACTGTCTACGGAAAGTTTAATTACAAAAAGTTACCGGCGGGAGGGGTTGCCCTTGAAGTTATTGATCAAAATGGAATGCCGATTGATACCATTTATACCGATGAGAATGGCTTTTTTAGCTATGAGAAAATGAACTTAGACAAAAACTACAGCATTCAACCGCTCGATGCTTCAGACTATGAAATAGACGACTTAAACCTGTTCTTAACAGACAAGAACGGAAATAAAACGCAAGATGCAGTTTCTAGTAAGGATGGAGGCTTTTCATTTGCCAGCACGGCAGCTAAAGCGCAACTAAGCACTGAGAAGAAAAAAGCGGAGGAGGCTTTGAAGCCTCTGAAACAAAGCTCGCCTAATGTAATCCATTTTGATTTTGCCAGTAGAGCAATTGTAGGAAAGGAGCTTTCTAAACTAAAAAACATCGCTTCCAAAGTGAAAAACTCAAACGGCTTGGTTCAGCTGATTGGCCATACAGATGCGGTGGATACCGAGAAAGTGAACCAAAGAGTGGGTTTGGAGAGAGCGCAAGCAGTAAAAGATGCTTTGGTACGGATGGGGGTTAAGGCTGAGCAGATTGAACTTAGTTCGAAAGGAGAGTTATCTCCTGTAGCATCGAACAAAACTGCAGCCGGTAGGGCGGAAAACCGTCGTGTAGAGATCAAGATGCCTTAATTAAGAATTTACCAGATGGTTTTCTTCTAACTCATTGAGAAACCTTTCTAAAAGGTCATAGCTGACATGGTCCATCACTACGATTTTCCACCAAGAGGGAACATGCTCGTAGGTGTCAGCTACCAATTCGTATTTACTAGCTAGTTTAGAGGGAATTTGATTGGCTTTAATGGCCACAATATTTAGGTAGGGGTTGCGGTAATATGAAACACCCATTTCGTCCAGTCGATCACAAACAAAGTTTGTTCTTTCAATTAACTCTTTCATTTTAGCTGTCCAACCTTTAGAGCCGTAACTCATTAGCAACATCCAAATTACAATGGCATTCGCGCCACTTCTGCTGCCACACAAGGTATAGTCTAAGCCGGGAACATACTGAGCATTCTCATTGGCCACATAGTGCATGTAGCCTTTTCGGATTAGAAAAATTCCCGTTCCGTAAGGTGTTTGTAGCATTTTGTGCGCATCAATTGAAATAGAACTAACACGCGGATGCTTAAAATTATGCCTAGACTTGGAATTGGTAAAAGGGTATATAAAACCTCCAAAAGCCGCATCTAAATGAAGTTTAAAAACAGCCTGTTCCTGATCCAGTAAATTAACTACAGGATCAATTTCATCTACTGAACCAAACATGGTGGTAGAGAGGTTTAGGAAGACAATGAAATACTTAATTCCCGCTGCTTTTGCTTGCTTTAAATTAGACTGTAAACAATGGTAATCCATTTGTCTGCTGTCCTGATCTACAGAAATGAAGAGTGGTTTGATTTGTAAGAGGTCACAACCTTTTGTGATGGAGTAGTGAGTGTCTTCTGAAAAAAGAACCCCAATTTGGTCACTCTTTGCACCATACTCTCTAATAAAGTAGTTGCGGTAGATCCAAAGCGCTTCTATGTTTGCTTCCGTTCCACCGGTAGCTACGTAACCATCAATAGCGTCTTTGGGGGCTTTAAATATTTCTTCGGCACAAATTTCAATCAATTCTCTTTCAATGGCTTGTGTGCCTTTAAAAATGGGCGAGCTAGCTTTGTCAAGGGTATGGCAGCCAATGTGATTTGGATTGGCGATCATGCTTCTCAAAAAGGGAGCCTCTTCTAAAAAGGAAGCATCCGGATAAAATTCCTTTTTATCCAAATAGGTAGCTGGGGTTCCCATTACATCACCTTTCTCATAGCTTGCATTTTGCTTTAAAGCTAGGTCTATGGTTTCGTTGATCGTTTTTCTATTTAATGACTTCCAATACATGATAGCTCTCCTTCTTTAATTACATTCTACAACTTCTTTATGGTCGAGTTTAGGGCTAATGAAGGGCACTCCTAAGTTCATCCCTCTTAAGATGAATAAACTGCCTATGAGAACAATAAATACCGGGATAAACTTTCTTCCTTGTTTGAACAAGGAAACCTTCAGTTGATTTCCAAAAACTGCAACGGCAAGCATTAAGGGAATAGTTCCTAAGCCAAAGAACAACATGAAAACTCCTCCTTCCAATACGCCTCCAGCTGCCGTTGCTCCGGCTAGTGCCATGTAAACCAAGCCACATGGTAAATAGCCATTTAATATTCCAATAGAAAATAGGTTGGTCAGCGACTTTTTTCCAAATCTTTTTCCAAGCTCTGCCTTTAACCTGCCAATCCAAAGGTTGTAAGCAGGAAGGTGAAAACGGCTACTCTCAGAAAGTTGACCCAAGACAACGCTTAAAATCATGATGGCGCCAACCGAAATGGATATCCAACGCTGAAAACCGGCTAAGGCAAAGCCATAACCGACAAATCCAAAAAGCAAGCCCAAGCTAAAGTAGCTTAGTAAACGGCCAAGGTTGTACAAAAAACCTCCGTTTACTGCCTTAAGTTGGTTACTTCTATCTAAGGGCAAGGCAAAAGCAATTGGGCCGCACATGCCAACGCAGTGCAAGCTTCCTAAAAGGCCAATTGATAGTGCTGTCCACAACTCCATAATTAGGGTATGATTACGGTTCGTTCAGTATAAAAATCTTTTTCATTTGCCGTCCACTCTATTTTAAGCAGGTACTTTCCTTTACTAAACTTGTCTAAAGGAATTTCTTTTACTGCTTTTATATTCTTCAAGTCCACCATAAAATCTTTCGATTGATCTGAAGGGCGAAAACAGTTGATGCTTCCCACTATGTTTGTGTTTTTCTGGTGAGGAAAGTGAATTTGCAGCTTCCCATTCTCAATGCTAGTTTTTAAGTTTTGATCGAGTTTTTCCAATCGACCTTTTGCATCTATTTTATCTTGGAATTCAAGCTCTTTGGCGTAGTAATCTTCCGTTACAAGGTCAAATTTTTCTCCAAAACTTAGGTAAACCATACCAATAATGAAGAGCACGAACACTCCGTAGGAAATACCAATTTTTGTTCCCCAATTCATTTTCATGGTTTCTTTCTTTTTAAAGGTGCCAAGAAAGAGGTTTTTACCTTGTCAAGTAGTTCCCCTTCTTCATTGTAAACGCCAAGATAAATGGTCGATTTGCGATCTGTCAACTGCTCCATATCAAGAATTAGAAAGAAGGAGCCTTCCGCAATAGATTCAGAAGGAATTATGAAATTCTTTCTTCCGATGTATTCTATTTTTCCTTCCAAGTCAATGGGTTTGATCTCACCGGGTATACTATCAAAGGTTTTGTTGATGATTTTGTAATTGTACAAATTGCTCACCTGATTATTATCTCTTTTCTGGTATTGCTGACCAGGTGTTTTTAAGATGTTAGCATCTACATCAGAACGATTCACAAGTAAAAAGCTAACTAGACCCATTAAAAGAACTAGCACAACAGAGTAGGCAATACTTCGTGCGTTTAGCTTTTTCTTTGTTTTGTTCACAATGCCTTCTTCTGAGTCGTATCGAATCAAGCCCTTGGGCAAGCCAACACTTTCCATCATGTGGTCACAAGCATCTATACAAGCAGTACAGTTTACGCACTCAAGCTGAGTGCCGTTTCGAATGTCAATACCGGTGGGGCAAACATCAACACATTGATGGCAATCTATACAGTCGCCTTTGCCGGCTTCTTCTCGGTCTTCTTTTTTCTTAAAACGGCCTCTTACTTCCCCTCGTATGTAGTCGTAAGCCACCACAATGGAGTTTCGATCTAGCATAACCCCTTGCAACCTGCCATAAGGACAGGCTACAATGCACACTTGCTCTCTAAACCAACTGAAAACCCAGTAAAAAACACCGGTAAAAATCAGTAGGGAAACCAAGCTCGTAATATGGTTCAAAGGGTTATCTGTAATAATGTTGATCAACTCATCAGAGCCAATAATGTAGGCTAGAAAGGTGTTTGCGATTAAGAATGAGATCGCAAAGAAAATGCTGTGTTTTAAAACTCTTTTTCTAATTTTTTCAGCATTCCAAGGAGCTTCATCTAGTCTTTTTTGGTGCTTAAAATCCCCATCAATCCAAAACTCTATTTTACGGAAAACCATTTCCATAAAAATGGTTTGAGGGCAAACCCATCCGCAGAATAATCGTCCGAAAACAACGGTAAACAAAACAACAAACAAGACTCCAGAAAGCATGACCAAAACGAAGATGTAGAAATCTTGCGGCCAAAAAACCTGGCCAAAGATGATGAACTTCCGCTCCAAGATGTTGATCATCAAAAGTGGTTGCCCACCAATTCTGATGAAGGGACCTGAAAATAGCATCGCTAAGAGCAGGACACTCACCCAAGACCTTGCATTGTAGTACTTTCCTTTGGGTTTCTTGGGGAAAATCCAATTTCTTTTACCTTCTTCATCTATCGTTCCGATAGAGTCTCGAAAGCTCTGGTCCATGTATTCTTCCTTCTCCTGCCCTTTCATAGTGGCTTGGGATTTATTTATCCATTTCAACGACCACCTTCATGGTGTCGTTTTCTTCCGTGGCCAAGCTGTCACTTTCTTCTGCTGGAATTTCTTCCACAAAAACTTCACCTTGCGGAGCCTTTCCATTCGGTGGATTAGTTCCTTTTAAGGTTTTGATGTAAGAGGCAACTTGCTGCATTTGCTTTGGACTAAATTGACTTTGCCAAGCAATCATGCCTTTTTCCGGTACACCGTACTTAATGGTCTTGAAAATGCTCTTCATGCTTCCGCCATGAATCCAATATTCATCGGTTAAATTTGGTCCGGCTCCGCCTTCTCCTAATTGACCATGACAGGTGGCACAGTTACCTTGGTATATAGCAGCACCTTTGTCAATGGTTGGAGCATCTACCAAGAAAACTACATTGTCTTCAGTTATGCTTTCGGTAGCATTAGCCATCATTTCGGCTTTTTCTACGGCAGCTTCATTCATTTCTGCCATATACTCTTCATGACTCAATTGGCCGTTTCCGGTAATGTGGAAACGAACGATGTACACCACAGCAAAAATGATAGTTGCGTAGAACATATAGACCCACCAAGGAGGCAAGTTGTTATCTAACTCTTTAATGCCATCATAATCATGATCAAGCATTACAGACTCTTCTTCCTCAAGCGGAACATTATCGGTTAAGCTCAACGCTTCAAAAATATCAGCTGTTTTCTCAGCGGTTTCTTCTTCTGCAACTTCCTTTGATTCTTGCAGTTTAATTAAAGTTGAAAGTGCTTTAAAGAGCACAAAAACCACAACTGCTAGGGTAATAATTAAGGCGGTTAAGATCCAAAATAGGGTGTTGCCCATTACAAAAACAGTCTCACTTGCTGCTTCATTAGCTGCATTCGCGCCGAAGCTTGTTCCTAATAAAAACAGGGTAATTATGGCTTTTGCTGCTTGGTTTGTATTCAAGTTTTCTGCTAACTTTTCACTTTTACTAATGCTTTTTATAGCAGAAGAAAGTGCTTGAATGATCACAAGTAACAAGAGAACAAAGCCAATCATTAGGGTTAATAATATGGAATCAGAGATGCCACCTACTTGGGCAGTCCCATTACCTTGAGCCAAAGCTGCTAGTGGAGCCATGAGGCTTAGCAGTAGGCTTACACTAAATATTTTCCTTTTCATAGCAGTAGTTTTCAGTGGTTAATGTGTATTTCTTCAGAATCATCTTCTAAAGGCATTTGGGCTAAGCTTTGCACTTCCTCTTTATTCATGCGTATCACCCAGACAAAAAGCCCGATAAAGAAGATAAAAAAGATGAGGAAGGAGATGAGAGGGAATATTTCGATTCCCCCGATCGTCTCCATATTGTGTTTGATAAATTTTAGCATGACGATTTAGTTTTCAGCAGTTTGATTTCCTTTTTCAATGTCGACTCCAAGTCGTTGTAAATAGGCAATCAAGGCTATAATTTCACGGTCAGGAGCCACTTCAAAGCCTTCCTCTTCAAGCGTTCCACGCATTTCTTCAACAATTTCATTGGCCTGTTTTACCACATCGGCATTTGCTTGCTGTGGGTAATCTTCTTCATAGGGTACACCCAGTGTAATCATGGCTTCAATTTTTGCTGCGGTTATAGTGGTGTCGTAGCTCTTGTCTAGCAACCATGGGTATCGCGGCATAATAGACCCAGGAGAAACACTTCGTGGATCATACATGTGTTTAAAGTGCCAAGAATGTGGTTTTCTAAGTTTGGCCGTACCTTCTCTTGCCAAGTCAGGTCCGGTGCGTTTAGAGCCCCAAAGGTGTGGGTGATCATAAACAAACTCTCCCGCCTTAGAGTATTCACCATAACGCTCTGTTTCAGAACGGAAAGGGCGAATCATTTGACTGTGACAGTTGTTACAACCTTCTTTGATGTATACATCTCTACCAATTAGCTCTAGTGGGGTATAAGGCTTAACGCTAGCAATGGTTGGTACATTCGATTTTACTAAGAAAGTAGGAACCATTTCAATAACACCTCCAATTAAGATGACCACTAAAGATGCAAGGAGCATTTGGGTTGGTTTACGCTCAAACCATCTGTGCCAGTGGTCGTCTTTGTGGTTTGCACTTAACTTTTTCAATGGTGCTGCCTCTGCTTCTTCCTCTTCTTGGAATTCACCAGACTTAGCCGTTTGGATTAAGTTTACCACCATTACGATTACCCCAATGTAGTACAAGGTTCCACCAACAGCTCGGTAGGCATACATGGGAATAATGTTAGTTACGGTTTCTAAAAAGTTTGGATATTTTAGGAATCCTTCATTGGTAAAGTCGTTCCACATTTGGCTTTGGGTAAAGCCAGCCCAATATAGTGGAATGGCATAGAACAAAATACCCAAGGTGCCAATCCAGAAGTGAAAGTTGGCCAGCTTGTCTGACCACAACTTGGTTTTCCAAAGTTTTGGCCATAGGTAGTAAAGCATTCCGAAAGTCAAAAAGCCATTCCAACCTAAAGCTCCAACGTGAACGTGTGCTACAATCCAATCGGTAAAGTGGGCAATGGCATTGACATTTTTCAGAGAAAGCATCGGTCCTTCGAAAGTTGACATACCATAAGCGGTAATAGCAACCACCATAAACTTTAATACAGCACTATCTCGAACTTTATCCCATGCACCTCTTAAGGTTAACAATCCATTGATCATTCCGCCCCAAGAAGGAGCAATTAACATCACAGAGAAAACGGTTCCTAAAGACTGTGCCCAATCTGGCAAAGCCGTATAAAGCAAGTGGTGAGGACCCGCCCAAATGTAAAGGAAGATCAAAGCCCAAAAGTGAATAATCGAAAGACGGTATGAAAATACCGGACGATTGGCTGCTTTGGGCACGAAATAGTACATCAGTCCCAAGTAAGGTGTTGTTAAAAAGAAAGCCACGGCATTGTGTCCATACCACCATTGCACCAAGGCATCTTGCACTCCGGCATACCAAGAATAACTTTTTAGAAAAGTAACTGGCAACTCAAAAGAGTTTACAATGTGTAATACGGCAACCGTAACAAAAGTGGCAATGTAGAACCAAATGGCTACATACAAGTGACGCTCTCTTCGTTTTAAAATGGTAGCGAACATGTTCCAGCCAAATACCACCCAAATTAAAGCGATGGCAATATCAATTGGCCATTCTAACTCAGCATACTCTTTCGAGGTAGTAATACCAAGCGGTAAGGTTATGGCTGCCGAAACGATGATCAATTGCCAACCCCAAAAGTTAATTTTACTGAGTAAGTCGCTGTACATACGAGCTTTCAACAGTCGTTGAAGCGAATAGTACACCCCGGCAAAAATACCGTTCCCTACAAATGCAAAAATCACTGCATTGGTGTGCAGTGGTCGAACTCTACCAAATGTGGTATATTCTAAATTAAAACTAAGGGAAGGGAATATAAACTGAAAGGCGACTAATAAGCCGACTAACATACCAATTACTCCCCAAAAGACCGTAGCGTAAGCAAACAGCTTTACAATCTTATTGTCATACTTGAATTTTTCTACTTGCATGATCGTGATTATTGATTAGTGGATTTTTCTTTATTTAGGTTCTTTTGACTCTTCTCATCGAACAGCATTCTTACTGATGGCGTGTAGTCATCATCGTATTGCCCACTTTTAACAGACCAGATAAAGGCAATCAAAAATGCAATTGCGACAGCAAGGCTAGCGAGAATAAGAAGAATTAGTACACTCATTTTATAAATATTTGGACAAAGGTGGCACTGGACAAATCATCAAAAAATGATATTTATCAGCTTTGTCTATTTTTCAGGATAATCTTGGCAGTCATCATCTAAACTATCGTATCTAGGCTGTATGCTTTTAAAAGATTTTTCTTCGGGGTCAAAAATCTCCCAAAGGTCTACACGTTCAACGTGCAAATGCAGGCTTTTAGTTGGCCCACTAGCTGAATTGACTACCTTGTGGAAGCCCATACTGTCGTTCAAATATGTAGACTCTCCTTCTTGAACAGTAATAGTTTCTTTTAATTCACAACTTTTGGCATCACGATCTACATCATAGGTTTCAATGGTTAATTCGCCCTCTATTACTTTAATCCAGCCTTCTTGAAAGTCGAAACTATGAATGGCCGACTGTTGGCCTTTTTGCCAACACATTAAAATAAATTCATATCCATCGCAAGAAGAAACACAGTTTCGCGTGTAATGGTCTGCGTTATCTGTGCAGTAGGGAGCCCATTCCTTCATGGGGATTTTGAGAGCATTAAATAACTCAACATAGCCACCATAGCCTGGCCCTAGGTTGAGGTTTTTCTTTAACTGAGTAACAGTTTCAATATCGGCAATAGGCATTTCTTTGAAAGATTAATTAGTTTCACCCAAAGCTAAAAAATGATTTTGAAGAAGAAAATGATATTTGTTAGCTTTTCTGAAAAGACAAAACAGGAGAACAAGTCCTCCTTTCTTTTAACACTATACATACAAAGGCTTGCTTTTTTAAGCGAGAAGAAAGCATTTATTGCGAAGAACTCGAAGGACTTATTCTTCTAGAAGCTTTATTGAACCTTCTTAACCCAAACAGCGAAGCTAACAAACCCTACCACAGTAACAGAGCTTATCGGCATAAGAATAGCCGCAAAAACCGGACTTAACAATCCTTGCACGGCAAAGGCCAAACCAATGGCATTATATAAAAAAGAAATTACGAAGCTGATCAGCACAATGCGTTTGCAGCTTTTTGTGAAGTTGAGAATTTTAGCCAACAAGTCAAATCTATCGGCTTCCAGAATCACATCGCAAGCAGGTGAAAAAGCATTGACATTTTCGGCAATGGAAACCCCAACATTACTTTGTAATAGGGCACCAGCATCGTTTAAACCGTCCCCTATCATCATGCACTGTTTGTCTTTGGCTTGTTGCGTTTTAATATAAACCAACTTGTCTTCTGGGCTTTGTTCAAACTTTAGATCACTGTTTTTGGGAAAAATGCCTTTTAATTTTTCTTTTTGCCCGGCATGGTCTCCTGAAATCATCGACAATTGATAATGTTGACTGAGCTTTTGTAATAAAGACTTCAAGCCTTTTCTGTATTGGTTGGAGACTTCAAAATAGCCTTTGACCTTGCCATTAAGTTCAATAAAAACAGAAGTGGCTAATTGGTTTGGTTGTGCTTCTCCTAACCAGCTCGCCGAGCCAAGCCGAAAACTTCCCACTGTAGTTTTTCCGCTTAACCCTTTGCCAGCTATTTCAGAAAAGTGAGTTACTTTTAGCTCTTCTCCAATCGGCAAATGACTGGCAATAATGCGACTTAGCGGGTGGTTACTTTGACTTAAAATTGCTTGAATGCTTTCTTGTTCTTCTTCCGAAAGATCTTCTCCTAGATAATTGACTTTCCGGTTTTGTCCATAGGTTAAGGTTCCGGTTTTGTCAAAAATCAATAGATCAATTTCAGCCATTTGTTCAATAACAGCAGCCTCACGTAAATAGCAGCTCAAGCGACCCAAATATCGCATTGCATGACCAAAAGTAAAGGGAGCGGCTAAAGCTAAAGCGCAGGGGCAGGCGACAATTAGAACTGCGGTAATTACCTCTATAGAGGCGCCAACGCCAAACTGAAAGTGATAAAGCCCTGAAAGCCCGGCAATTAATAAAATAATGGGAGTAAACCACTGGGAAATTTTATCGGTCAAAGCGGAAAAGCTTACTTGCTCTGTTTGGGTTTCGGTGCGTGCAGCATGTTCACTCCACAAACGAGTAAGCTTGCTTTGAGCCAAAGGTCGAATCACTTCTAAAATAATTGCTTCGCCGATTTGTCTTCCGCCGGCAAATAACTTACTGCCAATTTCTCTTTCAATTGGTTCTGATTCTCCAGTGGCAAAACTATTGTCAATGTTGGCCTTACCCTTAATTAAGTAGGCATCAACCGGAATCAACTCCCCGTTTCGGATTACGATTTTGTCACCTTTTTTTATTTCTTGTACCGGAATACTCTTTTCTACCCCCCCTTCTACTTTGTTAATGGAAATCGGGAAATAGGAACGGTAGTCGCGCTCAAAAGAGAGTTGATGGTAAATTTTTTCTTGAAAGATTCGGCCAATTAGCAAGAAGAAAAGTAAACCACAGAGAGAGTCGAAATAGCCTGCACCTGTTTGACTCATCACTTCGTAAACGCTTCTTATGTAAAGTACTAAAACGCCAATAGCAATGGGAACATCAATGTTTAAGCGCTTGTTTTTTAGACTTGTTAAAGCCGACTTAAAATAATCTTGACCACTATAAAAAGCGACCGGAGTTGCGAGAGCCAAATTCAACCAACTAAACCAGGAAGCAAACTCTTTTAAACTTCTTTCATCAAAACCAAAATACTCCGGCAAGCTTAGCAGCATAATGTTGCCAAAGGCAAACCCAGCAAGTCCAACCTGATAGAGTAAACGTTTACTGATGGGCTTTTTTCTTTCTGACTTGAGCTGATCCAAGGTTATGCTTGGTTCATATCCCAAACTAGCTAAAAGTTCTACTAATTTTCGCAGACTAAGCTCATGATGGTTAAAAGTGAGGTAGATCTCTTTTTTCAAAAAATTTACTCGACTTTGTTGCACCGCCGGATTTAGCTTGTAGAGGTTCTCCAATAGCCACAGGCAGGAACTACAATGAATTTGTGGCAAGTAGAATTGTACTTTACTAATGGTGTCGTCTTGGTAGTCAAGCAGCTCTTCAATAATGCTTTCGTGCTCTAAGTAATCAAACTTTTTTTGTGATTTAGTTTTGGGGCTTATTCCAGGTTTGCTCTCTAGTTCGTAGTAATCGCAAAGGTCATTCGATTGCAAGATCTCATAAACGGTTTTACAGCCTTGGCAGCAGAAGACTTTATCGTCTGCCTTAAGGGCTGTACTCAAACAATCATCACCGCAGTGATAGCAGCTTGTAGGTGTTTTTTTAGAAATCGTTTTTTGACTCATAAGATAAAGACCAAAATTCTTTTTTATATATCCTGCAAAGTATGATATTTGTCATACCTGCTGATATATGAGTAAAAAGCTACATACTCCAAAATGCGCCACCTGTGGTTCCAAACACAAATCAGTGTTCTGTAGTTTAAATTCTGTTCAATTAACCGACATTGACTCTGACAAAAGTTGCGATTTCTACAAAAAAGGAGACACAATTTTTAGAGAAGGGTCAAACTCTCGTGGAATATTTTGCGTGAATAAGGGCAAAATTAAGCTAAGTCGCATGGGGCCTAGTGGAAAAGAACAAATTGTTCGCTTTGCTACTTCCGGTGATATTATTGGTTACAATTCAATGTTGAGTAAACGTCCCTTAAGCGCTACAGCCAAAGCTTTAGACGACTCGGCTGTTTGCTTTATTCCTGCCCGTAACTTTTTTGAAATGCTTCGGAAGGAACCCAACTTTAGCCTAAAAATTTTGGAGCTAACTGCTAAAAATTGGGAAAATGCTTCAAGGTTGATTACCGACATGGCACAAAAAACAACCAAACAACGATTGGCCGAAATGCTGCTTTGGTTAAAAGAAACCTTTGGTTTAGATGAAGACAATTGCATTGACGTAAAACTAAGTCGAGAAGAAATTGCCAATATGGTAGGAACTGCTACTGAAGCAGTTATTCGCTTGTTGGGTGAGCTGAAAAAAGACAAACTGATTGCCTTAGAGGGCAAACGTATAAAGTTACTCGATATACATGGCTTAGTTGTTTTGGCAGACTTGGTAGACTAACCGCTTAGTAAAGCCAAGCGAAATAGCTGAAAAATAGGATTTGAGAAAGGTAGTAATGAAAGGCAAAATGTTCATTAATACGATGTTTGGTCTGCTGGATAATCAACTGCATTACAAAAGCAATCACTCCCCAAGCGAAGTAATTGATCCACGGTGGTGCAGGCTCGAAGGCCCAAAAATCAAATTCGGGTGCCACAATTTCCATGGGAATATCAAGTAAAACCATTAAAAGTGACGAAAGCAAAGCTTTATAAACTCTATTCCATTTTGTTTTTTCAAGCAGACTGTGAGAACACCAAGAAAGTAGCAGCCAATTGGTTCCAATTAATAAAGGAACACCATCCAACTTAAACCCTAAGTGACTTCCATAACTGTAATTTCCAAAGGGAAGTCCATAGTGAATCCCGATCCACTCTATCCCTATTCCGATGACCAGAATAGAAGCCACAGCGGTAATGCTAGCGGCTGATTGAAACCGTGCAACCCAAAAAAAGAGCACAGTCTGCACGATTAAGTTCAAAGGGGTTTTGGGAACAAAAAAAGTTTCAAAACCTACACTAACACCGATCATGGCAGAAACCATAAACAACCAAATAATGAAAACCGAAACACTGCCCCTGTTTTCAGAGGGGTTTTCTAATATACTGATGAGTTGGTCTTTAGATATCATGAAATAAGCTGAGTGGCTATTTTAGCTGATTTTAAACAAAGTGGTATTCCACCTCCGGGATGCACAGAACCGCCGCAAAACCAAAGGTTGTCTAGCTGCTTGCTAAAGTTTGGGTGTCTTAAAAAGGCAGAATATTTGCTATTGCTAGCTGTTCCATAAAGAGCCCCTAAGTGAGAGTATGTCTTTTTTTCTATCAAGGAAGGTTCTAAAACATCTTCAGTTTTGATTAAGTTTTCAATCTCAACATTTAGAATTCTACCTAATTTTTCGACTACCCTTTTCCGGGCCACTTTTACCCTCTCTTTCCACTCTTTATCATTAGTAGCCGGCACATTAATCATAACAAACCAGTTCTCACATCCCTTTGGAGCATCATCAGCTTTTTCTTTTGAAGTAATGTTGATATAAACAGTAGGATCAAAAGGAACTTTTTTTTGCTTGAATATTTCTTGAAATTCTCTTTTGTAATCTTCTGAAAAGAAAATATTGTGCAAACCTAGTTGATCAAAAACACCTTTAATGCCCCAGTAAAAAATTATGCCCGACGAAGACCTTTCTTGTTCAAGGGTTTTTTGCGGTGCTTTAACTTTCGGCATTAGTTTTTGATAGGCAAAAAACACATCCATGTTACAGACATATTCATCCGCTTCATAGCTTCCTTTGTTTGTCTTCAAACAAACTATTTTTTTGTTACTCACCACCAACTCTTTGGCAGTCTCGTTAAAGTGAAATTGAACTCCATGTCTTTGAGCTAGTTTGAATAGAGACTCTGCAATTGATCTCATTCCTCCTTCAGGAAAAAACGTTCCTTGCTGCATTTCTAAGCTTGGAATCATGCTCATAATACCCGGTGTTTGATAGGGTGACGAGCCATTGTAAGTCGCATAACGATTAAAAAGCTGAATCAACTTTGGATTTTTGAAGTAACTACTATTTACTTCATTGAGTGTGCTATTCAAGTTAAGCTTGGGTAGACTGCTTAAAGCTTTTAAAGTAGAAGGACTAAAATAAGTAGCTGCTTTGTGTAAGCTATGGTTTAAAAAAAGCGGAGCGGTAAGCTCGTACTTCAGTTTGCTATTGGTTAAGTACTTTTTTAGTTGATGTTCCGGTTCTTGAAAAGTTTCGGCTGCCTCTTGGGTAAATTCCGAAAGCTTCGTTTTAGCCTGAAAGCTTGTGCCGTCTTCCCAGAAATAATGACACACCGTTTTTTTTGAAATGTAGTTGAATGAATCTCTTGGATTTTCTCCAAGTAAAGTAAAGAGTTCATCAACAAGTTGAGGCATGGTGAACAAAGAGGGTCCGGTATCCCAGCGATATCCTTTCGTTTTTAGCTCACCCATTTTGCCACCGGCTTTTTCAGCTTGCTCAAAAACATCAACCTGGTAGCCTTTTGCTTTTAGTCGAATAGAAGAAGCTAGGCCCGCTATACCAGAACCAATAACAATCGCTTTTTTCACGACTTTTCTTCTAGAGCTTCAATCTTTTTAAGCACTTCCGAAGCTTCCATCTGCTTTAGATCGCTTGCTCTTCGATTGCTAGTAGACAATTTATGAGATTCTGCAATGAGTTTTTTGTATTCCTCATTCAATTTCTCTTTTTCTGTTTTTTTCTTGAATAATCCGAACATAACTTTGTTTTGACTATAAACAGCACTTACACTAGAAGGTTTGAGGAGGTAGTATTAAGTCTTTGAACTTATGAGCAAACAATTGTGGAAATTTATTGGAATAGGCGTTCTAATCGCTTGAATAATGACCTTACTTTTCATAAAAAAATAAGCATGCCTAGAACCAAGAATTTTAGTCCAGAAGAAGCTTTAGAAAAAGCAGTGAATTTATTTTGGGAACAAGGTTATCATGCCACTTCTATGCAAAACTTAGTGGATGCTTTAGGGATCAACCGAGCAAGTATGTATGGCACCTATGGCGGAAAAGATGAACTTTTTGCTCAAGCACTTGAAGCCTATCAAGCCGCTGAAACAAAAGAGGTTTCAGCCATTCTGTATTATTACACCGACATTCGACAAGGCTTGTATGTGATGTTTGAATATTTCGTTGATTCTGCTTTAAAAGAGGAAAGCTCGAACTCCTGTTTTCATGTGAATACGGCAGTGGAGTTAGCCAATGAATCAAAAGCCATTAAAGAAAGTCTAGAAGCTTGTCGTGAGCTCCACTTAAAAATGTATCGCACCTACTTAGAGTTTGGAAAAAGTAAGGCTCAACTAGCCAACCATAAAGAGATTGAAGGCTTGGCGCAAATCCTTTATAATTTTCAATGTGGTTTAATGAGTGCTTCTAAATTAAATCCACGAAAGGAACAATTGATGAAGTCGGTATCCACACTTCTAACAATTTTAGATTAAGGGTTAGGGTTTAAATCAAGGGTCTAGCACTAATGATGTTCCCACGGTAAAAAGCATTGCTTCTAAACCACCCACCCTTTTGTATAAATGTGTTTTAAAAAAGAGGGTTTTAAGTTTAAAAACAGAAATGTTTTTTTGCAATAGAGGGTCGGTATACTTAATCCCTAGCCCAAACTGATTGGCTTGATAGTCAGAAAGGTCATAATCTGAAGTGTAAAAAGAAGCCGTAGACAAATGTCCCTCATAAGGAGCGAAGTAGTCTGCAGCCGTTTGAACATAGTACCGATAAGAGGGGTACAATGTGTAATTCAAACCAATTTTTATAGGAAAATCGAACTGTAAAGTATGTGCTAGAATGCCCCAGTCATCGAAGTAATAGCGATAAAAAGAACGGATGACAAGGTGTTCATTTACATAATAATTTAATCGACCTCCTAAAGCATGTTTAGATCGTTGATTTGGAAGTCGTTCTACATCGTCGGCCAATTGAAAATCGTCAAGAAAGAAATCTGCTTTATCTTGAAAGTAAACTCTTTGAAAAGGAGTAGAAAGCAAGCCTTCTTGTTGTGTGTAATCATACATGAAAGCAACTTGGGCGCGCTTCGATAAAATTTGGGAAAAACTTGCGCCAACTAGCAGCGTAGTTCGGCCCTCATCTTGAAACTGCTTAAAGTTTGAGGTGTATGTTCCGTTATTATTTTGAACCATAAAAGCAGGTCCCCCTCCATCAAACTGCCTTAACTCATAAGGGTAAATGGCACGCCAAGTATCAAAATAGTATTTAGAGTGAATACTGAACTCCGTGTTCTTCTCATTAAATAGTTTGGTAAAGCTTCCTCCCACTCCTATTGAAGAATAGTCGAATTCATTTGAGGTAGAAAAACTACCCGACCAAAGAGTATTCCGATCATCAGAACTGTGGCTGTATGTTACTGTAGTATTAAACCAAATGTCGCCTCCTGAAGCGCCAGTTGAGGCAATGTAAGGGTCGGCAGTTTCCTTTGAATCAAAGGGGTTAATGTTGCTAGAAGAAGCTGAGGTATAGGCTGAAATACTGGCATCAACTTTAAGGATGTCGTCTGCATTGAGCGGCACACTCACAACGATGGTGGGAACTACATCCGTTAATTCCTCGTTTCCAATACCACCGCTAACTGCGGCATTTTCTCCATCTTGTTGGTAGTAGCCCATTAGTAAATCTACTTCCGAGTTTTCTAGCACACGCTTTTTATAAGCACCATCTGTTTCTTGGGCAGACAAGATACCTGTTGAACATAGCATACCAATACAGAAAACGAAGCAAGCCCCAAAGTTGAATTTAATTGCAGCCACAACCACCTCCTGTTTTACCGCCATTCGCACCTGAAGCGGCTTCTCGATACGATTGGAAAGTAGTTTCAAATCGGTCTATTTTTTGGTTCGACAATTCCATGTCCGGGTCGTTTAGGTAAACCTTTTCATACTCTTTTACCACTGTGCACGAGGCCAAGAACAAAAGAAGTAGGGAAAGAATGGCAAGCTGAATTCGTTTCATTTGGTTTCTAATTGAATGTTGTTTGATTGTACAATGCTACCGTCAGTTTGCACGATGATACATTCTACTTTCGGAATTTGATTGATTCTGTCTAAACCGGTTTGGCTGCCCATAACAAAAACAGCAGTAGCCAATGCATCGGCTAATTCTGCCTTTGGAGCAATAACCGTTACACTAACAATGCCTTTGGTAGGCATGCCACTCCTTGGGTCAATTATATGGCTGTACCGTTCTCCCGCTATCTCAACATATTTCTCGTAATCACCGGAAGTGACAATCGCTTGGTTTTTTATAGGCAATAGCGCAAATGACTTTTCTTTCGCTAAGGGATTTGTAATGGCAACTTTCCATGGGTTTCCGCTAGGCATAAGCCCCCAGGCGCTCATGTCGCCTGAAGCGTTAATAATCCCAGAATCGAAACCCTTTTCTTGCAAAATCTTTTTCGCTCGGTCTGCCGCATAGCCCTTTCCAATACCTCCGAATCCGATTCGCATGCCTTTTTCTTTTAAAAAAACGGTGTTTTCTTCAAGACTGACCTCAATGTTTTGATAACCTACCTTTCTAACTGAAGCTTCAATTTCTGTCTTGGAAGGAAGCTGTTCCATACTTCCATCAAATTGCCAAATACGATCCATGGCAGCATAGGAAATATCAAAGGCTCCATCTGTTAATTTAGAAATGGCAAGACTACGTTGAATGAGTTGAATGAGTTCTGCATCAACCTCCACAGCTTTTACTCCGCTATTTTGATTGATGGAAGACGTTTGAGAGTTTGTTTTCCATGAAGAAATGAGGTTTTCAATTCGTGTGATTTCACTCTCAGCCAAGTCAAAAGCTCTGTTGGCTTCACTTTGGTTTGGGGCAACCACCGTAATTTCAAAATCGCAGCCCATGAGAAAAAGAGGCTTTTTAAAGATTTCCTCAGCGTTTAACAAAGGAGTCCAAAAAAGCAAGATGTAAACCAGTTTTCTCAAACTAACTTTTAATAAATTGATCGATCTTTTTGATGTACTCTTCCGGGCTTAACTTTTCATAGCCAAGCCTTCCTAAAACTTTTCCTTCAGCATCAAGCACTACAACATGCGGAAAGTATCCCTTGGAGTTGTATTTTTCTGCGAGCTGGTCGTTGTGTTTTTGCTGAGCCTCCGGCAAACGATTGGATTTTCTTTTGGGAAAATCGGCTTGCAGCATTACATAGTGGTCGGTTGCATATTGCTGAAAAGCTTCTGTACTCCAAATTTCTTTGTCTAGTTTCATGCATGGGGCGCACCAATCAGATCCTTGAAACACCAAAACAATAATTTGTTGTTTTTCAGCAGCGGTTTGCTTGGCTTGATCCAAGTTTGTAATCCAGTTTTGACTAATCGCTGTAAAAGAAAGGAGTAAAGAGCAAGCAAATGGGAGAATCCTTTTCATAGCTTAAAGATTTAAGTTCAAAGGTTTGAATACTTTTCAATAGAAAACATGACAAAAATCATGCTTTCATAAAATAGTAAAGGAACACCCTTTTTACTTTAAGCTATGTAACCTAGGATACAGAAGAAAAAGATTTACAAACAGCCAGTTCTTCCGCCATCAACCGGAACGTTGATTCCATTAATGTAAGCCGCTGATGGAGAGGCTAGAAATGCAGCGGCGGCGGCTACCTCTTCCGGCTGAGCTACTCTTCTTAAAGGAACTTGAGATTCCATGCCTTTCAAGGCTTCTTCTTTCGTTTTACCGGTCTTTTTTGCTTTGTTAGCCACAATAGAGCTCAGTCTTTCGGTGGCGGTTGCGCCGGGTAGCACATTGTTGACGGTAATTCCATGCACTCCCAATTCATTGGCCATAGTTTTTGACCAGTTAGCCACCGCACCACGCACGGTATTCGAAACTCCCAAACCGTTTAAAGGTTGCTTTACAGACGTAGAAATAATGTTAATGATGCGCCCGTAACCACTTTCTGCCATTCCATCTTTAACCGCCTGCACTAAAGTGTGATTACACAACAAATGCATAGAGAAAGCGTCAACAAATTCTTTCCTCTTTGCTTCGGCAATTGGACCACCAGGAGGGCCTCCGGTATTGTTGATCAAAATGTGAATCGGATTGTCCTTGACAAAGTTCTGAACCACTTGCTCTACCTGCTCAACATTTGAAAAATCTGCCACTAGATAAGTGTGCGCTTGACCATTTGAGGTAGGCAAAGCTGCTTTAGCCTTTTGCAATTTTTCTTCGTTGCGGGCCATCAGCACGACACTTGCACCCATTTCGGCCAATTCATGGGCAATGGCATTTCCAATTCCGGCGGTGCTTCCGCAAACTAAAGCTGTCTTTTTATTCAAGTCTAAATTCATATGGCAAAAATTTATCCTTCGAAATTAGCCATTAGCAAGAGATACAAAAAGCCTAAAAAAGCATTTCTGCATCTCTGCAGAACTTCCTAACTTAGGGCTTCATTCAAAAGTCAAACTATGGCCATTCGTAGACCCTTTAATTTTCATAAATGGATTGATGAACACAGACATCTTTTAAAACCTCCGGTAGGCAATAAACAGGTTTATGAATCTGATGACTTCATCATTATGGTAGTAGGCGGCCCAAATGCTCGAAAGGACTATCATTACAATGAAGGGGAAGAGTTCTTCTATCAACTAGAAGGAGATATTATGGTGAAGATACAAGAAGAGGGTAAAGCAGTTGAGGTACCGATCAAAGAAGGGGAAGTGTTCTTGCTGCCATCTAAGGTTCCTCATTCTCCCATTCGTTCAGCTAATTCGGTGGGTTTGGTAATCGAGCTTAAACGAACTCAAGGCGAAAAAGATGGCCTGCTTTGGTTTTGTGATAATTGCAACCATAAATTGTACGAAGAGTATTTTCCATTAAATAGCATCGAAAAAGATTTTTTGCCTGTGTTTAAGAAATTTTACGCTTCTGAAGACTTAAGAACTTGCGATAAATGCGGGACCGTGATGGAAGTTGACGAACGATTTGTTTAAACAGAAAGAGAATTGACAGATATATACTAATTAACCAATTTAACCTAGATATTAATAGGATTAAATAATCGTATTCAATAGCAAAAAAAGCTTTAATTGAAGCAGAATTATGATCACAATAAACTTGCTTTCTAACTAAAGATGAGAGTAGCCGAAGTTTAGACTTAGTAAAACCGGAAAGTTCCCCCGATGGATTCGGGGTGAAATCATTCGGCTGCACTTTGTCTAAACAAGGATAGACTTATTTTTAGTTAGAAGCTGAGCTTTCCTGCCCGCCAAAGCTCAAGCTCGCAAAAGGCAGGCGGGTTGTTTTACTTTTTGCTCACCAAAAAGTAAATTAAAAATCAATAGAAATTAAAGCTGAATAGTTAATATACAAACTGACACAAATTAATGCGAATCAACGGACACGGTCACATCCTACCCGAACCTTCTCAAATTCCTCAGTTCATGAAAGACAAAAAGCTTTTTTGGATTGATGAGGACAAAAAGTTTATGCGACAAGGTGATTGGTCAAGACCGATTACAGACCCAAGCTTTTTTCTAAAAGAAAAATTAGAGTGGATGGATCGATATAAGATCGACCATGGGATAATGCTTTGTCTTTCTCAACTCTATTGCAATGGTTGGGAAAAACAAGACTGTGCGGATGCCATTCGCTTTCAAAACGACTATAATGCTTCTGTACAAGCAGACTATCCAGATAAATTTACTTGTGGTTTTGTAGTTCAGCCTTTATACATGGACCAAGCGCTGGCAGAAATTGAACGCTGTGTGAACGAGCTCAACTTAAGCTTGCTTTGCTTGCCTACCCATTTTTTGAATGCACAGGGAGAGTGGCTTTCTGTGGCTGAGGCCAATGTTGACCCTATTTACGAATTGGCTAATAAGTATAAGTTAGCCGTTCAAATTCACCCATATGATGGGGAGAAAATGATCGCGCTAAAAAATCAATACTGGCGGTTTCATTTGGTTTGGATGATGGCGCAATGTGCTGACACACTTCATGTTTTTACTTTACGTGACCTGCCTAACAAATACCCCAACGTCAGAACCAGTTTTGCGCATGGGGGCATGTTAGGGGTAGCCAACTATGGCAGAAGAATTCAAGGTTTTGATGGACGTCCTGATATCTTTAAGGGCATGAAAGATCCAAGAAAAACCTTGGGACATAAGAACCTTTTTTACGATACCTTGGTCCATGATTCCTTTACTTTAGAATTGTTAAAGAAGCGGGTTGGAGTGGGTCAAATCATGATGGGCTTAGATGACCCATATCCTTTGGGAGAGATGGAAGGAGTAGGAACTTCTTATCCGGGAAGAGTAGTTAGTTATGCGGTTGAAACAGGCATTTTAACCGAACAAGAAGGAAAAGACATTTGGTACAAAAATGTAGTAGATTGGTTAGGTAAAGATATACCGGCAACAAAGTAAGCTTTCGATATTTGCAATTAAAAAAGGTCAAGATTTTGAAATCTTGACCCTTAAAATTTTATAGATTTTTTAGAAACTAAAGCCAACAAAGGCTTGAATCACGCTATTTTTATAATCAGGTGCATCTGCTGTTACGGTAACGTTCCCACCAGGAACACTTGCATCTACAGCCTCATATTCATCACCAATAGAGCCAAGACTTGCATTGTATCGAGCTCCAAACATCAACCCCATGTCTGTCTCAAACTCAATACCAATTACACCTTCAAGGTATAAATCTTTAAACTGTTCTTTTATATCTTCAGTTTCACCATTTGCTTCTACTTCTGCCTGAAGCGGCACACCTAGCTGTGGACCGGCATGGATGTTGAAATTATCCGATAAATAAATTTTAGCTAGAAAAGGAACATCTAGGGTACTTAAGTTTAAGTCTCCATTGTCTGAATTTGCTCCTTTTTTTGAATAGAGTAACTCCGGTTGCAAGGCAAAAAACTCAGTAATGCCAATAGTCGCAAAACCACCAATGTGATACTTGGCTTGCGCTTTCGCGCCATCAATATCATCACCAGTCATAGTGCTGTAGTTTAAACCACCTTTTACCCCGGCTTTGTTTTCCTGCGCTTCTAAATTTGATAAATTAAAAATTAAGATTGTACTTGTAATTAGAAATGCTAATTTTTTCATTGTTTGGTATAGTTTAGGTTTATGTCTAACTAACAAAAAATCAGCACATTAGTTCACGAACTACCTCGTCAGAACGGAATAGCCCGTTTGTCGGGAGTCTTAGAGAACTCTCTGTTTTTATAATAGATTTAGGGTTTAGTTTTTTAATTCGAGAGAAAAAGTGTTCTTGAGTTTTGACAGAGAAATTAGAAGCAAAGTCAGAAAACTGAATACCCCATTTTGTACGAAGCCTGGTTAATAAATATTCGTGATAAAGGTCAAGCTCACTTAACTCTTCTTTTTCATAAAAGAACTGCTGGTTTTGCAGAGCTTTAATGTACTGAATGTTGTTTGCAACGTTCCACTGTCTGCTTTTGCCATTATAAGAGTGTGCAGAAGGACCTAAACCCAAATACTTTTTACCAAACCAATAAGAGGTATTGTGTTTTGAAATTCGATCTCCCTTGCAGTAATTAGAAAGTTCATATTGCTGATAATCATGAGCCTTAATTGCATTTTGAAGGCTTAGGTAATGTCGATAGTTCTTATCCTCATCCAACCTTTCAGACTTTCCGGTATTAATGTTGTGTGCCAAGGCTGTTTTTTCTTCTATGGTTAAAGAATAAGAAGAAAGGTGGGGAACATTCAAACTAAAAAACCTTCCAAGGTTAGCTTCCCACATTTGATCTGTTGTAGTTTGGGCACCAAAAATGAGGTCTATGTTTAAGTTTTCAAAACCATTGTCTTGCGATCTCTTTATAGAGTCAATAGCTTGTTGGGCATTATGTGAACGGTTAAAAAAGTCGAGGTCTTTTTGCTGAAAGGATTGCACGCCAATGCTGATACGGTTTATTCCGCTAGATTTGAGGGACTTTAATTTCGCTTTAGTTAGATCATCTGGATTTGCTTCTAAAGTAAGTTCCACCTCTTCTGAAACTTCAACAGTTTGATAAAGTTGCTCAAGTAGCTCTTGAATTTCTTTTTCTTCCAACAATGAAGGAGTGCCTCCTCCAAAGTAAATGGTATCAACCTTTTCACCGGCTAAGTAATGCTGTTGAAGTTTTGCCTCTTGCCTGATGGCATTCAACAAATCTGCCTTTCGGTTTAGGCTGGTAGAAAAGTGAAAATTACAATAGCTGCAGGCCTGCTTACAAAAAGGAATATGAATGTATATTCCGGCCATTTTGGGTCATTTTGTTGAGTACGATACGGAAGGTTGTTCCATGTCCTACTTCAGATTGTTTTACGAAAACTTTGCCTGAGTGGTAGTTTTCGATAATTCTTTTGGTTAAAGAAAGCCCTAAGCCCCAACCTCTTTGTTTGGTTGTGAAACCTGGCTGAAAAACAGTTTTTCTCGCATTTTTTGGAATTCCTTTTCCATTGTCGCTTATGTCAATGTAGACAAACTGCGATTGATCGGTAACGTGTATTTCAATTTCACCTTCTCCACTAATGGCATCTACTGCATTTTTGATAATGTTTTCCAACACCCACTCTAACAAGGGAATGTTTACACTAGCCATTACCTTGTTGCCATTTGATGTGGTATGTGAAAACTTCACTTTTTTTGATAAGCGAGTTTTTAAATAAGCCAGAGTGCCTTTGATTACCTGATTAATATCTTCTTGTTCTAATTTAGGTGCAGAACCGATTTTAGAAAAACGTTCTGTTACAGTTTCTAATCTTCCTAAATCTTTACTTAACTCATTAATCACGTCTTGATCCACGTTTTTGCTTCGCAATACCTCTATCCAAGCGAGTAGTGAAGACAAAGGTGTGCCCAATTGATGAGCTGTTTCTTTGGCCATACCCACCCAAACCTGGTTTTGTTCTGCATTACGAGCGGTACTAAATAAGTAGTATGCAATCAACAAAAAGAGAGCAATTACTCCCCATTGTACAAAAGGGTAAAACTTTAAAGTGGTTAACAGGGGCGAATCATTGTAGTAGATGTAGCGTTTTTTGCCATCACCTAAATCAATGGAAATGGGCTTGTTGGCGGCCTCCATTTCCTCAATTTGTTCTTGAATGTACTCTGGGTCCTCAACTTTGGTCGAATCAATGTTTCCGTAGGCCAAAACTTTTTCTTTGTCTTCTCCCACGTATAGTACAGGGGCAGATGCCGAATTGGTGGTGATGTCGTTGTTAAAGGATTCAATCTGTTCATCCAAAACAGCGCGTAACTCAGAGAAAATGGTTGACTCATCGTAATACAATAAATTTACCCGATCGCCATAGTAATTGATGCGAACGGCTTCATTCTTCTTTTTCATTTCAGCCAAGCGTTTTCGGATAAAGTTTGGCTGATTGGTTTTCGTTGAGTCGAGGTTAGAGTGCAATAGAATAACTCCACTCTCATCGGTTAGAATGATGGGAATGGTATTGTTGTTGAAAAGGATCTTAGTATAAATCTCAAGGGCTTCATCCGGAGCAGAAGTTACACCACGATTGGCCTCAGCCCATATTTCGGCTTTTTTTCTTTCTTCTGCAGAAATTTTCTTGAAAAGATCTTGAGTGTAGCTAACGAGTTCTGCTTTTCGTTGAATCGCTTCTGCCCAAGACTTTACTTTGTTCTTTTCCTCATTGGCAATTTGACCTACCAAAATATTGGTATACCAAAGGCTAACAAATACAATAATTGCCGCTACAATAGCTAAGGCAAATTTCCAACGCTGCTTTTTTGAATATATGTTCAAAACTCCTCTTCCGTTCTTTAGCTATAAGACGGTGCTTATTTTACGAAGGTTGCGGTATAATGGTTAATTCTCTTTCGGCTCAACGTATTCATCTTCGTTGGGCTGTGCAATTTTATCAATAAATTTTCCAAATTTGCTCTTTTTATCAGCTTTCTTTTCCTCCTCAAGCTTTGGTATTGTCTGCTTTTCCGTTTTTTGAGTGCTTTTTTTCTCTTGGGCTTCATCCCACTCTACGGTAAATGGACTTTTCTTTTTTTCTTCATTATTGAGGTCTTTAGAAGACAAACTATCTTTCTTGAAGAAACCAAACTCTTCATTTAGCAGCTTTTTTATGGTTTGCTTTTCTTTTTGCACCTCTTGTTTTAGGTGAGATTTTAACTGCTCTGTATCGTAGCTCACATTTGGGTCTTCTAAATCGCCTTGCATGCGCATAAATACCTTGGTGCGACCTAGGCCATCGTCTTCCACATAACCAAACTCATTATTTTGTGGCTTTTTAACCTTTTTGCCCAGAATCTCATTCAACAGCAACTCAAAACGGTAATCGATCTGGTTGCTGAAAGTGTGTGTGCCTTCGAGTTCTAGGTTTAAAGCGGAAGTTAAAACCGTAAAACGAGGAATGTGCAAACGCTCATCTTGTATGAGTATTTGATTTTGTAAGGTTTTAAAACGAACGTTCTGCAACTCATCTAGCTCTACATAGTTAGACAGTTTCTCCAAGGGTTTAAAGTTGATCAAAGCCCCATTTTGAATCATGGCGTTGGCCTCTACTTTAAGGCTTTTACTGTCAAACTTCCATTTTTTAGACCAGTTTGCAGCGTAGTCAATGCTGGCAGTTACTGTACCTTCTAAGTGGTCACTTTTTACCGTTTCTTGATTAAAGTTCTCAAACTCATTAAATAGCTTTTTTATATCTATATTTTGTAGATCTGCTTTGGCATAGGTGCGATATCCTTTGCTTTTCTCGCGCAGAAAAAAGTCGCCTTGTACTTGGCCATCCAAATATTGGAAAGTAGTATTTCGCAAATCTAAACGAGGCGCATCCCAAAGCACTTGGCTTCTAAAGTTTTTAAGTTTGTGTTTGCCGTATTGGAGACTGGCTATATTGGGTTCTAGGTAGATTTTAATCTTGCCCCTTTCATTTTCTTGATTTGTAGTGGAGTCTCGCTCTAAAAAGTCATCAATCTTGAGCGCGGGGCTTTTTAACTCTAGATCAAGCAAAAGCGTTTCATTTTCTTCGGCTAGATACCCAACCAAATTATTCACCCTTCCTTTGGTTTCCATTTTATTATCACCGTAATTGAAGCTAAGTTCATCAACCTGTAGCGCATTATTCTGAAAACTGATTTGGCCATTAAGCTGTGAAAAAGCTTGACTCAAGCCTGGGTAATTAAAGGCTAGTTCACGAAGTTTCATTTCGCCTTCTACCTTTGCTTGCTTCCAATCAACTAAAGTAAACTCACTGGCCTTTTTAAGCTTTCCACTCATTTTAATCTCACTATTGATTTCTCCTTTCTTGCTTGCCCAGCCTTCCATTTCAAAAAATCGGATTAGATCAGTGAAAGAAAAGTTCAGCTTACTTTGTAGTTCATATTGAGGTTGCTGCAGGTTTTTTAACCGGCCGGCCAATCTAATTTGCCCTCCTTCAAATTCAGTATTGAGCTTTTCGATGTTAATTTCCGTTTCTTCAATTGTATGAGCCTTACCGTTATTTACGCTTCCGCTTAGGCTTAATTCACGAAAGTGAAAGCCACTGTTTTGATGCTTAAAACCACCTTCAACAACATTAAAGTCAATGTGGTAAGCGGGTTGCTTGTCAGCGGAAAGCGAGCCTTTTATTTTACCCATTACACTAGCATTGCCCTTTACGGAATAAGCCGCTAAACTTTTTCGAAAGTGCGGTGGCAGTAAGCTTAAAGCTTTTTCTAAAGAAGTGTTTTCAACCTTTAGATTTAACAAAAGCTGACTTTCTTGATCATAACCAATGGAGCCATCGAGCATAAAGTTCATCTCATCAACACTTAAAGCAGCATTTTGAAAAGCAACAAACTCTTCTTCATCATTCACCTGGCCAGTTGAGATTAGCTTTATACTTCTTTGGTTTACTAAAGTCCAATCTCCATTCTTGATTTGCACTTCTTCTAAACTAGCCTTAATGTCTAACTCAAAAATAGATTTGGCAAAACGACCTTTTAGAGCTGTCTTATCAATAAAAAAATTGAGGTGTATGGCGTTGGGATAGTGATCGTACCGAAACTGCATGTTTTCCAACTTGACCCTTTCCAAATCAATTTGGAAGGAACTTTCTTGACTGCTATCACTTTCCCAGAAAATGTAATTCTCTCTTCCACTGTTATCCACAATCATTTTGCACTGACCGTTTTCAACCTGCAAACCAGTGAGCCGGTATTGTCGCTTGTATAGTTCCAATAAATTAAACTGAGCTCCTAATTTTTGAGCAGCCAAAAGAGTATCTTGTTTAGCGTCTACAGCGTGAATAACTACATCGTGAAAAACCACTGAAGCGTGAGGGAAACTATTCCAGAAGGTAAGGTCTATGGAAGATACTTTTATTTCGGTGCGAATTTGTTGGTTCAATGACTTTACCACAAATTGCTTCACCTCATCTTCATAATAGTACAACGCAATGCTGATGCTTGTCGCCAATAGAAAAGCAAAGACAAAAAGCAAACCCAATAAGCGGAGAACTAATTTCATTGTGGCCTAACGAAGGCTTGAAGTTTAATGTTGTATTTGAATTCCGGCAACTTTGTGAAGCAAGCCTACTTCTTTTTCGCTCAGGTGGCGAAATCGTCCTCTTGGTAAGTCCTTTTTAGTTAGTCCGGCAAATTGAATTCGGTCTAGGCGAATTACTTTGTAGCCCAACTTTTCCATCATGCGACGAATTACGCGGTTTTTGCCGGAATGTAATTCCAAAATCACTTGGCTCTTATCAGCTCCATCTTGGTGATAAAAAGCTTTGTCAACTCTACTGACGCCATCTTCCAACTCTACTCCTTCAACCAATTTGATCAAATCGTTTTGACTTACGTTTTGAGACAGACCCACTTTGTATACTTTCTTCACATTTGAACTAGGATGAGTTAATCGCATGGTTAACTCCCCATCGTTAGACATTAGCAATAAACCAGATGTAGCACGGTCTAAACGGCCCACAGGGTAGATTCGTTCTGAGCAAGCTCGTTGTACTAGTTCAACTACTGTTCTTCTTTTCTGAGGATCATCCATGGTAGTAATGTAGTCTTTGGGCTTGTTTAATAAAACGTAGCGTTTTTTCTCCCCACCAAGTTTTTCTCCCCCATAGTGCACTTCATCGCCGGGTTTTACCTTGGTGCCCAATTCAGTAACCACTTTGCCGTTAATCTTTACTGAACCGGCCGCAATTAACTTATCTGCCTCTCTTCTCGAAGCTACTCCTGCATTTGCCAAATATCTGTTTAAGCGAATTAAGCCTTGGTCAGCATGGGTTTCCGCCTTTTTAGGACTTCCTTTTTTAAAGTTTCTTTTACCCTTGAAGCCTTTTTTAAAAGATGGCTTATCCGGACGATCGTCTTTTTTTCTTCCTCTTGGTTTGAACTCTCCCATGCTGCTTTAATTTGTTGCAAAGTTACAGATAGTGAAGTTGAAGCAAAGGCTTGACAACGAAAGATTTGTTAAGTCAGACATGCCCTTGTTTCGGTGAAAAAGAAAAAATTTCCATAAAACTCAAAAAAGGGTGTAACTTTTCCGAAAGTTGTGCGTCACAGCTATATAACGATCACTAATAAAATGACCACAAAAGAGTATAATCAGACGGTTGAGCTTTACTCAGACAATGTTTTTCGCTTTGTGCTAAAAAACATTCGCAATGAGGAAAAGGCAAAAGATATCGTGCAAGACTCTTTTGAAAAAATGTGGCAAAAAAGAGATAGCGTTGACGGAAGCAAAGCCAAGTCGTATTTGTTTACTACCGCTTATCGCACCATGATAGACAAGATTAGAAAGCATAAAAAACAAGGCAATTGGGAAGAAGTGAATGAAAGAGATTATGCGCAATCGGCGGTTCATCATGGTTTAAGTGAAGTGCTGCAAGAAGCCTTAAGTCGACTGCCTGAGAAACAACGATCGGTAGTTATGCTGCGCGACTATGAAGGCTATAATTACGAAGAAATTGGAGAGATTACCGATTTGAGCTTGTCGCAAGTAAAGGTTTATATTTTTAGAGCTCGTAAAGCTTTAAAAGATTATTTAGTGAGTATAGAACACGTGATTTAATGAGTAAAGTCAACCCACATAATTACGAAGCTTTCTTCTTGGATTACCTCGAAGGAAAGCTTTCTGCGCGAGAGAAAGCAGAGGTAGATGCCTTTTTGGAAAAACATCCAGAACTTAAGGCCGAACTGGAAGAATTTGAGACTATTTCTTTAGATGCAGAAACGGTAAAAATGCCTAAAGCTGATTTGTTGCGCGAAGAAGAAACTGGCCTTAGTCGGAAAGATTACTTATTGATCGCTTCAGTTGAAGGCACTTTGAGTAAAACCGAAAAAACGGAACTCGACAAACTACTAGAAGTAGAGCCTAATTTATTAGATGAACTTTCGATTTATGAAAAAACGAAACTGCCCGAAGAGAATCTAGCATTTGGTGCGAAAGAAGACTTGAAGCAGAAAGAAGGAAGAGTCATTTATTGGCAGTTTTATGCCGCTTCGGCTTCTGTGGCAGCAGCAATACTTGCCTTGTTTATGTTTAACTTCAATAGTGTTCAACCTCGCTACGAATTTGAAGCGGTAGAAAAGTCGAATTTATACTCGGATCAAACTCCAGAAGCTGAATTTCAATACGTGATTGAAGAAGCCGAGAAGCAGAAAGAGAAAAACAAAACCAACCTTGGCTCTCCTCAAGCAGCTCCAATTTATGCGCAAGCATCGAAACCCAAGCCAACCCAAAAACAGAAGCCGTTAAATCAAGAGGAAGAGAAGCAACCAAAAGAGATGCTACAAGCCATGGAGCAAGAAGCCCCCAACTTTGCTGAAGAACAAAAAAGCCCTCAACCCATGGAGGTGGAAAAAATGAAGTTGCCCGAAGAGAACAGTCTGGCTGCTTTGGAGGAGGACAAAGTGATCTCAAACCAAGCTGTTAGTGCCAAAGAAATTCCCTTAAAAGAATACGCCACGCAAAAGCTGAAAGAAGAGGTCTTGCAAAACAAAAGTGTAAGTCAAGCCTTAGCAGATGAAATTGCTGCTTTAACCAACGATAAGGTCAACTTTAGCACTGATAAAAGTGATAAGAAAAAAGGCCTTCAATTTGCGATGAACCTTGGCAATTTCAGCATTAGCAAAAAATAATTTAAGGCGGCTGTAACTTTCTTGATACTTGGCCGTCACACCTACAGAAACAAATAATTTAAAAAGATGAAAAAGTTAGTTGCCCTTAGTTTAAGCCTTTTGTTGGCCCTTCCATTTATAATGGCACAAGAGGTAGTTGTAAAGTCAGACACCACAGAGCAAGACACCGTTAGAATTACAACCAAGAAGAAGAAGATCATTATTGTAGCCAGAGAAGACTATGAAGCGGATTCTGACGGAGATGAGAAAGATACAACCAAAATCTCCCATCTAAGCAAGCAGCGATGGAATCACTTCGCCGGAATCGATTTAGGGGTAAACGGTTTTATGAGTCCTGAAAATAGCGTAGACCTTCAAAAAGAAGCACAATTCATGGACTTGAATTACTCTAAGTCAATCTCATTAAGCATCAATTTTATGGAGTACTACATTCCAATCGCCAAAGAGAAACTAGGTTTAATGACTGGTTTAGGCTTTGAGTTTAACAGTTGTGATTTAGATCGCAGTGTTACCCTATTTGCAGATGATGATACAACAATTGGTATTGCAGACCCGACAAAAGACATTGAAAAAAACCGTTTTAAATCGACCATGTTGAATTTACCCTTGATGTTGGAAACCAATATTGGAAAAGATGCAGGGCATTCTTTTCACTTGGCAGCCGGAGTTATGGGAAGTATGCGAGTGGGTTCAAAAACCAAGCAGATTTACGACCAAAGCGACAAAGAGTATAAAGTGAAGAATCGCACCGATTTTAACATGAGCCCTTTCCGCTTGAATGCAGTTGCCAGAATAGGATATGGAGACTTTACCCTCTTTGCTTCTTATAGCTTAACTCCCATGTTCGACAAAGACAAAGGCCCTGAATTATATCCCTTCACAGTTGGCATTTCTTTAGTATCGTTTTAGTCAATAGTTAAACTACAGTTATTCAGGGAGCGGCCCATCTACACGATGGGCCTTTTTTGTGTTTCAGTTTTGCCTTTTTGGAATGCTTCGCTTTCTTATTTTTGTGAATCAAACTAAATATATCATGGCAGGACATAGTAAATGGGCAAACATTAAGCGCAGAAAGGGAGCTCAAGATGCAAAAAGAGCAAAGGTATTTACGCGAATCTTAAAAGAAATAGCCATTGCCGTAAAAGAAGGAGGTGGCGCTGACCCCGACACTAACCCAAGGTTGCGCTTGGCAATATCAAATGCCAAAGGCGCCAACATGCCGAAAGACAACATTAACCGAGCCATTAAAAAAGCTTCTGACAAAGACAGTGAAAGCTACCAAGAAGTGACCTATGAAGGCTACGGTCCAGGCGGAATTGCCCTCTATGTAGAAACCTATACAGATAATATTAATCGCACCGTGTCTAACGTAAGAGCTATATTCACTAAATATGGAGGTAGCTTGGGAAAAAACGGATCGCTGGAATTTATTTTTGACCGAAAAGGTGTTTTTTCTATTCCTACTGAAAAGCTGGAAGGCAAAGACATGGATGAGTTCGAAATGGAATTGATTGATGGAGGAGCGGAAGAGGTTGAGAAAGACGAAGAGTTTGTAACCATTTATACTTCTTTTGAAGACTTTGGAAATATGCAGAAAAAGTTGGAGGAACTAGAAATAGAGCCTGAAAGCCAAGAGTTACAGCGTATTCCTCAAACCACAACGAAGTTAGATCTAGAGGAAGGGAAAAAAGTTCTCAATATAATCGAGAAGTTTGAAGACGACGATGATGTCAACAATGTCTTTCACAATATGGAAATAACGGAAGAATTAGCTGCAGAAATGGAATAAGCCCTACTTTTAAGGAATCAAAAAATACTACTTCATGCAAGATAAGTTCAAAGAACTAGAAAATAAGATAGAAAGCGCCAAGTTGGGCGGAGGAGAAAAGCGCATTGAAGCGCAGCACGAAAAAAACAAGCTTACCGCAAGGGAGCGCATCCACTTTTTGATGGATGAAGGCTCTTTTGAGGAAATTGGCATGTTTGTGACCCACCGAAGCAACAATTTTGGCTTAGACAAAAACAAACCTCTAGGCGATGGAGTAGTAACCGGCTACGGAACGGTTAATGGAAGATTAACCTATGTGTTTGCCCAAGACTTTACTGTAATGGGCGGATCACTAGCTGAGGCCCATGCTGAAAAGATTGTGAAGATCATGGATTTGGCCATGAAAAATGGTGCTCCTTTAATTGGCTTGAACGATTCTGGTGGGGCTAGAATTCAGGAAGGAGTAGTTTCTTTAGGAGGCTATGCTGATATTTTTTACCGAAACACACAAGCCAGTGGAGTAATCCCTCAATTGTCTGCCATTATGGGACCATGCGCCGGAGGGGCAGTTTACTCTCCAGCCCTAACTGACTTTATCATGATGGTTGAAAAAACCTCATATATGTTCGTTACCGGACCAAATGTGGTTAAAACCGTAACTCATGAAGAGGTAACTTCAGAGGAACTAGGTGGGGCTTCTGCACACTCAACCAAGTCAGGAGTAACACATTTTACTTATGCCAATGAAATTGAATGTATCAATGGCATTAAGAAACTCCTTTCTTACGTTCCGCAAAACTGCGAAGAGGATGCTCCTGCGGTAGATTATCAAGAAGGAGACGAGACAAGAGAAAAGTTAAACGACATTATTCCGGAAAATGCCGGACAGCCTTATGACATAAGAGAGGTGATCGATAGTACGGTCGATACCGACTCCTTTCATGAAGTGCACAAAGACTTTGCAGAAAACATAGTAGTAGGATTTGGACGCTTGGCCGGAAGATCAATTGGCATTGTAGCCAATCAACCGGCCTTTCTAGCAGGTGTATTGGACATCAACAGTTCAGCCAAAGGGGCTCGATTTGTGCGTTTTTGCGATGCTTTTAATATTCCACTTTTGGTGTTTGAAGACGTGCCTGGTTTCTTACCCGGAACAGACCAAGAATGGAACGCCATTATTACCAATGGAGCCAAATTGCTTTATGCGTTTAGCGAAGCAACCGTGCCAAGGGTAACGGTGATTACCAGAAAAGCTTATGGCGGAGCGTATGATGTAATGAACTCTAAGCACATTGGAGCAGATATGAACTTTGCTTGGCCAAGCGCTGAAATTGCGGTGATGGGTGCCAAAGGAGCCGCCGAAATTATTTTTAGAAAAGAAATTAAGGCAGCGGATGATCCGGAGGCCAAATTGAAAGAAAAAGAAGAAGAGTACGCTGAAATGTTTGCCAACCCCTACAATGCTGCAGCGCGGGGTTATGTAGACGAGGTAATTCGCCCCGACCAAACCAGAGAAAAGCTGATCAAAGCTTTTAAAATGCTAGAAAACAAAGTAGATCAATTACCTAAAAAGAAGCATGGGAATATTCCGTTGTAAATCAAAACGTTAAATTTTCTATTTTAGGCTCATGAAAAATTTTCTTTTTGTGAGCCTTTTTTTGGTTTCAATTTCTACTTCAGCCAGGCTCAATATTGATAGCTTAAAGCAATTGCTATCGACAAGTAGCGATACCGCTTTAATCAATTTGCACATAGAAATTGGTCAAGCTTACATCGATCTTGATGTAGACTCTACCCTCCATTATGCTTCAATTGCGCTTCCATTGGCTAATCAATTTAGCTTCCCCAAAGGCAAGTTAATGCTTAATAACCTTTTGGGAAATTGTGCCCAAAGAAAAGGTGATTTTGATAAAGCCATGGAGTACTATGAGCAATCTAGACAAATTGCAGAAGAAACAAGTGATGCCAAAGGCTTTGCTGTGGTGCTTAACAACATTGGAATTATACACACTCAAAAAGGAGATTACGACTTGGCCATTGAAGAGTATTTAAAAGCCCTAGATTATGAAAAGCAAATAGGAGATCAAAAAGGCATTGCCGAAGCATACAACAACATAGGGGTAGTTCATTATTACATGCGTGATATGGAGAACACATTGATTTACCTCAAAAAATCAGCTAAGATTACAGAGGAAATTGGGGATTTGCAGGTACTTAAGAAAGCTTACATGAACATAGGGGCCATTCACCAGTACAACAAACAGTTTGAAGAAGCGCTGGAGTTTTACGAAAAGGGAAGGGAAATAGCTAAGGAGCTGAATGATCTGAATGACATCACCATTGCTCATCATAACATTGCCGGAGTTTATCAAGACCAAGGTAAATATGAGAAAGCAGAAGAGTTTTACCTTAAAGCTTTAGCGTTTAATGAGAAATTTGAGAATAAAAGAGGAATTGCCCTTGAACACTTAAACTTAGCTTCACTTTTTGTAGCAAAGAAAGATTATAAAAAAGCCAAATCTTACTACGAAAGAGCCATCACCTTATCTACAAAAGAAGGATATAAGGAGATTATTAGCACGGCATATTCTGGCTTAGCCAATATGTATGAAGCACAAAAGCAATTTAAACCGGCTTATGAAAACGTGCTTAAACACCTGCTATATAAAGACAGTCTGCTGAATGAAGAAAATACAAAAAGCGTTACAGAAATGCGGACAAAGTATGAAACAGCAGAAAAAGAAAAAGCCTTAGCGGAAGAAGTGGCTAGGTCAGAACAGATTGAAAGAGCAAAAGTTGAAGCAGAGCTTAAAGCAGCAAATAGAACAAAGTGGATTTTCATTTTAATCGGACTTGGAGTTGTAATTACCCTAATTTTCTTAGTTGTTGTTCAACGAAATAAACGTAAAGCACAAGCCGAAAAGGATGCAGCCTTAATTCGCGAAAGAGATAAAGGAATGCAGGCGGTTTTTGAAGCCCAAGAAGATGAACGTAAAAGAATATCAAAAGATTTACACGATGGTATAGGTCAACAATTAAGTGGCTTAAAAATGGCTTTTCAGAAGCTATCTGGTGAATTAAAATCGTCTGTTCCGGAAAAGCAAAAGGAATTAGAAAAACTAAGTGGCATCTTGCATGATTCTGCAGATGAGGTTCGCTCAATCTCACACCAGATGATGCCTAAGGCTTTAACAGAATTAGGCATAATCGAGGCCATTGACGATATGCTGGAAAAGAGTTTAGGGAATTCCTCGATTAGTTATGAATTTGAGCATTTTGGAATTGAAAACAGATTGAATGAGAGGGTTGAAGTTAGTTTATACCGAATTTCTCAAGAGTTGATTAACAATATAATGAAGCACTCTGAGGCAAAAAAAGTGGCTGTTCAACTGTTTAAAAACAAAGGAAAAGTGATACTGATAGTTGAGGATAATGGGAAAGGAATCAAAAAAGGGCAAGTTAGTGATGGTCACGGATTGTTGAATATTAAAAGTCGTCTGAACTCAATTCATGGTGAAGTCAATTATGAACCGAGTCCTCAAAGCGGAACTATTGCTACCGTTCGTATTCCTATAAAAAGTTGAAAATAGAAGCAAATCTAGTGCTTTCTTATTTTGCCTTTATCTGTAGAAATACTCTTCACTAACCGATCATGTGCACTAGTAAATTAGCAAGTGGACCTAGCTCATATCCATCACATTCCTTAAGCATAAGAGCAAAGTAAATACCTTTTTTATGGCTACGAACATTACCCTATGTAGAATAACTAAATTTCTCAATACTTTAGGCTCATGAAAAAGTATCTTTTTGCTTGCCTTTTTTTGGTTTCAGTTATTGGGAAACCCAATGATAGTTTACAAGCCGTAATAGACACCACCCAAAACCTTGAAAAGAAGGTAAAAGCGTTAAACTCATTAGCTTGGTCATATCGCTCAACCGACTTAAGAAAAGCAGACTCCTTGTCTAACATTGCAATCGATTTGGCAAAGCAAAACGATTTTGAAACTGAATATGCCAACGCCTTAAACACCCTTGGTGTCCTCGACTTAATGCAAGGAAGAATGGAAGAGGGTGTAGAAAAGCTGGAAGAATGCGCTGAGATTAACTTGCGAAATAAAGTTTACAAAGCGTATTTAGATAACCGAATGAACATTGGCTTGACCTTTTATTTTAAAGGGGAACTAGATACATCAGCTACAATTATGTGGGACTTGTATCACTTAGCAGACTCTTTGGACGAGCTCGCCATAAACAAACAGCTTTTACACAACTTAAGCTCCATTTATAATGCTCAGGGTAAATATGTTGAGGCCTTAGAGGTAGCCTTTAAAAGTTTAGATAATGCAAAGAAACAAGGCGATGAGTCAGAGGTATCAAAAACATACAATTCGATTGGATTAATTTATGATTATCTCGGAAACCTAGAAAAAGCAAAGTACTATCATCGTAGGAGTTTTAGCATTAATCAAGAGAATAACGATATAGACGGTTTAAGCTCAAACTATGGAAATTTAGGAGAAATTTACAGGCAAAATGAGGCGTGGGATTCAGCCTATTACTGCTATAAAAAGGCGTTTTATTATGCAAAACAGATGGGTGACTCTTCATCAATTGCAGGGCAAATGATGAACCTAGCAATTTATTATGAACAGATAAATGAGTTTGACTCGGCTAAAGTGCTAATAAAAAGGGCTTTGGGAATAAGTAAAAGAAATGACTTTGGCTATCAAATAACGCTGGGCGATAATATGATGGGCTTTAATTACCTGAATCGAGACCAAGCAAAGAAGGCGATACCATTTCTTAGAAGTTCTTTAGAACAAAGTACTGCCTACGGAATTCCAGATGTAATTCAAGCCAATTATGATGGTTTGTATCAAGCCTATTTGAGTTTGAATAAAACTGATTCCGCTATTAAATACTTAGAAAAGTGGATCCATTTAAAGGATTCGCTAACCAACTTAAAGGCGCAAGAAAAGATTGATTGGCTTGAAACAGAATATAGAACTGCTGAAAAGGAAAAAGAAATTGCCCAACTGAATAACTTAAAAACTAAAAATGAATTAGAGATCTCGCAACAAAGAAACTGGATCATTATATTAATTTCAGGCCTTTTTGGAGCATTTCTAATTACAATGGTTGTTGTTCAAAGAAATAAGAGAAAAAGTCAAGCAGAAAAAGATGCTGCTATTATAAAAGAAAGAGACAAAAGAACAGAGGCGGTATTTAGCGCTCAAGAAGAGGAACGCAAACGAATTTCCAAAGACCTTCACGACGGTGTGGGTCAGCAATTAAGCGGTCTAAAAATGGCCTTTCAAAAATTGAGTAGCGATTTAAAAACTTCTAATCCAGAAAAAGAAACAGAGCTAGAGAAGCTTACAACTATCCTTCATGAGTCTGCTGATGAGGTACGCTCCATTTCTCATCAAATGATGCCTAAGGCATTAACCGAATTAGGTATTATTGAAGCCATTGACGATATGTTGGAAAAGAGTTTGGGGAGTTCTTCGATAAGTTATGAATTTGAGCATTTTGGAATTGATAATAGATTAGATGAGAAAATAGAGGTAAGCTTATACCGAATTACTCAAGAGTTAATAAACAATATTATCAAGCATTCTGAGGCAAAAAAAGTGGCCGTTCAATTGTTTAAAAACAAAGGAAAAGTGATACTGATAGTTGAGGATAATGGTAAAGGAATCCAAAAAAGCCAAGTTAGCGATGGTCATGGATTGTTGAATATTAAAAGTCGTCTAAACTCAATTCATGGTGAAGTCAATTATGAACCGAGTCCACAAAGTGGAACTACAGCCACCGTTCGTATTCCTATAGCCTAATGAAAAGAATAATTAGTTTGCTGTTTTTTGTTGTAACAAGCTTGTACCTGCAAGCTCAGAACCTCGATAGCACCTTACATTCTTTATCACACCTTCCCGATAGCAGTAAAATTGATAGCTTGGTTAAAATTGCTCGCAGCTTTGCGGTGGATGCGCAAGGAAAGAAAGCCCTGCCTTTTGCGAAATGGTCGCATCAAGCAGCTGTGAAAAACGGTCTTAAAAACCGGATTGCCAAAACGAGGTTCTATTTGGCTTCGGCTTACATGGAATCACATGACTATGATAGCGCGCTTTTTCACTATGAAAAAACGCTAAAGGAATTAGTCGGCACACCCTATGAAGATTGGGCGCTTCACATCTACATTAACATAACTTGGGTAAGTCAAAATACAGGAGATTATAAAAAAGCGCTGGAAGTACAATTATTAGCCTTAGACTACCTGGAAGAAAAGAAAGACACCTTGGAAGCAGCATGGTTTATGACTGACATAGGCTATTCTCATGACAGAATGAGAGCGTTTGAGGAAGCGATACGATGGCATAGAAAAGCACTGAAAATCTTTGCTGAGAAACAGAGTGAAGGAGCCTACCACTATGTTCTAAGTCGAATTGGAATGGCCTATGATGATCTGGCACAGTACGATTCTGCTTTCCATTACAACTTAAAAGCATTGAATTACTTCGAAGCAGAAGGTGACACTTTTGAGGTAGCCGAAATTAGTTCCAACATTGGAAATTCATACATTAAGTTAGAAAAATGGGAAAAAGCATTAGCCTATACTTTGCGGGGGCATCAATTTAAAAAAGGACAAAAAAGAGCCGCTTCACAAGTGATTACTGAATCAAATTTAGGTCTTATTTACAGCAAACTAGGGCAATTTGATGAAGCCGAATATCATCTGCGACATGCCATCCAAACATCTACGACAGTAAAACACAGAAAGGCACTTTCTGAAGCCTACTACAGCATGTATCACCTTTACCAAGAAAAAGGAAATGTAGACTCAGTATTGCATTATTTTAAGTTAATGGACCAGCTTGAAGATAGCATTTACCAGCTGGAACGCACCAAGCAAATGGCTGAAATGCAAACCCGCTTTGAAACTGAAAAAAAGGAACAACAAATTGCCTTACAGGCCGCTGAGATAAGTGAAAAAGAAAGCAAACTCTTAGCTCGTCAGCGCTTCATTTTGCTCATGGTCGTTTTGTTAGTAGCCCTCTTAATTTTTGGTTACTTGTTTTACCAACGCTATAAATCAAAAAAAGAGCAAGAACTTCAGAAGGCCATTATTCGTGAGCAGCAGAACGGCTTAGATGCAGTAATTGAAGCACAAGAAGAAGAACGAAAGCGGATTTCAAAAGATCTACATGATGGCGTTGGTCAGCAGTTAAGTGGCTTAAAAATGGCTTTTCAGAAAATAGCAAATGAGATACAAATAGAAATCCCGGAAAAGAAAAAAGAACTAGACTCTCTTTCAAAAGTATTAGAAGAATCGGCTGATGAAGTGCGTTCCATTTCTCACCAAATGATGCCCAAGGCACTGACCGAATTGGGCCTACTAGCTGCCTTGGAAGATATGCTTTCAAAAAGCTTAAAGCAAGTTGGCTTAAAGTATGAATTTGAACATTATGGTATTGAAGGTCGCTTATCGGAGAAAATAGAAATTAGCGTTTATCGAATATGTCAGGAGTTGATCAACAACATCATCAAGCATTCAAAAGCACAAAAAGTAGCTATTCAGTTGTTTAAAAACAAAGGTAAACTCATTTTAATAGTAGAAGATAATGGAGTTGGCATAAAGTCTGAAGACTCCGATGGGCATGGCCTACTGAATATCAAAAGCCGCTTAAACCCTTTAAGCGGAGAGGTGAACTTTGAGCCGAGTCCACAGAGTGGAACTACAGCCACCGTTCGTATTCCTTTAGATTAGCTTTTTTAAAGCCTCATCCATGCGCTCAAACAAAGGAGCCCAGCGATATTTTTCGGCTGCTACTTTTCTACTTTGGTTTCGTAGTTGAGTCCAGGTATCTGCTTCTTCCAACAACAGAATGCATTTTGAAATAAAACCTTCAGCGGTATCGGCAATCATAATGTGTTGGCCATCTTTTACTTGTAGGCCTTCTGCACCAACAGAGGATGAAACTGTGGGAACCCCACGATACAAGCCTTCCAATACTTTTACCTTCATGCCGCTGCCAAAGCGCAAAGGAGCTAAGTAAACGCGAGTTTTTTTGAGGTAATCGTCTAGGTCTTCAACAAAGCCGGTAAACACAATTTGAGCTTCATTAGCACAACGCTTCTTAATTCGTTCATCTGGTTCTTTACCTAAAATATAAAAGATCAGCTGGGGAAATTTGGTCTTTAAAGTTGGCCATACTTCGTTTAAGAACCACAGCAAGCCGTCTACATTAGGTTCCCAACTTAAGGTTCCCATAAAGGTGAGGGCCAATTCTGTTTCTTCAAATTTCAAATCTTCTTTTGCTAATAACTGATCGTTCCCAAGGTGGTAAGTAGTGGAGAAATTGCTCAGCTGAAAACCATGTTTTTTATAAAGCTCTTGGTCAGACTCCGTGGTGTACACCAAATCCGACTGATCAAAAATAGCTTGCTCATACTTTTTTACCCTTCGTGCTTCATTTTTTAAAAGTGCTTTTTTGATGGGATTACTTTCAAGCTCGCTCATCCGCTGCCATAACATAAACTCAGCATTGTGGGTATGCAAAACTACCTTCCCTTTAAAGTCTTTGCTTACGTATTGAAACACTTCATAATGATCGATCAATACAATATCATACTCAGAGATCACTGTCTCAACCTTTTGCTTGAATGGTACACTATAATTCCGGTAGACATTCAAACAAGGGAAACCAAGCATACTCTTTAAAAGTGTCAGAGCGTTACGCGAAGTTTGATGTGGTTCAACCAAGCAACGTTCAAGTTTGACTTGCTTTTGAAACTCTTCAACATAATCAGCATCATCGTCTTTCAGTAAGCAAGCCACACTTAAATGATAGCGCTGACTGAGGTCTTTCACATAATGGAAAGACTTTACTGTGCCTCCACTTTTAGGAGGGAAAGGCAATTGGGTACTAATAAAAAGGATGGATCGCTTTGCTGCAGTCATAATATTGAAAGGCGAAAGTAAATAAATCTACTTATTTACTAGAAGCTTGATGAATAGGCTGTAGTTTTATTTGAAATTGATATATTTGGTAGACTAACCAACTAGATTAGAGTGCCTAGTAAAATACTCGTAGTAGACGACCATCAATTAGTCCTAGACGGACTAAGTTCGATTGTAAAAGATTTAGACGATTTTGAAATTTTAGCTGCAGCCCATAATGGCAAGGAAGCACTTGATATTACAAAAGCGCTAAAGCCAGATATTATATTAATGGACATTGATATGCCCGTTATGAATGGCTTAGAAGCCATGCGGCGAATTAAAGAAGAGAACCCCAAGCAAGCTGTGATTATGCTTACCATGCACAATGAAGCATCACTCATTAAGAAAGTAATGGATATTGGCGCAGACGGTTATGTGCTTAAAAATGCTGACCGAACGGAGTTTTACAGTGCTCTTTGTGCGGTATCTAAGGGCAAGAGTTACTTTAGCTCAGAAGTCACTCAGGCTTTGCTAAATCCGGAAAAAAACGGAGCCACTGCTTTTAATGTCTCGCCCGATACCATACAACTAAGCAAGTTGACGGAGCGCGAAATTGATGTTTTAAAGTTGATTGCAGAAGGCCTCTCAAACAAAGAAATTGGTGAAAAGCTTTACATTTCTCACCGTACGGTTGACACTCACCGCACTAACCTAATGAAGAAGTTAGACGCCCATAACATTGCAGGTTTGATCAAGTTTGCCATTAAGAATGGGATGGTCAATTAATCATCTAGGGTAATCTACCTAGGCAAATCAGTAAATCACTCTATTTCAGTCCCTTTTACTTAAGCTTTACTTAGCTAAAATTTTAGCTATGGAGCAAAAAGTAGACACAGTAAGCAATCTTACAGCTAGGGAAACCCAAATCCTCAAGTTGATTGCGGAAGGGTATTCCAATACTCAAATCGGCAAACTACTAGGAATAAGTCACCGAACCGTAGACACTCATCGTACCAATATTCGCAACAAATTAGGCGTAAGTGGTTTGGCGGGTATGATTCGCTATGCATTGAAAGAACAAATTATTGACTAGACCCTACGGTAAATACCCTAGTTAAAATACGTAGAACCCTCTATTTGGTAAAACTAGTCTGCAACATAGCTTTGAATTTAAATTACAAACCAATGAAAGTCATCACTTTTATATTAGTTAGCCTACTTGCATTTAACACCTACGCTCAAAATATCAACGAGAATTTTGAGAAGTGGATCGTAGAGGAAAAGCCCATTAACATTACCGGAATTGATCTTTCACCTGATGGAAAAGAAGTGGCCTTAGTATGTGGAAAGAAAACCCCTTTAATGATATACGATTTAGCTTCTCAGTCGATTGTAAAGGAAATAGATATAAAAGATGAATATTCAGGCTATAATGTGCACTATTCACCTACAGGGAAATACTTATTGATTCAAGAAAGGGTTTATGAAAATAACCCTAAAAAAGCGAAAAAGTCAGACTACCACGTAGTAGACTTACAAGCCGGAAAGTTGATTCATAAGTTCAAAAAAATCAGTGATGCTAAAATTTCTCCCGATGAAAGCAAATTATACGTACTTGAAAAAGACCAGCTTGAAATAAGAGAGTTGCCGTCAGGTAAAATTTTGAAAAAGCGAGAACTAGAAGCAGGAAGAAATGCCATGGCGATTAGCCCCGATGGCGAAGATTTAGCTGTGGTAGTAAAACCTACGAAAGAGGAGTTAAAAGAAATTACCACTGTAAGAAACGACAGAAAAGCATTAAAAGCTGCTTTAAAATACCGTTTTGCCATTGCCATTTTCGATACCGAAACGCTAGAAAGAAAGAAAATGGTGAATGAGATCTATGACAACATTAACCAAATGCACTACTCAAAAGATGGTAAAAAGTTGTTGTGCTTTAATGTGGCACAAAACTCTTACATCAATGTAATAGATGCTTCTACCTACCAACCAAGCCGCGAAGGATATTTGAGTCGCACTACTTCACAGCCTGACTTTAGCTATGGTTGGAATGGCGAATACTTTGGAATTTCAACCGTAGAAAAATGGCCTAGCGTTAACATTTATAAGGTAGAATCTGCAAGTGTTGTAGACTATTACAACACCCAAATGAAAATCTGGAAAAACATTAAGAAAAAAGTGTTTGGCGGCACTAATACCAGTTTTGTGTTTTTGCCAGATGAACGCCATGTATTAATTGCCTACGGCAATACACTAATCAAGTGGAAAGTAAATAAATAAAATCATGAAAACAGCCATTAAAATTTGTCTATTCTCTCTACTGCTTGCAGCATTTAGCTTTCAAGCAGAAGCACAAAGAAAGCCCTTTTATACCACTCAAGAAGAAGTAGTAGAGGCCGCTTATAAATCCTTAGATCAGCGTATGGAGTCCGGCTCTTTAGAAGAGTGGATTGAGGGAAATCTGGAGAAAGCGACCGGAGAAACTGAACTAAGCGGAACCTTTGTTTATGACCTAACCATTCGAAAAAAAGGAGAAGTGGCTTCAGTTTTTAAGGTAGAAAGCGATGCCCCAATTAAAGTCCAGAATTATGTAAAAGATTATATGAAAGCGCTGAAATTTCCTTTCAAAATGCCCAAGAATAAAAGCTACAAATTTCGATACGAATTCAATTTTTAAAATCAATTAATTACATCACTAACCTAAAACCATTTATCATGAAAACAAAAATGCTCACCCTTGCTGCAGCCCTCGCACTTAGTGTAGTTGGCTTTGCGCAAGAAGAAATGAAAGTACAGTGGGAAAAACAATATGACCACAAATCAGACATGCATGGTACTGGCCTTGAAGGCGAAGTAAGTTACCTTGCTACTGACAAAGAAATCACTGTTTTTAATAATGATGACGGATCCGTAGTCTGGACCAACCGTTTTAAAGACTTGGCGCCTAAGCTGCGTAAAATTGATGAATTGATTCCCTTTTGGGACTCCAATTGTATTTTCTTGTTCGACAAAAGAACCGGAAAAGATCAGATTGCAGTAGTTGACTTAAAAACAGGAAAGCTGTTGTGGAACTCTGAGCGTTACAAAAATTTAGGAGAAGATAATATTGTATACATCTCTGAAAAAGATGGCTTTGCGCTATCATTAAAGGACGCTTTAATTTTTGTAAAAGCAAGAACCGGTGAAGAAGTATGGGAAACCACTAAATTTAAAGGAGTGGTTGGAAAGTACCTTTATGAGGATGGACACATAACCACTCTAAACCTTAATCCGGGTGGATTAAAAGGGCTTTTTAAAGGCTTTAAAAACCAATTGGCTAAAATCAACATGGACAATGGTGACATCATCTGGGAAAACACCTTTATCGGAGTGGCCGAAAAGAAATTGCTTACTGGAGAGCCTATCTATGATTTGTACAAAGAAGGGAATAAGCTATTCTTAAAATTGAATGGTCTTCAGGTGTATGATGAAAGCACTGGAGCCACCTTGTGGTCTGCTACCCATGATGGTCAGAGCTTAGGGGGGAGATCAAACCCAGGAGGAGCAAATTTTTCCATCGTAAAACAATACGGTACGGTTGCTGAACCGGTAATACACGGCAATGATGTGTATGTGGTAGAAATGACCAAGAAAAGAGACCAAACCATCAGCAAGTATGATCTTAATACTGGTAAGTTGCTGTGGCAATCTCCAGACATTAAAAAGGCGAAGGCAATTCCTGGTCTTTTTGTAAGCGGAGATAAGGTTATGGTTCAAATCGGAGGGGTTGTAGAGAGACACACTTATAGCAAACGAACTGATTCCGAAGGAAATGTGACCATTACAAGAAGAATTGACTATCCGAACATTAAGCCAAATGGCTTACAAGCCTTTAATGTGTCAGATGGCTCTTTTGCTTGGCGTTCTGAGAAGTTTAAGAAAGGCATTACCAACGCTTTCTTAGATGGTGATAACATTATTGTTTGTAGCGGAAAAGCGCTTTACTCTTTAGTTTCTGAAACCGGAGCAGATAATTACGAGAAAGATGTAAAAGATGCCGGAGTTGGCAATGCCGTGCAAATTATAAAGCACAAAGACATGATTGCCGTAATTGGAGAGAAGGGAATTGCTACCTATAAAATTGCAAGTGGCGACTTTGTTAATGCGAGCAAGTACAAAAAGTCGTCAATGATGAAACGAAACAATGAGGTGGTAATCATGGAAACGGATAAAAGTGACATTGCTTGTTTTGATCTAAACACTTGCAAGTATGAAGAATACAACAACAAAAAGTCAGCAAGCTCTACTTTAAGTCAAAACGGTGACTACGTTTATGTTTACCAGAAAAAGGACGTTACAAAATTGAAGACGCGCTAGGTTGGTGCATTTTTGATTGTAAGGGGGTTTGGGTTTGAAAAAATAGCAAACCCCCTTTTTTAGTTAAACCCAATATTTATGAGATTAGTTGTTTTTACCTTATTTATAACCCTGTGTTCTGGCTTATTGGCACAAAAGCAGATGGCTAATTTTTATTATGAAAAAGGAAAAGAAGCCTACGATAGTAAATACTATGAGGATGCTGAAGAACAACTTTTAAAAGCCTTAGAAAAAGATGCCGAACATGTCGATGCGCTTTGTTATTTAGGTTACACTTACTACGATACAAAGCAATATGAAAAAGTTGTTGAGGTTTATGATCGTTTAGAAAAAGCAAACCCAGATTATTGGGCTTGGTATTTTTACCTTAGAGGATTTTCTAATGAGAAGTTAGAAAACTTTGAAGCTGCGACTTACGATTACGATCAATTCTTGAAAAAGTACAGTAAAGCAGCGGATCGGTTGAGCTTTCATCACAAAGCTGCGGTGCGAAAATACTACGTAGAAAAAGCCCCAGAATTAAGAAAGAAAAAAGGCATGATGCCTAAACCCATCAATTTAGGAAGCGGCGTAAATACCATTTCCGACGATATGATGCCGCAAATTGACCCCACCGGAAGCCGATTGTATTTCACCAGCTCAAGAAAAGGTGGATTCGACAATATTGATGGTGATGAAACAAATGATTGGGGAGAGGATCTTTATTTTATTGAAAAAACGAATAACAATTGGGGAAAGCCAGAATTGTTACCCGAACCAATTAATTCTTTCAATAACGATGGCACATCTACTTTTTCGGCTGATGGGCAGCAAATGATCTATGTAAAATGTAATGAAGAAGGCGGAATTGGCAGTTGTGACCTTTATCACGCCACTTTAGAAGGAACGGATTGGACTCAACCCACCAATATGGGGAATATAGTGAATGACAAAGAGTGGGATTCGCAACCGACCTTGTCTTCCGATGGAAATATTTTGATCTTCGTTTCTAATCGGGCTGGCTCTTACGACGGTAGCATGGATTTGTATATGAGTAAAAGGAACAAATTCGGGCAATGGGGGATTCCTGTAAACATGGGCTCAACCATTAACACGCCTTTTGGAGAGAAAAGCCCTTATTTGGCGCCAGATGGTAAAACCCTCTATTTTGCCTCAACTGGGCATCCAGGCTATGGCGATTATGATCTGTTTGTTACCGTTTTTGAGAATGGGAAATGGTCAGAGCCCCAAAACATGGGAGCACCCTTAAATTCAGAAGGAGAAGATACCTATTTCTCTATTTCAGCTAGCGGAGAAGGAGCCTATTTTGCTTCCGACCGTGGAGGTGAAGGGAAGTTAGATCTGTATTCTATTTCTATTCCTGAAGAACTTAGACCAAAACCAGCGGTGGTGGTAAAAGGGGTAGTGACGAATGCTAAGAACGAAGCTAAAACAGAGGCTTGGGTATTGGTAGAAGATATCAACTCCGGGGAGTTAATTGCCACCGCAAAAAGTAACTCGGCCACCGGTGAGTATTTGGTAGTGCTACCTTCCGGCAGAAATTATAGTGTTTCAGCCAATAAGGAGGGATTCTTTTTCTATTCCAATAAGTTTGAGGTACCAACTTCAGCTAAGTACCAAGAAATTAGAAAAGACATTGCCTTAAAACCGATTGAAAAAGGAGCAAGAGTAATACTTAACAATATTTTCTTTGAAACAGGAAAAGCTACCTTAACACAAGAAAGTTACATAGAGCTAGGCAAGGCGGTAGACTTATTGCAAGCTAATAAAAAAATGGTGGTTGAGGTGGGTGGCCATACCGATAATGTCGGCTCAGATGAAACCAATATGCAGCTGTCTCACGAAAGGGCAAAGTCTGTAAGAGATTATTTGGTGAAGGCCGGTATTGCATCTGAACGTTTACAAGCTAAAGGCTATGGAGAAACCCAACCGGTAGCTGACAATGAAACCGAAGAAGGGAGACAAGCCAACCGAAGAACTGAATTCGTGATCTTAGAGAATTAGCTGAAAACTCATTATTGAGTGTTCATTATATCAAATTGGAATATCGATTTACAAGCTTTTTGTCTGTTCAATCGTAGTCGAGAACTGATTTTCCTTACTTTTAAAAAAAAAAAATGAAGAAATTAAGTCTATTATCAGTCTTTGCATTAATTGCAATTATCGCATGTTCCTTTAAAGGAGAAGAGTATAAAACCTTAGAAATAGGAAAAAAGGCTCCTATGACTGATTATCAAATGGAAGGCACTGATGGTGAGAAATACAGTTTGGAAAACTTAACTGAAGAGAATGGCCTTTTGGTGATCTTTTCTTGCAATACTTGTCCTTTTGTGATCAAATGGGAAGATCGATACCCCGGTATTGCTGAAATGGCTCAAGAAAACGAAATCGGTTTTTCATTGATCAATTCCAATGAAGCTAAAAGAGAAGGTGACGACAGTATGGAAGAAATGAAGAATCATGCTGAAGAAAAAGGCTATGCCGATGTTCCATATTTGGTTGATGAAAACTCCAAATTAGCCAATGCTTTTGGCGGAAAAACTACGCCACATGTATTTCTTTTTAATGCAGATATGCAGTTGGTTTATGAAGGCGCAATTGATGATAATTTAGATGATGCCGCTGCAGTAAAAACTCCTTACTTAGGGAATGCTATTAAGAATATGGTGGCGGGAGAAAAAATTGATCCCGAGAATACCAAAGCCATTGGTTGTAGCATAAAAAGAACAGCTGCAAAAGGGTAAGTAAAACTTTTCCCAAAAACTAAAAAGCTGAAAGCAATTTGCTTTCAGCTTTTTTAAATTTGTAGGTTATCTATGAATGATAAGTCTCTTAATGTCTTGTCTTTTTGAATTAATAATTTGGACAAGATAAACTCCACTTTTAAATGGTATATCAAGCTCAATTTTACCACTTGAAGGGTAGGTTTTTGCAAATACTTCCTTTCCACTTAAGTCAATTATTTTCACTTCAACATTACCTTCTATTGCACCAGTCTTAATAAAGAAAACTCCCTTATTTGGATTAGGAAAGATTTCTATGTTTGATTCTTCACTAATCTCTGGAACTATTTTACTTCTTTGTAATTGAGGTGCACTTGATAGCGCCTCGGTGGTAAAGCTTTGCGTCGGAGACCAGACTGTTCCTGTAGAATTACCATATAAGCAAACACTTTTTATTTGCCATTCATAGGTAGTTGCCGGGCTTAGTGTTGTGATAAAAAGGCGATCCCGATCTCCTTGAATTGATTCCTTTTGCCAAGCCATACTTCCTACTTCTCGGTATCGGAGTCTGTATAATATGGTATTGGCTTTTATGTTCCACATAAACCTCACTCTAGTATCTGTAATTGCATTGGCCTCCAACCCATCTGGTATCAGGCAAGGATTATCAAGGGTTGTGAAGTTTTCTAGAGATGAGAAAGGAGACCAACCGATGCCAGGTTTATATGCTCTTACTGCCCAAAAGTACTTGGTTCCGGCTTCAAGAGTGTCAAGGTCTAATCGTCCTAGTGGAATGTTTCTAACATAACGATTCCATGTTGACTCAGATGTTTTTCTCCATAGGACCTTGTAAAGTGTGGCTCCTTGAACGGTATCCCAATTCAACCGAACAGCGGTGTCTTGAATAAATCGACTAAGTAGGTTTTGCGGAGCAAAAAGGCAAGCAGTGTCTTTATTTACCGTAACTGAGGCTACATCAGTACAACCATTAGCATCTGAGACTGTTACAGTGTAGTTACTGGGATTAAGTCCATTTAATGAAGCAGAAGTAGCACCGGTATTCCAAGTATAAGTGTAAGGGGTAGTTCCCCCCGTTGCTGAAGCAGAAGCAGCTCCGTCAGTATTACTTACACACGATACATTATTATCTACGGAAGTAGAAGCTATAAGAGCTGTAGGTTCAGTAATGGTGCCGTTAGCAGTAGCGGTAGCCCCGTTATTATCGGTAATGGTAATGGTATAAGTTCCGGCACTCACTCCTGTAATAGAGGCATTAGTGGTACCATTGTTCCAAGCGTAGGTGTAAGGAGTAACTCCACCTGTTGCACTTGCGGTAGCTCCACCATCTGAAAGGCCGTTACAAGAAACGTTGGCATCAATACTGATGGCAGCGACAAGTGCCGTAGGTTCAGTGATGGTAACAGCAGCAGTAGCAGGGCCACATCCGTTATTATCGCTAATGGAAACGGTGTATGAACCTGCACTAATTCCAGTGATAGAAGCAGTAGTAGCGCCATTACTCCAAGCATAAGTATAAGGCATAGTGCCTCCGGTGGCAGAAGCCGTGGCCCCGCCATCAGAGCCTCCGTTGATGGAGACACTATTATCTATAAAAGTAGAAGCTGAAAGTACTATGGGTTCGGTAATGGTGACAGAAGCGGTAGTTGGTCCACAGCCGTTATTATCAGTAACGGAGACGGTGTAAGTCCCAGCACTAACTCCTGTAGTAGAAGCCGAAGTAGCACCATTGTTCCAAGAATAGGTGTAAGGGGCAGTTCCCCCAGTTGCAGATGCCGTAAGTTCTCCATTACTGCTACCATTACAACTAATGGCTCCACTAACCACAGCAGTAGCTGTAATCGCACTGGGCTCGGTCAAAGTATATTGAACGGTATCCTTCCCTTCACATTCGCTTGTTACTGTGAGTGAATAGGTTCCGGCCGCAAGTCCACTGATGGAACTGCTTGTAGCGCCGGTAGACCATAAATAGGAGTATGAGTTTCCACCTGTAGCTGAGGCTGAGATAGCTCCATTACTATCTCCATTACAACTTAGTGCTGTAGTCGTTACAATTGAGGCACTAATAGCAGGAGGATTATAAGTAGAACAGTTAGAAAAATTAGTGGCAGACGCCCAGTTCGAAGAACTTCCATTCAAGGTAAAGTTCACGAGCGTACCGTCGTTTGATTGAGAAGATTGGTCACTTAAGGTAGTCAATCCGGTATTATTTCCACCGGCACTTCCATTGTTAAAATCGTAATAAGCGACTAATCCATCCTTTTTACCTGGATTTTCACAATTGCGATTGAATTGTATTTCAGACTGACAAAGCGCACGATTCCAAATGCGCACTTCATCTAAAGCTCCTGAAAAGGGGTAGCTTCCACCATTCCGTATACCTAAATTTAAAGCATCTGTTGTATTTGTGATTGCTGTAGTAATAGGGTTACTTCCTCGATTGGTTAGACTTACAGTAGATCCATTGATGTAAATAACCGCTTCAGAAACGGTAGGGTCATATACGCAGGCAATGTGGTTCCATTGGTTGGAAGTAAAGCTTCCCGCCGGTGCATCTAAGTATACGCCTGCGGTTGGGATAAAACGAAGTGAATTACTTCCTGCACTTCCTCCGGTATGCACCTCTAATTGCTCTATTCCTTTTCCGCTAATAAAATCAACGGTGGTTCCAGAGTTGGTCCAATAAACCCATGCTTCAATGGTTACTGCAGATAAGTTTAAGCTTGAATGATGGGGTACTGTGATGTAATCGTCAGTATCGTCAAAATTAAGGGCACCAGCTGGTCCGTTTACACTTACCGAAGCCGAGTCAAAACAGCCATTGGCATCCGATACAGTGACGTAGTAAGTTCCTGCAGCAAGATTGCTTTCTGTAGCGCTTGTTCCCCCAGTATTCCAAGAATAAGTGTAGGCTCCTGTTCCTCCGGTGGCAGAAGCCGTTGCTGCGCCATCAGTGCCGCCAATGGCAGATACATTGCTACTCACCAAAGCGCTAGCCACAAGAGCGGTAGGTTCTGTAATGGTGGTATTTGAAGTTGTTGTACAACCATTATTATCGGTTAGTGTTAGGGTATAGGTTCCTGCTGTAACACTTGAAATACTAGCACTAGTAGCTCCATTCGACCACGAATAGGTATAAGGCATTGTGCCTCCGCTTGCCGAGGCGGTAGCTCCTCCATCAGCTCCTCCATTACAGCTTATGTTAGCCGCAACACTAGCCGAGGCACTTAAGGCCGTTGCCGGCTCGGTAATGGTGGAAGAAGCAGTGGCGGTGCATCCGTTATTGTCAGTAACCGTTACTCTATAAAAGCCAGCAGCAAGAAAAGAAGTGGTGTTGGTGCTCGAACTAGAATTTGAGGTGGTAGATCCGTTTGACCAAGAGTAGTCGATAGGGGTAGACCCACTGCTTTGCGTAACCGTTAGGGAACCGTTATTGTCACCTTTGCAGGCAATGTTGTTTTGAGCCGTAATGGAAGCTGATAAATTACATCCAGTAAATGCGGGAGCCCACACAATATTATCTATCAGCGTTGCAGTTAAGTCTCCACTGCTTGCGGTGATGCGAAGTGAATCAATTTCGTCAAAATCGCTATCACCAGAAACACTAAAAGTGGTTGATAATCCTGTATTCGATGAAGTGTAGGTTGCACCATTAACCAAAGAACCATCTTTGTAGCCCGTGAGTGTAATAGATAAAGTGCAGCAATTAAAGCACACGAATTCGTTGATCAGGTCAATTGAATACAGGTCAAATTCAGCGCCGTCAGTAGTAGCTAATGTCATTGCAGTTTGGGATGATCCCGTTCCAACAATTGCTCCACCAGTGTATGAGCAAAATGTAGATGTAGTGCGGTATTGAAAGCCAGGTGATGAGGAAAAACAATTGAAACGGAAACCTTGACTGTTCGAAGATAGTGTGAAGTTATTCAAATTTTGAGCATTTGAATAGCCTTGGTTATCAAAGGTAATTGTGTTCTGAGATAGCAATTGTCCACAAAAAAAGAATAGTGAGATAGCTAAAAAAAACGAATAAAACTTTATTGAGTTTGAAGAGGTAGATTTGAAATGAACCATGATTACAGTTAGTCTTGATTAAAAAAAACTTTAAAATCTTGAACTAAAAGTGAAATGTTAAGATGCTACAAATTTACTTTGAAGCAAAAAAAGCAAGTCAATTGGTTTTCAAGACTCTAATTATCAAAACTAATAATTAATAAGAAAAGACTTATTACTTTCTCTTCGCCCCAAACTGATATTGGAAGCCAACTGCTAAAACGTATTTGAACTGTGTTCTTGGTCCTACAATGGGATTACCTTCGCTGTTTAGCTTTGGTTCACCGGCATCGTTAGTTTCAGTAATGTCAATGTCATCATCATAGATCAAATTGGTAGTGATGGTAGTGGTCAAATACTTATTCACTTTTAGGCTTAAGGTGTTGGCCCAGTTTACATCGATGTTATGTGGGTTTTCAGCATAGTTTGAGAATAGATCAACATTGGTTTGATAACTGACGTTATCCCAAATGTCTCTTTTGTAAGCCAATCTTAAATATCCCCCTACTTCCAGTCTAATGTTTTCACCGTCCTTTATTTTCGTACTATCAGGGTTATTATCGACATATTCAGCTGCCTCTACGCCAAAAGCACCTTGGTCGGCTAAAGCTTGTATATTCACTACCGTCATTTTTGCGGTTACAGGTGAAATAAAGATGGTTAAGTTATCATTCGGCTTGTAATCCATACCAATAGAACCCAATAAGTAGCCCGGCGCTAAAAAGTCAGAAATTTTATTTTCTTCAGCAACTGTAGTATACCCAGGTGCAAATTGAGATTTAAAGTTTACTAAGGCAGCATAATACCAGTCTTCTGAAGCTTTTTGACCATATTTAGAGTTGAAGATGATTTGGTCGTCAGATTTGATCCAATCGCTGCCGCCAAGCTTGGTTTCACCATATCCTAGCAGTAAAGAGTTATCCCAAGCGGCATTTCCTTTCTTGTAATTGGCAAATACATCAAACAAACCGTTTAAAGAAACTGAGCTTTGACCCCCCGCAGCCCAATTAGAAAGGGAGACTTGCGTGAAATTAGCTCCAAAAACTCCACCGGTTTTCCAACCCTCTGTGGTATCTTTCTTTTGCGCTCTTAATAATTTTTCTGCTTCAGTTGTTTGTGCTTGGCTAAAAATGCTCAAAGCAATGGCAATCATCAGAAAGCTTAGTTTTCTCATGTCAATCAAATTGTATTTAAAATAGATTAGTCTTTGTGTACGTGCACGTCCATTTGTGGAAATGGAATATTAATACCTTTCTTGTTAAAAGCATTGTAAACCTGCTCCATAATTTCCATTTTAACTGGCCAGTAGTCACCGGCATTAACCCAAACACGAGTGGCTAAATTTACTGAGCTATCTGCCAATTCACTCACCTTCACAAAGGGTTCAGGATCTTTGAAAATTCGCTCATCTGCTTTCAAAATGTCATTTAAGATGGCTCTCGCATCTTCAATTTTATCCCCATAGCCAATGCCAAAAGTCCAATCTACTCTTCGCGTTGCTTCTGTAGAATAGTTAGTTAAAGAACCAGTGGAAAGTGGTCCGTTTGGAATAATGATGGTTTTGTTATCAGGAGTTTTCAAAATGGTATGAAAAATCTGAATTGAATTGACCGTACCACTGTGTCCTTGAGCATCAATCCAGTCTCCAACTTTATAAGGCTTTAAAATTAAAATAATTACTCCACCGGCAAAGTTTGAGAGCGTGCCTGATAATGCCATACCAACGGCTAAACCAACTGCACCGAGAATGGCAATAAAGGAAGTCATTTCAATGCCAATCATGCTCAACACAGAAATGATCAAGAATACTTTTAACAGCGTGTTGATTAAACCACCTAAGAAAGGGCGCAATGAGGGATCTATGTCTCTTTTCTCAAAAACCTTCTTAATGCTATTGGTAATGGCTTTGATTACCCAAAGTCCAATAATGAGCGTAAGAATTGCACCAATTAACTTGGGGCCGTATTCCATCACCAAATCAGTGACCATTCCAGAATATTCGTTTACTGTTTCCATGCTTAATGTGTTTATTTAGGGCGCAAAAGTAAAACTTTTGCTTTGTAACACAGTTTTATACTTTCAATTTAAATGAATTAGTGAATTTTAGAGCATGAATAGAGTTGGTTTTCTGGTAATCGTTTTGGTGGTTTTCTTAGTCTTAGAAGGCTATGCTTTTCAGTCTATAAAAGTCTTGGTGCAGAACCTAGATACTAGTATACAAAAAGGGATAAAAACAGTCTATTGGCTCATCACTTCTGTTGTCATTATCAGTTTTCTTTTCTACAATTTTGGTAATCCTGATACACTTGGAAAACATGCTCGCACCTTTATTTTATCTTTTCTTTTTCTCAACTTTTTGGGAAAGCTATTTATCAGTCTCTTTTTATTGACCGATGATATTCAAAGGGGTATAAGGTGGGTAGTTGCTAAACTCTCCAATCCTGATTCTGAAGCAGCTAACGAAGGCATTAGCCGCTCCGAGTTTTTAGCCAAAACCGGAATTTTAGTGGCTGCGGCACCCATTGTCTCCCTTAGTTGGGGCATTGTCAGTGGGGCTCACGACTACCGTGTTAGAAGGATTAAGTTACCCATCAAGAACCTACCAAAAAAACTAGATGGACTTAAAATGGCACAACTTTCAGACATTCATTCTGGTAGTTTTTGGAATAAAACCGCTGTAAAGGGTGGCGTTGAAATGCTTCGGGCTGAAAAGCCAGATATTGCTTTTTTTACCGGTGACCTAGTGAATAACAAAGCTTCTGAGATGAGCGAGTGGGTAAATGTATTTGACAAGGTAAAAGCACCTTTAGGAGTATACTCAACCTTTGGGAATCACGATTATGGCGATTATACAAACTGGCCCTCAGAAGCTGCTAAGAATAAAAATTTACAAGACTTGCGCCATGTGCACAAAATGATGGGTTGGAATTTACTTTCTAATGAACACAAGGTATTGGAAATTGAAGGAGAAAAACTTGGCATAATTGGGGTAGAAAACTGGAGTGCAAAAGGGCGTTTTCCTAAATATGGTGATTTAAAGCAGGCTACCCATCAAATGGAAGAATGTCCGGTTAATGTATTACTGTCCCATGATCCAAGTCATTGGCAGGAGCAAGTTTTGACAGGCTACCCAAGCATTAACCTTACCCTTTCTGGTCACACTCATGGGATGCAATTTGGGATAGATATTCCCGGCTTTAAATGGAGTCCGGTGCAGTATATGTATAAAGAATGGGCCGGCCTTTACAAAAACCAAGAACAGTATTTATACGTTAATAGAGGGTTTGGCTATATTGGTTATCCGGGAAGAGTAGGAATCTTGCCAGAAATCACTATTTTCGAACTTAATATCGCCTAATGAGATCAATAGTTTACATTCTAGTTTTACTAAGCAGCTTGTGGTCGTGTACTTACGATAATGAGGAAGAACTGTTTGATGAAATCGACCAGCAAGTCAACCAAAACCAAAATCAGGATACAAGCAAAGCGGCTATCTCCTTTCAAGCCGATGTACAACCTATTATTCAGGCCAATTGCGCTACAAGTGGATGCCACAATGCGGTTACTGTAGCAGGTGGAGGCAATTTTACTACCTATGCCGGAATCAAGGCAAAAGTAGACAATGGGAGTTTTGAAAACAGAGTAATAGTGCGTCAAGATATGCCTCCTAGCAATAAAACACCTTTATCAAATTCAGAAATTGACCTTTTAAAAGATTGGCTGGAGGCCGGAGCTCCCAATAATTAAGATCATTATGAAAGTAATTCTTCCCCTTTTGTTTCTATTTATTTTGCTTGAAGTACAAGGGCAAGAAAAAAGTTATGTTCCCATGTCTTTTAAAGACACGCGCATCGTAAATGGGCAGTCTGTGGAAACCAACCCTAAAGGCCAATTAAAGTTTGTGATCTCTCATCGTTTTGGTAGTATTAAAGGAGGGATAGAGGAGTTTTTTGGTTTAGACCAAGCCATTGTTCGATTGGGTTTAGATTATGGAATAAGCGATCGCTTAACTGTGGGCATAGGGCGAAGTTCAAATCAAAAAACCGTTGATGGCTTTGCAAAATATCGTTTGTTAAAACAAACCACTGAAAATGAAATGCCCATTAGCCTAAGTTTATTGGCTTCGATGGCAGTCAGAACTTTAGACTTAGATGTAGCCCAAAAGGAGTACCCTTTTAGTTCTAAGTTGTTTTACACCTACCAAGCATTGCTAGCGCGACAGTTTTCAGATCGCTTTGCTTTGCAACTGATGCCCACTCTAGTTCATCGCAATTTAGTTGAACAAACAGAGGTTAGCAATGACGTTTTTGCCGTTGGAGCTGCTAGCCGATTTCAATTAACCAAAATGATATCTTGGCAAGTAGAGTATTATTATACTTTGCCCGACCAATTGTTAGAGGTGTACAACAATTCTTTGTCTATGGGTTTTGATATTGAGACAAAAAGTCATGTGTTTCAACTTCATATTTCCAATTCTCAGGGAATGATCGAGAAGTTTTTTGTGGGAGAAACCAGAGGAAGTTGGGAAGACGGAATTATCTTTTTTGGTTTTAACATCAGTCGCGACTTTCAACTTGGGGGAAGAAAATATAAATAGCCATGCGAAAGATACACTTTCTGTTTACCTCTTGCTTCTTGCTGACTATTTGCACCTTATTTTGGGGCTTTTCAAAACAGGTAACCAATAGTCTATCAGCTGATTCTACCGTTTCAGAAGCCCTGGTTTTCTTGGGAGGCACTTTGCCAGACCATGCGAGACCAGAAGCAGATTCAGCAACCATAAGACGCGGTTTTGAATTGGTACATCAAGGCAGAACCATAGGTCCAGATGGCAAGCGATCCAAGTATATTAGTAAGTATTACTTCTGTACTTCTTGTCACAATCAGGTGCAAGAAGATCCCGTTTTGTTTGAAATGAATCCAGAGACTCGCTTGGAATATGCAGCTAAAAACGATTTGAAGTTTTTACCGGCAAGCACTTTTTTGGGGATTGCAAATCGAGAAAGTTGGTACAACGATGATTACTATAAAAAATACGGAGACCTTGTAAAGCCGGCCAATAAAAGTTTGGCTGAGGCTACTCAGTTGTGCGCTAAAGTGTGCTCTTCCGGTCGCTATTTAGAGGAATGGGAACTGGAGGCAATTTTAGCCTATTATTGGGATATACAGCTAAAGCTAGGTGATTTGGGCTTAACCAAACAAGAGTGGGCTCAACTTAATAGTTCTCAAAACAAGCAAGATGCAAGGGCACTTTTAAAAAGTAAGTACGCTTTGCGATCTCCTGCTACTTTTGGAGATGTTCCGGCCGACAAATCGAAAGGATTCAGCTATTCGGGTGACCCAAAGAAAGGTGAGAAAATCTACTCCCTTAGCTGCATGGCTTGCCATCAAGAGGGTGGTGTTTCTGATGTTAGCTTTGATTATAGCAAGCTCACCTTTCAAAAATTTCTAAGAAACCTTGACCATACCGATGCTTATAACCTCTATGAGATTTGTAGGTATGGCACTTATGCAGACAAAGGAAAGCCGCGCTACATGCCACTTTACCCTAAAGAACGCATGAGTGACAAACAATTAGAAGACTTGCGAGCTTACATTGAGCAAGAAGCTTCGTGAAGCTTCAATAAAGCAAGCAAACAAATTTTAGAATTCTTGGTTATCTTTATGATTTTCCAACCAAGCTCACCATACCAAACGGGCTATATTGCCATTAAGAATAGAGTGTTTTTATAATCCATTAAGCATGAATTTTAATACGGTTGATCTAGAAAAAGAGCTTCAAAAACAAAAAAAACAAGCCGCTTCCAAGAACCTTTTAAGTGAAGTCAACGAATTGTTGGAGCAAGCTCAAAACCAAGACCAAAGGGTGTTGGATCACTTGCAAGCAGAAGGTTTCGATTTTATTTTGCACGAACAAAGATTAGACGATAACCACATATATTCACACGAACAAATCCGGAAACTTTGCATTAAATACCGTTTGCGTTTTTTGGACTCTTCGGTTTTTAAAGGAGAGATACCTTATGAAGCGATTGCAAAGATTAAGCAGTTGGAGAAGGAGCTAGAACAACCTTTAAAAAACTTTAAAGTAGTTGCACCCAAAGAGCTATTTAAGTTAGAAGATAAAGATTCAGACCCACTTTTGTTTTTAGAATTAGCCAATGGACGCTATTATTTAATTCACAAGTGGGGAGGGGAGTTAAATAGATTCCGTTCGCTTTTGGCCTTTCCTTTGCGAGACTTCATGAGCATGTTTTGGTTTTTGTTAGGTGTAGCGGTATTATTTGCATGGCTAGTGCCCACTCCTTCTTGGCATGTTATGTTATTTTTAATCGTTCACAGTTTTATTGCCGTATGTGGACTAGCTTGTATGCTGGTGATGGGTATGCGAGAAAATTTCAGTTCTACTGAGTGGGATAGTAAGTATTTTAGTTAAGACTCAAATCCTATTTTTGTGCCTCAAATCAAATGCCATGCTGCGATTTATTTTGTTGATCAGCTTGTTTACTTTTCTTTCACTTTCATCAAATGAAAATGCTAGCAAAGGCACTCTAATTGTAAAGGTAGAAGGAATAAAAAAAGTAGAAGGCAACGTTGGGGTGCTCGTTTTTAACAAGTCTCAAGGGTTTCCTGACGACAAAACCCAAGCTATTTTAAGCAAAGAGGTGAAGGTTCTTCGGAAAAGTCTTTCAATTTCGTTACCTAAACTACCTTATGGCGATTATGCCATAGCCTTGGTGCATGATGTGAATGCTAATAAAAAGCTTGACCGAACCTTAATTGGTATTCCCAAAGAGCCCTTCGGTTTTTCTAACAACAAAAGCATATTTAAAGGTCTACCTAACTTCAAAGAAGCTGCCGTTCGTTTAGATGGAAGCAAAAGCGAAACTGTAATTCGTTTGGTGGATTTGTGGTGATGAAAAATCTAAACCTACTTCTTATCACCAACCTAAAACTTCACCAAGGTGCCAAAGCTAATACCCATATAGCTAATTCGCTCTTTAAACAGCGCTCTGTCTTTGGTAATGGAGTTGATGCTTCTACTGTAGTGAGGAGTCATGGTAAAAGAAGTGCGAATACTATGGTAATAAGTAATTCCGGCTGCCATATGGAAGTTCACAACTCCGCTTTCTAAGTAGGGGTTTTCATTTTCTCTACTTAAGTCTAGAACACCTCTTCGGTCTTGTTTATCTGACAAAGCATGATCGTTAGTAATAATATTCACCACAGCATCTGTCTTCTTCATTCTAAACTGAGCATTCGAATTTGCTTGATTCACATTTGGCTGGGCAATTTGTACCGGATCATTAGGGTCAGCTACCTTTTTCAATATATAACCTTTGTAGTTGTTGTATACCTGAACGCCTAAGCCACCTTTTATGTGCCATCCCCATTTGGCATTTCGGTCTTTGTAGCCAAGTAATAGAGGGATTTCAATAAAATCGTATTGATTAGAGAATCGCTTCTCTCCATACAAACTCATTTCTTCGTAGATCTGAGTGAAATTGATGCCGGTTTCAAAAAACTTATGATTTTTTAATTCGTAATGCAGTCCGGCAGTAAAAGTATAGGCCAAACGAGTGTTTTCAGCTTTTGAGCGGTCTTTTAAATAATCACTTGAAAGGTTAAATTCAGGTGTCATGATCTTTTGCACTGTTTGTGGAGTGAAAGCAAAGTACAAATAGCTTCTTTCTCTGAAGGTGCGATGTTCAAAAAGATCATCAAAATATTCGTGTTTCACATCTCCGGCCGACTTCATTTCAGCTTGAGCAATTTCATTTCTGAAGGGTCTTAACGGACTTTCATCCATTTGGTAGTAATGCACAAACCCAAATGGTTTAGCGCTTTCCCAACCTTCTCTATGATTAATTTGTGCGTTTAGTCGGTCATCTTTGAGTTGAGGTCTAGCAAAAGCAGACTGACCCAAAGAGGCAATTAATTCACCATCGGGAATATCACCTTCGTAAAGAGCTTGTAGGTTCACCTTACTTGCTACTTTACTTTTACTATCAGTATATGTTGGTTGCTTTTGATTCGAATTTGAGCTTAGCTGGGAATGCTGTTGCGCTATTTTTGTCTGTTTAGCAGTAGAGCGAAGCTTTAAATTTGGGAAATAAGAATATTCAGCCATGGCTTTTTCAGCAGGCTGAGAAACTTGTGCTTGGCTTTTATGCTCTATTTGTTGTTCTCCACCTCCAACAAATAACATAGCGGCTGCGCCACCAATAAGCAATAAGAGCATGGTTCCGAATTGTTGCCAATAGTTGGAAATGCGATTTGCCACCACATGACCGTAAGTGCGCTCTTTCTCAATGTTATCCCAAACCGACTCGGGTGGAGGAGTCGCTTGACCACTAAGCTTTTCGCGAAACACACGATCGAATTCTTGGATCTGATCAGACATGCTTGCTCATTTTTAATTTCGTAACCTCATTTTGCATCCACTTTCTAGATTTCGCTAACTGCGAACGAGAAGTGCTTTCGGAGATGCCCAATTGCTCTCCAATTTCTTTATGACTATACCCTTCAATTACATAGAGGTTAAAGACCATACGATAACCATCGGGTAATTGTTGGATTAATTTCAATAATTCTTGTTCTGATAAATTGCTAACTGCTTTAGAAGAAACCACTTGATCTTGGTAATCTTCCAAACCAATAACTTCGTCTTTAAAACTTCTTTTTCGGCAATAGTTAAGGGCAGTATTTACCATAATGCGACGTACCCAACCTTCAAAAGAACCTTGAAATTTGAATTTTGAAATGTTGTCAAAAACTTTAACGAACCCATCTTGCAACATGTCTTGTGCTTCCATATCATGCCGGGCATAACGTAAACAAACAAAGTACATTTTACCAGAGAAACGCTCATACAAGGCCCGCTGTGCAGCTTTCTTTTCCTGTAAACAGGCTTGTATTAACTTTTTCTCATTCATGGGTAGTTGAACTTACGGCCCTGTGCCTCTTGTTAAAAGACACAGCATAATTAAATTTCGTTGCCTCGTACTTTAAAAGTAAGGATAAGAATTCAAAAAAAAATTACGTTTTGGTTTGTACCAGCTTACTTTCTACCAAATATTCAGCAATTTGCACGGCATTGGTCGCTGCTCCTTTTCTTAAGTTGTCGGCCACAATCCAAAGGTTTAAGCCATTTTCCTGACTTTCATCTCTTCTGATCCTGCCTACAAAAACTTCATCTTTACCATGAGAAGTAATTGGCATGGGGTAGAGGTTATGGGCTACATCATCTTGAACAACGACTCCAGGACTTTGGCTGAGAAGGCTTTTGATTTCTTCAAGCTCAAATTCCTTTTTCAAGCTGAGGTTCACTGATTCTGAGTGACCGCCCATCGTGGGGATTCTAACTGCCGTAGCGGTAACTTTCAAGTCTGGCTCTCCCATGATCTTTTGACTTTCTTTCACCAACTTCATTTCTTCTTTGGTATAGCCATTCTCTTGAAAAACATCACAATGAGGAAGGGCATTACGGTGAATTTGGTGCGGGTAAGCCTTTTCGCCTTCTATGCTATTTTGTTCATCTTCCAATTGCCGAACTGCTTTCACACCTGTGCCAGTAATGGATTGATAAGTAGAAACCACAATGCGCTCAATGCCATATTTCTTGTGAATAGGAGCCAAAGCCAAAATCATTTGAATGGTAGAGCAATTGGGATTGGCAATGATCTTATCTTCCTTGGTCAATTCATGCGCATTCACTTCCGGAATGATCAATTTTTTGTTTGGATCCATGCGCCAAGCCGAAGAATTGTCGATTACGGTGGTACCTACTGCTGCAAATTTTTCAGCAAAAGCCATTGAAGTCTCTCCACCAGCTGAAAAAAGCGCAATATCGGGCTTAGCTTCAATCGCAGTTTCTATTCCCACTACTTTCACCTGTTGTCCCTTAAAATGTACTTCTTTGCCGATAGAACTGGCAGAAGCAACTGGTATTAATTCGCTTAGCGGAAAATTTCTTTCTTCTAAAACTTGAATCATCACTTGTCCCACCAAACCGGTGGCACCAACTAAAGCTACTCTCATTCCCTTTATTGTTAACTTAGATTTTACCTTATGGGAATTCAAATGTACTAACTTTACGCGCCCAAGCTTTTTAACTTATGACGAAGCAAACTACTTTTTTCACTGTATTATTAACCTTTACTATTGCCCTTCAGGCTTATGCCCAGCAAGGGTTTACAGATGATTTTACGGATGGAGATTTTACTGCCAATCCTGCTTGGTTTGGTGAAACTTCGAAATTTCAAATTGATGCGACTAACCAATTGCAACTCAACGACGCAACAGCAACTTCTCCAGCCTACCTTGTTACCAACTCATCTGTCATAAACGATGCGAGTTGGGAGTTTTATGTAGAAATGGATTTTGCTCCTTCGAGCAGCAATTATGGAGAAGTTTACTTGGTTTCCTCTCAACAAAATTTGACTCAAAACTTAGATGGCTACTTTGTAAGGATAGGCGGAGTAAGCGGAAGCGTTGATGATGTGAGTCTGTACCGTCAGGATGGGAATAATCAAGTGGAAATTATTGATGGAATTGATGGCCTTGTAGGACAACAGCCAGTGAAGGTAAAAGTTACCGTAACCAAAGATATCAATGGACAATGGGAACTTTTTGCCGATACTTCAGCGGCTTTTAATAACCCCATTTCGCAAGGGACAGTTACGGACCAAACTCATTCACAATCCACTTTTTTTGGTGTGCTCTGTCACTACACATCAACGCGTTCAGATAAGTTTTACTTTGATGATTTTGTAATCAATGGACAGGCCTTTCAAGATACGGTTAAGCCCGAAATAGATACCTTCATGGTAATCGGAAATACGCAGATTGAATTGCACTTTAGTGAATTGGTAGATATAGCTACAGCTTCGAATATTTTAAATTATGATCTTGATCCCTCTCTTGGAAATCCTGCTTCAGTTGTTATAGAGGCAAGCGATAGTAGTCAACTAACTTTAACATATTCTTCTGGGTTTGTTTCCGGAACTAATTATGAATTGGAAGTTCAAAACGTAGAAGACCGAAATGCAAATGCAATTGAAACGGACACTTTAAGCTTCTTTTATTTTGACCCCGCTCCAATGGTAGACTCGCTGGTTCGGCAAGGAAATAATCAGTTAGACCTTTACTTTAGTGAAAATGTAGAAGTGCAAAGTGCCACCAACCTAGCAAATTACAACCTTGATCCCTCGATTGGCAATCCTAGCACAGCGACCATAAACGCTGCTGATAGCAGTCAGCTAAGCTTAGTTTTTGCAAGCAATTTTATTTCCGGCACCAGCTATGATTTGGAGGTTAAAAATGTGGAAGACCGAAATGGAAATGTGATGACAACCGATACGGTAGACTTCTTCTATTTTATTCCGGTTCCGGCCAATGAGCGTGATTTAGTAATCAATGAGTTTTACCCTGACCCAACCCCTTCCAATGGCTTACCAGGTGGAGAGTTTGTTGAAATTTACAATGCGTCCAATAAAGTTTTTGATCTGAGTGGGTGGGAAATTGCTGATGGGACATCTTCGCAAACATTACCCTCCCGCATTATTCAACCGCAAGACTATGTGATTTTATGCAATACTTCTGATGCCAATGCTTATCAAGCTTTTGGAACGATAGTTCAAGTATCCTTGCCGAGTTTAAATAATTCCGGTGATGATCTCTCATTAACTGACAATAACGGAAACGTAATTGATCAACTTAGCTATGACCTCAGCTGGTATCAAGATGCCTCAAAAGAAAATGGAGGATGGAGTATAGAGCAGATCAATCCTGAAACACCTTGTATTGGAGCTAATAATTTTGCAGCTTCCACGGCTGCAGTAGGGGGAACACCTGGTCAACAGAATAGTATTTTCAATAACTCACCAGACTTGACTCCTCCTCAGCTTGTCCGAGCTACCGCACTTTCAGAGGATAGCGTTCTAGTAGAGTTCAATGAATTTATGGATTCTACCTCGGTGGTGAATGGCAGTTATACTTTTACTACTTCTGCGGTGGTTGGTCAGGTTTTTAATCAACCACCAAGCTACGATAAAGCGCTCTTGGTGTTAAGCACACCTTTAGATTCAGGAATAGTGAACACTTTGCTGGTGAACAATGTAAGCGATTGTGCCGGAAATGTTATCTCCGGAAATGACAGCAGCGATGTGGTTTTACCGGCGCAAGCATCTTTTCGAGATGTGGTAATTAACGAGTTTTTCTCTGACCCTTCTCCTTCTTTTGGTCTGCCAACAGGAGAGTTTATAGAACTGTACAATGCTTCTAACAAAATATTTAATCTAGAAGGTTGGCAAATAGAAGATGCCTCTTCTGGGGGGAGCTTGAACAGCCAAATTTTCAAACCCGGAGATTACATTATTCTTTGTCCCACCGGGGATGTTTCTGCCTACCAAAGCTTCGGTACAACTATGGGAGTGCCTTCTTTCCCATCCCTAAATAATTCAGGCGATCAGATCAAACTTTTCGATGCTCAGGGAAGTACAATAGATCGTCTAAGCTATTCGATTGAATGGTATCAAGATGCGGTTAAAGATGATGGAGGATGGACTTTAGAGCAGATTAACCCATTTACGGAGTGTAGCGGCAAGAACAACTTTATAGCATCTAATAACATTCAAGGTGGAACTCCGGGTGTACAAAATTCGGTTTACGATACTACGGCTGATCAATCTGCTCCTGAATTGCTATCCGCTCAAGCTTTATCTGTAGATAGTGTTTTGCTTCGATTTAACGAGCCACTTGATACGGTTTCGGTGCTTTCTGCTACCTATACTTTTAGTACTTCTGCAACAGTTGGTGCAGTTCAGAATCGATTTCCTTCTTACACTGAAATCCTTTTGTTGCTGAACTCACCCTTAGATTCTGGAGTGGTAAATACCATTACTGTTACAAATCTCACAGATTGCCCCGGAAACCAAATTGGAAGTCAGAATCAAGCTGAAATTGTAGTTCCTGCTGTTCCAAATTATCGCGATGTGGTGATCAATGAGTTTTTGTGTAAACCTGATCCAGAGATAGGTTTACCTGATGCAGAATTCATAGAACTTTACAATGCTTCACAGAAAATCTTTGACCTTTCCAATTGGACACTGGGAGATCGTTCTACTATTTCAACTTTAGGAAATCTCATTTTTAGTCCGGGGGATTACATCATTATTTGTTCGGAGGGAAGTGAGGCGGCATTTGTTGCTTTGGGGCCTACTCAAGGTCAAAGTTCTTTTCCTTCTTTAACCGACAGTGATGATATTTTACTAAGAGACGCGAATGGGAATCTAGTTGACTTTGTACGTTACACGCCTGAGTGGTACCAAGATGAATCAAAAGCTGATGGAGGATATACCATAGAGCAAATTAATCCCAATACAGCGTGCAGCGGGCAACTCAACTACAGATCCTCTAACAATAGCTCAGGTGGTACTCCGGGAATGCAAAATTCAGTTTTCGATACAGCCCTAGATCAAACCCCACCTGAATTACTTTCAGCGGAAGCACTTACCGCAAACACCGTACTTCTAAGATTTAATGAGCTTTTGGATAGTACTTCTGTATTAAATGCAACTTATACAATTAGCAGAGGGCAAGCAGTAAGCTTAGTTTCGAATCAAGCACCACTATACAATTCAGTGCTATTGCAATTGAGTAGTCCTTTGGATACAGGTGTTATTGGTACCATTTCCGTTACCAATCTAACAGATTGCCCCGGCAACCCAATCGGGAGCGAAAACCAAGCTGAGGTATTATTACCTAATATTCCTAATTATCGAAATGTTGTAATCAATGAGATTATGGCCGACCCAAGTCCACAAGTAGGGTTGCCTAATGGAGACTTTATTGAGTTGTTTAATGCCTCACAAAAAACCTTTGATCTTTCAAATTGGACGCTCAGTAATGGCTCATCTTTCACTGCATTAGGAAACACCTTATTCAAGCCAGGTGATTACATAACTATTTGTTCTAGTGAGTTAGCAAGCAGTCTGTCAGCCTTCGGGCCATCACAAGGAAGATCAGACTTTCCTTCCTTTACCTCTGCAGCTGACGAAGTTATTTTACGGGACGCCAATGGAAAGATGATTGATTATATAAATTATACTGATCAGTGGTACGGAAATGATACCAAAAAGGACGGAGGCTATACCTTAGAGCAAATCAATCCTTACTTGCCTTGTAGTGATCGGAACAATTTTTTTGCTTCAAATGCTTTTTCAGGGGGTACTCCGGGCAATCAAAACTCTATTTTTAGCGATCAAGCAGATGTTACTCCACCTCGTTTAAACAGGGTATTAGTATTCTCTGAAAATACTATGGAAATCAGATTTAATGAAGGTCTGGATACCGCTGCTGTAAGTCCTGCTAATTTTAGTTTTTCAACCCCTACCCAGGTCTTAAGTGTAAGCTCCAAACCACTTGACCCCTCTAGTATAACTTTACTTTTAGATACACCGCTTGATACGAATGTCGTTCTTACTCTAACTATTAGCAATCTTTCTGATTGTTCAGGAAATGCCTTGAGAAACCCAATTCATGCTAATTTTGGCCTTCCGGTAGCTACTTCATCAACGGAAAGATCAGATATAGTGATCAACGAGATACTATTCAACCCAAGAAGCGGAGGTAGTGACTTTGTGGAGCTATACAATCGTTCTCAAAAAATCATCAGTTTAGAAGGCTGGATGATGGCCAATTGGGATGATGCGATGATTGCAAATAGAGAGATTATTATCGAAGAACCCTACTTAGTCTTGCCTGGACAGTATGTCGGTTTAACTGAAAACATTGATAATATAGTTAAAGAGTACCCCAATACAGTAAGGTCTAGTTTTTATGAAGTAGAAGACTTACCATCTTACATTGATGCTGAAGGAGGAGTGTATGTCTTAAATACATCAAATGAACTAATAGATGGATTTCTTTACGATGAAGACATGCATTTTGAAGTGCTGAATAGCATGGATGGAGTGAGTTTGGAAAGGCTAGATCCTAATCGCTCAAGTGAGGATAGAGGAAATTTTCATTCGGCGGCTGAAAGTGTTGGCTTTGCGACGCCTGGTTTTGAGAACTCCCAATATTTTCCAGAAACTCAATTTAAAGGAGAGGTGAGTCTTGATCCTGAGCTCTTTTCACCAGATAATGACGGCTATCAAGACATACTTAACATCAACTATCAATTTAATGCTCCAGGCTTTGTGGCCAATGTTAAGATTTATGACCGTGGTGGTCGTTTGATCAAAGACTTGATTAAGAACGAACTGTTGGGTGCGAAAGGAACTTTTTCTTGGGATGGAGTAACAGAGGATGGTAGTAAAGCTAGAGTAGGGATTTATGTCCTCTACTTTGAGGCTTTTAATCCATCAGGAGATCAAGAGGTGTATAAAGAAACCTTTGTAGTGGCGGCTCAGTTAGACTAAAGCTGGTTAAAGTTAGGTCGGCCTCTATTCTTTACCGATTTCCAATAGAATAAGTATTCTGTAATTAAGCTTAAAGTTTTCAAAATACAAACTCTCTTTGTCATCAAAGCAACCATATATCTAGGCCACAGCTTTATCTAGTATTTCTTAAATGCCTAGTTATCTCACGTCATCACCCATAAAAAAAGGGAAGCTGATAGCTTCCCTTTTTATTTCTAAGGTGTATTCTTTTACTTCTGAATCACAATGCGCATTACTTTTTGCTCATCATTGCTTTTTACTAGCATGAAGTAAACTCCGCTTTCTTGAATTTTTGTGTCGATAAAATGGGTTTGTTGTGGGTTACCAAATCTTTGGTTGTAAACTTGTCTGCCATTCACATCTTTAATTTCCACTTCCACCGCTTCTTCATAATTACCTAAGTCTACGGTAAATTGACCTTGGTTAGGGTTGGGGTAAAGGGTAAGGTTCTCAACCGATGCTTCAGCTGATTGAGCTTTAATTCTAGCATTTCCTGGAGTAGGAACGCTTGTAGTAAAATTGGGTCCATCAACCCAAGCATTCTTGAACCTATTGCTGCACACACTTCTCATTTTCCACTCATAGGTTGTCCCGGGGTTAAGTCCTTTTAAATACTGTATTCCTCTAGATTGAGGCGCGGCTTTCAATATCCAGTTGTTAGTACCAACTTCCTTGTAGCGAATCCGGTACCTTACAACACCTGGCTTTGTAGCCCAAGCCAGTTGAGCTCTATCACTTTTGATGAAATTAACGTTCAAAGCAGTTGGATTAGAACAGCCCATAGTAGGCGTAGTAAAATCTTCTAGCGTTGCAGGGCCGGTCCAATTGCCATTAACCCTTGCATTCACTGTCCAAAAGTATTTGGTACCCGGAACGAGTCCATCGATAACTCTACGAGTCCATCCGGTTATGTTTTTAAACTCCGTAATGGTCCAGTTCGGAGAGGTAGAAGGTCTAAGTGTAATCTTGTAAAGATCAGCTCCTGCAATGGCATCCCAAAGTAAAATAACGGAAGTGTCTTTGAGGCTTCTGATGTCTAAACCTACAGGAGGACCTGCACAAGGTGCTTTGGTTATGGAATAAGTGGCAGTGCTCGAGCAAGCGTTCTCATCAGTCACTGTAAGGCTGTAGTTTCCTGCAGATAAATTTGAGTTCGTGCTAGCAGGTGGATTGACGACTTCCAATACTTGAACATTATCTACTCCTGCTTGGTCGCTGCCCCCATTTTGACTTGCTTGAATTCGAAGACGGACAAAACTGGCAGAAGAAGGAATAGGGACAGAAATTGTGGTCCAAGCACCGGTATTTTTATTGAGAGTGGTTCCATTTGTGCTCCAGGTAGTACCATTATCAAATACTACTTCATATTCAATTTCATCTGAGCTATCAAAACCATTCGTGTAATAATCAAATCGAACCTCCGCATTGTTCAACCCACTTACATTAACCGGATCAAAAGTAAGGGTGTGGTAAAATGATCCACCTCCATTGCCATTGTCTAAATCTTGCATTCCCCAGAAGTTAGTTTGGTCGCTAGCTGCAGATATGGAACTGATTGAGCTGACTGTGTCCCAAACGTCACCCGAGGTATTGTAGGCATTGGGTGAAGCGGTGTAGGTCCAACTACCACTATTGCTCTCAAAACTTTGGCTAAATGCAGTGGTGGTTGCGGTTTCAACTAGTCCGTTCGACCATGAGAATGTTAGCTCTCCAGTACCCCCACTTGCTTGAGCTCTAATTAAACCATCACCACCCGCGCAAGAAGCGTTTGCTAAAGAGTCTAAGGTGATGCTAATGGCAGTAGGTTCAGCTATGTTTTCACCTGCGGTAGCGGTACAGCCATTGGCATCAGTTACGGTTAGCTGATAAACGCCAGCACTTAGAGAGGCAGCAGTTTGGTTGGTAGATCCGTTCGACCATAAATAAGTGTAACCTCCTGAACCGCCTGAAGCAGCAGCAGTTAAAGAACCATCCGCACCGCCATTGCAGCTTGCATTATTATCCACATTAATTATGGCAGAAACCGCTGTTGGTTCGCTAATGGTAGCGCTTGCTGTAGCCGTGCTGTTGTTAGCATCTGTTACGGTAACAGTATAAGTTCCGGCGGCTAATCCATTAATCGTGTTGGTGGTTGAGTTGGAGCCACTTGTTGTCATTCCGTTTGACCAAGCATAGTCAAAGTTTGCAGTACCATTGGTGACGGATACTGCTATACTCCCGTCAGATCCTCCATTGCAGCTTGCATCGGTGGTAGCTGTTATAGTGGCAAACATTGAGCCTGCGGCAGCTCCTGAAATTCTTAAATTATCAAAAGCTGCTTCTTCATTTCCTGAACCTAGGTCACAAGTTATTCTAACGTCTAATGAATCTCCTGACCCCGGAATAAGCCAAGTAAAGTCTTGGAATGTGCCATTCAATCTTGTGCCATCTCCTAATCCATCATTGTCAGTATCTTCTGCAAGCTGACCATTGAAGCCAGATGAACTAGTGGTTGCAGGATCAGCTCTAAAACGGCCAATAACTGTCCAAGCTCCATTACCAACTTTTACTTCAATGGAAATAGAGTCTGAATTCTCGTCAATTCCGCTAGATGTGCCTGACGCTAAAGCTAGCGTAAGGGAAAGATTAGCTTGGCTAGAAATGTCAATATTATCAATGTATACAACCCCTTGGGAGGAGCTAAGCGTTCCATCAATATCCTCAGCTGCTATAAAATAAGTACCATCGAATCCTGCATAAGTAAAGTCATCTTGAGGAGGCGCTCCTGCTAAATCTGTTCGGTCAAAAAAGTCTGAACCACTTCCTCCATTTCCATTTGGGAAAGAGTATCCAGTTGTAGACTCAAACGACTGAGAGTAAATTGTGGTTTGCGCCATTGTGAATTGGCAAAGAAGGAAGGCCGTAAAAAGGCTCAGTAGATTTTTCATTTTCAATATTTTAAATTTTGAGAGATTGCTAATATATAAAATCAAAAGTAAAACTCTGGAGTTCTTGTTGCAATTTCACTTTGTTATCAAATGGTTAATTGTAAATTATAGTTTTTCTATGTTTTTTAAATAAAGTGAAGCTTGTTGAAGAGTCTCTTCTTTCTTTTTGGGGTCTTGTTTATTCCAATTGGCCACCATCATACTCATGCGTTGATTCTTGCTCCATTTTTCGAGATGTTGATCGATAAAGTTCCAATACAAGCTGTTGAAAGGACACGCTTTTTCCCCCACTTTTTTGCTCTTACTGTAATGGCAAGTTGAGCAATAGTTGCTCATTTTGTCGATGTAGTTTGCTGATGAAACATAAGGTTTAGTGGCAATTAAACCTCCATCAGCATATTGGCTCATACCACGTGTATTTGGAAGTTCTACCCACTGAATGGCGTCAATGTAAATACCCAAATACCACTTGTCAACTTCTTTGGGATTTATGCCCGCCAATAAAGCGAAGTTGCCAGTTACCATTAACCTTTGAATATGATGAGCATAGGCATAATCTAAAGATTGGTTTATGGATTGCTTCAGGCAGTTCATTTTTGTTTTTCCGCTCCAGTAAAATTCGGGCAGTTTACGCTGATTTCTCAATTTATTCTCTGATTCATAATCCGGCATTTTGGCCCAATAAAATCCCCGCATGTACTCTCGCCAGCCTAGGATTTGCCTAACAAACCCTTCTATTTGTGAGATGTCAATTTTATCCTTGTGCTCAAGCCAATGTTGCAGACATTTATCAATTACTTCTTTGGGACTTAGCATTTTGCTATTCATCGAAAAGGATAGTCGAGAATGGTAAATACTCCACTCATCTTCAGCCATGGCATCCTGAAAGTCCCCAAAAAGTGGCAGGCATTCCGCAACAAAGTAATCGAGCAATTGTAGGCTTTCTTCTCTGTTAACAGGCCAAAGGAAGTTTTCTGCATCAATGTTTCCAATGCTTTTTACTTCTGCTTTTTCCAACATTTCTACTATTTCATTGACTTGATGTTGAAAAAGTAGAGGCGCAGTTGGCTTGTGACTTTTTGGTAATTTCTTGCGATTTGACTGATCGTAATTCCACTTTCCTCCTTCCGGTTTGTCGTTGTCGTCGATCATAATTCGATGCTTTTTGCGCATCATCCGGTAAAAGCTTTCCATCAGCCATTGTTTTGACTTTTTCTTTTCAAAGAATTCTTTTAGTTCGTACCGTTTCGTATAAAAGTGTTCTGTAGGATAACTTTTGGTTTCAATATCCATATCCCGGCAAAAATTATTGAGCTGTTGGTCTAATCGATACTCATCTGGAAGCTGGTATTCGAAGCATTTAATTTCATGCTCTTGAATCAGTGTTTTTAGATTTTTATTAAGCTTTTGGTAGTTCGATTCATCATCTAGAGAAAGATAAATGACTTTATGCCCTTCATCTTTTAGTTGCTTAGCAAATGAACGCATAGCGGAGAAGAAAGCCACAATTTTTTGAATGTGGTGCACCACGTAATCCGTTTCTTGGCGCATTTCCATTAAGACAAAGGTGACATGCTCTTCTTTTTTCTGAAACCAGGAGTGCTGACAATTAAGCTGATCTCCTAAAATAAGGCGTAATGTTTTTTTCATACTTACTTAACCAATGGAAACGAAATATGGTTTAATTTAAGCGTGTTGGAACAAAATAAGGAAAAGCGTGTTCACACTAAACCAAATCAACAGTTATGATAGTTGGAATCGATTATGGAGCAAAAATGGCGGGAACTACCGTAATTGCTCGATTAATGGAGAAAAATCAGGTAGATTTTCATGCTTGTCCAAAAAATCAAGACGCCGATCAGTTTATTTTGAAATTTTTAACTGAAAATGACGCAGTGTGGATGGCCTACATCGACGCTCCGCTATCCTTACCCATTGCTTACAATCGACTAAATGGCAACAACGATTATTTTTATCGTCAAGCAGATCGTATTACCGGTGCGATGTCACCCATGTTTTTAGGAGGCTTAACGGCTAGGGCTATTCAATTAAAGGAAAAGGCTGAGAGTAGTGGCGTAAAACTAGTTGAAACATACCCTTCTAAGTTAGCTGAGGTGTTAGCCCTAAAAAATCAAGGTTACAAAAAAGAAAAGCAAAAAATTGAACTGCTTTGTAATTCACTGAAAGAAAAAAGTGGATTTAATTTTGAAAATGACAAAGTTAAAACTTGGCATCACTTTGATGCCTTACTTTGCTTGTATTCAGCTAAACGCTTTGAAATGCAAGCTGCCATGGTTTTTGGAAATCCTGAGGAAGGTACTATTACGGTTTAAATATTATTTTTTTGACTTCGCTGCCTCTTTAAAGAATTTTAAAGGGACCAACAACATTCCGAAACATTCCCCTTCTTCTTTCCCTAAGTGTTTGTGGTGTACCTTATGCGCTTTTCGAATGGCTCTAAAATAAACGTTGTCCGTTCTTTTAAACCAATTTAAACGTTGGTGAATAAAAACATCGTGTACAGAAAAGTAGGCAATCCCATAAAGTAAAATCCCTAAGCCAATAGATAAGCCGTATTCAAAAACACCTTCCGACCAAAGCACAAAAAGGGTAGTGCTGATTACAGCGTAAAAAATAAAGAAAGCATCATTTCGTTCAAACCATCCCTTTTCAGGTTGATGATGGTCTTTATGAAGCACCCAAAGGAATCCATGCATTACATATTTATGCGTAAACCAAGCCATAAACTCCATGGCTAGGAAAGTGAGGACAACAAGTACAATGTGTATTACTATTTCCACGTTACAAAATTAATTCTATTCCCTAACAAAGTATTCGTAGGATTGTTAAAGTTGTATGGAAAAATTAAAAAAGTGGTTCTTGATATGGGGCTTATTTATGTTTTTGGCCCTTCTATTATATAGCTTTTTTGGCCCTTCCGGAAAAAAGATAAATGTTAGGCAAGTTAATTACAACTATACGCAGTCTGCAGAGCTTTTTTTTAAAAATATGCGTGCTTACTTCTACGATCAAAAAAAGTATGAAGATGGGAGCTATGTTTTGTACCGAATCAATTCGCGTGTAAAAGACAGTAGTTTGAATAAACTCAATGTGGTGCTCGTAAAAAACACTTTGTTATCACAATGTTTTGTTCGATTAGAATCTGGTATGCTTGACATTGAGCATGATAGCTTAAATGCTATTTGGAAAACTGAAGATGAACAAGGGTCGTTCTATTTGACATCTTCTAACAGCGATGGACATTATTTATTTGCAGCAGAACTTTATGAGTATTTAGACATGGAAGCAGATCTTTATTTTCAAGATACGAGCAAGAAGCTGCGCTTGACAGAACAAGAAAAAAAATCACTTCGAAAAAGTTTGTATGATTACTTTAGGCTGGTAGGGAAGGTGAGGTGAATTTTAATTAATGATATAGTTTCACCTTTTCTGCTCGATAGCTCATATCAAATGAACCTTGAGTTATTCTTTCGTTTTTAAAGTGTAAAGTAGCTTCAAAAACCACTGTGCCGCCAGGTCTGCTCACTTCTACCACTTTAGTGGAATTGGGAGCAACTCCCCATACAGAGCCAATAATACCTGGAGCAAATAAAATATTTCCTGTTTCTTCTAAGTAATCAACATCACTAATAATTTCTGAATAGGTTTCATTACCTCGTTCTTTTCCATACTGCCAAACTTGCTGCACAGTCATGTTTTCTTCGTCAATTTTGTATTCCACTGCTCGGGAGTAGGTTCCTTGTTGATAATTTCTATTGGCTCCATTATCAAATAAAAATAGATTTCCATTTGGAAGAATTAGAGGAGCATGTTGTCCCCAGTTCCAACCAAAATCAGGAACATTGTTGTATCCGTATTGAACTAAGGAATCATAGGCGTTTCCTGAACCATCAATTGCAGTCAGTAGAAACGGTTTAGTGTCGGGACCAGATCCATCAAAACCTGCATTACCCCAATCTTTATGCGGATGTAAAATCCACTTCAAATTATTTTTCATGTCCACCTTAATAATTCCTTGGTTTCTGCCGGAAACCAATAGAGTATTATCTGACTCACTGTAATATACTGCATTCATGTGAAACCAATCAGCTTGCAAAGGAACAATTATATCACTCCTATCAACATCAAGAATTTCTCTGAAGTCCCATTCTCTAACAACTGTACCTATGCTATTCAGTTCAATAATATGATCGTCAATCGATTCAACTGTTGAGCCATTTTGAACTACTGGAGTGTTTTCTTTAGCCACACAGAGAATATAGTTTGAGCCTTTCTTGATGACATCATGATGACCAGTATACACTGAAGGGATAGGAACGGATTTTTCTTCGTATCCCATGAAGTTAAATTCTTTGATGTAATCTTCAGTTGTAAATAGTAACGTATTTTCTTGAGTTAATTCTACCGGTAAGGCTAAGCCCGGGAAACTAGGCGTTTCGAAGTTAAGAAACCACCTAATTACGCCTTCATTGTCAATAATAGTAGGGTAAGAGCGAAATAAGGTTCCATCAGTAAGGTGAAGGTTATAAAGTACCCAACCTTCTTCCACCAAAGATGGGGAGTAGGCTTCCACGGTTACGTCAGGGAAATACCCAGGTAACGAATCTGTTATAATTTTTACTGTATCTAAGGCATAAGAGTTAGCGGTACTCACTTTTAATACCACTTGATTTTCTATTCCTGGGTATAATCCAACAATATCTAATTTATGAGTCTTTGAATTTTCTTCGAATGAGTGATAAATTGATTGGCTTCCTAAAATTGTAATTTCAGAATTTGCATTGCTATTAGTTTGAAAGCTAATTTCAGCAGTTAATGGGGCAAATCCAGATGGGTTATTTATGACTTTGAGCCCTTCATTCATGGTCATCTCTTGCATCGAAACTTGATTCACTGTTGGACTTGAAGGAGACATTGGGATGATTTCAGTATCGTCATCGTCTTTTTGACAAGACCATACCAACAGACTCAACAATACAATTAATATTTTGGGGCTAAAGGTTTTCATATATTAAGTAGTTTATAATTACAATTTTAACAAAGTTTAAAATTTAACATAAACAGAGACTTAATCGAGTTAAATTAAATTGCAGTCGTTTGAGAGTGAAGGACATTATTTATTTGCTGCGGAACTGTTTGAAAACAGGATAGGGAGGCAAAACATTCATTATTTATAAGAGGCGAAAAACATGAGTTTTCCTAAAAAGAGAAAAAATCACTTCGGAAAAGTCTGTACGATTACTTTCGGTTGGTAAGCTAAGGTAGTTATATTACTCCGTGTAAATTCATGAGTTCTTATGAGCAATAATCTCTAGTTTTGCCTCTTTTAAATTTATGAGATACTTTCTTTTAGTTGCCTTTCTCCTTCAACTCTTCGGCTGTATCAAGGATGCCTCTGAAACATCAGAATTTGTTCGACTAGAAGGGAAAGAATTTTACCAAAAGGATGAACCATTTTATCCTTTGATTTTAAACTACGTAGTTGGCTTTTATTACGTAGAAGGGCATTTTGTTCTCGGACCTTCAATGGACTATGATATTCCGAATAAAATTGAATGGGATACTAAAGATTCAATGTTGAGCCATATGAACGCTCACTTCCAAATGATAAAAGATATGGGCTTTAACACAGTCCGTATTATGGATTTACATAAATTAAATTATCATAAGTTCCACCCTTCAGCTGCTCTACTATACCATGTAGGAGACACTTCTCATTATTTTAAACTCGATAAAGAAGTCAACGACTTCAGAAGTGCATTAAAAGATTTAGGAACCGTTGCCAAAAAGCATGAGTTAAAATTGCTAATTACACTACCTAGGCCTCGTGAGCAGGATGTGTTTAATAGAACAAGAAGAAGGTTTATTAAAGAAATATTAGTTGCATATAAAAATGAGCCAACCGTTTTTGCTTATGATTTTTTCAATGAGCCACTTTACTTTGATAACGCAGAGTTTTTAGAAGACAACTCTCCAACGGCTTATTCAAATATTTTAAGAACCAAATTAGAGGCTAAGCGACTTTCAACTGAATGGGACAAGTTAATGCAAGCCTATGCGCCGAATCAACTATCTACCTTGAGTTTAGCAGAACCCATAGAGGTACTAGAATGGGATGCTTCTTTAATGGATGTAGACTTTATTTCTATTCATACCTATAATCCACTAAGGGTTCCAAACGAGATCTATTGGTATGGGAAGTACCTTGATAAACCATGGATTGTTTCTGAAACTGCTTTGCCAGCAGATAACGATTCAATTCGGTACGATTTAATGACCGAATTTATGAGAGCTTCCTACCAGAGTGCTATTAATTGCGGGGCATCGGGATATGGTTGGTGGCAATATCAAGAGACTTTCTGGGGTCATTCAGAGTTTAATTTTACTGGCTTAATCGCTATAAATGGAATTAATAAAAACACAAAGGGTCAAAGAATAATAGGCACACCGAAGCCGGCAGCCAATTCTTTTAGAAGAATTGTTGAAGAAACAAAAAAAGAAGAGTGTAAGTGCGCTGTTAATTACCAAAATATGCTTGGCTACAGTAATTACTTACACCTAGGAAAAGTGGTAGATAAGGAAAGTGGAGATCCTATAAAAGGGGCTGTTGTTAGAGGGTACTTAAAAGATTGGTCAAATGGTATTAATACTTACACAGACGGAAATGGAGATTTTGAATTGTACTCAAATGACACTTTATTGCATTTTGAAGTTTCAGCCTTTGGTAAAGAGAAATTTGGCCAATCGTACAACATACAATATCTAATCGCTGACACCCAAAAGGAAATTAATGACAAGGTTAGAAAGTTAAGTTATGAGCAAATAAGCTTTTTAGACTTCTATGATGATAAGAGCCAATCTGAGATTATCTCTACAAATTCTATTTTTAACTTTAATAAAAGTGCTTTTCAGCAGTACGTATTCAAAGCTTTGGTTCCAGTTATAGAGCTAGAAAAAACTGAAGTAGAAAACGAATAAATTGAAAAAGTCTTTTATGAAGCTTTAGAATTATCAAGAGGAGTTTGTAGACATAAGATTTAGAAAGGAGTATAGGATTAAGTTTTCCATATAGACGGTCTCGTAAGATGAGACATGTAATCTACAATAATGAATTAAAAGGTGACCTAGTGATAGGGGAGCACACTTAATATGAAAATTTGAAAAGGCAACTAAATGAGAAGAGGTTGGCAATAACATATGTTCCATTCATGCCATTTGGATGATTTATATTTTAGTTAATTTTCCATGAAGTCTTTAGTTTTCATTTTTATTAGCAAATAGTTAGCCATCAGCACATTGAATAACAAAAGAGTAAAAATTGAGTTAAGCGTAATTGCAATTATTGTTTGTGCTCTCTATACTTTATTTGTGAATTCTCAAATTAACTACCTAGAAAAAGAGACAACTCCTATTGCTAGTGATGTGGTATACTATTATTCATATTTGCCGGTCACTTTTATCTATAATGACCTATCGATGGAATTTATAGATGAGAATCCAGAGTTTTTTAAATATCGCTTATGGTATTATTCAACAGAAGAAGGATCAAGAGTTGTAAAAACAACAATGGGACTATCTTATTTGTACTTGCCTTTTTTTATTGTGGCAAATCAGTTTGCAAACTGGTCTCCTAGCTTTGAAGCTAATGGATACTCAAACCCATATCAATTGGCAATAATTTTATGCTCATTTTTTTACTTCGTTTTAGGGTTAATTGTTCTAAGAAAATTTTTACGTAAGTATTATAGCGACCTGTCGGTTTTTATTGCTCTGCTGCTTATAGGCCTAGGCACTAATTTATTCAATTACGCAACCTTTGAGCCGGGTATGAGTCATGTTTTTAGCTTTACATTATTTAGCCTTTCCCTTTATTTTTTTGATATATGGCTAAAGCGCCCAACTATGAAAACTGGACTTACGATGGGTTTGTTATTGGGCTTAATTGCACTCATCCGTCCTACAAATGTTTTAATTGCACTTTTTTTATTTTTATACAAAGTAGATTCCGTAAGTGCCTTAAAGGCAAGGATTAATTTTTTGCGGGCAAATTCCAAGCAAATCATACTTGCTGCATTAACAGGGTTTCTAGTGTTGGTTCCCCAGTTTGTATACTGGTATTATGTGAGTGGGAGTTTTTTGTATTATTCTTATGGTCAACATGAAACTTTTTTTTGGGCTCAACCTAAAATCATTGATGGCCTATTTAGTTACAGAGCCGGCTGGCTTCTGTATACGCCAATAATGGGGTTCACTATTCTAGGGTTGTTGCTAAAAGGTAAGCAGCTAATAAAAAGCCGGTGGAGTATAGTAATTGTTCTTGTGCTCCAAGTGTATATTATTTTTTCTTGGTGGTCGTGGTGGTATGGAGGTAGCTTTGGAATGAGACCCATGATAGACATGTACCCTATTTTAGCAATTCCACTAGCCGGGTTCATTACTTGGATGCAAAGTAAAAATTTGGCTTTGAAATCATTGACTTTTTTAATTATGCTAAGCTTTGTGTTTTTGAATTTATTTCAATCCTACCAATACAGAAACTATATTCTACATTATGAAGCAATGTCAAAAGAAGCATATTGGCATATTTTTTTAAAAACAGAAAAGCCAGAAGGGTTGCACGAAACTCTTGACTTTATAGATTACGGGAAAGAAATGCGAGGAGAAAGAGACTGATGGTTTACATTTCTAAAAATAGCCTTTATTCATTCCTAGCAATATCAATTTCAGTTTTGTTATTGATCTTCCCTGCAATTCAGAATGGGTATGCCATTATACACCCTGACACAGGGGCTTTTATTGATATTGGTCATGGTCGTGCCAGTTTAATAGGGTTTCTTACTACTTACCCTTTTTATCTTAGGCACCTTAGCCTTTCATGGTCAAACTGGATGGTAATATTGGCGCAATCCATAGTTGCAAACTACGTAATTTATTTATTCTTGAAACAGTTTATGCCTAGCAGAATGCCATGGCTTTTGCATCTGCTGGTGGTTATTTTTCTCCTGCTAGTTACGCCAATTGGATTTTATACCTCAATGCTAGCTCCGGAAATTTTTACTTTGGTTTTTACTATCACTACTTTACTGTTTTTGACTGAAAAAAAGTTAGCACTTGTTCATAAAATACTTCTTGGGGTTTTAATAGTAGCACTTTTGGGACTAAACGTAGTTCATTTTTATTTTGGCTTATTTGCTGTTTTGTTGTTTACAATCCAAATAATAAAGGTCAGAGTAACCTTTTCAAGGTTTTTAATGTTGAAGCCTGCCGTATACTTAATGCTAATTTTATTTGGTTATGGGGCAGAGCGATTGATTTATTCTGAGATGAAAGGAGGTTTTACGGCAGATGATTCTATTAATATCGTTTCTACTTACAGGTATGTGCAAAGTGGAGTATTTGACCAATATTTTGTTACTAATTGTGCTTCAGGAAATGAGTTTGAGTATCAAGCGTATTGTAGTCAGGCAGGATCCTATAAGTCTACTTTTACAAACCTTGGTGATTTTCTTTTTAACCCTCATAGCCCAGTCTATTTTGGTTCCTGCAAGCAATCAGGGTGGGAGAACTGTTGGGTAAATAAGTCAAAGGTATTTCAGAAGTTGCAGGACAAAATTTTAAGTACCGAAAAGCTTACTAAAGAGCATTATTCGTTTGTTTTTGCAAATTTTTGCAAGCAACTTGTTAATTTTCAAACTCCCCAAATAAGATTGTTAAATATTAAATGGCAAATAGAAAAGTCTTACCGAGAAGATTTATACGATTATTTGCACTCCAACCAATTTGTAAAGGGTTTTAATAATAAGCAATACCCCTTCATTCATGTGGTTTTTGTAGATGTTTCTGTTTTATTTCTATTAATTTATTTGATTTTTTACTCTAAAAAAACTAGCAATGACAACCATTTGATGATAGCTTTTTTTGGAGGGATTTTCATCTTGAATGCGTTTTATTATGCAGCGTATTTAGGGGTGGATGATATGAACCAATCGAAAGTTGCAATGATTTTGCCATTAGGAGTAATTGTTATACTTTTCAAAGAGTGCAATAAGGTACTTACATCGTTTTATAAAAGGTAGCGTGATTGACAAAGAGAAAATAGCTGTTGTAATTCCATCGTATAAAGTAAAAAAGCAGATAGTTCCACTAATTAATGAATTGATTGACTTGGTGGGGGTTGTTATTGTGGTGGATGATAAGTGCCCAGAGAATAGTGGGAAATGGGTAGAAAGTGAAATTAATGACAAAAGGGTTGTTGTCTTATTTCATGAAGAAAATAAAGGAGTAGGAGGAGCTACAATTACAGGGTATGATTATTTTTTAAGGGAAACTAATTGTGAAATAGCAGTTAAGATAGATGGAGATGGTCAAATGAGCCCAAAACTTATTTATGGACTCATTGAGCCAATTCTATTAAAACAAGCTGACTATAGTAAAGGAAATAGGTTTTACAACTTATCAGCCTTATCACAAATGCCAAGGGTAAGGTTGCTGGGAAACAGTATCCTTTCGCTTGTAAATAAGTTTGTGAATGGCTATTGGCAAGTCATGGATCCAACTAATGGATTTACTGCTATAAGCAGAAGGTCTTTGAAAAAAATTAATCTACTAAAAATTGATCAAAGGTATTTTTTTGAAAGCGATATGTTGTTTAGGCTAGGGATAAATAGGGTGGTAGTTTCTGACTTTGCAATGGATGCATTTTATGGAGAGGAGGAAAGTGGGCTGAATATATACAAAGTGTTATTCGAGTTTCCGCCTAAATATTTAAAACGTTTTATAAAGCGTATCTTCTATTCCTATTTTTTACGGGACTTTAATGCAGGTAGTTTCCAGCTAATATTTGGTTTAATATTTACTCTATATGGAACTTTATACGGTGCAGTAAATTGGTACAGTAGTATAACTTTAAATGTTGAAGCAAAAACGGGAACCATAATGCTTGCAGCTTTACCGATAATAATTGGCTCACAATTACTTATCGGCTTTTTAAATTATGATGTGCAAAATGCACCAAAATAAGCCTATTAGTCAAAATACCCTATTGCTACATAACCTATATCATGAGAATAGTTAGAATTACAACTTTACTAACAGCAATCTTTTTTTGCTTGGCGATTACATCTTGCAATAAAAAGCATAATTCAAATAGCGGAACCTTTGAATTGTTTACGAAGAGAACAAGCTCTAATGGAACATTAAATTATCAAGTTTCAACATCTCAAGCGATCGAAAAAGGACTGAGAATACCCTCTTGGGATGAAGCTGCGGAAAAATCGCATTTCCACTTTCAGTTTGATTTTGAAAACAATGGAAAAGTGGATCAAAAATTTTATTACAAAATATTTTATCAGAACAAGTCATATAAGCTTGACGAGTTTAATGCAGGTGCTCTAAAAGGCTACAACACTGCAAGCGCCAATAATTTCTATGGCAGTTGGCAAGATACGAAGCTTGGCTTTAAAGAATTGGGCTTCTTAAAGCCAGGGAAATCGAAAAGCGTAGTAGACTCCTTTGCGGTTGTGGGAAATCCTAGGAACGAATACAAATATTACGGCTTACCCAGAACCGATAATATTACCCCACAGCTTATTGCAAGCAAGATTTTACACATTAAGCGAACACCAGAGTGGTATCAATCTATTGTTGATAAAGCACCGGCTAATAAAGTAAGTGCTGAGCAGCAACTGTTTTTAGATGCGCTCTGGGCCATTAACGACTCACTAAAAGGGAACCCTAAAGAACTTTACATTCAAGACACTACCTTAAAGGCCATAGAAAAGGAAATTCGAAACAACAATGACTGGTTTGTAGAAATCATTAAAAAATCGAAAGAAAGAGGCCTTTCTATAGAAGAACAGTTAGAAGAAGATGTTACATGGGCCTATGGGCAGCGGTTTCCACGCAAACAAATATTTCAGAACAACCGCTTTAAAAGAAATCCAAGAATGGGCGAATATGAGTTTATGCTTGTTATCGTATCGGAAGAAGAATTGAAAAAATTACCCCTGAGCGCTAAGCAGATTGACATGAAGGATGAAAAAAGAGGTGGGTTTTTAAATCCCTTTTACTATTTCAAGTCAACTGAATTTCAGGCCGATGGTGTTAATCGCCTCGTTTTAAGCACGAATAATAAGTTAATAGCGAAAACAAAAATGGACGTGGCTAAGGGAGTTTATATTAACCCAATGGAATTCCGGGAGCCGGATGTGTCAACTGATTATTATTCTGAGAAGGTGGCAAACACAAAAGAACTTTTCTTAAAAGCAGATTTTGAGCAGTACTTTCATAACATTAACTATGACTATATTCTCAGAAATGTTCCTATTGCTGAAGATGTAGTCAAAAACTACGATGTTGAGAAATATCAAGAAAACAAAAAAAATCACCCTTTGGATTCTAGAGAACAAACTCACCCGATTAATCCGGTCTATCCCGGAAAAACAGTAAGCTATGATTCTTCGAAGAAGGCAATTGTAATTACCAACCCTGGAAACAAAGGAAAAAAACTAGAGCAGTTTAGAAAACAAAATGTGGGAGCTAAAACTAGAGTGGGCTTAACCTATGGCAAGTTTACAGGGCACATAAAATTTCCTAAACTCATTAACCAAGAAAACATTTGGAACGGAGTTACCTGTGCCTATTGGTTGTTTAGTGAGGAAACTAGCCCGTGGAATGTTAGAAATGTCTGTGAAGAAGAAGGTTATCTTCCTAAGGGAGCAAAGAAAGGTTCAAATAGGCGGCTTGATCGCACTTCATATAGTGAGATAGATATTGAAATTGTAAAAACCTCGAAGTATTGGCCGCAATCTTCATATGGCGGGGCGGATGACTATCCGATCGATGATCCTGAGAATAACCATAATTTGATTGTAGCCACAACCAACTGGGATTTGGCTTGTCCCGATCCAGATAACTTTCACCAAGGGATAGTTCCAGTAAAATATTCTGAAGACCAAGAGTTCGGCTATCACCGCTGGGACTATTGGTATCAGGCTGTTACCTCTAAGTATGAGTATCCTCATGACAAAACAGTAGGGGATGAACTATTTTATCAAATTGAGTGGAAGCCGACAGAAATTATTTGGCGGATAGGCCCATCAAAAGACAAGCTTCATGTGGTTGGATATTTAAATGACGAATATTCTAAAATTCCAGATAATCAAATGGTGGCTATTGTAACGCAAGAGTTCCATTATAGCCTCTGGTGGCCGCTTTCTCCCTTTGATCAGAATAACATTCCTTACCCCTTAAGTGATATTAATGGGTATATCTATTCCATTGAAATTGAATAGAGTAGTTAGGAGTTATTGATAATCCACTCGGCATTTTCTCGAATGTTTTGCTCGAGTGGGATGTTTTTTTCAATGGCTTGCTTCTTTACTTTGTCAAGCCACTCCGGGGTATTTCTAATTTCCTGCATTTTTTGTTGCACCTGCTTTTCAAATTCGCTAGGAGGCAAAATGTTTTTATCGAGTTTTCCTTTTGCAATAGCAGTTAGCATTTGGTCATAAGAGTAACCGGCTAACTGGTGGAATCTGCTGGCCTTAGCCTGGTTTTTAGGGTCTGCTTTCAATTGATTTATTCGGCTCCAATCATAGGTGTTTGAGTGATTATAGTGAGCCAGAATATCATCAATAAAGCCATAGCCAAGTTTCTTTATGTTTTCATCTGTCATTTCAACTACAATTAAGTCAGACCGCTCCAATTCAAGCTTGATGTCAAGCATATTATTGAAAAGTTCCATATCATAAAATCGATGAGGCCAATCGACAAACCGATTGTAATAATACAGTCGTGAAGCCTGTGAAAAGCTAGAGTCTAATATTGGGTAGAAACCCTTAAAACTTTGAAAAAAACTATCTCCGCAACCAAGTAGGGTTGGCTTGCTAACTTTCGAGGAGCGATAAAATTTTAGGTTTGGGTAATAGAGTGTGTCTTCGGCGATGTGAAACAGTAAGTTCATGGAAGCCGCTATATCGTAATCAGTGTAGCGGTAATTTTCAACTGTATACTCCCCCGCTTCTCTTACAATGTAAGGCATTTCATAGTTGAACTTATCTCTTAGGTAGTTGACCATTGTATCAGCCACCACACTAACCGTATTTCCTGACCAATGCACACTCTTGTTGGCAAATAGTTGAGATTCTAACTTGCCTTTTTTCTCCTCTAAGAAATTTCTGAGGTTAAGATGGTTAATCTGCTTTTCTTTAAGCAGCTTTATAAAAACATCATAATTTGTTTTTTCATTTCTGTTAGTTAGAAATTCATCCGGAATTTTTTCAGGATAAATAGAAGCTTTTCCCGGGACCAGTAGCACAACAAATTGCTTCTGATGCGCCTTAAGACTATCTTGTACTGCCTTGAGTTTTTCACTAAAATTTTGCAGTACATCCTCACCAACAAAATCCTGACCTAAATAGCTTTCAATGTAACTTTTGGGAATTAACATTCCGTCTTTACCTTCAACAACTCCGCTCGAGTTAATTTCTCCGAATAGGCTATACTTGAGTTGGTTGTTACAGCGAATAAAAAAATTATGAAAGCCAATACTATCTTTCAGGTGGGCCTCTAATTGATCTTGATAGCTTCCGTCTTTAAACGCCTCTTTGCTAAAGTGAGGTTTGTTACTAATGTCAAAGTCGCCATCTAAGTCTTTTACTTTTGAAAAAGGGCTAAGTAGTTGTATTAGAGGCAAGAAAAGTGCGCCTAAAGCTGCAATTAACAAAAGGTATTTTAATCGAATAGCCATTAAAATCGAAAGTAAATAAAAGGATTAAAAGAGGAACTGATGATTTCTGAAGCAGAGAGGAAAATAAACAACAAACTGGCTCCTACTTTTATGAACGATGAACTAATTCCATGGTGCTGTAAAAGTCCATTGTAGCTGTGGTATAACTTTTTCCAAATTGCGCCAAAACTCATAAAGATGGCGAAAACAAGAATAGTTAGAAGGTGAGCATCAAGGTAGTTGCTCAAGTCGCTAAAGTTAAAGCTGTACAAAGCTTTGTAGTAGTCTAAAGCAAAGCTAAAGTAATCGGCTCTAAACAACACCCAACTGTTTACGGCAATAAAAAAGGTAAGGAGCACTTTTAACGCTGAAGGCCAATTTTGACTCAGCTTATTGAAGAAAAGGCGCTCTATAATTAAGAAAAAGCCGTGGTAGACTCCCCAAATTACAAAAGTCCAAGCCGCGCCATGCCATAAGCCTGAAATTATAAATACAAGCCATAAATTAAAGTAAAGTCTTGATTGTGTTGCTACTTTATTCCCCCCTAAGGGAATGTACAAGTAGTCCCTCATCCAACTGCTTAAGGTAATGTGCCAACGCCTCCAAAATTCGGTTATGCTTTTTGATATGTAAGGGCTGTTAAAGTTTTCGGGAAAAGTAAAGCCCATCATTCTACCAAGCCCAATGGCCATATCTGAGTAACCGGAAAAGTCAAAATAGATTTGGAAAGTATAGCATAGTATGCCTAACCAGGCTTCAGAAGTGCTAATTTCAGCAGGGTTGAGGCTAAAGATCAAGTCGGCCTTGGCTCCTACAACATTTGCAATAAGCACCTTTTTAGCTAAACCAATTGAGAAACGGAAAAGACCTAGAATTTTATCATCCCAATTGTAATGGTCTCTACTGATAAGCTGGTCTGCTATTTCGTTGTAGCGTACAATTGGCCCTGCAATAAGTTGAGGAAACAACATAATATACAAGGCGTAGTCAAACAAATTATTTAAAGGTGGTTTTACCTTTCGGTAAATATCAATTGAATAGCTTATTTTTTGAAATGTATAAAAACTAATGCCAATTGGTAGCACAATACTTGTCCATTCTATAGGGCTTTTGCTAAAACTGCTCAGTAGTTGGTTAACATTCTCAATAAAAAAGTTGGCGTATTTGAAGTAGGCAAGAAAACCAACATTAAGTAATATGGAAAGCCAAAGTAAGAAGAACCTAAGCCTTCCTTGACTCATGTTCATTCCTCTAACAATCAAAAAGTCGATGAAGATGGAGATTAAGGCCAGGGTAATAAAGTCTGGAGCTCCCCAGGCATAAAAACTTAAACTCGCCGCTAAGGCGAAGCTATTTTTAAACCTCTTATCCAGCAAATGGTAAATAAGCAGAAAAACCGGAAGGAAAATAAATAGAAAGAGTACGCTACTAAAAACCATTTATCGATATTTTAAAATACAATAGATGGCTCTAAACCCATCTTTCCAACCAATTTTTTTCCCTTCTTCATAGGTTCGACCATAATACGAAATACCTACTTCATAAATTCTAATTTTTGGAACTTTAGCTAATTTGGAGGTGATTTCTGGTTCAAATCCAAACCGTCTTTCCTTTAAAATAAGTGACTTGACAATCTTGGCATCCATTAACTTATAACAGGTTTCCATATCTGTTAAGTTTAAATTTGTAAATAAGTTTGACAAAAAGGTTAAAAACTTATTACCTATTGAATGCCAAAAGAAGAGGATTCTGTGTGGATTTCCTCCTATAAAGCGAGAGCCATAGACAACGTCTGCATTTCCTTCAAGTATTGGTTTTAATAAGTCATTGTACTCTCTAGGGTCATATTCAAGGTCTGCATCTTGTACAATTATATATTCACCTGTAGCAAGTTCAATTGCTTTGTGTATGGCGGCCCCTTTTCCTTGATTTCGGGGCTGAGCGAAGTATGTAATATTTAATTCAGAATTCTTTTTTCGATATTCCTCTACAACATTTTCGGTATTATCTGAAGAAGCATCATTGACAATGATCAACTCTTTGATCACCCCATTATTTAATTCAACTGCTTTAATTCGATCAAGAATGAGATGAATGGTTCTAGCTTCGTTGAAAACGGGAATAAGGATAGAAAGCTTTTTCACTAATTCAAGTTTAATTACTTTTTAGAGTAAGTGATCGAATTAAATAAGGTGTTGATTTGGCCCAAATATAAGAGTATAAGGTGTCTGTTTTATCAAGATTAGCTGGGATATTAAAAGCGAAGTGCTGCTTTTTCCATTTAATCGTACTCGTTACTTTTTTTGAGTCATAATAAAGTAACTCTCCTTTTTTATCTAAAATACTGACTACGGCATGTACATTATTCTTTACTTCATTTAGGGCTAATCCACTGAGCTCAAATTCAAGTTGAGGGCCAATAAGCTCAGTTGCTGAGAATTTTAAAGTAGAGCTATAGGTATATGCAGAATCAAGGTATTCATAAGATTTATCTCCAACCAATTTGTAGGCTGGTCGCCAATTTCTATCAATTAGCGTATGGTAGTTGTTTATAAACTCCTTCCCTTGGAGTTTCGGCTGTTTTGACGGGTCAAACATTTCTACATAAAACTGATCTATTTCTACAGGGTGATTCCCCGTGTGGTAAAGAAAAAAGCACAAACTGTCGTTTTTGCTTCGCAGATAGGGTGGTACAAACAAAGCGCTCATCTGACACCATTCGCCTTTTTTAAAGCCTTCAGCGCTTTTACTATCGTAGTATCTATACTTATAGATTTTACCGCTTTTTGAATCAATTGTTCGTGCAATAATGCCCATGTCATTTTCTTCAGGCGAGAATTGAGAGCGAAAACGAACACTAATTTTAAAATAGGCGTAGCTAGTGTCACAGAATTTGTTAAAAGAAAACTGTAAAGCGTTGGAATAAGGGACCTCAGGGCTTAAAACAAGGCTCCCTTCTGCCGGGAAAGCCTGGCCATTAAAAGTATCTGTTTGTTGGTTTAAAGTGGCGTAACTTTCTTGGAACAATAGAAAGCGACTGACATTTTCGTATTCCGGTATTTCTTTTACTTCTCGATCTGGTTCTAATAACTTTTTCTTGCTTTCATCGGGGCTAAGGTCAAAAAAGCTAGCCAAGTAGTAAGCTTTGGTCATGCCATGAGAATGAATTACGCTTTTTCTGAACTGATGAGTTTGAAACAAGTTGAGCAAGAATAAGAGTATGAGGGTACTAGCAAGACTGAATTTTAGGTACTTATTGCTTTGTTTTAAATAAACGAATAAGCATCCAAGTGGTAGAGCGAATAATGGGTACGATTGGGCGATTGACCGTTGGCCAAAAGAAGCTGCATACCACCAGCAATCCCAGCTGCTTAAGATCCAGATATTCAGTAGGGTAAATGTTCCAAATACGATGGCCAACTGTCTTTTTTGCTTGGCAAAAGGAATAAACCCTAGTAGCCCAAAAATCATTAAAGGGGTATAAAGAAGCCACCCTTTTTTAAAACTAAAGAGGTACTCATATAAATAAGGATCTAGAAGTTTAAAGTCTTCATTCAAATAGGAGTCATAAACCCAATTTCCACTAATGTATTTCCAGTATAGGGGCTGCAATAAGCCAATAAGGAAAACCGGCAAGAAGGCATAAAGAAGTTGAGTTGGGTTTTTAAGAAAGTATCTTGACTTTGTTTTGTAATCGGGAAACTGCCCACCCAGCCAAAAAATGGGAATTAGAAAAAATAAGAGCTCGTTTGGTCTGCTTAAAGCCATTAAGGCACCTACAGAAGAAATTAAAATCAAATTGCCCGAGCTTGGCTTTTGGTGCCAACGATAAATGTAGTACAACAATATAGCATAGGCCGAAAAAAGCACCACATGAGGCGAAGCAATTTGAATACTCGCAAGAGCAAAGAAATTGGTTCCAAAACAAAGCGTAAGAAGGATGAGTGCAGAAATAAGATCATTAAAATAGATGAGGCAAAACCTTCTAAGGTAAAACAGTCCAAGAAAGAGTAACAAAAATGATTGGACGAGTATGGCGATTTGGTAGGGAGGTGAAAAGCCATCAATCGAGTATTTGGGACTTAATAAGGCCCAAGCATGACCGATGAAAAAGGCCGGACTGTAAATAACCGCAAAGCCTGAGGTATATTGAATCAGTCTACTCCCATTTTCAATTTCATTAGCTTGATAGTAAGAAGTTGCCAAACTGTATTGGTCTAATGCTTCTTCTACGACTTGGTCATTTTTTAATTTTAGATCATCATAGATGAAAAGTGCCGGTAAGTATAAGTAGTAACCAAAGTTGTCCCAGTTAACAACACCATAGTTATCAATACTGTAAAAGGTATGCCTGGTTAGTTTAAGGTATCCAACAACTAATAAAAAGAGAAGTACAACAAAAAGGGAAAACTTATTTTGCATAAAACCACTTCAGGGAGTGAATGGAGTAATAATCAAAAGCTTTTTTGAATAAACTATTCAAACTAGAACCCTTTGCAGGGAAATTTGCTTTTACTTTAGGGCTTCAATTGGCCCCTAAACCACACAAAAATTAGGAATTTAAATTTTCATCTCTGGAACATCACCCTCAACAATAAGGTCACCTGCCGTAGCCGCTTGAATTTCTTCAACTGTTACGCCCGGTGCTCTCTCTTTTAAAACAAATGAGCCGTCTTTTACTTCAAGAACAGCCAAATTTGTCACAATCTTGGTGATGCAATTTACACCGGTTAAGGGTAAGGTACACTTTTTAAGCAATTTAGAATCACCCCTTTTGTTGGTGTGCATCATGGCTACAATAATATTTTCAGCGGAAGCAACTAAGTCCATGGCACCGCCCATGCCTTTCACCATTTTACCGGGTATTTTCCAGTTGGCAATGTCACCGTTTTGGTCTACTTCCATGGCACCTAAAACGGTTAATTGCACTTTTCCGCCACGAATCATAGCAAAGCTATCCGCTGAGTGAAAAAATACGGAACCTGGTCTGGTGGTAATGGTTTGCTTTCCGGCATTGATCAAGTCAGCATCAACTTCCTCTTCAGTAGGGAAGGGCCCCATGCCCAACAAGCCATTTTCAGATTGTAAAGTAACATCAATTCCATCGGGAATGTAATTGGCTACCAAAGTTGGAATACCGATACCTAAGTTTACATAATATCCGTCTTCTAATTCTTGCGCAATTCTTTTTGCAATTCCATTCTTGTCAATCATCGTTTTTTAATTTATCAATGAGTCAATTGAGAAATGAACCAATTTGTTATTGAATTTATTTTCCATTGAAGCGTAGTCTAATCGAATTAGATTATAATCAATCATTTCTTTCTATTTTTAATAGAGCTACTTAGTATTTTGTAAATTATTAGGTTTATTTCTTGAATAGAGCTCTCCAACTTTTCATTATTTGGATATTTTGAAGAACGCTTGCACAGAGTTAACCAATATTTAGTTTCTTCGGCTTCTTTTGCTGCAATCTTCATTTTGTGAATAAAGTCAGCCTTGCTTTCGCAGTTTTGAGCCTCATGCACGTTTGCTCCAATAGAGGTTGCAGATTTTAGCAATTGTCGTGAAATAACATCTCTTTTTTGATCATCTAAAACTTCACAAAAGTCAATAACAGCAAGTGCAAAGTCTATGGTTTTATCTAATATGATGTTTTGCTTTTTCAACTCTTATGCCCAATTGTTACATTAATTCATTTCTGAATTGATACATTATTTCCTAACCGTTCTTTGCTCGATTCTTTTCTCGTAGTTTTTGCCTTCGAAAATGCGATGAACATAGATGCCCGGCGTGTGAATCTCATTTGGGTCTAATACACCTGGTTCTACTAATTCTTCAACCTCTGCTATGGTTACTTTGCCGGCCATGGCCATTACTGGATTAAAATTTCTAGCGGTTGCTTTAAAGATCAAATTTCCTTTGGTATCGCCTTTCCATGCTTTTACAATAGAAAAGTCAGAAGTTAAACTCTCTTCTAAAATGTATTTTTTGCCATCGTATTCCCGTACTTCTTTTCCTTCTGCTATTTCTGTTCCATAACCGCTTGGGGTAAAGAAGGCCGGTATTCCGGCACCGCCTGCTCTGCATTTTTCGGCCAAGGTTCCCTGGGGGGTTAATTCCACCTCAAGTTCTCCGCTTAGCATCTGACGTTCAAACTCATCGTTTTCTCCTACATAAGAAGAGATCATTTTCTTGATCTGGTGGTTTTTTAATAAAAATCCCAAGCCAAAGTCGTCTACCCCGGCATTGTTTGAAATGCAGGTTAGATCTTTGATTTCGGGCTTGTTGGCTAAAGCTTCTATACACTTTTCAGGAATGCCACAAAGGCCAAAACCTCCTAGCATTAAAGTCATTCCACTTTCTATGCCTTGAATGGCTTCTTCTGCATCTTTTACAACTTTATTCATATCTCTTGGCTATTGAAAATTTTCCTCGGTGTTCGAATCAAAGGTATTTTGTTTTTTATAAACTTCACAATCTAACTCAATACTTATTGGGTCTTCAGGTTTTTCAAAGTCTTCCGTTGAAATGTTAAGGGTTGAGTCAGCATAAACCTTTTTCATGTAATAAGCCCAAATGGGCAGTGCTGTATTGGCTCCTTGTCCATCAGTGGTTCTAGAAAAACGCACACTACGATCTTCCGCCCCTACCCAAACGCCGGTGACTAAATCTGGAGTAGCTCCTAAAAACCAACCATCAGAGTTTTCTTGGGTGGTTCCGGTTTTTCCTGCAACAGCATGCTTTATGCCGGCATAAGGTCTTTCTTCAGTGGGTGAAAAACGAATGCGAATTCCGGTGCCAGGAGCATGATCATCTAGGTCCTCATTATAATTATATGAGGTAACGCCTTCCAACAAATTTAGCATTACATACGCTTTTTCTTCACTTAAGGCTTCTCTGGTTTCAGGAACATATTGTTTAATAATGTTTCCTTCCTTGTCTTCAATTCGGCTTAAGAAAATAGGTTCTGTCCAAACCCCTTTATTGGCAAAAGTAGAGAAGGCTCCGGTCATTTCATAAACCGAAACATCAGCCACACCTAAAGCGAGTGATGGAACTGTATCTAGTTTTGAATTAATCCCCATGGTTCTAGCCATGTCAATGACTCTTTCCGGGCCAAATTGCTTCATCACCCAAGCGGTAATGGTATTCATAGAGTTGGCCAAACCATATTTGAGAGAGACGTTGTAGCCGTATTCATCCCCTTCATTGGTTGGCGTCCAGTCTTTTGGTAAACCAAACTCACCCTTTTTGAAAGTATAGGGCACATTAGGCACCTCATAGCAGGGTGAAAAGCCTTCATCAATCGCCACTGAATAAACAAAGGGTTTAAAGGTAGAGCCTACCTGCCGCCGTCCTTGTCTCACATGGTCGTAGGCAAAATGATCGTAGTCAATACCGCCCACCCAAGCCTTGATGTAGCCGGTTTGTGGGTCCATGGACATTAAGCCGGCTTGTAAAAAGCTCTTGTAATAGCGAATGCTATCGAGGGGAGACATCAAGGTGTCAATTTCTCCTTTCCATGAAAAGACTTTCATCTTTCTTGGCCTGTTAAAGGCTGCATCTATGCTGTCTTTGGGGTGCACTTTGGTTTCGTGCCCACAATCGTCGGCTTTACAAAGCACATATTCACGACCCTCTTTTTCAGTCTCTTCCAAAAAGCGACCTCTTCGCCCACAATTGGCGCACTGCTTCCCACTCATGATCAAGTAGCGTTCACTTCTTCGCACAGCAGTATTCAGAATGCGATCTATTTCAGCTTTACTTACTCGCCAGTCAAAAGGTGCATTTTTCTTGCGTTTTAGATCCTTGAAAAAATCTTCTTGTAATTGATAGCTTAAATGCTCTTTCACCGCCCATTCTGCATACTCTTGCATTTTGTAGTTTAAGGTGGTATAGATCTTTAAACCATCTTTATAAATGTCGTAAGGTTCTCCTTCATCGTTGGTAAGCAAATAATTGCCTTCTTCATCTTTTTCGTTGAAGATTTTCTTTAGCTCAGCGCGTAAAATTTCTCTAAAATAAGGGGCAATCCCCTCTTTGTGGTCTACTCGAGAGTATTCAAGTCCGAGGGGTAAATTTTTTAAGCTATCGTAGTCTGATTCGCTAATGAATTGATTTCTTTTCATTTGAAAAAGCACAACATTTCTGCGGTCAAGTGTCTTTTCTTCAAAACGCAGTGGATTGTACAAAGAAGGGTTTTTTAGCATGCCCACTAGCATGGCCGCTTGCTCAATTTTTAAACTATCTGGATTACGATCAAAGTAAACATTGGCAGCCGATTTAACCCCAACCGCATTGTTAATGAAATCGAAACGATTGAAGTACATGGCTACAATTTCATTTTTGGTGTAACGCCTTTCTAATTGAGAAGCAATGACCCATTCTTGCATTTTTTGCTTAATTCGATCCCAAGTTGATTGAGGTTCATCTGAGAAAAGCATTTTAGCTAATTGTTGGGTAATGGTGCTTGCTCCTCCACTTTTCCCAAAGTTTAAAACCGCTCTGGCTAAACCTCTTAAGTCAATTCCTGAGTGCTCGTAGTAACGTTCATCTTCAGTAGCAACTAATGCGTTCACTAAGTTTGAGTCAAGGTCTTGGTAGCTAACGTTAACTCGATTCTGATAAAAGTATTTTCCTAAAATTTTGCCATCGGCCGTATAAACTTCGGTCGCCAAGTTACTTTTGGGGTTTTCCAATTGCTCAAAAGTGGGCAAGGGGTCAAAACCGGCCCAAGAGTTTGCGCCGGCATAAAGGAGCAAACAAAACAAACCAATGGGTAAAATAACGGCAGCCCAAAACAAGGCTACCCATTTCCCATAACTTCTTTTTTCGCTTTTTTTATTCACTTTCTACTTTTTCTATTCTAATTCCGATATCAGTAACGTAAGGTAGCTCTTTTTCGCGCATGGCTTGCTCAATTTCAAAATGATACTCGCCACTGTCAGGAAAAATAATCTGCTCCTTAAAGCGAAATTGGTAGTCATATAAATCACCAATTCCCTTTCCCATCCACCTTCCTTGTGGGCTAGCCAACAACATTTGAGCAGTATCTAAGGCCACTTTGCCAGAAGGACTTTCTGTTCTGGTAAACAAATATAAGTTCCGATAAGGGTACTTGCCTGAGTGTCTGAAATTTAAATAGAAATTGTACGCAAGACCTGTTTCTTCGATTTGAAAGGCAAATTTGGCTTTTTCATTCCGATCCCAAACCGCATCTTCGATGTTGAGGTTTTCTTCAAAAACTAAATTAGAATCACAGGCCCAAGCAGAAAAGCAGATCAGTAAAAGCAAAAAATAGGAGGATGGATTTTTCACTTTAAACACTATTTTTTGTTGGAGGGTTTATTTTGATTGGGCTTGCGATTCCCTTGCCCCTTTCGTTTATTTCTCCTTTTATTTCTGCGTTTCCCTTTTCCCTTTCCTTTATTATCAAAGCGAGTTAAGCTATCTTGCCCAACCACATTGGCATATTCTGGAGTAGTCTCCACAAATATGTTGGCGTAATCTTTTAAGTCTTCTACTTTGTCACCTTTTTTATTGGCCTCCAACACTTCTTTTACCCGATCTACGTGTAGCTCTATGAATTCATTGGGCTTGTCGAAATAAGAATACCACATTTTATGACCAAAAATGTCCATCTTTTGGAAGAAGGCATCGCCTTTTTGGGTTTTGAGTTTTTTCTTGGTGTCTGGGAAAGCTTTCAGCTCATCTAAATACACATCAAGTTCATAGTTCAGGCAGCACTTTAATTTTCCACATTGGCCCGCAAGTTTGCTAGGGTTTAAGGAAAGTTGCTGGTAACGAGCCGCTGAAGTTGAAACAGATCGAAAATCGGTTAGCCAAGTGGAACAGCAGAGCTCTCTTCCACAAGAGCCGATTCCGCCTAAACGTCCGGCTTCTTGTCGCATACCAATTTGTTTCATCTCAATGCGCACTTTGAAGGCATCGGCCAAACGACGAATTAGCATTCTAAAATCAACACGTTCTTCTGCAGTGTAATAAAAAGTGGCCTTGCTTAGATCGGCTTGATACTCGACGTCTGAAATCTTCATTTTTAGCCCCAATTCGTTGGCGATTTCACGAGACTTTAGCATAACATCAGCTTCCTTAGCTCTACCGCTCTGCCAATCTTCAAGGTCTTTTTCGTTGGCTTTACGATAAACTTTTTTCAGGTCTTTGGTATGGTGAAAAACACCTTTTTTTTGCATTTGCAATTTTACCAATTCACCCGAAAGGCAAACCATGCCTACATCGTGTCCGCTTTCTGCTTCTACGGCAACAGCATCACCATCGTGTAAAGTAAATTCAGTATCGTTTATGTAGAAGTTCTTACGGCCATTTTTAAACCGAATTTCTACGTAATTAGGGGTGTCATCATTCCCGGGCATCTCCATGTTCGAGAGCCAGTTGAAAACTGTTAGTTTGTTACAGCCCCCGTTCCCACAACTTCCGTTGCTGCGGCAACCGGCTGGGCTTCCATCCCCGTTGTTCGTGCAGCTTGCACAGCCCATAAGCGGTATATCTTTGGCGGCATCTAGTGCCGATCTAGTTTAACAATTGCTTTTAAAAAAGCTTAGCTCGCAAATGTACGTTTTTTGATGCGTAACAAATTGGCAAACTTCATCGACATGTCCATGAAAACAATCTTAGCATAGGCGTTTCTGCCAATGTGTTGGTGTGCTGTATTTAGTACTTCAGTAATGGCTAAAATATTATCACCGTGTATGAAGGGAGCAAATTTTTGCAGAAAGTCGTCTTCTTCTCCAAAGTAGCGCTGTAATTTGTTTTCGGTATAATGCCGTAGAATGCTTTCACGCATCAGGTTTATGGCGTATTCTAAAAATCTTTTTTGTCCTTCTCGGCCCAATGAAGCTTGACTTATTTGTTCCACCCATTTATACATGGCTTGTATGTCGGCTTTGTAACAGGCTCTCATCCAGTCTTTGAAAAGTTCAAAAAAGTGCTCTTCTTCCGCTGATTTGTGCAAATGAAACAGCGCATAATGCAAATCCCCATCGGCAAGTTGTGCTATTTGTTCTGCCTGATCTTTAGTCGAACCGGCGGCTAATTCTAAATGGTTCTGAATTTCCACTTCCGAAAGAGGGGGAATACTCATGTTTTGAGTACGGGAAGTAATGGTGGTAAGCAGATTTTCCGCATTTTCAGCTACTAATATGATTAAAGTCTTGGGACTTGGTTCCTCAATTAACTTTAGCAGCTTATTAGCCGCCTCCATGTTCATTCTTTCCGGTTTCCAAATAATCAAAAATTTATATTCGGATTCGTAAGGTTTTAAGTTTAACTTTTTTATAATGGATTGACTTTCATAAACATTAATTAAACTTTGTTTATTTGATATGTCAATTTTTTGATGCCAATCGTTTAAGCTCAAATAGGGGTTTTCCAAAACCGCTTCTCTCCATTCCTGACTAAAGTCATCTGCCGAAGTTTCTTTGTGTTTTACCTTGTCGTTTTTGTTGTAAGGAAAAGAAAAGTGAAGATCCGGATGAATGAGCTTTTGAAACTTAACACATGAAGAACATTCTCCGCAGGAATCTAATGGACTTCGATTTTTACAACTGATGTATTGGGCATAGGCAATGGCAAGTGCCAATCCACCAAAACCAAACTTTCCGCTAAATAACTGAGCATGGCTAACTCTTCCGGCATGCACCGTTTCTCTCAGTTTTTCTTTGCTTTTTTCTTGTCCTAAAATTTCGGCAAATCGCATGCTTCAAAGGTAATTGAAAAACATTGTTTCGACTGTCTTTAAATATCCTTTAAGAGTATCTATTTTTGCCAACCAATCAAGCCGGAAAGCATGAAAAAAATCAACGAATACAATTTTAAATCCAAGCGAGTCTTAGTTCGTCTAGACTTGAATGTTCCTTTAAATGAGAATTTTGAGGTAACAGACACAACGCGAATCGATGCTGCCATTCCAACCATACAAAAGATTATAAACGATGGGGGAGCAGCTATTTTAATGTCGCACTTAGGAAGACCAAAAGGCGAGCGCAATGGAAAGTTTTCTTTGAAACATATTGTGAATGCTTTGTCGCAGAAACTGGGCACTGAAGTAAAATTTGTGAACGATTGTATTGGCGAAGAAGTGCAGCAAACTGCGGCTAAGTTAGATAGCGGGGAAGTGTTATTATTAGAAAACCTCCGATTTCACAAAGCAGAAACAGAGGGAGATGCCGGCTTTGCTAAAAAACTAGCGGACCTTGCTGAAGTTTATGTGAATGACGCTTTTGGAACGGCCCACCGTGCACATGCTTCAACCGCCATTGTAGCTTCATTTTTTGATGAGGAAAAGCTATTTGGCTACGTGATTGAAAAGGAGTTAGCCGCCGTTGAAAAAGTAGTGGAACAAAATGAGCGACCTTTTACCGCCATTATGGGAGGTGCAAAAATCTCGGATAAGATCATGTTGATCGAAAAAATGCTCGATAAGGTTGACAATCTTATTATTGGCGGCGGAATGAGCTATACCTTTTTTAAAGCCATGGGCGGAAAGGTTGGGAATTCTTTGGTAGAAGAAGACAAGCTAAATTTAGCCCGTACCATTCTTGAGCTGGCCAAAGAAAAAGATGTTAAATTGAGCCTGCCGGTAGATTCTAAAATTGCAAGTGAGTTTAGCAATGAGGCAGACACGGATACAGCTGATAACATGCAAATTAAAAACGGTTACATGGGCTTAGACATTGGCCCCAAGGCCGTTGAAGATTTTTCAGAGATTATTGCCAAATCTAAAACCATCTTGTGGAATGGCCCAATGGGAGTTTTTGAAATGTCAAATTTCGAAACGGGTACCAAATCGGTTGCAGAAGCAATTGTGCAAGCTACCAAAAATGGCGCCTACTCTTTAATTGGAGGTGGTGATTCTGCTGCAGCAGTTAACAAGTTTGGCTTTCAAGACCAAGTGAGTTACATTTCTACCGGCGGTGGAGCCTTATTGGAGTACTTAGAAGGAAAGACTTTGCCCGGTATCGCTGCGATACAAGACTAATTGGTTGATTGAACATACTCTTCCCAAAGAGGCAAAAGGGGTTTACAAATCCATTGAACTGGTTCGTAAAGCAAAGAGCTTTCCATTTTTTCTGCAGCTACAAAATCAAATTGTTGGTTGGCAATGGTAAAAAAGTAGAGCAAAACACTTAGTATAAGCGCATATTTCAATAAGCCAAAAAGTAAGCCTAAGATTCGATTAACTAAACCCAAAGCCACTGCTTTCAGCAGTTTATCTAGTAGTTTGGCTAGCATAAAGACCACGATAACAATAAGTACAAAAGTGGTAATGAAAGCCGTCAGGCTAAGCCATTTTTCGTCGAGCTCAAAGTTTTGGCTCAGGTAGGCTGCGGTATAAGTTGAAAACTTCATGGTGCCGTAAATGCCAAGAGCTAAGGCTACAAATGAGGCTAATTCTAGGATTAAACCTTTTTTAAAGCCCATGTATGCGCCCCAAATAAGCGGAATGGCAATAACGATATCCAGGTAATTCAAATCCATGAGCCTGCTAAACTATAATTAATTTTGTTTTCTATGGAGATAGAGTTTCAGAAAAAATGGGATGACTTATTACGTTTATTAAATAAGCGTTTTGAGCAAGATATGGATACACAGGCCATTTTGTTTTTAATAGGCCTGCAAGAGCTGGGTTTAACAGTTGAAAAACTAAGCAAAGATCAGAAGTTGGATGTGATGCACATTGCCGTTTGCACCTTGTTAGAACCTTATGGTTTTTACGAGTATGAAGGAAGAGATCGAGATGATTGGCCGCATTGGAAGACCTTAAAAAAATTGCCCCGCTTAAATCAGCTAGAACAAGAGGGTTTAATTAAAAAGAGTATTGTGGAGTATTTTGAAGAGCGATCTATTTTACCTCAAGAAGCTAAGGAAGGGTACGAATAACTAGTTTTTTTTCGATCAAGTTATCGTCGTCAATACTTCTTTCGGTTTCTAACAACACACTGGTAGAATCTTCTTTTACAGTAGAGTTTTGGTTTTTGTAAAGTGCAACGTCAACCAAAACAGTGTTGTCAAACTTAAAGGTCACATTTCCGAATCCGTCGGTAAAGGCCGAGTCGACCACATTTTCATTTAAAATGCCCCCTTCAGCGCCATCAACAGATACCTCTACCCATGCTCTTGGAATACGATTATTAAGATCGTCTACCACCGTTACTAATAAGCTAGGAGGAACATCCTTCTTACAAGCATAAAAGGTAGAGAGCAACACCAAGGAAAGCAATACTAGCCTCATTTTTTTCATACTTTTGCCCATTGTCTCAATCTTCAGAATTACAAACATAATTATATTTTGAACAAGAAGATATTTCTGTTTTCACTAAGCCTCATCTTAATGCTTTCGCTTTCTGCACAGCAAAAAGTATTGATTCAAACATCTAAAGGTGATATTGTGCTTAAATTGTATGAGGAAACCCCTGTGCATCGTGATAATTTTATCAAATTGGTAAAGGAAGGATTTTACGATAGCACTTTGTTTCATCGGGTTATTGCCAACTTTATGGTGCAAGGTGGAGACCCGCAATCTAAAAATGCAAGCGCCAATAGACTGCTAGGCAATGGCGGACCTGGTTATACCTTGGAGGCGGAAATCAAGAAAGAATTCATTCACAAGAAGGGTGCATTAGCAGCTGCTCGACAACCGGATAATACAAATCCTAAACGACGAAGTTCCGGTTCTCAATTCTACTTGGTTCAAGGCAGAACCTACCCTAAACAATACCTGTCTCGTTTTGAGGAAGAGCGGGAAACCCCTTACACTGAAGAGCAAAAAGAGATTTATGCCAATATCGGAGGGACTCCTCATTTAGATGGACAGTATACCGTGTTTGGAGAAGTAGTTAGTGGCTTAACCGTAGTAGATGATATAGCTGCGGTGACTACCAATAATGCTGACCGACCAACTAAAGATGTGGTAATAACGAAGATGAAATTGATTGACTAATGCTAGATAAAGCCAAAGCCTTGCTTGAAGAAACTCAAGCATTTAATTCGAAAGACCTAGAAGCTATAGAAGCTTTTCGTATCCGTTTGCTTGGTGGCAAGGGTGAGTTGAAGAAGCTTTTTGCAGAATTCAAAAATGTGGCTCCTGAAGAAAAAAAAGAGTACGGAGAAGTATTGAATAAGCTTAAACAAGAAGCACAAGACAAAGTCAATCAATTAAAACATCAAGTTGAAGCCGGTAAAGAGACGGAAAAGGCTAAGCAGATTGATTTTAGCCGACCGGTATACCAGCAAGAGTTAGGTAGCAGACATCCAATATCTTTGGTAAAAAATCAAATCATAGAAATTTTCTCAAGAATCGGTTTTACGGTTTCTGAGGGGCCTGAAATTGAAGATGACTGGCATAACTTTACCGCCCTAAATTTTCCACCAGAACACCCGGCGAGGGATATGCAAGATACATTTTTTGTGGCCAAGGACCCGGATATCGCTTTACGTACCCATACTTCATCGGTTCAAGTAAGGGTAATGGAAAACAACAAACCGCCCATTCGAACCATTTCTCCGGGAAGGGTATATCGAAACGAAGCGATTTCTGCCCGAGCTCATTGTTTCTTTCATCAGATAGAAGGGCTTTACATTGATAAGGATGTTTCTTTTGCTGATTTAAAGCAAGCTTTGCTCTATTTTGCCAAAGAGGTGTTTGGAGAAGAAACCAAGATTAGACTGAGACCTTCTTATTTCCCTTTTACTGAACCCAGTGCAGAAATGGATGTTTCTTGCAGTATTTGTTCTGGTAAAGGTTGCAATGTGTGCAAGTATACAGGCTATCTAGAAATTTTGGGTTGCGGAATGGTCGATCCAAATGTTCTTGAAAATTGTGGAATCGATAGCGATATTTACAGTGGTTTTGCCTTTGGTATGGGAGTAGAAAGAATTGCTCAGTTAAAATACAACATCAACGATTTACGCTTATATTCGGAAAACGATAAAGCATTTTTGGACCAATTCAAATCAGCCCTTTAAACTTTGAGTACAAGCTCCAACCACAGTGACGAAAAGCTTATTCTTCTGTTAAGACAGAGGGATAAGGCAGGCATGGAGCATCTTTACGACCATTACTCTGAAGCCTTGTTTGGGGTTATTTTCCGAATTGTAAGAAAAAATGATGTAGCCGAAGATCTGCTTCAGAAGACTTTTGTAAAGATTTGGAAGAAGATTGATTTTTATGACGATAAGAAAGGGAGGCTATTTACTTGGATGTTAAACATTGCGCGCAACAACGCCATAGACTACACCCGATCGAAAGAATTTAAAAAGAACACCAAAGTCCAATCAATTGATTATACCGTATATAACAATACCTCTCAGCGTGAAACGCAAAAGACGGATACCATTGGGTTAGACAAAATAGTGGATGACTTAGAACCAAAATACAAGGAATTGATTGACTTGGTATACTTTAAAGGGTATACCCAACAAGAAATTTCTGATGAACTTGATATTCCACTGGGAACAGTGAAAACTAGAATTAGAAAAGGATTACAAAAATTAAGAGCGATATTTAACTAGCGTGGAACCAAAAGCATACATAGAATCCGGTATTCTTGAGCAATATGTGCTTGGGCAACTTTCTGCATCTGAAGCGGCAGAAGTAGAATCAATGTGCAAAAAGAATCCTGAAGTAGCCAAAGAAGTGGAGGAGATCTCAAATTCCTTTGAAGCTTATGCAAATGCACACGCCAAAAAGCCGTCTGCTTCTGTTAAAGCAAATATTTTAGCAGAAATAACGGAGGCTCCTTCCGTTGAGGAATTTGAAGGACAAGAAAAGAGTGGTCACTTTGCTCGTATCATCGCCATTGCTGCCAGTTTGTTATTGCTGATTAGCATTGGAATGAATTTATACCAGCAATCACAGTTGCAAGAGAAGGATCAAAAAATAGAAGCACTGTATGCTGAGCAGGAAGTCATGGCTGAAGCTAAAGATCAGATGAAAACTAATTTGAAGGAGGCTAAAACCAAACTAGACCTGTACCGTAATCCTAAAATGCAACGGATTGAAATTAAGGGCTCTGATTTATCACCTGAATCATACGCTTTTGTTCATTGGGATAAGCAAACAAATAAAGCCTTCTTATCAAATGTCAATTTACCCCAACCAAGCAAGGAATTGCAATATCAACTTTGGGCTATTGTAGATGGTAAGCCAATAGACCTCGGTGTCTTTGACCTTGACCAAACTGAAATTGAAATTGACAAGGCGATTGAAAATCCTTCTGCCTTTGCTGTTACCTTGGAAGAAAGGGGAGGAAAGCCAACACCAAACTTAAAGCAGCTCTATTTGATCGGAAACGTTTAAGCTAATCGCCCTTTTGGGGATGGTAAAGTTTTTCCAAGCCAACTAACCATCCGGTAAATAAGATCAAGAAGAGGACAGCACTCCACATCGGATTCAGGTCAAACCACCAACTAAAAAGGTTGTTAGAATTGAAATTCCCTTCCTTCATCGCTTTCAAGACAACTTCTGAAAAGGGGTAAGAGGCTTCACCTTGTTCTGAAAAACGATCTGGTATGAGAAACAAGACTGTTGATTTTGCGGCAAATTGAAGCAAGAAGCTTATACTCAATACAAGCAGGGCGACTTTTGGGTATTGGAATTTTTGCCAAATTCGAGGGCTGTGGAAGGCTAAAATGCACGCCATAGGGATTAAATATCGAGGTCCCCAACTGTAGCCGCCCCACCAAATGAAATAACAGCTGATGAGGATAAACATGGCAAGACTGTTCACAAAAACGGGATTAGAGAGTAGTTCTTTCCACTTGTCTTTTCTCCACTTATTAAGGAAAAAGAACAAAACCGGAAAGAACCATAAAATACCCATATAAGGGCTGAGAAGTAGGCCGTAAAACGATTCAAATGAAGGAAGTCCAAAGCCGTAATTCTGTTTTATTCCCTTGCTAAAAGTTTCGAAGTCTGTGTAATAGAAAATAAAAGTCAAGGGGTTTCCGGTTAGGCTATAGTTGTACCAAGCATAGATTAAAATAGCTGGAAGAAAACCTAAACCAAATTGTAAGATCAATCGCCAGCGATTTTCTTTGAAAAGCAAGAAAAGTGGCAATAGGGCCGCATACAACCCAAGTGTATATTCTGACAAGAAGGCCATGGCACACATAAGACCGCTGAGCCAACTGTATTTTGGTTTTTGGATAAAGTAAGTCGCAAAAGCTAGACTTGCTCCCGATAAAAGATGATTGAAGTAAGTGCCGCTGTAAACAAATAAATAAGTGCCAAAAAAACTGAGAATTATAAGGCTGCTTTTGTATTTAAAGTCACCACTAAAGCGAAAGGCAAACCAAATCAGTAAGACAAATGGTAAACTTGAACAAATTAAACTGCCAATAAAAATAATAAGGCTTAATCTTAAGTACCATACCGGCGCACCTTTATACCGCTTATCTTCATATTCCCAAGAGTCCCAACCTAAGGCAGCAAGAGCTTCGTAAAATGGAATGGTTAAGAGGGTGGGTAAGGGTGCTTTATCTGAATAATATTTATCGCCTACCTTACTTTTGTCGAGCCCAACTTTTTCATACTGCGTTATTTCCAAGGTTCCGGTTTCGTAAGTAGTAAGCACAGGTAGTGCTCTTGAAACCGGATTCGGAGTATGCCAAATGTCAACATAGAAAGATGAGAAAAAGAGCAAGCCGAATAAAAATACCCAGTTGAATTTTTTCGATTTCGATGTTGAAAGTTTGTTCATTGACTTAAAAATCCCAGTTGTGTTGGTCTAGTTCTTTCAAACAAGTAGTAAGAAGGTTAACTGAAGCTGAAATGTCATCTTTATGCGCCATTTCAATCACCTGATGAAGATGACGAGTTGGAATTGAGACAGCCCCTGAGATTGCACCGCCTTCGTTCATGCGCTGAATACCTGCTGTATCCGTTCCTCCCGCAGGAAGGATTTCAGGTTGCCACTTAATTTTATGCTTTTTGGCTGTTTGCTTCATGAAGTCTATCATGCGGTAGTCGCAAAGGGTAGAGGCATCCATAATTTTAATACCGGTGCCTCCTCCTAATTTGGTGATTTGTTCATGGGCTTGCGCGCCGGGTAAGTCGTAAGCTATTGTGGTGTCTAATCCAAAACCAAAATCCGGTTTAATGTCTAAGGCTGAAACATTAGCGCCTCGAATCCCTACTTCTTCTTGCACTGTAAAGACGCCGTAAATATCATAGGGCACTTCCACTTCTTTTAAGGCTCTTAAACACTCAATTAATATGTAAACTGAAACGCGATTATCAATGGATTTGCAGTTTACACAATCTCCCATTTCGATTAGTTCGCTGTATCGCGTAACAGGATCGCCAACAGAAACAATTTTTTCTACCTCTTTTTTAGATCGCCCTAAATCGATAAAGTAATCTTTGGTTTTGGGGTTTTTATTGCGCTCTTCTTGGCTCATTACATGTATGGGCTTGCTTCCCATTACTCCAATAATGTCTTCTTTTCCATGTATAATAACTCGCTGTGCTGTAAGCGTTTTAGGGTCGAAACCGCCTAAAGTATGAAAGCGAACAAAGCCTTTATCATCAATGTGGGTAACAATAAAGCCTATTTCGTCCATATGGGCACCAATCATGACTTTTTTGTCTTGCTTGCCTTTCTTAATGGCATAGACATTTCCCATGTTGTTGACTTTTACCTCATCAACAAGAGGAGTCACATGTTTTAATACTAATTCACGTATTTTTTTCTCGTAGCCCGGAGCTCCGGAAACTTCACAAATTTGCTTTAGTAATTTTACGTCTACTTTCATATCGGTTTTAGATTTGGAAAGCGAAAATACGGATTAATCAGGGCTTTGAACAGCCTAAACTCTTACCCCCATTACACATACATCATCAATTTGCTCACGATCCCCTTTCCAATCCAAAAATCTAGTTTGGAGCACTTCTTTTTGTTCTGCGACCTCTAGCGCGAAGATTTCCGCCAATAGCTTTTTGAATCGCTTGGTCAAAAACTTTTTGTCTTTTGGTCCACCAAATTGGTCGGCATAACCATCAGAGCTCAAATAGAGCATGTCGTTTTGTTGGAGTTGAATTGTTTTTCCTTTAAAATATTCACCTTCGGCTTCACCAATAGTTCCTACAGTGTCTTTGTTAGGGTATATTTCAAAGAGATAATGTGCTTCGAAGTCTTTAAGGGCATATTCATTTTCGCTTAAACCAATGGAGTCGGTTTTAGTTCCATTTTTTTCACGTACCAAGTACAAGGGTCTGCTCGCTCCGCAATATTGTAATTCTAATTTACTTCGATTTAGCTTGCACAAAGCCATGTCCATGCCATCTTTGGTAAGGTTTTCGCGGCTCTCATTTTTGTAGTATTTCATGGAAGAGAAGACATAATCGTTTGCTGACTGAACGATAAAGCTAGGTCGTCTATGCTTTTTGGCAATGGTAGCATCTTCAATCGCATTAAGGGCTAAAATGCTCATAAAAGCTCCGGGAACACCATGTCCTGTGCAGTCAACAACAGAAAAGATGTTCTCCACTCCATTTTTGGTGTGGATTCTATGTGTCCAGTAAACGTCTCCACTCACTACGTCTTTTGGAGAAAAAAGTACAAACCCTTTTTCAATCTGCTTGTTTAAGCGTTTTAAGTCGGGCAGTAAAGCTTGCTGAATGCGCCAACCATACTTCATGCCGTCTACTAAGTCTTTGTTTTTTTGATCGGTTTCAATTTTTTGGACTTCAAGAGCTTCTTTTTGGCTTTCAATTTCTTGGTTGATTACCATGAGCTCCATGGTTTTTTCGTCTACCTTTTCTTTGAACAACTCTATGTACTCCACTATTTCATTTTCCATCTTTTTAAAGTTGTTCCAAAGCGCACCTACTTCGTCATTAGAGTTGACTAATGCAGTATTCATCCGTGCAGTAAAGTTTGTGTTTACAAAATAGTTGATTTGCCCGCTGAGCTCAGAAATACGCTTTGTAAATCTTTTAGAAAGTAGAGTGCTGAGCCAAATTGAGACTAGTAAATAGATTGCCCAAAAAGCAATGATCGAATAGTTTAAATACTGCATTAAAGAAGCTTGAAGATCTAAGCTTTCTTGTTTTAAGTTTTCAAGATCTTGACTAAGAAGGCCTATTTTCTGATCTAGTTTTTTCTTAAAACCACTGTTTGCCTTAAGGCCTATTATTCTTTCGTACAAAGCTACTTGAGAGAATAGGTGGGCATAATTCTGCAACTTTAGCTGAATTTCCTGCTTCCTATTTTCATCTTCAAAGTCCTGAGTTGAAAGTTCAGTTAGAATATGTCCAATCAATTGAGTGTGCTTTTCTAAATAGTCGGCCTCTTGGCGAAGAATATAATCCTTTTCGTGTCTTCGAAGCATTAAAATGTCTTCGAGTGGTATTTCGGGCATGTCTTCTAACTCATGAATGGCTTCCCGCATTTCACCTTCTAAACCAAAATTTTTAAAGCCTCTTTTGTTGATAGATGCTTGCATTTGCACAAAAAGAGAATCAAACTTGCTGAGTTGATGAGTTATGTTTTGGAGCTTGTTAAGGGCGCTTTTGTTTAAGATCGATTGCCCTCTTAATTGAGTAATCTTTCGTTTTAAAAGTTGATGATTATGTTGATAGCCATCAATAAAATCACTTTCATGGCTCAGAAAGTAGTCTTCATTAGAGGTTTCAAAATTGAAGTAATTCTCTTGTTCCTTAAAAGCTCTAAGCAACAAGATTTCAATTTCATCTAGCTGAGTGCTGAGAATTGCTACCTCTTCTTTTTCTTGATAGTAATTAGCGGTATAAAGTGCCGTTAATATGCTAATCAATATAAAAGCCACAAAAATGGCAGTTAACTTACCTTTTAAGCTCTTCAGCAAAGCATTAGAATTAGAAAATAAAACTAAGCAGCCACCAAGAGCAAAGTGGGGTTCCCTTTATTAAGAAAAAGTAAAATTATATCAAAAGCAGCTTTTAGCCGATAAACGAGATCAAGAGACCCTCCAATTTAAGATCTAGTCAACATAACTAAGTTTAATCATGTTCGATTGCCCTTTTTCGTTAATCGGCATACTGGCAATGTTAATGATTAGGTCTTTTTCTTTTAAATAGTCGTTCTTTTTAAGCAGGTACTTAATGTCTGCAATGGTGTGGTCGGTACTGACATATTTATCGTAATAATAGCCACGAACCCCCCAAACTAAGCTTAACTTATTTAACAAGGAGTGATTACCGGTAAAGGCAAAAATGCCGGCTTTGGGTCTAAAGCTTGAGATTTTGTGAGCGGTATAACCAGAATGAGTCATGGTAACAATGGCTTTTGAATTGGTGCGTTGTGATAAACGACAAGCATTGTAACAGATTGAGTCAGAGATGAAGCGCTCTTCATTGAGGTCTGGCGGAAATTCATGATGATAAATCTGCTCAGATTCTTCTATTTGCAGAATTATTTTGGTCATGGCTTTGATTACCTCTACCGGATAGGCTCCAACAGAGGTTTCGGCGCTCAACATTACAGCATCGGCTCCGTCTAAAACGGCATTGGCTACATCATTAACCTCTGCTCTTGTTGGGCTTATGCTTTCAATCATGCTCTCCATCATTTGCGTGGCAATAATCACTGGCTTGGCGTTCTTCAAGCATTTTCTGACAATTTCTTTTTGTAACAAAGGCACTTTTTCCATGGGGATCTCAACCCCTAAATCTCCCCTTGCTACCATAATGGCATCGGTTTCATCAATGATGTCATCAATTTCAGCCACGGCTTCAGGCTTTTCAATTTTAGCAATAACGCGTGAGTTTTTTTGATTGGTATGAATGATGTGCTTCAGCTCAATTAAGTCCCTTGCATTTCGAACAAAGGATAGGCCAATCCACTCCAAGTTATGCTCCAAGGCAAAATCTAAGTCTTCTTTATCTTTCTGGGTTAAACTAGGCAATGATATTTTTGTATTGGGAAGGTTCACTCCCTTATTAGAGGAAAGGGTTCCACCATTTAAAAACTTGCCAAGCACTTCAGATTTTTTATCCGTAGAAATAATTTCTAAGCGAAGCTTTCCATCGTCAATCAGAATTTGTTCTCCTACTTTTACATCTTTGGGAAAGCGTTCATAACTCATGTAAACTTTTTCTGCGCTGCCTTCACACTCTTGATTGGAAAAGGTGATTTCTCCCCCTTTTTTTACGCTAATAGAATCTCCTTTTATCTCGCCAATTCTAATTTTTGGGCCCTGTAAATCCCCTAGAATAGCGGTGTGTATTTGTTGCTCTTTGTTGATTTGCCTAACTCGAGCAATAATCTCCTCGTATTCTTTATGATCCCCATGCGAAAAGTTAATGCGTATCACATTAACTCCTTCAGCAATAATTTTTTCAAGCATTTTCTTGCTTGCGGTAGCGGGTCCTACCGTGGCAACTATTTTTGTTTTTTTCTCGTTTGGTGTCATTAGAAAACTAAATTAGCTTTTGATTTTAGATTATCTACCTCAATAACATATGCAGTTAAAACAGGTTTTAATTTATTTATTTTTTCTGCAAGGCTTTTAACTTCTTGCGAACTAACATGACCTTTAATTAGCATAAAATAATCAGCCGTTGATTCTTCCGGAATAAGCGTTCCGTTATCGCTGCGATTGCCAATTAAATAGTACTCTGCAAACTCATCTTCTTGCCAATAGCTAAAGAAAGTAAAGCGTTGCTCTTCTTCTTTAATGTGCAAGCTCAAACTTTCATCTTTTATCAGGTCAAAGTTCAAGTGTTGATTAATTTCCCAAGATATTCTATAATCTTTTACATGGCAGCTGATGCCAATTAGTTGAAAGTCGTAACTTTCTTCTAACTCTAAGGTCAATTTTGCCATAGCTCACAGTATTCTTCCCAAAAGTAGTAAATGATTTCTCGGAGCACACTTTGCAAAAGTTAAACTTCTGCTATCTTTTCTTCAAAGTACTGCTTGGCTGCTGCTTGCTCTGCCTTTTTCTTCGACTGAGCTTCACCTTCTGCCACTTCTTTGCCGTTGACTTCTAAAATGCAATGGTAATATTTATGCTCTTTGTTTCTTTTCTCAATCAGCTTGTAATCATGCACTTTGCGATGCTTCTGGCACCATTCCACTAATTTGCTTTTAAAGTCAATTTCTTTTTTTATCAGCTTCTCAACATCAATGTAGTCACTGATTATTTTTTCGACTACAAATTTTTTGCAGGCAATGTAGCCCATGTCAATGTAAATGGCTCCAATAAAGGCTTCAAAGGCATCGCCATAAATCGACTTTGAGCGGTTCAGGTCTGCTGAAGTTTCCAGAAATGTATCTAAACCAACATCTATGCTGAGTTGGTTTAAAAAACTACGACTGACTAGTTTGGATCTTACTTTGGTTAAAAAACCTTCTTCTTCAAAAGGAAAACGATTGAAAAAGTAGTCTGCGATGATAGCGCCTAATATAGCATCTCCCAAAAATTCAAGACGCTCATTGGAAATCACTTCTTTCTCGGTTTCGTTAACTACCGATTTATGGGTGAAGGCTTGCTCGTAAAGAGCAATGTTTTTGGGGTAAAATCCAAGAATACTTTTAAGAGTGCGACTTTTGCTATTATCTGGCAACAAAAAGTATCGTAAGCCGCGGAAGAGACTCAAGTATCAGATTTTTTTGAAAATTGCAGAAGCATTATGACCACCAAAGCCAAAAGTGTTGCTTAAAGCAGCCCGAACAGTTCTTTTTTGAGCTTTATTGAAAGTAAAGTTCAAATTATTGTCGAACGCTTCATCATCTGTGAAGTGATTAATGGTAGGCGGCACAATGTCGTGCTTTACTGCCATTATACTTGCAATTGCTTCTATAATTCCTGCTGCGCCAAGCAAGTGACCAGTCATAGACTTGGTAGAGCTAATGTTAAGTTTATATGCTGATGGCCCAAAAACCTCTCTAATTGCTTTTGATTCGGCAATGTCTCCTAAGGGAGTTGAGGTTCCATGAACGTTTATGTAGTCAATGTCTTCAGCCTTTAGATTAGCGTCATCCAATGCATATTGCATCACATTTTTTGCTCCTAAACCATCCGGGTGAGGCGCTGTCATGTGATGCGCATCTGCTGATAAACCTGAACCTACTACTTCTGCATAGATTTTTGCTCCTCTAGCCTTAGCGTGCTCGTATTCTTCAAGAATTAAGCTACCACCACCTTCACCAAGCACAAAGCCGTCTCTGTCTTTATCAAAAGGCCGAGAAGCCGTTGCCGGATCATCGTTCCTTTTCGAAAGGGCATGCATGGCGTTAAAACCACCAATCCCCGCTTCGCTAACCGCAGCTTCAGATCCGCCGCAAACGCAGGCATCCATTTTACCAAGACGAATGTATGTCATGGCGTCAATAATAGCATTGGTGCTCGAGGCGCATGCTGAAACGGTAGTAAAGTTTGGTCCTCTCAAGCCGTATTTTATGGAGATATGACCCGGTGCAATATCAGCGATCATTTTAGGAATAAAGAATGGGCTGAAACGCGGGGTGCCATCGCCATTTGCAAAGGTGATACATTCTTCTTGGAAAGTTCTTAAACCTCCAATTCCTGCTCCCCAAATCACGCCAATGCGATCTTTGTTAACAGCTTCTAAGTCCATTTTAGAATCTGCGATAGCTTCATCAGTAGCGATTAAGGCATACTGAGAAAATAGATCGAGCTTCCTTGCTTCCTTTCGATCAAAATGATCGTTGGGGTCATAATCCTTTACTTCACAGGCAAACTGTGTTTTGAACTTTGAAGCATCAAAATGTGTGATAGGAGCAGCTCCGCTAACCCCATCAAGTAATGCTTTCCAATAGTCGTCTAAAGAATTACCCAAAGGAGTAATGGCGCCAATACCGGTAACTACTACTCTCTTCATCTCCATAGAGAGGGATTTATTTTGTGTTTTCTTCGATGTAGCTGATTGCGTCTCCTACAGTGGCAATTTTTTCAGCTTGATCGTCTGGAATAGCAATGTTGAATTCTTTTTCAAATTCCATAATCAGTTCAACGGTGTCTAAAGAATCGGCACCTAAATCGTTTGTGAAACTTGCTTCAGGAGTTACTTCGCTTTCTTCTACTCCTAATTTATCAACGATAATTGCTTTTACTCTTGATGCTGTATCTGCCATTTTGTTTAGTTTAAATTAAGTTGCAAAGAAAATTGATATTCGGCCAATATCAAAATTTATTTTCAATCAATCGAAGGTAAGCATAACTTCTTGTAAATCTTTTCTTTTTAACTCTGGAACTTCTGCATTTTCAGCGGGATAGCCAACAGGGATAAGCAAAAAGGGCTTTTCATTTTTGGGTCTATTTAAAATGTTAGCTAAAAAATTGAGCGGACTTGGGGTGTGAGTTAGGCTAACTAAGCCGGCATTGTGCAACGCACTCAATAAAAACCCACAAGCTAAACCTACCGATTCATTCACATAATAGTTCTTTTGTTTTTCTCCCTCTTTTATATCATACGTTTTTTTAAAAGCTACAATTAAAACGGGTGCAGTTTCAAGGAAAGGCTTTTTCCAATTGGTGTCAAACTTTTTTAAATCATCTAACCAATCGTCACTCATTCTTCCGTGATAGTTTTCATATTCTTCTTTTTCGGCGGCTTCTCTTATCTTTTTTTTGATTTCTGCAGACCTCACCACACAGAATGTCCAAGGTTGTTTATGTGCCCCTGAAGGTGCCGAAGATGCGGTTCGTATGGCATTTTCTACAATTTCTAAAGGAAACTCTCGTTCAGAGAATTGCCTCACTGACCGCCTTTTGTTCATTAATTGGTAGTAGGCGAAACTTCTTTGTATTTGCTCTTCATACTCAAATTCTAGCGGCTCAAACTTGATAAAGCCCGCTTTTGTAGGTTTTTTTTGATGTGCCATAAGAATTCTTCTAATTTTGGAAGTCATTCAAAATCATGTCTAAAATAGCCATTTTTGCATCCGGGGTCGGCACAAATGCTGAACAGTTGATCAGATACTTTAATTTTTCCCAGAAGGAGAATGAAGTTTCTTTAGTGTTGTCGAATAAAGCAGATTCTGGAGTGCTGGAAAAAGCCAAAGAGCTAGGCGTGGAAACTCAAGTGTTTTCCAATAAAGGGTTTGAAGAGGGTAAAGAGGTAGTAAAATGTTTAAAGGAAGCAAGTATTGAAGTAATTGTTTTGGCCGGTTTTCTGCGAAAAGTAAGCGACCATATTCTACATCATTTTAAAGATCGAATTATCAATATTCACCCTTCCCTTTTACCGCTGTATGGCGGGAAAGGAATGTATGGAAGAAAAGTGCATCAAGCTGTTTTGGAAAACCATGAAAATCAAAGCGGAATTAGCATACATTTAGTGAATGAAGAGTTTGACCAAGGTAAAATTCTTTTTCAAGCAGCGTGCAAAGTAGAAAAAGAAGATACCATTGAGTCGTTAACAAATAAAATTCACCAATTGGAGCACCAATATTTCTCTCAAGTGGTAGAAGATTATGTGATTAAAACCATCTATAGTGAAGATAAAATACGACAGTAAAGAGAAGCAGCTTCGTTACGATACGGCTTATTTAAGAATGGCTTTGGAATGGGCTAAGCTCTCTCATTGCAGCCGAAAACAAGTAGGGGCCTTAATTGTAAAAGACAGCATGATTATATCTGACGGCTACAATGGAACACCCACAGGCTTCGATAATTGCTGCGAAGATGAAGCTGGAGATACCTTGTGGTATGTTTTACATGCCGAGGCCAATGCGATAATGAAAGTGGCAAAGTCAACGAACAATTCTAACGGGGCAACACTTTATATTACATTATCGCCTTGCAAAGAGTGCAGTAAACTTGTGCTACAGTCTGGAATTAAAAGGGTGGTTTATAAACGAGCCTACAAAGACAACTCAGGCATTGAGTTTTTAAAGCAAGCTGGCATTGAGGTAAGACAGATAGAAAAAGTTTAAGGAAGCATAGAGAAACAAAGATGAAGAACAACAAAACAATCATTATCCTCATGCCGGTGTTAATTGCCATTTTTTTGGCAAGCGGTATCTACTTGGGAAGAGAAATGGCTTATTCCAATCAACCTAAAAGGGCTATTTTTTCTAATCATCCTTTTAATGAAAATGATAAGCTAAATCAGGTAATCAGCTACATTAAAAGTGATTATGTGGACACCATTAAGGAGAAAATGATTGTAGAAGAGACCATCAATGAAATTTTGCAAAACCTAGACCCACATTCTTACTACATTCCAAAAAGTAAGTTCAAGGCCGTAAACGATCCTTTAGAGGGAAATTTTGAAGGAATAGGCATTGAGTTTCGAATTAAAGAAGATACTGTGGTAGTGGTGAGAGCTCTAGCTGGAGGCCCTTCAGAAAAGTTGGGGATTATGGCCGGAGATCGTATCGTAGAAGTAGAAGAGGAAGGGATAACCGGCTCAAAAATAAATAACCAAAAAGTGGTGAAGTTGCTAAAAGGACCGAAGGGCTCAACGGTGAATGTGAAAATTCACCGAGAAGGAAGTACGAAGCTACTTGATTTCGCCATTCAAAGAGACGAAATACCCCTTTATTCAATTGACGCGGTTTACATGTTAAATGCTAAAATAGGATACTTGAAAGTTTTGCGTTTTGCCAAAAGTACTTACGAAGAATTTCAAACAGCAGTTTCAGAGTTGAAAGAGCAAGGCATGGAGAAACTAGTAATTGATTTGCGCAATAATGGTGGCGGATACCTTCAATCAGCAACAAAAATCGCTGATGAATTTCTGCCTGAGGGAAAGGTTATTGTTTATACAGAAGGGAAGTCGCGGAAGCGAAAAAACTTTTATGCGACCAATGAAGGAGAGCTAGAGTCTACCGAGGTGGCCGTTTTAATAAACGAAAACTCGGCCTCTGCAAGTGAGATTTTAGCAGGAGCCTTGCAAGATAATGATATGGGATACATAGTTGGCAGAAGGTCTTTTGGAAAAGGCCTGGTTCAAGAAGGAGTGCAATGGCCCGATGGGTCGGCAATGCGCCTCACAGTAGCGCGTTATTATACACCTACCGGAAGAAGTATACAGAAACCTTATGATGAAGGCTTAGATGCTTACAATAATGAATCTTATGAGCGGTTTTCGAACGGAGAACTTTTAAGCCTGGACAGCATTGACTTTCCCGACTCTCTAAAATATTATACCGAGAAAGGAAAGCTGGTTTATGGAGGTGGGGGCATTATGCCGGACTATTTTGTTCCTTTGGATACATCAAACACTTCCATTTACTTTGGTAAATTGAACTACCAAGGAACCTTTTATCAGTTTGGCTTCTCCTATGTAGATAAAAATAGAGAGGCCTTGAGTCAAGAGTACAATGAAAGTAATTTCTTAGAAGAGTTTCAACTTGATGAAAAGTTGATGAAACGCTTTTATAATTTTGCTGAAGAGAAAGGTATTGATTACGATGAAGAGGGCGCTGAGGTAGCAAGTTCTATTATAAAAAATCGCCTAAAGGCAACAATAGGAAGAAACTTGTTTGGGAGTGATGTTTTTTATCAAATAGTCAACCAAGAAGATAAAGTAGTCGACAAAGCAATAGATATTTTAAGCACAAAAAAAAGCTCTTCCTAAGAAGAGCTTTTTTTATATATGATATTAAAATGTAGACTACATTTCGCCGTCACCGTCAGTCATTTCTTTAGCTTTAGACTTTGCAGTGTCAGCTGCATTTTCCATGGCGTCGCCGGCTTCTTCCATAGCTTCTTCAGCATCATCAGCAGCTTCTTCCATGGCTTCTTCAGCCTCATCGGCAGTTTCGTCAGCAGCTTCGCTTACTTCTTCTGCTTTTTTGTCCATTTCGTCCATCATCTCTTGAGCTTCTTGCTCTGTGTTAGACTCTTTCTTTTCAGCAGATCCACAAGCTGTGAATACGAATAAACCTGCAATAGTTAAAACTGTTAAAATACGTTTCATGTTGGGTTATTGGTTATTGTTAATATTTGCCAAAATTAGAAAAAGAAACCAGACTTCAAAACAAGCACTCAAATTAGTTGTCTATTTTAAACAAATGGTAAGAAGACTTACCTTTGAATAAACCTTAAGTTAAATTTTAAAAACCAAACAGTATGTCATTTGAGTTACCAGAATTAAATTACGCTTATGATGCGTTAGAACCCCATATAGATGCTAAAACAATGGAAATACACCATTCCAAGCACCACAATGGGTACACAACTAAGTTAAACAATGCAGTAGAAGGAACTGATTTAGAAGGGAAAAGCATAGAAGACATTCTTTCTCATATTTCCAAGCACTCCTCTGCTGTGAGAAACAATGGTGGTGGGTTTTACAACCACCGTCTTTTTTGGGAAGTAATGTCGCCAAACGGTGGCGGAAACCCAGAAGGAGAATTAGCTAAGATGATTGATGATTCTTTTGGATCCTTTGAGAAGTTTAAAGAAGAATTCGCCAATGCAGCTGCCACTCAATTCGGTTCTGGTTGGGCATGGTTGTGCTACGAAGGGGGTAAGTTAGTAGTATGCTCAACCCCAAACCAAGACAATCCATTAATGGATGTAACCGATTGTAACGGAACTCCTATTCTTGGAATTGACGTGTGGGAGCATGCTTATTATTTGAACTATCAAAATAGAAGACCGGATTACATTAATGCATTTTTTAATGTAATTGATTGGAGTAAAGTATCTGAAAAACTTGACGCTGCGAAATAAGAAATGCGTCTTGTTATTTTAAGTATTCTAGTAAGCCTTGCTTGTTTTCCTTCTTACATGAAGGCCCAAGCAGGGCTTTCTTTTGAAAAGAAACAGCAAGTTACTATTGACCTGAATCAAGTGCAAGTAGAAATACCTTGGTCTAATTCATATGCGAAAGATGAGCGACCAAAAAACGAAAGGCTAAAAGCTTCTTTGCTGAGCTTGTTTTTGGGCCATTTCGGAGTTCACCGAATTTACTTAGGAACAAGTCCCAATGTCCCAGTGGTGTATTCTTTAACCTTGGGTGGGGGATTGGGACTTTTACCTTTAGCCGACTTCATAGCCATAATAACCGCCAAGGATCTATCTCAATATCGAGATTCCGATAAAGTGTTTATGTGGTTGAAAAATTAGTTGATATTACTCTACCGTAACTGACTTTGCTAAGTTACGAGGCTGATCTACGTTACAGCCTCTCATTACGGCAATGTGATAGGATAAAAGCTGCAGTGGAATTACCGAGATCAAAGGGTCAAGGAACTCGTCCGTTTCTGGTATTTCAATTACATGATCGGCCATCTCTTTGACCATCTCGTCGCCCTCCGTAACAATTGCAATAATGTTTCCATTTCTTGCTTTTACTTCTTGAATATTGCTTACGACTTTTTCATAACTGCCTTTTCGAGTAGCGATTGCTACCACAGGCATGTCTTCGTCTATTAAAGCAATCGGACCATGTTTCATTTCGGCTGCAGGATAACCCTCAGCGTGGATGTAAGAAATCTCTTTTAACTTTAAGGCGCCTTCTAGAGCAACAGGGAAATTATATCCCCTTCCTAGGTACAAGAAGTTTCTAGCATCTTTATAAAGGTCTGAGATGTATTTAACTTTGTCGTTGGTTTTCAAAACTTGTTCAACTAGCTCGGGAATATGATTTAGTTGGTTTACTAAACTGTTATATCGGCTTTTGTTTATGCTTCCCTTTTTTTCTGCTAGGGATAAAGCCATGAGAGCTAAGATGGTAATTTGAGCCGTAAATGCTTTGGTTGAGGCAACACCAATCTCGGGCCCAGCATGAGTGTATGAACCTGCATCAGTAGCTCTTGCGATACTTGACCCAACTACATTGCAAATGCCGTAAATAGTCGCACCTTTCTTTTTGGCTATTTCTAAAGCCGCTAAAGTGTCGGCGGTTTCGCCCGATTGACTAATAGCGATTACGATGTCTTTTTCTGTAATAATTGGATTTCGATAGCGGAACTCAGAAGCATATTCTACTTCTACCGGAATTCTGGCTACATCTTCGATCATGTATTCACCAACCAGAGCTGAATGCCAAGAGGTACCACAGGCAACGAAAATAATGCGTTCGGCATTTAAAAACTTGTTCTCGTACTCTTCAATGCCGCCTAAAGTAATCAGGTTGTTTTTTAGGTTCAGTCGTCCAAGTGTACTGTTGCGAATAGATTGTGGCTGCTCGTAAATCTCCTTCAGCATAAAATGCTCATAGCCTCCTTTTTCAATCGCTTCAAGATTCATTTCTAGTTCTTGAATGTAAGGCGTTATTGCTTGGTTTTTAATGTCTACTATCTTGACATCTTTTCCTTTATCAAGTACGGCAATTTGCTGATCCTCGAGGTAAACTACATTTTTGGTATACTCAATAATAGGTGTGGCATCAGAGGCTACAAAAAATTCACCTTCACCAATCCCAATTACTAGAGGGCTGCTATTTCTTGCGGCGATTAATCGATCGGGATTGTCTTTGTCTAAAATAACAATGGCATAAGCACCAATGACCTCATGTAAAGCAATTCTTACTGCTTCTTCTAAGGAAACACTCTCAGCTTCGCAGATATCCTCAATAAGGTGAATTAACACCTCTGTATCTGTGTCACTTTCAAACTTGTGGCCTCTGTTTACAAGCTCCTTTTTTAAGCTACTGTAGTTTTCAATGATGCCATTGTGTATAATGGCATATTTTTTATTTCCACTTAAATGAGGGTGAGCGTTGGTGTCGTTTGGTGGCCCGTGAGTAGCCCATCTTGTGTGACCAATACCAGTATTCGCATCAAGCTGCTTGTCTGCGGCGAACTCTTCTAATTTACTTACTTTCCCCTTCTTTTTGTACAACTGTATGTCGCCATTTAAAAGCGCAACACCTGCGCTATCATAGCCTCTATACTCAAGTCGTTTTAATCCTTTTAAAATAATTGGATAAGCTTCTTTTTGCCCTACGTAAGCTACTATTCCACACATAAGTTATTGAGTGTTTGAAAAGTATAAATTTAACTTAATTCTTTCGTTTGCTTGTGTTGGCCCTAATAAAACTACACGTTCTGCTTTTATCGCTCCACCAGAAACAAGCACAGTTAATTCATCTTTAGATTCTGTTCCACTTATTAAACCCTGAATATAGCGTGTAATATTAAAGGTATAATGTTGTTTACTTTCGTCAAAGTTTCCACCAAAATAGACTGAACCTTCAAAAAAGTCGGGAATAAACTGCAATTGATTATTCTCATCTTGTGCAGCTAAAACCAACTTTTCTGCTTTACCAAATTTGGCATAACTTCCATTTGCCACCGGAAGCTCTAATTCCGCTTTGTTTACGATCACATTTTCGGTTTTTAAGCCCTCTAGGCCAGGAAACTTGATACGTGTTTGTACGCCTCCCATTGCTTGCACATAAGTAAAGGGTGGATCTTGGGAATTTTGCTGTAATACAGAACTTAATGCACCGTTTGTATAGTCATGTTCAAAAGTATTAAAGCGGGTACTGGAAGAGTTAATTGGAAAGTCTACAACTTTTTTAGTGCTATCACCCTGACTATTGGTGGCCGTGTAGTAGATGCTCATTTTCGTATTAGATGCTGTTAAGGCAAAGTATAGGATAGATTTTTCATTATTGCTTAATGCGCTAGCTTGTGCGGCCTGTATTTTTAGTCCTTTGAAAAAGGAAGTGAAGTTAGTGTTGTTGTCTACAGCTGAAAGTCCTGATTGAGCTAAAATTTCATCTCCAATTGCCCGGTCCAATTTAATTCTCAATTGAGGTAAAACTTCTATGGTATCAATTTCTCCGCTAGCATTCGGACTATTAATGATGAGGTTTTGGTTTACCCTAGGAATAAAAGTTCTATTTCCAGCAACATTCGAGATGGTCTGCGCAGAGTAATTGGAAGGGTAATCCTTATCGGAACTTAAAACTTCATCAATTCTGAATACTTCAAAAGTTTGTGGTACTGTGTCACCAAACATGCCATCGTATTCTAAACATAGCACAATAGAGTCTGTGCGAAAGGTTTCGTCATTTTCTCCAAAAACTACCGCATTGGAAGGAAGTAAGGGTTGTACATAGGTTGCGCTATGTGAAGTTCCAAAAACGGAGTCTTTGTAAACGCCAACAAGTCCGGTTGCGATTTGGTCTGCAAAAATAGAATCACCTTCAACTGTTCGGGCTGTTACCTGTAATGAATCGGTAAATTGGTTCGAAGAAGTGTCTTCTGCAAAATCTGGATTTAACTCACCTTCTTTTTTACAACCTTGAAGAATAATTAAAAAAGAAGCGGAAAGAAACAATACTTTCCGCATACTTGTAAAAACGATATGTTTGTTCATAAAGCTACTCTGCCAATACTTCTTCTTCAACTAATACTTCATCGTAAAACTCATTGTAAGCATCAATGTAGTCTTCTCCTTGGTAATTCAAGACAGGACCTTCAATTTCACCTTCTAACTTTGCAGACTCTTTTGAGGCCAAGATAACCCCATCTGCCCAAGCCGCTGCACCTTTGCATAAACTGCTATGTGAGGGATTCATAAAGCTTTTTAAATCCGCTTCACTAACTCCTTCCATCATTGCTTTTTTAGCGAAGTCATCATTTAAAGAACCTTCAAAACAGTCGTTGTAGATTGAAGTGACAATCTTCGACTTTTCGAATAGAGGTTCATTTTTATAAGAAGTTTTCAAGTAAAGTGGAATTAAGCTAGTCATCCAACCGTGGCAGTGGATTAGATCTGGCGCCCAACCTAATTTTTTGACGGTTTCTAGAACCCCTCTACAAAAGAATATTGCTCTTTCGTCATTGTCCTCAAAGAAGTTGCCTTCTTTGTCTTTTAATACCGCTTTTCTTTGAAAGTAGTCCTCATTGTCAATGAAATAAACCTGCATTCTTGCCGGTTGTATGGAGGCTACTTTGATAATAAGTGGATGGTCATTATCGTCAATAATTAAGTTCATTCCGGATAAACGAATCACTTCATGAAGCTGGTTTCTTCTTTCGTTAATGCAGCCAAACTTGGGCATAAACGTTCTGATTTCGCGTCCTTTTTCTTGTATACCTTGTGGTAAGTTCCTACCTACGGTAGCAATCTCAGACTCTGGAAGGTATGGCGTAATTTCTTGTGAAATGTAAAGGATTCGTTTTTTACTCATAAAAGGGAAGGATTAGTTAATAAAGCTTTACAAAATTACGTAAAATTTTAGAGAACTTGCAAGTAGAATGCGGCTTTGAGAAAGATTGTAGCTATTTTGTTCACATTTAAACTTACTTTTGGCCACGCTTACCAACGATGAAACATTTTACTTCTTCCAACGCCATTAGTCGGCAGCTAAATAAGCTTGAGCAAGCAGGTCAATCCATTGGTTTTGTTCCAACTATGGGGGCTTTGCACGAGGGCCACATGGGCTTGATTGAACGTGCAAAAGCAGAAAACAATGTGGTTGTTTGCTCCATTTTTGTGAATCCATTACAGTTTAATCGACAAGTTGATTTGGATACATATCCTGATCGTATGAAAGAAGACAAAGCCATGCTGAAAAGCCAGGACTGTGACTTTTTGTTTTCGCCGACGAAAGAAGACCTCTATCAGGAAAAACCGGCACTAGATTATGATTTTGGGAGTTTAGGAAGAGGAATGGAAGCTGATTACCGACCTGGCCATTTTGAAGGGGTAGCCGCCGTAATTGATCGTTTCTTGAGGGTTTTGAAGCCGAGCCGAGCTTATTTTGGTGAAAAAGATTTCCAGCAATTAGCCATCGTAAAATGGCTAGTCGAAAAGGAGAACTTTGACACGCAAATTGTGGGTTGTGAAACCATTCGTTTTGAAAATGGCTTAGCCATGAGCTCTAGAAACTACAACCTTGCCGAAGAGGACTTTAAAACAGCTTCTGAAATTTACCAATGGATGAAGTTTTGTCAGAAGAATAAAGGGCAATTTGAACCCCAAGAATTGGCCGCTTTTTGTTTTGAAAAATTAAAACAAAAATTTGAACCGGAATACGTGACTATTGCCGACGAAAACAACATGAAACCGCTTGAAAAGTGGAGTGACTCAAAACGACCTCGAGTTTTCATAGCGGCTTACCTTTCATCGGTAAGGCTCATCGACAATCTCTCATTAATTAACTAACTTTCAAATTTAGAATTAGCACTACATTGAAAAGAATCTTCTCCATTTTAAAGGTTGTTATTCCCTTAGCTTTCGGTGTTTTTTTGATTTGGTATGTCTTTAAAGACCTCAGTCCGAAAGAAAAGTCAGACTTGTTTGAGGCCATGCGAAAGGCCAATTACTTCTGGGTTCTTGTTTCTGTCGTCTTGGGAATACTAAGTCACATGAGCCGGGCTGCCCGTTGGAAATATTCGATTCAACCCTTAGGGAAAGTGCCCCGTTTTTGGAATAGCTTTTTTACGGTAATGATTGGCTATGTCGCAAACCTTGCATTACCAAGGCTAGGGGAGGTTACTCGGCCGGGTTTGTTAGCCAAGTATGAAGGAATGTCTTTTAATAAACTATTTGGGACAATAGTAGCAGAAAGAGTTGCAGACTTAATTATCTTGGCTTGTATTATGGCCTCCATTGTATTAATCGAGTTTGAGATGTTACAAGAGATGTTACTGGGGTTTTTTGAAAACGGTTCAGGTAAATTTTCTACTCAAAAACTAGTGATTCTAGGGGTGGTAGGCTTCCTTGGGTTAGGAATTTTCTTGTTTCTGCTCATGTCTAAATCTTCAAATCCAATACTGACAAAAGTTAGAGAAATACTAAGAGGAATGGTTGAGGGAGTGCAATCCATTATTAAAATGGAAAAGAAAGGCTATTTTCTAATGCATACCTTTTTTATTTGGGTGATGTACATTGGCATGTTTTCAGCTTGTTTTTTTAGTTTAGAGGAAACCTCTTCAGTTCCTATATCAGGTATGATGGCAGCCTTTGTAATGGGTAGTTTAGCTATTGTTTTTGTACAGGGTGGACTAGGAGTGTTTCCCATTGCGATTATGGAGACCCTTATTCTTTATGGAGTTAGTAAAACACCTGCCTTAGCCATGGGCTGGATTATTTGGACTTCCCAAACCTTAATGGTTATCGTTTTAGGAGTCTTAAGTTTGTTGTTTATACGCATATACAATAAAAAAAATGTCCTTAAAGAACCTGCAGATCATACAAGCTAAAGTTGTTGAACAAAGAGACTTATCTCACCTGCTAAATCGATGGAGGTTTAAAGAAGAACGTATTGTATTTACCAACGGCTGTTTTGACATTTTACATCAGGGTCATCTTGATTATTTATCCAAAGCAGCCGATTTAGGTAGTAAATTAATTGTTGGAGTTAATTCAGATGATTCGGTTAAGCGATTAGGAAAAGGAGAGAATAGACCTTTGCAAGATCAAAAGTCGAGAGGCCTCTTAATAGCCTCCTTGCATTTTGTTGATCGGGTGGTTATCTTTCACGAAGACACTCCATTGGAGTTAATTAAAATCATTCAACCTGATGTATTAGTGAAAGGAAGTGATTACAAAGTTGAAGAGATAGTAGGCCATGAAGTGGTTTTGGCAAAAGGAGGAAGTGTAGTTCCAATCGACTTTTTAGCTGGTTTTTCAACTTCGAGCATCGTAGAAAAAGCCCGCAAGAAATGAAACAAAGAAGCTTTTTAATAATTTTTATTTTCAGTCTTTGGCTTAACCAAAACACATTTGCTCAAGATTCAGCGAACATCTATTTAACCAAAGCGCAAAAGCTCTATGATGCAGAGCAATATGTAAAGGCTATGAATGCTTATAAAGAAGCAATTATAAAAGCCCCGAAGAGCTATGCGGCCTTGTTGGGATTAGCCGATAGCCAGCACAAATTAGAGATGTTTAAGCAGTCGGTAGAAGTTTATGACAGGGCTGAAAAAGTAAATGACCAAGATGCTGAACTATACTTTAATCGTGGTGCAGCCTTAGTTTTCATGCAAGAATTTAGAAAAGCCATTAAAGACTTTGATCAATCTTTAGAATTAAAAGCAGATCAGGCCAAGGTGTATTACTATAGAGGCTATTCAAACTCAGCTTTAAGTCGATACCGAAATGCAGTTGACGACTATTCAAGGGCTATTGAACTAAAGCCTGATTATGCAGAAGCTTATTACAATCGTGGAGCAGCTAAAGCAGAACTTGGGAATTATGAAAACGGCTTAAAAGACTTCGAAAAAGCCTTGGAGAAAAAGCCTAATCTTCAAAATGGAAAAATAAACTTAGCCTTAAGTAAATTGGGAATGAAAAAGTACCAGGAAGCTATTGGAGGCTTAACTGAAATCATTGAACAAAGAGATGAAAATTTAGCACGGGCTTATTTTTATCGAGGAGAGGCTAAGTATGAAATAAAAAAGAAAAATGAAGCCTGCGGAGATTGGAGAAAAGCAGCTAATCTTGGCCATGCTCAAGCCGCTGAGAATGCCAACAACTTTTGCGACAAAGAATCAGGAAAGAAGAAACGAGACATTGATATTGTCTTTTAAAAAGACCTTTACTTGGCAAAACTAAAGAAAGCATACTTCTGCCAAAGTTGTGGAGCTCAGGCTTCCAAATGGATTGGCAAATGTCCTTCGTGTGGCGAATGGAATACATATGTGGAAGAAATTATTGAAAAAGGGAACAGCACTCAAGCAAAACCTTCAAAACGAAAATCAAAGCCCATTGCAATTCAGGAAATTGAGAAAAGTGCAGAAGTCCGCTACCGTTGTCCAGATCAAGAGTTGAATCGACTGTTAGGTGGGGGAATTGTACCGGGAGCTTTACACTTGTTTGGAGGAGAGCCGGGAATCGGTAAATCCACACTTCTTTTACAGTTAGCACTGAAGTGGAACGGGATAAAAGTACTCTACGTTTCTGGTGAAGAAAGTGAGCAGCAAATAAAGATGCGTGCAGAGCGCATCGGAATAGACAATCTACAATGTTTTTTGTTAGCAGAAAACTCTTTGCAAAGCATTTTACAACATTTAGAAAGTGAGGCGGCTGATGTGGTGGTAATTGACAGTATTCAAACGCTTCACACTTCTTTGATTGACTCTTCCCCCGGAAGCATTTCCCAAATAAGAGAATGTTCTGGTGAGTTGATGCGTTTTGCTAAACAAACGGCTACTCCTGTTTTCTTAATTGGTCATATTAATAAAGAAGGTAGCATTGCCGGGCCAAAGGTATTGGAGCACATGGTTGATGTAGTGCTGCAGTTTGAAGGTGATCGCAATCATATGTATCGTATTCTACGCTCGTCTAAAAATAGGTTTGGACCTACCAATGAGTTGGGAATCTACGAGATGCAGGGCTCCGGGTTAAAAGAAGTGAAAAATCCATCTGAGATACTGCTATCGAACCGAGAAGAGGAGTTAAGCGGTACGGCTATAGCCTCAAGTTTAGAAGGCTTACGCCCGATGTTGATTGAGATTCAAGCCTTGGTAAGCTCTGCTGCTTATGGTACACCACAGCGCTCAGCTACGGGCTTTGATTTGAGACGATTAAACATGCTATTAGCTGTGCTGGAAAAGCGTTGCGGCTTTCGCTTGGGCGCTAAAGATGTATTTTTGAATTTAGCTGGGGGAATCCGAGTAGATGACCCGGCCTTAGATCTAGCTGTTGTAAGTGCGGTACTCTCTTCTTCTGAAGATTTTCCGATTCCTTCTAAAATTTGCTTTGCGGCAGAGGTTGGATTGTCAGGAGAAATAAGACCGGTAAACAAAATTGAAAAACGCATACAAGAAGCGCAAAAACTGGGCTTTGAGGGAATCTTTCTCTCAAAATACAATTTAAAAGGGCTTTCTCAATCAGCTTTTAATATAGAACTAAAGGCAGTTGGGAAGATTGAGGAAGTATTTCGAAATTTATTTGGATAAATGTTAATTGATCACCCACCAGCTTTATTAAAAACTCTTTATCCTTCCCTTGAATGGACAATTTCATCGAAGAAAAAAGAAGTATTCCTCACTTTTGATGATGGGCCAACTCCTGGGCTAACCGATAAGGTGTTGGATATAATGAGTGAAAACCAAGCCAAAGGAACCTTTTTCTGCCTAGGGAAGAATGTAGAAGATAACCCAAAACTCTATCAAAGGATATTAGCAGAAGGGCATGCGGTAGGCAACCATACTTTTAATCACCTAAATGGATGGAAGAGTAAGTCAATGACTTATTATGAAAATGTTAAGCAAGCAAATAAAGTTATCGAAAGCAAGCTTTTTCGTCCTCCCTATGGTAGAATCAAGCCCTCTCAGATCAACCTTTTAAAGAATAAGTACCGTATCATTATGTGGTCTCATTTATCAAGGGATTATGATCCAAGAATGACGGTTGATGATTGCATGAAAATATGTTTGAAGAACCTTTCGCCCGGTTCAATCTTGGTTTTTCACGATAGTGTAAAAGCGGGAGATACCCTTATTCCTTTGCTAAAAGCCTTACTGAAAAAGATAAATACACTTGGTTTGAACGCTAGTGCAATTAGTTGATTTGCCTAATCTGCTGAATTAAATCTTGAGCGGCAAGAACTCCTGATTGGCGCCACTTGATTTCTCCATTCTTGAAAACCATTAAAGTAGGCACACCTTGCACTTTATAGGCCTGAGCGACTCTTTGATTTTTATCTACATCAATTTTGATGATCTTGACCTGATCTTTAAGAGCTGACTTCACTTCTTTTAAAATTGGAGGCATCATTTTACACGGACCACACCATTCTGCAAAAAAGTCAACTAAAACAGGAACGTCGCTATTAACTAACTCTTTAAAAGAAGCCATAATTATTCCGGTTTTTGACTTTCTTTATCATTAAACTTAATGGACAACATAATTTCATGGGTACCGCTGCTGTAATTCTGAATGTCAGATTGAATGATATCGTAAGAGTACCCTAAGCTTAAATTGCCTTGGAGTGTGTAACCTGCCATCAATACAAAGGCATCATTTTGTCGGTAAGAGAAGCCCAGCCATGTTTTTTTCTGATAGATACCTCTAAGAGTTAATTCATATTGCAGAGGCAAGGGTTTTACATATTTCAACATCAAATTCGGCTCAAGGTCAAAGTTATTGTTTAAAGCGTAGGCATAACCCCCGGTTATAAAATAGTGATTCACCAATCTTCCGGCTGGGTCGGCCAAAGAACCTTCAAAATCAAGTTCATTTTGGATAAGCTGTGGTGCTGATGCCCCAAAGTAGTAATTGTCGGCATATAAGTAAAAACTAAAGCCTGCATCAGGAAACAGGTTACGCTCTTGTAAAGTTGTCCTTAACTGATCAGCTTCATTTTCAAAGGTGATTTCTGAACCATCAATGCTATATTGTAAGAGCCCACCATTTATTGCCATAGAGAGGTTTATCTCATTGTTTAACTGTAAATGATAAGAGTAGGAAAAACTTATTCCATTTCTTCGAGTAGGTCCGGTTATATCGGTAAAAATATAACCGCCAATGCCCATTTTTTCATGTTTCAGTGGACCATTAACGCTCATAATATAAGTACGCGGTGCATCTTGAACACCTTCCCATTGAGAGCGATAATTTGTTTGACCAATAAAGTGATTTTCTACCCCTGCTGAGGCTGGGTTTATTACATATCGGTTTAACAGATACTGGCTGTACTGCGGAAGCTGTTGAGCAAAAAGCAATTGACCAAGACCGAACAAGAGTATAAGAAGTGTAGTCTTTTTCATATCTATTTCACAATTGTAATGGGTCCGGTAACAGGGTCAATTTTATCAACTTTTAAGTCGATAATGTAATAGTAAGTTCCAACTGGCATGGCCTTACCTTTGTAAGTTCCATCCCACGGCTGAACATAACCGTTGTTTTGTTCATAAAGTAACTCACCCCACCGGCTAAAGATCTGAACCTTTGCTTTCGGGAATTCCTCTAACAATTCAATGTTCCATACATCGTTTACACCATCTCCATTAGGGGTGAAACCCGATGGTATTTCTATATCAGGAACGTATGAGACCCGAATTGAATCAATGAAAACACAGCCATTGGTATCCGTAACTGTAAGGGTGTAAGTAATGGTTTCCCTTGGGCTTGCAATCGGTTCTGCAGTGCTACTATCCGAAAGCATTGTGCCGGGAGTCCAATTATACAAGTAACTAGGATCTTGTCCACCTAGATCAATGTTCAATACTTCATCTCTAATGAGCTGTGCACTTGGACTTAAGCTTAAACTAGGATTAGCCACAATTTCTACCTCATACAAGCTAGTATCGGTACAAGAAGTTCCGTTACCTGCTGCAATCAAGTAAAATGGATGATTCCCAATTGGGCGGTAAATAGTGGTGTCTAAATTAGAGGTGAAGAAGTTTGAGGTGTTTCCTTCATACCAAGCAACAGTAGAGATGCTTGAGCCCATAGAAGATCCGAGCAACCTGATGCTATCACCATCACAAAACTGAGTTTGAGAAGGTATGATCGCCTCTATTGTATCTGTTGCTGAGATAAGCACCGTAGTGCTAAGTTGACAGCCTACTGCATCCTCTACGGTAACTACATTAGGACCGAAACATAAATTAGTCGGATTTGCGCCAGTTTGACCACCATTCCAACTAAAGGTATAAGGTGGAATTCCGCCATTGGCAGAAACACTTGCAGAAGCATCGCAATCGGAGCTACAGTCTAAAGAGGTAGACGATAGAACAGAAATGCCTAAGCTAGGTGGATCTGTAAGCGTAATTGTGGTAATGGCACTACAGCCATTTGCATCTGTGGCAGTAACCGTGTAATCTCCTTCACAAAGTCCACTTGCCGGCACTTGACTTTGTTGCTCAGGGTCATTCCAAGAATAACTGTATAATAATGAACCTCCAGTAGTAGAAACAAATATTTCACCATCGCAGCTACCTGCGCATGAAATATTATTAATTACCGTTGCTCCAATATTTATCTCATCTGGTTCACCTACAGAAGCATTAAAATAAGATTTACAACCAGAAGGCTTTGCCGTAATCTCTAATACATATTCGCCAGGGCAAACAACATCATTAGCATTGGCGTTTAAGCTAGAAACACTATTCCCATTTTGATCAAACCATTGATAGTCATAAGCAGAAGAAGGAGATAAATTACTTATCAACGAACCGTCGCAACTTCCAAAACAACTTGCATCTATCGTGCTGGGTTGAGCACTAACCGGGAAGTCGCTATCTGAAATGGTAACAGCTTTGATCAGCGAGCATCCATTGTTATCTGTTACTGTAACGAAATACGTTCCGGCGCAAAGCTCGTCTTCAAAGTTGGAATTATTTGAAGGATCTGAAGACCAACTATAAGAGTAAGGAGAAGTTCCACCATTTACATTAAGTCTGGCAGTTCCTTCACAAGGGAATGCATTGCATTGGTTGTTTGATACTATTTCGTTGGCTGTCAAAGTTGATGGACTAGGGATATCAACTGACTTGCTGAATACGCACCCACTAGCATCTGTTATTTGAATAGTATAAACCCCTTCACAAAGGCTTGTTAGACTATTGGCAGTTGAGCCGTTATGCAACCACAAGTAGCTATATGGTGCAGTGCCCCCAACTGCTTGAACACTTGCAGTTCCATCGCAAGTTGTTTGACAAGATGCCGGTGTTGCTGAAACTATCGCATCATCGGGACCACCAGTAGAGTTAATGGAGAAGTTAAATGATTTTTTACAACCATTGGCATCTGTGACCTCAACAGATTGTGTGCCGGAACAAAGTGCCGTAGCATCATTGCTTGTACTTCCATTGCTCCACAAGTAAGTATAAGGTTGTATTCCACCTGAAACGGAAATATCAGCTTCTCCATCACAAAATCCACAGTTTGCATCTAAGGTATTGATGTTAGCTAAAATCTCGGCCGGCTCACTTACCACAAATGTATCTCTGCTGGCACACCCTTGTGAATTCGTAACCAAGACTTCGTAAACTCCGGCAGTTAGATTGCTGAGGTCTTCAGAAGCTTGCCCAAATGGCAACCAGTCAAAGGTATAAGGTGGATTGTTTCCACTCACTGTTATGTCTATGGCACCGCTGTTATCTCCCTCACAACCTAGATTCGTAATAGATTCTAGGGTAATTGTTGGGCCGTTGGTAGTTCCAATAGTCGTGGTGAATGTTTTTTGACAACCGTTGTCGTCGGTAACTTCTAGGAAGTAAGTCCCTGCTCCCACATTTGATAAACTTGAAACGGTAGCTCCACTGATTGCCACATTAGAGGCATCGAACCATTGATAGGAGTAACCTAATGAGGTGGTTCCTCCTGAAACTGTCGCACTAATAATACCATCCGACAGACCGCAGGTAGCATCTAGTGTGTTGAAAGTAGCCGTTATATCTGTTGGCCCTCCCACGGAGTATGTTAATGTGGTGTCGCAACCTGAAGCATCTTCAATTCTAACGCTGTAGCTTCCTGCACAAAGACCGCTAACTGAATTAGTTCCTTGTCCATTTGCAGGTGCAGGTGACCAAACAAAACTGTAAGGAGAACTTGCTCCATTAACTATTAAACTAATGCTGCCGTCACAAGTGTTAGCGCAGTTGGTAGCTACAATTGTTTCTCTCACATCAAAGGCATCAGGTTGATTGATCGTAACTGTCTCAAAAGATTTACAACCGGTTGTATTATTGATTACTTCCACAAAATAATCACCGGCACACAAATTATTCACGGTATTGCTGGTAATACCAAGTGTGATTCCGGTTGAAGCATTAAACCATTCAACTGAGCAAGAAGGACCATTACAATTAAAGCTCACGCTAGCACTTCCATCACAACTTCCAGAGCAACTCACATCGGTAGAGTTAACAGTAAGAGATTCTGAACCAATGTCGTTAATGTTGGTGCTAAACCTTTCTGAACAACCATTAGCGTCCGTTACTTCTAGGAAGTAAATTCCTGAACAAAGACTTGAAATTGAGGTGCTATTATTACCAATTGGATTTAACCCTTGATCAAACCATTCATATGTAAAGTTTGGTGTAGGGCCACTAACTGTGGCGGTTATTGATCCATCACAAACATTACAAGTAGCGTCAATGGTATTGAAAGTAGCTGCAATCGGAATAGGAGAAAGAATACTAAAAGGTTCTATTACTGAGCATCCATTGGCGTCTGTAACAGTAACGTCATAGGGTCCTCCGGCACAAACATTTTCAATCGTATCTTGATTTGCTCCTACCACAGTGCCAGTAGACCAATTGTACGTATAAGGAGCAGCACCACCGCTTGTCAGAATGGAGGCTTCACCATCACAAGGTGCAGACGGCCCTCCGCAACTTTGGCCCACTACAGTAACATTGGCTTGGAGTTGAGGTGCCGATTGAATGGTGATCGATATACTAGTATCACAACCAAGTGCATCAGTAATGGTAACGTTGTAAGTGTTACCGCATAAGTCAATGGCTTCTGAATTACCTTGTCCATTAGGAGGTACTGGAGACCAATTAAAAGAATACGGAGCACCCGCACCACCGCTTGGGTTAAGCTCTATTCGGCCATCACATGCGCCCGAACAGCTTTCGTCAATGAAAACCTCATTAGGCTGAATGGTGGAATTAGGTAATATCTCAACACTATCTATCTCAGAACAACCTGTATTGCTTGTAATGGTAACAAAATACTTACCGGCACATAAGTCAGTCACACTTTCAGTTCCTTGCCCATTTATTGGGGTAGGGCTCCAATTAAAATTGAAGCCTGTAGATCCTCCATTAACTTGAATTGAGGCCGTTCCATCACAAGGTCCAAAACAACTTTCATCCGTTTTACTTTTGGTATAAGTAAAGGAAGTCGATGTAATAGCAACAGATATAACGGTATCACAATTGGCGTTATCAGTAACGGTAACAGTATAAACCCCACTGCATAAGTCAATAATTCGATCTACGTTTCCGGCACCATTTGACCAATTGTAGCTATAAGGTGTTTGCCCTCCACTCGGAGCGAGTGTAATTGAACCATCACATGCTCCAGGGCAACTTTCTTGGAGTACAGTTTCATTCGGTAATATTGAACCACCTTGATTTATGTTAAATGAAATTATGGTATCACATCCGGCATTGTCAGTTATGGTTAAGTTATAGCTTCCTGCACAGAGTGATCCGATCGAATCATTTCCGGCAATTGGAGTTCCATTGCTTTCTGCCCAGTCAAAGGTATAAGGAGCGATTCCTCCGCTTGGTTCCACTTTAGCATAACCTGTACAAACTGTTAAAGCGCTACAATCATTATTTTTTGTAGTAAGATTAGGGGTTATTTCACTGCCAGACCCAATTGTAGTTTGGAGGTTGTTTACGCAGTTTGTGCTCGTTTCAGTAATCTCTACAAAATAAGTTCCACTGCTTAAGTTTTGTACGATAGGTGTAGTTGCTATTATACTTCCGCTATTGTCTCGCCACTCTACGGTGCAATTTGAGTTGCTAATGCATGTACTCGTTACACTTACCTCTCCATCTGCTGCACCGAGGCAGGACTCTGAAATAGAAGATACTGTGGCTGGTGGGGCATTATCATCGACTACCTGAACACTAAGTGTATCAGTACAGTTGTTTTGATCTTCAAGAGCAGCAAAATAGTTTCCGGCGCACAAACTTGTGGCATTTATACCTGATTGACCAATGCTAACTTTAGAAGCATCCAACCAAGTAACAGTAACATTTCCAGTTCCTCCACTTATTCCAAAAAGAGAAGCTGTTCCATCACAGCTGTTACAGCTTGAATTTGTAGTGGTGGTGCTTGCTGTAATTGCATTTGGCTCTAAGACGTCAAAAGATTCAGTTCCGGTACAGCCAGTGTTGGGGTCTGTAACTGTTACTGTGTACGTTCCGGCAGATAATCCGCTTTGGTCTTCTAGGTTACTTGAGTTACTCCATTGAAATGTTGGAAGACCACCGGAACCATTTATGGTAATGAATATCCTTCCATCAGAGCCACTGTTACAGCTTACATCATCAACTTGGTCGGTAACAATGGTAAAAGGGGGACTGCTATTCACAGTGGCTTGAGTAACAGCTGTGCATGAGTTATTGTCTGTTACTGTTACGGTGTAGGTTCCCGGGTTTAATAAAAATATGTTTGCATTATTAGAACCAGTACTCCATGCATAGGTGTAAGGTGCTTGACCACCTGTGGCGATTACTCGAGCAACACCATCAGAACCTGGCACACAAGAGGCGTCAGTTGTTGTGGTAGTTAGGTTTATGGCGCCAGGCTCATTCACCACATAGCTAGCTGTTGAGGAACAACCAGAGCCATTATCAGTTACGGTAACATCATAGGTTCCTGCAGCTAAGCCAGTTGGGTTGTTGGTGTTTGGCAATGGATTAGTCCATTGATAAGATAGTGTTCCACTTGCACCTGAAACATTTAGCAAAATACTACCATTGGATACCCCATTACAGCTGGCGTCAGTTACAACATCTGTTAATGTAAAAGGAGCGGAGCTACCCACATTAGCAGTAAATACATTGGAACAACCATTGTCATCAGAAATTGTCAAGGCGTAGTTTCCGGCTGATAGCTGATCGACTGTTGCATTTGAACTACTATTAAACCAATTGTATGTATAAGGTGGGGTTCCTCCGCTTGGAGTAACGGTTAAAGAGCCATCACTACCTGGACTACAACTTTCATTAATCACTATAAAGCTTGCATCTATAGAGTCAGGTTCCTCAATTGATATTTTCGCTGTTTCTGTACAGCCATTCGCGGGGTCTGTTACAGTAACCGTATAAGTGCCTGCCTGTAAATTTGAAACTGTGGCGTTTGTTCCTAAACTGTTACTCCAGAAAAAGCTTGGAGTTCCATTTGCTCCTGTAACGCTCAAACCGATAGAGCCATCACTGCCACCAAAGCAATCAACATTCGTTATGGTGCTGTCAAGACTAAAGGGGGCTGAAGTATTTAAAGTAACGCTATTGCTAGTAGAGCACCCATTGTCGTCTGTTACAGTATAAGTGTAAACTCCTGCATTTAATCCTGAAACAGTAGCTTGGTCTGGCAATGAACCACCCCACTCATAGGTATAATCAAGTGAAACAGTTCCTCCAGTTGGATTAAGTGTGATACTACCATCTCCACCTGGAATACATGATTCAGGATTAATGACGGTAGAAACTGTGATGGGAGCTGGTTCTGTTACGACAAAACTTCTTGTGGCCGTGCAGCCATTTGAACGATCGGTAACAGTCACCGTGTAAGTGTTAGGGGATAAGTTTAAAGCGTCTTTAAATGGAGGCTGCCCGTTGTTCCAGCTATAGTCAATAACCCCAACATTTCCAGTTACCGTGATAAAAACATCTCCATCATTTGCACCATTACAACTAACATTATTTTGTTGAACAAGGTTTATTGTCAGTGGTGATGCGAGATTAATGGTGAAATTTTCTATTTTACTACAGCCATTTACATCGGTAACCGTTACTGTATAACTACCTGCAGCTGCAGGGTTTAAGTTAGATCCTTGTGTGCCATTTGACCAGTCATAACTGTAAGGAGATGTTCCTCCAATTGTGGTAATAGAAGCAGACCCATCATTACCTGGGTTACAAGACTCATCAGAGGTTGTTATCGTATTGCCAATAGTATCAGGCTCGGTAATCGTGTAGGTTTCAATTTTTGAACAGCCAGTGATATCTGTTACAGTCACAGTATAGTCACCTGCGCACAAAGAAGTTCTTTGTGTGCCTGATACTCCACCTCCCCAATCGAAAATGTAAGGTCCTTGTCCTCCAGAGGCGGTTAAACTAATGTCTCCATCACATAGCCCATTGCAACTAGCATTGTTTACATTATCTGTAAGTGTAATGTTTTGTCCAGTACTAATGGTGAAATTTTCAACAATAGAGCAAGGAGTAGCATCTGTAATGGTAACTGAATAGCTTCCGCTAGATAAGCTACTAATTGAATTGCCTGTCGCACCGGTTGACCAAGTGACAGAATAGGGCGCGTTGCCATTGCTTGGGTTTACAGTAGCTGAACCATCTCCACCGCTATTACAATTTTCATCTACAGGAGCTAAATTAGAAATAATCGGTGCAGCTTCACTTACAGAGGTTGTAGCTGTCTGTGTACATCCTAAACCATCTTCAACTGTAACAGTATAAGTTCCTGCTCCAACCATAGTTGGTGTTGCTCCGCCACTTAATCCCCCAGACCAATCATACGTTAGTGGGTTTCTAGCACCGCTAACAGATACGGTGATAGTACCATCCACTCCGCCATTACAAGTGGCATCGGTGCTAGTCAGAGAAACATTAAAAGGGGGCGCAGGATCTACATTGAAGGGAAAAGATCTGGTACAGCCATTTGCATCCTGGACCGTTACATCATAACTTCCTGAAGCAAAACCAGTTTTTGAATTTGATGTTGTACCTCCTCCGGGCCATAAGTATGTATAAGGAGGGGTAGCTCCTACTGTTGAAGCTGTTGCTGTGGCATCGTTGCCAGGAGAACATGATTCAAAGGTACTACTGATAGTAGTAGATATGTTGGTAGGCTGGTTAACTGTAAAGACTTCTGTTTTCGTACAGGGTGGAGCATTATTATCAGAAATTGTTACACTATATGACCCTCTACTTAATCCTGTTATAGTTCCTGATGTTGAACCATCAAACCAAACATAAGTATAGGAAGGATTAGGGTTTGAACTTCCTGTTGGACTAAGGCTTATACTACCATCAGAACCACCGAAACAAGAAGGTTCATTGATGGTTTCATTGGCGGTTATATTAGAGCCGCTTTGGATTGGAAAGCCTTTTGTTTGAGTACATCCATTATTATCAGTAACAGTTAGAACGTATGCTCCTGCAGATAAATCAGCAACACTATCAAGGAAAGGAGTGCCATTACTCCAATCATACGAATAGGGTTGAACACCTCCTGTAACGGTAGCTACAGCACTTCCGTCTCCCCCGGGAACGCAACTTTCGGGGTTAGATTTAATATCAATTTCAATCGGAATATCTTCCTCAACTCTAAAGGAAAGAACCTCAGAGCACGGCGTATTATCAATTACGGTAACAGTATAGTTTCCGGCAGTTAAGTTTGTTTGGTCTTCTTGGCTAGGTAATGTACCTGACCAATTAAATGTAAAAGGCGGTGTGCCTCCATTAATTTGCAAGTCTATTGCTCCATCATTTCCACCATTGCAGCTAGCGTCTGTTACCGTGCTGTTTAAGTTAAAATTAGAGCCTTGGGTAATTATGTAGTCAAACCCTTCTGTACATCCGTTATCATCTGATATGGTTACTTCATAAAATCCAGCAACCAGACCTCCTTTAAAATTACTAGCTTGAAAACCACTACCCCAATTGTAAGAATAAGGAGGTGTTCCTCCGGTAATAGTAATGGTGGCTGTACCGTCTCCTCCGGGGAAGCATGTTTCCTCAGCCGTAATTAGAGTTTCACTAAATGCATCCGGTTGGTTAATTACAGCAGTATCTAATTGGCTACAGCCTGCATTATCCGTAACAGTTAAGAAGTATGTTCCAGCTGCTACAGGATCAGGATTTGCTCCACTGATGGACTGTGGTCCTACCCAAGTATAAGTTAAAGGGTTAACGCCACCTACAGTACTCACTAAAATCCTGCCATCATTGGCGTCTCGGCATTTCTCATCTTCAACAGTTAAGCTAATAGTAAAGGTTGCCTCATTTAGAATGGTAAATGACTCTATAGAAGAACAGCCGTTATCATCGGTTACTGTTACATCATAGTTATTAGCTATGAGACCATTGGCTGAGGGACCTGTTGTGCCATTAGACCAATCATAAGAATAAGGTGCTTGACCTCCTGAACTTGTCGGACTGGCTTGACCAACTCCCTTTAGACAAGTATCGGCTACTGTAGCAATTGTGGTAGTTATTGTTGCGCCGCCTAATACACTAAAAGTAGCCGTAGTAGAACAACCATCATCGTCAGTTACCGTTACGTCATAACTACCCGCGCAAAGGCTTGGTAAGAAAAACTGTTGAGACCCATCGTCCCAATCAAAGCTGTATGGCGCCACCCCATTTGTAGGGTTCAGGGTTATGCTTCCATCGCATACCCCATTACAACTGGCATTTGATATAACTTCATTGAGAACAATGGCTGAGCTTCCCCCTGAAACGGTTGCAGAATCTATTTGCGTACAACCATTATCATCAGTAATGGTAACGGTATATGTACCCGCAGAAAGTGCGGTTAAATCTTTGGAAGAAGAACCTCCTGACCATTGATAGCTATAGCCTGCAGCTGCTGTTCCTCCAATTACTGTAGTTGTTATTGTACCATCATTTCCCGGTACACAACTTGCACTGGTAGTCACAAAGGTCGCTTCAATGGAGTCGGGTTGTGTTAGGGTATAAGATTTCGTTGCTGAACAGCCATTGGCGGGGTCAGAAATAGTAACATCATAAGTCCCCGCTTCTAAACCGCTCTGATTTGCTTGAGCAGGAAGAGTAGAAGGGTTCCACTGGAATGTAGGGGTGCCGACAGCACCACTAACTGTTATTGAGATTGCCCCATCATTTGATTTGAAGCAAGTTAAATTGTTGCTTACATCTGTAAAGTTGAGATTTCCTTGCTTGTTTATGGTGAAAGATTGTGAGATGCTACAGCCAAAGGCATCAGTAATGGTAACGGAATAATTATTAGCTGTTAGGTTATCAATACGGTTAACATTTCCGGCACCATTTGACCAGTTAAAAGTATAAGGGCCGGTTCCTCCACTTGGATTGACTTCAGCAAAACCATCATTCCCCGGTGAACAACTCTCATCTCCAGAATTTTCGTTGGCCAGTATTTGTGCAGGCTCAGTAATGGTGTAAGTTAAAACCGTATCACAGTTATTTTGATCAGCAACCGTAACTGAATAGGTTCCAGCACAAAGATTTGAAGCCAAATTGCCGCTACCAACACCTGCTTGCCAAGTAAAATTGTATGGACCGACCCCTCCAGAAGTTACATTGATGCTTATAAATCCATCACATTCATTGAAGCAAGAGTCATTTCTTACACTATCGGTATAGACAAGGTTTAAGTTTCCACTGTTGATGGTAAAGTTTACAATAGTATCGCAACCGTTGGCATCTGTAATTGTGACATCATAAGTGTTTGCTAATAAACTGTTAACTGTAGAAGTAAGTGCGTTCACATCTGATACACCGTTTGACCAATCAAAGTCGAAGGGTGGAGTGCCACCGGTTGGAGTAGAACTCACAGACCCATCTGCTATTCCACTACAGCTAGCGTCTGTAATGCTGAGTGCTGGTTTTAAGGTATCAGGTTCTCCAACAGTAGCAGAGGCAGTTTCTGTGCAACCATTGTTATCGGTTAAAGTAACGGTGTAATTGCCTGCTGTAACAGTTCCGCTTCTTATATCTCCACTCCCTCCATCAGACCAGTCAAACGTGTAAGGAATAGCTCCGCCCATGGCTACAGCGGTTAATGAACCACTTGCTTCATCTTTACAGTTGGCATCACTAGCTGCAGCTGTTAGGATAATAGGTACAGCAGCAAGCACCACATCATTAGCCGTTGCAGTACAACCATTGTCATCGGTCACAATTACTGAATAAGCTCCTGGGTTTAGGTTGTCGTTTGTGGGATCGTTGGGCCCACTCGGGCTCCAATTGTAATTGTAAGGAGGTGTGCCACCGTTTACATTTGCAAAAATTTCGCCATCGTTGGCGTTGACACACTGTTCATTGGTCACATTCAGGTTTACGGTTAAAAGGCTTGGTTCTGTTATCGTGAAAGTTGGGAACGTATCACAACCGTTTGCGTCTTGAATGGTAACTGAATAGGTGTTTGCAGGCAAGCTGCTAATGGTTGAGCTTGCTCCAATGTTGTTAGCTCCAGTGCTCCAATCAAAAGTGTACGGAGGTGTTCCTCCTAAGCCGCTAATCGTAATGCTACCATCACTTCCACCGTTGCAGCTAACATTGTCTTGGTTGTCTAAAGAGAAGTCAATGCTTTGTGGTTGAGTAATGGTAATACTATCAATATTTTCACATTGATTAGCATCAGTTAAAGTGATACGGTATGTACCTGCAACTAAGCCAGATTGACTTGTGCCACTCCCTCCATTTGACCAGTTGAAAGTGTAAGGGCTTGTTCCACCTGAACCACTGATAGTGGCAGAACCACTCGCTATACCACTGCAGCTAGCGTTTGTAATATTTGTAGGTATAATAGCTAACTGAGCCGGTTCAGCAATGGTAAATGATTGACTAATTAAACAACCATTGTCATCAGTCACATCAATGTCGTATGTGCCACCACTTAGGCCAAATCTATCTTCTAATGAACTTCCATCATTCCATAGGGTATTATAGGGTGGAGTGCCACCAAGTATCGTGATGGCAATAAACCCATCTGTATCTCCAAAGCAATCTAAACTTCCCGTGCTATCAACTTGGATACTTAAGGCTTGTGCCGGTTCATTTATTGTGAAGTTTTGAACGTCGATACACCCACTTTGATCAGTTGCTGTTACGGTATATGAACCAGCGGTTAATCCGGTTCTATCTTCAGAGGTAGCAGCTCCATCTGACCAAGCAAAATCATACCCAGGGTTGCCACCACTAACACTGATCAAAATTTCGCCTGTGGCATCTCCGTTGCAACTTACATTAATGACAGTGTCAAGCGAAATTACAACCGAAGGTGGTGCTGTTAGGGTACCACTAGCTGTTGTAGTACACCCATTATCATCTGAAACTGTAACCGTGTATGGGCCTGAAGCTAAATTTGAAGCAGTTTGAGTTGTTTGTCCTGAAACGTCGCTCCACAAATAGGTGTAGTCGCTGTTCACAGCTATAGTTCCGCCATTAGCGCTTACTGAAATAGAGCCATCATTTATGCCGTTACAGCTAGGGTTAATTGGGTTTACAATACTTGCAGTTAATAGTGTTGGTTCTGTAATGGTTTCAGAGCTTGATGCATTACAACCATTTGCATCCGTAACAATTACCGTGTATGTGTTGGCAGCAAGGTTGGTGGCTGTCGCAGTACTCTGATTGCTAGGGTCATCCCATAAGTAAGTATAATTGCCTGACCCACCATTTGCTACAACGCTAACCGTGCCGCTGTTATCGCCATTACAAATAAGATCAGTACCACTAGTTGTTAGAGTAATTGCAGCGGGTTGAAAAACCTCAATGTTATCAATTACGACACAGCCATTGTCATCTGTTACTGTAACTTCATAAATGCCGGCACTCAAAGTGTTGATTGTTGGGCCAGACTGACCATTCGACCATGAGTAATTGTATGGTGAGGTGCCATTACTTCCACTAGCGGTTACAGAGCCGTCATTAACACCATTACAAGAGGCATCACTTTTAGAGAGAGAAACTTGCAAAGGAAGTGGTTGGCCTACATTGTCAAAAGTAGTAGCAGTACATCCATTTCCATCTGTTACTGTAACAGTATAGCTTCCAGCTGGAAGATTATCGTTAGCTCTAGGGTCCGATGTAGCAGGAAGGTTGTCCCAATCGTAAGTGTAAGTTCCGGTTCCTCCATTCGCTAATGCACGGATAAAACCATCGCTTAGTCCATTACAACTAACATCTCTAACTGAGTCTATTGAAACAGTTAAATTGCTTGGGTCAGTTAAGGTAGTTGAATAAGATGCCGTGCAGCCATTTCCATCAGTTACTATCACTGTATAAGTACCGGCCGTTAAATTCGTAGTGTCTTCGATTTGCCCACCCCCGGGACTCCAACTGAAAGAGTAGCCTGGAGTTCCTCCGCTAACGCTTAGGTCTATTTCACCAGTGGCGTCGCCATTACAGAGAGGGTCTGTGTCAACAGAAGTTATGGTGATGTCAGTTGGCTCATTTACTATAATAGAGTCTACAGCCGTACAAAGGTTGGCATCCGTAACGGTAATCAAATACTTTCCTTGGGTCAGTCCACTTAACACCGGGCTAGCACCTGTACCGGAAGATCCATCCGACCATATAAAGTTGTAAGGAGTAGTTCCATTGCTAATATTTGCAATAACAGAACCGTCATTGCCATTAAAACAGCTCACATCTGTGCTATCTAAATCAATAGCAATTTCTGCCGGTTCCGAAATAACAATGGAAGCAACATCGGTACAACCATTATCATCGGTAACAGTAACAGTATAAGTATTGGCTGCTAAGTTCACTGCAGTAGCTGTGGTTTGAGCTGCTGGGTCACTCCAAAGGAAGTCGTAGGTATTGTTTTCAGTACCTCCGGAACCTTGAGCTGTTGCTGAACCGGTGCTGTTGCCAAAACAATCAACATCTGCCGAATTCACAATGCTGGCTGAAACTGATGTAGCGGGTTCTCCGATAGTAAAAGTTTCAGTACCGGCACAACCTTCATCATCCGTAACAGTTACTGTGTAAGTACCTGCACTTAAGTTTAGCTCGAAGAAGTTAGTATTTCCACTGCCGGTTCCCCAATCCCAGCTTACATAATTTCCAGATCCACCTGTTGGGGTAGAAGTGGCAGTTCCCGAAGAACCATTTCTACAAAGTGCGTCTGTAGTCGTTACATTCGGTAAAATTGGGGTAGGGTCGCTCAACGTACTTGTAATGCTTGCTGTGCAGCCATTGGCATCTTGCACAATTACCGTATAAGAGCCTGCGGTAAGGCTGGTTCTGTCTTCAGGGCCAACGCCTATATCACTCCAAGTAAAAATGTAATTTGGCGTTCCTCCGGTTACTTCAATGTCAATTTCACCATCGGCTCCACCCACACAACCAGGGTCAGTTGGGGTTTCTGTTAGAGATAGTACGGCAGGTTCAGAAACAACGGCAGAATCAATTTTAGTACAGCCAACAACATTGGTTACTGTAACAAAGTATTTTCCGGCAGCTAAGCCGGTGAGAGGGTTTCCTGTTTGACCGCCAGACCAACTAAAGCTTCGATTGCCTGGAACTCCACCACTTACATTAATTAAAATTTCACCATCACTTAACCCATTACAACTTACGTTGGTTACTACGGTATCGGTAGAAAGCGGTGGATTTGGTTCACTGATAGTTTCTGTAGTAGTGACTTGACATCCATTAGCATCAGTTACAGTAAGCGTGTAAGTGCCTACACCAATTGCAGGTCGGTCTTCATTGGGGTCACCATCACTCCATAAAAAGGTGTAAGGAGTTGTTCCGCCATTTGTGTTTACTGTTATACTTCCATTGGCTTGTCCGGCACAAAAGGCATCACTTTGAGAAGAGGAAACGGTTAAAAGAGGGGGTTCTCCAATGGTAAAAGTTTGAGATCCAGTACAACCTTCATCATCGGTTACGATTACAGTGTAAGTCCCTGCAGTAAGATTTGTTTCAGTATTTGTAGTATTTCCACTACCGGTTCCCCAATCCCAGCTTACATAGTTTCCTGACCCACCAGTTGGAGCGGAAGTAGCAGTACCGGAAGCATCGCCATTACAGAGTGCATCGGTGGGGGTTACATTTGGTAAAATTGGGGTAGGATCGCTCAATGTACTTGTAATGCTTGCTGTGCAGCCATTGGCATCTTGCACGACTACCGTATAAGAGCCTGCGGTAAGGTTGGTTCTGTCTTCTGGGCCAACGCCTATGTCGCTCCAAGTAAAAATAAAATTTGGTGTTCCACCTGTTACTTCAATGTCAATTTCACCATCAGCTGCACCCACACAAGCGGGATTGGTTGGGGTTTCTGTAAGCGCTAGCACGGCAGGTTCAGAAACAACCGCAGAATCAATTTTAGTACAACCAACAACATTGGTAACGGTAACAAAATACTTTCCGGCTGACAAACCGGTTAGGGGGTTTCCTGTTCCGCCACCAGACCAACTAAAGCTGCGATTTCCTGGAACACCACCGCTTGCATTAATTAGGATTTCGCCATCGCTTAAACCGTTGCAGCTTACATTGGTTACTACGGTATCGGTAGAAAGCGGTGGGTTTGGCTCACTGATAGTTTCTGTAGTAGTTACTTGACATCCATTAGCATCAGTTACAGTAAGCGTGTAGGTGCCTACACCAATTGCTGGTCTATCCTCGTTTGTATTTCCATCACTCCATAAAAAGGTGTAAGGAGTTGTTCCACCATTTGTGTTTACTGTTATACTTCCATTGGCTTGTCCGGCACAAAAGGCATCACTTTGAGAAGATGAAACTGTTAAAAGCGGCGGCTCTGTAATCGTAAAGATTTCCTCATCAGTACAGCCATCACTATCTGTTACGGTAACAGAGTAGGTGCCGGGTACATAGTTAAATGCAGTGTCGGTAACACTTGGGTTGGCTTGCCATTGAAAATTGGTGTATGTTCCTGTTCCTCCGGTGGGAGTTACCCAAGCTTTACCATTCCCATTCCCAAAGCAGTCAACGTCTTGAACGCTTACGTTTGAAATTAATTCAGGGTTCTGCTTAACAGAATCGATATCAGTGGAAGAACAGCCATTCGCGTCAGTTATGGTTACATTGTAAACCCCATCGCATAAACCAGTGGCCGTAAAGCGGCTAGGGTGCACCCCGCTTTGGTTGGCTGGATCATCAAATTGAAAAGTAAAGGGTTGATTACCCCCAAAAGCTAGGGCTTGAATTGTACCATCGCAGACACCAAAACACGAAGGGTCGTTGGCAAATAAAACCGTGGAAATCAAAGGAGGATCATTTATTATGATGTCTTCTCGGAAGTACAAGCTATCAATTTCTTCAATAAAGTAAGAACCCGCAGCTAAATTAAAAATGGTATCCCCGGGGCTGACAAAAATTCTAGAAGTGGGGGGTGGGAAATTAAATCGAAAGGTAAATTCAGAAGCTGGAGGTGATGGGGGATTGTCTACTGTATAACCATCAAAAACAACATAGCCACTTGATTCATTTGCACAATCAGGTTGCTTGATAGTGAAACTAAAGTCAACAACATTAACACTTTGAGCTAAAGCCCCCTCAGCACTCAGTATTAAAATGCAAACAATGACTAAGAAGCGGTAGATGTTTTTCATTGATTTACTATAATTGGTTTCTTCAAACTGTAGTGTTTAACAGCTGAACAGTCGATTATTTCCTATTAAATTCATTTTAACAAATATAAAGAATTCATGCTTTGAGAACATAGTTCACAAATATAAAGACGTGAAACAAAGATGGATAGTTGCCCAAATGTTATTGATAAGCCGGACAGAAAAATTTGGGTGTCTCTTTTTCTTGATGACATGAGGAAATGCTGACCACAAACTCATGGGTGGTTGGCGAGACTCTATTGATCTCATTTAGAGCGTACTCGTAGACGTAGCCAACGCTTAATGTGGAAGCAATTCTGAACTTAACTAAAGCATAAGCTGAGTTTAAATATTTGCTACCTAAAGCAAACGAAATATTTCTTTGGTAGTCTACCATTAATGAAATGTCCATAGTAGGAGGAGCAAAGGCCGAAAAGTTCAATAAAAACGAAGGGATGTAATGCAGGGTTCTGCCCCTTAAACGGTAGCCCGCCATAAAGTAATAATGAGCTCCCAATCTGCTGTCGTTTGTGCCAATGTTATACATTCTAGTTGGGAAGATTTGGAAGGAGCTTAAGCCAAGAAAAAAACTCTTGTTGTACATAAAAATACCGGGACTAACTTCAGGAACAACCAAGCTAATTTGTTCATCAGGATCAAAAGCAGGATCCAGGCTTTTCTGTGGAATACGGATGTCTGAATAGCTATGGGAGTAACGCTGCATACCGGCATATAGCCCAAAACTAATTCGGTAATTCTTGTTTAGCTTCAGGTGGTAAGCGTAGGCAAATCGGACATATTGACGCTCAATAAAACCAGTCCGATCCTGCACCAAGCTCAACCCAATTCCATGAATTTCGTCCGGGTATTTATCATCTTTAAAGAGCCGCGTATTAAAAGTGCCAAAGGTGGTAAGTGGAGCTCCTTCAAAACCTACCCATTGTTGACGATGTCCAAAATTTGTTTCTGAACAAGGTTTAATACCGGCAAAAGCAGGATTTAAATAAAAGCGATTGGTTAAATAATGGCTGGTAGTAGGTAATTGCTGACCCATCAGGTTTGCTGTGAGAAATACAAAAAGATATGTGAGTAACAGTTCTTTCATTTCACAATACTTACCGTCCCAGCAATGCTTTCTTCGGCACATTGGTTGTAAACAGAAATAACGTAGTAATAAGTAGCAGAAGCGAGTTTGGCTCCATTATTTGTTCCATCCCAGCCAAATTCATTATCGTATGAAGTATTGACATGAACTTGTTGCCCCCATCGATTAAAAACTCTTACTTCTGCACCTTGATAGCTCTCAATTCCGGGGATTACCCAAGTGTCGTTAATCCCATCATTGTTGGGTGAAAAAGCATTAAAAGGCTGGATGGTCTCTCCCAAACTTTCATACTGTAAAGCTACTAGCGTGGTGTCATTACATCCACGAGCGTCGGTTACAATAACTTTATAAAGACCAGTATCAAGATCAAAAAAAGCTCCAGTTGAAGTTTTAAATCCATCTAGCTCGTATTGATAGGGTGGAACTCCCCCGCTTGTGAATTCAAATACAATTTCCCCATCTCCACCATTACAGCGAGGTAATACAGAGGTTATATCAGAGTTGGCTTGAAAGTCTTTACAGCTTTGAGCGCCTAAAAGTTGTGGAACCGATATAGCGATACTCAAAATAAAGATTCCACTCAATACTTTCATGGCCGAATAATAGTGATATTTAAAAGATGTTACAACTAACTAATGGTGCCACCTGCCTGAAAGTCTTTATCTGGTCCAACAAGACTTAATTTACCATCGGAATCTTCTGCCATCAGCACCATTCCTTCCGATTCAATTCCCATCATTTTTCGAGGAGCTAAATTGGCAATTATTTGTACTTGCTTACCTACCATTTCTTCGGCTGAATAGTGCTTGGCGATTCCTGATAAAATGGTTCTACTTTCAGAACCCAAATCGATTTCAAGCTTTAATAATTTGTTGCTCTTTTTAACCTTTTCGGCATGTGTAACCTTTCCCACTCTTATGTCGAGTTTTAGAAAATCTTCAAAATTAATGGTGTCTTTAATGGGCGTGATTTTCACAGCAGTGTTTTTCGTTTCTGATTGTTGTTTTAGTTTCTCTTTTTGGACTTGAATTTGCTCGTCTTCTATTTTTTGGAACAAGTGTTCTGCTTTGCCAATTTGATTTCCGGCTTTCAATAATTCAGTACTTCCTAAACTGTCCCAACTCCATTTTTCCAGCTTTAGCATTTGCCCTAAAGTATTAGAACTTGAAGGCATAAAAGGACTTAAAGCAATGCAAGCATTAGCGGCAATTTGTAAACTTAAGCTTAAGATTTCCGCTACTTGCTCCTTGTCTGTTTTGATTAACTTCCATGGTTCAGTTTCAGCTAAGAACTTATTGCCCAATCGTGCAATGGCAATGGCTTGATTAAGTGATTCTCTGAACTGTTTGTTTTCTAAGGCTTGGGTGCAGTTGTTTATGTGTTCTTTCATTTGCTCCACTACTGCATGGTAGTCTTTTAGCTTATGTTTGGCTTCCGGAACAACTCCGTTAAAATATTTGTGAGTTAAGACTACCGAACGATTTATGAAATTACCATAAATGGCTACTAGTTCAGAATTATTGCGTGCTTGAAAGTCTTCCCAAGTAAATTCACTGTCTTTTGTTTCAGGAGCAATGGAGCAGAGTACGTATCGTAAAATATCTTGTTTCTCAGGAAAATCGTCAAGGTAATCTTGCAACCAAACTGCCCAATTTCTTGAGGTTGAAAGCTTTTTGCCTTCCAGGTTTAAAAACTCATTTGCCGGAACGTTATTTGGTAGCTGATAATCACCATGCATCTTCAAAATAATGGGGAAGATAATACAATGGAAAACGATGTTGTCCTTACCGATAAAATGAGTGATGGTGCAATCTTCATTTTGCCAATATTCTTTCCAATCTTTTCCTTCTTTTTCAGCCCAAGCTTTAGTAGCAGAAATGTAACCAATGGGCGCATCTAGCCATACGTAAAGCACTTTGCCTTCGGCTTCAGCTAATGGAACTTTTACGCCCCAGTCCAAGTCACGAGTCATGGCTCTTGATTGCAAGCCTCCGTCGATCCAAGATTTACATTGTCCTAAAACCGGTTTTCTCCAGTTTTTAGGGTCGTGATGAGGTTTGCCTTCCAATGTTCCTTTTTCAATCCACTCTTTTAGCCAAGTTTCATGCTGCTGCATGGGCAAAAACCAATGGGTGGTTTTCTTTAAAACAGGGGGCTTGTCGCTTAAGGTAGAAAGCGGATTGATCAAATCAGTTGGATTAAGCGAAGAACCACAGCTTTCGCATTGGTCGCCATAAGCCTTTTTATTGCCGCATTTGGGGCACTCTCCTGTCACATAACGATCGGCTAAAAACTGCTTATAATCCTCATCGTAAAACTGCTCTTTTTCTTCTTTTTCAAAAACTCCTTTCTGGTAGAGCTTGGTGAAAAACTCCTGTGCTGTATTTTTATGAAGTTCTGAAGAAGTTCGGTGATAGATGTCGAATGAAATACCAAACTCCTCAAAACTTTTTTTATTCAACTCGTGAAACTCATCTACTATTTGCTGTGGAGTTTTGCCTTCTTTCTTTGCTCTGAGGGTAATGGCAGCCCCGTGCTCATCAGAGCCACAAACAAACAGTGGGTCTTCTCCTTTGAGTCTCAAAAATCTGGCATAAATGTCTGCCGGTAAATAAGCGCCGGCCATATGTCCAATATGAATCGGTCCATTTGCATAAGGAAGGGCAGCTGTGATTAAGCTTTTTTTGGCTGAATTACTCATAAAACATTGCAAATTAGGACTGCAAATATAAGAAGAGTAAAGCCGTAAGACACGACTATTTTGGCCCTCTAGGCTAAGCTAATTCTTCCTTTTTTGCTTTGAGTCTTCTCCTTCTTTTCAGGTACACATTCAAGAAAATTGAACTGAGTATAATGCTGGTTCCCAAGTAAAAACCTTCAGACATTCTCTCATCCTCTCCAAAAAAGACCAAGGCCAAAATTATTCCATAAATCGGTTCTAAATTAATACTTAAACTTACCGTAAAGGGGGTTAGTTCTTTCATCACTTCAACGCTTGCCACAAAAGCAAAAGCCGTACAGATAATGGCTAGGATTAGAAGGTAGCTTAGGTTGCCACTAGAAATGTCGAAATTAGGTAAGCCTTTTCCTTGGATTAGAAAATATAGACTGATGGCGACTACTCCACCACTTAGTTCGTAAAAAGAAATTCTCGTTGAATCATATTCTTTGATGAGTTTACCATTTATAACCGTAAAGAGCGAGGCTAAAAATGCGGCGATTACCCCCAGTAAAACTCCGATAGAGTTTTCAGTCTCAAATTGAAAAATGAAATAAAGTCCAAGGATTACCAAACCACCCAGAAACAATTCGTAGAAATGGAATTTGCGCTTAAAGAAAAGCGGCTCGAGTAAAGCGGTAAACATGGAAGCGGCTGCTAAAGCGGCAAGCGTAACCGAAACATTAGATTGTTTTATGGCTTCAAAAAAGAAGATCCAATGAGCGGCAATGATAAAACCGGTAAGAATGGTTTTAAACATTCCCTTCACGTTCATTTTTAAACTCTTTTTTCTCAGCTTCAAATAAATGGCCAATGAAAGGGAAGCAAAAAGCATTCGATACCAAACCAGTGGTTCTGAATCTATGGTAATGAGCTTGCCTAAAACGCCTGTAAAGCCAAAGATTAATACAACTAGATGAAGTAAAAGAAGATTTTGAAAACTGCTGAGTTTATTTTTCAAATTGGGTAAGGTTAACTCTTTTAACTTCTTAGAGCTTCATTTGTTTGTGTCCGGCTTAAAGCGTATAAAATGGGCTTACTCGGAGAGGCGTCATTTTCAAAGGGGGCAATTTGCAAGTTTAAAAGGTAAAGCCCGTCTTTTATTTCATTGGGTACAAAAATCATTTCCGTAATGGTGCGCTGCATTTGAGTATTCTTTGGGTGCTCCCAAAATGTGTGATGAGCAGAAAGTTTTCCTCCGTCATTTTCACGGTCTACCGATGGCAGATCGAGCAGTAAGTGCTGAATGCCTGACTCAATCATTTCTTGAACCGCTTGTGCCTCTACGTAAGCCGGGTTGGTATTTGAATACTGCGCTGAAAGTTTGCCTTTGTTGTTGGGCAATGTCCTGATAATGAGCGCTTCAGCAGTCTTGTGTTTTCTTGTTTTCTTTAATTGAGCAGCTGTTATGACTTGATCCTTATTTTCTTGAAGTTCTGCTTGTACACTTACTAGTTCAGCCCAAAAAAAGAATTGTTTTAGGTTTTGATTAATGGAATGAATTTCTTCTGAAATATGGCCAACACACTCTGTGTGGGTGCCATGTCCGTGCGGATTAAAAAAGATATTTCGAAAATTAACGCTCCCACCTTCTTTCACCGAGCCTGTAAAAGTTTCTGACCTTACCGCTTCAATTCTGGGAGGATCTACATACCAAGCACTGGGATTGTCTGGGCTTGCCCTTAGAGGGATGGAGAGGTCTAGCGCTTTGCTCAAGTCAATTTGGTAAGTCTCCTTATCTTTTTCAATGGTCGCTATCATGCCAATAAAAATAGCTAAATTCGGGCAGCGACAAGATCGAATCTTGTATCTTATCAAAAAATCATTTTTATGAAAAGACTATTATTAATTTCATTTCTCTTTAGTCAATTTATTAATGGCTTCTCTCAAGATTATTGGAAATCTTATAGGCAGAAAGAAGGACTTCTGGATAGTAATATTGTTGACCTGGCAGTAAGTGATGAGGCTGTATACTTGGCAACAGAAAAAGGCTTTTCAATTTTTAGGAATGAGCAGTTCATGAATTTTGACTCTACCAACAGTTCACTGCCTAGGAATTCTATTTCCAAAGTAAGGCAATATAATGACTCGGTTTACATAGTAACAGATAGCGGAATTACGCGCTACGTCAAGGGTAGGTTTAAAAATTTCAACAGTCAAAATGGTTTGTTTAACGAGGAAGTTCAAGACATTGAAATAAATTCTAAGGGAGAAGTTATTATTGGGTCTTTTTCCGGGATTTTGAAATTAAACGGAGACCAAATCGACACCCTTTCGAATAGTAAGTGCTATGATTTAGGGGTTAACTCAGGCGATACTATTTATGCCAATGTGAGTAATCCATCAATAGTTAATTTTCCCGGAGCACCTGTAAGCTGTGAGGTTTTTGATGGTTCGACTTGGCAGGCTGTTTCTGATACGGTTTTGAGAAATGCTTTGGCTAACGCAAGCTTTGTTTCGCTGAGTAATGGACGAGTTGGTATAGTAACGACTAATAACGATGCCTACCGAGTTGACTCTTTGTTTTCATTGACAAAATACACTTTGCCTACTCAATTGGTGAACCCAACTAACCTTAGGAGTATGGACATTGGGCTGAATGGATCGGCTTGGTTTGCCCTTTCTACACAAAACCCTTTTGATGATATAGCAGGTGGTTTGTATCGCTTTGGTAATTCAAATCCTGATCTTTATTTAGTCGGTCTTCCTAACTCAGGAGTAAATAAAGTTATTCAGCAGAATGGAAAAATTTACATCGGTACTTTAAACGGATTTGCTGTGGCCAATGATTCTTTGGAACCCTTTTCCTTGGAAATGAAACTATCAACCAACCAAGTGGAAGCAAATTTTATGTATACAGGCCAACCGCTTACCGGGCTAAATCAATCTCCCTCAACTTTTTCAAATGGATTTGAGTTTCCAAAAGGAAGTGGTAAATATGTGAACTACGGAATGGGTTTGTGGAATTATGGTGTTTCTGACATACAGGATTCTATTTTGGCTGTTCAAGAATATGACATAGGAGACTATACCGAAGGCTCGATCAATCAAAACGAGCAAATGGTTCGCCCTAATATGTTTTACATTGACCGTTTTACGGTGATTGACCATGTTCAAAACTACCAATCATCAGGCTATGCTATTCCGGATGAGATTAAAAATTGGCCGGCCCAAGGTTTAACGCAAGCAGGAGAATCAAATGATATGGCACCTTTTGTAGATGTTGACCAAAATGGCTGCTATGAACCGGAAAAAGGCGACTATCCTTATTTTCTAGGAGATAAAGCACTGTACATTATTTTCAATGATGCTCAGCAACCGAGAACCGGTCAGTTTACCCCAAATTTCAACATGGAAATACACTTAATGGCCTATGTATTTAATCAGCCGAATATTGAATATTTAGAACAAAGTGTTTTCTTGCGATACACTTTAATCAATCGATCAAGCCGGGTGTATCAAATGAACAGTGGCTTTTTTCAAGATCTTGACCTTGGAAACCCAATCAATGATTATGTAGGTTGTCTACCGGCTTCAGATATTTACTATGGCTATAATGCAACCGCAGGCGATGGCACCCAGCAAGGAGCATACAATGGTCCTGTGCCGGCATTTGGGACTAAATTGATTAATCGAAAATTAGAATCTTTTGCCGACCGACCATTCTCAGGAGAAAGAGCAAGACCTAACACTTACCTCCATTACATAAGAGCTTTTGAAAAAAGATGGAACAATGGAATACCATACACCTCTGGGGGTAATGGTTATGACCCTAGCTCTACTGCAACTACGAGTTTTTTGTATTCCGGTGACCCTAGAAAAAGCAACGAATGGTCAGAGCGTTTTCCCGGAGTGGGCTTGAGTGCAAATGCTGCCGGAGACCGGGCTATTTTGGCCGGTATTGAGCCCTATGAGTTTAGGCCGGGACAAAGAAAGACAATTGACCTAGTAGTAGGGGTTGGTATTGATTCTTCATTGTCAAGTACTGATTGGCTTGATAATATAGATGTATTAGTCAATAACTTGAACCAAGCCGCGCAATTTCAGAAAGCAGTTGATTCACTATCGGCCGACTTCGTTTACGCAAACTGTACAGTTGGTTTAAATGAAAATGAAAGTATTTCAAATCAAACGGAACTTGTGGTTTATCCCAACCCTTCGACCGGAGAATTTAACTTAGTGAGTAGCAAAAAGGTAAATCAAATTCGACTGTATGATTTGCAAGGAAAAGAAGTTCAACGAATAGTTGTAGACTCACAGACTTCTTTAATGGAAATTAGTTTTAAGTCAGAATTACCCAATGGCTTGTATGTCATTCAAGCGCTTACTCAAGAAGGCAAGCCCTTGAATGCAAAAGTGTTATTACAACGCTAATTATTTAAAGTCGACTACTACAGGAACCTCTAAGGTCATTTTTACTTTTCTGCCATGATGACTTGGAGGAGTCATCTGAGGTAACTTCTTAATTGCATTTTTGGCTGCTTTAGCCATGCTTTCATGGGTGCTTTGCTTAACTTTTATGTCTTCAATTAAGCCTTTCTCATTAATGGTAAAAACCATCAGCACGCCTTGTTTCCCTCCGATGTCTTTTAATATTTCCGGCGTATTAAATCGCTCTTTTATCTTGTTTGAAATATCCAATCGACTGCATTCCTTTAAAGCTTCACCGCTTAAGTCAGCACAAGCATTTGTATGAGGAAACACTTCAATCACGCTATTTGGAATAAACTCCGGTTCGTCAAATTTCTCTTCTCCCATGCCATAGAAATTTGGGTCTATTACGAACTTACTTGCCGTTTTCTTGGGCTTGGGTTCAATTGCCTTGGTCTTTGGTTTACTGAGTTTTTTCACAACTTTTATCTCAGGAGTTTTTGCTGATTTGGGCTTCGGGGGCTCCTTGATTTCCTTTCGGAGAGTTATGGGAGGGTAGATGAGTTCGTCAACAATCGACTTTGGCCTTTCTGGTGGTTTCTTTTCGTAGCTTTTTACTGAAGTATACTCAAATGCCATAAAAACAAAGAGTAAAGCGGTAATAAGGCCGACTAAGAAACGATTGTTGTAGCTTAAAATGATTTTCTTTTTTCTTGGAGACTGTTTCATGGTGCTAGCTTTATAGGTTTGCTAGTAAAACGTTGACAATTGTTTAAAAATTGCCATGCTTCGGTGTATCCGATTGATTAGCTTTGTATTTAGATGCAAACATTACAATCAGATTTTATAAAAAAGGAGGGCAACTAAATGGCAAAGAAGAAGAAATCCTCCAAAGCATCCACCTCTTCCTTAGACCAACGGATTTTAGAGGTTTTTAGGCAAGACCCGACCCAGTCATTTAACTACAAGCAAGTAGCGAAACGCTTAAACATCAAGCAGACCTCAAAGCGAAAGCTGATTGGAAAGATTCTCTACGAATTAGCGGATAAAGAGCACTTAATAGAGGAGAAACCCGGACGCTTTAAGCTAGAACCATCTTCGGCCAACCTGCAACAAATGATTGGTACGGTAGACATGACACAAAGAGGCAGTGCCTACATTGAAGTGGAAGGTATGCCGGATGATATTTACATTGGCGAGAAAGATCTTGGCACTGCATTGCATGGCGATAAAGTTGAGGTTACTTTGATAAAAGTGAAGCGCAATGGCAAACCTATTGGAAAAATTTCAAAGATTATTGAACGCAAGCAGCTTGATTTTGTGGGAACAATTGAGAAATCTTTGAAGTACGCCTTTCTGGTTCCCGATAGCAAAAGAATGCCGGTGGATATTTTTATTCCTTTGAATAAATTAAATGGTGCCCAACAAGGCGAGAAAGCCATTGCTCGAATCGGAGATTGGCCCAAAGATGCGGACTCTCCATTTGGGGAAATTACTCAAGTATTGGGGGCTCCGGGTGAGAATGAAACGGAAATGCATGCCATTTTAGCTGAGTATGGACTGCCGGCTGAATTTCCCAAACACATTCAAAAGGAAGCTGAAGAGATTGACGTAAGCATTAAGGAGAGTGAGGTAAAAAAACGCAGAGATATGCGAAAGGTGACCACTTTTACCATTGATCCTGATGACGCTAAAGATTTTGACGATGCGCTTTCCTTGCAAAAATTACCAAACGGCAATTGGGAAGTCGGAATTCACATTGCAGATGTGAGTCATTACTTGAAAGAAGGGAGTCAACTTGATCAGGAAGCCTACGAAAGAGCAACTTCAGTTTACTTGGTAGATCGGGTTGTTCCGATGTTGCCGGAAGTACTCTCTAATGTGGCCTGTAGTCTAAGACCGAAGGAAGACAAATATTGCTTTTCTGCCATTTTTGAAATCGACGATAGCACTAAGATTCACAAAGAGTGGTTTGGTCGCAGCGTAATTCACTCTGACAGAAGGTTTACTTATGATGAGGCACAAAAACTCATAGAAGGAGAAGAGGGAGAGTTAAAAGAGGAAGTTTTAACCTTAGATCGCTTAGCCAAACAAATGCGGAACGATCGTTTCAAAAAGGGAGCAATCGATTTTCATTCCTTAGAAGTGAAGTTTAAATTGGACGATAAAGGGGAACCTCTTGGTGTGTTCATTAAAGAGCAGAAAGATGCCAATAAGCTGATCGAAGAATTCATGCTGTTGGCTAACAAGCGAGTAGCAACTTTTATTGGGTCGAAACAAAAGAATGCAAAACCATTTGTTTATCGGATTCATGAAAACCCCGATCCGGAGAAACTGCAAACTTTTAGTGAGTTCATTAAAAAGTTTGGATACCGAATCGATACCACTTCACCCAAAGGGATCTCTAAAACCATGAATCGCTTGATGCAAGACATCGATGGCAAAGCTGAAGAGCAATTGATTTCTCAATTAGCGATACGAACCATGGCCAAAGCGGAATATTCGACGGATAATGTTGGACATTATGGATTGGGTTTTCAGTATTATTCACATTTCACTTCTCCTATTCGTCGGTACCCTGATGTGATGGTGCACCGTTTGTTACAGCATTATTTAGATGGCGGTAAAGCGGCGAATGAAGAAGAATTGGAAGAAAAGTGTAAGCACTCTTCTGAACGAGAAAAACTGGCCACAGATGCAGAGCGTGCCTCAGTAAAGTTTATGCAAGTAAAATTCATGCAAGACAAAGAAGGTGAAATTTTTGGAGGTGTTGTTTCCGGGGTGAGTGACTTTGGACTTTTTGTAGAGTTGGAAGAATCTTTTTGTGAAGGCTTAATTAGAATGAAGAGCTTAACGGATGACTTTTACACTTTTAATGCCGATAATTTTGCCTTGGAAGGTAAGCGAACCGGCAAGGTTTACCGCATAGGCGATAAATTGACCGTAAAAATAATTCGAGCAGACTTAGCTAAAAAGCAGTTGGATTTTGAATTGATGGACGATATCGCTGACTAGCTCATAGTCTCTTTTCGTTTTCTTGACTTAAGGCGAATGCAACAATAGACTGCTGTTTTGTATCTTTATAGCAAAGCGCTTTATTTTTTGAGACAGTTTGTATTTATAATCGGAGCTTTTCTGCTGTTGCCATTCCTAGCTAATGGGCAAGATTTTCAATGGCAAAAAAGGGAATTTATTTTTGAGGCTGCAGCCGGAATGAATTACACCAGATTCGATCTTGCTGAAGAAGAAATGAGACCTTTGGCCAGACCTTTTACCGGTTTCGGAATCACTTATGCGCTAAACCCCCAATGGGGAATAAAAGGGAACGGACTCTTTGCACAAAGAGCTTCAAAAATTAAGAGTGGAACAAATTACCAAAGCCTGGGTTTTGATTTTCAGATCATGCCTCAGTTTAAATGGGACGACCTTTACTTCAATGCCGGTATCTCTCACCACCTTCCCATAAATCAAGGATTGCAGTACAAAGGAAGTGCTAGTTCAGAAAGAACACGCGTTGAGCCGGATGAAATTTCGGTAGTAAATCCTCAAATAAGTGCACTCTTAGGTTTTGAAATGAAGCTGATGCCAAATTGGAAGATCTACACCAATTTTAGTATACCCTTAAAAGCTCAGCAGCATAACAATGTACAAGTTGGTCTTACTTACCGCTTAAGCCGCAGAGCACCCTCTAAAGAAAGCGCAAGAAAAATTCGAAGACGGACAACTGCCAAACAAATTAAGGAATTGAGAAATGGCGCTTTATTAGTTCGCCTAAGGACTTCAAAGCCGGTTATAGAAGCTTTGAAAAGAAAAGGCTTTCCTCAAAAGGCCAAAGAGGTAGCAAGAAAACAAAGGCTAGAGAATATTAATTTGATTAAAGCCTTCCATCAGTATTACAACTTTAGTGAAGTTCGCTTCTTTATGAGTGATTATTCCTCCAAAGTTAGAAAGGGTAAAACCCAGCATTACTTTGTAAACGATAGTTTAGTCGTAGACTCTTCGCTAGTGTTGCGAAATACAAAACACCTGTATACTGCAGAATTCGGGCAAATAGAAGAAGATACTGCTACGTTCTTTTCACATTATGATTTGGTTCAAACCGGCAACTTTGCTTTCGTTCAGGTTCCACGCTTTTATGGAGGAGGTGGAAACACCTTTACCGCTTTGGTTATAAAGGATCAGCAGTTTGAACAGCTGCATCGTCCTTTTCCTTATTACTCTAGAGCGTTATTTAAGGCCATGGAAGATCATCCGGGCCATCGTTTTTTCTACTTTCCGGTGATGCTTTTTTCCCCTATGACTTATGGAGAATGCGTGGAAAACTTGAACCAAAAGCTGCATCGATTTTACCGAAAAGTTGAACGGAGAGAAAGACGATAATTCTTAACATTTATTTGCCTATTCGGTAGCATTTTAAACTCTTTTTTCTAACTACTTTTGCGCGCTCAAATTTTTAAGGTGCCTAGCTATGCAATTCAGTTTTAGAGAAATTTTTACCGCCGGCATGGTACTCTTTGCCGTTATCGACATCATTGGTTCTGTGCCTATTATCATAGATCTGCGCCAAAAAGTAGGCCATATAAAATCAGAAAAGGCCTCTATTGTTGCCTTGGTTTTAATGGTCTTATTTCTTTTTGTTGGGGAGTCAATTTTGACCTTGATTGGCATCGATGTGAACAGTTTTGCCATTGCCGGTTCATTTGTGCTTTTTTTCTTGGCAGTTGAAATGATCTTAGGGATCAAACTTTACAAAGATGATATTCCGGAAACAGCTTCCATTGTACCCATTGCTTTTCCCTTAATTGCCGGTGCAGGCACCATGACTTCACTACTTTCTATGCGTGCTGAATATGAAGTGCAAAATATAATTGTGGCCATTGTGGCTAACATTATTGTGGTTTACGCTGTATTAAAAGCTTCTAAACCCATTGAACGTATTTTAGGCCAAGGAGGAATTGCTGTTTTGCGAAAGGTATTTGGTATTATTTTATTGGCCATTGCCGTAAAACTTTTCCGAACCAACCTAGGGCTTTAAGTCTTTTCCAACCTTTCTTACTTACTTTTGTTAAGAAGCCTAAAAGGGAAGGATTGTGCCAAATTTGTTTAAGAATAAAAAAGACCAGGAAGTTAAAATTGGAAAGCCGGAATGGCTCAAAACCAAAATTGCTTCCGGTAAGGAGTATCGAGAGACCAAAAAGGTTGTAAAGGAACATAAACTTCATACCATTTGTGAAAGTGGGAAATGTCCTAATCAAGCGGAGTGCTGGGGGGCGGGTACAGCCACTTTTATGATCTTGGGAAATACCTGCACACGCTCTTGTCAATTTTGCAATGTGGCGACCGGTAAACCGGAAGACGTTGACCCATTTGAAGCATTGCGCGTGGCCAAATCGATTAAACTCATGGATTTGAAGCATGCAGTGATTACCTCGGTTGACCGTGATGACTTGCCCGATGGCGGCGCTGATGCTTGGAAAAGAACGGTAGAATTAACCAGAAAGCACAATCCGGGTATTACAATTGAAACCTTGATCCCAGACTTTAAAGGCGAGTGGGAAAACTTGAAGCCTATTTTAGAAATTAAGCCAGAAGTGGTTTCCCACAACATGGAAACAGTGCGCCGAATCACCCAAAAAGTTAGAATTCAAGCGAAGTATGATCGTAGTTTAGAGGTACTGAAGAGGCTAAAAGAAGGAGGAATTGAAAAAACGAAATCCGGCATTATGCTAGGCCTCGGAGAATTTGACGAAGAAGTACTGGAGACTATGGATGATTTGCGTTCCGTTGGCGTAACCATTATGACGCTTGGGCAATACATGCAACCCTCTAAAAAGCATTTACCGGTAGCTGAATTCGTACATCCTGATAAGTTCGCTTTCTTCAAAAAAGAAGGTCTCAAAAAAGGATTTGAATTTGTTGAAAGTGGACCTTTGGTGCGCTCCTCTTATCATGCGGAACGACACCTTTAGTTAATCTATGAAGGTGACTTTGCGAAAAGCACTTTGCCCGTATTGACTCATAATCTTTAAGTGATAAAGCCCACTTAGGTCACCTTTTTTAATATTTAGGTGACCCTCTTTTACATCTCCAGATCGAACTAATTTGCCATTCAAGTCAAATAACTGATAGTTAAATATTCCCTCTTGGTCTATTTCTACGTTTAAATTGTTTTTGGTTGGGTTAGGGAAAACTTCCATTTGTGAAAAAATTGAATTTTCACTTAAACCAACCGTAGATAACACACATTCTGAAGTATCTTGACAACCGTTCTTTAGAACAATTACAGCATACCTTCCGCCCTTGCTAGGCGTAAACGATTGTGCTGATTCTCCAGGAATGCTTGCGTAGTTGTTATTGCAATCTACCCATTGATAAAAAACATTGCTCCCCGATTCTCCGACAATTATTTGATCGCCTAAGCGTGAGATGCTAGTGTCTATTGGGTTAATAGTTAAATCTATGGTTACAATGCTGTCGCAGCCCAGATTGTTTATTAATGTATCGCTGTATACGCCTGTACTGGTATACTTTTTACCAGAAGGCGAAAAGTAATCATTACAGGCTGTTTCTGTTAAGCTAGCAAAATTTTTCGGACAAAATGATAATCGTTGAATATAGGCATCACCTCCAAAAGCATTTAAAATATTCTGAGTGCTATCCTCAGGGTTAAAGCTAACTGAGTTACCGAATTGGCCAGCAAATATTGCCTGCTTCTCAGTTAAATACACTGCTTTTTGACCAATGTCATAACCGTTAGCTCCAAAATAGGCTTGGGATGACAAGCTTCCATCTTGGGTATTATAAGAAGCAGTAAAAATATCTCTATCTCCAAAAAATGGAAGGATGTCTTTGGACTTTGAGGAGTCTAAATAATGACTGCCTGCATAACTGCCTGTAGTAAGAATTTTGTTCCCTTTAATATCTAAGCTTTGAATAAAGCTGTTTGAAAAGCTCACATTCGGGTCTCTGCGGTGTTGATTGGACCAAATAAAAGTACCTTGAGGATCATATTTAATTAAAATACTAGCATAATGGTTCCCATTATTTATAGTTTTAACTAGATGAGTGTTTGAAGAGCCATCTAAGTCAACAGACCCTCCAAAGTTGCCACCTAGATAAATATTTCCTGATTGATCAAATTCAAAATCTAAAATATACATTTGGGAAAGCCCTGATAAATAAGTGCTGTCTACATGAATATCCTGATTCCAAATATTGTTGCCAGTTGATCTATCTATTTTGGCAAGTCTGATAGCTTTATAACTATTAACATTCCCTCTAACTCTATTAACGGAGTTATCGTTTAGTTTAATAATAGCAAATAGATCGCTGTTTGAATTAAACTTCAGCTTATAAACATCATGTCTACTTGGATAGTCTACCCCTTGTGGTTTTGCCCACCTAAAATTGCCGTTACTTTGGTAAGAAGCAATGTAGCCATAAAAGTGGTTATTGGAAAAACTAGAGATACTTCCACCATTACTATTCGGGGTAAAGTCAAGTGAACCTTTAAACCCGCCGCCTAAATAAACATTGCCGCTTGTATCAGATGTCACGGAGATAGTAGTTTCACTGTTTACATTGCCAAAAGAATTTGTCCAAACCCAGTTTCCGCTGGTGTCAAATTTTGAAATAAAAACATCTAGGTTACCATTAGAAGTAAGAGTAAAAGAATTTTGTGAGGATGGATTAAAGTCTACTGTTGAAGCGAACTCTCCAGCCAAATAAATATATCCATCATTAGTTAAATTGAGGTCTCTGCCAAGATCGTTCGCATTGCCGCCAAATGTCTGACTCCAAAGTAAAGTTCCTATGCTATCATACTTTGCAAGAAATATATCTGAACTACCATTTGGAGTTATGAAATTGGAATTAGAAAATAGGTTAAATTCTATTTCGGTATTGAAGTATCCACAGACATATATGTTCTTCGTTATTGGTTCAACTTCTAAATCAGTTATCGTCTGGTCATTATTGCCAGTTAATTGCCCTACCCATTCCAGTTCTTGGGCATTTAAGCTTGATAAGGCCAGAAAAATTGAAAAGAGGGAAACAATATATCGCTTCATAAACAGAGGCTAGTGTGCTTACAAAGGTATTTAATTAAAGCTGTTTTCAAATTGCCCGATCAGTTTCTCACATACCTGCCAAAAATCTTGTTCTTCCCCTAACTCATTAGCAAGGGAAGTCACCCCTTTATCATCAATTCCACAAGGAACAATGTTGTCAAAATAGCTAAGGTCGGTGTTAATATTAAAAGCCAATCCATGCATGCAAATGCCACGACTTACTTTAATTCCTATGGCACAAATTTTACGTGCTTTTTCGTTCTTAGCATCTAACCAAACGCCGCTGGCTCCTGCTAGTCTCTCGGCTTTTAAGCCGTATTCTGCCAAGCAATCAATCACACACTGCTCAAGGGTTTCAACGTATTCCCGAACGCCCATTCCAAAATCAGCTAAATTAAAGATGGGATAGGCGGTAAGTTGCCCTGGACCGTGATAGGTGATGTCGCCCCCTCTGCTAGTTTGGTAGTAGGCGGCTCCACTTTCCTCAACCGAGACTTTTAAATTTGCTTCATCACCCGACTTTCCCAAAGTATAAACTGGGTCGTGTTGTAGATATATCAAGGTATTAGTGGTCGGTTTTTCTGCTTTCAGCTTTTCCAATTGAGCTTCAAAGAGTGTTTCTTGCAATTGCAAAGCAGCTGCGTAATCTGTGCGATCTAGGAAGAGGTGGTTTAGTTTTGGCATCTTGACTTGTGAACAAACAAAGCTACTCAGAAGTAGTTCAATCCGCTGCCTTCTGCTTATTTTCGTCTTTTAAACTTGATTTTTGGCTGAAATAACAATTTTTACAGACGGCTCAGCAAAAGGAAATCCCGGACCTGGGGGCTATGGAGTCGTTTTGCTTTCCGGAAAGTACCAAAAGGAGCTTTCACAAGGTTTTCGGAAAACGACCAATAACAGAATGGAGCTGCTAGCGGTGATTGTGGGTTTAGAAAGTTTAAAAAAAGCAGACTCTGAGGTCTTGATTTTTTCAGACTCCAAATATGTGGTAGATTCTGTAGAAAAAGGATGGCTTTTTAATTGGCAGAAAAAGGGTTTTGCAAAGAAAAAGAACGTGGATCTATGGAAACGTTTTTTAAAAATCTATCCCAAACACACAGTTCGCTTTGAATGGGTAAAAGGCCATGCCGGAAACAAATGGAACGAACGCTGCGACCAATTGGCGGTAAAAGCGGCTACCGCCAAAAACTTAATGGTGGATGAGGGCTTTGAGAATAAGAGTGAGGAGAGTAAATTGTTTTAACCCTTAAGCAAGAGAACTCACTCCTTGACAAGTTTGATTACACTTTGTCCCTTTTCAGTACGAACATTTAAAAAGTATATTCCGGGACTACCTTCTATGTTAATTTGCTTATTGGCAACTACATTAAGCTGTTTGGTAAAAACTACTTGTCCTTGAATATTTGTAAGGGTTATCTCCACATTTGAAAATGCTTTCGCAAATGAAATTTGCACTAAACCAGTCGTAGGGTTAGGGAAGGTTTTTACCTCAATGCCTGAACTAAGTTCGAGTATCCCAGTAGTGCCGACTTGGCTCATTTTATGTATGAAAATATCATCCGTACCTGCTGAAGTATGGATTGCAGTTGCTGCTCCTGGGTCGAAATCTATAGTATCTTGAAAGTATCCCAAGGTATAGACATTTCCTGAAGCGTCCACGGTGATGGATCGCGGTTCATCATTTGAGCTGCCTCCAAAAGATTTTGCCCACAAAAAATTACCGGAAGGGTCTAATTTTTGCACAAAAACATCACGGAGTCCTGCTAGTCCTGATGAACTAAGGTTGGCCGTTCCTGCTCCAGGATCGAAATCTACTGTTCCTACAAAGCGTCCGGTGCTGTAGACATTTCCAGAAGCATCAACCGTGTTGGAATATCCAATATCAGTAAAGCTGCCTCCAAAAGATTTTGCCCAAATAAAATTACCCGAAGCATCTAGTTTTTGAATAAAAATGTCAGAGGATCCATTTGAAGATAAGTAGGAGGTTCCAGTACCCGGGTCAAAATCCACATTTGCATTAAAGAGTCCTGTGGTATAGACATTTCCTGAAGCATCTATGGTTATGGAATGTCCAACTTCATATGAATAGCCTCCAAAAGACTTTGCCCACAAAAAATTACCGGAAGCGTCTAGCTTTTGAACAAAAACGTCATAACCCCCTGAGCTGCTTGTCAGGTTAGCAGTTCCTGCTCCAGGATCGAAATCTGTTATTCCTATAAAGCGTCCGGTGCTGAAGACATTTCCTGAAGCATCTACGGTTATGGAAAATCCAGTATCAAATGAGCTTCCTCCAAAAGACTTTGCCCAAATAAAATTGCCAGAAGGGTCTAATTTTTGCACGAAAATATCAGCATTTCCTGCTGAAGTAAGGTTTGTTGTCCCTGCTCCCGGATCAAAGTCTACTGTTCCTTGGAAGCCTCCTAAGGTATATATGTTACCTGAAGCATCCACCTGGATGGAAACTCCATTATCAAATGAGCTTCCACCAAAAGACTTTGCCCAAACAAAATTGCCGGAAGGGTCTAATTTTTGCACGAAAACGTCTTTAGATCCTGATGAAGTAAGGTTTGTTGTCCCTGCTCCAGGGTCAAAGTCTACTGTCCCTTCAAAGTGTCCTGTGGTATATATGTTACCTGAAGCATCCACCTTGATGGAATTTCCAAAATCATATCCGTTGCCCCCTATGGACCTTGCCCAATCAAAGTTTTGGGCTTGGGTGGTCAGGAAAAATAAGCAGGAAGTGAGGCAAAATAATAAGAGTTTTATTTTCATAATCTGTCGGTTAGTAGAATGCTAGCTGAAAATCAATAAAGCTTTGGCTAGAAATATTCCGGTTACGCCAAAGATATGAAAAGAGTAACTAAAGTAAAGTTGGGCTAATTCAAATTACTATCAATAATGCGCAATAGGTTTTCATTCTCTTCCCCTTTTCTGATTTCTTTCAAGCTGTTTTGCAATTGGTCTACCATGCTTTGAGCTTCTTCCAACTCTGCTTTTAGCTTTGCCGGGTCTTTGGTTGACTCCTCATCTTGTATTTCAGTTTCAATTTCATCCGCTTTCTTCTGGAATTTCTTTTTTAGTTGAGCAATGGCGTTTACTCCACTCATTCTTACAAACCAGGCATTTTCATTTTTGGCTACTTTTTGAAGTGAAGGAATCGCCTTTTGGATGAGCTCAGCATCCTGAGCTTCGAGGTAGTTTCCATAGGAAGCCAATAGGGGATACAAATTAAATCCACTCATTTCATCTACAGCTTTCTGAAAGAACTCCAATTGTGCCGGATCTCCGTCTTCAGCGTAAATATTAGCAATGGCTAGCTTTATGCCACTGTTATCGGCAGACTCTAATTTCTTTGCTTCCTCAATACCATCCTTAGCATCTATTTCATATAAAGCGTCGAGGCTATTTGAAACTACTCGATAAGACTTATCCTCCAAGCCTTTTTTCAAGAATTCCGCCGGAACTTCTTCTTCGTAATATTTACTCAAGGTATTAAATGCCTCTGAACGGACTGCTGATTTCTCATCTTCCAAAGCCATTTTCTTAATTAGAGGAAGTAGACTTTCCTTCTTTTCACGAATCAAGTATTTAGAGTTTTCCAAGGCGGTTTCTCTGATCTTCCAAAAGTCATCTTCCAAAGCTGACTCAATCGCTTTTAAAGAAGCTTCGTCCTTGGCTCGCTTCATTTCTTTAATCGCAGTATAGCGATCCATAAAGTTCTCCCCTTTTTCATAAAGTACTACGGCTTCATTCTTGTCAAAATCCTGATCTATTTCTGCTAGCAGACTCTTGTGGGCATCTACATTTACCAAAAGCGGAGCTTTCTCTAAAGTAAAAGTAAAAGACTGCTCTCTTTGAGTCATATGGATCGGTTCAATCACCTTTTCGCCATTGGCTTTTACAATTTCTACATCGGTGTAGATTTCAAAGATGGCCGGTATTTCATCGCCTTCTTGAGTTTGGACTAATTCTAGGGTTAGGGTTTTGGTAGAGTCAACAAACTCTCGTTCTATTTCTATTTTAGGATGACCCGCTTTTAAAAACCACTGATTAAAAAACCAATTCAAGTCTTCACCAGTTATTTCTTCAAAAGCCAAGCGCAAATGGTGAATTTCTGCCGGTTGAAACTCATTGTCTTTTAGGTATAAGTTGAGGGCAGTAAAAAAGGCATCATCGCCCACATAGTTGCGCAACATGTGAAGAACACGTCCTCCCTTTTGGTAAGAGTGGGCATCAAACATTTCCATACGATGGTCATAATCAAAGCGGATTAACTTTTTCTTTGCCGTTCGGGCCGATTGTAAATACACTCTCAAATCATTGTAGCCGTGATAATCAGCCTGATCTTTTCCGTATTTGTGTTCATTCCACAGGTATTCACCATAAGTGGCAAAGGCTTCATTTAATGGAAGGTTGGCCCAAGACTCACAGGTCACTAGGTCGCCAAACCAATGGTGAAACATTTCGTGAGCCACAATGTCCTCTGCTGAATTATCAATCAAAAAACGATCGTCGCCTTGCACAAAATCACCGTAGATCACCGCTCCGGTATTTTCCATGGCACCTGAAACGTAGTCTCTTACTACTACTTGGTGAAATTTATCCCAAGGATAATCATAGTCCAAACGCTTCGAGAAAAACTCTAGCATTTCAGGCGTATTCGGATAAATGTCTTTGGCGAAAGCCTCATATTTGTGCTCCACATAATAGTGCACCGGCTTGTCTCTCCACTCATCTTTCACTACCGCAAAATCACCAATGGCCATCATAAACAAATAGGGAGCATGTGGTAATTCTTGTTTCCAATAGTCGGTGTGGGTGCCGTCCTCATTTTCCGTTTGGAACATGAGTGCTCCATTTGAAAGCGTCACGTAGTTTGAGTCAACGGTTATGTAAATTTCTTGGGTGGTTTTTTCATTGGGTGAATCGATGGTAGGAAACCAGCACGAGCTCGCTTCGGTTTCACCTTGAGTCCATATTTGCTTCGGCTTATCTGGGTCACTACCGTCGGGATTGATAAAGTAAAGCCCTTTGTCTGAGGTAATCGCTGCGCTTCCACCGGCATCCAACTTGTTAGGCATGGCGGTATAGTCAATAAACACTTGAAAAGTATCAGTTCGTTGGTAGATTTTGTCTAGCGCAATGTGAATAAAGCTGCTGTCGTAGCTGTATTGTAGGGGACTTTTCTCGCCTATCTTATTTAATAAAGCTACTTCGTGCAGTTGAAAACCTTTGGCATCTAAAATTAAACTATCTACTTCGTAGAAATACGGACTGAAAGTCAAAAATGCTTTACCGTATAAATAAGTGCTGTCCCAATCAAAAGAAACTTCAAGCTTCGTATGAATCAAGTCATTCACGCGAGTTTCTGCTGCTTGATACACTTTGGGTTTAGGGGGCTCAATGTCGATGGTGTCTAAATTTACCGACTCATCGAATTGCACTACTTCTTGTGTAGGCTGACAAGCCTGAAAAAGGGCAAATACTAAAAGTAAATAGAGGGGAGATTGTTGAATCTTCATACAGTCAAAATTTTCGAGCTTCAAAACTCAGATAAAAACTCAATAATAGCAAACCGTTCATCCTTTGCGGTTATTGTGAATAATGTATCTTTGTTGAGCTATGAGTGAATTAAAAGTAGAAATTGAAGGCGGTAAATCCCAAATGGTAGAAAGCCTGCAAGATGGAAGCTTCTTGGTGGATGGAGAAGAGAAAAAGCTAGACATTAAAGTTTTAGGAGATAAGAAATTTCACATCATTCAAAATCACCAATCTTATAGTGCCGAAGTTTTAAAGGCCGATTACCAAGATAAAAGCTTTCAAATTAGAGTAAATAATAACTTGTACGAGCTGAAAGTGGAAGACCGCTTTGACTTGCTTTTGCAAAAGCTTGGCATGGAGGATTTAGCTGCCGCCGGAGTGACGGAATTAAAAGCTCCCATGCCCGGTTTGGTTTTGTCGATAGAAGTAGAAGCCGGTCAAGAGGTGAAACAAGACGAACCACTGATTGTCTTAGAGGCCATGAAAATGGAGAATGTTTTAAAAGCACCTGCCGATGTGGTAGTGAAAAGTGTTGCGGTTGAAAAATCTCAAGCCGTAGAAAAGAACCAACTGTTAATTGAATTTGAATCCTAAAATCTGAAAGATGAAAAAAAGAATACTACAACTAAGTTTATTGTCAGGACTAGCATTTATGGTAGCCTGTGGACAAGCTCCTAAAAAAGAAGAGAGCAAAACGGAAGAAAAAGCAGAAATGAAAGACGAGCATGCTGACCATGATCACGATAAGATGATGGAAGAGCAGAAAGATGAAAAATCGGATTTATTGCCTGTACCTGATTCTGCAAAAGTGTTTTTTGCTGAAGTAAATGCGGTAACTGACATAGATCCTGAAACAGGCGAAGAAATGGAAGGCTATGCGTTAAAATTTGGTGTAGAAGGCATGGAAGTAGAGCCAGCCGGAGAGTTGCACGAAGGCAAAGGGCATCATCATATTGTAATTGATGGATCTGCTATTGAAGCAGGTAAAGTTGTTCCTGCAGACTCTGTAAACATCCACTATGGAAAAGGTCAAACAGAAACAACCATTTACTTGCCACATAATGAGGCGCACACTCTTACCATGCAATTTGCCGATGGCTATCACAGAAGCTATGGAGAAAAATTGAGTGCTACGGTTGAAGTAGGAAAAGCAGAATAATAGATTTTAATATACTTTTACAAAAGCCATTTCGAAAGAAGTGGCTTTTTTTATATCTTGAAACTTTGTTGAACGATAATGATTTTGAAACCAAATTTACAAGGGGTGAAAAGAATAATGAATATCGCTTTACTGGCAGTTGTTCTGCTTGCAGCTTGCCAGTCAGAACCGAAGAAAATGGATAGCGAAACACAGACTGAGAAATCTAAAACTGCAGTTTTAAAACAAGGAAAAGTAAACGACAAAGGCGAAGTTTTACAGTCAGGTGAGTTAAAGGTTTATCCGGCAGAGATTGCCAAAACTTTCCCAGATGCTGCATTGAGCTTAACTAAACCTCTTACTGATGAGGTGAAAGGAGCAGGTGAATTTACATTTCAGTTTGGGGTTGAAAATTATGAGCTAATGCAGCAAACACCTGAAGCAGCAGAGCGACATTGTGCAAATTCGAAGAAAGGTCAGCACATTCATTTTATTTTAAACAATGCGCCTTATGAGGCTCACTATGAACCCTCTTTTAAAGCAGAACTCATGGAAGGGAACAATGTCGTCTTGGCCTTTTTATCTCGCTCCTATCATGAGAGTATAAAGCAAAAAGACGCTTTCATCTTGCAAAATTTTCCGATCGGTGAAAATGTTGCCCCTTTTGATGTTACAGCAAAGCACCTTTTCTACAGCCGTCCAAAAGGCACTTATAAAGGAGAGGATACCAAGAAAATTTTGCTCGATTTCTTTTTAGTAAACACCGAATTGAGTGAAGAGGGATATAAGGTAAAAGCGACCATAGACGAGAAAGAGTTTATCTTGAGTTCTTGGCAACCCTATTTTGTAGAAGGTTTAGGCATGGGAGAACATACTTTTCGCATTCAATTGATCGATAAAAATGGAGAAGTAGTGCCAGGCCCTTTTAATGATTCCGGAGAAAGGGTGATAAGCCTGGAAGAGTGAGTAGGGTAAATAAACTTGTTTTTCTTTTACTTTTTCTGGAGCCTTTGGTTACTTTTTCTCAAAGTATTCAGCTATTCGACTCAAATAGGAAAAGTGTAGAAGGAGTCCTTGCCCTATACAATAATTCTTTTTTATTAGGAATCTCTGACTCCAACGGAATACTTGAGTTTTCAAAAAAGCAAGCAGGAAAAACGGTTCTCTTGCATAGGTTGGGTTATCAGGATACTACGATATTATTGAAGTCGGATATTGCAGTTGAAATGAAACAAAGCACCTATCAACTTCAGGCAGTAAACGTATTCGAAAACCCAATTCGTCCGCTAGATAAATTACAAAGGTTTGTTTCATTTAATGCAAAGCGAATGGAAACAGAAAAAGTTGACATTCCATTGCGTTTCACTACTGAGACGGTAGTTCCTGATAGTAATTGGAATGAAGTTCGAAAAGGAAATTTAAAGCTGAACTATAATTCTTATGATAAAAAGAGTACGAAAGTTTGGAACTCTAATTACTGTGATTTTAATGTAGAGGTAGACTCGGCGTATTGGTTTTACTCTAAAAGAGAGGAGTTAGTACTTGGAACTTTGATTGGGATGTTTGAGAAAGATGGTATGAGGATTAAGCGATTATTGCGTAGTTCAAACCTCAGGAAAGACTATAATGTAGAGCAAGTTAGAGCAGATTCGGGCTATGCATTTGAAATAATGACGAATAATATTAAAAAGAGGAAACAGTTTGTAAAGGTTGTCTTTAATTCTGATAGTTCAATTTATTCTTATGAATACCGATGGTTAAATGAAATTAATGATACTGTAAATGCAGGTTTGAAGAAGGCTAAACATCTTCAGCATTATTCGTTTTGGAAATACACGAATGAAGTTTCAGTAAGCATAGATTCTGTTCACTCTAAGGTTAGTTTTGTTAGCAAAAGTGGACTTGACCATGAAGTTGATTTTCGAGCAAAACGATTAAAAAAGTTTGAGCAGCAAGAATGCTTAAACCTTTCAATTTTTTTAGAGTTTAATCCGAAGCATTTTCAGAAAAGGGGACTGCTGGAAAAAGTAAGTTTTAGATAATTCTCATAAAAAATTCCGAAAGCATATTTCATTTAGCTTTTACCAGCTTTCCTCCAACACAATATCAAATTGAACTAGCTCAATAAATTGCTGTAAACGCTGATCAATTTCAGCCTGACTTAAGTTAGCCAAACGCTCAGTTCCAAATTTCTCTACGCAGAAAGAAGCGAGTGTGCTGCCGTGAATCAAGGCTCTTTTCATATTGCTAAAAGAAATATCTCCGGTAGCAGCTAAGTAGCCGATAAACCCTCCGGCAAAAGTGTCTCCTGCTCCGGTTGGATCAAACACTTCTTTTAAGGGTAAGGCAGGCGCATAAAAGACTTGATCTTCGTGAAACAATAGCGCACCATGCTCTCCCTTTTTAATGATCAAATACTGGGGTCCCATTTGTAAGATCTTTTGAGCGGCTTTTACCAAAGAGTATTCGCCTGAAAGCAATCTCGCTTCTTCATCATTAATGGAAAGTACATCAACAAGTTTTAGGGTCTCGTCCATCTCTTCCCGCATAGTTTCAATCCATAAATTAAAAGTGTCCATCACAATTAATTTAGGTCGGTGGTATAAGCGCTCGATCACTTTTCTCTGAATTGCAGGAGGCAGGCAGCTCAGCATCAAATACTCGCAATTCTGATATTCGTTCGGAATAATAGGGTCAAAGTGTTCTAGAACGTTTAGTTGTGTCTCAAGGGAATCACGCGTATTCATATCGAGATGATACTTACCGGACCAATAAAAGGTTTTTTCTCCGGCTTTTACTTGCAAGCCTTGTAAGTTTATATCATGCTTTTCCAACAGTGCTATGTAGCCTTGCGGAAAATCATCACCTACTACCGAAACCACATTAACGTTATTGACAAAATTTTGAGCAGCTAAACTACTGTAGGTTGCAGAGCCGCCAAGGATTTTGTCGGTTTTACCAAAAGGCGTTTCTAGGGCGTCAAAAGCGATAGTTCCAACGGTGAGTAAACTCATGATAAACTTTTTGGCAAAGATAAAAAAAGGCGATTCGTATGAATCGCCTTTGAGTTCTTAAATTCTATTTTATTTATACTTTTTGTAGAATATCCTTGGCTTGGTGCCACTCCAGTCTTGGCCCAAATTGGGTTACCACCTTTGAAGAGGCCAAAGAGGCTAATTTACCTGCATCAGCATAGCTTCTTCCATTAGTAATTCCGGCTAAAAATGCACCGGCAAATAAATCTCCGGCTCCATTGGTGTCAATGGCTTTTACCTTGTAAGGCTCAATGTCTACAAAGGTATCTCCGTCGTAGATCATGGCGCCATTTTCTCCTTGGGTAATCACAAATCGCTTGGCATCTTTTTTCAAGGCTTCTCTTGCTTCGTGTAGGTTATCTTTTCCGGTATAAAGCATCGCTTCTTCTTCGTTGCAGAATAATAAATCGACACTCGCGCCAACCACTTCTTGCATCGGTTCTTTGAAGTATTTTACCATAGAAGGGTCAGAAAAAGTAAGGGCTACTTTTACTCCATTTTCTTCGGCCAATTGCTTGGCATGTTTCATGGCTTCTTGCCCATTTTCTGAAGTCACTAAATAACCTTCAATGTAGAGGTACTCGCTATCTTTTAAAGCGTGTTCCGTAATTTGATCCTTTGAATAGTCTGCGGTAATGCCTAAGAAAGTATTCATGGTTCTTGAAGCATCTGCGGTTGTCATCACCAAACATTTCCCGGTGATGCCGGGCTCTAGTTCATGCTCGTCTAGGCTTGTGTCTACTCCGTTGTCTTTTAGGTCTTTGCGGTAGAAGTCGCCCAATTCATCCTTGGCTACTTTGCAAGAATAGTATGAAGAGCCCCCAAATTGAGCGACTGCAATTACTGAATTTGCTACTGAGCCACCACATTGCATGTTGCTCTCACTCATGTTTATTGCCTTAGAAATTCGGGTCTGACTTTCTTCATCCACTAAGGTCATCAGGCCTTTTTCAATATTATGATCGCTTAAAAATTGATCATTTACTTCGGTTACTATGTCTACCAAGGCATTTCCGATGCCATATACATTATACTTTTTGCTCATTATTTTCTTGGATTATTGCTACAGGTATTTTTAGCTAAAATTTCTATCACAGCGTGATTTTCAAAACAATTTATTTTGCGCAAATGTATTGTTTAATTCAAAACTTTGCGGTAATATTGCACCCCTATTCTTGAAAAGGAATCAGAGAGTAATTTGAAATGTTGAAATAGGAAATATTATTCCTCCTTAGCTCAGTTGGTTAGAGTCCCGAAACTTCGGGATTAATCAGGGGGTCACCTTAAATGGGCTAAGAGAGTAGTTTGAAATAGAAGAAATAGGAAATATTATTCCTCCTTAGCTCAGT
>JAVJTT010000007.1:0-187861 GCA_040220135.1 Vicingaceae bacterium
TTACAAGGGCGTCTAGTCTTGCAGAAAAGAGTCTCAAGTCACCTCAGTCAATTGGATGTGAGTAGTCTGAAAAAGGCCATGTATTTATTGAGAGTAGAAGATGAAAAGGGCCGCTTAGTGAAAGAAGTAAAAGTGGTGAAGCAGTAAAGATTAATAGTTAAATAGTTGAAAAGTGGAAAAGATTAAAGCTGAAAGCACAAAGCTGAAAGGGGTAAGTAAAAGAGTTAAAAAGTGGAAGAGTCAAACAGCTTGTCATTTCGAGTGGTTTTTGAAGTGTGAGGAAATTGTATCGAGCAAGGCAAGCGATATTTATTAAACTCATTAGCTCAAAATTTTTTCTTTCATTCAACTTTTCCGTTTCCTCACATTTCACATTTCACATTTCCATCGCTTCACTTACCTTTGCACCCTTAAAATTAAGGCATGGATATTCCTAAGAATTATGACTCTTCGAAAAGCGAAGAAAAATGGTACCAGCATTGGCAAGATCAAGGCTTTTTCAAATCTCAACCCGATGAGCGTGAGCCCTACACCGTCTTAATTCCGCCACCAAATGTAACCGGTGTTTTGCACATGGGGCACATGCTGAATAATACCATTCAAGATGTCTTAATTCGAAGAGCTCGCTTGCAAGGAAAAAATGCTTGCTGGGTACCGGGAACCGACCATGCCTCCATTGCCACTGAAGCTAAAGTGGTAAAAAAGCTTGCCTCTGAAGGCATTAAAAAAGAAGACCTTAGTCGGGAAGAATTTATGAAGCACGCTTGGGCTTGGACCGAAGAATACGGCGGCACCATTTTAAATCAATTGAAGCGTTTAGGTGCTTCGTGCGATTGGGATCGAACTCGTTTTACCTTAGAAGACGACCTTTCTGAAGCGGTAATCGATGTTTTTATTGACCTTTTTAGTAAAGGTGTGATTTACCGAGGAGTCCGCATGATCAATTGGGATCCTTCTGCGCAAACGGCCTTGTCTGACGAAGAAGTGGTTCATAAAGAAGTGCAGTCGAAACTCTACCACATTAGCTATCAGATTGAAGGCAGCGATGATACTTTGACCATCGCCACCACCCGTCCGGAAACTATTTTAGGTGATACTGCTATTTGCATTAACCCCAAGGATGAGCGTTATACTCACTTAAAGGGAAAGAGAGCAATAGTGCCATTGATTGGAAGAAGTATTCCGATTATTGAAGATGAATATGTTGATTTAGAATTTGGTACCGGATGTTTGAAAGTAACCCCAGCTCATGACATTAATGACTACGAATTGGGTGTGAAGCACAATTTAGAAAGCATTGATATTTTAAACGACAACGGAACTTTAAACGAAAATGCCCAGCTATATGTGGGAATAGACCGCTTTGAAGCCCGCAAGCAACTTTCTGCTGAGCTGGAAGCAAAAGGGCTGTTGGAAAAAGTGGAAGAGATTACCAATAAGATCGGTCGTTCCGAAAGAACCGATGCGGTGATTGAGCCCAAGCTTTCTTTGCAGTGGTTTTGCGACATGAAGAAAATGGCAAAGCCCGCTCTAGAAAAAGTAATGGACGATACCATCAAATTTCATCCGTCCAATACCAAGAATACCTACAAGCATTGGATGGAAAACATCAAAGATTGGTGTATTTCTCGTCAACTTTGGTGGGGCCATCAAATTCCTGCTTTTTATTATGGCAAGGGTCCCAAAGATTTTGTGATTGCCAAAACAGCCGAAGAGGCACTTCCATTGGCGATAGAAAAATCTGGCAAGGAAATCAAGCTAGAAGAGTTAAGACAAGATGAGGATGTACTCGATACTTGGTTTTCTTCTTGGTTGTGGCCCATTTCCGTATTCGACGGTTTTAAAGATCCAAAAAACAAAGAAATTGAATATTACTATCCCACCAGTACTTTGGTAACGGCTCCTGATATTATGTTCTTTTGGGTAGCTCGTATGATTATGGCCGGTTACGAATACCGTGGAGAGAAGCCATTTAGCGATGTGTATTACACCGGAATGGTACGCGATGAGCAGCGAAGAAAAATGAGCAAGCAGCTGGGTAACTCACCCGATCCCATTGGATTGATGGACAAGCACAGCGCCGACGGAGTAAGAGTAGGAATGCTCTTGAGTGCACCAGCCGGAAATGACTTGCTGTTTAATGAAGACCTTTGTCAGCAAGGAAGTAACTTCTCCAATAAAATTTGGAATGCCATGCGCTTGATCAAATCTTGGGAAGTTGATGAATCAGCAGCTCCTACGGAAGCGGCTGAAATAGCAAATACTTGGTTTGAAACGGCTTTCAACAAGGCCCTGCAAGAGTTGGATAAGAATTTTGATCAGTTTCGTATTTCTGATTGCCTGATGAACGTTTACAAATTGACTTGGGACGAATTTTGTTCTTGGTATTTGGAAATGATCAAGCCGGACTACGGCAAGCCTATATCAGCCCAAACCTTAAAGCAAGCGAAAGCCCACTTCGAAAAAATACTTTCAGTTTTACATCCCTTTATGCCTTTTATCACGGAAGAGATCTACCATTTGTTAGGTGAAAGAGAGGCAAGCGATTGCTTGGCGGTGGGTGCTTGGCCCAAGCTTACGGCGGAAGTGCCAGAGCAAGATGCATTTAAAGGCAATAAAGAGTTAATTGTAGAGTTGAGAAATGTTCGAAAATCAAAGAACATCCCTTTTAAAGAAAGCCTAGAATTGTTTGGCAGTCAAAAAAGTATTGAGGAAAATCCCTACAACCCCATTGTAAAAAAGCTGTGTAACCTTTCCAATATTGCTTTCGCGGAAGCGGAGGTAGCAAACAGTATTTCTTTTGTGGTAGACGGTAAAGAATATTTTGTGCCGGTGGGTGGACAAATAGATGTTGAGGCGGAAAAAGCCAAAATTGAAGAAGAAATAAATTACCAGAAGGGGTTTCTGAAAGGGGTAGAAAAAAAGCTTTCCAACGAACGTTTTGTGCAGAATGCTCCTGAAAAGGTAGTCGAGCTGGAACGCAAAAAGAAAGCAGATGCTGAGAATAAAATTGAGTTATTGAAAAAGCAACTGTCTGCTTTCTAGCATTTTGACAGAGTCTCTCAATTTGCTTAACATTAACTTAAAAAGAAAAGCGTTTTTTTATACGCTTAAAGGGAAATATGGCAAAAGAGGAATTTAGCTTTCACGATCGAGAAATTAGCTGGCTTTCATTTAACGAAAGAGTCTTGCAGGAGGCTGAAGACCCCAATGTGCCTCTGATAGAGCGATTGCGTTTTTTAGGCATTTACTCCAATAACTTAGATGAGTTTTTTAGGGTGCGTGTTCCTACTGTGCAGCGCATGTCGCGTTATGGAAGAAAAGCCATTCCGGTTTTGGGTTTTAACCCCAAGAAAACCTTAAAAGCAATCTATGCCAAGAATCGAGAGTTGCAAGATCGTTTTGAGGATACTTATGAAAAGCTTAAAGAAGAACTAGAAGAAGAGAAAATATACTTTCTCGATGAAGCGGAACTGAACGAACACCAAAAGGAATTGGTGGCCAAGTACTTTGATGATACTGTAAGGCCAACCTTGGTGCCAGTGATGCTTTCAGAAGACAGAGAGCTACCCGAATTAAATGGAAAAGCCATTTACTTAGCCATCAAATTTTACAACGGTTCCTCCAAAAATGCGAAGAATGTTCGCTATGCATTGCTTGAAATACCGTCGGCGGTGGTATCTCGGTTTTATGTTTTGGCCGACGAGAAGGGTAGAAAGAACATTGTGCTCTTAGATGATGTCATCCGCACAAATTTGCGAGATGTCTTTCACATTTTTCATTACGAACACATTGAGGCTTATACCATTAAGATTACCCGCGATGCGGAGCTCGACATTGAGGATGATGTAACCACCGGCTTTATGGAGAAGTTGGCCATCAGTTTAAAGAACAGGAAGAAAGGAGACCCGGTGCGTTTGGTTCACGATGAAAAGATGCCCAAAGATCTACTTAAGTTCTTAACTCATAAAGTGGGCATGGAGGCTGACGATGTAGTAGTGCCCGGCGGTCGGTACCATAATTTTAAAGACTTTATTGACTTTCCAAAGATTGGGGCTGCCCATTTGCGGTACAGACCAATGCCTTCTATAGAGCATCCTATTTTGACCCAAGCAGCCAGCATTTTTGAAGCCATTCGCAAACAAGACATTTTATTAAGTTATCCTTATCAATCTTACCATCATGTAATTGATCTCTTGCGCGAAGCGGCCATCGACCCTCAAGTAAGCACCATTAAAATCACCATTTACCGCTTGGTGAGCAAAAACTCAAAAGTGGTTCACTCTCTGATCAATGCGGCACGGAATGGCAAGAAAGTAACCGTAGTGGTAGAGTTAAAAGCGCGCTTTGATGAAGAATCAAACATGCATTATGCCGATAAACTTCAAGACGAAGGCGTGCAAGTTATCTTTGGAGCTGCCGGTTTAAAAGTGCACACCAAGCTTTTATTGATCAAGCGTAAGGAAGGCGATAAGCATGTGCGTTATGCCCATATTGGAACCGGAAATTTTCATGAAGGAACAGCTCGACTGTATTGCGATCACTCTTTGTTGACCCGGCACAAAAAGATTACTTCAGAGGTAAACAAGGTGTTCAAATTCTTTAAAGACAATTACAAACGCTATGCTTTCAAAGAGTTATTGGTGGCTCCCTTCAATTTAAGAGAGCGCTTTTACGAATTGATCGATCAGGAAATTGAGAATGCCAAAGCAGGCAAGGAAGCTTACATGATCATAAAGGTAAACTCCATTCAGGACAAAGAAATGGCCGAAAAAGTATACCAAGCGCATAATGCTGGTGTGGAAGTAAAGCTGATTGCACGAAGCATTAACAATGTGGTAAATGGAGTAGCGGATCAAAGCGAAAACATTGAATCCATTAGCATTGTAGACCGCTTATTGGAACACGCTCGAATTATGTTGTTTTGTCATGGCGGGGAAGAGAAAATGTTTATGGGTTCATCAGATTGGATGAAGCGAAACTTAGACGGTAGAGTAGAAGTGATGGTACCAATCTACGATGCAAAAGTGAAAGAAATGCTGAAAACCGTTTTGGAGTATCAACTGAAGGATAATGTAAAAGCTCGTTTATGGGATGCCGAACTTTCAAACCAATATAAACCCAAGGGGAAGAGAGCACCATTTCGCTCTCAATATGAACTGTACGATTATTTTCGAGAAATTTTAAAAGAGGGTTTGGGTGAAGAAGCGAATTAGACCCTTCGTTTTCTCACATTGCTTACTTTAGCTTACCTATGGAAGATACTTTACGTTTTGCTGCGGTTGACATTGGCTCTAATGCCGTTCGTCTGTTTTTTTCTTACGTTTTTGAAACCCAACTAGGTCCGGTTTTTAAGAAGGCTTCTCTAGTGCGTTTGCCCATTCGTTTGGGAGAAGATTCCTTTCATGGGAATCCCTTGAGTGAAAAAAAAGTGGATGCCTTGGTAGAAGCCATGCAGGCTTTTCAACATTTAAAAACGGCATATGCGGTGAAGGATTTCAGAGTCTGTGCCACTTCAGCCATGCGCGATGCTCAAAATGGAGCCGAGGTGATTGCGAAAGTAAAGGCCAAAAGTGGAGTAGAAATTGAATTGATCGATGGAGATGAAGAAGCCGCTTTGATTTACGAGAACCACATCGCTGAGAAGTTAGACCGCAATTTTTCTTACCTCTACATGGATGTGGGAGGAGGAAGTTCAGAGTTTACTCTCTTTGAAAATGGTAAAAAAGTGAAAGCACGCTCCTTTAACATTGGAACCATTCGCTTAAAAGAAAACTTGGTTGAAGAAAACGCTTGGGATGAAATGGAGGCTTGGATCAAGGCCATCAAAAAGCAACATCAGCCCAAATACATTATAGGTTCAGGTGGAAATATCAATACGGTATTTAAACTCTCCATGTTAAAACCCATGGAGCCACTTTCGGTAGTTAAAGTTAGAAAATGGCGCATGGACTTGAATAAGCTCACTTTTGACCAAATGATTGCCGAACTAGGCCTAAGACCCGATCGAGCTGACGTAATTATTCCTGCCTTGGATCTATTTTCCTTTGCTGCTCGCCATGCTGGTGTGCGGCATTTTATTGTGCCCAAAGTGGGTTTGGTTGATGGAATTGTACAGCAATTGTATGGCGAATATGTGGAAGAGAGAGCGCTTCGCTCCTAGAGGGTGGAATTTAGACCGCTTCGATTTTAGAGTATAGAGAGTCAAAAGTGCCTGAAGTTTTGTTTAGATACAAGATCGCTTCGCTACTAGAATCAAGAAGCTAGATGTTTTACGTAAATGCCTAAAAAAATGATCGTTTTTGATTCCTGGTTTACCAATTCTCTCCTTTAACTGGGCAGTTTCATGGTTTTCGATTTCACATTTTATATTTTAAAGACCGCTATACTGATAGGTATAAGGCAAAATACAATTTGATCAATTACTTTGAGCATTGAAAGTTTGTAAGCTGTATCTTTTATTGAAATCAATAAATTCAGATTATTCACTTACTTTTTCAGCTCTTACGGTTAGACCTGCATCCTTCAAAATTAGAGCTTTGACATGTTGCTTTTCTTTTATAAAGTGTAGCTTTACTTGAGGTGCTCCACTGTAAATAAATCTATCATTCCCCAAGTAAGTTAAAGCTCCACCAAAGGTGCCTACCTTTCCAAAAGTTAATTTGCCTTTTAAGTTTTGCTTTACTGAAAATGACTGAAAGTCGGAATTTCCATAACGATAATTGCCCAAATACGGCTCTTTTTGTTCTGAACTTAATTCAACTTCTGAGGGCTCTTCTCCTTCAATTTTTGTTAGGAATGCTATTAACGGACGATAGGCTTCTTTTTCTTTATTTGAACCGCGATGCAGTTGACCATTTTTAGCATGTTGGAGTAGACTTATTCCATGTGGTCCTCTTGTTTTTGAGAGTTCAGGTGAAAAGTGTAAAACACTCTTTACCAACTCAAAATTTCCAAGTGTACAATAGGTAAAAAGATTGGGGCGAGCACCATGTGCTAATAGTAAATCGATGATGTCAAATCGGGCTACGTGAGACGCTGCTTCTATCGCACTTTCAAAGTCGCCAAAACCCCAGTCCCAGGTGGCCTTGGCCAGCTCGCTTCGTTTTTGAAGCATTCTTTTGAGCTTATCATGCTGAAAATGGGCAAAACTCACTGCTTCCAGTACTTGATCAGAGAGAAGTTGAGGGTATCGCTCTGAAGTTTGGACTTCTTGAGTAAAGCTTTGGAGGGGAATAGTAGAAATACTAAGCATTCCCAAAGCAGAGTAAGATAGAAATGTTTTCCTATTCATCTAGTTTAATCAGACTTTTTAATGGCATGAATCATCAGGCTTATTTCCACTTCATCGCCTACGAACTTGGTGCCATCTGCAGTTTGCTTGTTAAACTTCATTCCATAATCTTGCCGGTTGATCTTTAGCTTTCCGTTCATAGCAATGGAGGGTTTCCTTGCCGCAAAATCCATAGTAGGGCCCATTAGTTTAAAGGGGATTGCCACGCCTTTTGTCACTCCATGAACTGTTAAGTTCCCGATGAGGTAGTTTCCATCAGATCTTTGCTCTACCCTTTCAGATACAAATGAAAGAGTCGGATAATTAGCTACATCTAAGAACGCTTTGCTCTTGATTGAGGCTTCTCCTTTTTCATTGTTGGCATCATAACTATTCGCATCGATCAGCGCTTTGGCCTGAAGCTGCTCAACCTTGCTTTCGGGAAATGTAATTTCTCCTTCCACTTTTTTAAATCGGCCCACCACATACACACCACCAAAACGCTGTACTTTAACTTGAACACTGCTATGTCCAGGGTCAATCACATAAGTTTGTGCCGAGGTATTGAAGGTTAAAAGGAATAGGGTAGTTAAAAAGCTTAATACTGTTTTCATCTTATAAATTTTTAATCCAAAAGTCCATGGTTTTAGCAATCTCATGATTGAAATTAGTTTTGAGCACCGGTATGTATTGCTTGGAGTTTTTTAGCTCAATGGCTTCTTTCATGGTGCCGGCTTTTACCATGAGGTGATCCGTTTCTTCGATGAATTGATATGTTCCTTTACCCGGGTGGTAGTGGTTTACAATCTCAACAATTTCTTTAGAAGCACGAGGGTCTATGGCTTCAAAATCAGCCTCGCCATACATAACCAACACATTAGCCTTTGTCTCAGACCAAGCTTTAGTAGTATTAAGATCATCAATAGAATTATTAAAACGATACGTTCTGCCCAAAAGCTTTTCGTCACCATCCCAAAGCAAAGCCGTTTTTAATAGTCTCTCATATGTGGGATTCTCTTGAACCAATTCTTTTGGAGAACGATCTTCCATTGACAAGCCTTCAAACAGCTTCCAATACAATTTCATATCCTCCTCAACTTTAACATAATCCTCACCAAAACGTGGGTTTTGAAAACGCACCATTTGGAGGAGGTATTCATGCCAATTGCCGTTTGCCGTGCCATAAACCATTACACCTTTTACGGGATATTTTGCACTGATAAAGGGAGCAACGTAGCCTCCTAAACTATGGCCAAAAATATAGGTGTTTGAAGTGTCTACATCGTTTTGTTTTAGCATGTCTTGATAGCCTGTTTTAAATACTTCAACTTCCGTTGGGAAGTCAATTTCTTCACACTGCAAACTGCCTTCACTATCTCCCATACCGGGCTTTTCAATACGATGAACCAGGTAACCCATACGAGTGAATTGATCAATCAACTTGGCGTAGGGGTGAATCGAATTCAGCTTGTCTAAACTAATACAGTTGTATCCTGGAATGAAAAAGATGGAGGGGAAAGGGCCTTCACCCTTTGGCTTTGTGGTAATAGTGCTCAAGTTAGAGCTTTTGAATCTGGTGGAGCCGTAAATGACATCATAGTCGGTTGAGCTTTCACGAGCTTTCCCTACCACTTTTGACTTAAGACTAATCAGCTGACCCTCTCGTTCAACTTTTAAGGTGATTTTTTCTCCTTCTCGCCAATTGATTCCCGATTGTTTTAAAAAGCCCGGATCTTTGATTTCAAAACCATTTACTTCAGTAATAATATCTCTGGGCTTTATGCCGGCAGCTTCAAAAGTTCCGCCTCCTAAAACATTTATAACCAATAATCCATTTTTGCTTTTTGCTGCTACTTTTTCTGCTAAAGCCTCATCAAGTGCTCTAAACTTGATATCGAAACTGCCTTTTCTAGGCAAAGGTTGAGCTTTTAAAGAAGAATAGATCAAAAGGGCTAAAAGCGTTAGAATAAAGTGATTTCTATGCATGTTTCTCATTGTTTGGAACAAAGCTAGGCTCAGCATTAACCCTAAACTATCGGAATATTGCTAATTTTTAACTGTTGGCTTTCCGATACTGCAAGGGGCTTAGATGAAATAGAGATTTGAAATCCTTGCCAAAACTAGAGGCCGAAAGGTAACCTACTCGGAATGCTATTTCTTGAACTTCTAAACCACTTTTAAGAAGCATTTCAGCAGCTTTTTCTAATCTAAGCTTTTCCAAATATTGATTTGGAGATTGAGTCATGCATTCTTTGAAACTTCGAATAAAGTGAAAGGGAGACATACAAGCAATCTTGGCGATCTCTTCAATTTTTAGTTTCTGATCATAATGTTGGTGCAAATAAGCCACACATTTCATAATGCGCTTATACCGTTCTTCTCGGGTCGATTTCTTTTGGCAGCTAAACTTTTGTAGGAGTTGATTTTCGGTTAAATGATGATGAATCAAACGTTCGATCATTTTATAATAGAATTCTTCCCTCAATTCAAGCTTTTGAGAAGTCATGACCTGAGCAAGCTGTTCTACGGTTTTGCCAATAGAAGAAGAACGTTTGTTGTAAATGATATTCCGAAATTCTGGGGTAACACTAGGCAGATTACCGGAACTTAATTTTTGCTCTTCAGTTAAAAAGGATTCTGCGTATCTATGACTTACCATCTGTTCATCTAAGTAAATGCAGAGTCCTTTGGTCGTGGCCTTTGATTTGATTTGACATTGCAGCTCTTGTCCTGAATTGACAAGTATTAAATCCCCGGCAGTTAAACAAAATTGCTCTCCATCAATGCAATAAGACTCTTTTCCCTCCACAACGTACTTGATTGAAATGCCTTTATGTGTGCTTTGCTTCTCAAAACGATTCAAGCTTGAGTGAATAAGCTTGTTTTTACTATTAAATACAGCTTGCGGTAAGGTAGTTCCCTGCTTAACCTGAATAATATTATTCAACATGAACCAAAGTGAGGGCTATTCATGTTAAAATAAAAGTATATTGGTATGAAAGGACATAAGGTCATTCAAATGAGTGGATTACTGTATGAGTTGAATGTGAAAAAGTCAATGCGAGATCAATAAAATAGTCCGCTTCGTTCCTGAGAAAAGAATTTAGATCGCTTCGTGATAGATAAAAGAACAAGGGTTAAGGATTAAAGAAATTGCAATACAGCATTCTTTAATCCTTTGCCTTTCATCTTTAAACCTCTTTCTTAAACTCCTCAAAAATCACCTTGGCTGCTTCGTAGGGTGAGATTTGTTAAACCATCAACTTTTCTAAATAGCTTTTAGTTTTCTTCCAATTCGGAAAGTTTTCTTCAAGTAATTCATAGAAGGCGCGACTGTGATTTAAATGCGCCAAGTGACAAAGCTCATGAACCACTACATATTCAATGCATTTTTTTGGAGCTTTGATTAATTCATAATTCAGATTAATGCGAGCGGTTTTAGAACAGCTGCCCCAGCGTTTCTCTAGCCAACGGTAATAAACTTTCACTTGTTTTTCACTAAGCTTTTCAGCGAGTGGTTGATACTGCTCAATTATTCTTTCAAAATGGGTTGCAGCTTTTTCCTCGTACCAAAGGCAAAGCTGATTCTTGATTCTAATTTTATCTGCTTTGTCCTTGGTTAGTATGTAGAGGTATCCATTAAGCAGTTTGACAGATTCTGACTTCGATTCTCTAATCCTTAAGCGATACCTTTTTCCTAAGTATAAATGAGATTCTCCACTAATATATTTTCTAGCTGGTGTTTTAGGATGAAAGCCAATGAAAAAATCTTGTTGTTTGAGTATCCAAGCTGCTTTGCTTTTCACCTTTTCTTTTATTTTTTCTGTTGAGGTTTCATGTGGTGCTATTACCCGAACTGATTTGTCAGGGTGAACCTTGATGCCAAGTGTTTTTCGGTCATCAAAGCGCAGCTCAAAATCAATGGTAGATAAGCCGAATTGAATAGCTTGCTTCATCTTACTGGTATTTTACCGCTGCTACTTTAATACACTCTTCCACTAAGTTGTCAATGATTTCCCAATTTGGTTCAAGACCTTTTTCTTCAAGAAACTCGTAGACACAGTCACCCGCTTCAATGGTTATTTTCCCTTTAACATCAGATTTATTTACCCAATCGATAATGCGGTTTTCATTTAAGGTAATGTTTCGTTTTATTACTTCATCAACACTTTTGGCAATTTCTGCATGCTCTGCTTCACTCAAGCTGAAATCTTCTAATACTTCTTTGCTAAAATCATAGAAGGTAATAGCCACTGTATTATCTTCAATGCTTTGAGGAACTTCTTTTCTGTTACCTTCTAAAAAAGCAGCCTCATGTTCTTTGGCTCTCTTTAGGAATTCAGCTTCATCGATTCGTTTTTGATGATAAGCTTGAATAGTTTCTTTGATCAAATCTGCTAACTTGCGGTAAAAGATTGGGTCTTCATGAAGCTTTAAGTTGATTGCCTTTACGGTTCTACTAGCAATGTGATCTGCCTTAGCCGCTTTGCCGGTGATTTTTTCAATTTCTGCTTCTCTCTCTTCTTGGTCAAATAAATCTACTAGCTCTGTAACTTTCATTACTTCTCCTTCAGTAGAGATGTGCTTATCAATTAGCTTTTGAATCTGTGGTTCAAATTCTTTGTAAGATAAGTCATCATTGTATCGACGTTTTACATCTACCCTCAATTTGAGGAAAAATTTAGCGTCGTATTTATATTTTTCAAGCTTCTTGTTGTCTGTTTCATTGACAAACTCTACGGAAGCCAATCCCATTTTGAGCAGTCTCGAAAAGGTGCTAAGCTTGTCGTAAAACCTATTCCTTCTGTCTTCCGGTTCTAAAAATTCTTCATAGTCAGTAGTTTCTAAATGTTTGCCTTTTAATTCTTTAAAAACATCCCATAATTCACTGTGCGCCTGTGGTAGCTTTTTAAGCTCCTCTTTCATTTTGGTTAAAGTACCTTCCAAGTCTTTTTCATCAAAATCATGTAATCCGGAATAAGTTGAAAGTGCATCGTCGAGGTTTTCTAGATTTCCATAGTAGTCAATAATGTAGCCGTAATCTTTACCCGGATAAACTCGATTTACTCTGGCTACGGCTTGCAAAAGAGTGTGTTCTGATAAAGAACGACAGAGATACAAGATTGTATTGTTAGGTGCATCAAAACCAGTTAGCAGTTTCATTACCACAATTAAAATTTCAGGATGCTCGCGCTTTTTGAATTGATTGATTACACTTTTCTCAAATTGATCTAAGCTGCCGTACTTATCAATCATAGCATTAAAGTATTTGTCCTCTCTAGCTTTATCTTCTTTTTCATTGTAGTAACCGTCTTCTGTGCCTTCTCTTTGGTCAGTTTGGGTAACAATAACAGCTGAGCTCACTTGAGTGAAATCATCTAAATATTCCTTGTACTTTAAGGCTGCTTTAATGCTTGGCGCAACCAATTGCGCTTTGGGTTTGTATTTATCACCTTTGGTCTGAAAAAAGTCTGTATAATGTTTGCCGATGTCAATGGCTCTTGCCAAGATTACCTGATCGGCTTTATTTAGTTCATTAACGGTATTGAATTTCTTTTTCAAATTGGCTTTTCCATAATCTGAAAGTGGTTCGGAAACTACATCAAAGAAGCGATTGATGGGATCTTCATTAATGGTCATGATGTTATGGCGACCTTCATAAAGCAGAGGCACAACTGCACCATCTTCTACGGCATCGTTCACGGTGTAAGGCAAACCAATATAACCTCCAAATTTATTGGCCGTGCTCTTTTCCTTTTTCATTAAAGGGGTGCCGGTAAAGGCGATAAAACAAGCATGGGGAAAAACTTGCTCCATTTTAACGTTAAAAGTGCCATACTGCGTTCGATGTCCTTCATCAATTAGTACAAATATGTCGCTCGACTGATAAGGCTCTTTGGTTTGTTTCACAGCCGCTTCAAATTTGTTAATGATGGTGGTAACAATGGCATCATTGCTATCTTCAAGCAATTCTGCTAAGTGCGCACCTGTGGTGGCTTGTATCACTTCTTTTTGACATTTTTTAAAGGTATCTGAAATTTGATCGTCCAAATCAACCCGATCGGTGACCAATAAGATTTTGGGGTTTAAAATGTTTTTATCCGAAGCAATCATTTGCGCTAACATAACCATGGTCAAAGACTTTCCACTGCCTTGGGTATGCCAAATTACTCCGCCTTTGCGTTGTCCGTTTGCATCTTTTTTGCTCACTCGCTTGTAGGTGTCTTTCACCGCGAAATACTGTTGGTAACGGGCTATTTTTTTAGTGCCATCATCAAACAAAATAAAGTTGTGGATTAGGTCTAAAATGCGTTCTTTCTGACACAAACTAAAAAGCAGGCGATCTTGCTCGCTAATGCTTCTTTCGTGCTGCTCTATTTGATCAAAGTATTTTCGGACATACCCAAAGCGTTCACCATAGAGTTGATCTTTTACTTCATCGGTCAGGACTTGGTTTTTTACCTTTTTGAGTTTTGTTTCATAAGTCTTAGCCTCCTTTTCTAAGGTAAAGAGTTCCCGCCATTTAGACCAATATTCTTTGCTGGTGTCGGTGGTGGCATAAGTTGCGGCATTGGAAGCCAAACCTAATAAAAGATTGGAATACACATACAAGCCCCGAATACCATCTTTACTGAAATTGCGAATGTGCTGCTCGGTGGCTAAATCTACCGGCTTTTTGGTGTGGTTTAAGGCCGGACTTTTACATTCGATAATTCCCATGGGAATGCCGTTAATGAAAAGTACAATGTCAGGGCGGTAGTGATCACTGCGGGCATGACGTAAGACGCTGTATTCCTCGCTAACATGAAAGCTATTGTTGGTTGGGTTTTCCCAATCCACATACTGTAGGCTGTGGCTTTTCTTATCGCCTTCTATGGTTTGCTCAAATGCTTTGCCCAAGGTAATTAAATCATAAAAAGCAGCATTGGCATTAATAAAACCCTCTTGCAGGGGCAAGTCTTTTAGGGCGATGATGGCCGACTTGATGTTAGCTTCAGAAAATTCATAAGTCTTGCCTTTGCGTTCAATTCTATTGATTTTTTTAAGCTGCTGTTCCACTATATTTTCAAACAGTACATTGGTGGTTTTATCGCCCCGCCACTGCATGGCTTGTTGCGGTGAAACGTAAGTGTAACCCATATTAATCAACAGCTGCAAAGCAGGCAACTGAGAAACGTGGTCTTCTAAAAAAGAGGGTGTGTTCATGCTTTTATTTTTATAAGTAAAGCTTGCAAGGTGTTGAATTTCAGTGGGCTTTGTTTGTGGTGTTTTAACTTTTCTATGTTTGTAAGTGATTCATAAGGTAGCTGATATCCTAACTTTTTTCCTAAATTTGAAAATAAGACGACTTGGTTAGAACCGCTTGTTCTAATCGGGCCGCAAAAAGACCTTGGTTTTTGAACCAGGGCTTTTTTATTTATGATTTCTAATCTCATTTTTTACATTATTGTCAACTTTTAAACATTGTGTATATTTATAATGCTCATTCTACCATATTTGGAGAAAGGAGTTTCAAAGCCCGATGTGTCTCGACATACACCGGGTTTTGCGGTTTTATGATCTTCATTTTAATATCATTTTTCTAATTTGTTTCTCTTTAAGTTCCCCTCCTTGGAGGGGTCAGGGGAGGGTTCTTTCTCACGCCCCACTAACTCATCCTCATGTTTCTCCACCCAATTATTTATGGCCCTTAACACATTGGGCAAATCTCTTTTCACTTCTAAATCGCCGAAACGCAAAAAGCGGACTCCTAAACTTTCCAATCGCTTTTGTCTAATTTGATCTTTCTTAAATGCCTCTTCACTATCGTGGCTACTGCCGTCTATTTCAATGGCAAGCATTAAGTCTTTGCAATAAAAATCTACAATGTAATTATCTATTGGTCGTTGGCGATTAAAATGAAAACCGCGAATGTGTTTTTGCTTTAGTTCTCCCCATAACAACACTTCTGAAAGTGTCATATTCTTCCTCAACTTTCGGGCAAGCTTTTTAAGCTTTGGGTTGTATGGGAGTATTTTGCGTTTCATTTTGTTCTTTTCTTTTCTGCGAAGGTGTCTTCACCCACCCCTAAATCCCCTCCCGTGAGGGGACTTTTGGGGTGTTGATTTCCTCCCGTGAAGGGACTTGGTTCGGTGTCCTTTAAGTTCCCCTCCTCGGAGGGGTTAGGGGTGGGTTCTTTTTCTTCCTCGGAAGGGTTGTCGTTTAAGTTCCCCTCCTCGGAGGGTTGCACCACAGAGTTCCCCTCCTTGGAGGGGTCAGGGGTGGGTCTTAACGTGCTCATCATATATTTCATATTTCAATTTTCCTCTTTCTCATTTCACTTCACTCTCACTTCCCCCGTCAACAATTTCTGCATTAGCCCTGCTTTTTGCTTTTGCAAGGCTTCCTTTTTCGCTATTTGTAAGGCTAATTCTTGATCGGCTTGATCGAGGATGTCTACAATGGCATGTTGTTCTTCTAAAGTAGGAGGGACATTAACCTTGACAATTTTGAAATCTTTGAACTTGCAATTAAGTGTGTCACTAACTAATCCTTGAGAGTTACGGTAAAACTTATGGACGACTTCATCAATCTTAATGAGGGCTGCAAAGAATTTTGGATTTGCATTCTTCTTTGGCGTTACAATGGTATACGCAGGACTTACAATACCTTCTAAATCAGATAGAGCACTTCTCCCTTGCCACATACGCATGGTGTTATAACCAATGTCGTTTGGGCAGATTCGTTTATACTTTGACTTGTTTTTATTAGAGGTATCTTTCTTATTGGATTCATTTTGGGGATAAACACCTTTTTCACCCACAGACAACAAGGGTAAATTATCAAATCCCGCCTCTTTCCTTTCAGTAAAAAAGTCTCCCAATTTCACTTCCTCCCAATCTCCCTCAAAACCTTTTAGGCGCAAATGCTTCCCTTCAGCGGGACCCACCCCTAAATCCCCTCCCGGGAGGGGACTTTTGGGGTGGTGATTTCCTCCCGAGAGGGGACTCGGTTTGGTGCTTTTTGCTGCTTGGGTAGTTCTGTTTTTGTTTTCTTGTGTAATTTGTTTTTTCCCAGAGTTCCCCTCCTCGGAGGGTTGCTCCCTTAAGTTCCCCTCCTCGGAGGGGTTAGGGGTGGGTCTCTTTCCCGGACCTCTTAAAAGTTGCTGCGCCAAGCCCTTATTGCGTTTTTCTAAGCCTTTTATGGCGGCTTCGCACTTTTCTATGGCGCTATCCCAACAACTTAAAATGGCGGCAATTTTTTCCTGCTCGGGGAGTGGGGGGAGTGGGATTTTATACCTCAATAGTTTAGATACAGAAAGACCTGGTTGAGCTGAAGATTCTGAAAGTCGGTTTAAATTTTTAAATTCAAGTTTATATCTTAAGTATTTAAGGTCGTTTTTGTTATTTGTTTGGACGGCTATAGCATGTTCTGAAATGTATGTTCTTCCTGAAATCATTTGAATATTGCCGCACAATGCTCCTTGTCTGCCAATTAACACAAAACAACCTTCATGTGTATATGAATCAAAATATCCTCTTAAGCCATTTCCACCGTAGACAGGATAATCTCCTGCACCTTGAATTTGCTTGGAAGTTATATTTTTTCCGCTCTTGAAATGAGAACAAACTTTTTCTAATCTCAAAACTTCCCAATCCTCTGGAATCATTCCCACCGCACTTTGTTTGTAGCCGGGCTTTAGGTTTTGTTTGTCGGTTTTGCTCATTTTAATACAGTTCTTCTTTTTTAATCGGAGCATCTATTAAGTCGTAGACCACACTGCTAAATTTTAGCTCAAACCATTCAGTAAATAAGTCCCAACTTAGCTCATGCGGCCAAGTACTCTCATCGGTACAAATGCCAAACAATTGGTCTTCAAACAGCCATTTCCAAATGCCTTCAAGGGTTACTTGAGGTTCTTGGGGTACAACGTCATCGTCTATTAAATAACTGCTGTGTTCAGTTAAGTCCTCCGGGCTCATAGGGGAGTCGGGGAAAATGTAGTTAGCCCAATCAAAAAAAGGTTTTTTGGGTATCAGCATGACAACGGCTCGGTCTATGATTAAAGGATGTTCCATGTTTTACTCCTCGGTGTTTTTGCGGTTTTCTGCCTTCATAGCCAGTTCTACGTGGTCGGCAGTTGCGTTGCTTATTAGCATAGCTAAACTGCTCATTTCACTAACTGTTAAAGGCTCGCTCAATAGCTTTTTGGTAAACTGCCTATCAGTTATTCCCTTAGGCTTGGTATTTAACTTGTTATAGCTTACAGTATAAGAGGTTTTATTAAAAGTTATTTTAAAACCATAATTGCATCCTATTGATCCTATCCCACCTTTTTTAAAAACTTCATACCTGGATAGGAATCGAAAACTAGTTGATTGTCGATCAGGAAAATGACTTGTGTATTTTTTGTAGAAATCCCTTAACCGATCGATGTCATTATCCAAGGTTTTTGAACTGAAATTCATACTCGCACCAACTTCAGGTATCGATACAATATGCGTGGATTTGACAAAATAACGATCAAATTTTTCTGATTTAGGCAGCACGATTTTTAAAAGCTGTAAAACCCATGTATAGATGATATCGTCAAAAACATTATCACTAAAAATAACTTTGACTTCATTTTCTTCTGGAATCGCCTCAAATTTTTGGTCAAGTAACTTTAGCCTTTTATCTAAATCGTCTTCATCGCCAATTTCTTCTCCGGCAATTGCTTTTAAATAGAGTTCTTGGGTATCTATCACTCTTTCGGCCACAAAGTCAAAAAATAAATCCGGCTTACCTCCGTAAGATTGGATGTCGCCCAATAAGTTGTAGTACGGCTTTTTGTGTTCGTCTTTGATAATGATGGGCGGATAATCAAAACTGATCAAGATCAAATTGGTCAATAGGCGTGCTGTCCGTCCGTTGCCATCGTAAAAAGGGTGAATGCTTACATAATCCAAATGAAATTTTGCAGCTATTTCAACCGGGTGCAAAGTTGTTTTTTTCGGATGGTGAAAATGGTCAATTTGAGTATTCAGCCAATTCAATAGCTGGTGCATTTCTTCCGCCACATCGCCAGGTTCAGTAAAACGCACTTTTTCGTTTTTGTAGTTGATAATTTCATTGGCTTCCGTTTTCCATTGCCCAATTTGCTTTTGCTTTCCTTTATCACTTTCGTGCATAATGGCTTTGTGTATGTCCTTTATGCGTTTTTCAGAGAGTCGCATTTTTCCGGCAGCCATGCTTAAAATGTCCAAGACCACTTGGTCGTGTCCATCCATTTCAGTTACATCCTTGATGGGTTTCGTCACACCAATGCCAACCATGACATTTCTTGTTTCAGCTCTAGTTAGTGTACCCCCTTCCATTCGATTAGAGTAGTAGTTCCAATCTAAGCGAATTTTGTAGTTCACTTTTTGCAAGAGCTCTTGGTCGAGCTTGCCATGTGTTTCAAACTCTTCTTTATTGCTTTCTAAGGTTTCTGCTAAGGCTGCTTTAATCATAATCCCAATTCGTTAAGGTGCTTTTTCATTTCTTTCTCTACCACGGCAATTTCACTTTTAATACTTTCAATTTCTTCTTGGGTGGCTTTTACATCAATGGGTTCCGGCTCTTCAAAAGTATCGACATAGCGCGGGATGTTCAGGTTGTAATCGTTTTCAATTACTTCAGCTCGCTTGGCAATGTGGCTGTATTTGTCAAGGCTTTCCCACTTTTCGTAGGTCTGCACAATTTTGTCCAAATGCTCAGTTAGTAACACATTACGGTTTTTGCCACTTTCATAGGCTCGGCTGGCGTCAATAAATAAAATTTCGGTGTTTTTGCTGTGACTTTTGGCTTTGTCAAAAATTAAAATGGTGGCCGGTATGCCGGTGCCAAAAAAGAGGTTGGCCGGTAGTCCAATTACTGCTTTCAAGAGGTTTTCTTCAATCAGTTGTTTTCGAATTTTCCCTTCTGAGCTGCCTCTAAACAAAACCCCGTGAGGTAATACTACTCCGGCTCTGCCGTCTTCGTTTAAAGTTTCTATCATGTGGGTAATAAAGGCATAATCTCCTTTGCTTTTTGGCGGAACGCCCCGGTGAAAGCGGCCGTAACGGTCGCTGCTGGCATCTTCAGCGCCCCATTTGTCTAATGAAAAAGGTGGATTGGCCACCACAATGTCAAACTTGCTAAGGCTGTCATCTTCTAACAATTTGGGGTTGTTTAGGGTGTCGCCCCATTCAATGGTGGCATCGTCCATTTCATGCAAAAACATATTCATGCGTGCTAAGGCCCAAGTGCTTCCGTTTACTTCTTGTCCGTAAAGCGAAACATTTTTGCTGCCCACTTCTTTAGCGGCCTTTAATAACAGTGACCCAGATCCGCATGTGGGATCTGCAATGCGTTGTCCGGCTTGCGGTTTTACCAAGCGAGAGAGCAGGGTAGAAACGTAAGAAGGTGTATAGAATTCTCCCGCCTTTTTACCAGCATCAGAGGCAAATTCGGCAATTAGGTATTCGTAAGCATCCCCAATTACGTCATTGTCGGCCAGGTTTTGCGGTCGCAAATCTAAGGTGCTGTAGTCCGATAAAAAATTGCGCAAGCGTCGGTTACGGTCTTTGGTTTCACCCAAATTGGCTTCCGAATTAAAGTTGATGTTGCGAAATACCCCTTCTAACTTTTCGCGATTGGCTTCTTCAATGTCTTCTAAGGCAATGTTAATCACTTCACCAATGTTGGCTTCGTTACGGTGTTCGTATAAATAATCAAAGGTGCCGGTAGCCGGTACTTTGAAACGTTCCAGGCTCATGGCGCGTTCAATGCGCTTTTTGTCGCCTTTGTACTTTTCGGCATAGCGCTCTCTTTTTTCTTTGTTTACATCGCTAATGTATTTCACAAACAGCATGGTAAGAATGTAGTCTTTGTACTGGGTAGCATCTATGGTTCCTCTAAAGGAGTCGCAGGCTTTCCAAACCACGCGGTTGATGTCTTCAATTTCTAGTTTTTTATGCATGGGGTGTTTCTTTTAGTTGCTGGTATTTTTTGTTGAGGATTTCTCTATGGATTTGTTTTTTGTGGGTAATCAGTTCTTGGTACAATTTAATTTGCTTTTGATAAAGTTGATCAAGGCTTACAATTTCTTGCTGTTGTTCCAAACTAGGAACTTCAATACTTAGTTGTTGCAATTCTTTTTTAGCTAAAGAAGGTACAGTGCCACCAGCCGAAAGCAGCTTTAGTTGGTGCTGTACTTGATCTCGGTTGAGGTAAAAAGCAAGGTAGTCGCCTAAAAGCTCTTTCTTTGGTTTAAGTACATAAAATAGAGAAGAGGCAATGCACTTGCCCTTTTCTTTTTGATAGGCCCAGGCAAAAAAGCGGAGGCCTTTACCGGCTAAGATCACATCTCCTTCTTCAAGTAATTCATCTGCTTCAACCTCATTTGAGTTTAGGTAGGAGTCTTTGAATTTGCTCAAAGTTCCAAAAGCATCAAAATGGCTGGCAAGCAAGTATTTGATGTCTCCACTAGCCTGACTTTTGGCATAAGGCCCAAATTGAATGTGAACGATTTTTTCTAACTTTTCTTTCAATTTATAAAATTGTATAGCGTTTCTAATTGAAACAAAGATAGGGTAATCTTTTTGATAAATCGCAAGAAAATAAAAAAATAAAAATTGTATATCGTTTCTAAAATATATTTTACTGATTCAAAATACTCATATTCAGTGATAGCGGCTAGTTTTATTTTTTATAGCTTAGTGCCCTAATTAAATTTTATGTGATGGGAAAAAGAATAATAATATGCTCTGATGGAACTTGGAATCGTCCTGAAACAAAAGGGGAAGAGATTTATCCTACCAATGTCATCAAGTTTGCAAGAGGAATAGCACCAAAAGGACTTGATGGGAAAAAGCAAATTGTGTTTTACGATTGGGGGATAGGTTCATATCATGATAAATTGGGGGGCGGAATGTTTGCCAAAGGCTTGGAAAAGAATGTGATGGATGCCTATCGTTTTATTGTTCACAACTACGAGGCAGGTGACGAACTTTTCTTCTTTGGATTTAGCAGAGGCGCATATACAGTTAGAAGTTTATCAGGCTTGCTAAATAATTGTCATGTGTTAAAGTCGACCAAGGGGCAATTAATTGAAAAAGCATTTAAGTTGTATAAAGATCCGAGCAAAAAAGCTAATGGGCCTGATTCAAAGCAATGGCGAGAAGAGAATTCACTTCCCAATAGCGGCATTGTTCATTTTATTGGGGTTTGGGATACAGTGGGTTCGGTAGGGGTGCCCTTCTCCATTTTTGGGTTTATTGAGGACAAACATGTTTTTTACGATAATAAATTAGGGAGTAACGTTAAAGTTGCGCGTCATGCCTTGTCATTAGATGAGGAGCGGAATGATTTTGAGCCTACCATCTGGCAGCCTAGAAGTGGAGTTAACATAAAGCAAGTTTGGTTTGCAGGTGTTCACTCCGATGTAGGTGGAGGCTACGAGAAGGATGTTAACGGAGTTCTGCTTTCTGACATTCCAATGAATTGGATGATGAAGGAAGCAAAGCGGTTTAAGATGAAATTTGATGATACGATTGATCTTGGAGCTTTGCATCCTTTAGCAGAAAAGCACAATGAATATAAACGACTTTATTATTTAAGAGGGAAACACAAGAGAACAATTCCAAAGAAAGATGAGGTGCCAACCTTAGTGCATTATAGCGTAAAGGAAAGGTACGAGCAAAGCGCTTATCGTTCATTTGGTATTGAAAAGTATGTGAGTGATTTTGGAGAATGGCCTGATATAGAAACAGATTAAGATGCTGCGAAATAGTTTATGGATAAGTTTCATTCTGACTTTGACTTGTACTACAGTTCAAATTTGGTTGTGGAGCGATCCACCTGAATGTAATACAGATGCCTTGTTTAAAACTAAAGCTTGTTTTGAAGAAGATGCTTACCGGAGCTTTTTTGAAGAAGAGAACAAGGATTTAAAATCTAGGGTAGATTTCATACCATTTGATCCCCAAGAAAGAGAAGAGTTTTCTTCTCTCTTTCAGGAGATATTTGATAAGCAAATAGCCCAATATAAAGTTGACACAGCAAACCTGACTTTATTCATGCAGTTTTTAATATCACTCCTGATAATCGGACTGCTTATCTTACTTTACAGGCCAAAGAGCTTAAGTATTCCTATAGTTGGAATAAGCCTTCCTGTTAACTTATTGTTTCCTGCCGTCATAGTTGGGTTGGTTTATTTTTGGCTGCAATTTGGCTTGAGCTTAAATGCTGGGATTGATGGAAGGATGGCATTGCACCATATGATTAACTATTTGGAGCAATTTGATGGTTATCAAGTTGATTATAAGTTTAGTCTAAAGAACACCCTAGCCGATAAGGCTGTTTTGGACACTTGGTGTCAACACTATTTTAATATTTTGGGTAGGTCAAATCAGGGCAATTCTATTATTTCTTGGTTAAATTCAGGACTGATATGTTTAGGTCTCTATGTCATCTATTGTACATTTTGGGGTTTGGTACACGGGGTGTGTATTATTTTAATGGCAGAATATTATGAAATGAAAAAAGGTCTTTTAAAAAGAGTTCTTTACGTGATTGTCTTATCTTTTTTCATCTTATCTCATATTTTTTTCTTGTATGAGTTTCCTTTTGCGACCTTAACTTTCGCTTGGGTGTGGATGATTGTTAGTTTGCTTATCCTTTGGTGGTATTTCAGAGGCCAAGAAATGGCAATACTTTTTAGCAAGAGGCATAAAAATGATTTTAGTTAGTCAAACCTCTTTCTTAAACGCCTCAAAAATAACCTTCGCCGCCTCATAAGGAGAAATCTCTTTTTGCTCTACTTGCTGTTCAAGTTCCCGCAGTTTACTTTTTAGATTTTCCGAAGAAAATAGCGAACGATGCAACAATTCATCAATGGTTTTAATAAACCAAGAGCGCAATTGTTTTTGTCGCTGTTTTTCAAAAAAGCCATTGGCTTGGGTATGGTCTACAAAATCCTGTACCATTTGCCAGGCGCCATCCATGTTTTGGTCTTTTAAGGCTGAGCAGAGTTCTACTTTGGCCGTCCATTCGCTGACACTGGGTGGAAATAAATGCAAGGCGTTTCGGTATTCCCTTTGGGCTCTTTTAGCTGCCGTCTGATTTTCGCCTTCTGCTTTGTTGATCAGCAAGCCATCGGCCATTTCCATAATGCCGCGTTTGATGCCCTGTAGTTCATCACCAGCTCCGGCAAGCATCAGTAAGAGGAAGAAATCCGTCATTTGACGTACCTCTGTTTCCGATTGGCCTACTCCTACCGTTTCCACAATAATAACCTCAAAACCGGCTGCTTCGCATAAAATAATGCTCTCTCTACTTTGGTGGGCTACACCGCCTAAGCTGCCCGAAGTAGGGCTTGGACGAATAAATGCCTTGGGATGAACACTCAATTTTTCCATGCGGGTTTTGTCGCCCAAAATGCTGCCTTTGCTACGTTCACTGCTGGGATCTACGGCTAAAACCGCTAATTTCTTTCGTTCTTTTTCAATCAGATGCAAGCCAAAACTTTCAATAAAGGTGCTTTTGCCCACTCCGGGCACTCCGGTAATGCCAATGCGAATGCTGTTGCCACTATGAGGCAAACAAGCTTGTACAATTTTGTTGGCCGCTTCTCGATCTTCAGCTCTTTTACTTTCACAAAGCGTAATCGCTCGGCTCAAGGCAATAAAGTCACCTGCCAACACCCCCTCGATCAACTGCTTGGCCGAGGGCTTTTTTGCTTTCTTACGTTTGAAATTCTTGTTTTGCAAAGCCTTTACTTTTTGCGCATTACCATTAATCCATCTCGAATTGGAAACAATACATTTTCTACTCGCTCATCTTCTTGCACCTTTTTACTAAAGTCTACTAAGGCCTTTGTTTCCTCATCTAAGCTTTCATAATCTTCGGTTACCTTGCCGCTCCAAAGTACATTGTCGGCAATTAAATAGGTTCCGTTCTTCATCTGATCAATCAACAAATCATAGTAATTGCTGTAATTCTGTTTGTCGGCATCAATAAAAACGAGGTCCCATGCTTCATTCAGCTTCGGAACTATATCCAAGGCATTGCCAATATGAAGCTCGATTTGATTCTCAAAACCGGCTTTTCTCACATAAGTGTTTACCATATCGGCTAACTCTTCGTTTTTGTCGATCGTATGAAGTTTACCTCCCTCTCCTAAGCCTTCTGCCATGCAAAGGGCGGCATAACCGGTGTAAGTGCCAATCTCTAAAATTCGTTTTGGCTGAATCATCTTACTTAACATACTTAAAACCCGACCTTGTAAATGACCGCTTAGCATTCTTGGCTGAAGCACTTTCGACCATGTCTCTCGGTTTAACTCAGCTAAAACAGCAAATTCCCCTTGGCTATGTCTTTCACTGTAATCATTAATATCTTCCGGTAAAAAATCCATTTTCTTATGATGTTGCTTCAATTATATCGTTGTAAAAGTCTTTTAAGTTGATGTTAGCGGCCGCAACTTGCTGGGGAACTAGACTATTTTTCGACATCCCCGGTACGGTATTCAATTCGATTACATAGGCCTCATCATTAACCAACATAAAGTCGGCTCTTATAATGCCTCTCAAATTAAGCTTTTCATAAATGTCTGCGCTAATCTGTTGCACCTTTTGGTAGGTTTCTTCTTTAATTCTTGCCGGGGTTATTTCTTGAGAGGCTCCTTGATACTTGGCGGCATAATCAAAAAACTCTCCTTCGGGAATGATCTGGGTAATGGGCAAGGGAACAACTTTTCCTGCTTTTCGGTATACCCCACAAGTTACTTCTTTGCCCTTTAGCTCATTCTCGACCATAATTTCATGGTCAAATTCAAAGGCTTTCGCTATTGCAGAAAACAATCCCTCTTTCGACTTTACCTTACTAATTCCATAGCTACTTCCACAAGAGCATGGCTTTACAAAACAGGGCAACCCTAATTTGTCTAGAATTGCTGTTTCATTTACCTTTTCACCTCTTCGCAAGTAAACGGAATCCGCTACTTGAAAGCCAAGCTGACTGAGTAAAGTATTGCAGTACCACTTATTAAATGTAAGGCTAGCGCCAATGTGATCAGGAGAAGAGTAAGGAATGTTGAGCAAGTCAAAGTAGGCTTGTAGCTTTCCGTCTTCACCTGGTGTACCATGAATGGCCATGAATACGTAATCAAATTTGATTTTCTTTCCTTCGAAGGTGAAGCTGAAATCATTCTTGTCAATCGGATATTGACTGTCATTCAACATAGCCTCCCATTTTCCATTTACCATTCTAACCAATACACCTTCGTGCCGGCTACGGTCTAAGTTCTCGTATACTGTTTGAGCAGTCAAGAGCGAAATTTCAATCTCTGCAGAATCGCCCCCGGCAGCAATGGCCACCATTTTTCTCATGTGTTCATATTTTGTAATATCAAAGTAAGGGATAATCGACTAAGATAAAAGAGAGCCTTCCAATTAATAATTAACAAGGCAGGTCTAATATTCATATCTTTGCCCACTGTTTCTAGAGAAGTGGTATATGGCTAGTTTCTTTCGTTTTATTGTGAGCAAAGTTTTTTTCCTAAATCTATTCATTGCTCTGCTTTTAATTGCCGGTGGTTTATACGCCACACTCAGCTATTTGGAAGACTTTACCTTGCACGGAAAACGAATTGAAGTACCCAATTTGGTAGGCAAGAACGTAGAAGATCTGGATAGCTTATTGGCCAATGGAGAGTTTACTCAACAAGTGGCAGATTCTGTTTTCCAAAAAGACGTAGCCGGTGGAAGAGTGTTAGAGCAGGATCCAAAAGCCGGTTATCAGGTAAAACAAGGCCGGAAAATTTATTTAACAGTGGCTTCTTATGAACCGGTTAAGATTGAGATGCCAAATTTGGAAGGGCTCTCTTTGCGGCAGGCCACCTCTTTGATGGAAACCTTTGGACTAAGTGTAGGAAAGCTTACTTATCAGCCAGATGTTTGCACCAACTGTATTTTAGAAATGCAAATTGAAGGCAAAGATTTAGAAGAAGGCTCGCGTTTGGCAAAAGGCTCTGCCATTGACTTAGTAGTAGGTCGTGGCTTGAGTAATGAATTGACGTCAGTACCCTACTTAATTGAGTTGAAAGTTGAGATGGCGGCTGATTTATTGAAATCAAAGTATTTGAATGTAGGGAGTATGATCTATGATCAATCAGTTGAAAATGGAGAAGACTCTGCCGCAGCTTTGGTTTATCGTTATACACCTTTTTACTCCGAAGAGCCATCTGTTCCCATGGGTAGTTCTGTTGACCTTTTTCTTACGGTAGATACGAATCGCATTGATCATACCGTTAACCCACAAGATTCTATCTAAATGCAGAAGCGATATTGCTGGTTTGTTTTGTTGGCGTTTTGTTTGTTTGGTTTTCAGTTGAAGGCTCAAGACCATCTGACAGTGCCTACCTATAACCCTAATCTGCTTAACCAAACGGTAGCCAAGAAGGGTGATTTTTCTCCAACAGAAAAGCTCAATGTGCTTGAAGATAGCCTGATCTACCAATACGATACCCTAAGTCTCCCTTTTTTAGACGACTTCAGCAGCGATCACCTTTCAAAAAGAGTGGAAGACATCAATGACCCTAGGGTAAATGACACTACGGTATATAGAATTTATCAAGGAGGCCAAGTGGTGCAAGACACCAATGGTTTTGTGCGAGACTCTACCTTTTACTATCAATATGGAGCAGATAGCTCACTGCTGCAGAAAGTGGAGCAGTTTAACGGCATTGTTGAAGTACATAATCTTAGCACCTTTCCTACCACCACGCAAAATGTAAATGTGTATTTGCCCTACAACATATACGATACCGTAGGAGATCCCAATCCGGATACAATTTTTGAAATGCCTGATTTATTTCAAGATTCTGCCAACTACTATTTTGTTGCTCCCGATAGCAATGACTTTTATGTCGATCGTTCAGTATACATAAACCGAACCTTTGCCATTGACCCACCGACTTTTGGGGTGGCGACTTTTGATGGCTTAACGGAATACGGATTGCCCTACAACATTGATCAGCAGATTACCGTGAAGGCAGACTATTTGACCTCTTTGCCAATTGACCTTTCGTTTACTTTAGATACCACTTACTTCAGTTTCTTTTTTGAGCCACAAGGAATTAGTTTGGATGGACCGGAACGGGAGGATTCACTTGTACTTGAGTTTTACAATTCGAATAGAGAAAAGTGGGGCAAAGTCTGGGGGACGCCGGGATTTGATGCGGATACCTTTCAACAGGTTTTTGTGCGGGTAGATTCTCAATTTTTAACTTCTGCCTTTCAGTTTCGCTTTCGAGCCTATGCCAATTCGGCCGGCGCCTTTGACCAGTGGCACATTGATTATTTGTATTTGAACGACCAAAGAGAAGCGTCAGATAAGAGTGTAAAAGACATTGCGTTTACCATGCCTGCCCCCTCTCTTTTAAAAGATTATACCGCCATGCCTTGGTGGCACTTTAAGCCTAATCCCGGTGCTTATATGGCTGATAGTGTAAACGGTTTGCGAATCAAGAGCTTGTTTCAAAATGGCTTGAATGTATTTAATAAAATAGTTATTCCGGATACAGTTAATAATTCAACTTTTTTCCGTTTCCCAGCATCCGATCAGTTTTCCATATTGTCAGCTTTTAGCACCATAGAAAGAGATTATTTGATCAATTTCGATTTTGATCCTAATTACATTGATACGGCCGGTACTTTAGCGGCTATTGCTGACATTGATTTTCGACCGAGTCAATCGCAAGACCCTGACTTAATTCGCGCCAACGACACGGTGAGGTCTGAGGCTGTTTTGGACAATTATTATGCATATGATGATGGGACAGCAGAAGCCGGTTATGGCGTTAATCCGCAAACATCTGCTGATGGTTTACTTGCCTTTATGGCGGTGGAGTTTAACATGCCCTTTGCCGATACTGTTGGTGGAGTGCAGCTTTATTTTCTTCCTCAACGATTTAACTTTGATAACCCACCCATTACCAGTCAGTCTTTTCAGCTAACCCTATGGAATTCTTTGAATCCTGCTCAAATCGTCTACCAACAAGAGTTGCGTTATCGTCCTTTCTTTTCTGATGACAACGGTTATGTTACTTTTTGGTTAGACACCTTAATTCCCGTAAATCAAACCTTTTTTGTGGGCTTTAAGGCCATCGGACCCAAGTCGATGAACATTGGCTATGACTTGAACACCAACCATCGCGATAAGATTTTCTGGAGCCTTGACGGGGCAAGCTGGAGCAACCCTTCGCGAAGTATCTTTGATGGAAGCCTGATGTTGCGTCCTGTTTTTAGAAAAAAGAACTGGGACGTTGGAGTGGTTGAACCTAAACCCAAGTACAAAGTTCAAATAGATGTTTATCCGAATCCGGCCCGAGAGCTAATTTCTATCCGGGCAGATGATAGAACTAGCTTAGCAAACTTTCAGCTTTTTAACTTGAAAGGGCAGTTAATGCGAGAGGGAGTCTATCAGAAAGAATTGGATGTTAGTAATCTGGACAAAGGCGTTTACTTGTTGCGCTTAATTAGTAAGCAAGGCAAAACCCACAGTCGTAAAATCATGATAGCTGATTAATGGAAGAGAAAGAACAACACGAGGAAGAGGAGGAGCTCTATGAGCACCATAAAATAGTTGCTGACAAAGGACAGGCAGTACTGCGTATCGATAAATTTTTAAGCGATCGTTTGCCCAATTCATCTCGAAATAAAATACAACAGGCGGCCCATTCGGGCAATGTTGTGGTAAATGGAACGGCTGTAAAACCAAACTATAAGGTTAAACCTTTTGATGAGGTTTCTATTGTTATGCCTTATCCGCCTAGAGAAACGGAGCTTAAAGCTGAAAATATACCCCTCGATATTGTTTATGAAGACGACACTTTGTTAGTCTTGAATAAACCCTCTGAAATGGTGGTGCATCCAGGCTATGGAAACTTTTCAGGCACTTTAGTAAATGGATTGATTTATCATTTTCAGAATTTACCTGAAATGGAAGGCAATGAAGGTAGACCGGGACTAGTGCATCGTTTGGATAAGAATACTACCGGATTAATGGTGATTGCCAAAACAGAACTAGCCCTCTCTCACTTAGCCAAACAGTTTTTTGATCGTACTTCTGAACGTCGATATCAAGCATTGGTTTGGGGAGATGTTGAAGAAGAGGAGGGAAAGATCGAAGGCAATATTTGGCGCTCAGCAAAGAACCGAAAGATCATGGATGTTTTCCCGGAAGGTGATGTTGGGAAAAGCGCCATTACAAACTACAAAGTGCTAAAGCGTTATGGTTATGTTACTTTGGTAGAATATAAATTGGACACTGGCAGGACCCACCAAATACGAATTCACTCTAAATGGGTAGGACACCCTTTGTTTAATGATCCCGAATACGGCGGTAACAGAGTTCTGAAAGGGACTACCTTCACGAAATACAAGCGCTTTGTCGAGAATTGCTTTGAATTATTGCCTCGCCAAGCATTACATGCTAAAACGCTAGGATTTTCCCATCCTAAAACGAAAGAATGGATGCACTTCGACTCAGAGCTTCCCCAAGACATGCAAGCAGTGCTTGAAAAATGGGATCGCTATACCGCGAACCGAGACTAATGTTTAGCTTAATTCCGCTTGCAAGTGCTTAATCCAAAAGGCTTGTAAAGCGGACAAAAACTAACCAGACTAGTCAATAAGAATACGCCGGCTAAAATTAATAGCACAAGGCCTAAGGTGCCTGAAATTGTTCCTGTAAAATATAAAATGGCCACTACAGCCGCGATTAATGATCGAATAATTCGATCTGCTGAACCCATATTTTTTTTCATAGTTATTGAGTTTATAAGTTTTGAAAGAGTAAAACTAATGCACTAACAATTCCCAGACATAAAAGACAAACGAGAATTAGTTTAAAGGCTTTACTCATACCTCTTCAAAGATAAAAAAGATTGAGAAAGAAAAAGGTTGTTTGTTAGGAGTGAATTAAAAGCCTTTCAAACGGAATTTGGCTAAAGGGGCTGCTTTGCCCACGATAAGTTGCAATTTAGTTCCTTCTTCAGTTAAAATAAACTGTCGACTTTTTTGAAGTGCGCTTGCCAATTCCATGTCATAATGCTTCTTTTGGCAGGCTCGCTCCGACATGGCAATTTCACCAAACTGAATAAATCGCTTTTTTTCAATTTTGAAAGTGCCGAACATGCTGTTACATCCGCCTGAAGCTGAGAATTGATTATCGCTAGTAAATTGCACAAAAGGTTGACGACCATTTTCAATTTCTTTGATGCTTTCACCCATAATTTCAGTAGCAACCCAATAACGGTCAACGATCTCGCTTTGGTTTTTACGCAAAATATGTCGATCGGCTATTTCACTTTGATCTTCTCCATGCGAACCGATAGGTCGAAGTTGATTCTCTTCCACTTTATACCGACTCACTATTTTATTATTGATTCTGCAAACAATGGTACTACCATAATCTGTGAATTGATAACGACCTTTTTTGCTGTTGATCTCATTTGATTTTCCCAAGTAAAAAGATTGTACTTGATAGCTAGAGTCATCATTTAAGGTCAGCTTAGTCTGAATTCCTATACAGTCGGCACAAGGTAATATGCCTCGGTAAGTCCCTTTCCAATCTAGGCTATTCTGACTGTTGTGAGCTTGGTCTTTGTCTAGCACCGTTTCACTTTCTTTCATCTCTTCTAAGGTGTTTACTGCACCTTTCTTTGTTCCGCAACTCAGCAACAAGCCTATGGCAATCAGGAATATGGTTTTGGGCATTTAATGGGATTTAAGTTTATAAATAAAACGCAAGCCGTCAAAGGCAAGCTTAAGAAATCAATTACAATAGTTATTTTCGTGAATCTAAAATTATACAAATGAAAAGAATCCTACTCCTAATAACGGTAATATCATTGGCTGCTTGTGGCGGGACAAAGAAAAAAGACACTAACACAGAAGCTGCTCAAAGCTTAATGGAAGAGAATACCAAGGAAATGAGCGACATTGAAAAGCGCTTAATGAAATACGTGAAGGTAAAGCTGACTACCGACCTTTCAGCCTTGAGCGAGAGTCAAAAGAAACTGATCCCCAAATTGATTGAGGTAGGAAAGGTCATGGATGAAATTTTTTGGGAGGAAGCTTACGGCAAGCAAGACTCTTTATTAAATGCGGTGCAAGATGAAAAACTAAGCCAGTTTATTAAGATAAATTATGGCCCGTGGGACCGTTTGGCCGGAAATGAACCTTTTGTTGATGGGGTAGGTGAGAAGCCTTTGGGTGCAAATTTTTACCCTCGGGATATGAATAAGGCAGAGTTTGAAGCATCTACCTTAGAAAATAAAACATCATTGTATACACTTTTAAGAAGAGATGAAGCAGGCAAATTGATTACTATTCCTTACCATGAAGCATTTCAAACAAAGGTGGAAAAAGCTTCTCAATTGTTGAAAGAGGCAGCAGAGATTACCGAGGATGCTTCCTTTAAAAAGTACTTGAACTTAAGAGCTGAGGCACTACTGAATGATGACTATTACGAAAGTGATATTGCCTGGATGGACATGAAAGAAAATAAATTGGACATTATCTGCGGTCCGATCGAGACTTATGAAGATCAGTTGTTTGGCTACAAAGCGGCTCATGAAGCCTACATACTAGTAAAAGACATGGAGTGGAGTAAGCGCTTAGCCAAGTATGCTAGTATGTTGCCAGACTTGCAAGAAAACCTTCCGGTGGCCGAAGCCTACAAAAAAGAAGAACCGGGAACCGATTCACAGTTAGCCGCTTTTGATGTAGTTTACTATGCCGGAGATTGTAATTCAGGTAGTAAAACCATTGCCGTTAACTTGCCTAACGACGAAGAGGTTCAATTGAAGAAAGGGACTCGTCGATCTCAGTTAAAAAATGCAATGCGAGCTAAGTTTGACAAAATTCTAATGCCAATTTCAAAAGAGTTAATTGATCCGGCACAGCAGCAATACATCACCTTTGATGCCTTTTTCTCAAATACCATGTTTCATGAAGTGGCGCATGGCCTGGGAATTAAAAACACAATTAATGGCAAAGGTTCAGTGCGAGAAGCCTTAAAAGAACATGCTTCTGCTCTAGAAGAGGGGAAAGCCGATATTCTCGGCCTCTTCATGATTACTCAATTGCATGCCAAAGGCGAGATTAGCGGCGACATCAAAGACTATTATACCACCTTTATGGCTAGTATTTTCCGCTCGGTTCGCTTTGGTGCTTCTTCTGCTCATGGCAAGGCCAATATGATTCGCTTTAATTTCTTTAAAGAAAAGGGAGTATTGAAGCGAAATGAAAAAGGCGTTTACACCATTGACTACGATCAAATGACAGAAGCCATGAATCAACTTTCAGAATTGATCTTAACCATTCAAGGAGATGGCGATTACTTAGAAGTAAGCCAATTGGTAGAAAATAAAGCCAAAATAGGGGCGGAGCTTCAAGCTGATCTAGATCGTTTATCCGAGAAGGGCATTCCGGTTGATGTGGTATTTGAGCAAGGAGTTGAGGTATTGGGCTTATAAAAAAGCCATTGCTTTTACTTTAAAAAGTAACTTGTAAACGTACGTTTATCTGCCTGCCGGTTAAAAAGTTTGGCACTGCGTATTGACGATTGGTAACATCGCGCACCCATAAGTAAGAAAGGGTGTTGTTGCGTTGCAGAAGATTAAAAACTTCTACTCCTAACCAAACAGAGTTTAAATGACGCAAGGGGTTTTTAGGGCCAAGTTTAGCGTCTTCACTCAACAATTGCTTGGAAAAACCTAGATCTACTCGCAAGTAGGAAGGGATTCGCAAAGTGTCTTTGTAGCGCTCATTAGAAGGCGGCCCAAAGGGCATTCCACTGCCGTAGTGAAAAGTCATGTGCATTTGGTAAGTGGGGTAACTAGGCAAGTAATCCTGAAAAAACAAGCTAAAGTTGATCAACTGATCAGTGGGTCGAGGAATGTATCCCGGTTCTCTTTTTATGCTATCCGTCGCTGTATTATTAACTGTAAATCCCGGGACAATTTTTTCTCCTTCATTGTTGTAATAGTCGAAATAACTGTCATTGTTAATGTCTTCTCTTACACTTAAGAAACCCAGATTAACCCAAGAGTCAACACCTTTAACAAACTCACCATTTATCTTAAAATCGGCTCCAACGGCATAGGCTGTGGCACTATTTTCTGCATAATAGCGAATTCTTACGTTGTCAATCTCATAGGGAATAATGTTGTTCATCTTTTTGTAGTAAGCTTCTCCTACAAATTTAAAAGGACGCCCCCAAGCTTTAAAATTATAGTCGGCGCCTAAAACAAAGTGAATGGACTCTTGCGCTTTGATGTCTTTGTTTAGCTCTCCTTCAAAGTTTCTGAGCTCGCGGTAAAAAGCCGGCTGATGGTAAAAGCCGGTACTAAAGCGAAATAGGAAATCTCTTTTCCAATGCGGTTGGTAAGCTAAATTAGCCCTAGGACTAAAAACCATTTGCTGATTCAGGTCCCAATAATTAAAGCGAAATCCTCCGGTAAGGGTTAACTGAGACGTATCGGCTAATTTCCAACGAATGGTTCGTTGTCCGTAGCCCATTAATCTATTTGAACTTAAAGTGTTAGTAGCACGGTAAGTTTTAAATAAGTTCAATTCGATGGGGCGATTAATGTTAGAAGCTCCGGGATTTTGGGGTGGTTGGGGTAAGGAGTATCCGGCCGAATCGATTAGATCCCATTCGCTTAATTTATCCTCAATTTCTTCGTGCTGATAGGTTAGGCCCCATTCCCAACTGCCGTTTTCTTTCAAGAGTTTACCTCGGTGTTGGGCGGTCGCCACCGTGGCATCTAAGTAATTTCTTGCATGATTTAAATAAGAACCAATCCCTCGGTTAAAAGCCACATCACCAAAATTCTCACTGCTAATATCACGTTCAAGCTCATCAATAAAATACTGACCTAATATATCAAAGGTCTCAGTTTCAAAAGATCGGAAAGCCGAAGTAATGAACTTGAGCTCTAAATTGGGATTGGGTTTATAAGTATTGGTTAGGGCTCCAAAATAGGTTTCAAAATCAGTAACTTCTTGTCCTTCGAAGAAGATGGTTAAGCGCAAAGCTTCTTGAATGGTTCCAAAGTTGGTTTCTCTAGTGGCGGGGATAAAGTTGTATTGGTTTCTGGCGTAATTGCCTAAAAAGCCAATTTCCCACTTTTCTGTAATGTCGTATGTCAAATAAGCTTGAGCATCGGCAAAAACCGGCTGGTAATCTCCTTCGGTATCTAAACTGCTAAGAACGTATTGATTACTGCGGTAACGAACCCCTCCAATGTAAGTAAAGCGATGATCACCCGGAGAACCTTCTAAATGTAAAGAACCGCCAAGCAAAGAGCCACTAAATGAACCGGCAAACTCCTCCGGCTCTTTGTATTCTACCGCTAAAACAGAAGACATTTTATCGCCATATCGGGGCTGAAACCCACCGGCAGAGAAGTTGATGTTTTCAATTAGGTCGGGGTTAATAAAACTCAAGCCCTCTTGGTTTCCACTTCGAATTAAAAAGGGGCGGTACACTTGTATGTCGTTTACGTAAACTAGGTTTTCGTCAAAATTGCCACCTCTAACATTATATTGTGAACTCAATTCATTGTTTGAAGAAACTCCCGGAAGAGTTTTAATAACGGCTTCAAAACTTCCATTGGGACTTGGAATGTATTTGATGTTTTTCGGGTCAACCGTTTCCATGGTGTTCGACCGGTTCTTTTCTTCCTCAACCGCCACTTCACCAATCGCTATGGAAGAGGACTTTAACTTTATGTCAAAGGTTTTGGTTTCCCCCGGTTTTAGGCTAAGCTCTTTTTCAAATGGAACAAAACTGATGTGGCTAATTGAAAGGGTAAATGTTTGATTGGGTTTTACCTTCAATTGATAGTTCCCTTCTTCATCACTAAAAGTGCCTCCTGACTTTCCTTTTATCGCTACACTGGCAGCTTCTACGGCGTCTCCCTTAGCATTTGTTATTTTACCTTTTAGGGTAGCTAGTCGCTGAGCCCGCAGAGATACAGATGCAAACAGGCAAACAAGAATGAAGATCAGCTGTTTTTTTTTCACGGCTTCAAAAGTAGTAAAATTGTCCCTCCACTAGAGACGACTTGTATAACGTTAATTGCGGAAATTATTGTCGATGAAAGTAACAGAAAAAAGATTCAACATTAGAGTGTATGGTATTCTCATTAATCAGCAGAATCAGGTACTCTTGTCTTCAGAAAACCGAAAGGGCTTTTCCTTTACCAAGTTTCCGGGTGGAGGCTTGCATTGGGGCGAAGGAATAGCAGATTGTTTGAAACGCGAATGGATGGAAGAGTTGGGTTTAGAAATAAAGATCAAAGAGCACTTTTACACCACCGACTTTTTTCAGCTTTCAGCTTTTCGTGAAAATGATCAATTGTTATCCATCTACTATTTCATAGAAAAAGCCTTAGCACCTCACATTCAAGATGGACAAATTGCCTTGGATGTAGAGGAGGGAAACACTCACCATTTTCATTGGGAAAGTCTAGCGAGCTTGGAAGAAAGTGAACTTAGCTTTCCAATTGACCAAAAGGTGATAAGGAAACTGAAGGCTCAATACGTTCAAGCGGAAACGTAGCGCAATTGGTGAAAATCGTCTTCTTTCAATTCGGATTGAGCAATCTCCATTAGATCTTCAGCACTTATGTCATCAATCATTTTGTGAATTTCTTGAAGGCTTTTGATTTCATTTCGAACCAAGAGGCTTTTTCCATAGCTCAACATTAAGTTGGCATTACTCTCTCGGGCCAGTGCCAGTTGCCCTTTGAGTTGTTGTTTATTCAAATGCAATTTGTTTGGGCTCAAGGGTTTTTGGCGTAGCAGTTTTAATTCTTTATAGATGGCCTGCAAACAGGCGTCAACGTATTTTGGGTCGGTAGCCAAATAAATTGAGAACAAACCACTGTCGGCATAAGTGGCATAATTGGATTCTAGATTATAAGTATAGCCAAAACGCTCACGCACTTTTAAATTCAAAATGCTATTCATGGCCGGGCCACCAATCATGTTGTTGAGTAAACTCATGCAAATTCGCTTTGGATGGTGCATGCCATAAGTGGCCGATCCTAACATGATGTGGGTTTGTTTGGTCCCTCTTGGGTCTGTTACAAGCTGCGGTTTAACCGGGGTAAAGTTGGCTTGTGTTTTTTCTACTTTTCCACTTTTTAGGCTTGCAAAATAGCGTTCTAGTTTATTTTTTAGTTGTTTAACCGACAGATTTCCTACCGAACTGAAAACCATGTTTTCTGCTTTGTACAAGCGTGCTTGGTAGTTAAAAATATCTTTCCTACTCAAGGCTAAAACACTTTCACGGCTTCCTAGAATTTGCTTTCCCAAGGCATGACCTTGGTAGACTTGACTTTCAAAATCATCGTATATCTGATCTGCCGGACTGTCTTGATAAACCAAAATTTCATCGAGCACCACTTCTTTCTCTTTGATCAATTCCTTTTCGGGAAAGGTAGAATTCATAACTACATCGGCAATTAGTTCAATTGCGCGATTGTAGTATTCCGTCAAAAATGAAGCGTTTAAACAGGTAGTTTCTTTGGTCGTAAAGGCATCAAGTTCTCCTCCTACACTATCCAATCGGTTTAAAATGTGATAGGCTCTTCGATTGGTGGTTCCCTTAAATAATGCGTGTTCGATAAAGTGAGCCAAGCCATGCTCATCTGTGTTTTCATCTCTCGTTCCGGCATGGATAAACAAGCCAATATGCGCCACAGGGCGATCGCTTTGTTTGTGAACCACTCGCAGTCCGTTAGATAAAGTAAAAGTTTGAAATTCCGGCTGTTTTTGCATGGCGGGCAAAGGTAAAGAAAGCCTGTCAAGGATTTAACTACCTAAAGAGTCCGTCATGTTTTTATAATGGTCGTAGCGTTTCATGATCTGATTCACATAAGCAAAAGGTTCACTGCCTCGGCAATAACCATAATAAGCCACTGGATCTTGGTAGTATTTGGGTTTGCTTTTGTTTTTTAACATGGTGGCTACATTCTCTTCCCACAACTCCGGATTTAGTTCGTGCTTGGTTGCCAAGCGAATGGCATCATACACATGTCCTAAGCCTACATTATAAGCCGCCAAAACAAACTTACGCCGCTCTGTAGAGTCGGCAACCTTTTCCTTAAACTCTTCTTCTAGCCACTTTAAGTATTTCAGACCAGCTTTTAGGTTTTCTCTTGGCCCCGAACTAGAATCTACCCCATAAGCTTGAGCTGTTTCCGGCATCAACTGCATAAGCCCATAAGCTCCGGCCCAACTTTCGGCATGATGATCAAATTGAGATTCTTGGTAAACTAGAGAACTTACCAAACGCCAATCCCAACCTGCTTGCTCACTTTCTGCCTTTATCATTTCATCGTATTGACTAATCTGTCCACTTTTGGCGGTATACAGTTTGCTCTTTACCCGAGACCGATACAAGCTAGTGTTGCCGTAGTACTTTAAGTAGATGACTCTAAAGTCAACCGTTTTTTTAAACTTCTCTAGCCACTGATTAATGGCGTTTAGCAAATCAGGGGAAGTTTTTCGTACTGCCCACGCAATTTGTTGCTCTAAACTTACCGGTGTTTTAATATAGAGGTTGCGGTAAAATGCTCGGTTTATTTTTGCCACGTGTTGGTCGGCCACGGTGTAATCTATACCTCCATTAGAAACTTGCTTGATCAACTCTTCCACCGAAGTGTTTCCCGAAACCTCTTTAATGTGAATGGGGCCACCTACCTCTTCTGAAAGGTTTTGAATTCGATTGTAAAAAGAGGAGTTTTTACGCAAGTAAACTTCTTTACCAATCATCTCCGAAGGGGTGCGTACCAAGTCATCATCAGCTCTTTGTACCAATACTTGATGCGAATAAATTAGGGGTTCTGTAAAAGCCAACTGTTCTGCTCGCTCACGGGTAACGGTTAAGTTAGCGGCAATAATGTCACCCTGGAGCGCCTGCAAGGAGTCGATTACTACATCCATATTTGAAATGGGAATGACTTCCAATTCTAAGTCCACTTCTTTGGCAAATCGAGACAGTAACTCATATTCAAAACCCATAGGGGCACCTTTGTAAACAAAATAGGAGGTAGAGCTATTGTCGATCAAGGCTCTTAAGTGTCCGGCTTCTTTTAAGTCGTTTAGGTCAAGCACCGGTTCCACCTTTTTGGGTTTAGGCGCTTTTTCTTCGGTATTATCTTTGCATGCTGCAAAGCCAAGAAAAATTAAAGTAACAATTAGAAGATTAAATGAGGGTTGAACTTTCATCTATTTTCAATTATACTCATTTTCTATTTAATCTATACCTTACTTGGGTAAAATTGAAATGGTGATTCACATTTTGCTATTAATAAGTCTATCAGAGAGCAGTCCTTAATCAAAAGGCCCTCACTAATTTTGAACGCAATGAAAAAAATCTACATCCTTTTCCTTTTGGCGGCCTTTAGCGTGCAGTTGAAAGCCGGTAAAATAGAAAGAGCATACGAAGCTTTAGAGGTCTTTAATTACTTTAAGGCCAAAGAGCTTTTCGATAAAGTGAAGGACAAGGACATAGTAGCTGCTCCCTTTGGCTTAAGTGTGATCTATGGCCGAAATGATAACCCATTCTACAATTTAGATTCCGCTTTCCATTATATCTTACAGGCCGACTCTAATTATCTGAAACTCGTGCCGAAAGGGATAGAAGACCTACACGAGCTAGACGTGGATTCCATGCGAATTGAGAATTGGAAAGACAGCATTGATCGAAAAGTATTTGAAAAAATAGCCGCTAACCCTTCGGTAAGTTTGTGGGAAACTTACATCAATAAGCACTTTGATTCTCCCTATTTACAGCAGGCCATCGAGGCCCGTGATCAATTGGCTTTTGCTTTTGCAAAGGAAAAGAACACAGCCGATGCGTATCAATTTTTCATACAAACTTATCCGAATTCGAAGCAGTACTATGAAGCCAAAAATTTGTTTGAATTAAGACTCTACGAAGAACAAACCAGTCATGAAACGGTGGTTGAATACCAACAATTTGTTTTGACTTATCCTAATAGCCCTTATTTGAGAACGGCTCAAGACTCGATCTACAATAAGGTTACAAAAGCTAATCGTATAGAAGTTTACGAGCGGTTTATAGAAGGCTATCCAGACAATCCAAATGTGGAGAAGGCGTGGAAGAACCTATACAAACTTTACATGGTTGATTACAGTCCTGAGCGCATTGTAGAATTTCGCATCGATTACCCCGACTTTCCTTTTGTTGCAGACCTAATGCAAGACATGAAACTGGCCCTCAAAACATATTTGCCATTTAGTCGAAATGGGAAATGGGGGTTTATGGATACTACCGGGCAAATTCTTATTGCACCGGAATATGATTTAGTAGAACCTTTTCAGGAGGGATTGGCATTGGCGGTTAAAGACGGGAAGGTAGGTTATTTGAACAAGAGTGGCGAAGTGGTGATTCCTTTTGAATACGAAGATGGAGAATCGTTTAAGCAAGGCCTAGCTGTTGTCATGAAACAGAATTATTACGGATTAATTGATAAGACTAATCAGGCAAGGTTGCCTTTTACTTATGAAGTGGTGGGTACATTTTACTCCGATTTAGCGGTCATTGCAAATGATACTGCCTACGGTTATGTGAACCGAGAAGGTAAAGTGGTTATTCCACCCACCCTAGAATTTGCTGATGATTTTCAACATGGTTTTGCCATGGTTGAACTAGATGAAAAGAAAGGGCTGATCAATGAATTGGGCAAATTAGTAGTACCTGCAGAATACCAGTGGTTGGAAAATTTGAATGAATTAGGTTTAGCACGAGCAAAAAAAGACAGTTTGTATGGCTTGATCGATAAGAACGGCTCTGTGGTTTTGCCTTTTGAGTATGACAGAATTGGGGAGTTTCAAGAAGGACTTGCCTTGATCATGAAGCAAGGAAAGTACGGTTATGTAAATTCCCAAGGTGAAATAGTCATTGACTTGGATTTCGATTTTAAAGTAGAAGCTCTCGTTTGGGGAAAGTTTCATGAGAGCTATGTGAAATATCATTTAAAAGAGAAGTTTGGCATTCTTGATACTAGTGGAGCAAAGGTCTTTCCCGCCATTTTTCAAGATGTTGGAGAGTATAAGCCCAATACTTTTGTGGCAGTAAAGAAAAGAGGAAAGTGGGGCTATTCCAATGAGAACTTGAATTTAGTTATTCCCTATCAATACGAAGTGAGCCGAACTTTTGAAAACGAAAGAGGCTTAGTAAAGAAAGAAGGAAGGTGGGGCATGATCAATAAAAAAGAGAACTGGGTTTTAGAAAACCGCTATGCGCAGATTGAAAACCTGGGAGATAGTTTGTATCTTTTAAAACATGAAGAAGGACAAAAGCTTTTTCACTTGTCCAATGATAAGCCTTTTCAAGAACAGTATCTTCAGATCAAAGTTTTTAATCAACGCTACCTTAGCTTGCAAACTGAAAATAGCTTGATGTATTACGATCGCGAGAGAAAGAATTACATTCAAGCTCAAAAGAAGTAGATGCGCAAAGAGTTTGAAATATTTCTTCAAGAACGCTTGCAGCGACCTTTGCCAGGCCATGCAGCACATCAAAAGTTAATGGCCCATCGCAAAGCCTATGAAGAAATGGATCTCGAAAAAGTAAAGCCAAGAAAAAGCGCGGTCTTGCTATTGTTGTACCCTAAGCAAGGGGAGTGGCATACGGTCTTTATTGAGAGACCTAAATATAAGGGGGTTCATTCCGGACAGATTGCGCTACCTGGCGGAAAGCATGAATTAGTAGACTTAAATTTAGAGCAAACCGCCTTGCGAGAAGCAGAAGAGGAGTTAGCCATTCGAGCAACCGAAGTCAAAGTGGTGGGGAAACTATCTTCACTTTATGTGCCCCCTAGCAACTTTGTTATTGAGCCCTATGTGGGTTTTCATCAGCAACAACCTCGGTTCAAAGCCGAGCCAATGGAGGTCGCTTCTGTAATAGAAGTGCCTTTAACCGATTTAATTGGGGAGGATAAGATAAGCTCAAAGGTCTTGACGCTTGCCAATAAATTGCGTTATGAAGCTTTGGGTTATCCGGTTAAACATCACCTGATATGGGGCGCAACCGGCATGATGATCAAGGAATTTACAGAAGTCATAGAAGACTTTTATACCACATAACGAGTCAATACAAAGTAAACGGCATAAATGGCAACCAAAGCCAATAGGATCTTACCCGACCCTTTGTAATACCAAGGTAGTTTTTTGATGTCTTTCCGATAAGCCCAAACCAGATAACTGATAAAGAGAATAAGAAAGAAGATAACAAAGGCAATACGTCCTGAAGTAAACATGCTTTAGTTCCGGTTTAATGTTTAAAGTGAACGAAAAGTCGACCAAAGTTCTTGCTATCCTTTTCGATTCGATGGTATTGATTTTTAATGTGCTTTTGCTGCAAGAAACGAATCACCCTCTTTTTTAGTTGACCGCTTCCTTTGCCCGGGATAATTTCCACCACTTTGTGTTTGTTTGCTATGGCTTCTTCCATTACTTCGCTTAATGCTTGATCAATTTGCTGACCTTTATTGTATACATCATGCAAATCAAGTTTCAATTTTCCCATAATGCAAAATTAACAACTAAACTGCTTAGCAGTTTTAGAATAAAGTTAGATAGCATTAATTTCCCCATTTAAAAATAACCCTTTATGAAGATAGTAGTTAGCGGAGCAAGCAGAGGAATAGGAAGAGCAGTAGCTCTAAAGTTAGCTGAAGAAGGCCATCAAGTGTTAGCCTTGGCGAGAAGTAGTTCTGCACTAGAAGACTTAGAGCGTTTAAACCCTCCTATAAAAAGTGTAGCAGTCGATCTGCTCAATTTAGTTGCCTTGCAAGAGAAAGTAAAACCCATACTAGAAGAGTGGGGGCAAGTGGATGCACTATTGAACAATGCCGGACATTTGGTCAATAAATCCTTTTTAGAAACAAAAGCAAGTGATTTTCTAGCTCAGTATGAAAGCAATGTGATCAGTGCCGTAAATTTGTCTCAATGCTGTATTCCTTACATGCCGACTCAATCGCACATTTTGAACATAAGCAGTATGGGGGGTGTGCAAGGTAGCAGCAAGTTTCCGGGGCTATCAGCTTACAGTGCTTCTAAAGGAGCCATGAGTATATTGACCGAATGCATGGCAGAAGAATTAAAGGAAAAAGGGGTGAGGGTTAATGCCTTGGCCCTTGGGGCGGTGCAAACCGATATGTTAGAAAAGGCTTTCCCTGGCTTTGAAGCTCCGCTTAAGGCCAATGAAATGGCGGCATACATAAGCCGCTTTGCTATGGAGGCACACCATTACATCAATGGAAAAATCATTCCGGTGAGTTTGGGCAATCCCTAATTAGTTGAGGTTCAGTAAGAGTAAAAAAACTTTTAAAAAAACCTCAAATTATTGTTGCCAGAAAGAGATTCTTATCTAAATTTGCCCTCCCGATTTTTTTGAAGGGGTAGTTCACTGAAAAGCTATAAAAGCGAAAGAAAAATATTTTTTTCAAAAAGCATTGCAGGTTCAATTTTAATTGTACATTTGCGGCCCCAAAAAATGGGAGAGTTCTTTTTGGAAATTAGTTTGAAAAAAGATTTCAAAAATATTTTTCGAAAAGTGTTGCAGATTCAATTTTAGTTGTACATTTGCGGCCCAAAAAAAATGGGATAGTTCTTTTCGGAAATTGAGTTGAAAAAAAGATTTCAAAATATTTTTCGGAAAGTGTTGCAAGTTCAATTTTTGTTGTACATTTGCAGCCCCAAATTAAAAATTGGGAGTTCATTAAAAAGATTTTACAAGCGAAAGCTTTAAAATATAAGAGTTCAGCGCAAGCTGAAAGTTCTTTGAAAAGATTGAAGAAAAGAAGAAAGGTAAATACCTTGAGTTTTAAATAACTTTGAGTAACTGAGCCTAGCAAAGCATTAAACTTTTAATTACAACGAAGAGTTTGATCCTGGCTCAGGATGAACGCTAGCGGCAGGCTTAACACATGCAAGTCGAACGGTAAGTTAAGAGCTTGCTCTTAACACGAGTGGCGCACGGGTGCGTAACGCGTATGCAATCTACCCTTTTCTGGAGAATAGCCCTTAGAAATGAGGATTAATACTCCATAGTATCATTCTTTCGCATGTTAGGATGATTAAAGCTTCGGCGGAAAAGGATGAGCATGCGTCCCATTAGATTGTTGGTGAGGTAACGGCTCACCAAGTCAGCGATGGGTAGGGGGCCTGAGAGGGTTATCCCCCACACTGGTACTGAGACACGGACCAGACTCCTACGGGAGGCAGCAGTGAGGAATATTGGTCAATGGACGAAAGTCTGAACCAGCCATGCCGCGTGCAGGACGACGGCCCTATGGGTTGTAAACTGCTTTTATATAGGAAGAAACCCCCTTACGTGTAAGGGGCTGACGGTACTATAAGAATAAGGACCGGCTAACTCCGTGCCAGCAGCCGCGGTAATACGGAGGGTCCAAGCGTTATCCGGATTCATTGGGTTTAAAGGGTACGTAGGCGGAATTTTAAGTCAGTAGTGAAAGCCCATCGCTTAACGATGGAACTGCTATTGATACTGAAATTCTTGAATATAGTTGAAGTAGGCGGAATACGGCATGTAGCGGTGAAATGCATAGATATGCCGTGGAACACCAATCGCGAAGGCAGCTTACTAAGCTACTATTGACGCTAAGGTACGAAAGCGTGGGGAGCGAACAGGATTAGATACCCTGGTAGTCCACGCTGTAAACGATGATTACTCGGTGTCGGCGATATACTGTCGGTGCCTAAGCGAAAGTGATAAGTAATCCACCTGGGGAGTACGATCGCAAGGTTGAAACTCAAAGGAATTGACGGGGGCCCGCACAAGCGGTGGAGCATGTGGTTTAATTCGATGATACGCGAGGAACCTTACCTGGGCTTAAATGCATAATGACAGACTGGGAAACCAGTCCTTCTTCGGACAGAATGCAAGGTGCTGCATGGCTGTCGTCAGCTCGTGCTGTGAGGTGTCGGGTTAAGTCCCATAACGAGCGCAACCCCTATTGCTAGTTGCCAGCACATAATGGTGGGGACTCTAGCAAAACTGCCCGTGCAAACGGTGAGGAAGGTGGGGACGACGTCAAGTCATCACGGCCCTTACGTCCAGGGCTACACACGTGCTACAATGGTAGGGACAGAGGGCAGCCATCTGGTGACAGAGAGCTAATCCTTAAACCCTATCTCAGTTCGGATTGAAGTCTGCAACTCGACTTCATGAAGCTGGAATCGCTAGTAATCGGATATCAGCCACGATCCGGTGAATACGTTCCCGGGCCTTGTACACACCGCCCGTCAAGCCATGGAAGCCGAGGGTACCTGAAGTCGGTAACCGCAAGGAGCCGCCTAGGGTAAAATCGGTAACTGGGGCTAAGTCGTAACAAGGTAGCCGTACCGGAAGGTGCGGCTGGAATACCTCCTTTTTAGAGATTTAGGTAGTTACTCTTCTCTTCGATTTATTCGAGGAGAAAAGGTATTTATCTTTCCTTTCTTCAATATTTTATTGTTCCCAAGCTATTATAGTCCCATGTGGAACCATTGCGCTAACTTCAGAAGCGCTTAAGCTTACTGAAATAGGGAATTTAAAACAGTCCCGTAGCTCAGCTGGTTAGAGCGCTACACTGATAATGTAGAGGTCCGCAGTTCAAGTCTGCGCGGGACTACTTAATAAGCTAGGGGAATTAGCTCAGCTGGCTAGAGCGCCTGCCTTGCACGCAGGAGGTCATCGGTTCGACTCCGATATTCTCCACTACATTCACTGAAAAGTGAACGTTCTTTAAAATAACTAGATAATTAGCATTTCGTTTAACGAAAGGGCTAGAGTAGTCTGATTTAATCAAACTATTCATCGGTTCAATTCCGGTATAATCTACTATTAACCTTCTAAGCTTCCGCTAAGAAGGGATTTCATCTGCAGAAATTCTGCAGGGAACAAGTTCTTTGACATCTTGAAAGAAAATACAATATAATTGTAAGAGTTAGAACCGATATCAATAATGCAAGTTGATATTATTTTATGAATTTAATTTATAAAGATTAGTAAGAAAGTTACTAAGGGTGTATGGCGGATGCCTTGGCTCTGAGAGGCGATGAAGGACGTGACAAGCTGCGATAAGCTACGATTAGGTGCCAATAACCTGTAAGTCGTAGATTTCCGAATGGGGCAACCCAGCATACTGAAGGTATGTTATCCCGATTTATCGGGAAGTTAACCCGGCGAACTGAAACATCTAAGTAGCCGGAGGAAGAGAAAATAATAATGATTCTCCTAGTAGTGGCGAGCGAACGGGGAACAGCCCAAACCACTATTGTTTCGGCAATGGTGGGGTAGTAGGACTGCAATGTGGACTTAGTATTTATAGTAGAACCTTCTGGAAAGTTGGACCATAGAGAGTGATAGTCTCGTAAACGAAATAGATATTATACCTAGCAGGATCCTGAGTAGCACGAAACAGGTGAAATTTTGTGTGAATCAGCCGGAACCATCCGGTAAGGCTAAATACTCCTCAGAGACCGATAGTGAACTAGTACCGTGAGGGAAAGGTGAAAAGTACTCCGAACAGGAGAGTGAAATAGAACCTGAAACCATACACTTACAAGCTGTAGGAGCCCTTCGGGGTGACTGCGTGCCTTTTGCATAATGAGCCTACGAGTTACTCCTCACTAGCAAGGTTAAGGATTTAAGATCTGGAGCCGAAGCGAAAGCAAGTCTGAATAGGGCGTATAGTTAGTGGGGGTAGACGCGAAACCGTGTGATCTACCCTTGGTCAGGTTGAAGCTTTGGTAACACAGAGTGGAGGACCGAACCAGTTGACGTTGAAAAGTCTTTGGATGAACTGAGGGTAGGGGTGAAAGGCCAATCAAACTCGGAAATAGCTCGTACTCCCCGAAATGTATTTAGGTACAGCCTTGAGTTAAAGTGATATAGAGGTAGAGCTACTGATAGGACTAGGGGGCTTCACCGCCTACCAAATCCTGACAAACTCCGAATGCTATATCATGTTCCTCAGGAGTGAGGGCGCGGGTGCTAAGGTCCGTGTCCGAGAGGGAAACAACCCAGATTATCAGCTAAGGTCCCTAAATGTATGTTAAGTTGTTCAAACGTGGTCCGATTGCTTAGACAGCTAGGATGTTGGCTTGGAAGCAGCCATTCATTTAAAGAGTGCGTAACAGCTCACTAGTCGAGCGATTGGGCGTGGATAATAATCGGGCATAAAACATACTACCGAAGCTATAAACTCGAAAGAGTGGTAGGGGAGCATTCTAACAGCGCCGAAGGTGTATCGCAAGGTATGCTGGAGCGGTTAGAAAAGAAAATGTAGGCATAAGTAACGATAAAGCGGGCGAGAAACCCGCTCACCGAAAGACTAAGGTTTCCTGATCAACGCTAATCGGATCAGGGTTAGTCGGGTCCTAAGGCGAACCCAAACGGGGTAGTCGATGGATAACAGGTTAATATTCCTGTACTAGCATTTATTGCGATGGGGTGACGGAGTAGTGAAAGGACTGCGTACTGACGGAATAGTACGTTAAAGGGTGTAGGTATTGGCAGTGTAGGTAAATCCGCACAGCTAGCTGAACCTGATAGTACCGTGAGCCTTCGGGCAAGCGGATAATGTCCCTAATCAGACTTCCAAGAAAAACCTCTAAGCTTCAGATAAATGCTACCCGTACCGCAAACCGACACAGGTAGTCGAGGAGAGAATCCTAAGGTGCTCGAGTGATTCATGGTTAAGGAACTAGGCAAAATCGCCCTGTAACTTCGGGAGAAAGGGCGCCACACTCCGGTGTGGCCGCAGTGAAAAGATCCAGGCGACTGTTTATCAAAAACACATGGCTTTGCTAAATCGAAAGATGATGTATAAGGCCTGACACCTGCCCGGTGCTGGAAGGTTAAGAGGAGATGTTATCTTCGGAGAAGCATTGAATTGAAGCCCCAGTAAACGGCGGCCGTAACTATAACGGTCCTAAGGTAGCGAAATTCCTTGTCGGGTAAGTTCCGACCTGCACGAATGGTGCAACGATCTGGATACTGTCTCAACCATGAGCTCGGTGAAATTGTAATCCCGGTGAAGATGCCGGGTACCCGCAACGGGACGGAAAGACCCCGTGAACCTTTACTATAGCTTAACATTGATATTAGGTAAATCATGTGTAGGATAGGTGGGAGACTTCGAAGCAGTGTCGCTAGGCATTGTGGAGTCATCCTTGAAATACCACCCTTGATTTGCTTGATGTCTAATCCCGGTTACTCGGGAGACAATGTTTGGTGGGTAGTTTGACTGGGGTGGTCGCCTCCTAAAAAGTAACGGAGGCTTCTAAAGGTGTCCTCAGCACGCTTGGTAACCGTGCGCAGAGTGCAATGGCACAAGGACGCTTGACTGTGAGACCGACAAGTCGAGCAGGTACGAAAGTAGAGCATAGTGATCCGGTGGTTCCGTATGGAAGGGCCATCGCTCAAAGGATAAAAGGTACTCCGGGGATAACAGGCTAATCTCCCCCAAGAGCTCACATCGACGGGGGGGTTTGGCACCTCGATGTCGGCTCGTCACATCCTGGGGCTGGAGAAGGTCCCAAGGGTTGGGCTGTTCGCCCATTAAAGTGGCACGCGAGCTGGGTTCAGAACGTCGTGAGACAGTTCGGTCCCTATCTGTTGTGGGCGTTGGAAATTTGAGAGGATCTGACTCTAGTACGAGAGGACCGGGTTGGACGCACCTCTGGTGTATCTGTTGTCGCGCCAGCGGCACTGCAGAGTAGCTACGTGCGGAAGGGATAAGCGCTGAAAGCATCTAAGCGCGAAGCCTACCTCAAGATGAGATTTCCTTAAAGGGTCGTTATAGACGATGACGTTGATAGGTTGTAGGTGTAAAGGCAGTAATGTCAAAGCCAAGCAATACTAATTACCCGTAAGCTTTCTACTAATGTTGTAACTGTTACTCTTATACTGTATTTTCTTTCTTTTTGATGTCATGATATACATCAAATTCGTACACTGAGCGAAGTCGAAGTGCACAATTTGATAATGATTTATGGTGATTATTGCGTTGAGGTTCACCTCTTCCCATTCCGAACAGAGAAGTTAAGCTCAACAGCGCAGATGGTACTGGGCAACCGGGAGAGTATGTCATCGCCATTTTTTAAAGACCCCTCGATTTATCGAGGGGTTTTTTTATGGAATAAAGTGAGATGGATCAGAGAAGTTAATCCCGAAGTTTCGGGAGCAGATGGTACTGATCCTTTTACGCTAAGGCTTCAAAGAACTAGGCAACCGGAAGAGCCTGCCTGCCGGCGGCAGGTATGCTTGCCCGACTGAATAGGCGGGCCTGTCCGACTAAAGAGGCGGATCATCGCCATTTTTTTTAAAGCCCCGTAGTTTTTACTACGGGGTTTTTTTATGTCAAAAAGTTAATAGAAGGATAAGAGACAGAGAAGTTAATCCCGAGTTTTCGGGAGCAGATGGTACTGGTCCCTTTACACTAACGTTTCAAAGAACTAGGCAACCGGTAGAGCCTGCCTGCCGGCGGCAGGTATGCTTGCCCGACTGAAAAGGCGGGCCTGTCCGACTAAAGAGGCGGATCATCGCCATTTTTTTAAGCCCCGCCCCGACTTAGTCGGAGCGGGTTTTTTTATGCCTAAAATTTATTGAAATACTGAATTGATTAGGGACATTTATTCAGATGTGATTCAGAGGTATTTCAAGGTAGCCATGAGTTGTAAATGCCTGCCAGTCTATATGCTGGTAGGTATACCCATCTGAATAGGCTTGTCAACATCATTTTTATAGGCCTCAAGTAATATTATCGAAAGAGGATCTTTTATGTCTTGTTTTTAGTCGTCTTACTCTATTCCTTCGCTTATCTTTGCCGCATGAATTGGAGAGCCCTGCTGGTATTTATATGTTCCTTCCCCGCAGTAGTTTTTGCACAAACCGAGGAGCAAAAAGAAAGCGATACCTTGATTGTACAAGCTGCCAAAGATGACTATCAACTCCATTTTCAGGATTATTCTTACACCGAATTAAAGGGCTTTCAGCATTATAGACCAATCGGAAGAAATCGATTGCCTTGGGCACGTTCCGGTAACATTGGTTTGCCGGTACATTCTTTCGATCAATTGGAGCAGGATTGGACCATCAATTCACACTTAGGTGGCTACCAGCCCTATTTGCTCACGCAAGACTCCATGCGGTATTACAAAATGTCTCGGCCCTTTACCGAACTTATTTATGCCAATGGAGCGGAAGAAGAGCAATATTTTAAAGCCTTTCATTCTCAAAATCTCGGCGAAGGGCTGAACATCAGTTTTCGATACGATCGGATTACTTCCCCGGGTTTTTTTCTGCAGCAGTTAACCAACCACACGCGCTTTCATACCACCTATAACTTACAGAGTAGAGATGCGCGTTTTCGTTCAAAAGGGTATTTCTTGATCAACAGCTTGGAAGCTCAGGAGAATGGTGGGGTTATTTCAAGTACCAATGACAATCCAGATGATAATACTGTGCTTTTAGACATAAACCTTAGAGATGCTCAAAACCGTCTTCGATCGCAAGAATTGTTTCTAGACCAATATTTTGATCTATGGAGGACCCAAGACTCAACTACCTTGCTTAGTCTTAACTATTCCTTCAAATGGTCTAAAGCTTTTCGAAACTTTAGCGAAAATCTGAGTGCAGAAGAACTCCCATTCTATCAAAACTATTACCTGGATGAAGTACAAAGCGCCGATACGGCTTATGCCGATCAACTTTCACATTATTTGGGTTTGGCGGCTTGGGACGGTCGCATCAGTTTAGGCTATGAGGAAAGAGGCTATCATTACTTTCAAAATCAGCTAACCGATACTGATTTTAGCAGTCAGTTTGTGCGAGCTTCTTTTCAAGATACTTTATGGGGATACTCACTTAAGGCGAATTTAGAAAAAGGCTTGGGTGGCTTTGAAAAGGACGAAGTAGATCTACAAGCATCTGTAGGCTTTCCAAAATTCAAAAGTTTACATTCTCGAGGTTTTGTTAGAGTCTTTGAACATCAGCCTGACTTTTTTATAAATCGACAGCGAGCCAATCACTTTTTGTATGATGAAAGTTGGACCACTTCCAAGCAGCGCCTCTTGGGAGCTGAACTAGCCGAGGAGAAAAGTGGAGTACAACTAAAGGCAGAATTTATTCAATTGCAAGACTTTGTTTACTTCGATAGTTTGGCCTTGCCTCAACAAGAAAGTGAAAGCATACAAACTGTTCGCTTGAGTTTGAGTAAGGAGTTTCACTTTTTGCGAAATTTTTATCTCTTCAATCGATTGCTTTACCAGCAGATCTCCAATCAAGAGGTTTTACCTATGCCAGAGCTTTACTCTTATCATTCCTTGTATTACGACAACCAATTCTTTAAAGAGAATTTAGGGCTGCAAGTTGGAGTTGACTTTTACTACATCGGTGAATATCAAGGCTATGCCTATAATCCGGCTTTGGCACAATTCCATTTACGGAATGAAGGAGAAAGTCTGGGCAATATTCAGCAGTTAGATCTTTTCTTAAAATTGCGAATTTCTACCTCCGCACGCTTGTTTGTGAAATACGAGAATGTCTTACAAACTGCTTTCAGCGAAGACTCCTACCGCATTCAAGATTACCCCATTCCCGGAAGAGTGCTCAAGTTTGGTTTGAGTTGGCGGATGATCAACTAAAAAAGCCCCCTCCCATAAAAGGAGGAGGCCTAACTAACCAACACTTTGTTTAATTCCGTTGATCCAATAGTTCTGCGGTTTCAACCATTTTTAAGAATTCTGCTCGATAACCTTCTGGGTCTTTCCCTTTTGCTGTTCTAGCAATGCTATCGATATCTTCATAAGAGAAGTCTTTTACACTTTCTGAGCCTCGTAGTTTCATGCCGAAGCTTGCTACAGCTGCAGAAAACCTGAGATTAACAGAAGCATCTTCCAAAGCTTTCCGCTCATCTTTCAACACCTTGGTCATTAAGGTAGAAACATCGCCATCGGGCTGCTTGTATCTAAATTTAACCGTCAATATTTCATCATTAAAGGCTGTTTTAGGTGCTTCCACTTTTTGGTATTTCAAGGAATCAACATCCATAATCTTCTCCATTGAATTAGCGGGAATGATTTCATAGAGCACCGTCACACTGTGCCCTGAGCCTAACTCTCCGGCATCTTTACGGTCATCGTTAAAATCTTCGTCTGCCAAAGCGCGATTTACATAGCCAATTAAGCGGTAGGCTTTTACTTTAGCCGGATTGAATTCGGCTTGAACCTTCACATCCTTGGCAATGGCAACCAATGTGCCACCCATCTCCTTCACCAATACTTTTTTGGCTTCAATAATGTTGTCGATGTAATTGTAATTACCGTTGCCTTTGTTGGCCAATTGCTCCATTTTATAATCTTGCAAATTGCCATTGCCAAAACCTAAAACAGAAAGGAAAATATCACTCTCTCGCTTCTCTTCAATCAGTTTTACCAAGGCTTCTTGTGAGCTAGTACCCACATTAAAATCTCCGTCGGTGGCTAAGATGATGCGATTGTTACCTTCTTTAATAAAGTTTTCTTTGGCAATTTCATATGCCAAATGAATGCCCGCCCCACCGGCTGTGGAACCGCCTGCACTTAAACGGTTTAAGGTAGCTTTGATCTTTTGCTTTTCTTTTCCTGAAGTGGATTCTAGAACTACCCCGGCTGCCCCTGCATACACCACAATGGCCACCTGATCTTCAGGGCGCATTTTATCCACCAATAAATTCAGTCCTTTTTTCAGTAATTCTAATTTATTGTATGAGCTCATAGAACCGGACACATCAATTAAAAAGACAAGATTGCTTTTTGGCGCCTCATCCATTTCGATGGTTTTTCCTTGCAAACCGATCATGGCAATTTGCCTTTCAGCATTCCAAGGATTACTAGCTAACTCTGTGGTAATGGAGAATGGATGTTCATCGGTTGGTTCTGGATAATCGTAATCGAAGTAATTGATAAGCTCCTCAATGCGCACAGCATTGGTAGGAGGAAGCATGCCTTGGTTTAAAAAGCGCCTTACGTTTGCGTAAGCGGCTTTGTCCACATCAATGCTAAAGGTAGACAAAGGCGTTTTACGAGGTGACTCAAAAGGGTTGTCTGCAATTTCTTGGTAAAGCTCATTTTCATAGAGTCGAACCACCGGAGGCTCCTCGTAATTCAAAAATTTTTCTTTTTTACGCTTGCGACGAGAAGATGTATAGGAGCCTTGAGGCGGTGAATGAATTACGTATTCTGATTGCTCAAAAGCTACGTCACTTTCATACATGGCAGGCACCCCGGGTGGGTGGACCTTTACTTCTTGAATGGCCGATTTGGGGAGGCTAGTAGAGCCAATTACTTTAATGCCATCCACATAAGTGACATTTCCTTGGGCTCTACCACCCCTCGTTACCACCCCATTGCCGGCAGTTTTGGCAATGTCTGGGGCAGAGCGTACGGCCATGCGTTCAATGTCTTGCCTACTTGTAGAGCGACTTTGGTCTAAGGCGACCAATGGTTTTTTATAGCCAATCACTTCTACCGTTCTCAATTGAGTGCCGGTATTAAGGGCTAGGTTAAGCACCATGGTTTTAGCTGGCGCGATTTTAAAGCCTTTGAGTTCTTTGGTTTGATAACCCACTAAACTTGCTTTTAAATTCCAGATTCCAGAATCTAAATGATGAAAGATGTAAAAACCACTAAAATCAGAAGTAGTCTGCAGACTTTCCCCTTGGGCATTACTAAGGGTAAGGTTTACAAAAGGTAAATCAAGGCCGTTGATATCAGTGACCTTTCCTTTGAGTTTGCTCTTTACTTGAGCAGAAAGGATGAGTTGTGCTGCTAAAAGCAGGAGGAAGATGGGTAGCTTTTTCATGGCGAAGAAGTTTAAGCGTGCTGCGACAAGATTGCCTGTACTTTAATTTAGACACGTAGTTTCGCCTGAAATGTTGCCTGTTACGAAAAAGTTAAGCTTGGGGTAAGGATTTGATAATATTGGAATAGTGCGCTTTTGAGCGGGCATTTGTGCATAAAAATGGTTTAAATTTTAGAGCAATCAGTGCTAAGCTTCAGAGAAGGAAACTACCGCACCCAAGATTACCCTATTCCCGGAAGAGTGCTCAAGTTTGGTTTGAGTTGGCGGATGATTAATTAAGGTTTAGGTTCTTTGCAGCCTTCTGGTAACTCAGTTCTGGAGTAACAAACCAAAGGAATGACACCTTTTTTATCGCTTTCGGTATAAAATTCTGTCAGGTTTAAGCTCTTGCTTTCAGTACCATCGGAGTGCTTGATAAATACTTCGTGGTTCAGCAAGATATCGTCGAGAATGGTGATACTACAATTTAAAAAGTCTTTGTCTTTTGCCTTGCTTAGTAAGAATACCTTTTGACTGCTGTCAATTCTCAGACGACCAATGCCCGAAGCTCCTTTGCCTCCAAAAATGGAATGGACAGTATCCCAAGGAAAATCCATACACTGAATGTTGAGTGGAATCAAGTCTACACCTAAGGAGCGACAAGTTTTTCCGGAGTCATTTGGGATGTCATAGCTAAGGTCGATGAAATTCAAATATACCTTGTTTAAGATCTCATAATCTAAGTAAACTTTTTGCACCGGAACTTCTCCAAAAAAGGTAAAGCGGTCGGGAATTACTAAGCCAATGTTAGCTATAGTATCAGTGGGGTTTTTTAATATTTCCATAACTGGAGGAGAGGCCATGTAATACTTGGAAACAAAATACGGCTTGCTATTTTGACTCGCTTTACCGTAAGGGATTTTCATTACTTGGTGATCTTTATTCCATGTCAGCATGGGACTGCCATCAGAGTTTTGAAGGCCGCGCGTGCTGATTTGGGTATTGCAACCAAACAAGGAGAGTTCTTGGGTTTGTGCCGGCTGTACAGGAGATGTTCCCAAATTAAAGCTCACAAATCCGGAAGTAGCGGTTTGAAACTCTTGGGCAGTAAGGGAATTGCAAAATACAGAGACTAACAGCCCAAGCAAAAGGCATTGAATTAATTTTTTCATGGTTTTTGTTTTAGCCATCACCAACAATGGGGATGTTTCAAGCGCAAAAGATAGGGTGTTTTGTGGAGATGAGGGAGGTGGACACTTTAAGAGATTATTAATAGTTTAGCAAAAGCTATTAATTATCTGAGATTCGAAATGCTTTATAAAGTACTTAATGAATAAGCTAGCATTTTATATTCATTGTTTTACAAACTTAAATGTTAGTAAGAGTAAAGGGGTTGCCCCAAACAAGCCAATCCTAATTCTATCAATTATTGACTTAATAGATAAAGGCTACATTGATAATTGTTGGATTAATATATCTCCTGAATTAGTTGAAACGTTCAGGAAAATTTGGATGAAGCTTGTATTCGAGGACAGAGACATGATTTTTGCTCTTCCTTTTTTTCATATGAAATCTGAAAAGTTTTGGCAACTGCGGCCTAAGCAGGGATATGAAAAAGCAGTCTCGTCAGTAAAATCAATTAGATCGTTAGGTAGTTTAAGAGAAATGATTGATTGTGCTAAATTAGATGATGATCTTTTTATAATCTTAGCTTATAAAGTAAAGAGAGAAATAATAATACAGGAAATACTCAATAAGTATTTTCCTAACTCAAAACAAGAGTATAGCTCTCTTGAAAGAAACCTTTTTTCCTTTATTTCTTTAGAAGAAGAGCCAGAGTCATACAAACAAGAAATTTTAAGTCTTAAAGCTTCGTTGAATAAAAATAGATACCAAGAAGAAGTTTTTGTGAGAAGTGGCGCATTTAAGAGAATGATTACGCAGAACTATAATGATAGATGTGCCATTTCAGGAATGAAATTAACTGCAACTACTAACATATCTATGCTAGATGCCTGCCATATTGTACCGTTCGCAGAGTCGTACGATGATACGCCATCTAACGGGATAGCACTTACTCCAACCTTACATAGGGCATTTGATAGAGGCCTAATATCTATATCGGAGGACTATAAGGTTCTTTTAAATGATAATTTTAAAGAAGATACTAGCTCACCTTATAATCTAACTCAATTTGGTGGTTTGAGCATTTCATTACCATATTCCAAAAAATATTACCCATCGCAGGAAAACTTAAGGTTCCATAGAGAGCACTTTGGCTTTAAATTTCACTAATGAAAACATAGTTTACACTTAGAGATTAATTTGATACTGAATTCTTCTATTTCTTATTCTATCCTCTAATTCTTCAATGGTCAGCAATACATATGAAGGAGACTTTTCGTTTAAACAAACAAAGCAAAATCTAAATCTCTTGCCAAGGAGTTTTCCAAAATTGAATTCATTTTCAGTAGCACCAAAAAAGAATCCTTTTGGATTTTCCGGTAAATACTTCTTTGTTGTTTTTAGTTCTACAAACAGTATTTCATCAAGGTGGGTTTCAATGTAGTTTCTTTCAAATTTGATTCCTTTTAATTTAGGAATGTATATCAGATCAAATGATTGAAGATAATTGTATGGAGCATCAACCTTATCTAAAAGTTCTTTCTTCATTTCTTTATCTACTTTAAAGAACCCAGTCTGTTCTTCAATAAGATAGTTTACTCCTTGCTTTTCAGTAGCATTATTGGAAATTGTCAATTTAAAGGAATGCTTTCTTGACATTAATTTTCAGACTTTAATTGATATTTACCAATATGCTCTGTTGAGTTTTCAAACTTTAAAAGTTCATCAAGACTTAATTCGAACGCTTTAGCAAAGACCGCCATATTAGTGAGCGAAATATTTCTTTCGCCCCTTTCAATCATTCCAATATAGGTTCTGTGAAATCCAGTTTTATGAGCAAGCTCTTCTTGACTCCATCCATTTTTGGTTCGCAGATGTCGAATTCGAAACCCAAATTCGTTTAAGAGAAACTCATTTACCATGAGTCTAAACTATACTCATTGTATGTATCGATCAACATACAATATGTATCAAGTTGAAGTTCGTTGCTTAACCAAATAAAAGCCAACGATTGCGATAAGTATTTTCTAAATAAAAAAATCCTACATCTTCTGCTTCTTCTTCTTCTTCTTCGCCGGAAGAAGCACATTGTTTAAGATTAGGCGGTAGCCAGGGCTGTAAGGCTGTACGTTTATTTCTATTTTATAATGTAAAATAGTATTTACAAAAATAGCTTTATTTGTAAATAAATAAATTACTTATGGGCCGAGAAAAACCACTGTTATTACCAAAGTTGAAAAAAATATTGAAACAAGTGGGTGAAAATATTAAGCTCGCTCGATTGCGCCGAAAACTAAGTTTGGAGCAACTTTCAGAAAGGGCAAATATGAGTCGACCAACCCTTACTGAAATTGAAAAAGGCTCAGCAAGTGTGAGCATGGGATTCTATTTGCAAGTGCTACTGGTCTTAGGCCTAGAAGAAGATTTGCTCGGAATAGCGAAAGACGATGAATTGGGGAGAAAAATTCAAGATGCAAAGCTGATGACCAAGAAAAGGGCTCCGAAACAGAAAAAAGACTCTTTTATTGACAAATGAACGCTAGCCAATCAATATCGTATTTCAAAATCTGAACAAGAGTTAAAGGCAAGTGCTTTTATCACTTAAGTCTTCTGCTTCTTCTTCTTAGCCGCTGGGAATAGCACATTGTTTAAGATCAGGCGGTAGCCCGGGCTGTTGGGGTGCAGGTTGAGGTCGGTCGGTGGGTCGCCAACAAAATGTTGGTAATCTTCCGGATCGTGGCCGCCGTAAAAGGTCCAAGTGCCTTTGCCAAATTCGCCGTGTATGTAGCGAGCAGAATTCAAGGCTTTGTTCTCTCCCATAATAAGCACATCAGACTTTACAAAGCGCTTGTCATAAGCGGTGGTTTGCCCCATAAAACCATCTACAATTTGCGTGTGGTTTTGGCACAACATGGTGGGCACCGGATCCCATTTGGCTGAAAACTCAAAAAGGGTAAACTTGTCTTTGTTCTCAGGCGTTCGGTTGTGCGCGGGAGTAGCGTCTATGTTGGAGAATTCGTATTGAAAAGGGTCGGTGATCAGGCTAAAGTCTTTAAAAGCAAAAGCATTGGCATAGTTCAATTTTTCATTGTAGTTGGGGGTACTACCATCGCCATCAAACATTTTCTCACAAATGTCAACTTCTGCAGCAGCTAAAGCAATGTCATAAGAGTCGGTACCCGAACACATGGAAAATAGAAAACCACCACCAGCGGTAAATTCTTTAATTCTTTGGGCTACTCCTAACTTCAGTTCCGAAACCTTATCGAAACCCAATTCCGCTGCCATGGCTTCATTGCTGCGCACTTGTTCTTTATACCAAGCATGATTGCGGTAGTTGGCGTAAAAACGACCGTATTGTCCGGTAAAATCTTCGTGGTGTAAATGCAGCCAATCATAAAGCGGCAATTCGCCTTGAATTACTTCTTTGTCGTACACCACAGTGTAAGGTATTTCAGCATAGGTTAGCACCAATGTCACGGCATCATCCCATGGTTGTTTGCCTTTGGGAGAATAAACCGCCATTTTGGGTGGTTCAAGTAATTTTACCACATCCATATTGGCTTCTGGATTGGCAATTTCAGAGAGAATGGCAGTCGACTTTGCATTGGGAATAATTTCAAACGAAACCCCACGAATTTGCAACTCTTCCTGAAGCGGTTGGGCAAATTTCATCATAAAACTACCTCCACGATAGTTAAGCAGCCAATCTACCTCTACTTCCCTTTGCAAAGCCCAATAAGCAATGCCATAGGCTTTTAAGTGATTCTTTTGTGATTCATCCATTGGAATCAGCAAATAAGAAGCAAAGAGGGGAGAGATGAATAATAAGAGTAGGAAACTAAGCAGGAGTTTCTTCATAAGGTCGTCACTTTTTTAGCGAACTATAAAGGTACGAAAGCCACTTCAATCAAAGGTGAAATCAAGAAATTAGAATGGCGCGTCATCGTCAAAGTCGTCATCCATCCGCGAACTTCGGGTAATGGTATTCCCACCCCCGCCTTGGCTTTCGCCTGAGTCAAATTCATCGGAAACAGGTAAATTACCGAAGTCATTGTCGTCATTATAATCGTAGCGTTCTAAGTCAGAGAATTTAGCCAATTCAGAAGTAAACTTCATTTGAACATCACCCACGGCTCCATTTCGATGTTTGGCCAAGATAATGTTGGCGACACCAGTTAAGGGCATTCCATTTTCATCTTCCGTAATGCCGTAATACTCAGGTCGGTTGATGAACATTACCATATCGGCATCCTGCTCAATGGAACCGGATTCCCGCAAGTCAGATAGCTGGGGACGGCGATCGCCCCCTCTAGATTCTACCGCACGACTCAACTGAGAAAGGGCAATCACCGGAATGTTTAATTCCTTGGCAATACTTTTTAAAGATCGAGAAATGGTCGAAATCTCTTGCTCTCGGTTTCCGCCACCTTTGCCATCTCCACCGGCGGTCATTAGTTGCAAGTAATCCACCACCAACAACTGAATGTCGTGCTGCGATTTTAATCTTCTCGCTTTCGCGCGTAATTCAAAAACTGAGATTCCGGCGGTGTCATCAATGAAAATAGGGGCTTCAGAAAGGCCGCCAATTTTAGCATGGATTTGCTCTATCTCATCGTTTCGCAAGTTTCCACTTCTTAGTTTTTCAGAAGACAATTCTGACTCCGAAGAAATTAAACGCGTCACCAATTGTAAGGATGACATCTCCAGAGAAAAGACCGCTACCGGTTTATTAAACTCTACCGCTGCATTTCGAGCTAAAGTTAGCGAGAATGCCGTTTTACCCATGGCAGGACGTGCCGCTAAAATGATCAAGTCAGAAGGTTGCCAACCGGAGGTCATGCGATCTAGATCGGTGAAACCGGAAGGCACTCCAATGATATTACTGTCGTGATTTTTGGCAGATTCAATGTTTTTAATGGCACCACGGATCAAGGTAGACATGGAGTCGTAATTTTTCCGAATGTTACCCTCAGTTACTTCAAATAGCCCTTTTTCTGCATTGTCTAATAAGGTAAAGACATCGGTGGTATCATCATAGGCTTCGGTAATAATCTGTGTAGAAATACGGATCAATTCTCTTTGAATGTATTTCTGTGCAATGATTCGTGCGTGAAATTCGATGTTGGCAGCCGAGGCTACTCGATTGGTTAATTGAGTAATGTAATAAGGTCCTCCAACAATTTCCAGCTCTCCTTTTTGCTTTAAAGCGTTGGTAATTGTTAATATGTCAACCGGTTCCGAATTATTGAAGAGTTCCATGATCACCGAATAGATCTTTTGGTGACTTTCTTTGTAAAAACTTTTGGGTTGAAGAATCTCAATGGCAGCGTTTACTGCTTCGCGCTCTAACATCATGGCGCCCAATACCGCTTCCTCAAGGTCTACGGCCTGCGGCTGAAGTCTACCGTGTTCAATATTAGATAGTTGGATGGTTTTTGAGCTGCTTCTTTTTCGGCTACGTTCCGTTTTTTCTTGAGGTGAATTCATGCTTCAAATGTAGTGCTTTTGATACGGTCGACCCTGTGAATAAAGCAACTTACAACAATTTTTTTTTCAGCCTTGAGTAGAAAAGGAGTGTGTGAAAATGGTAAGGAGTTATCAGATTTCATAAACACTTAATTCACAGAGATTCACATTTAATGAACAGCTTATAAACGCTTTATCAACATTTTATTTTTTTACCCTAAGGGCATTCTGCCTAATTTAGGAAAGTGAAACAAAAGCTGCTCATTTTTATATTTAGTCTCTTTTTTTTGGCCTGTGAAAAAGACAAAGATGAGGTCCCACCTCAAGTTTTCTTTGAGAGTCCGACTAGCCAGCGAAGTTATGATGTCTTGGATTTGATAAACGTAAAAATTCAAGCTTCAGACAATGAAAAGATAGAACGATTGAGCTTGAGTTTGACTAGCGCTAGCGGACGCCAAACCGTTTTACCAGCCAAAACGGTTGAGGTAGGTCAAGCTTCTTTCAGCTGGGAGACCACTTACTTTTTATCGGATAGCTTATTGGCAGAGGGGAAATACAACTTAAAAGTAGAAGCTTTTGATGGCGAAAATGAATTCGCTGCCTTTCGCGAAATTACGATCAAGGCCCTAGCTCGGCGACGCCTTGGCTTGTTGGCCGTCTGCAACCAAAGTGATCAAGCACAACTTTACCAATATTCCAATGATCAGGCTAGCTTGCTTTACACCAAGTCTTCGAGGGTGAAGAAAATGGTTTGCAACAGTTTTGATCAGGCCCTTTGGTTCCTGCCTCAAAGCGGGAATGAAATAGAGGCTTACCGTTTAAAGCAAGATCAATTGGGGTATCAGGCTTCAGTGGTTAGTCCTTTTTCCAATCCTGCTGAAGACTTAGTGCTTGACGAGAGGCAGCTGTTCTACAGCCATAGTGGCGGAGAGGTAAAAGGAGTGAACCCTAATTTTGGAGATAACTTCTTGTATCAGGCGAATAGTGGAAATGTTTGTGAAAAGTTAGCCGTGAATGAAGAATATGTGCTAGTGGAAGAAAGCAATCCCAATGGTGCAAATCGTAGATTGAACATTTTGTTCCGTGGAAGCGGAGCTACTTACAATACTTTGTTTTTACAAAAGCCAATCGTAGACATGGCGTTGATTGATGAAGAATTTGGAATTTGCTTACAGCATGAGAATGGGAATTTAGAGATAGTAGAAATTAGCTTGAGTGGCCCAGGAAGAAGAGTGGTGCGAACGCTAAGTGGGGTAAGCGCAAAACAATTGGTACAAGAAAACAATCGAATCTTTTATATACTAACTGATCAATCAGTCATTCGTTACGATTATCAAACCAACAACTATTTCACTTTAGTGTCGAATGTTTCCGCCACAGAAATGCGCTACGATTTCCTAAATCAAGCTATTCTATTGGCAGAAGGCCAGACGATAAAAGAATACGACGATGTTAATGGCAACTTAATAGAAACCACAAATTTTCCTTCGCCAGTAAGTAGCTTCAGTATTCGCTACAACCGCTAATCTATTTGATCTTATTCGCCTCGACGACCACTCCCATGTTTGAGAATTTGCGAATTCGAGCGCTTTCTCTTTTTTCTGCGTCACTTTTGGTGAGCTTAGCAAGGTGCTTTTTAATTTCCTTTTTAACCGTGTTAAAAGTTTGCTCCGGATTAGCATGGGCTCCTCCGTTTGGCTCCTCAATTACCCCATCGATCAATTTGTTTTCCAACATGTCTTTGGCTGTAAGCTTCAAAGCCTCGGCCGCTTGCTCTTTGTACTCCCAGCTTCTCCATAAAATAGAAGAGCAGCTTTCTGGAGAAATAACCGAATACCAGGTATTTTCAAGCATTAAAACACGATCACCAATACCAATGCCCAAAGCACCACCGGAAGCTCCTTCGCCTATGATAATGCAAATAATCGGCACTTTTAGGCCAATCATTTCCATTAGATTGCGAGCAATGGCTTCGCCTTGGCCTCTTTCTTCGGCTTCTAAACCTGGATAAGCACCGGGTGTATCGATAAAGCAAACTACCGGAATGTTGAACTTTTCGGCTAACTTCATTAATCGAAGCGCTTTGCGATAACCTTCAGGGTTCGCCATTCCAAAGTTTCGATATTGACGCATTTTGGTGTTGATACCCTTTTGCTGACCGATAAACATTACGCTTTTACCGTCAATCGTGCCAATGCCACCAACCATGGCTTTGTCGTCTTTAACATTGCGGTCACCGTGCAATTCAATGAAATCACCTCCCGTAATGGCTTCTATGTAGCTTAAGGTGTAAGGTCTATCGGGGTGCCGACTCACTTGAACTCTTTGCCAAGGAGTGAGTTTGCTATAAATTTTCTTCTGAACGTCAATCAGTTTTTTCTCCAACTCAACTTGAGTTTTAGAAACATCCACTTGGCTTTTTTCTTCAAGCTCTTTAGCTTGAGCAATTTGCTCGTGAATTTCCTTAATGGGTTCTTCGAAGTCTAGGTAGTTAGCCATATATTTCTTCAACAAAATGAGGGGTCAAAAGTACAAAAAAGGCTTTGCTATGCAAGTGATGTTTGAGCGCAGAATATGGATTACTTTTGCATCATGCAGTTACAGCCCAATGCGAAGATCAACCTAGGTTTATTCATCAAGTGTAAACGCGAGGATGGATTTCATGAACTAGAAAGTGTTTTTGTTCCTGTTGATTGGAAGGATGAATTAGAAATAAAAGAAGCTGCTGAATTCTCTTTTTCAAGCAGTGGTTTGTCCATTCCCGGAGATTTGGACAACAATCTTTGCGTGAAAGCTTATCAATTGTTGAAGCAAGATTTTGATATTCCTGCGGTGCAACTTCATCTGCATAAGAACATTCCCATGGGCGCCGGTTTAGGCGGTGGTTCATCCGATGCGGCATTTACATTAAAGGGTATAGATCAATTGTTTGAATTGAATTTGAGTCATGAGAAACTAGAACATTATGCCGCTCAATTAGGGAGTGATTGTGTGTTTTTTATTCAAAACAAAACGGCTTTGGTAAGAGGGAGAGGGGAGTTGCTTGACTTTTCCCTTCAGCTAACCCTTAAAGCTTATGTTTTAATGGTAAAGCCGAAGGTTTTTATTTCAACGCAAGAAGCTTATAGCAAAATAAAACCTCAAGCTCCTCAAAACTCATTGCCGGATTTATTGCAGTTACCCATTGCCGAATGGGAAGGTCGGCTAAAGAATGATTTTGAAGCCGCCTTGTTTCCGGATTATCCTGAATTGGCAACAATTAAAGAGAAACTCTATGAGGCAGGGGCGAAGTATGCCGCTATGAGTGGCAGTGGGTCTTGCTTGTATGGTTTGTTTGATGAGGAGCCTCAAATTCCCTCAGAATTTGAAAAGTACCACTGCAAAGTTTGTCGGCTAGACTAAACTTACTTGGGCGCTTTTTTCAATAAATAAATCGCTAACACTCCAAATAAAATATTGGGTATCCACATGGCAATTAGTGGATCTAAGCCGCCATTGGTAGAGAAGGTTTGGGTGACTTTCATAAAGAGAATGTAGGTAAAGCTGATCAATAGTCCAAACCCAAGGTGCATGCCAATCCCACCCCTTACTTTTCGCGAGGCTATGGCTACGCCGATAAAAGTCAGAACGACAGAAGCAAAAGGAAAAGCTTGTCGCTTGTATTTCTCTACTTCATACCAAACTACCATTTTAGAGCCTCTAAACTTTTCCTCTTCAATTTTGGCGTTTAGCTCAGAGTAGACCAGCATTTCCACATCATGATCCCGAACCTCAAAATCTTTGGGTTCCATATTTAATAGGGTGTCTTTGGCCAAACCACGCTTAATGGTTTCGCTCAAGCCATCAATGTGTCGCTCGTAATAATTTTGAATGGTCCAATTTTGTTTTGTGGTGTCCCACTTAATAAAATCGGCTAATAGTTTATAGGTTAAATCACCTTCTTTATTAAAACGCTCAAGAGAGAACTTGATACCCACATCTCTTTGGTTATTATAGCTTTCCATGTAAGCGTAGCTGTTGGAGTCTAGCTGGAAATGTATGTTGTGATCTTCGTTTTTATAAGGGTTGTCGATGTAAGTGTGACGGAAGTTAAGTCGCTTTTTATTACTCTCGGGAATTAAAAAATTGTTTAAATAAAAAGAAACTAAACCCAGAAACAGAGAGGCAATCAAATAGGGCCTTAACATTCTTCGAAAGGAAATTCCACTGGCTAAAATGGCAATGATCTCCGTATTACTGGCCATTTTCGAGGTGAAAAAAATCACCGAAATAAAGACAAACAGCGGACTGAAAAGATTGGCAAAATAGGGGATGAAGTTCAGGTAGTAATCAAATACAACCGCTTCAGTTGGCGCATTCTTTTCAATGAATTCATCTACATTTTCAGAAAAATCAAAAACAATAGAAATGGAGATGATCAGGGCAATGGAGAAGAAAAAAGTGCCCAGGAATTTTTTAATAATGTAAAAGTCGAGCTTTTTCATGCTACAGCCGTTGGGTCACTTGCTTTAGCATGCGGTCTTTCCACGCGCCAAACGTATGATTTTGAATTTGTTTTCGAGCTTCTTTCACTAACCACAAATAGAAGGCTAAATTGTGTAAAGTGGCAATTTGAGCTCCTAAAATTTCTTTCGAAATCAAAAGATGTCTTAAATAAGCTTTGCTGTAAAACTGATCGACAAAGCTTGTGCCATCCGGATCAATAACCGAATGGTCGTTTTTCCATTTTTCATTGCGCATGTTTAAAATGCCCTTTTGGGTGAATAGCATTCCGTTTCGAGCATTGCGACTTGGCATCACACAGTCGAACATATCAACACCTAGTGCAATGTTTTCTAAAATGTTAGCTGGCGTGCCTACGCCCATTAAGTAACGGGGTTTGTCTTCAGGTAAAATGTCGCATACAATTTCGCACATGGCATACATTTCCTCTGCCGGCTCTCCAACCGAAAGTCCTCCAATGGCATTGCCTTCTCTACCGGCTTCGGCAATGGTTTCGGCTGATTTGATACGCAAGTCTTTGTAGGTGCTGCCTTGCACAATGGGAAAAAGCGTTTGACTGTAACCGTACTTCGGTTTGGTTTTATCGAAATGATCACAACAACGCTTCAACCAACGATGCGTCATTTCCATACTTTTTTTTGCATAGCTGTAATCGCAAGGGTAGGGGGTGCATTCGTCGAAAGCCATCATAATGTCAGCGCCAATACTGCGCTGAATGTCCATGGCTTTTTCAGGCGTAAAAAGGTGTTTTGAACCATCAATGTGGGAAGCAAATTTTACTCCATCTTCTGTAATTTTTCTTTTGTGAGCCAAGGAATAGACCTGGTAGCCACCACTATCAGTCAGTATGGGCCTGTCCCAATGATTAAAACCGTGTAATCCTCCGGCTGTTTCAATAATATCTAAACCGGGACGCAGGTAGAGGTGGTAGGTGTTGCCCAAAATAATTTGCGCCTTAGTGTCTTCTACCAATTCTTTTTGGTGCACTGCTTTTACAGTTCCAGCCGTGCCTACCGGCATAAAAATGGGGGTCTCAATTTGCCCGTGATCGGTGTCAATTAAGCCTGCTCGCGCCTTCGATGATGGGTCTTGTTCTACTACCTTAAAGTCCATTTTCCCTTAATTTCAAAAGAGCGCCAAAGGTACAGATTGCCGCCGAAAAGAATAATATCTTTACGGCTTCGGCATGGAGTACATATATCCCACTAGCTTTACCTATACTGAAGCACTGCTTTTCTTTTTTGTGCTGGCTTGCATCATTCATTTACATTATATTCTTCGCTATTATCGTCCCTTGGCTAAATACAAAAAAAAGGAAAAAGCTGAGCATAAAAACAAAGGGGTCTCTGTGATTATTGCTGCAAAGAATGAGCTGGAAAATTTAAAGCAAAATTTGAGTCATGTTCTCTGTCAAGATTATCCGGAGTTTGAAGTCATCGTGATTGATGACCATTCTAACGATAGTAGTCTTGAATACCTGAGTGGCTTTAAGGAGGAACAATTAAGGGTGATTCGGGCTGAAATAGATGAACATGGAAAAAAACGTGCTTTGGCTAAGGGGGTGCAAAATGCAAAGTATGACTGGCTTCTTTTTACGGACGCTGACTGTAAACCGGCTTCAACGCATTGGCTCTCACAAATGGCAGAAAGGCTCAGCGACCACCAAATGGTCTTGGGGCACGGTCGCTTTTATAAAACCGATGGCTTTCTCAACCAACTGATCCGCTATGAGTGTTTTCAAAATGCCATGCAATATATGGCCTTTGCTTTAGCGGGAAGGCCATACATGGGAGTAGGAAGAAACTTGGCCGTGCACAAAAATGTTTTTTTATCGGCGCAGCTAAATCTGTTAGCTAAGATAAAAAGCGGCGATGATGATTTATTGGTAAATGAAATGGGACGCTATGTTGAAACTGGAATTGTGACTGAACCCCAAGCACACACCTTGTCACATGCAGAAACTAGTTGGAAAGCCTATTTTTTTCAAAAACGCAGACAACTACAAGCCGGGAATTATTACCAATTTAAAGATCAGTTTAAATTAACACTCATTTGGGCTGCTCAATTTTACAGTTGGTGGCTTTTTATTGCATTAATGCTACTTGGTGAGTATCGAATGCTTATCTTAGTTTTGTTCTTCATCAAACAAATGATACAACTTATTAGCAGTAGAGCATTATCAAAGCAATTAAGAGACCATGATTTGTGGAAAATGTGGCCTTTTTTAGAGTTTGTCTTCTTACATTGGCATGCGTATACGGTAGTTTCAATATGGTTTAGGAAAGTAGATCGATGGAAGTAAATCAAAATTTTTCAGACAAGGCGAAAGAAGACTTTAGGTTGGTTCAACTGGCAAAATCCGGTGATGAATCGGCCTACACAAAGATTATGGTTCGTTACCGAGAGCCACTTTACTACATGGCACTCAAAATGGTGAAAAACGAAAGTGATGCCGAAGATCTTTCGATTGAAGCCTTTGAGAAAGCCTTTCACAAGCTGGATCAATACGCCCCGAATTATGCTTTTAGTACTTGGTTGTTTCGCATTGCCACGAATCACTGCATTGACTTTATTCGAAAAAAGAAACTGAGAACCACCTCTATTGATGAAGAAATAGATGATGGTAAAGGAGGTAGTTTTGGGGTTCAAGTAGAAGCGAAAGCCAAAGATCCGGAAGCCACTTTTATAGAGAAGCAAAAGATTAGGTTGATGCGCGAACTGGTTGATCGCTTGGATGAGCCTTACCAAGACTTGGTGAAACTGCGCTACTTTGAAGAACTTACTTATGATGAGATTGCCGAAGAAAGAGAAGTGCCTTTAGGAACAGTAAAGGCACAATTGTTTCGAGCTAGAGCGCTGCTTTCGGATTTAATTCGCAATAGCAAAAAATCAATTTAAGCCTTGGATATTCTGCTTCACTACTTCCCTGAATTAAACGAAATTCAAAAAAAGCAGTTTGCAGACCTTGAAGGTTTGTACAAAGATTGGAATCAGAAAATTAATGTGATTTCAAGAAAGGACATGGATGCCTTTTACGAACGTCATGTATTACATGCTTTAGGCATTGCCAAGCTTCAAGATTTTAAGTCTTCTACCAAAATTTTAGATGTAGGCACTGGGGGAGGTTTCCCGGGAATACCTTTGGCGATTTATTTTCCGGAAGTGCAGTTTACTTTAGTGGATTCTATTGGCAAAAAAATTAAAGTGGTAAAGGCTGTCGCAGAATCTCTGGGTTTAAAAAACGTAAAGGCTTACCATCAAAGAGCTGAAAAAGTAGAAGGCAAATTTGATTTTGTAGTCAGTCGTGCAGTTACTAGAGCTGATAAATTTGTGCCTTGGGTTGATGCTAAAATTAAAAAGAAGGGCTTCAATGATAAAGCCAACGGTTATTTTTTCTTGAAAGGAGGGGAGCTCTCTGATGAGTTTGCCCCATTGAGAAAGTACTTTGAAGTGCATGCGCTATCTGCCTGTTACAAAGAAGAATTTTTTGACACCAAAAAAGTAGTGTACTTAAAAAGCTAGAGGGTGAAAACCTTATTTGATTTGAGTTGTAATTAAGTATGTTTGCCAAAATCAAATCCTAAAAAAAAAAGAAATGAAAAGAGTATTTTACACCTTAGCCCTTTCTATCCTAGCAACTTGTACAACATGGGCGCAAGATTTACCCAAACCGAGTCCTTACGGGGAAGTAATGCAAAGAATCGGTTTAACCGATGTCAAAATAGAGTATTCGAGACCTGGAGTAAAAGAGAGAACCATTTTTGGAGGACTTGAAGCATACGGAGAAGTTTGGAGAACAGGTGCCAATGCAGCCACTAAAATTTCTTTTAGCACCAATGTTATGATAGCTGGCGAAGAAGTGAAAGCCGGAACTTACTCTGTTTTGACTGTGCCTGGAGAAGGCGCATGGAAATTAATGCTAAACAAGGATTTAGGCGTTTCTGAAGGGAGTTACGATGCTGAGAAAAATGTCATAGTGGTTGAAATGGAAGCTCAGAAAATAGATAGAGTGGTAGAAACCTTGACCTTTACTTTTGCCAATGTAAAAGAAGATGCGGCAGAATGGACCTTTGAGTGGGAAAATACCATGTGGACTTTACCGATTGAAGTGAAAGTAGATGAGCAAGCCATGGCAAACATTAAAGAAAAAATCGCTGAAATAGAAGGAGCCTATGGGGTTTACAATACCTCTGCTCGTTACTTTTTAGATCACGATCAAGACTTAGAACAAGCATTAGCTTGGTCTAAAAAGTCAGTTGAGATTGAGCAGAAGTTTTGGAATGTTTACACTCTTTCTTTGATTCAAGCCAAAATGGGCAATCACAAAGAGGCCATTAAAACAGCTAAGATCTCTATGGACCTTGCTCAAAAAGCAGAATATAAACCCTACATCAAAATGAATAAAGAGAACATCGAGAAGTGGAGTAAAAAATAAGAAGACAAACTGTAGTTTGTTCGAAAAGGGGAGGGTCATGTGCTCTCCCTTTTTTTATTTTTGCAAACAACTACACAACAGACTTGTTTCTCTCTAAAATTAAACCATGATACACCTTCTTTCACCAGCCAAATCCTTGGATTTTGAAAGCAATGTAAAGTTTCAAGAGCACAGCCAGGCTGAGTTTCTGGAGCAAAGTAAAAAGTTGATCAAGAAACTGAACTCACTTTCAAAAAAGAAAGTAAAAGAATTGATGTCAATAAGTGACCAATTGGCGGAGTTAAATGCAAATCGCTACCAAAAGTGGGAAGGAAAAACTACGGTGGAAGAAGACAGTAGACAAGCTATTTTTGCTTTTACCGGTGATGTTTACCAAGGGTTAGATGCACCTACTTTGTCTGAAAGTGATTTGCATTATGCCCAAGAAAACCTAGTGATCCTATCGGGTTTATATGGTGTTTTGAAACCTTTAGATATCATGGAACCGTATCGTTTAGAAATGGGGACTCAATTGAAAGTAGGTAGGAAAAGTAATTTGTATGAGTTTTGGACTGATCAGATTACCAATCAGATTAATCGGCAATTGGAGAAGCAAAACGCTTCCTCATTGATCAACCTAGCGTCTAATGAGTATTTTAAAGTTATTAATAAAAAGAAATTGAAAGCAGAGGTAATCAGCCCTCAGTTCAAGGATGCTAAAAACGGGAATTACAAGATTATTTCTTTCTATGCAAAGAAAGCGCGCGGTATGATGAGTCGGTTTATTATCCAACATCAAATTGAAGAAGTTGAAGACTTACAAGGTTTTGATCTTGGTGGTTATCGCTTTAATTCGGACTTAAGTACCTTTACTAAACCCGTTTTTACCCGAGAAGAGAACCAACAATAAGTTTCTATGTCGAAGAAGAAAGAAGAGGAAGAAAAGAGGCGTGATTATAATCCCATAGACAAGGATAAAATAACGGAGAACCCGCATAATTTACCTTATGCGCATAATGTGGGCAGTGCGGTAATCTTTCCAGATGACAAAGACCGCATTAAGAGCAATGCCATGTCGGCCATGGTAGAGCAGACCAATTTGCAAATGAAGCAGATTTATGACCAAATGGAACTTTTGGTCAATCAGGCTAACCAACTGAAGCAAAGAGTTGAAATTTCAGAAGAAATTTATGGCGCAGAAATGGGCTTTAAACCCATTAGCGGGCATACCTATCATCTATATGAAAAAGAGAATGGTGATAAGGTACTATCCATGATAGGTCCTAAACAATGGCCCAGCGGTCCTAAATACAATCGCTTTTTAGCCACAGCACGCCTAATGGGAGACCATACTTGGGATGTGATCGAAACCAATGAAGATTTTAAAAAAGAGAGTGAACGTTAAAAACCTCATACTTTGTCTGTCTGTGCTTATTGCTTGCCAAAGCGAGAAGTCTTTTGAAAAAAAAGAGGTACTTGGAAAGGCTCAGGGCACTACTTATCAAGTGTTATATCGGGGAGAAGAGAAATCGAACTTAAAGCCTCAAATTGATTCCCTCTTGCTAGAAATTGATAATTCCATGTCGACTTGGGTGGAAAACTCAACCATTTCTAAACTCAACCGAGGAGACAGCATTGAAATCGACACCATTTTTAAGTCGGTTTTTCAACTCTCACAATTGGTACATGAAAAAAGTTCAGGCCTTTTTGACCCAGGTATTGCACCTTTGTTAGAAGTTTGGGGATTTGATTACAGCAAGCCCAAGCAAATGAATGCCCAAACGGTAGATAGTTTATTGGCTTTCTCTAGCTTGTCCTTTTTTGAGCTGGATGACAATTTACTCCGTAAAAAAGACAGTCGAGCTAAGCTGAGTTTTAATGCTGTAGCTCAAGGTTATTCGGTTGATTTAATGGCGGCCGTAGTCGAAGAAAACGGAATAGAGAATTACTATGTTGAATTAGGAGGGGAAGTAAAAGTAAGAGGCAGAAACTTTGAAGGAGAATGGTGGCGAATCGGCATCGACAAACCCTCGGGATTGAATTTAGAGAGAAAGCTAAGCGCCATCGTTTCGCTTCAAAACCAGGCTATGGTAACCTCAGGAAACTACCGGAAGTTTGTGGAAATTGAAGGGCAGAAGTACAGCCATAGTGTAAACCCTAAAACCGGTTATCCTGTAGCGCATCATTTGTTGAGTGCAACTGTTATTGCGAAGAATGCAGGAGAAGCTGATGCTTATGCCACAGCTTGCATGGTAATGGGCCTTGAAAAAGCTGAGGCATTTATTGAGAGCCTGCCGAAGACGGAGGCTATTTTTATCTACGACGAAAAGGGAGAATATCAACTGAAAAGCACGGCCGGCATTGCCGAACAGTTGGAGTCTTTAGAGAAATAGGATTAAGCTTCGTCTTCTTTTTGACATTGCTCATCAGGCAAAGCGCCGCAAAAGCCGCAGGGCTCACCTTCTTTGTTTAAAACCGGATTATTGCTCGCACAAGTGCCGGCAAATTTTCCATCTTTTTTCAATAAAATCTTAATGGCTATACCTGCAAATCCTAGTGCTAAAAGTGCTATGGCTAAAAGCGCTACTTTCATGGGTTAAATTTTGTCACAAAGTTAAGTAATCTTTAAGTAAAGCGGATGGTTTCTAGTGGCTTGAAACAATTGCTATTGAACTTATTCCCTGCCTTTAATTCAACTAAATTTGTGAAAAAAGTATAGCATGCAAGAAAAACAAAAAGCCTTTGGAAGGTTGCTCAACATCATGGACGATTTGCGTGAAAAATGTCCCTGGGATAGAAAGCAAACCATGGACACCTTAAGGCATTTAACCATTGAAGAAACTTATGAGCTTTCCGATGCAATAGTAGAAGGCGATTTAGAAGAAGTGAAAAAAGAATTGGGAGACCTCTTCTTGCATCTGGTTTTTTATTCTAAAATAGGAGAAGAAAAAAATGCCTTTGATGTGAGTGATGTCTTGAACGGCATCTGTGAAAAATTAATTCACCGTCACCCTCATATTTACGGAGATGTAAAAGTGGAGGACGAAGAAGAAGTAAAGGCTAATTGGGAGAAGATCAAGTTAAAAGAAGGAAAGGGAGAGCGTTCGGTTCTTGCGGGAGTGCCAAAATCTTTGCCGGCTTTGGTAAAAGCCATTCGAATTCAAGATAAAGCACGCGGTGTGGGCTTTGACTGGGAAAAAGAGGAGCAGGTTTTTGATAAAGTGAGGGAAGAGTTAGAAGAACTGAAAGAAGAGGTTGATTCCGGCAATCAAGCAAAAAGGGAAGAGGAGTTTGGTGATGTGCTTTTTTCTATGATCAACTATGCTCGATTTATTGGAGTGAATCCTGAAGATGCGTTAGAAAGAACCAATAAAAAGTTTATCAAGCGCTTTCAGTACCTTGAGGAAGAAGCAAAAAGGGAAGGAAAAGACATTGCAGAAATGAGTTTGGCTGAGATGGATGTCTATTGGGAAAAAGCGAAAAGGATTTAATGCTCACCTAGACTAAGGAAGGCGAGACCAAAACCAACAAAAACAGGGATTAACTTTTTCCAATGTATGCGGTGATCTTCATTGCTTTCTAACAGTATGGTGGTGGAAAGGTGAAGAATGATCCCAATCGATAAGGCCAATAATCGACTAAACATTTCGGGCGAATGCCCAAGCTGCTGGCCGAGTGAAACCCCCAATGGGCCCATAGCCGCAAAAAGTAAGGTGGCTAACAAGATCTGATAATTTGGCAATTTGTAGCCCATAAGCAGGGAAACCAATATAAAGGAAATGGGAACTTTATGTAATAATAAACCCATCAGATATGAGCTAATGCCCACTTGATTGTTGAGTTCGTGAAGTGGGAAAGCTTCAACCAACGCATGAACACATAAACTGATCATGATCAGCCATGGAAAACGACCTAAAAAGCTCTTGTTTACATGAACGTGACCATGCTCAATGCCTCCAGAAAAATAATCTAAGACTAATTGTAGCAAGTAGCCAATGAGTATGAAAGCGCCTAAATGAGCTTCGGCAGTTTCACTTTCAAACAATTCGGGAATTAAGTGCAACAAACAAATACCCAATAGGTAAGCCCCACTAAAAGCCAAGGCCATGTTGGTGAAACGCTTCCAATCTTGCTTAATGAATACCAAGCTTCCGCCAAGCAATGACACCATGAATAGGCTGAGGAATAGTATCATTTGGCGTGCTTTTGAGCAATTAAAATTAAGCGGTCTGAGCTTCCCTCTTGAAAGGGGTTTAAATGATAATCTCCAAAAACCTGCTTTATCTCTAAGCCTGCTTCTTCCGTATAAGCTTTAAAATCGGCTAGTCCAATCAGTTTTACAAATTCACTGTGTAAAGACTGAACACCTTTATCCTCGAAGGCAATGTCTTTAACAATAAAACCGGATTCGATATACTTATCAATGAGAAACTCAACTCCTCCTTTTTTTATTTTCTCTTCCGTGGGAAGTCTTTCCTCCACAGGCTTCACATTAAGATAGTCGAGTACTAAGATTCCATTTGGTTTCAAGGCTCTTGCCATGGACTGTATAGCCTTTTGATTTTCACCCTCTTTTTTAAAGTAGCCAAAACTAGTAAAGAGGTTCAGAACCAAGTCTACTTCTTCACGGTAGCCAAGGCTTCGCATATCACCCACTTGAAAAGTCAAGCCGGCTTCTTCAAATTGCTTCGCATGGGCAATACTTTCGGTACTTAAATCAATACCTGTTACCGCATAGCCTAGCTGATGAACTTGCAAGGCATGCCTACCTTTTCCACAAGCTAAGTCTAATACCTTGGTGTTTTTAGGATTTAGCTTAAGGTAAGTGAATAGGCGTTGAATAAAGCTTTCAGCCTCCGAAAAATCACGATGGTCGTACAATAAATGATAATATTTAGAGTCAAACCATTCGGCAAACCAGTTATTTCTATTCTTCTTTTTCATTTTCGAGGCCACAAAATTAGAGAAAGCATTCTTCACGAGCATTTCATTGTTGTGAGTAGAGCGTCTTTAAAAAAAAGAATTCACTTGCTTAATAAAACTTTTTTAACTTATTTCGTAGGACGAAAGTAGGAAAAGCTTATTTTCGTTTCACTAGTTATAAACGAATGGACATAAACATATTCGATTTCTATAACAGAATGGAGAAAGATAACATTATGTTGTCTTTCAAAGGTAATGTTACTTCAGAGCTTCTCACCTCTGTACTTCAGATCATGGAGTCTAAGATGGAGAAGCTTAACGAACCCTCTAAGGTTAAGAAAAAAGTCTACAACATTTTAGTTGAAGCATTGCAGAACCTTTATCATCATTTGGATAAGCAAAAAGACAACTCTCATGAAGGCTTTAATACAGTAATCTTTATGGTTGGAAAAGATGATGAGGATTACACCATTTTTACCGGTAATTACATAAAAAATGAGAATGCCGATAAGTTAAGGGATCGCTTAGATAAAATAAACTCCTTAGACAAAGATGAGCTGAAAGCTTATTACAAGGAAGTATTAAATAACGGAATGATGTCCGAAAAGGGAGGTGGAGGTCTTGGAATGATTGACATTGCAAGAAAATCCGGTCAGAAGTTGGATTACGACTTTCAAAAAGTTGACGACGATCATTCGTTTTATAGTTTAAATATTAAAATAGCACAGTAATTAACCATTATCATGGAAAATTTAACCATTGAAGGAACACCAAAAACACCAACGATCAAGTTTAATCCTGAAGAGGGGAAGCTATTAATTCAAGGGAGATCAATTCCTGAAAACTCAATTGAGTTTTACAAACCCTTGGTTGATTTACTTGAGTCTTATGCTGGTTCACCCAAAGAAGATACTAAGGTAGATATCGTCCTGGAGTATTTTAACACCAGCTCGTCAAAATGCATTCTTGATGTTTTCAAGAAACTGGAAAAGATCAATTCTGATGGCAGTAATGTAATTATCAACTGGCACTACGAAGAAGATGATGAAGACATGTTAGAGGCAGGGGAAGATTACCAAGCCATTATAAACATTCCGTTTAAAATGATTGAGATCGAGGAATAAGTTATACTTACATAGAGTACCAAATAAAAAGCCCTTGTCATTTCGACAAGGGCTTTTATTATGCTTATTTATTAGCTTAGATTACTTCCTTTTTTTAAATAGAGCTCCTAAGAAGTTCAACAATTTCCTTAAGGCATCATAATATAATGTAATGGCTAGTCCAATACAAAATAGCCAAAGTACCATTAGGTTTGCTGAGAAGGTAGTAATGTTAGTACCAAAAAACTTTTTGGAAGGGGCATAGAAATGAGTTCGGAATCCAATTGGTTCTTTATAAACTGGATCAGCGCGTTGAATCAATTCGTTTTTCCACTCAATGATCTTGTTCAAGTCGTTTTTATTAGTCACTTGGTTTTCAAGTGATTCATTGGTGTAGTCATTCTTTAGTTTGATAAAAGCCTCTTTAGCTTCTTCAGTCTTGTTCAGTTCAACTACTAATTCGTCTTTTTCTCTGGTGTAAGCTTTGTATTTTTCAATATAGTAGTCATTAAGGTCGTCTAAATAGAATTCAATTTCATCGAGTAAGTCTTGGCTTAGTTGCTCATTTAATCGCCCTACATCCTCAAAGACAACATTCGGATTCCGTTTGTTCTCTTTTACTATTTCATTGTAAAGAAGCAAGGCCGCATTTTCTACCTCTTCTTTTTTGCTTTCATCACTTAAGTTTCTTTGAGCAATGTTCAATTTGTCATTTAGTCGACTGATCCAAAAATTCTTTCTAAAGCTAGCCGTTTGAATGTCTTTGTCTAAATAGAAAAATTGTTGGTTAAACTTGTTGTTCTTAAACTGATTGACAGACAGTGCTTCAAAGGCCCATTTAGATGCCATAATTTCACCTGCTAAAGGAACCTTTTTTTGCACCGTTATGGCGGGGTTTAGTTCTTCAAACTTCACAATAACCCCACTTAGGATAAGCTGTGGGATAATTAGAAAAGGAATCAAAATGTAGATGGTTACAGCAGAATCGAAGCTGGAGGAAATGTTCAAACCCAGCATATTAGCAAAGCAGGCAGTAGAGAATAATATGAGCCAATAATCAAAGTACATGCCTTTAATCTCTAAAATAGTGTTACCTACCAATACAAAAGTGAGGATTTGAATTGCTGAAACAGCAAACATGATAAAGATCTTGGAAAACAAATAACTTCCCCGACTTAGGTTCAGAAACTTTTCTCGTTTTAGGATCTTTCGGTCTCGAATTATCTCTTCGGCACTCACCGTTAAGCCTAGGAATAGAGCTACAATAACGCTCATGAAGATATAGGCTATCAAGTTTTGATTTTCACGAAAGATATAGCCATTTCCAGTAGCTTCGTCGGTGGTAGAGTATTTGATAATAAAGGACAAAATAAATCCTAATACAGGTGCCTCTAAGAAGTTGATCAGCAAGTATTGTTTGTTGGTGAGTTTCGACAAAACATCTCGCTTTATAAAAACCCTAAACTGATTCCAAGCATTTGGTATTTTAAGGTTGGCTTTGGGTGGGTTAGTATTTAATTCACCTTTTGTTTCATTGTCACCTTTTAGAAAGTCTTTGTACTTTTTATACCAATCTTTCGGTGGAACTTTTCGGTTGTCTGTTTGGTTGCCGTACTCATCCAGTATTTTGGATTCTATAATGTTGAAGATCTGTTCGGGGTTAACATTACCACACTGTGGACATTCACTTTCCACTGCATTGGCCTGCTGCATCTGCTGCTTAAAGTAGATAATGGCATCAACCGGATTGCCGTTATAGATTAAATAACCCCCGGTGTCTAAAATAATCAGCTTATCAAACATCTTAAAGATCTCTGAAGAGGGCTGGTGAATCACCACATAGATCAACTTCCCGCGGAGGGTAAGCTCCTTCAAGAGATCCATAATGTTCTCGGAGTCTCGAGATGAAAGGCCTGAGGTTGGTTCATCTACGAACATCACAGAAGGTTCACGAATCAGTTCTAAGGCAATGTTAACGCGTTTTCTTTGCCCACCACTAATGGTTTTGTCTAAAGGACTCCCAACTTTAAGGTCTTTGATCTCAAATAGGCCTAAGCTATTCAGTACTTTAAATGTGAGTCGTATGATCTGCATGTCTGACAAATCACCGAAACACAGTTTGGCATTGTAAAAAATATTTTGAAAAACTGTTAACTCTTCGATCAAAAGGTCGTCTTGTGAAACATAGCCAATCACACCTTCAATTACCTCTTTGTTTTCACTTTTGTGAATGTCGTAACCATTGATCTTTACCGCCCCGGTGGTAGGTTTGTAGTTGCCGTTTAAAACATTGAGTAAGGTAGACTTTCCAGCTCCACTTGCCCCCATAATGCCTATCAAGTTGCCCGACTCTTCCTCAATGGTCATTGGGTGTAATCCGATATTACCATTTTTAAATTTGTAGGTAATTTTTTCTACAGAAAAGCTGGTTTTAGCTTGATCATCATCAGCAAGAAAGCGGTTAATGATATCACTGTAATAAACCGGATTAACTTTTGAACTTCGAAGCGATGAACCCTGAGTAAGTACATAGGTTTTTTCCGGCTTAATGAGTTGTCCATTAAGCTGAAGCTCCGTTTGACCAAAGTATTTCATAAACAGCATGTTCACGCTGTTTATGTTTAACACTCTTGCTTGACCGCTTAATCCACTGGCTTGTATGTGATGGTGCGTGCCTTCTCTTTTTTCATGGTCATTGATCAATAGCAGGTGTTCACTACTTGGAATTTGCTCTTGAGGGGCGCTGACAAACTCTTTGGTAAGTTGATATTCAGCTTGCGCAATGTTAAAGGAGTCGGCTACCGTTTCAACAAATTCAATGGCTTGCTCAGTATCGTTGTTGTTTTGGTAAATAAACTCAAGCAACTGTACAAGAACGTAGATTTTCTGCTTTTGAGTCAACTCTTTGTTGATCTCCATGCAGATTTTTAGCACTTTCACGGAGTTGAGTGAAGTCCGCTTTCGAGCTTTTAGTCCTTCTCGCTTTTTGTTTTGTTCGTTGTAATATTTGTCGTACACCAACAAATACTCGTTCACAAGTTCTTTGTTGAGTTGCTCATCTAGGAACTGTTTAACAAAGTTCCGACTATTGGTGTCATCTCGCCCAACGTTTGCAACTATGGCAAAAAGCTGCATCAGGGCTTTAAGAATTCTTTCGCTCATTTAGTGTAGTTGAGAAACAGGCTAATAAGCCATGAAAGTAACAAAAAAAAAGCAGGTTTTAACCTGCTTTTTAGATTCCATTATTTTTATGGCTAGGGTTTAAAGCCAACCAAAAGTACAGCACAGCCTGAACTGAGCTTGTCTTGATTTAAGTTAGCTTCAACAATGACATCCAAAGTTGACTTAACTTCAAAATCCCAATAGGGCGCTATGTCGTGCTCTTTGTTAGAGAAAATCTCATTTCTCTCTTCGTCATACAAACGAAAGATCAAATTTCCACTATCGAGTCCGCTGCAAGCCCCAAAGCGGTAAACACTGCCACCGTAAAGTGTTAAGTGAAACTCGGCAGTTTGCTCTTGAATTAACAAGGCTCTGTATTCTTGACCGTCAGACAGATATTCTTTGGTGAAATTTTCACTGCATATGGTTGCAATGGTATCACATTGTGCTTTCACTTCAAACTGCGCAGAAGCCAAAAACAAGGTTAGACTGAATAGGTAGATATATCTTTTCATGTTGCTTAATTAATGATCCCTTCTCTAATGCTGGAGATTTTAGCTGAGATATTTTTAAGTTGTTCCGCACTCATCACCACATTCGATTCGCTGTTGATGATGGTTCTTTTGGTTTCAGGATTGGTAGTTGGCTCTTTAAAGGTGTAGTTGAACTCTATCTCTGCATAGATGTCTTTCAACTCATTCAGTTGATTGGCTACTTCTGCCACTTTAGCATTTTCCGTATAGGGTGCTAAAAGGTTCACTAAGTTTTTGATGGTTATTTTTTGCTCTCCAATGCGATTTTTGATCATTTCGTTCTGAGAGCTTTGGGCTAAACTTGTTGCAAAATGTAAGGTTTCAATCCACCCGCCGGCTAGGATCAGGACACTTAGATCATTTTGTTTGTTGTTTTTTAGGTAGCGGTCAGTGGTTTTAAAACCATCAGAAACTAAGACCAAGAGGGAATCTTGATTGCCCAAATTTTCCTCGAATCGCTTGATCATCTTATCGTCAAATACACCGGTAATGCCAAGGTCTCCTGCCATTTTCTTGCTTACCGCCATGTAAGAAATGGCATCTTGTGTTTGGTCAAAAATGGTAGCATAGCCCAAATCTGCACCATAAATTCCTAACGCCAAGGCCTTATCGTAAGTAGTGGTATAGCTACCTGATTTATTTGCTGGATTAAGTAAATCAGATTGATAATCAGTTCCAACATCTTTCAATAAAAAGGCAGTTTGGATGGGGGAAGGAATACTAAATACCTTTCCTTCAATCTCAAATAAATTGGAGTTCTTTTTCTCGGCTTTAGGACTTTCTTTTTTGTCTTCATTTTTGTCAGTTTTCTCACTCTTTTTGTTTCCTTCGGCACAAGCTGTTAGGATAGCCAAGGAAAAGGCTAAAATGAAAAAATGAGAAAATTTTAAAAATACCGTTAGTGGTTTGTTTTTCAGCATGTTGGGCATGTGTAACGATCTAGGTTAATTTCTTCGTGGCGTAAATATAGTTAAAAGTCAAAAATCCGTGTTTTTTTCAGCTGTATTCTTAGCAAAACAAAGCTAATAAGTACGATAACCGACTCAACTCCTGCTTTGGTATAATTTTGAAAAATAAGATCTCCAATCATAAATAAGCTAGCATAGACCATTACAATGGAACTAAACCAACAGATAAACAAAGGTTTTAAGCTCGACTTATTGAGGCCTTCATCTCTGTATTTGCCCCAGTAACCATCGGGCTTTACTTTCTGATAAAAATGTTGGAGGGTGGCTTGATTCGTTGGTTTTGTAAGAAAAGTAACGAGGAGCCATAGCACTGTGCTGAAACCAACCGTGAATAAAAAGTTGTAAGGGTAGGGCAACTCCCAGACCCAATTGGCCAAGATATAACCAGCAAATGGAGCAAGACTTGCGGTAATCTCAGACCAAGCATTAATGCGCCACCAATACCATCGTAAAATAAGCACTAAGCCTAAGCCCGCGCCGCATTCAATTAAAAAGGTAGCAGCTGAATCAATACTATTCATCTGCGTGGAAGCAAACAAACCAACTAGGACGATAAGCCATGTAAAGAGTCTTGCTTTTTGAACGTAGTCTTTTTGCACTCGCTCTTCTGTATCAGTTGATTTTGCTTTTCGTAAAAAGCGTTTGTATAGGTCGTTAGTCAAATAACTTGCACCCCAATTAAGCTGAGTCGATATAGTGCTCATGTAGGCCGATAGAAAGGCTACTAATAGCAAACCCTTAAGGCCGCTTGGTAAAAGGTCTTTCATGGCCATGACAAATCCTTGTGCAGAATCTTCTATCGCTAAATCTGGATAAAGAACTAAGGCGCCTAAACCGACAATGATCCAAGGCCAAGGACGCAGACAATAGTGTGCAATTTGAAAAAATAGGGTAGCGAAGACTGCATTTTTTTCATCTTTGGCACTCATCATTCTTTGGGCTACATAACCACCCCCTCCGGGTTCTGCACCTGGATACCAACTGGCCCACCATTGTACCAAACTAAAAGTGAGAAAAGCACCTAAAGTAACACTGTAAGTGCCAATGGTTTCTATGGTATCTCCTGAACTTATTTTTGGAAAAAAGTCAAAGCGCCAAGCGGGCAACTGCTCCTTTAAACCGCTAATGCCACCTACCTTATCGGTTTGTAATACCACAACCGCTAAAACAATGCAACCAATCATGGCAATAAAGAATTGAACAAAGTCCGTTATGGCAACGCCCATTAGGCCTGCAAGCGAAGAGTAGAGCACCACGATTCCCATGGCAGCCGCTAAATAGTAGATGGTTTCACTTTCAGGAATTCCAAAAAAGACTTCTAAAATACTTGCCAAAGCAGTGTTTACCCAACCAATAATAATGGCGTTAAGGAAAATGCCCATGTACACGGATTTGAAGCCTCTCAGAAATGCCGCTGGCTTTCCGCTGTAACGAAGTTCAATAAATTCTAATTCGGTGACAATTTCGGCTCTTCGCCATAAACGGGCAAAAAAGAAAGTAGTTAACATACCTCCAATCAGCATGTTCCACCAAAGCCAATTTCCGGAAACTCCGTGTTGTGCAATTTTTTCGGTTACCCATAAAGGGGTGTCGGCAGCAAAAGTGGTGGCTACCATTGAAATGCCCGCAATGTACCAAGGCAGCTTTCTACCCCCTAGAAAAAAGCTTTCTAAGCTCTTGCCGGCTTGTTTTTTATAATAAAAACCAATGCCTGCAGCCAGTAACAAGTAGCCAATAATAATCGACCAATCTAAAACACTTAGTCCCATAATTTTAAACTGTTTCAAAGAAAAGCAATGCTAGCTAGAATTTGGCGAAAGGGAGCAGAGTTTATTAACAGAGCAAGGTGATTTATAATTTCTATCTCTTGACCGCAAATGACTAGCTTTGCAGCATGAGTCAAGACAGCCCAAAAAAGAAAATACCGTTTAAAGATCGGGTCCGTAAAAAAGGAACTTCTAGGCCCAAGCCGAAAGAAGCGGCCAAGCAACTGTGGAACTCCTCCGGAGAGTTTGAAATGGTAGCCACCTGCATGCAAAACTTGGAGCCCGAGCTAGAAAAAGAGTTAAAAAAGCTAGGGGCAAAAAACGTAAAAGCCATGAAACGTGCCGTGCGTTTTGATGGAGGACAAAAATTGCTGTATGCCTCTAACCTATGGCTTCGAACAGCCTTGAAAGTATTGCGACCTATTGCTCACTTTTATGCGAAAAAAGAAGAGGAATTCTACGAGCAAGCCAAAAACTTACCGTGGGAGCAAATCTTTCAAAGTGATAAAACCTTTGCGATTGATGCATCGGTGTACTCAGAAGTTTTTCAACACAGTCAGTACATCTCTTTGAAGTTAAAAGACGCCATTGTCGATCGCTTTCGCGAAAAGGGAATTTCAAGACCGAGTGTAGATAGAAAAGAGGCGGATATTCGAATTCATTTACACATCAATCAAGAAAGGGTAGATCTTTCTTTAGATAGTTCGGGAGATCCACTTTTTAAAAGAGGGTATCGACAAGCTACCCACATTGCGCCTATCAATGAAACCTTAGCGGCAGGAATGCTACTGAAAAGTGGTTATAATGGAGAAACTGATTTTTTAGACCCGATGTGTGGTTCGGGAACCTTGGCGATTGAGGCAGCTTTCATCCTTTCCAATACGCCGCCCAATATGCAGCGAACACGATTTGGATTTGAGTCTTGGCAAGACTACGACCAAGCCTTGCTATCAGAAGTGCTAGGGGAAGCGCAAGCAGCCTATAAGCCCATTGAGGTGAAATTGCTCGCCAGAGACTCTAACTCTCAAGCCATTCGAGCCTGTCGCGTGAACGTAAATGCGGCTCAATTAAGAAACAACATTAAAATTGAACAAACTGATTTTTTTAAAGCCGAGCGACCTTTTGAAGAAGGCTTCATGATTTCCAATCCACCTTATGGAGAGCGTTTACAAGTGGCAGAAGACTTACCTGATTTTTATGAAAAAATTGGCTCTACTTTAAAACATGAATACCCGAATTGGGAAGCTTGGTTTATCAGCTCTGACATGGATGCGCTAAAGCGAATTGGTCTAAAACCCAGTCAAAAAATTCCATTAATGAATGGAAAATTAGAGTGCCAATTGAGAAAATTCGAACTGTTTGAGGGGAAGAAAGCAGATCAATAATTTTTTAGTGACTCCATAGCCGAGATTTCAATTACCTTTAAAGCATGAAGAAAATTGCTGTTTTTACCTCGGGCGGAGATTCTCCGGGAATGAATGCTTGTATTCGCGCGGTAGTTCGCACGGCTCGTTATAACAAATTAGAAGTGATTGGGATTATTCGAGGTTATGCGGGAATGATTCAAGGTGATTTCCAAGCCATGAACTCAGCCTCGGTTAGCAACATTATTCAAAGAGGCGGCACCATTTTAAAAAGCGCCCGAAGTGAGGAATTTAGAACATCAGAAGGACGAGCAAAAGCTGCCGAAAAACTAAAAGCGGAAGGAGTAGAGGGCATTGTGGCCATTGGGGGAGACGGTACGTTTACCGGAGCTAAAATTTTCGCTGAAGAACATGGCTTTGCCATTATGGGGGCTCCCGGAACCATTGACAACGATTTGTACGGAACGGATTATACCATAGGTTACGACACCGCCATTAATACAGTGGTGCAGGCTGTGGATAAAATTCGGGACACCGCAGATGCCCATGATCGACTCTTTTTTGTGGAGGTGATGGGAAGAGATGCCGGATTTATTGCATTGCGCAGCGGTATAGGAGTAGGCGCCGAAGCGATCCTCATTCCGGAAACGGAAACCTATTTGGATCAATTGATCGAAAAATTGAAAAAAGGCTGGGAACGCCAAAAAAGCAGTAGCATTATTATTGTTGCGGAAGGAGACGATGCTGGAGGCGCTTATCAAGTGGCTGAAAAAGTAAAGGCAAAATTCACCCACTATGAAACCAAAGTTACCGTTTTGGGCCATGTGCAAAGAGGCGGAAGCCCCAGCGCGGCCGACCGCGTTTTGGCTAGCCAAATGGGTAGCGAGGCGGTAAATGCTTTGTTAACTGGAAGAAAAAATGAAATGGTGGGGATCGTGAACCGAAAAGTGGTTTTTACGCCCTTTGAAAAAGCGATTAAACATCACCAAAGCATTAACCAAGAGCTTTTAAGTTTAGCTGAAGTCCTTTCGCTTTAGTAACCAAAAAAAACACTTATTCTGTAGTTTTGAGATTCTCATGAGTGATCGAAAAACCCTTTTTGTCGATTTGATCTTGCCTTTGGCTATCCCCAATACTTATACCTACCGGGTGCCTCGTGATTGGGAAGAATTAGTAGCGGTAGGCCAACGAGTGATTGTGCAATTTGGAAAAGGGCAAAAGCAATATTCTGCCATCGTTCATCACATTCACGAAAAGCCGCCTCAGCATTATGAGGCGAAATACCTGGATTCCATCTTAGACGAACAGCCCATTTTGCATCAAACTCAATTGGATTTTTGGGCATGGATCAGCAACTATTACATGGCGCATTTGGGCGAGGTAATGAACGCCGCTTTGCCCGGTGGTTTGCGTTTGGCTAGTGAAACTCGGGTTTTGCTTCACCCAGCTTATCAAGCGGTTGTGAATGAGCTGAGCGATGAAGAATATTTGGTGGTGGAAGCCTTGGAGCTTCGTGAGGTTCTAGACCTGAAAGAGATCTCAGAAATCCTTGACGTGAAGCATGTGCAACCCAAGATCAAAAGCTTGATCGAGAAAAAGGCCGTGATTACTGAGGAAGAGATCAAGCAGCGTTTCAAGCCAAAAATGGTGGAGTATGTGAAGTTGACCAATAAAGCGTCAGATGAGACCAAGATGAAGGCCATTTTTGATGAATTGGAGCGAGCGCCTCGTCAATTGGAAATGCTGATGACCTTTTTACAGCTTAGTCAGCATTACTCTCAAAAGCCCCAAGAAGTTAAAAAGTTGCAATTGCAGAAAGCCGTTAATGCCACGGCTGCTTTGGTGAATGAATTGGTGAAGAAAGAGGTGTTTGAAATCTACCAAGTAGAAGCCGGAAGATTAAGTGGAGAAGAAGCCTCAAGCGTACAAAAAGAATTGTCAGATGCACAGACTGATGCACTGAATGGCATTAAAACCCATTGGAAAGAAAAAGATGTCGTCTTGTTGCACGGCGTAACCTCCTCCGGTAAAACGGAACTCTATATTCAATTGATTCAAGAAGCCATAGATCGAGGTGAACAAGTGTTATACTTGCTGCCTGAGATTGCCTTAACCACTCAAATTGTGGTGCGTTTGCAAGCCATCTTCGGAGAGAAAGTTGGCGTATTTCATTCGCGTTTCAATGAAAATGAAAGGGTTGAGGTTTGGAATAACGTCTTAAAGTTTAATCCTGGTCACTACCAAGACTTTCAAATTATTTTAGGAGCTCGCTCAGCGCTGTTTTTGCCTTTTCAGAAATTGGGTTTGGTGATTGTAGACGAAGAACATGAAAATACCTTTAAGCAATACGATCCGGCACCCCGCTACCAAGCGCGAGATGCAGCCATTGTGCTGGCTCTGATGCAAAAAGCCAAAGTGCTTTTGGGCTCTGCCACGCCTTCGGTAGAAAGTTACCGCAATGCCGAGCAAGGCAAGTATGGCTTGGTAGAACTGATGAAACGGCATGGCAATATCAAATTACCGGAGATCCTAGTGGCCGATGTAAAGGAGGCCACCAAAAAGCGAAAGATGAAATCGCATTTTTCGCCCATGCTCTTGGAGATGATGGAAGAATGCTTGGAGGCTGGAAAGCAGATTATCCTTTTTCAGAACCGCCGAGGCTATTCGCCGATTTTAATGTGTGAGACTTGTGGAAATGCACCGCAATGTGTGAATTGCGATGTGAGTTTAACTTACCACAAATTCAAAAAAGAATTGAACTGCCACTATTGTGGACACCACCGCAAATTGCCCTCTACTTGTCCCTCTTGCGGTGACACTAATTTGCGCGTAAAGGGCTTTGGAACCGAAAAAATAGAAGAGGAGTTGGCGATCTATTTGCCAGAGGCCAAAATTGCCCGAATGGACTTAGACACCACACGAGCCAAAAAAGCCTATCACCAGATCATTACGGCTTTTCAAGAAAAGGAGATTGACATTTTAGTGGGTACCCAAATGGTGACCAAGGGTCTCGACTTTGACGATGTGGGCTTGGTGGGTGTGCTAAATGCTGACAACATGTTGCATTTTCCTGACTTTCGTGCCTTCGAACGATCGTATCAGTTAATGTCGCAAGTAAGCGGTAGAGCCGGAAGAAAAGGGGAGAGAGGGAAAGTGTTAATTCAAACTTTTAATCCGGATCATCAAATTATTCGTCAGGTGATCGATCATGATTTTGCCGGCATGTATCGCAATGAATTAATTGACCGCAGAAACTTTCACTACCCACCTTTTTACCGATTAATTCATTTGAATTTACGGCACAAAGACAAGCAACAATTGTTTGAAGCGGCACATGAGTTGGCGAAACTGATGAAACAAACTTTTGGTAAACGGGTCTTAGGCCCTGAAGAACCGAGCATTGCTCGTATCCGAAACTACTACCATCAAAACATTATGCTGAAGCTGGAAAAAGCGGCTTCGATACCAAAAAGTAAAGAGTTGTTGAATAGCATCCTGCAAGATTTTCAAACGAAGAAAGAAAACCGTGCAGTGCGGATTGGGATAGATGTAGATCCGGTTTAGGGGTTATAAATATAATTACTGAGATTTAAGATTATTTAAACTTTGATTCTATATCTACGAATTGAAAGTCGAATTCAATGTATTGATCTCCTGCTTTACTATATGTAGATATGAAATTTTTATATTCTTCAAGTATTTCATCTTTTTCTATTTCTAACTTTTTATCGATTAATTCAATTACTTCTTGCCAACTATTAAATAGTTTAACTACAAAATCACTCAAAGAATATGAATTCTTTTTCCTTGGTTCTATGCCAATTAGACTAAAAATAAAGCTATCTATATGCTTTGAAGCAAACTTTTTGAATATTTTATTTACTTCTTCAGATACTAATTCCTCACCAGCTGTTATATAAGAGTTTCTTCCAGTTTTCTTCCACTTAGTTCTTTTGCAACAATGGTATAACTTCCATACGAACATGTCAACCCTGTCTGCAGTATTAAGGTAACTTTGAAAATAGAATAGAACTTTGTAATTCCAGTAATCAGACAAAGGGAAATATTCATCATTAGAATTATTTCTGCCATTATATTCTCGAATTATTTCAGCTTCAAACTCAAAAGGCGGTTCAGCTTCATCAAAAACCACTTTTATAAAGTCTATAAAGTCCTCTTCGCCACCCTTATAGTTGTAGTACTTCTTAACAATACGATTGTCGTAATTATCGATTTTTTCAAGAAGTTTTCCCTTATCAAAGTCTACAGTTCTGAAAGGCCATTCAGGTGTGTCCTTCATTTTTTGATTTGCGAGAAAGAAAATTGATTTAATCACTTTTTCAAACTCAGCTTTGTTCTCATAGTTATCAAACTTCTCATACCTGTCTCTGACCTCAAGATAAAGTCCATTTTCAATCCACAGTTGAATTTGTTCCTCCAAGTTTTCTTTATCCGATTTAATAGCATTTAAAAAGTCAACTTCGGATAAAGCGCCATCTAAAAGCCCATAACTGAAATACAAACGAAACCTTTTCGGATTCCTAATTGATAAGTGTGAAGATTCTCCGACATAAAATCTTTCAACAAAAATTCCTTTAAGAAATCCTTCTATTTTCTCAATATCTTCGGTCTTTAAGAAAAGTGATTTTTTATTCTTTTGCAGGTAAGTCGCTAAAACAGTGTTTAAAGAAGTTTCTTCATCTTGAACTTTAATTGAATAAGGTTTATTTTTCTTCGAATTATTTTTCTTCAATACGTACGGGTGATAATGCCTTATTTTATTTTGAGAAGACTCCATAAATTTGTTCCTTCTGGAGTGGAGTAATTCGTAAACAAAAGGATACTTCAACCGTAATATCTCAATTCGAAGAAAGTCGGGAAAATGTACTTCGCCAAGAAGCTTATACATATTTAGAGTTAAGGCATTTGCCAACCTTGTTACATCACGTGGAGTTGTTAGCCACTCTTGAAGGTATGTTGCTTCACCAGTAGAAGGAGATGTTAGAATTGTTCTCTTAATTTCATCATGAATATCTGAAGGAAAGTGATCGCATAGCTTTTTGACTAATTCATGACGGAGTTTATAGTTTTCAAAACTTGGTAGATTAACCTCAAGTTGGAATATTTTTTCTAAATATGAATTGATATTGAAATTATTTAGATCATTCAATGCATTTAATACATAGTTTCTATCATAAGCAACCACGAAGAAGGTATTTCTAAAGTTTGCCGTATTTCTAATTAGTTTGACTACTTCTTGTATTTCTTTTTTGTTTAAACGATCTACATCATCAATAAATGCGATTATTTTTTTTCCTATCTCTTTTAGTGAGCTATCAATTTCATTTTGAAGATTTACTAGTGAGCTATCTTTTTTAAATAGGTTTAAAATGATTCCGATCGAAGAATTTGAACCACTGTTAAGTTCTAGTAATTGAGAGGAGTATTTGGAAAAAGTTTGAGGCAATGAGTCGTGGTAAGGTGTGATTTCTTCCACCATTAAATTAAAGAAATCTGTAACAATAGCATTTGAATCTTGACTATTCCAAGCGTTAAAATTTACTTCAATGACATTTTTATCTAAACGTGTATTTCGTTTTATTAAATCGATAAATGAGGTTTTTCCTATTCCCCACTTTCCATTTATGCCTATTGCAAATGCATTATTAAAACTGCTATTTAAAATTTTATCGGAGACTAATTCAGCATATTTGGAGTAACCTAGGATGTCCTCGTCATCGAATCCGATTGGTTGATCGTGAAACAATGCATTATTATTTTCCTCCGGTTTCCTTTTTGTGAACATTAGAACAATTTGACCAATCGAAATTGAAATCAGAAAGTCTAAATACTTTATAGAAGTTATTGATGATAGAGGAGCTAAAGTCCAAATTTGATGAAACTCTCTGTAGACTAAGTAAGTTGTTGTTGCAAAGAGAGATATGAGTAAATATTTAATTGAAGCAGCATAACCAATTCTGATTTTTTGTACAATCCAAAATATCCCGAATAAATGGAAAGCTAAAAAAACCAAATCATTAACCCACCAAGATCTTGGGTACTTAAATAAGGTATCTACAATGTAATTATCTACGAATATTTCAAATGGTTTGTGGAAGAAAAGCAACAGTGAAGCTATAACGAAAAGTGTTATTGAATAGCTTTTTACTTGATTTAGGTTGTGATTGTTTTTTCTCATTTCTAGATTTTAAATTAATGATTTAAAACCAACCTCCGATGATAATTAATCTGTCCCAAATGGTAATTTAAATGGCCGGAAAGGTGGATAAGCATGGTTGCATAAGTATAGGGAACTCCAAATACTTGAATGGGGTATTCCTTTTCCAAAAGTTCAGGGGACATTTCTTGTAGAGTTTTGCTTACCACTTCTTTGGTTGCTGCAATTTGGCTTACCATTTCAACTCTGGGGACATTTCTGCTGCTAAATTCTAACTCTCTTTCTCTTTGGTAGTCGCTTTTTCCAATCACATGGCCTACAAAATGCTTGAGGTTGCCAACTAAGTGCAAGGCCAAATTGCCGGGGGAGTTTTTTATCTCGCCTTTTAAGAGCCAGAGATCTTCCTCTTTCTCGTAGGCTTTTATTTCTGCAGCTAAGCGCTCTAAGTCGCGCTTAAAAAGAAAGTGTAAGGATTCAACTGTGCTCATCTTTTGGATAAAGATAAAGAAGTTGCTTTTTGCTGTTTAATGGATGACCAGCTTTTTTCTGATCAAACTTCCATTTTTCAATTGAATTTGCAAGAAATAAATCCCCTCTGCTTCATCGAGCTTAAACTGTTTCTGGGCGTTAAGGGTAAATTGGTGAATTAGCTTTCCACTAAGGTTGTATATCGAACAAGCTACCGAAGTTTGGTTTTCCAAGCCATTTAGAAAGAAGGTTCCTCGGCTGGGATTGGGGTACAGACTTATTTTTTGAGTGTTGTAACCTTCATTTAGCCCCACGCTTAAAATTTGATGACAAGATGATGTGTCTTTACAGCTTGTCTGCGTAACCTCAACGGCGTAGCTGCCATTTTGAGTAGGAACAAAAATGGCTGAAGTAGCTCCTTGGATTGGGCTGTAGTTGTTGTTGCAATCGAGCCATTGGTAGCTTGCTGTTTGATTCGCATTAGCTTGTAGTGAATTACCTTGATTGCCTGTCGTAACCGCTGTACTAAGTTGGTTAAGTTGAAGGTTAATAGTTAAGAGACTATCGCATCCACTTTGGTTGATAATTGTGTCGAGGTAAGTGCCGGGCGCATTGAAAAATTTTCCTCCGGGCGAAATGTAATACTGACAACCAAAAGCGTTAATACTATCACGACTATGCTGACAAATGGAGATTTTTTGAAGAAAGGCATCCATGCTTCCATTCGAATTAAGTGTGGCTGTTGCACTGCTAGGGTCAAAATCAACGGAAAGGTTAAAATCCCCACTCACATACAATTTATTTTGATTGCTTACCAAGAGGCCCCGCGCATTGTCGTAAGCCGTATTTCCTATAGAAAAGGAATTTAGGTATTGACCGGCCGAATCGAGGCCCCATAGAAAAATGTCGGCGTTTCCACGGTAGGCTAGGATGGCGGTTTTATTGGAGTCTGGGTTCGCATCAAAGCTGCTAAAAGTGTAACCTACGGCATAAACATTTCCTAAAGGGTCAGTGGTTAGTCGGTTTATGTTTTGTGTATTGCTGCCGCCCACTGCTTTGTTCCACAAGAGGTTCCCATTTTGATCAAATTTGCTAATGTAAATATCACGATAGGTATTGGTTGAGGTTTGTTCGAATAGCGCTGAGCTTGGGTCAAAATCAACCACTCCTCTGTAACTACCACCTACATAAATATTTGAATGAGGGTCTACTGCAAGCGAGGTTGAAATGTCTTCTGAACTTCCTCCCCAAGACTTAGCCCATAGGTAATTCCCATTAGGGTCATAGGAGGCGAGAAAAGAATCTTCATTTCCATTGGAGTTTAAGTTAAAAGTAGCACTGCTAGGGTCAAAATCAACCGTTCCAAAAAAACTTCCACAGACAATTAGATTGCCATTTTGTAATTTATTTATTGAATATAAACTGGCATAATCAGTGCTGTTATTTGAAGTAAGAAATGCATTGTTCCAAAGCAGGTTGCCGTTAGCATCAAAAGCACTCAAAAAGAAGTTTTCAGAATTTGAACCGTTAGCTACTTGGCTCGAACTTCCCGGATCGAAGTCAACCGTACCGCTAAATTTACCTCCCAGCAGAATGAGGTTATTTGAGTAAGCATGCAAAGAATAACCTAGATCTCGATCATTTCCGCCGAAGCTATGGGCCCAAACTAAATTTCCATTCGGGTCTAGTTTAAGGAGAAATACATCTTGAATGCCATTCGAGGTTTTTGAAAGGGAGTTGGGACCCGGATCAAAATCAACGGTTCCCGTAAATTCTCCGGTAACAAAAATGTCACCTTGTGAGTTCAGGTCGATAGAAACTACTCTAACATCACCGTTTCCGGTAAAGGCTACGGCCCATTTAAGTTGGCCTGCATCAGAAAATCGACAAACATAAGAACCGGTTCCATTTGGAGAAGTCAAATTGAAAACATTTGAAGAGGGATCAAAGTCAACGGTTTGTTCAAATCGGCCACAAAAGTAAAGGTCATCTCCTGAGTCGCTTACAACATCATAGCAGCGATCAATACCAGTGCTGCCAAAAGTCTTGGTCCATTCATGAACAAGGGTGTTTGTTTGACCAAATAATGAAAAACAGAAAAGGACAGAAAGGAAACTGATTGTGGCTTTCATAATAAATAGGTATTACTGATTATAGATTTTTTATAATTTTTTTTCTGATTGTTTGGCCGTTACCAAGGTCGATAATCAAAAAGTAAATGCTGTCAGAACCATCAATTTCAAAAGACTGATTTTGGCTAGCTTGTTGGCTGCTTAACAATTGACCATTACTCCGGTATACTGATACTCGGGCTTGTGGGTATTTTTGAATCCCATCTAAGAAAAATTGACCTTGATTTGGATTAGGGTAAACACTTATTTTTTGAGTGTTGTAATCTTCATTTAGCCCCACACTTAAAATTTGCTGACAAGTTGAAGTGTCCATGCAAGTCCCTTGAGAAACTTCCACGGCGTAGCTTCCATTTTGAGTAGGAACAAAAATGGCTGAAGTAGCTCCTTGAATTGGGCTGTAGTTGTTGTTGCAATCGAGCCATTGGTAAGATACATTTTGGACAGCAGCAACAAACAAAGAAGAGTCAGTTCTGCTAATGGAAGTACCCAATTGATTTAAACTTAAATTAATGGTAATGATGCTGTCGCAGCCTGCGGCATTCGGAATGGTGTCTTTGTATAGGCCTGAAGCGTTATAGAGCTTGCCACTGGGAGAGACAAAAAATTGACAACCAAAAGCATCTACGCTGTCTCTACTTTCAAAGCAAAAGTTTACACTTTGAATAAAAAAGTCTTGTGCTCCATTTGAACTGACGGTAGCGTTTCCGCCTGTAGGGTTGAAATTTACCGTATTTCTAAAGTTGCCCCCTATGAGCACTTCATTTGGTCCTCTGGTATCTATGGCGATAGAAATGTCGTCGCTAGTCCCTCCATTAAAAGTAGCTTGATTAAAAGTGCCACTGCTGTCATAGCTCAAAATAAAAAAGTCGCCGGCTCCTTGATTGTTAATCATAGTAGGGTTTGGTGCAGCAGGTGTAGCGTCGAAGGAAGAATAGAAATAACCGGTAGCATAAACATTACTGTTTGCATCAGTACAAATGTCTAAGGCCGCTTCTGCACTAAGTGCTCCACCGGTTCTGACCCATCTAAAGTTCAAGTTTGCATCCAAACTAGAAACGTAAATGTCGCGGCTTCCATTACTACCCTGTCGATTGTTTGTGTTCCCCGGATCAAAATAAGCATTGGAGTAAAAGTATCCGCTGAGGTAAATGTTGTTGTTTTCATCGGTAGCGGCTCCACTTACTACAGATTCAGAAGTACCTCCCCATTTTACTGCCTGATTAAAATTGCCGAATTGATCATAACTTGCTAAATAGCAGTCCATTCCAGCTGAGGCTGTCAAATTAAATGGAAAGGTTCCCGAATTATCAAAAGTGACGGTGCCACCGAAGGCACCGCCTACTAAGATGTTTCCATTCTTGCTAACCGCTAAGGCAGAGGCTCTGTATGCTCCTTGACTGTTGGTTTGGGTGAGGTATGTTTTGTACCAGCTTAAGTTTCCGTTCACATCAAAAGCGCTGATGAATGAATTCCGAGGTTTATTAGAATTGACCATGGAGGTGTTGTTACCATTTGGGTCAAAATCAACCGAATTGGCAAAACGGCCACAAGTCACCACAGTTCCGTTGGGGTGAAACTCCATGTCAAGAATTACATCTTCACCCGATCCCCCGAATGATTTCGCCCATATAAAATTGCCGTTGGCATCAAGTTTAAGCAAAAATGCATCGCTAGAGCCATTAGAATGCAAGATGAAGCTCGAAGTTGGGCTTGGATCAAAATCAAGGGAGTCTTCAAACCATCCTCCAACATAAATATTGCCATTAGCATCAATGCTAAGGGCGCGCCCAAAGTCCTCTTGCCCACCGCCAACGGTATATACCCAATTCAAAACATTGGCTGCCGAATAGCTGCAAACAAAAATATCATCGCTGCCGTTAGAGCTTCGGTTTACTTGACTGTTAGAAGGATCAAAGTCTACCGTTTGGCGAAATGAACCGGTGCTAATCACATCTTGGTTAGGACTTACTTTTAAGTCCATTACTCGGTCTTTTTGTCCGGCACCTCCGGTTATGGCGTGATTAAAGGATTGGGAAAAGGAAACAACACAGAAAAAGCTGGCTAAGCAAAATAAAACCAATTTCATAATCATGCATTTTATGCAAAATACAAAAAATGAGAGGGTTATTTAGTTGAAATTGATAAACTCCTTCTTTTAAGGTATTAACCTAAGGGATTATGCAATAAAGTCTAAAAAAGTATTCAGTGCTTTTTTCATCTTTTCATCAAATTCATATTGAATGTGTTTTTCCAAATAAGTGATTTGTTCTTCGACAGACGGGAAGGGAAGGGAAAGATGTTGAATGGCTTCTCTTTTATGCGACAAGCCATAAGCCAAAACCTGATTAAATTGCTGAATAAACTCTTGGTTTAGCTTTTTGTTGCTCACCCAGGCGGCGAAAACAAATGGCAAGTTCTGCCATGCTTGCCAAGCTTCGGCTAAATCGTATCGATGCTTGAAGCGTGGACTTAGATCAAAAGTGCGATCGCCAATGATAACACCTGCTGTAGACCCTTTGATGTTCTCAATGTAGCCTTCTTCAGCTGTCAGGAATTTAACCTCTTTTTTCCAAAAATGCTTTAGCAGCAACTGGCAAAGCTGAACAGATGTTCGAGAGTGAAAATCGAGGTATACTTCTTCGATTTCTTCGATTGGTTTTTCGCTGACTAATAAGACGGAATGCACAGCGCCTTCTGCACCAATGCAATAATCACTTATTATCTGTGCCTTTTTAATTTTGGGAATAACCGCCACAGGAACTAGGCCAAGGTCAACTTCTCCGGTTATTAATTTTCGAGCACATTCAGAAGGGATATCGCGACTGAGTTCTATTTGGTTTAAGAAATCAGAATGTTGCTCCATGCCATAGGCAAAGGGCAGAGTGTTGAGGTAAGAGACGGCGGAAATTCTAATTTTCTTCAAAGCATTCATGCGTCGCAAAAATAAGCAGGTATGTCTTCTCCTAATTCTTATATTAATTTCTTTTCTTTCTCCTTGATACTTCGACAAAAGCTCAGTAGAACTGAGAAAGAGACAAACCCACCTACCTTCTATGGGCAAGTACTTGGGCGGCAGGGAATCAAAAAAGAATGAAGCCTCAGCCCCAATTGCTTTTGCCGGCCCGCCATTCTTTTAGGCTGCCCCAATTTTCAAAGCAAAGCTTTGATTAGTTTTAATCTGCGGTTTTTAAGTTGAGATTAGTAATTAACACCTGCCCGCAGCAGGCGGGGATTATTAATTGGTAATTGACAGATTCATAATTAAAGCCGTTCTTCTTTTTTTAAGATGGCTATGGTTGCGGCTACTGTGCTAATAATGGCTAAAAAGCCGGAAAGGCTCACCCCGATGACCGGAATCAATAAAGCCAAGGCAAAGGGTAAACCATTGCCGACAGCTAAACCTTTGTTTTGCTTCACAAAATGAATGCTTTCTTTCACTTTTAGTTTGCGTCGCTCAGCGGTATAATCCATAAATGAAAAACCGTAGTAATAAGAAGAGATAAGTAAGAGTGTTGGAGTGCTAAGTAAGCCAACCACCGGAATGAAGCTGACAAAAAAGAGTATGATCATGGCCAAAAGTTCAATCAGGAAGTTTCTTGCGGCTAATAGAATGCCTCGCCACATGTCTTTGATTAACTGCAGCCAAGAGAAAGGAACGTCTGTTCCGAGGATGATTTTCTCTGTTTTTTCTGAAACATAAGCCAAAACCGGAGAAAGTAGAATTAAGATCACATAACCCCCGATAAAGGCGAAGAAGAGAAAGAAGAAAATGCGCAAAATCAGCCAAATGAAAAAGCTCAACGTGCCGGCAAGAAATTCAGCTCCCCAAAAGTCCCAGCTGTCTGGTTCCCAGGCCGACTTAAATGCATCCAAGGCATCTTGAGTAAGATTGCCTACCAAGTTTAGACCTAAAACCAAGAGCACAATATTGAGCAAGATGGGGAGGATAAAAAACTTCATCATGCCGTTTTTACGGATAAATTCAACCGCCCTGCTATAGCTGCTTAGGGCGATTTGTATGTCTTTGAGTAGGCTCAATTATGTATTTTTGTCCAAATATCTTAATTAATTATCAGATGAAAACCGCACTTCAATTAACGCTAATTCTTGTCCTACTGACAATCATTGGCTTCGCTCAAAAAAGTCCAAACGATTTTGTATTTACCATTAAAACAGATAATCCGGGGGTGACCAATGATTCAGCTTATCAACTTCGGTTAGATGTGGGGGTCAACTATAATGTAGACATAGACTGGGATAATGATGGCTCATTCGATACTTTGGGTGTAAACTCAACCATAAACCATCAATATTCAAGTACTGGTAGCTATACTATGAGACTCAGAGGAACTTTTCCTAGTATTTATTTAGGCTCAACAATAAACAACTTTAACACGGATGCTAAAAAACTAGTATCAGTTGATCAATGGGGAGACCAAGTCTGGACTTTCATGGACCAGATGTTTCTAGCTTGTGATTCTTTGGTAGCCTTACCAACTGATACGCCGAACTTAAGTCAAGTAACTACCATGAATTTTATGTTTAAGTTTTCAAGCTCTTTTCAAAAAGGAGTGGCCCATTGGGATGTATCGAATGTTACTTCTATGATTTCTATGTTTGATGGAGCATTTCAGTTTAACGATTCAATTGGTAGTTGGGACGTATCTAATGTAAGTGATATGAGGTATATGTTTAAAGCAGCCACATCTTTCAATCAACCCTTAAATGCCTGGGATGTTTCGAACGTGACTAACATGGAAAGGATGTTTTTAGGGGCCACAGCTTTTAATCAATCATTGAATGCCTGGGATGTTTCGAATGTGACTAACATGGAAGGGATGTTCAACTATGCCATTAATTTCAATGAATCCTTAAATAATTGGGATGTCTCGAGTGTAATAGATATGAACGGAATGTTTGAGAGAGCTTGGAGTTTTAATCAACCTTTATACCAATGGGATGTTTCGAATGTAAGTGAAATGAGGCGGGTGTTTTACCATGCAAGTAGCTTTAATCAACCACTCACAAATTGGAGCTTTGCTAGCTTTAATACTAATAATATTTATAATTTAAGTCAATTTCTTTCTAATTCGGGACTTTCTACTTCAAACTATGATAGTCTATTAATACATTGGTACACAAATTATCCGAGCCTTAATGCAAATGTTGGAGCTCATACTCTTGAATTTTGCCAAGCTAGCGCTCAGAGAGATTCATTGATTGCTAGCGGTTGGACATTTCTGGGAGATACTTTGGACTCAAATTGCCAATTAGTAGGTTTAGAAGAAGACATGGTAAAGCAAAGCAAATTTCTAATCTACCCCATTCCAAGTTCAGACTATGTCACTATTTTAGCTGAGAATCTAAATGGAGAAAGACTGAGGATTTTCAATACGCAAGGTCAGCTCGTTAAAGAATTACAGCTAAATACAAAACAAACAAGTCTAGATGTGAGAGAACTTCCAAACGGGATATACTTCATGCAAGGAAAGGGCATTAGTGAAAAGTTGGTGGTACAGCACTAGTCTTTTAAATACTCAACTAGCTTAGAAATTGGCTTGGCCTCCTTTCTTAAATTGCAACACCAAAACTCTCGCTTGCCATATTTCCATTTTTGCTGTTTGGTGTGCTTTGCATTTAATTGTTTAATCAAAGTCGGCTTGTCGATCCAAGCGGCTAAATAAGTATCAGTTTCATAGCGAAAGGCAGCAAATTCTTGATATATCTTGTCAACTGCAATTCCACCATGGCCTCTGAGCGGAGTCGAAGAGTCCATGGGGCGCTCGAAGCCCGAGAGGTTTCTTCTACTTTTCAACCATTCGTCTTTTCGCAAGCGCAATTGTTTGAAAAATAGCTGTACGTGCACATCACCTTTCAATTCTTCTACCGTTTGATTACCTCTACGAATCAGCTTTATGTCTCGCTTTTCTGCAATGGTTTCAAAAGTTTCATCTGCATCGGGAATCAGAGAAGTTTTTAACTCCAATTCAATCGGTCTGCCTTCTTTTTCAAATAAAAAGTCTACGTCCATGCCGCTGGCTTCATCAGCATGATTGCAAGAAAAGTTGCGAATGTCGTTTTGCTTCAACCACTTTCGAAATGCGATTTCTCCCACATAACCTCTTAGCTTACTATCGAAGGCTACATTGGGGTGGCGGTTTCTTAAATTATCGATAAAGTTGTGCTGCAATGCTTGCTCTAAGGCTTGCATCACTTCTGCTTTTTGCAAGGGTATGTGCACCCAATCAAGCATCTTTTAACTTCAGTTGAAAATACCGCAGTTGATTTTGGCTAAGAGCCGCTACTTTTTTTCCGGAGCGTTTTTGATAACCTTGAATTACATTCTTGTTTCTTGGGTAGGTAATCTTTCGGCAAATCCCATTCTCATTATTGGTGATCAAGGTGCATCTGCGTTTACCACCATCTGCTTGGTTTTGCAGCATCGTGGCGTGCAAACTGCTCCCCGAGCCGGCAAAAAAGTCTAAAACTCTAGCTTCTTTCTTATCCATCAACTCCATGAAAAAGCGGATCAGATCTGTGGGTTTGGGATAAGTAAAATGCTCTTCCGGCAAGATGTCTTTCAGCTCATTGCTTCCTTTGGCATTGCTGAATGCTAGCAAAGCTCGGTGGGGCAGTTTTCGGATTCGTTTTTTGTCTTGATTGTCCACATACTGGTATTGCTTAATGTAGACTTTCCAACCTTCTTTACGCTGTTTAAACTCAATGAAATCATGTTTTAATCCCCAATCAAACTTCTCCTTGTTCCATCGCCAGGTGTTGGGTTTTCCAACTTTTCCACCTGACTTTATTTTGCTGCCATCGGGAGCAGTAATCAAATAATCCATGCTTTTGCTGTAGCTGCCACGGTAGTCTAAGTCACGCAAGTAATATTTGCCTCTTTTCTTCACAAAGTCGTCGCTGTAGCGGTACTTTTTATCGCTTTCAACATCTACTTCTGCCTTAGCGAATTCCAACTTATTAATGTTTTTAGCATAACAAAGCACGTAATCGTATTCCACAGCCACTTGCTTGCTATCATGGCCGCTACCGGCCTTGCATTTTCGAATAAAGTTGGCCACAAAGTTCTGCTGCCCGAAAATGCCATCGCAGAGCAGTTTTAATCTTGCTTGCTCATAATCATCAATGGAAAGAAAAATGGCTCCATCTTCGGTGAGCAATTCTTTAGCGAGTAAGAGGCGTTTGTACATAAAGGAAATCCACTTGGAATGGCGTAGCTCATCTTCCTCATCTACATAATGGTCGTTGTATTTAAAATCTTTGTTTCCGGTGTTATAGGGAGGGTCAATGTATATCAAATCAAATTGCTCCCGGCTTTGTTTCAAATAATGCAGGCCGAGCAAGTTATCTCCTTCAAAGAGTCGATGTTCCGGACCGTTTTCTCCCAAGCCAAGTGGTTTGTTTTCTGCTAAATAGAGCTTTTGATTGGCGAGCACTAGCTCAATGGCTTCAGGCTTTTCTTCCCAAAATAGGCCGCATTTTTTCTGAAAGTTTAAAATTGAATTAGAGGTCTTCAAGGGATTAGCCGTTTAGGGCATAAAGGTAGCAGATTCGCTAGAAAGATTTAATCGTTTTCTTTTTCTCTGCGCTTTAGCTCTTCTTGTACCAAGTCTAACTCTCGGTTTGTCTGTCCGGCAATGGAAGAGTTTTCTTCCGCACGACGGATCAAATAAGGCATTACCTCTTTGATCGGTCCGTAAGGTACATACTTGGCTACATTGTAATTTTCCTTGGCCAAGTTGAAGCTAATATGATCACTCATTCCTAAGAGTTGGGAAAAATAGATCAAGGGGTTGTCAGGGGCAATGCCTTTATTCTTCATCTGGTCGGCCAACCTAAGCGAACTGTACTCATTGTGTGATCCACAACAAAAGGCGATGCGATCCATATGGTCAAGGCAAAAATCAATGGCTTTGTTAAAGTCTAGATCTGTAGCTTGTTTGCTGGGCTGAATCGGATCTTCATAGCCTTTTCTAGCAGCGCGGGCTCGCTCTTTTTCCATGTAAGCTCCACGTACGATCTTTAAGCCCACGTAAAATTCTTCAGCAATACTTTGGTCATACAAGCGCTTAATGTATTCCATTCGATCATGTCGGTACAATTGAGCTGTATTGTAAACAATAGCTCGTTCTGTATTGTAGCGGTGCATCATGATCAGGGCAATCTCATCGATGGCCACTTGAATCCAGCTTTCTTCCGCATCAATCATGATTGGGATACCGGCGTTATAGGCGTTTTGGCAAATAATGTCAGCTCGATTTCTACCACGCAAGAAAGTTTCTGTCTCTTCGTCTGTCAACTCTTCTCTTGCAGAAACCTTTTTTAAGAGATCAAAAGGAATTACGGCAGTCATTTTAAACACACAGAAGGGTACATTGCTGTCTTTACTGGCTCTCTCAATAGAGGCTACCGCCTTACCCAAAAACTGGTCAAAGTCTTCTTCTCTTTGCTTTCCTTCTACGGAATAATCTAAAATAGTTTTCACGTTGAATTGCGCCAATTCTTGAATACGAGGCTCGCAATCTTCAATGCTTTCTCCGCCGCAAAAATGCTCGAATACCGTCGACCGGATAATCCCTTTAATGGGTAGCCGCATGGCGAGAGCAAATTCCAACATCTTTCCACCGATTTTAGTCAACCAGCCGATCGACATAAACCGGAAAAGCCAATTGGACTTTTTGAGGAAGAGATTGCTTTTGTTGGCAAAGGCTATTTTAGTATTGTCGAAACTTAGCATTATAGGCTGGCGCTTTCGGTTTCAAAATGGCGGTCTACTTTTTTCACCAAACCTTGCAGCACCTTTCCCGGCCCTACTTCAATCATTTTAGAGGCGCCGTCTTCAATCATTTGATGCATGGTTTGTGTCCAGCGGACCGGGGCTGTTAACTGAGCGACCAAATTGGTGCGTATTTCAGCAGGGTCAGTAACGCCTTTAGCTACTACGTTTTGGTAAACCGGACAAATCGGCTCTTTTATTTCAGTCTGCTTGATAGCTTCTTCTAATTCCGCTCTAGCTGGTTCCATTAAAGGAGAATGAAAAGCACCTCCCACTGGCAATAATAAGGCTCGTTTGGCACCAGATTCCTTGAGAATTTCACAGGCTTTTTCAACCGCATCAGTAGTCCCTGAAATCACTAATTGACCAGGGCAATTGTAATTAGCCGGAACCACCACGCCTGGTATATTTTGGCAAATGGCTTCTACTTGATCGTCTTCCATGCCGAGCACAGCCGCCATAGTAGAAGGCTCTGCTTCACAGGCTTTTTGCATGGCGTTTGCCCGTTGAGAAACGAGTTTTAAACCATCCTCAAAACTCATTGCGCCCGCAGCTACTAAAGCTGAAAATTCACCCAAAGAATGTCCGGCCGTCATATCGGGCTTAAATTCTTCGCCTAAAGTTTTGGCCAATATCACTGAGTGTAAGAAAATAGCCGGTTGGGTTACTTTGGTTTGCTTTAATTCTTCGGCCGAACCTTCAAACATGATATCAGTAATGGAAAAGCCAAGAATCTCATTGGCTTTCTCAAACAAATTTTTTGCTTCTTCTGAGCTGTCGTAAAGCTCTTTACCCATGCCCGAAAATTGGGCTCCTTGACCGGGAAAAACGTATGCGTTCATAGTGTTTGGTTTAATTTTTTATAAAGAGAATGCCTGTCTTACTCTTAGCAGACAGGCAAACTTTGCTTTTGTTTTCGTTTGGTTGAACTATCTCCTGTCGCCAAATAGTCGCAACAAAAATAGGAATAGGTTCACAAAATCTAAGTAAAGGGTTAAGGCGCCCATTACCGCTAATTTATTGGTTGATTCTGTACCGTATTCTACACCTGAACCAATGCGCTTAAGCTTTTGTACATCATAGGCCGTTAAGCCGGTGAAAATTAAAACACCCACGCAACTAATGATATAGTCCATCATGGCGCTGCCCAAAAACATATTAATGATCATGGCTACAACTAATCCTATGACGGCCATCATTAAGATGGAGCCAAATTTAGTTAGATCTTGCTTGGTGGTGTAGCCCACTAAGGCCATGGTGCCAAAAGTAGCCGCGGTAATGAAAAAAGTTGAAGTAATGCTAGCGGCGGTGTAGGCCAAAAAGATAAAGCTCAAACTCATGCCCATTACGGCTGAGTAAGCAATAAAAAGCAACAACAAGCTAAATGAGGAAAGCCGATTAAAGGAAAAGGACATCACCAAGACAAAGATCAAGGGAGAAAACATCACCGCATAGCCTAAGATGGTCATGCCTCCAGTTTGAGTGTTAACCAATAAATTCATCATGGATTCAGAGCTGCTAAACCAATAGGCAATCACGCCTGTAATAGCTAATGCCCCCGCCATGTAGGTAAATACATTCGATAAAAATGCTTTTACTTGCTCAGCTGAGCGACTTGCTGTGCCTTCATGCTCGTAGGAAGAAGGGTTGGAATTGAAATTTCTTAGCATATTCATAAGGTTCTAAATTTAATCGAATTTAAGCATAAATCGTGCCTACTGAATGAACTGAATTTTTGTCAGACCGGCTAGTATAAGTCGGCTGAAATCAATTGAATAAATTCTTTTCGAGTGCTGTCTTTTTCAAATGCGCCGGTAAAGGAAGAGGTTGTAGTAACCGAATTTTGCTTTTGAATCCCACGCATTTGCATGCATAAATGTTTGGCTTCAATAACCACCGCAACACCAAGCGGGTTTAAAGTGTCTTGGATGCAATTCTTGATCTGATCGGTCAAGCGCTCTTGCACTTGCAAACGACGTGAAAAGGCATCGGCTACACGGGGTATTTTACTCAAGCCTACTATTAGGCCGTTGGGAATATAAGCAATGTGAGCTTTTCCAAAAAAGGGCAACATATGATGTTCGCACATGGAGTAGATCTCAATGTCTTTGACCAAAACCATTTGACTGTGGTCTTCTTTAAACATGGCCGATTTTAATATTTCAGCCGGATCTAGATCGTAACCGTGCGTCAGGTATTGCATGGCTTTGGCAACGCGTTCGGGAGTTTTCTGCAAACCCTCTCGCTTTACGTCTTCTCCCAAGTCGCTGATGATTTCGCTATAATGCGAAGACATGCGATCAATTTTTTCATTGTTGTATTGATCGACTCTTTCGTATCCTTCCTGGGTGTCTTTTTCTGCCATCGTAGGAGTATTATTCTCCGAAATATTCGACATAGTTATTTTCTGTTTCTTGCAGCTTTACACAGTGCAGACTTGCCCCCATGGCAGCTACCGGTTTTTCTAATTGGTTCCAAATGGCGATGGCAATGTTTTCGGTGGAACTCATTTTCCCTTGCATGAAATCAACATCAATATTCATGTTTTTATGATCCACTTTTTGGATAACATTTTCCTTGATCAAATTGCCTAAATCTGACAAATCAACAACAAATCCGGTGGAAGGTTCTGGAGCCCCTTTTACGGTTACCCAAAGCTCATAATTATGGCCGTGCCAGTTGGGGTTAGAACATTTTCCAAACACTTCCATGTTCTTTTCGTCGCTCCAATCTGGCTTTGCTAATTTATGAGCTGCACTGAAGCGTTCTCTTCTGGTAATGTGTACCATTCTTCAAATTTTTTGCAAATATAGCTTAACCTTTGAGAGTAGAAGTAAGCCGAGGGTAAGTTTAAGCTTTGGAGGATGCTTTTGGATTTAATTATAAATATCTGTATATTAGAATCTTGAAAACGACAAAATGGAATTTCTAGCCCTTTGTAATACAATTTTTTTTATCGAGAACAAGCAGAGTAGTGACAAAAGTTTCGCTTTCTGCACCACAGTCTTTAATAAGCTAAATTCATTTAGAAGAAGCTTGATTTCTTTAGTAGATAATACACACACACACACTTTCACTCTGCAAGAACAAACAATCTGCGTTTTTTATTTAAAGGAAAAAGTACTTTTTGGTGATTGGTTTAATTTATGGCAGATTGGAAAGACAATTTAGAAAAACAATACGGTGGTAAAAACGATAAAGACACCGACTTTACAACTTAAATCTTTTAGATTATGAAAACTTTAAAAATACTTAGTGCGCTGATAATTAGTGCTTCAATGTTTATGGCTTGTGAAAAAGAGCAGGATAAAAAAGCTAGCCAACATGAGGAAGTAAATGCTTCTTCTAAAAAAACCTTAACATCTAATAAAGCCATGGGAGCTACTCAAGCTGCATTAGAAATATCGTGTGATGGAACTTGTAGTGGAACCGACGATGCTTGTGGCATGCGAATACAAGGAATGCCTGTAGAGTACATGGAGTGTGACTGTGAAGGCTGTTCAATGACCTTTTCAGGTATAGCCGACTTACCTTATGATGAAAATTTGGAAGTTTATTTCGAAGTAGTAGGAGAGGACTTGAACAATCATTTTACAACAAATTATCCTAGTCAAACTCCGAGAATTTCTTCTGTTTCTATTTACAAACTAACCAATAGTAATGTAATTATTCATGTAGAATTTGAAGAACCTGTTGCTAATAGTTTGGCTGATGTTAGCTTTGAGTTAGTGTTTGATGAATCAGGAAGTTTAATAAAAAAACAAAAAATAGAGTGTTCAGGGGGTTGTGATGATGAAGGGGAGTCGTGCAGAGAACGATATTACCCAGGCTCAGGAGCTGTTGAGTGTACTTGTCAGGGTACTTGTGCTATGACGGTAACTCAACTTCCGACCGGAGAATAGCTCCAAATTTCTTTAATATATTCTTTGAAGGGTGATTGTTAGTTCAATTACCCTTCGTTAGTTTAAGCTTTCAAACTTATTTTAGATTCACATTTTCCTTAATATTAATAAGCTTTAGTTGGTTATTTTATGCGCGGCACTAAAACGTTCTCTTCTGGTGATGTGTACCATCTTCAAATTTTTTGCAAATATAGTTTAACCTTTGAGAGTAGATAAAAGCCGAGGGTAAGTTTAAGCTTCGGCGAATTTCTTTGGTGTTAGGTTTAATTATCTGTATATTAGATCTTGAAGACGACAAAAATGGAAGTTTTAGCCCATCGAAATAGAATCTTATTAGACCAAGACAAGCAGAGTAGTGACAAAAGCATCGCTTTCTGCACAACAGTCTTTAATAAGCTAAATTCATTTAGAAGAAGCTTGATTTCTTTAGTAGATAATACACACACACACTTTCACTCTGCAAGAACAAACAATCTGCGTTTTTTATTTAAAGGAAAAAGTGCTTTTTGGTGACTGTTTTAACTTATTGCAGATTGGGAAAGACAATTTAGAAAAACAATATGGTGGTAAAAGCTAAAACGAACACCGACTTAATAATTTAAATTTTTTAGAATATGAAAAGCTTAAAAATAATTAGTGCACTTTTAATTAGTGCTTCAATGTTTATAGCTTGTGAAAAAGAGCAAGCCGATAACAATGCATCGAATGAAACGCAATCTACTTCAGAGAAAAAATCTAAATCTTCGATTGAAAAAGAGGGTGCAATTTTCGGTGATTATGAAATTTATTACATTGATGAAGATACAGAAGCTGAGGTTGGGGTTAGTCTCAGCATGTTTAAGAACTTTGTAAGAAATCAGATGGAGTTAGAATCAACATTTACCGTTGAAGATGTTGTGGTTAGTGTTGGAACTGAGAATCATGATGCAATTTATGCCTTGGTTCCTGGAGTAGGGCAATGCGCTGTTTTTATAGAAGCAGATCCATCGGGCCCAAACACCTATATGATGGGGGGGAAAACATGCACTTGCACAGGTACAAACTGTGATGGCTGCAGTTTAACCGTTACCGGAAGCATTTGTGAGTGCTCTGACTGTTTGTGGGATGAAGGAAGTTGCGTAAAGGAAGAGTCAGCAACCGTTGGTGCAGCTCTTTCAGCTTCATCATTTATGTAAGTGAAATTTTTAAATTGGAAAAACTCAGCATCTCCGGATGTTGAGTTTTTTTATGCTTCTTTAGTCCATCACTAACACTTCTTTTATACCTCTTCTTAGTTCTTCTAAATCAGATTTAGAAAGTTGGCCTAACTTCTTTTCTAATCGACCTTTGCTGATCGACCTCAAGTGCATGATTAACACTTCAGACTTTTGTTTTAATCCATTGGTTTTGTTTGGCCTTAAAATGAGATCTCCATGATAGTACTTAATACTCGAGCTAAGCGGACATACCCAAACCACCGGAGCATATTGGTTGAGCAAATTACCACTTACGATTACTACCGGTCTTTGGCCGGCTTTTTCACTGCCTTTAGTCGGATTTAGATTGGCTAAATAGATCTCACCCTTTTGCATCTTGATCACTTAGTTGTTTCAAGTAATCTGCCATGCCCTCTTCTGCCATGGCAATCAGGTTTTCATCTTTCGAGGCTTGCTGATAAGAACGAATGTATTCCAGCCGCTTTAAGTGATTGAGGTAAGTGCTGAGTGCTTTTTCAATCAAGCGATTTTTTGGAACCTTGAGCTTTTTTGCCTGTTCACTAAGTTCTGCTAGTAACTCATCGGGCAATGTGGAGGTAAATGTTGACATATTTGAGTTTTATATTTGTAAAATACAAATATAATATACTGGATTCCATTTTTTAGACTCAATCGCTCCACTTACCTTTGCCACCCAATAAAAAAACAGAAACAATGTCAGACGCAATATCCGCTCTAAGTCCACAAGCCGTGTGGCGAAACTTTGAGAAGTTAAATGCCGTACCCCGACCTTCTAAAAAAGAAGAAAGGGTGATTAAATTCATTCAAGATTTTCAATCAATCTAGTTTTGGTTAAAGTTCGCAGATGCATGGCCAAAACCTCAGATTTTTGACTTAAGCCATTCTCAGCATTGGGATTTAGAATTAGATCGCCTTTATAGTATTTAAGCTTAGTGGTTAAAGGACAAACCCAGACAATAGGAGCGTAAGTATTAAGTAGGTTTCCAATGAATTTGTTAACTTCACCCTTCCTGTTCATGAAAATACACAATTGAAACTTTGTTTTTCGAAAACTTATAGCACGCTGCTATGAGAGTCTGTTGGTTGTCAAAAACTTTAAATGAAAGCAGGAATTACGTCCTATTTGATTAAGGCAAAGAAATACGTTGACAATGTCATAATTCTATCTAATAGGCGGACAATTGCAAATTTGAGAGTATGTGTTATTTTGCTTTCAACTCTTGCCCTTACTCTTTGCATTCATAATCCAGTACATAGCCAAGATTTGTTTCTGACCAACTATACGGTAGAAGATGGTTTGCCAAGTAATGAGTGCTATGATATTATACAAGACAAAGAAGGGTTTGTCTGGATTGGATCAAGTCGCGGTTTGGCTAGGTTTAACGGAGGCAATTTCAAGGTATACAGCACAAAGAATGGTCTACCTTCAAACCTCAATACGCGATTGTATCTTGGTTATGACAGCACATTATGGAGTTATTCTCACATGCAAGATTTTTCCGCTTACCAACCTCTGGTTGACTCCTTTGCTCCTTTGAACTGGGAGCATACAAAAGGCTGGCTGCCGAACTTCAAAGGGTTTGCACACCTAGGCGAAAATGAAATAATAATGGGTCAGTCAAGCTGCACCGAATCTTCTATTTTACATCTTTTAAACGACTCTGTAATAGAAGAAGTCGGAGACAGCAGTGCGATCAACATCAAAAATCATGAATCATATACCGTAATCGGACTTAGCCCCTCAAATTGCTCAAAAGCAGTCTTAACCGATTTTAGTGCAGGCATTAGATTATCAACTCCCAAAGAGATAATTGATATAAATGATGTGATCAAAGTAGCTGATAAAAACTATTTCATACTATCTAAAAATGAAGTCATTCACCACATAACAAAAGACACTGTAAAAAGAATTAGACTAGAAAAGGGAGCAGCGGATTTACTGTTCATCGATTCAGATAAGAACCTTTGGGTGACATGCTTAAATAAAAATGGAGCTTTTCGTTTTAAGAATGCTGATTTAGGCCAAACCCCACAACATTATTTAAAAGGTTATTCCATCAGTTCGTTTTACGAAGATCAAACCCATGGCTTATGGTTTAGCTCGCTAGAATCCGGAATCTTCCATGCAGTCAATAAAAATCACTTTATCTACACCACAAATAACGGCCTGCCAGAAAAGAAGATTACGAAAAGTGAATTGATCAATGATCAGCTGTGGTTGGCTTTTAGAAATGGTTCTTTAGGTAAACTGCAACTAAACCAAGATCAAATAGAATTCAAGCTAGTAGCAAAGTACGATTACATTCATGATCTTTCAAAAAATAAAGATGGGCTCCAAATCTCAGCCAGAATAGAGAAAAGAAAAGCGAATCAATTTGATCTCATAGCTCCCTCCTCTTGCATTTTGCCACTTAAAAACGAGCGGCTAATTAGTTGTCAAACCGGTGGTGGATATAAATTTAGCATCAAGGGTCAAGTAGTTCTTGATATCATAGACTTTCCTAGAATCAATCATTTAGTTCAGCTCTCAGACTCAGACTTTGTTGCAGGTACAGATGTGGGTCTCTATCGTCTGCATATAAATTCACAAGTAGGCGAAGCTCATCATTCCAAAATCTTTGATGGACAAATTAGCGCTCTTGCATTCAAGAATGATATTGTTTACGCTGGTAAAGCACATGATGGTCTGGTGTATTTTCCCAAAGATTCAACCCATTTACAAAAGCGAATAGAGGGATACAGATCATACTACATCAATTGCATTGAAGTTGAATCAAACTGTCGAATTTGGATCGGCACTGCTAATGGAGTAGATGTATTGGAATTTAACAAAGACAAGAAATTAACTTTAACAGAACATTGGAGCACAAAAAATGGTCTGCCATCAAGTGTAGTAAATGACATAGAGTTTCACAAGCAAAAGGCTTATGTCATGACTGATAAAGGCATGGCAATCATACCATCCTCTCATCTTGCACCTAAACATCCCCCACTATTATTTTTTGTGGAGATAAAAGTAAATTGGAAATTAAGAAAGCCGCAAGATGAAATCCTTAAACTCAGCTATGACGAGAACAATATCCAATTGGCATTTGATAAAATAGACCTAAACCACACCCAACCTTTTCACTATCAATATCGTATGAAAAAAAACGGAACTTGGTCAAGCACCCAAAACAAAGTCATCGAATTTTCAAAACTTGAACCGGGAGATTATAACTTTCAACTTAAATCTAATCGCCACAGTCAAATTCTTGAATTGCCTATTTATATCTCGCGACCTTGGTGGAATAATTGGTATGCAATTATCGCTTATATCACAGTAGCTATATTGATTATCTCTTGGATTATCCGAGTTAGGTTTGCTCAGATTCGCCATCAATCAATGGTAGCTCAACAAATGAATACCTTAAAGTTTAGAGCCTTGAGAGCTCAGATGAATCCACATTTCATCTACAATGCGTTGAATGCTGCTCAAAGCTTTGTGCTTACGGAAAGTAAAGAAAAGGCCACCGACTTTTTAAATCACCTCTCCCGATTAATCCGACTCATCTTTGAAAATTCCTCCAAGGACTTTGTAATTATTGAATCAGAAATAAATTCTATAAATTTATACGTGGAAGTGGAGAAAAAACGTTACCCCAATGCCTTTGACTTTAAGATTGAAATGGAACAATTTCAGCAAAGTATTAAAATTCCGCCCATGATGATACAACCCTTCATCGAAAATGCGATTTTACATGGGGTACTACCAAAATCCACTCATGGAAATATTTCTTTGACTTTATCTCTTAAAGAAAAACATATCAAGGTTGTGATTGAAGATGATGGTATTGGAATTGAAGCAGCAAAAGAGATTGGAAAGAAAAAAAGAAATGTTCTAGGAAGTTCAGCCCCAAAAGAACGTGAAAGTGCCATTCAAGTCACCACCAAAAGAATCGAGACCTTAGCTAAACAGCATAATTTAGAAGCAAGTATCTCAATTATTGATCAATCAAAACTAAATCAGTCGAAAACCGGAACTTATGTATCCTTTAATTTACCATTTGAAACTACCTAAGCAATGAAAGTTGTACTGATTGATGATGAACAAGCAGCCCGAAAAATATTACGTCACTATTGCTTAGAATGGGATCCCGATTTAAATATGGTGGGCGAAGCCGGTAGAATTAGTGAGGCAATTTCTCTAATCCAAAAAACAGAACCCGATCTCGTACTTCTAGATATTGAATTTCCCGAAGGTACCGGATTTGAAGTTCTTGAAGCCTTACCGGACTTTGATTTTCAGGTGATCTTTATTACTGCACACGATGATTATGCTTTACAAGCTTTTAAACATCATGCTCTAAACTATATTTTAAAGCCGATTAACTACCGCGAATTGGTAAATAGCCTTGATAAAGCCAAGAAACAAATTGAGATAAAAAGTGACTCACAGTGGAAATCAGCACTTGATCAGCTTCTAAATAACAATAATCGCAAAATTCAACTCCCGATTAAAGACGGTTATCGTTATATCGATTTAAACAAATTAGTATACCTAAAAGCAGATGGAAGTTACACTCACTTGGTTTTAGAAGATAATGAAACCTTGATGATATCAAAAAATCTCAAGTGGTTAGAAAAGCAATTAGCTACATCAAACTTCATTCGAGTACACCGAGGCTATCTGATTAATAAAGACCATATTTATGAAGTTCATCGAAACAATGGTGGTTATATTATCATGCATAATAAAGAGAGAGTGCCGGTGTCTAGAAGTTTTCAGATTGACAGGATTGTGACATAGCTTTCTAAGCTAATTAAGCTATTTCTAGAAAGAGCGTATTTCTTGGTCTGATATCAAGAAATACAATCTTTTCAACTTAATCATACCTTATAGGTTACTTTCTTATTGTTTACTTAAGAACAACTTTACCTACTTGCCTATTATCATAATCATTTTCATTGACAATAATAAGGTAATAACCACTATCATACTGATTTAAATCTATAGTTAGGCGGTCGCCTTGCCCGTTATTCTTGGCGCGATATATTTCTTTACCAGTTAAAGTAAGTATTACAATATCATTGATTAACACTTCATTTTGTGTATGAATTTGGAAATTACCATCTGTAGCACTTGGTGTTATTTCTAATAATTTTACTTCTCCTAAATTTCTTTGTTCATCAATTTCATAATTAATCCCACTTTCAAAATAAGGTGTTTGTTCATCTCCACCTTTTCGAACTAAACCACCTGCAAAGCCTCCTCCATCATCTATAGGATCTGTAAAGTCATCGAGATAAATAGTTACATCAGTGCAAACAACCTCGCTACAACATTGGGCCGTTACAGGGTCAAAATTGTAAACAGACAAACAAACAGGATAAACTACGCTATCAACCCCCACAGTATTTATAGCATAAGTATGGTTTAAATTTTGGCTTGTTGAAGTATTACCATCTCCCAATTCCCAATGAAAATCTATAGAATTGATATAACCACTAGGTAAACCCTGCACATTGAAAGTATATGGATTTGTTCCGTTAACTTCAATTTCTGCATATTCAAGAACATCACAAGGACTATCTGCTGTTTTAATACAAACATCATCCATGATATACTCAGAATGTGAACTTGAATTTGTAGTCACTTCAAAATTAACAGGATGAAACCACAACTGACTATAATTCTGAGAAGCGGTAAATGACTTCTTTACAACAACATAAAGCCCTCCATTTACATTGTGCCATAGTCCTGTAGATTTCCAAGGCTGAATAGTCAATGATTGATTTCCTGCAGATGAGGGACGACTTGGATTTAAAACTCCAGAATAATCTGGTGTAAGACCATTTGAAAGTTCTACTCGAAATTCAGCGTTCTGCCAAGTCGTATCTATCATCCATAATTTATAGGTGAGTTCATAGGTTTTTCCAGCAACAAAAGAATAATTAGTATATACTCCTTCACTATAAGGACCCTGAGCAAAAAAACTCATATATGTTGTTGGCGTTGTAAGCGTTACCGGGGCACCATGAGACACGAACCAATTATCGAGTGAGTCATTGATCCAGGTAACCATAGCGGAATTTGAGGTATTGTTATTTACAGGCCCTGTAAAGGATTCAAAGTTTCCATTTACATTTTCGCATTGAGCTGATACTTGGATAGTTAATAAAATAGCCAGACCAAAACAAAATAGATTTATTATTTTCTTTGTCATATAATTAAATTTTAATCTTCATAATTCTCTAGAACTAGCGGTTAAACCTTATTTTCCCAAACTAACTAACCACCGGCTACTCCACCACCATCATCAATTGGGTCTATAGGATCGCTGGGTTCGATTACCACATCAGTACATATAACCTCGTGGCAACATTGTGATGTAGTCGGATCAAAGTAATATACTGTTAAACAAACTGTATACGTAATACTGCCCGGTCCTACTACATCAAGAGAATAATCATGACTGACAGACAGACCACTTGCTGTATTTCCGTCTCCAAAATCCCAATTAAAACCAAGAAATTCATATAAATCATTTGGCAAACCTGATACATTAAAAGTGAATGGCTCAGTTCCAGCTACCTCAATTGTAGAGTGTTTGATCATTTCACATGGATCATCAATATTTTTTATACAAATATCATCTATTCGACAAGCTGCCTGGCCTGTTTGGGGAATTGCACTCAAATAAGGGTAAAACCAAAGTTGATTATAATTTTGAGAAGCAGTAAAGGTTTCAGTTATTGTAATCCAACTGTTGGTGCCTGACCATGCCTGGGTAGTTAATGATTGATTCCCAATAGGTGTCGGCATAGCTGTAGATGGTCCATTAACAGGTGCAAGACCATTAGATAGTTCTACTCTAAACTGTGATATTGGATTAGAAGTAGCATCCATCCACAATTTATAACTTACCTCATAGATTTCACCGGCGATAAAGGGATATAAAGTAAATACTCCTTCTCCAACATCTGAAAATGACCACATCCACATGTGATTGGTTGGCGAAACCATTGTAGACGGAGTTCCATGACTTACATACCAGTTGTCTAAACTATTATTGATCCAAGGGTTATCATTTGCAATAACTGTTGGTGTATTGAAAGACTCAAAATCACCATTGATATTATCACATGATGTTGATTGAGCTGATGCCTGAAAACTAGAAATCATTCCAGTTACAATCCCTAATAGTATTATTATTTTCTTAATCATTTTTTGTGTTTTTTAATTATCTATTCAATTGTGCTATTTCAATTTTAAGGAAGGATAAAAACCTTTTCTGCCTGAATTTTCTTACCATTATTTTGATTTGAGATTATAATGTAAGTCCCGGGTTCAATATGCTGTAGGTCCATTGTCAATTCATCATTTTGTGCCACATTGGTAAGTTGATGTACAAGCATGCCTTCTAATGAATAAACCAAAACTTCATTTATTAATTCCTCACTTAAAGTTTGTACCTGAAACATCCCTTTCGAAGGGTTCGGATTAATAAGTAGTTTGCTTTGACCGGCTAAATTCTCAATAGGTTCAGTTTCATAATTGAGTCCGCTTTCAAAGTAAGGCCTAGTTTGATTTCCGTTATGGCGTACTAAGCCTCCTGCTACACCACCACCTCCATCATCTATGGGGTCTATTGGATCACCCATATAAATTGTAACATCAGTACAAACAACCTCGCTACAGCATTGGGCAGTTACAGGATCAAAATAGTAAACAGACAAACAAACAGGATAAACAACACTATCAACTCCTACTACATTCAAGGAGTATGTGTGGTCAAAACTCTGAGCTGAGGATGAGTTTCCGTCTCCAAAATCCCAATAGTAACTAATAGAATTAACAAATCCATTAGGTACCCCATTTACATTGAATGTATATGGATTGGTTCCGGTGACTTCAATTTCTGCATATTTAAGCACATCACAAGGATTTGAAATAGTATTGACACAACAGTCGTCTATCATAAGTTCTGAACCAAAATCATTATTAATTAGATAAAACCACAACTGATTATAGTTCTGTGAAGCGGTAAACGTTTTCTTCATATGAAAATAAGCGCCACCATAGGTTCCAACATTTGAATAACTTTCGCTTAGTAAAAGTTGATTTTGTGTAAATGATGGAGGGATTTGCACTATGGTGCCCGAATAGTCTTTTGATATCCAATTAGATAGCTCTACTCGAAAATCTGTATTTGGACGACCAACGGAACTTTTCATCCAAATATTAAAGGTGATTTCATAAGTTTTTCCTCCAATAAAAGAATAGTTGGTGTAAATACCGGTGCTATTTGGAATCGACGCATCAAAACTCATATAGTTAGTGGGTGTATAATTTGAGTTTTGTGGAGGAGGTGGTGGAGGAAGAGTTAAAGGAGCTCCATGAGACACATACCAATTATCTAATGAGTCATTAATCCATGAAACTATAGATGTATTAGGAGGTTGGTTATTTAAAGATCCTGAGAAAATTTCAAAACCACCATTATTATTTTCGCATTGGTTTGTTTGTGCTACTAGCTGTGTACTCAGAAAGAACATTATCCCTATCCAAAATAGATCCTTTAATTTTTGTTTCATTTTTTAGGTATTTATCGTTTAGATAATTCGATGTAAATATTGAGCCTAATTCAAACCAAATCAATATACAATTCACGAAACGTTCCACTCAATTTGCAAAAGATCAATCTGAATTCAGGGGAACTTGAATTCATTTCTTAAGTAGAGCCTAAGTCAATAACTCATACATATAACTTGTGATGGATTATGAGGGTGTATTTAAAGGTTAAATAATCACTTACGGATCAACTTTAATAAATCAAATTCTACAAAGTCTAATCATAGCTCAGTAAACTCAAATTATCCGTCCATAAATTGGCTATTGTAATAACTTGAGATAGAACGTTCATTCGAGGTGAATCTTAAAATTCTTTCACCATGAAATCTTTACAAAAAAATCAAGATCAACGTTCCTTTAGCTTTATTTTTAACCATCTTTTTCTAAGATTATTAAATGGGAATTTTCTTATCTCTACTATTGAGAATAGCCCTAAATTAAGGGCTCTTTTATCAAGTAAACTTTTAATATTGGTTGTGTTGTCTTTTTTGGCTACAGAAGTAAAATCAACCCAAAAAGTAACAAAAAGTTCAAGGAGTAGCACCTATCAATTGTTAAACTTAAAAGGTGTGCCCTTACCACAAGATTTTAATTATGATATAAAGGAAAGATTGGGCTTTAATCCTAAACTGGAATTTAAAGTTGAAGAAGACTTTAAAGATGATTTAGGGCAACGACATATACGAACTCAGCTTCTATATAATGAGGTTCCATTAGAAGGAGCCTTAGTTAAATTTCACTATGGTAGTCAAGGGCAATTACTTAGCATATCGGGTATACGACCTTTAGAAATCAATGATCAGGGCTCGAAAAAACCATTGAAATCCTTTTTAATGCAAGGTATACTTGAATCAGCTGATTTAAATGAAAATAAAAAAACAGAAAAATCAGAGATCAACATTCTGGCTATTGAGCCATGTTATTACCCCATTCTTAAAAATAATGTAGTCGTTTCTTTCAATAAGGGATATAAAGTTTTCTTTGACTTTGGAGGAAGTCAATACAGTTGTTTCTATGGTGGTGACAAAAAAATAACTAAAATCAAAACTACCTCACAACATTGTAATCTTCCGGGGTCAGTACCCGGGGGGCAAATTTCAACTTCAGCTTCTTATCTAGGAGTAATTGCCCCACCTACTAACTATGACTTATATTACAATGGTAGTCAATATCAACCGGTAGATTTATGTAGAAATATAATCACCCATACCACAGCTACCTTCCCACCTTCAGTTCCATCTTACAGCTCACCTAACATTAACGGAGCCGTTGGATTGTACCATTGGTTTATGGGAAACTCCTATGATTATTTTGTGAACAACCATAACTACTCAGGTTTTGAAGGTATTCCCTTACACCTGGAGCTTGATAATACAACATCTTTGGTTCCTGTTTACAGGTACGAAAACTCTAGCAATCCGCGACATGTAATCGAATTTCAATCTGACTTCGGTGCTAACCTGACCGATATAGATATAGCTGGACATGAATTTAGTCATCTTGTAGCTCATGAGTTCTCTCAATTATATCTTGGTACGTTTGAAGCTAGCACAATCAACGAATCATTTGCTCATATTTTCGGAACGGTCTTAGAAAAAGAGGCTTTGGATGCTATTGGTCAGTATCCTACTAATTTTAATTGGGCTATGAATTTCCATTCTCCTACAGGTGGAAACCTTCCTGTTGATGATCCTCATAGTGGAAGTTACGCAGATACTTATGGAGGCCTTTATTGGAATTCTAACAGTCGAGAAGTATTGCTTGCCTATGGATTTTATCTCCTCTCTGAAGGGAATGCTTTACCTGAAACCAATGATAATGGATACACCTACAATTTGAATGGCATCGGAATGTCAAAAGCTGCAAATATATTCTACAGGGCAATGCGAGTATACATGCACCCTTTTCAAGATTTTTATGACGCTAGGAAAATGGTAATTCAGTCTGCCAAAGATATTTATGGAGGCTGTTCAACCGAATACTATGAGACCATTGAGATGTTTGACGCCATAGGGATTCTGGACAATACCCACACATGCCCTACAATCGTATCTGCAAGTGTGAATGTAAACAATCAATGTAACCCTAACCCAAATGCTGGGAATATTTCTATGTGCTCTTACACCCGTTCAGGTCCAACTCCAACCCTAACTTACAGCTGGACTGGTCCTAATGGATTTACCGCCAATACTGCAAACATTACTGCTCCTTATTATGGCATTTATCATGTAACTGTAACAGCATGCGGTAACAAAACAATGAGCTTTAACCTCAAAAAAACAGAAATAGAAAATCAATACTCTACCTCTTCAACTACGAACAGTGAACATGTAGGGGTAGATATCAAGTCAATGATCCCTATTGGTTCTCCTGATCAGTCAATGACTTTTAAAACTGGCTATTATGAGGGAGGAGATATTCAGATGGGTGGTCTGACTGCCGTAGATAACTCACCTTCAACCCGCGATTTTTACTTAGCTTCTTATCTACCATGTGGTAAGATCGCATGGATGGTCTATTCTGACCAAGGAGACATGGAGCCTGTTGATCTTGAGATAGATCGAAACCCTACCGGACAATCATCTGCTCAAGCCGTTCTGGTGGTAAAATCACTCAACGGATCTGGTCATTTTAATCTGTGGAGGAATTATAATGGAGCTATTAGCAGTCAAGCTATTAATTATACACCCGGATGTACTAGCTTGGTTCTGGTATTCGACCTCAATGGAAACTTAGTTTGGAAATATGAAGGATTTGATCAGAGTTTACAACAACCATTTTTAATAAACGATCTGGATATTGATGAAAATTCAACCCTCGGAAATAATGGATCTATGTATTATATAGTAGGAAGTATTGACTTTAAAGGTGCAATTCAATCATTACTTCCTAGTGGAATCTTGCATACAGAGATGATTAATCCAACAACCTGTGCGCTTGCACCATATCAATTTTGTCATATAAATGATATGATAACTGTAAAAGCAGATAGCGAAGTACTATTTGTAGGAGGGAATAATCAGGATAGAAACAATCGTTCAATCAATGAAATTTCCATCGTTTCGCGTTTAAGAGACTTTGGAAATGGGATTTCATTCACTATACAGGCGAATAACCACTTTTATTCAACTATCTTTTCCGAGCTTAATGATATTGAGTACTCTCCAACTCACAACTTACTCATAGTAGCAGGTACATTTACCGATGATTTAGTTGAAAATCAAACAGGCAATTGGGGCAACTTTTACAACACCCCAATAAAAGGAGATCCAGACGATAAAAATGTGTTTTTCTTTAAACTCAATCCCACTGATCTTTCTTTTAATAAAGCTCCTGTATCTCCGATATATAATTACTTTGGCACGATAAGTACAGATGCAAAAACACAAGGATTAGGTTATACGAACTCTATGGAAATCATTAATCCAGAGATTCATATTGATCCACTACTTTATAGTCAAGGAACGACCAAAACATTCTATATATCGGGACAAGTGAATTCACACGGTGGCAGAATCTGGAACACCTATGATTATAATGGTTGTCCAATGAACACTTACGATTTCTCAAGTGTGGATGTATTGCCAAGTGAGTCTTATTTCGTGGCTAGGTATCAAGAAAGAAACTGTTCAGATGTGTATGGAATAACTTACAATGGCTTCCCGGTTTCAACTTATATGAAGCCCAATACTTTTTATGCACACAAGAGTAGTAATTTACAATTTGGAGGTAGTGATTTGCTTGAGCCGGAAAGTAAAATCATCATTCATGGTGGATTCAAAAATATTCTTGAAATTCCTGTATCAAATATTTACGTTGACGCAGGGCCTAATTCAAGATGCTTCACTACGAAGCACGATGCAACTCCTAATGGCAGAGGGCTGCCTTCTTCACGAATGAAGCACAATGATAAAGAACGCAAATCATCAGAAGCCATATTAACTTCAGATGTTCAAGTTTACCCTAACCCCTCAACTGGGAATGTAAACATAGATTTTTCAGAAACAAGTTCCGGGGAGATAATGCTCTATGACATCTACGGGAAAGTTTTATTCTCAGGTGAATTTAGCGAACAAAGTATACCAAAAATTGATCTAAGCTCCTTTGCTAATGGAGTCTATCTATTGAACATTAAAACGCTTAGGGGCAACTCTTCTCATCGCATTGTAAAACAATAAGCTTGTCAAACAGAGAAGAATAGACTAGCCTTTAGTTAAATCGCATAGAAAGATACCTTTTCTCTCTATGCGATTTTTGTTTATATATTTGATTTATAAATAACAAATCAAATGATTCTAGGAGTTTCAAAATGGCTAAGTGAAAAATTAGGATGGGATGTTACTTTTATCCGCATTGCCTTTGTAGTAGCTGGTTTAATTTTTTGGCAGCGGCATAGGCCTATATATAATCCTTTGGCTGGTGAAGGTTTTATCCAAGTAATAGCGAGAATAACTACCTTTTTAATAGTAGTTAGATACGATAGAGAAAAAATATCTTCGCAGTCATGATTAAAACCCTAAAAACTCTAATTACATTTGCTTTCACTTTTATCGTGCTTTGTGGTCTTGTGAAAGTAAGACTGAAAGCTGCAATATTGAAAGTTCAATTCCTCCTAAAAAGTCACTAAACCCAAACGAAGACAGTAAGTTAGCCTTATTGATGCGATCTATGTTTGAAGAGGCCGAAACGATAAGAACACAAATTGAAAATAGCAAGATTTTGAGTGCTCATGCCACCGAGCCTGAGAAAGTAACTTCCCCGGAATACAAGGTCTTAGCCCAACTATATCTCAATCAGTTTGAAGAGTTAAAGGGTACAAAAGTAAAAACAGCTGAAGTTCACTTTAAAAGCATGATTGAAAATTGCATGAGCTGCCACCAAGAGCTTTGTAAAGGCCCATGGTGAAGATAAAAAAAACTACAGAAGCCAATAACATTGTTGGAAATTTGTGTTTCTTGCAAGCTTATAGTTCGTCCTCATAGATTGCTAAGCGGAAGTTTAATTCTATCAATCAAAAGCTCCTTTAAAATCAAAATTTCTTTTTGCTTGTTCTTCAATTTGTAGTTAGAAACAGTGTCTCCTTCTCTTTCCCTCTCTATTTAATAAATTACCTTTGTGCAAAACCTCAAAAAAGAGATAAATGCCAAAAGAAGTAGCCCAATTAGAACCACAAATCTTGTGGAATAATTTTAATGAGTTAAATAAAGTTCCACGTCCTTCTAAGAAAGAAGAACGAGTAATCAAGTTTATCCAAGACTTTGGGGCTCAGCTAGGTTTAGACACCAAAACAGATGAAGTTGGAAATGTAGTGATCAAAAAGCCGGCTAGTCAAGGCATGGAAGACCGCAAGGAATTGGTTTTGCAATCGCACCTTGATATGGTTTGTCAGAAAAACAACGACACCCAATTTGACTTTGACACTCAGGGTATTGAGATGTACATTGACGACGACTGGGTGAAAGCAAAAGGAACTACCTTGGGCGCCGACAATGGCATTGGCGTTGCCACCATGATGGCATTGTTAGAATCAACTGACATCCCACACCCAGCTTTTGAAGCCCTTTTTACCATTGATGAAGAAACCGGAATGACCGGGGCATTTGGTCTAAAGTCTGGCTGGATTGAAGGTGACATACTTCTAAATTTAGATACTGAAGATGATGATGAATTAACCATTGGTTGTGCCGGTGGAGTAAATGTGAATGCTGAAACCACTTACGAAGAAATTGAAATTGGCGATAACTTTAAAGCCTTGAGCTTGATCTTGAAAGGCTTGTCAGGTGGACATTCCGGCATGGAGATTCACAAAGGTTTGGGAAATGCCAATAAGCTGATGAACCGTTTGCTATCTGCGGCGCACAAAGCAGCGGGTATTCAATTGGCAAGTTTAACTGGAGGGAGTTTGAGAAACGCCATTCCAAGAGAATCTGATGCACTGATCGTTTTTTCTGCAGATACAGAAGAGGCAGTGAAAGGTGCCTTGCAAGAAGAATATCATCAGATCAAATTAGAGTATGAAGTAACGGATCCGGAAATGGATTTTAAAGTAGCAGATGCTGTTTTGCCGGCCAAAGCTTCTTCTGCTCTTTTTACCCAGCAATTGATTCAAGCCATTTACGCCGTGCCAGTGGGAATTTATCGCATGAGTCCAACCATGCCGGATACGGTGCAAACCTCAAACAGCTTAGCGCAAATAAACATGGGCAAAGGAGAATTTGAAGCCTTGAGTTTATGTCGTAGCGCAGTAGATTCAGAGAAATGGGATGAGGTAAATGCCATAACTGCTGCCTTTAAGTTGATGGATGCCGAAGTGACCACCGATGGTGACTATCCCGGATGGACGCCTAGCCCACAATCAGATATTGTAGAAATGATGCAAAGTCTTTACCGCGAAAAGTTTCAGGCAGAGCCAAGAGTAATGGCCGGACATGGAGGCCTTGAATGCGGAATTATTGGTTCTAAATATCCTGAAATGGATATGGTTTCTTTTGGGCCCAACATTCGCGGACCTCATTCACCGGATGAAAAAGTGCAGATTTCTTCGGTTCAAAAATTTTGGGATTTCTTACTCGATACCATCAAGCAGATTCCCAAAGCTTAAGCCTTTCGCATGAAAACTCTGCTTGTTGCAGCAACCGAAAAAGAGCTTGAGCTCATCAAAGAAAAGCTTGGTAAAACTGACTCTATTGACTTTTTAGTAAGCGGCTTTGGCTTAACGGCGACAGCCTATTCGCTGACAAAGCACTTGCAGCAAAAGGACTACAAGCTCGTTCTTAATGTAGGAATTGCCGGTAGTATTGCCAAAAATCTTGCTTTGGGTGAGGTCGTAGAGGTGGTTTCGGAAGAGTTTGCCGATTTAGGGGCAGAAGACAAAGACCAATTTCTCTCTGTCTTTGATTTGGGTTTTTTGAAGCCAAATGAACAACCCTTTACCGAAGGCAAGTTACTAGCCAAGCATGAGCTAAACTTAGCGGAATTACAACTTAAAAAAGTTGCTGGGCTAAGTATCAATAAAGTACATGGAAACACTTTTTCCATAGAGAAATTAAAACAGCGGTATTCAAAGGGAGTGGAAAGCATGGAAGGAGCAGCTTGCTTTTATGTTTGTGGAATGGAAGAAGTAGATTGCATGCAAATTAGAGCCATTTCTAATTATGTGACCGTTCGTAATCGAGCCGCTTGGGAAATCGACTTAGCTCTCCGTAACTTAGCTGAAACAGTAGCTAAACTTTTGAAACAAATGAAATGAGTGCTATTCGAATTGGCTTATCTCCTTGCCCCAACGATACTTTTATTTTTGATGCCCTCTTACATCAAAAAATAGATACGCAAGGGCTAAATTTTGAAGCGGTTTTTGCCGATGTGGAAGAACTCAATAGCATGGCCTTTAAAGGGGAATTGGAAGTGAGTAAACTAAGCTACCATGCTTTGGCCTTGCTTTTAAAAGACTATCAAATATTAAATAGTGGAAGTGCTTTGGGAAGTGGAGTAGGGCCTTTGCTAATTGCCAAGCGCGACCTTAAAGAACAAGGGATCGATCAAGCGCGAATTGCCATTCCCGGAAAGTACACCACTGCTAACTTTTTATTGAGTTTGGCCTACCCAAGAGCCACTGATAAAAGAGAATTGTTATTTTCAGAGATTGAAAATGCCGTTTTGAACGAAGATGTTGATGCGGGCTTGATTATCCACGAAAATCGCTTTACCTATCAAGAGAAAGGCTTGGTGAAACTAATTGATTTAGGTAATTATTGGGAAGAGGTTTCTGGTAGTTTAATTCCCTTAGGGGGGATTGCCGCGAAAAGAAGCATGGATGAAAAGTTAAAAAAAACAATCGACCAATTGATTCACCAAAGTATTGCATATGCTTTTGAAAATCCCGAATCTTCTAAAGGGTTTGTAGCAGCTCATTCACAAGAAATGAATGAAGCAGTTTGCCAGCAGCATATTGACCTTTATGTGAATCAATATTCCTTAGATTTGGGGCAAGAGGGGAGAAGTGCGGTAAGTACTTTATTCGAAGAAGCGAAGAAAAAAGAAATCATAGAAACTATTTACGAACCTATATTTACTTAAGATGATCGTAGTAACCGGAGCAGCGGGATTTATTGGAAGTTACCTAGTGAGCTTTCTGAATAGAAAAGAAAGGGAGAACATTATCGTGGTAGATGATTTTAGCTTTCCTGAAAAGAATAAAAACCTGAATGGGAAAAAGATTGTAGGACAAATTGAAAGAGACGCATTTATTGAATGGTTTGAGCAGAATGCTGAAAAAGTAACCTTTGTTTATCATCTAGGAGCACGCACCAATACTGCTGAATTCGATACAGAATTGTTGAATGAATTAAATGTTGAGTACAGCCAGTCCATTTGGAATATTTGTGCCAAACATAAAATCGGTTTGATCTATGCCTCTTCCGCCGCTACTTATGGTTTAGGAGAACACGGTTATAAAGACAGCCAAGAGGTGCTCGATAAACTAGAGCCCTTAAATCCTTATGGAAGGTCGAAGAACGAATTTGATAAATGGGCTTTTGCACAAGAAAGTGCTCCACCTTTTTGGGCGGGTTTGAAGTTTTTCAATGTATACGGGCCCAACGAATACCATAAAGGTAGAATGGCCTCTGTTATTTTTCACGCTTATAATCAGATTGCTAAAACCGGCTCCATGAAGCTTTTTCAATCCCACAATCCCGATTATAAAGACGGTGAGCAAATGAGGGATTTTGTTTACGTGAAAGATCTTGCTGAGGTGATGTTTTGGCTTCGGGAGAACATGCCCGACAATGGCCTTTACAATATGGGATCGGGAAAGGCCCGAACTTTTTTAGATCTTGTACATGCTACTTTTAAAGCCATGGAAAAAGAGCCATCCATTAGTTTTATTCCCACCCCGGAAGACATTCGCGACAAGTATCAATACTTTACTGAAGCAGATATGTCAAAATTGAGAAAGGCGGGCTACACCCAAGCATTTTCTACTTTAGAAGAAGGCGTGCAGGAATATGTGAGCGAATACCTCTCTAAAAGCAAATATTATTAATTAGGTGCTTTGTGAATAAGCTGAACCGCATTTTAGAAGTCGGCTTGCACTTGGTTTTTCTCGTGCTTTTCGTGCTATCTGTCTTACATTACAAAGAGCGACTATTTGCAGATTCAGCCTATTTTTTCTTTCATGCTGTCAATGCCGAATGGTTTCACATTGAACATCAGCGTTTGCTTTTGGGCTTTTCTCAAATTTTTCCTGTTATTGGTTCTTGGTTTGCTTTACCGCTGAAGTATTTGCTTTTAAGTTATTCGCTAGGCATTGAGGTATTGTATTATTTTTTGTTCTTGTTTTTGGCCTATGGTCTCAAAGACAAAGCCGCGGCTTGGGGCCTTGTATTGGTGCACCTGATTGGTCAATTGTGGTTGTTTTACGTTCCCTCGCTTGAAAGTTGTCATGCGGCAGCCTTGGCCATTGTTTTGTATGCTGTTTTAAGAAAAACCAATGCCTCTAAAGATGATAAGTGGCTGATACTTTTGTTGCTACTAGAATGGTTGGTGCTTTTTTCTCACCCGGCCAATATGTTATTTGTGCCCATTATTATTTTATTTGACGTTTTGCATTCAAAATGGAAAGCTCGAATACACATCAGCATGACAGCTTTCTTTTTAATCGGGCTCTTTTTGCGTTTTGCTTTGATTAGTGAGTACGATCAAGCCAATTTAGAATCTACTGAGGGCTCCTTTGTTGAAAAGGCATTTAGTTCTTCTTCATGGTCGTTTTTCACAGCTATTGTAACTAGCTATTACTTTGACCTGATGTTATTGCTTTTGGCAAATTTGGTCTTTCTATTGGTCACTAAAGCAATTAAACAAGCTTTACTTTTAGTGTTCTCTTTCTTTGGTTTTTCCATTTTAATCCAAGCGCTAAAACCGATTGAAGGCTTTTACTTTTTTGTAGAATCAAGTTTAGTTCCGCTTGTTTTTGTTGGGGTGTTCTTTTTTGTTTTTTCTTTCATGACTCAACTAAAAGGGCAAGCAAAAACAGTTGTTCCATTACTTCTTTTTGGAATTATAGGGTTCAGAATATTTTGGATCGTCGATTTTGGGGAAAAGTTTGAAATGAGAAAGAACCAAATGGACCAAGTGGTTGATCAGGCGCAGCAACAATACAACAGCAAATACATTCTCCAGAAGGAGAATATTAATAAAGAATACAGCATGCCTACGTGGGCTAACCCTATTGAAGGGTTGATTTTTTCCGCCTTGGATGGTCCTGAAGCATCCGTTAGTTTAATTACTCAAGAAGATCTCGACTATGAACAAAACAAGCGAAATTTGAACGATAGCAGTTTTGTGCTTCGAAAATTTGATTTGATGGACTATCAGGCGCTTAATTCTGCTTACTTCAAGCTAAGAAAAGTGCCTTACCAAAAACTGAATACAGCTTCATTCCAGCTAGCGCCGGAGGAATTTGCCAAGCATGTTAAGGTCAAGGTGCTTGAAGGACAGCTTTTGCAGTTTAAAAGCAGCGACAGCACGGCCTCAATTAAGGTACAAATCCTAAACCCCACTAAATTTCCATTACCTTCTGCTAGTGATAGTGAGCTTTTTATCGCTTGTCATTGGTACAAAGCAGATGGGGAGCTACTCCTGTGGGATGGCAGAAGAAATTTACTTGAAGTGGATGTGAAAGGAGAATTTGAGCAGCACATTACCGTAAATCTACCTCAGGAGAAGGGGGGTTATTATTTACAGCCTGACTTGGTGATTGAAGGCAAAATGTGGTATCAGTTCAGCGAGCAATACCGCGTAGAAGTTTTATAGCTCTTCTTTCAGGTCAACTAAAAATGTGCGAATCTTTTTTAACGACTTGAGCATTTCCATTTGGTTCATGGTGTCATCTCGGTTCTCTCTTAATTTCCTTTTTGCACCATCAAGCGTAAAACCTCTTTCTTTAACCAAGTGGTAGATCAAATGAAAATTATCGACATCTTTTTTTGTGAAAAGTCGGTTGCCTTTTTTGTTCTTTTTTGGTTTAATAATTGAAAACTCCTTTTCCCAAAATCGAATCAAAGAAGTGTTTACTTCAAACATTTGGCTCACTTCGCCAATACTATAATACAATTTTGATGTTTGCTGTTCCACGTAGAAATTTTGACCGAATTTAAGTCAAATTATTTAATCAAACGACTGGGTAGGTTGAGCGGCAAACTCAATCATCAACTCGTATTCTTCCGGACTTAAATCGTTGAAGTAATAATTGATCGGATTTACTTTATCCCCATTTCGATGCACTTCGTAGTGTAAATGCGGAGCCACTGAGGTTCCGGTGTTTCCAACATACCCAATCACTTGCCCTCTTCTAACTTCTTCACCACGACGAACATTAAAGTTGCTCATATGGGCGTAAAGGGTTTCATATCCATAACCATGATCAATGATCACGTGGTTCCCGTATCCTCTTCGGCTGCGTTCAACATGCTTTACTTTTCCATTTCCAGTAGCGTAAATTTCAGTACCTCGCTCAGCTGAAAAATCCATGCCCGTGTGCATTTTACGTCGCTTGTAAATGGGGTGCATGCGCATTCCATAGCCCGAAGCCATGCGCTTTAAGTTTTTATTCGCCACGGGCTGAATAGCCGGAATAGAAGCCAACATTTTTTCTTTCTTCACTGCCATGTTATACACTTCATCGTAAGACTTCGACTGAATGTATAGCTGTTTGGTTAAATTGTCTAAGGTTTGGGCACTTTCAATGATGAGGTCTGAGTTACGATAACCTTCCAAGTCCTTGTAGCGGTTAACCCCACCAAAACCAGCTTCTCTAATTTCTTTGGCAATCGGCTCTGCCTCAAAAATTACTCGGTAAATGTCATCGTCACGTCTTTGAATGTCTTCCAAAACATGAGCGACTTGCTCCATTCTGCGGTCGAGTAATTCGTATTGCGACTTTAGTTGACTGTTTTCTTTTTTCAGCAGCTTTTCCTTGGGAGAGTCAATCAGATTGCTGGCTCCCAAATAGATAAGAAACCCCATGAAAACGCTTGCAATCAAAAAGGTAGAAGCGCGAAAAATTCGTTGCTTCCAGTCCAGTTCGATCTTTTCGTAACTGAGGGTTCTGGTGTTAAATCTATATTTTGTCCGAGACAATTTTGCTGGCTTATTTAGTTAAATTTGCTGCCTTTAAAAGCAGTGCGAAGTTAAGCGAATCGGGCTTTGCTTCAAAACACAAAGGTGTTAATGCACTGTTAAAGAAAGTTAGCAAAGATTAAAAGTTTTCAACACCTATGACCTCAAAAGAGATTCGAGAAGCCTTCTTTAAATTCTTTCAAACCAAAGGGCATGAGTTAGTTAGCTCGGCCCCCATTGTGGTAAAAGACGACCCCACTTTAATGTTCACCAATGCGGGAATGAACCAATTCAAAGACCTTTTTTTGGGTAATCAAGAAGCAAAGTACAGCCGTGCCGTTGATACTCAAAAATGCCTGCGAGTTTCCGGTAAGCACAACGATTTAGAAGAGGTTGGGGTTGACACCTATCACCATACCATGTTTGAAATGTTAGGGAATTGGTCGTTTGGCGATTTTTTTAAAGCGGAAATGATACCATGGGCTTGGGAGTTTTTAACCGATGAGTTAGGCTTAGAAAAAGAACGCTTGTACGCTACCATTTTTGAAGGCGATCAAAAAGATGGGATTGAAGAAGACAAAGAAGCTTATGAGGCTTGGGCGAAGATTCTTCCGCCGGAGCGAATTTTAAAAGCCGGAAAAGCCGATAACTTCTGGGAAATGGGTGAAGTAGGTCCTTGTGGGCCTTGTTCTGAAATTCACATGGATCTTCGCACAGCAGAGGAAAGACAAAAAGTTGAGGGAGCTACGCTAGTCAATCAAGATCATCCGCAAGTGGTGGAAATTTGGAACTTGGTTTTCATGGAGTTTAACCGAAAGAAAGACAGCAGTTTGGTTGCTTTGCCTGCCAAGCATGTGGACACCGGAATGGGCTTTGAGCGCTTGTGCATGGCCATGCAGGGAAAAACTTCCAATTACGACACGGATGTGTTTGCTCCATTGCTTCAACAAGTTGAAAAATTAAGTGGAAAAAAATATGGAGCAACTGACTCCAAGCAAGATGTGGCTTTTCGAGTTATTGTGGATCACATTCGGGCTATTGCTTTTACCATTGCTGATGGACAATTGCCTTCAAACACTGGGGCAGGTTATGTAATTCGTCGAATTTTAAGAAGAGCGGTTCGTTATGGCTATAGCTTTTTGGATTTGAAAGCGCCTTTCTTACATCAATTGTTGCCCACTTTAAGTGAAAACATGGGTGATACCTTCCCTGAGTTGCTTTCGCAGCAATCATTGGTAACAAAGGTGGTGAAAGAAGAAGAACAATCTTTTTTAAGAACCTTGGAAAAGGGAATTGAAAGATTCGAAGCCTACACAGCAAATAAGGTGGACAAAATTGAGGGGCAATTTGCCTTTGAACTTTATGACACTTTTGGCTTTCCAATTGACTTAACCTCCTTATTGGCCGAAGAGAAAGGGCTTCAAGTTGAGCAAAGGGAATTTGAGAAACAATTAGAAGCGCAAAAACAGCGTTCGAGAGCGGCAACCAAAATCGATGCCGGCGATTGGGTGGTGATTCGAGAAGATGATAAGGAAGAATTTATCGGTTACGACCATACCCAAAGTCAAGTAAAGATCTGTCGTTATCGCCAAGTTGAGCAGAAAGGCAAAAAGCGTTACCAGCTAGTCTTTAACTTAACGCCTTTTTATCCCGAAGGTGGAGGGCAAGTTGGGGATCAAGGCTATTTAGAAGCAGGAGGTCAAAAGGTGTCGATTCTGGATACCAAAAAAGAGAATCAATTAATCATTCATTTGGCTAAAGAGTTGCCTCAAGATTTGGAAGCAGACTTTAAAGCAGTGGTTAATGGGGAAGCGCGAAAAGCCACTATGGCCAACCATACTGCAACTCACTTTTTGCATCAAGCTTTAAGGAGCATTCTCGGAGAACATGTGGAGCAGAAAGGTTCTTTGGTGCATCCGGATTACTTGCGTTTTGACTTTTCGCATTTTCAAAAAGTTAGCCAAGAAGAGATCAGGGCAATCGAGTCGTTTGTAAACGAAAGAATTCGAGAGAATTTAAACTTGGAAGAGGAACGCAACCTTCCGATTGAAGAAGCTAAAGCAAAGGGAGCCATGGCCCTTTTTGGAGAGAAGTATGGCGATACGGTGCGTGTGATTCAATTTGGAGAATCCATTGAGCTATGCGGAGGAACTCATGTGCAAGCCAGTGGCGAAATCGGACTGTTTAAAATTACCTCAGAAGGTGCAGTGGCCTCAGGAGTTCGAAGAATTGAGGCAGTAAGTGGCAAGCAGGCGCAGAAGCTGTTCTTTGAGCAAAATGATTTGATCGAGGAGTTAAAGCAGAGTTTGAAGCAGCCCAAGAACTTAAAGCAATCGGTAGAGAATCTACTTCAAGATAATCAGAAATTGCAAAAGGAAATTGAGAAATTAAAAGCGAAAGCAGCCGGTAATGTAAAGCAAGAGCTGAAAGATGCGGTAGAAAAAATAAATGGTGTAAATGCCATTATAAAAGAAGTAGAACTAGATGCCGGATCAATTAAGAATTTAGCCTTCCAACTTAAAGGAGAAATTGAAAATCTATTTCTAGTATTGGCGTCTAAAGCAGGAGGGAAGCCGACCATCTCCGTTTTGATCAGTGAAAACTTAGTAAGCGAGAAAGGTTGGGATGCCGGACAAGTTGTACGAGACTTAGCCAAGCACATTCAAGGCGGTGGCGGTGGCCAAGCCTTTTTTGCAACCGCCGGCGGTAAAAATCCGGATGGGACTGAAAAGGCCTTAGAGGAAGCGCGAAAGCTTATCGCTGAATAATCAGCTTTTCTTCAAAGCTACTCCCATCTTCATTTTCTGATCGAATCAAGTAAGTGCCGGCCTTAAACCCACTAAGCTTAATTTCATTTTGTGGCTGTAGAAAAGTTTTTACCAATTTCCCTTTCAGATCGTAGAAGCGTAGTTCTTTTACTTCTGAGTTGGGGGCTAAGTGAAGTATATCTTGAGCCGGATTTGGATAAAACCAACGCTCTTGCTCAACGGTTTGAGATTCTTCAATTCCGGTTACGATTTGCGGTGTTCCATAAGTCTCGCTGCCTTTCTTGAAGTACTCTAAATAGGTAACTACATAGGTTACACCTGCACCGCTTAAGGGAACCGTTATGAACTCGAGTTCAGTGATTCCTTTTAAGTAATAATAGCTGACATTATACATCGCATAAGGATAATATATCCAAGAGCTTGCACTTGAATCGTAGAGCACTTCAACCTCTTGGGGCTTAAAAACTAGACGATTGTTAAAGGGACCTCCCACAAATCCCATTTTCAATGAATGCAGATTAGTGCTTGCTCTATGAATACCGTTTGAATCGGTAGCCACTGAAACATGCATGGCTGGGAAAGAATCAACCAGTTGATTGGCATTTACAATGGTTTTAGTTTCCGTGGTGTTAGCATAGCTATGATTCCATTGAGAAGTTGGTGGGTTTGTTGAATAATCAACATTTAAAGTGCTAAACTTCTTTTTTACCTCAAATGTTAAAGTAATCGTATCTCCATTGGCAGAAGTGTTTTTACTTAAAACTTTGTAATTGGAATACTCTGTATCGGGCGGACCCTGTGGATTTCGTTCTTTCCTAGTGTGGTATTCATCTCCTACACTTAATTCTAATTGATCTGCTTTGGTGTAGTAGGTAGACTTATAAATTCTAGTGAAGCTTTTTTTATAGTTATTATTGATAGAATTGCCTTCAATGTTTTCGTAAAAATTGGGGCTTTCTAGTATTCCATGAGATTTGGAAATTTCAAGTTTCATCTGGTTAACCTTATGACTTTTTGGGTTTCCATTACTATCTAAACATAGAAAACTAATGTGTTTTATGCTGTCAGAAACTCCATTAATTGTTCCAACAAATGCACTGTCAACAGAAGCAAGAATAGAATTAATTCCCAAGTCAATCAAATTCCATGATGTGTTAACTTTTGCTTTGGGAACTAAGTATAACCTGCTGCCAAATTGATTAGTTAAGATAATGGAATCATTTCTACGAATTGCTTTTTCTCCATATATATTAGGCTGAGTAATGTCGGTTATTGGAACATTGGGTCCATAGAAATTTTGATATACCGTATCATTAAAAATGCGATTGAAGAAAAAGGTGGATTGGTTTGCTTGAGTCAATACGGAATCAATCTTTAAACCAAGAATCGGGCTTTGACCAGAGTTTTGAGGGTTAAAATTGTAAGTTGAATCGTCTTGAAACAATTCCCAGTTTTGCGCAGCTAGTAAACTGCTACTGAGAACTAAAATAGTAGCTGTCAATAGTTTTTTCATGGGTACTTAGATTGAAGTACAACCAATCAAATCAAAAATAGCAGAAGATTGAAAAGAGTAGTTGTCGGTTATAGGCAATATATTTTCGTGAATGCCTTAAAGGTAAGTAGAAAATCTACTACTTCAAAATCAAGCCCTTACGTAAGTTTTTACGTTTTCTTCTGTAATGCTTTCGCCTCCAAGTATTAACAAGCGCTCTACTACATTGCGTAATTCACGAATGTTGCCAGTCCAGTCAAATTTTTGAAGGGCTTTTAAGGCTGGCTTATCAAAATTTTTGATGGGCATACCTTGTTCTGAGCTAATGCGATCCACAAAAAAATCAACCAATAAGGGAATGTCTTCTTTACGGTCTTTTAGCGCAGGTACATGGATTAAAATTACACTTAGCCGATGGTAAAGGTCTTCTCTGAAGTTGCCTTCTTCGATCTCCCTTTTTAAATCTTTATTAGTGGCCGCCAGCACTCTTACATTTACTTTAATGTCTTTTTCGCTGCCTACCCTGCTAATCTTATTTTCTTGCAAGGCTCGCAAAACTTTGGCTTGAGCCGAAGCGCTCATGTCGCCAATTTCATCTAAAAAGAGAGTGCCGCCTTCAGCTTGCTCAAACTTTCCTTTTTTCTGCTTAACAGCTGAGGTAAAAGCTCCTTTTTCATGACCAAAAAGTTCACTTTCTATCAGCTCAGAAGGAATGGCCGCGCAATTTACTTCCACAAAAGGCTTTTTCTTTCGCTCACTGTTTTGGTGCAGGTTTCTCGCCACCAACTCCTTGCCGGTTCCATTACTTCCGGTAATGAGAACACGAGCATCGGTAGGAGCAACTTTCGCAATCATTTCCTTCACCTCTTCAATGGCTTTGCTTTTCCCAATAATGTCATTCAACTTACTTTGGTGAACTTTTTTGCGGAGGGTTTTCGTTTCTTCCACCAACTCACTTCGGTCTAGTGCATTGCGAACCGTTACCAATAGGCGATTTAGGTCAAGAGGCTTGGCGATAAAATCAAAAGCGCCCATTTTAATGGCTTCTACTGCAGTTTCTATTGTGCCATGCCCAGAGATCATTACAATGGGTAAGTCAGGCTTTTGCTGCAAGCTTTTCTCCAAGACCTCAATTCCATCCATTTTGGGCATTTTAATGTCACAAAGCACAAGATCATATTGGCCTTTTTCAATTGCTTTCAAACCTTCGGCACCGTCTTCGGCGGCATCTACTTTAAACTTCTCAAACTCTAAGATCTCAGTCAGGGTAGACCGAATCGGTCTATCGTCATCAATTACTAAAATATGCGCCATTTGATTATGATTTTCTAACGATCCATTTTCCAATTTCTTTGAAGTTGACTTTTTTGCCATACATCAAAATTCCGGTGCGGTATATCTTACCGGCCATCCAAGTGCTTCCAAGAAAAGAAAGCGCCAATAAAGCCATAGAAAGTAGAAGTTCCCAAGCTGCGACTCCTACCGGTACTCTCACCATCATGATAATGGGCGAGGTAAAAGGGATTATAGAGGCCCAAAAGGCAAGCGGTCCGTCGGGGTTTTCAATGGCCGCTTGAGCAATGGCAATGGCCGCAATGAGCGGAACGGTTACCGGAAACATAAATTGTTGGGTATCCGTTTCATTGTCTACTGCCGAGCCAATGGCTGCGAAGAGAGAGCCATAGAATAAATAACCTCCCATGAAGTAGAACAAGAAGCAACCCAATACCAAAGGAAAGTTAATTCTACCCAATCGGTCGCTTAGGCGTTGCGTGAAAGTTTCGGTATTCGATTTTTCTGCTTGAACTTCTTTGGCTGCCTGTTTCGGATTTAAATTCTCAATTTGTTTTACCTGTTCAACTTTTGCTTTGGTCAAGTCATCCTTAAAGATTTGTTGGGCAGCAAAAATCAAAGTGCCACTTAAAACGATCATGATGGCAATCTGTGTGAAGGCAACCAAGGCAACACCCACAATTTTGCCAATCATTAACTGAAAGGGTTTCACGGAAGATATAATCACCTCTACAATGCGGTTTGTTTTCTCTTCAATTACCCCGCGCATCACCTGCACACCATAAAGAAAAATGAACATGTAGATAAAAAAGGCAAGTACAAAGCCCACGCCCGAGGCTAAAACCCCGCCGGTCTCTTCGGTTTGTCCGTCTGCGGTTAATTTATTGGGAACAATTTCTACATTGGGCCGCAAGCCGGAGATTTGATCGAGGCTAAGATCGAATTGGTCTTCTAGTTTTTTGTTTTCGATCACTTTGGCTATTTGGCTTTCCATGTATTCCAAACTACTGCTAGAAGGTTTTTCTTCGTAAAAGATCTGTACCGTTTTGGGTAGGGTAACTACTACCTCAGGAATGTGAAGGATTGCGGTGTAAGGCCCATCATTTCGAAGGTCGTCCTGCGCATCTTTCAAACTTCTAAATTCATAATTGAATTTAAGGTCTTCGGTGTTCTTGAATTGGCGAATAAACAAACCGGTTTCATCAATTACCTCAATGTTTTGGGGGTCATCTTGCTGAGTGGCCAACCAAGTAGGTACTATAAGCAAAGCCGCAATCAAGATCGGCCCTACAATACTCATGATAATAAAGCTTTTCTTCTTTACTCTAACTAAGTATTCTCTTTGTATAATTAAACTGACTTTACTCATTTTCGCTCGTTTTAGGGGCAGAATTTGCTTCTACCTGACGGATGAATATTTCGTTCATGCTTGGAATTACTTCTTGTAAACCGTGTACTTCCACATGAGGCACAATGGCTTTTAACAATTCATTAGGAGACCCATGTCCTGTGAGTCTTACTTTGGCTTTTTTGTATTCTCCTTCTTCAGTGCTGTTCAATAATTCACAGCCGGTCCAAAGTGCATTGGTAAAACCAATCAAATTGCCTTTAAAGTTAACTTCGTAAACACCTTCTTTAAAATCTTCTTGAATTTGCTTCACGCTACCACCTAATATCTTTTTGGAATTATTGATTAGCGCAATGTGCTCACAAATTTCTTCCACAGAACCCATGTTGTGGGTAGAAAGAATAATGGTGGTTCCTTCTTCCTTTAAGCGCATGATCTCTGCTTTTACTAAGTTGGTGTTAATTGGGTCAAAACCACTGAAGGGTTCATCAAGAATCAGCAGCTTGGGTTCGTGTAGCACGGTCACAATAAACTGTACTTTTTGTGCCATTCCTTTAGAAAGCTCTTCTACTTTCTTGTTCCACCAAGTAGAGAGATCAAACTTTCTAAACCATTCTTTTAGGCGTTCTTTGGCCACCTTTTTGTCCATGCCTTTAAGTTGTGCAAGGTACATGGCTTGTTCGCCCACTTCCATTTTTTTGTAAAGTCCTCTTTCTTCCGGCAGGTAGCCAATCATTTCTACATGCTTTGGGGCAAGGGCTTCACCACCTAAATAAATTTTACCTTCATCCGGAGCGGTAATTTGGTTTATGATTCGAATCAAAGAGGTTTTACCTGCTCCATTGGGTCCAAGTAAACCAAAAATACTGCCTTTGGGAACATCAATACTCACTTTGTCAAGTGCTTTGTGTTTGGCGTATTCTTTGGTTACTTCTTCGGCCTTAAGAATGTATTCCATGCGTTGAATTTTGGACAAATATAAGGCAACTTAACATTCCTTTTTCGCTTTCCATTCATACTGTTTTATAGCCGTTTATAAGAAGAAGCCATGCGATCGGTAATTTCTTATGCGTTTGCTTTACTATTATGTAGAAAGATGATTACTTTTAGGCGATTAAATTATTGTTAACAAATTTATACGCTATGAAAAAATTACTAACTACCTTCTCTCTCATTATACTTTTTAGCTTGGGGGTGCAAGCGCAGTATTATTTTAATATTTACGGTTCTCCCGGACAAAACCCTGGAGGCTTGAATACCAGTACGGAGTATCCGCTTGGAGGTGGACTTCCAGCAGGGTGGACTTCAATACTAGGGCCATCCGTTACAACACCTAGTTGGTCGGCTAACCAAACAATACCTTTTAGTTTTAATTTTAATGGTAATCCGGTTACGCAGTATAAAGTTTCAAGTACCGGTGTTTTAACCTTTACCACTTCAGCTACAAGCGTGCCAGGTGCAACGAAAGCAGCTTTGCCATCGGCTTCAATTCCTGATAACTCAGTTTGCCTTTGGGGGCTACAAACAATTGGTACGAATGATAATGTAGTGACACAAACATTTGGCAGTGCTCCTAATCGTCAGCATTGGGTCTTTTTTACTTCTAATGCTCTAGGAGGCACCGGTTGGTCTTATTGGTCAATTGTTCTTGAAGAAGGTTCAGATAATATCTACATTGTCGATCAACGCCATAGTGGTACTACGGGCGGCGTTTCTATGGGAATTCAATTGAACTCTACCACAGCCTATAGTGTTGGGGCAAACGTTATGCCGCTTGCTGCTGCAGATCCTACTCCGGTTGATAATGCTTATTATGAGTTTATTCAAGGAACTGCTCCTGCAGACAATGTTGAATTGGCTGCTTTAGGGCTGAATGCTACTGAAGTAATTGGAAACCCTATTTCAATTAACGGAACTCTTTCAAACAAAGGTTCTAATGCCATCAATTCTGTTATAGTTAACTGGACCGCTGATGGTGGTACAACGGTTAACCGCGATACATTGAGCTTAAGTCTAAATACCAACTCTTCCGTTAGTTTTACTCACGCAGTAGCATGGAATCCAACAACTGCCGGTCAAAATGTAACGATTGATGTTTGGACGCAAGAACCTAATGGTATGACAGACCCTGACCCTTCGAACGATTCTCTGAGCGCTGATGTTTTTACGATCTTAGGAAATACCGTTCAAAAAGTAGCCTTGATGGAACAGTTTACAACCGCAGTTTGTCAATTCTGTCCAGATGGGGCATGGGTTACCGATCAAATTGATGCAAATTATCAAAATGTAGCGGTAACTTCGGTTCACTCTTGTTTCGGTACCGATGCCATGACCAATTCTGAAGCTTCTGCCTTATGCAGTACTTTAGGAATTGGAGCCGCACCAACCGGTATGGTAGATAGAAAATTGTTCCCAACCGAAACAGATGTGGCTTTCGGAAGAGGTTTTGGTTATCCCAATTGGCAAAATAGTACCTGGTCTACTCGTTCTCTTTCTCAATCTCAGTTAGGCACAGCGGTAGATGTTTCAGTAACCGGTAACTACAATAGCTCAAACAGACAGTTAACTGCGAATGTTACAGCATCTATGGTAGATTACATTAAGCCAGGCGATCTTGTTACAGTAGGATTAATGTTGGTAGAGGATTCAGTGACAGGAAGCGGCAATGGGTATAATCAAGTAAATGCATACAATGGTCAAGCCGGTCACCCTTATGCTGGAGCAGGAAACCCAATAGTGGGTTATCACCATAAAAGAGTATTGCGTGATATTTTACCCGGTACTTGGGGAGATCCGAATGTAATTCCAGCAAATTATGCGCTAAACACGAACTATACACGAAACTTTACTACAACTTTACCGGCTAATTACGATCCCTCTAAAATGTATTTAATCGGAATTGTTAGCTACTACAGCACCACCAATGATCTTTCAGGTTATGAAGTATTAAACGTAGAGAAAGTAAAAATGTCAAATTTAGTGACCAACACAAGCGAGCTTAAAAAGGATGTGGAAAGTTTAACCATCTATCCAAATCCAACAGCCGATGTGTCTACTTTAAAGTTTGATTTAAGTTCAGCTAAAAACGTAAATCTTGAAGTTCGAGATATTACCGGCAAGCTTTTGCAAACTGAAAACTTTGGTACTATGGTAAAAGGTCGTCAGAGTATTCAACTAGATCTTGCGAACTTAGCAGAAGGATTCTACTTTGTTAATCTTAGGTTAGACAATGAAGTAATAACTAAAAAGATCTCAGTAGTAAAATAGAGGTTTAATTTTATAAGAATGATTAAGGCCCTTAACTGATCGCAGTTAAGGGCTTTTTTTTGCAAAAGCAAGTGGAGTCTTATTATTGTCTTATCTTTATCTCTTAACAAAAATTTAAATTTATGAGAATTTTAAAACTACTTACGTTTTCTCTCTTCCTTAGCTTAGCCTTCAGCCACATGGCAAATGCGCAAGTTTTACTAAACGAAAACTTTAATGGAACAACTCCACTATCTAATTGGACCTTGTTTGATCAAGATGGTGGAACACCCGCAGCTCCGGTAAATTATGTAACCAATGCTTGGGTGATTCGTGAAGACTTTGATTCTACGGGTGTCGGTGACTTTGTAGCCACAAGTACTTCTTGGTATAACCCTGCCGGTGCGGCAGATGACTACATGGTAAGTCCCGCCATTACCACTGGTGCGGCCACTGTTTTAGAGTGGGATGCTAAGGCTCAAGATGCTAATTTCCCTGATGGGTACGAAGTGCGTGTTTCAACTACGGGGCCAACCGTAGCTGGATTGTTAGCTAATCCGCCTTTGTATACTACAACAGCAGAAAATGCGGCTTGGGTAAGACGTTCGGTTAGTCTAAGCGCTTATGCGAATCAAACGGTACACATTGCTTTTCGCAACAACTCTAATGATATGTTTTTGTTGTTGATCGATAACGTAAAAGCTTTTAATCCGGCCAGCCTAGATGCAAGTATTACTTCTTTGAACTCTCCGGTAACAAGTTGTAATAACTCTGCCACTGATAGCGTAAAAATCACCATTTCAAATGCTGGTTCAACTGCACTAACTTCAGTTCCTGTTGGATTTCAACTAAATAATGGTACTGCAGTTACTGAAACCTTTACAGGTAATATTGCTCCAGGTGCTACGGCTCCTTTTACTTTTCAAACAGCGACGGTAAATCTTGCTACGCCGGGAACATACAATATGAAAGTCTTTACGGGCTTAGCAAATGATGGAAATCTTGCAAATGACACATTGAGTGCCTCTATCACCAGTATTCCTGTTGTGAGCACAATTCCTTATACAGAAGATTTTGAAAGCGGAGCAGGTGGTTGGACTACTTATGGTGCAAATTCCTCATGGGCACTTGGAACACCTGCCGGAAATTACATTACTTCAGCTGCAGGAGGACAGAACGCATGGGTGACAAACTTAATTGGTGATTATAATAATAATGAAGATTCTTATTTAGAGTCTCCTTGCTTCGACTTTTCTTCACTTAGCGCAGATCCAATACTATCATTTTCACACACCTTTGAAACAGAAACAGATTGGGATGAAGGTTGGATGGAACTTTCAACTGATGGCGGAATTACTTGGAACAAGCTAATTGCTAGCGGTGCAGCCGTTAATTGGTACAATGATCTGCCGAATCAATGGTGGGAAGGAACTTCTGTATCAGGGACAGGAGCATGGGCTACTGCCAACAATGTGTTAACTGGTGCTGCTGGATCTTCATCTGTGAAGGTGAGATTTGTTATGAGTTCTGATGGCACTGTAACCTTTGAAGGTTTTGGTGTTGATGATATTAACATTGCTTTGCCCGCATCAGATGATGTTTCACTACAAAGCCTATCAACCCCGGCAAAAGTGAATGTGAATAGTGCTAGTCAGATTGCCGGAACAATTGCAAACGTTGGTGCGAATGCAATCACTTCGGTTGTTTTAAATTGGAGTGTTAACCAAGGAACCGTTAATAAAGATACCTTAAGCTTAAACTTAACTCCAGGCTCCACTGTAAACTTTAATCATTCAGTTACATGGACGCCAAGCATGGCAGGTAACGGTTATTCTTTAATGGTTTGGACTTCTGAGCCTAATTTCACTGTAGACGGTAATTTAAATAATGACACCCTTACACAAGCCGTTGTTGTTTCAACCGGAAATTCAGTTCAAAAAACAGCTTTATTAGAGCAGTTTACCACGGCTGTTTGTCAGTTTTGTCCAGATGGTGCCTGGGTGACCACCCAGATTGCAGATAATTATCAAGATGTGTCTGTGGTTTCAGTGCACTCTTGCTTTGGTACAGATGCCATGACCAATACAGAAGCTACCGACTTATGCAGTACATTGGGAATTGGAGCCGCTCCAACAGCGATGGTAGACCGTAAGTTATACCCAACTGAAACAGATGTAGCTTTTGGGCGCGGTCAAGGTTATCCTAACTGGCAAAACAGTACTTGGGCGACCCGTTCACTCTCTCAATCTCAATTAGGTTCTGCTGCTGATGTAACCATCAATGGAACCTATGATCCGGCAACAAGAAGTTTAAACGCCGATGTGATTACTTCTTTTGTTGATTATGCTGAACCGGGCGATATTAGAGTTAGTTTACTACTAGTAGAAGACAGCGTAATTGGTAGTGGTAATGGCTACAATCAAGTTAATGCCTACAATGCACAAACGGGGCACCCCTATGCCGGTGCCGGTAATCCAATTGTTGGTTATCCTCATCGAAGAGTATTGAGAGACATCTTACCTTCAACTTGGGGAGATGCTACTGTAATTCCAACGAACTACCAATTAAACAACAACTACACGCGAAACTTTACACTTAGCGTTCCTGCTAGTTTCGATGATGATAACATGGATATAGTTGCGGTGGTTAGTTTATATGGAGGCTCTGACCTTTCTAAGTACGAAGTGATTAACGTAGAGGAGGTCGAGATGTCAACTTTAATTACATCGATTAGTGAGAACGAAAGCGATGTAGAAAGTTTGAAGATATACCCTAATCCTTCTGCCAACTTAACTAATATTAGTCTAAACCTAAGTGAGTCTAAAGAGATGAACTTAACCGTTTACGACTTAGCAGGTAAAGCGGTATACCGTAAAGATTACGGTACTATGGTAAAAGGAAAGCAGACAATTAATTTAGATGTTTCATCCTTTGCTGAAGGATTTTATTTTGTCACGCTTCAACTTGGCGATGAACAAGTAAGTCGCAAAGTTTCAGTGGTGAGATAATCACTAACACAATAAAATAGAAAGTCTCCGAATAAGTATTCGGAGACTTTTTTTATAAACTTTTTTTGTTTTTTATAGTTGGATAAGCATGCCTAAAGCAATTGCTATATTTATTTTATTCTTTTCATTTAGCGCTAATCTAGAAGCGCAGTATTCGTTGAATCGCTATTTTAATGCTGGCAAAAACCCAGCTGACCTCAATCGCGACTTTGAACAAATTAACCCATCTTACCAAACACTTTTTCCATTCTGGCAAAACCCCAGAAGCATTTATTTCCCCTTTCGAAATATTCCTTTTCACTTTGAGTTCGCTGGAGATACAGTAAGCCAATACCGCATCAGCAATACCGGTATGGTTTCTTTTGATCAAGGTCCTCTTCCTCCTGATACCAATTACCGTATACCTAGTCCTCTTATTGGAGAAAAAGCGATTGCCATTTGGGGGCTTGTTCAAGAAGGAGGAAACGACGCTGTGTTCGCACATACCTTCGGGCAAAGTCCGAACCGACAGCACTGGATCTTTTTTCATTCTTTAAGTCACTTCAACAATTTATCAAACCTAGATGCTAACTGGGCAGTAGTACTTTGTGAAACTTCTTTCAATATTTACATTGTGGATCAGGGTTCTTATCAAACACCTCAATTTTTGACTTTAGGAGTGCAAGCAGATTCTTTACAAGCAACTGAGGTTAGAGGTTCTCCTTTTATTCAACCGGTACTCCCTACTATGATTGACTCCTACACTGCGGCCGACAACAGTTACTATGAGTTTGTTCCCGGCTCAAGAAAACAAAGAGATTTAGACCTGGCAAAACTTGAATTACCAACTTTTGTAAAGCTAGGTCAAAGCGTAACCGCAGAGGTTCAGTACCGCGACTTGAGTAGTGCTTTAACGGATTCGATTTGCTTTTCATACCAGATAGATGGAGGAAATATCTATACCGATTCCATCTTTTTGAACGCTGCAACTAACCGATTTTATAAAAACCAAAGCTTGCCTTTATCTTGGGTCCCAAGTGGTACAGAGAGAGAGGTAGAAATTAAATTTTGGATTCACGATGGGAAAGGGGTGCCCGATCAGAATACGATCAACGATACAATTTATAAGCAATTGTACCTTTTACCCTTGAACCGCTGGCCTAAAAGTTACCTTTTGGAAAGTCATGAGTCTGCAGTTTTAGGGTTCGGACCAGTGTCTAAGTTAAACATGACTTACGCAACCTATCGAAACCCCTTTGTAATCCCAATTGCTTGGCATAGTGATTCATCTTTTCAAGACTCTATGGGAATTAATGGTGCTGATAGGATTGCTAGACATTTCAACATCATATACCCTGAAGGAACCTTTGATCGCATGCCTCTGCCCTCTCACCCTAACCAAAATGTACCACCAAATAAATGGCCCTCCATTAGCGATAGCTTGCCTCTTGCTTCTTCTCCGCTAAATTTGAATATCTATGGGCAACAATCGGGTTCCATGCTAGATATAAGCATTTTGGCAACCTTTACTGATTTTACGAGTAACCTTCCAAAAAGAATTAGTGTAGTACTAATTGAAGATAGCGTTCACCTGATAGGGGATGGTTTTGATCAAGTTAATGCATTCAATAATCAAATGCAACACCCTTTTTGGAATTATGGTGACCCCATTCAAGATTATGTACACCGCAAAGTAGTGCGTGCCGTCCGTCCACAGAACCCCATTTGGGGAACGGATACAGTTGTTCCTTCTCAAATTACTTTAGGACAAGCATATCAATTTTCCAGTAGCATTCCGATTCACCCCAGTTGGGATGCAAACAAGCTTAGCTTAGTGGCCTTTGTTAGTGAATTTGATACTATCAACGGTAGTCGAAAAGTGATTAATACAACAGAACTTCAACTGAGTGATTTAGTTACATCTTCTGAAAGTAATTTAGTTAAGCCTGTTGTTATCCCTTTTAAGCTATATCCGAATCCCGCAAAAGAGGTATTGCATATTGAATCAGAAAACTCGAACCTAGCGCTGCGCTCAATTAGAGTATACGCTGCTTCAGGAAGGTTAATTTGGCAAAAAAGAGCCATTGAAAAAAGTAAAGTGAAGGTAAACCTAGATAGCTTCAGTCAGGGTATTTATCTTGTCGTGGTGGAAACCAAAGAAGGGGTATTCAGTGAGAAGGTAGTGGTTGCTCCTTAGTTAAGAATGTTTCATTCTCCAACCATAAGGGTTAACATCGCCATCAGCAATTTGTCTTTCAATTCGCCCATCTTCTGCATACATGACACAAATTGTGGACCCCACTTTCCATGAGATTTTATGCGCTTTTTTCTTAAAATTTGATTCGCTTCCAAAAAGCTTTGTAATTAACTCATCTTGGTTTTCAGCATCAATGGTTTTCTTTTCTCCATTTTTATACTCGACGACAAAAGGTAATATTTTAGATCTCATACCAAAGAAACAGCAGATTAACTTTTTAGTTTAGATTATTAAACCCTCTTCGTAATTTGGTTTTTCTATGCATAATGCCATTCTTCAAACTTCTTTAGAGTTCTTAAAAGGTGTTGGACCCAAAAGGGCAGAGCTTTTGGACAAAGAACTTAAGTTGAAGACTTTTGAAGATTTGCTCCATTACTTTCCTTTTCGCTACGATGATAGAACCCAATTTCATCAAGTAAGCCAAGTCAGTGGCGAGCTTTCTTATGTGCAATTGGTCGGAGAAATTACTTACGTAGAAGAGTTAGGGGTGCCTCGAAAGAAAAGGCTAGTAGCCAAGTTTAAAGATGAGAGTGGAACTATTGACCTTGTATGGTTTAAGGGAGTGCAGTACATTAAACGTTCGATTAAAATTGGTGAAAAATATGTGGTTTTCGGCAAGCCCAATGCATTTCGCAGTCAATTAAATCTGGTGCACCCTGAACTGGAAACATTGGTTGAGTTTAAGAACAATCTACAGGTTAGGTTAATGCCGGTTTACTCAACGACCGAAAAACTTAATCGTTCATTTCTTGCTTCTAAAAATATTGCCAAGTTAAGTCGCACTTTATTACCAAAGCTGAAAGGGAAAATACCGGAAAACCTGCCATCAGAAATATTGGAGCAAAATCGTTTAATGAGCCGAGAAGCAGCTTTGTTTAATATTCATTTTCCGAAAGATCAAGAGCGCTTAAAGCGTGCCATTTTTCGTTTGAAGTTTGAAGAGTTATTCTTCATTCAATTAGACCTTCTCAAGTTAAAATTGGTCAATTTGAACAAGGAAAAAGGATTTCCCTTTGTAGAGGTAGGAGAATACTTTAATACCTTTTATCGACACCACTTGCCCTTCGAGTTAACCGGAGCGCAAAAGAAAGTGTTAAAGGAAATACGAAGAGATTTAGGCAGTGGTAAGCATATGAACCGACTGCTGCAAGGGGATGTGGGAAGTGGTAAGACCATGGTGGCTTTAATGAGTATGCTAATTGCCCTAGACAATGGTTACCAGGCAACTCTAATGGCTCCTACTGAAATCTTAGCCAATCAACATTTAGACTCTTTAGAAGAGAATTTGAAGAAGCTAGGAATTCGCTATGCCTTGCTTAGTGGTTCCACCAAACAGAAAGAACGTAAAGTGTTACATCAAGCCCTCGAAAGTGGGGAACTGCAAATCATCGTTGGAACGCACGCCCTTTTAGAGGATAAAGTAAAGTTTAAAAATTTAGGCCTTGCCATCATAGACGAGCAACACCGCTTTGGGGTAGCCCAAAGAGCTAAATTGTGGAAGAAGAACTACCAGGCGCCCCATGTTTTGGTCATGACTGCCACTCCTATTCCTAGAACTTTGGCCATGACCCTTTATGGAGATCTAGATGTATCGACCATTGATGAGTTGCCACCGGGAAGAAAGCCAGTAAAAACCATTCATTGGTTTGAGAACAAGCGATTGAGACTTTTCGGTTTTATGGAGCAAGAAATTAAGAAAGGACGGCAAATTTATATTGTCTACCCTTTAATTGAAGAGTCTGAGAAAATGGATTATGCCAATTTAGAAGAAGGCTATCAGCACATTTTTAAGCGTTTTGCTCCACCGGAGTATAAGGTTAGCATAGTTCACGGAAAAATGCCTGCCGAAAACAAAGAGTTTGAAATGAAGCGATTTGTGGAAGGTAAAACTGACATCATGGTTTCTACCACTGTAATCGAAGTTGGAGTAAATGTGCCCAACGCCTCGGTAATGATCATTGAAAGTGCTGAACGTTTTGGTTTGTCTCAATTACATCAATTGAGAGGTCGAGTAGGAAGGGGGGCAGAACAATCCTATTGTATACTTATGACAGGAAATAAATTATCTTCAGATGGCCGCTTACGTATGAAAACCATGTGCGGAACCAATGATGGTTTCCAGATTGCAGAAGTAGACTTAAAATTAAGAGGGCCGGGAGATCTTCAAGGCACACAGCAAAGTGGCACACCCATTAGTTTAAAGCTAACCAATCTAGCTACCGACGGACAAATTGTAGAGTTGGCAAGAAGAGCAGCGCAAACTATTTTGGAACAAGACCCAGATCTAGAGGCAGCAGAAAATCAATTATTAAGGCGCTTTCTAGCACAAAAAGCCAAAACCAAAGTTAACTGGAGTAAAATATCATAATGAGTTTTTCACATCACCATACCTTTAAAGAACACAAAGGAGCGGTTTATGCACTTTGTCAAGGTAAAGAGTCACACATAGCCTATACTGCAGGTTCAGACCGACATGTGGTGGCTTGGGATTTAGAACAAATGCAAGCCTTAAAAGTAGTGGCTCGATCTCCAACCACTGTTATCAGTCTGCTTTATTTGGAGAAGTGGGATTACTTGCTAATTGGACAAGTTGAAGGAGGGGTGCATATCATCGATTTAAGTGAAGGAAAAGAGGTGAAATACCTCAAAAACCATCAAGCTTATATTTTCGACTTGCAATTTATTCCCGAAAAAGACGAACTGATAATGGTCTCCGGAGATGGTAGCTTTTCGGTTTGGTCTATGCCTGAAGGGAAAAGGCTTTTTCAGAAAAAATTGACCGATAAAAAAATTCGTGAAATAGATTATTCTCCAGAACGAAAAGAGATCGCTATCGCCTTGGGTGACGGACGTGTGCAATTACGAAGCAGCGAAGACTATAGTGAGAAGGAAGTATTTGAAGCCTTTGATTCAAGCGTAAATGTGGTCCGCTACCAAGCCCAAACGGATAAACTTTGGGTGGGCGAAAAAGATGCCTTACTTTCTTCAATTGATTTGAAAAGTTTAAAGAAAAGTCCTCCCTTAGCCGCTCATTATTGGGCCATATATGATATTGCTTTTAATCAACAAGGCTTGATGGCAACGGCTAGTCGTGACAAGACCCTTAAAATTTGGGATACTGAAGAACCCAAAGTGCTAAAGCGTTTTGAAGGACTCAAAGATCAAGCTCACTCTCATTCAGTGAATAAGTTGTTGTGGACCAATTACCATCACTTTTTGCTTAGCACAGGCGACGACGGAAGCCTTAAAGTTTGGCAAGTTTCAGCTTGATGAGCTTTTCTTATAGCCTGTTGAATTGGTTATTTTTGTGCCCATAAATTACACTCATGAAGATATCTTACAACTGGCTAAAGGAGTATTTAGAGCTTGACCTTCCGGTAGAAGAAGTAGCAGAAATTTTAACCGATATAGGTTTAGAAGTAGAAGGCCTAGAAAAGTTCGAATCAGTAAAAGGCGGATTAGAAGGAATAGTGATTGGAGAGGTTTTGAGTGTGAAACCTCACCCCAATGCAGATCGTCTGCAACTAACCAAAATAGAAGTGGGACACGATGAACCCCTGCGAATAGTATGTGGTGCACCCAATGTGGCAGAAGGACAAAAAGTAGTAGTGGCCTTGGTGGGATCAACGCTTTATCCCGATGAGAAAGGCTTTAAAATAAAAAAGTCAAAGATAAGAGGAGAGGTTTCTGAAGGAATGCTTTGCGCCGAAGACGAAATAGGCTTGGGTGAAAGCCATGAGGGTATCATGGTGCTAGATAAAGAAGCTAAAGTGGGTCAAAGGGCAGCCGATTTTTTTCAGCTTAAAAGTGATTTTGTTTTTGAGATTGGATTAACACCTAACCGTGTTGATGCTGCTTCTCACATAGGAGTAGCTAGAGATTTAGCTGCCTACCTAAAGCTAAGCGAAGCGATTGAATTTCATAAACCATCTACTACTGAGCTAGCAGCTGGTGAGCCTTGTCCGGTTGCTGTTGAAGTGAAAGCGGCTGAAGCTTGTCCCCGCTATAGCGGAATTGTGATTGAAAACCTAAAGGTGGAAGCTTCGCCGGAATGGTTGCAAAATAGATTGAGAGCCATTGGGTTAAGTCCCATTAACAATGTGGTAGACATTACCAATTATGTGATGCACGAATTGGGGCAGCCCTTACATGCCTTTGATTTGGCTAAGGTCAAAGGGAATCAAATACAAGTTAAGGGCTTATCAACAGGTACAAAATTTACTACCCTAGATGAAGTAGAAAGGGAGCTTTCAGATGAGGACCTCATGATCTGCAATGCGGAATCTGGCATGTGTATAGCGGGAGTATTCGGAGGAATAGATTCTGGAGTGAGCGAGCAAACGAAAGCCATCTTTTTAGAAAGCGCTTATTTTAATCCAGTAAGTATTCGAAAAACGGCCAAACGACATGCTTTGAATACTGATGCTTCTTTCCGCTATGAAAGAGGGGCAGACCCAAACATTACCATCAAAGCCTTAGAAAGAGCTGCTTATCTTTTAAAAGAAGTTGCCGGAGGGCAAGTGAAAGGTGGTTTGATAGACCATTATCCTGAAAAGGTTGAGGACTTCTTGGTAGAGTTGAATTATAAGCAAGTAGATCGCCTTTTGGGCCAAAAGATTGACCGTAAAACAATCAAAGCCATTTTGACCAATTTGGAAATGGATGTTTTGCATGAAACCAAAGAGGGGTTGCGCTTAAATGTACCGGCCTACCGTGTAGATGTGCAAAGAGAGGTGGATCTAATCGAAGAGATCTTGAGAATTTACGGCTATAACCGAATTAAATTACCTGAGCAGATGAAGTCTGCGATAATAACCAGGCCTAAGCATGAACCCTATGAAATTGAAGAAATTTGTGCCAACTTGCTAAGCAATAGCGGTTTCTCAGAGGTCTTTAATAATTCGCTAACCAATCCTTCCTATTATGGTGAAGCCAATGACTTGGTAGAGATGATCAACCCTTTAAGCCGAGAAACTGAAGTAATGCGCAAAAGTATGCTATACGGTGGCTTAGAAGCAATCGCTTATAACCAAAATCGCAAGCGTAAGAATTTGAAGTTTTATGAATTTGGCAAGACGTATAGAAAGGGGGACAAAGAGCAGTATACAGAACAGAAACACTTGGCCATTTGGTTGAGCGGTGATTGGCATCAAGAGACCTGGCAGGAAGAAGTAAGACCGGTTGATTTTTATGACTTAAAGGCGATTGTGGAAAAGGTGCTGCAGCGATTAGGACTAAGCCGCTGGAAAGGCAAAACCGCAGAAGACGACAAACGCTTTGTGGCTAATTATCAGTTTGTAAAAGGCAAGCAGCTACTGGCCCAATTGACCCAATTAAGTCCGCAAGAGTTAAAGCGTTTCGACATAGAGGTAGATGTTTTTTATGCAGAAATAAACTGGAACCTTGTTTTGGATCAGTTGAAGAAAGATGATATTCAGCACAAAGCAGTAAGTAAGTTTCCGGCGGTAAGAAGGGATCTAGCCCTGTTGATTGAAGATGAAGTTGACTTTCAAACCATTCAGAAAATTGCGCGAACAACGGAGCAACATTTGTTGCAGGAGGTCAACCTATTTGATGTTTATGAAGGAAAAAACCTGCCTAAAGGTAAGAAATCCTATGGGGTGAGTTTCACTTTTCAAGATGCAAATAAAACCTTGACCGATAAACAAGTTGATCGCATGATGGAGCGCTTAATCGAAAAGTTGAAGAAAGAGGTGGGAGCCGAGTTAAGGTAGTTAATCTTTCTTTTTTCGATCTTTAAAAATCTTCATGATCCACCCATAAATCAAGCCTCCAATAATTGAGGCAGGTATGTTAATGAGAAACCCTTTCCAGCTTAATGGCTCTTCGTTGTACCAGGGTAAAACAAATACATTTATCAAGTAAACTACAACCGCAAAAGCTAGGCCTTCGTGGTACCATTTATAGTCTTTGGCTTCTTTTTTACTCATCGAATAAATGGTTTAAATTTTCATCGTCAACTAAATTTGGCAAGGTAACCTTCAACTTAGGTTCTGCTTCCATAGCGCGTTTAATAGCGTAAGTAGCTCCATCGTTTCTAGCCCAATTTCTTCTTGCTATTCCGTTGTTTACATCCCAATGCAACATCGACTTTAACCTTCGGTCAGCATCGTCACTACCGTCTAGTAGCATGCCAAAACCACCGTTTATTACTTCTCCCCAGCCTACACCACCACCATTGTGAATGGAAACCCAGCTAGCTCCACGAAAAGAGTCTCCTATGACATTTTGGATGGCCATATCGGCCGTAAACTGCGAGCCATCATAGATGTTAGAGGTTTCGCGGTAAGGCGAATCTGTTCCAGAAACATCGTGATGGTCACGACCTAAAATAACCGGAGCCGAAATTTCTCCTCTTGCTATGGCCTTATTGAATTCTTCAGCAATCCGCATTCTGCCCTCTGCATCGGCATATAGAATTCTTGCCTGAGAACCGACCACCAATTTGTTTTCTTCAGCTGCTTGTATCCAGCGTAAATTATCTTCAATTTGCTGCTTAATTTCAGCCGGAGCTTCTTTTGCCATTTCCTGCAAAACTTTAGCCGCGATGGCGTCCGTCTTTTGCAAGTCTTTAGGGTCGTTAGAGGCACATACCCAACGAAAGGGTCCAAAGCCGTAATCGAAACACATGGGGCCCATAATGTCTTGCACATAAGAGGGATATTTAAAATCCTTGCCTTTCATAATGTCAGCATCTGCTCGGCTAGATTCCAGTAAAAAGGCGTTGCCGTAGTCAAAAAAGTACATGCCTTTTTTGTGAAGGGCATTTATGGCTTCTACATGTCTGCGTAAAGTTTTTTGAACTTCTTCTTTGAACTTCTGTGGCTGTTTGGCCATCATTTCGTTGGCTGCTTCTAGGCTGTAGCCCACAGGATAGTATCCGCCAGCCCAAGGGTTGTGTAAAGAAGTTTGATCTGAGCCAAGGTCAACGTGAAAATCTTCTTCCACAAGCTTTTCCCATAAATCAACTACATTACCTTGATAGACTAGAGAAATCGCCTCTTTGTTATTTTGTGCTTGTTTGGTGCGGCTTAAAAGTTCATCTAAATCTGTATAAACTTCATCCACCCAGCCTTGAGAATGGCGGGTATGAGTGGCTTTGGCATTAACTTCTGCGGTAATGCTTACTGCTCCGGCAATTTTAGCTGCCTTTGGTTGTGCTCCCGACATGCCACCTAAGCCGGCAGTTACAAATAATTTGCCGCCTAAACCATCGTTTGAGATCATTCTACCGGCATTTAAAACCGTAATGGTTGTGCCGTGTACAATGCCTTGAGGGCCGATATACATGAAAGAGCCGGCTGTCATTTGACCGTATTGGGTAACGCCCAACGCATTGAATTTTTCCCAATCATCTGGTTTAGAGTAATTCGGAATCATCATACCGTTTGTCACTACCACTCGAGGAGCATCCTTATGTGAAGGAAACAAGCCCATGGGGTGACCAGAATACATCACTAAAGTTTGCTCATCGGTCATTTCGGCCAAGTATTTCATGCACAAACGGTATTGTGCCCAGTTTTGAAAAACAGCGCCATTACCACCGTATGTAATCAACTCATGTGGGTGTTGGGCCACGGCATAGTCTAAATTATTGCTCAACATAAGCATAATACCAGCCGCTTGCTTTGACTGATGTGGAAACTCTTCTAAATGCTTGGCTTTAATTTCATAATCAGGACGGTATCGGTACATGTAAATGCGACCGTAAGCTTTCAATTCTTCAGCAAATTCTTTCGCTAAAACCTCGTGATGCCTTTTAGGAAAATAGCGCAGGGCATTGCGCACGGCAAGCTTTTTTTCCTCGGGGCTTAAAATGTCTTTTCGAATGGGAGCGTGATTGATCTCAGGATCAAATTCTTTTAATTCAGGCAATTCACTTGGAATCCCTTCTAGAACCTGTTCCTTGAAGCTAGTGCTTGTATTTGATTGCATTATCTAAATCTTTTTTTATTCTTCTTAAAACCGTAAGGACAATGTTTACAGCCGTTTTGACAGCAATAACCCCTTTTTAAAAGGTATTGTTCGGTAAAAACAACATAGCCTTCTTTGCTAAGGTAGTAATCTCCTTTTTCGTATTTATCTTGGATTGAAAAACCGTCCATATTCCGCTTAATTTTGCAAATTTAAGGAACTTAAACGCCCTTATTCAAACCTTTTATGAACCTACTACAATTGCCTTCCCCCATTGAAGAATTAAAAAATCCTACTTTCCAACAGAAGGGTGTTAGGGTGTTTATGAAACGTGATGACTTGGTCCATCCGGAAATTTCGGGAAACAAATGGCGAAAACTGAAATTCAATATTTTGGCGGCAAAGGCAGAAGGAAAAACTTCTATCTTAACCTTTGGTGGAGCCTTTTCCAACCACATTGCCGCCACAGCAGTAGCTTGCCGCTTGGCTGGCATGGAGAGCATAGGCGTAATTAGAGGGGATGAGTTTAAAAGCCTGAACCCTACCTTGAAACTGGCTAAAGAAGCTGGAATGCACCTTCACTTTGTACCAAGAAATGAATATAAAAGGCGAAATGAACTAGCTTATCGCAATCGACTTCTTGATCAATACCCAAATGCTTATTTGGTGCCGGAAGGAGGGGCAAACCAAAATGGGGTAAGGGGCTGTGAAGAAATAATGAGTGAAACGGACCATTCGTTTGACTACCTTTTAACTGCTGCGGGAACGGGAACCACGGCTGCCGGTCTACTCAAGAGCATGCAGAAAGGGAGACTAGTCGTTTTTTCGGCCTTAAAAGGCGCGGCTTCCTTAGAAGAAGATATAGTTGAAATGGCTGGCTACAGTTATTCAGGGGCTTTAACCATGCAGAACGATTTTCATTTTGGCGGCTATGCCAAGCTAAAACCTGGGTTGGTCAATTTTGTAAACCAATTTTATCTGGATTTTAAAATTCCATTAGACCTTGTCTACACCGGCAAAATGGTCTACGGTTTTTGGCAATTGCTAGAGGCCGATTTTTTTCCGCTCGGTAGTCAAGTACTATTGCTTCATACCGGTGGCTTGCAAGGCAATAAGGGCATGCAAGAACGCTATGGCGTTCAGCTTAGCTTTGGTTAAAGTTGTTTTGTTAATATCTTGTGAACAGTGGCTTAGGTTCAGCCAAGCGCCACCTTAATTTTGTTGATATTATTTATTAACAATTGTTCATAATGCGCTTCGTTTTCTTCTTTGCATTTCTATTTTCTGTGATTTTTGTTTTAGCACAACCAGGAAGTAAAAGAATAACCAGAGCTGAATACATTGAAATGTATAAAGATGATGCCATTCGCGAAATGCATCGCAGTGGTGTGCCTGCTAGTATTACCCTAGCGCAGGGAATACTTGAATCCGGTGACGGTAACAGTCCGCTAGCCCGATATGCGAAGAACCACTTTGGAATTAAATGTCACTCTAGTTGGACGGGTAAAACCTTTATACAAGACGATGATGAGAAAGACGAATGTTTTCGGAAATACAAACATGTGCTAGACTCCTACAGAGATCATTCTGATTTTTTAAAGAAAAAGCGCTATGCTTTTCTGTTTGATTTAAAAATAACGGATTATAAAGGTTGGGCTAAAGGGCTTAAGAAAGCCGGCTATGCTACAAACCCTAAGTACCCGCAATTACTAATTCGAATTATTGAAGAAAATGATCTTGCCAAATTTGATAAAATGAAGCCTGGTAAAGCGCCAAAAAATGAGAAAGAAGGAAAGAAGCAGTGGCGAGACAAAACCAATAAGCAAAAGTCTGCAAGCAGAGTGCGCAAAGGAGCGCATCAAGTAAAGAAACACGAAAACAACATTAAATATATAGAAGTAAAAGCAAAAGACAACATCGAGAAAATTGCCGATGAGTTTGAAATGGGGGAGTGGCAACTTTACAAGTATAACGACTTGGACAAAGATGAACCTCTCTTTACTTCAGGGGTCTTGTTTTTACAACCTAAACGCAATCGTGCAAAGCAAGACTACCACACGGTGAAAGCCGGTGAAAGCATGTGGGAAATCTCTCAACAGTACGGTATTAAACTCAAAAAGCTATACCGCAAGAATCGCATGGACCGCAAAGAAGAGCCTGAGGTGGGGCAGAAACTTTACCTTAGAAAGAAGAAACGCAGAGAGTAAGCTTACCACCTCCAACCCATGGTGAACAAAAGGTGGTGTTCTGTTTCGTTAATACTAGCGTTCACATCAGAGGCGTTGTAGACCGGATCTTGATAAGAACTTTGACTTTGCATATAAGTCACATCAAAGTTGTAATTGCCGGTTCTAAAACCACTTCCCAAAGAGTAGGTTACCCTGCTCCTATCGGGATTAGAATTAAATTCAGAAGCATTAAATGGGTCAGCTTCTAGGCGATAGCCTCCACGAATTACGAATGGCTCAACACGGTATTCTGCACCAATCCGAATGTTGTGAGTTCCTTGTAAAACCTCTCTTATTTCTTGGTTTTCAAAAGAGTAACTGGTTTTAAAATCTTTTCTATCATCAAACCTCATGGTAGAATAATCGACATATTCATAATCGATGTTAATCATACCGCTATTTTTATGAATGTATGCCGCACTGGCATTGTAGCGCCAAGGGCTTTGAATGCGGTACTCCCAATTGCTAAAGGTTTCTTGTTCTTGATCGAATTCTGTTCCATCAGAAAATTTTGATTCTGCATTAAAACTATACTCTTCACGGAATCCCCAAAGGGTGGGAATGTGAATGGCAGCTCCTAGTCGGATTGCCTGGGTAGCTTTGTATATCGCCCCTATTCGAGCGGTAAATCCTGTTCCGTTGATTATAAGATTGGTTCTTTCTTCATACTCGGTTGGTAAAAATTCGTTTGATTGGGGGGGAGGAGAATATTCATAGCTTTCCCTGAAGGTTCTATCTTCTTCATAAGAACTAGAAATTAAAGAAGCAGCTATACCTAAGTACAATCTATCTTGATAGTTTCCACCGAAACTGAAATTAAAGTCATTCATGCTTCCTCTTTTTGAGGTGAGCTCCGATTGACGAACTGCGGAGGTAATAGGGCCAAACCTAACATAACTATTCCGGCCAATGGTGTCAATCATAAAGGTGTAGAAAGCGTGCGATGGACCAAAAGGGTAGGCATAGTTTTCTACATCTGTAACATCGGGGCTTTCGTTGTTTAGGATATCCACATAATCAATTACAATAGAATTATCATTCGTGTTTGTTCCGGCTATTTCTTGTTCTTCATGAAAACTTCCAATACGGTTGTAACTGATGCCAAAAGAGTAGTTTTTCCAGCCATTTGGGTCTCCTTTGTATGAAGCTACATAACCAATATTTCCGAGGTTAAAGTTTAGCTTATTGTCGTCTCTTAAGGTGTTTCGGTATGTCGCTTCATTTTGGTTCAAATAAAAACCGGTGGTAAAAGTGAATTCTGAGTTCCGATAAACCCCAATTCCAGCCGGATTAACGGAAACGGCCGAAATATCACCCCCTAAAGCGCCAAAAGAGCCACCCATGGCATTAAAGCGAGCGGTGCCCAAATATTGAGTTCGCGAATGCCTTAGGGCATCATTGTAATTCTGTGCGTTTAGGCCGGTCGCAAAACAGAGCAGTATGCCCATGAAATTGATGTATTTTGCTGCTTTCATATCTTATCTTCTTGGTCTACTAGAACGACTTGGTGTGCTTCTGCTCGGGGTAGAGCGGCTGCCACCAGATGGTCTGATAGAGGGTGACGAATTGTTGTAAGTTGGTCTGCTTCGGTTAAAAGAAGGACTTGGTCTAGACTTCTGCTGAGGTTGAACCTGCGGCTGTCGCTGTGGTTGACTTTGACGTTGAGGTTGCACTCTATTCGAACGATTGTAAGTGTTATTTCGTCTTGAAGGCCTAGAGTAAGTAGGTTGAGTATTAGTTCTAGAAGGGGTTGGCCTAACTGCAGGTCTAGGGTTTATTGACGGTTTACTTTCCGTGTTACGACTCGGTGTGGGTCTTGTGTAACTATTGGGGCTTCGATCGGAGCGGTATTTTTCCGGAGTCTCTCTTTTGGGTTCCGTAACCAATCGCTCTTGGCGTGCATTACCCCTAAGGTCTTTTTCATTGTTTCGCGGCGTGCGACTTGGAGCGGCATTATTTTTCTCTCTCGATAGAGCAGGAGCAGTTCTACTTCTTCTTTCTGTTTCTCCATTGGTCGTGCGATCAAGGGTAGGAGAGCCACTACCTCTACGTGGAGCAGTAATGTTACGTCTGCCAGAACCGCTTTCACCATTCCCAACAAAGAAGTTTCCTTGGTTTACACCATTGTAAAAACCTTGGTTGTAGCCGGCCCAGTAGTTATTGAAGCCAAAGCCACCTCCCCAATAAGGATTGGCAAAGCCCCAACGATTATAACCCCAAAAAGGATCGTAATAAGGGTTGAAAAATGGATCATAGAAAGCATTGGCAGCTCCCCAACGGTTAAAGCCCCAGCCAATTCCAACACCCACACCTACGTTCCAGCCTGACCAGCTATTCCAACCTAAGCTCAACCCAGTTCTAGGGGTAAATGGGTCCCAATAGTTAAAAGAGTTGTAAAGGGTCGGTCGGCAAAAAAATGGGTCTTGGGTGTAAAGGATGCGGTCTCTTACGTAAGGGTCATAAGTATTAAAACTCCTTACCGGTGAGTTTAACTCACTAAGACTAGAGGCGTAATTTTCATCATAATATTCAGCATCGCCATTTTGGTTGTTGGCATTGTTAATGGTAATGTTGGTACTTCCGTTATCATTGATTTGCTCTTGAGACTGACTATTGTCCTCTTTTTCGGCGCGGGTGTAGCGGTTTTGATATAAACTTTGGGGGTATTCTTCACTTTTTTCATCCTCAGCATATCGGTTCTCATAGCTCCCATCATAGCGAATGTTATCTGTTTTATTAAAATCTTCGCGCGGATCTTTTTGGACTTGCTTGACCGGATCGTTGTTTGGATTGTAGTAAACATCATCAAATGCATAGGGCTTGCTTGTGGTGCAAGCGAAGAGCGCCATGCCAATGAACGTAATAATCGGAATGTATATGAACCTTTTCATGCTGTGTATTTTTTCTTTTTACCTATTCAACCAACGTTAATTGGATAAATTTGTCAATTGAACATTCAATAAATAACAAACTTTATACCATAAATTATGGCAAAGGGATTAACAAGCAGAAAAGAAGATTATTCAAAGTGGTATAACGAAATTGTAGAGCGAGCTGATTTGGCTGAGCACTCTGCTGTTAGAGGGTGTATGGTGATTAAACCATACGGTTATGCGATTTGGGAAAAAATGCAAAAAGAATTGGATCGTATGTTTAAAGAAACTGGTCATAGCAATGCGTATTTCCCTCTCTTTGTTCCCAAAAGTTTATTTGAAGCAGAAGAAAAGAATGCAGAAGGCTTTGCCAAAGAGTGTGCCGTAGTTACGCATTACCGTTTAAAAAACGACGAGGAAAACCCGGGTAAGCTCAAAGTAGATGAAAAGGCAAAACTAGAAGAAGAGTTAGTAGTACGTCCAACTTCGGAAGCCATTATCTGGAATACCTATAAGGGATGGATTCAATCGTACCGTGATTTACCCATTTTGGTTAATCAATGGGCCAATGTGGTTCGTTGGGAAATGAGAACTCGCTTGTTCTTAAGAACAGCAGAATTTTTATGGCAAGAAGGGCATACAGCACATGCCACCAAAGAAGAGGCAATTGAAGAAGCTGAGCAAATGATGCGCGTTTATACTGAATTTGCTGAAAAATTTATGGGAATGCCGGTTATTCAAGGCTTGAAAAGTGAAAGTGAACGCTTTGCCGGTGCGGTTGAAACTTATTGTATTGAAGCTTTAATGCAAGATGGGAAAGCCCTACAGGCAGGAACTTCACATTTCTTAGGTCAGAATTTTGCGAAGGCCTTCGACGTGAAGTATACCGCACAAGATGGTAAGTTAGATCACGTATGGGCCACCTCTTGGGGCGTTTCAACGCGTTTAATGGGCGCACTCATCATGACTCATTCAGATGACAAAGGGTTGGTTTTACCTCCACGTCTTGCCCCTTTTGAAGTAGCTATGGTGCCCATTTACAAAGGAGAGGAGCAAAGACAAGAAGTAGTTTCTCATTTGAGCGAGATTAAGAAAGAGCTTGAAGCAAAAGGCATTTCAGTAAAGCTAGACGACCGTGACACACATAAACCCGGTTGGAAGTTTGCCGAGTATGAATTAAAAGGAGTGCCACTTCGCATTGCTATGGGAATGCGCGATATTGAGAAAGGAAGTGTAGAGGTGGCCAGACGAGATACCTTAGAAAAAAAGTTTTACGATCGGCAAGACATTGCAAATAAGGTAGACCATTTACTAGAAAATATTCAAGACAACTTATATCGTAAAGCAATCGATTTTAGGGAAGAGAATAGCCATACTGCAAATGACTACACTGAATTTAAGCAATTGATTAAAGAAGGTGGTTTCGTATACGCTCATTGGGATGGAACTGCAGAAACGGAAGAGAAGATCAAGCAAGAAACCAAAGCTACCATCCGTTGTATTCCTCTAGATCAAAAGCAAGAAGCGGGAAAATGTATTTGCAGTGGAGAGCCTTCTCAAGGAAGGGTAATTTTTGCCAAAGCTTATTAATATGAAAGCCAAAGAACAATTTGAAAACATTGTTTCAACCATTCAAGATAAAGCTTCTTTAAAGCAAGAGATTTATCGAAACACCTTAGAAACCTATCTTTCCTTTAGGGAAGAAGGTAAAAAACTGGTTGAAGAGCTGAAAGGTGAAATGTCAAAATTTGATAGGGACGTAGCCATAGAATACGAAGAAAAAGGAGACTTTGAATTCCAGTTGAAGATTGGTGGCGATGTTATTTTATTTTACATGCACACCAATGTTTTTGATTTTGATAAGAGTCATTCGCTTTGGAAAACCGGCTATATAAAAGAAGACCCAAGTCGAAGTTTTTGCGGCATGATCAATATCTACAACTTTTTGGCCGATAGTTTTAAGTATAATCGCTTTGATGACAGTGGCTATTTAATTGGCCGCGCCTTTATCAATAAAGAAAATCACTTCTTTTTAGAAGGAAAGCGGCAATTGGGTTTTATACACAATGACTTTGCAAATGATACGATAGACCAAGCCGATATTCGAGAAGTGATTAGCCAAGCTGTTTTATATTCCATGGATTTTGATCTTTTCACACCCCCTTACAAGCATGTGCAGGAAATAAGTGTAGGACAATTGTTGCAAAATGCTTCTGGTATGCGATTGAAAACCGCTAAGCGCTTAGGTTTTAAGTTTAGTTTCGATGAAGACGCAGAAGAGTAAAAAAATTGCAAAAAATTCTTTTTTGAAATAAAACTTTTCTATTACATTTGCACTCCAATTTTTTGGAAACAAAATACGGTCCGTTCGTCTAGGGGTTAGGACGCCAGGTTTTCATCCTGGTAACAGGGGTTCGATTCCCCTACGGACTGCAAAAACAAAAAGAAACTATGGCTAATCATAAGTCAGCTTTAAAGCGCATCAGACAAAGTCGTAAGAGAAATCTTCACAACCGCTATTATGCAAAAACCACGCGTAATGCAATTGCAGAACTGAGAGAGTCTGAAGACAAAAAACAAGCTACGGAACAATTTCCAAAAGTGGTGAGCATGATTGACAAGCTTGCCAAGCGAAACATTATTCACGACAAGAAAGCTGCCAACTTAAAATCTAAGTTAGCCAAGCACGTCGCTTCTTTGTAAAAGTTTTAGGTTAGAAAATTAGAACCCTCTGTTGCAAAACAGAGGGTTTTTTTATGTGTCAAGGTTACATTGTATGCTAAGGGCCATGCTGTCTAAATTCAGGCAAACTAAATTCCCTTGCCCCTTAAGCTGCTTGTTTAGACAACCATTGTCAATGTATAATTTTCGTTTCCCTTTTTGAATTCTCTTCATAATGTTTTGCAAGGGTTGTGGAGAATGACCAACCACTATTTTTCTTCCGCTTAAAAATTTTCGTTTTGCTTTAAAGTCTTTTATGTGGAGCATAGAATGAGTGTTTTCAAAGGGAAGTTCTTTGCTAAAATCAAAGCCGGCATGCACCAAATAGTAATCTTCTAGTGTGAAATAATGATAGCTTTCGGCTAAAAATTGGGAGTAGCGCTTTTTAAGAACATTGCCTTTAAGCATTGCAGAGGCATTGGATTCCGGTAAGACTTTGTTGAGTCGCTTGGGCTTTTCACTTGCATTCAATAGTAATTGTTCGTGATTGCCACGTAAAACAAATATTTGATATCCCTGAGTTTGCAATTCTAGGACAAGGTCAATCACCTTATCTGTAGAAGGACCTCGGTTTACAAGATCTCCTAATAAATAAAGGTGATCTTCCCGCTGAAGTTTGATTTGCTCCAGTAGCGCTTTAAACGTTTTTGAGCAACCGTGTATGTCACTAATGGCAAGTCTTCTGCCAGTTGGTTTGCTAATATTTAAATGCCTTACAGTTGACATAAATTCCTAGTCAGGGGAAACCACGAATTTATCTTGAATTTTTAGTTTATCTCCTCGAATCGTAAAAAAGTATACACCAGTTTTCCACGAATTAACATTAACCTTCAGGTTTCTCTTACCCTTGTTGAAAGAACCGAAGTTTTGGTAGTAAACTTCTTGTCCTAAACTATTCACAATTGAAAGTTCAATCGGAGTTGGTTGTGGGTTGTAAAAGTTAAAGTTGACAAGGTTTTGGGCCGGATTGGGAAAGACCAATAAATCCTGGGTGACATGATTAAGTGACTTTTTTTCTTTGATGCTTAATACTAGCTTCTTTTGGAAAATGGAAAGCGCAGAGTCGGCTTGTTCTTGCAAGTCGGCTAAGCTCTCTCCAACACTTAACACAAAAGTTACTATGATGGAACTGTCAACATCTAAAGAAATGGGACCTACGGCATTAACATCTATAATGTCATTCCCTTGCGGAGAACTTACTCCAGCGCTATCTCTATTGGTAGAGAGAACTTGATACTTTAAACTGTCGCTGAAGTCGGAACTAAGATTAACTCCACCACTGCCTGAAGTAGTATTGTCTATGGCATAATGAGTTTGATTAATTGTAGAAATAGTTCGAACTCCACAGAAAAGAGAACTGTCAGTTGAATAAGAAACCCCCATCTTCCGACTTGTATCGTAGCCCACTTTGTTGGTTTGCCAATTCAATACATCCCAATCCATAAATAAGCCTGCATAAAGGTTAGAAATGAGTTGGTTTGAGGTGTTTTTTATTCGGTAGCTATGGATAATAGAACTGCGAAGCGAGTCCGTATCAAGTAGGAAGGATTGATGCCAAACATTTACTTTTGACGCTCCTGTTTGGGGATATGAAAAGCGAGTAAATGTTTCAGCCTTAACCTGATTGTTGTAGGTCCTTACAATTAGTTCTTCTCTCTTAAAGTCTCCCATAGGAGTGCTTCCGGAGCCTCTAAACTTATCAGCCACCTCAGTAGAAGAAAACCCCAATGCAAAACTTCCTTCATAGAGTAAGGAATTACCTTTCTTGTATACTAAACCTTCTCCGAGCTGACCATTTTCGCCGGCATAACCAATTCCTCCGTCACTAGTTAAGGTAACAAGCAGGTCGTTTTCATTTAAGGTAATGTAATCGGGTTTAATTAAGGTACTGAAATGCTGTTTGCTTTGCAGGCTTGTGGTTGTAATTTTTACCAAGAAATCGGCTCTTTGATTAAAGTTAGCCCCATTGGGCACTACAAATAAGAAGGGATTACTGTTATTATTGACGGTTGAAGAAGCGGCTAAAATTCCAATGTTAAAAGTTGTTTGAAGAGGGGTTAAAACATTGTTTTGTACTTCTAATTGAACTGTCACGCCCGAAGTAGATGCTAAATAATTAGTAAAATCTCCGCTTATTCTTAAAGTATCTCCTTCAATAAATGAATTGTCGTTGCCATCTGTGATGTTTATATTCTCAAAGAGAATGCCACTTGGTGATTCGGTGAGCGCTCGAAACAAGTTCACCCGCCCACTGCCTAATTTATCGGACAGTTGCGGCGCATTAATGCTTTCTATGTTGTCAGCTGTGCGTTCTAATTGTAAAGCGACTTGTTTGGCAGTATAATTTGGAAAGTGAGATTTTACCATTGCAGCGCAGCCGGCAACTACTGGCCCTGCCATAGAGGTTCCGCCATTGTATTGATAACCGCCTATGGCATTGCAAGTCCACATGTCTTCGCCGGGAGCGAAAAGGTTAACGTAATAGCCATAATTTGAGGATTCTTTAATAGTGTCTCCCGGCAATAAAGAACCCACCGATAACACATTGTCATAAGCAGCGGGATAAAAAAGGGTGTCTGCTCCATTGTTTCCTACTGCCCCAATCACTAATGCGCCTTGGTTAATCGCACAGTAGTTTACGATGTCTTGTGCAAACTGAGAATAAATGAAGCTGCCCCATGAATTATTGATCACAAAAGCTCCATGATCTGCGGCATAGACCATGCCTTGATAAGCATTGGCAAGCTGTCCAGTGTTTTCGTCTTCAATTTTAACCATTAGTAATTTAGTATTGAAACCACAACCACTAATGCCAATTACATTATCTGTTGAGGCACTTGCAATACCGGCCACATTTGTGCCATGTCCGAAAAAACTAATGTCAACGTCATTATTATTATTGGCCGTATTCCAACCGTAAAAGTTATCTATAAAGCCGTCGTTATCATCATCAATACCGTTGATTGGATCATTATAATTGTAAGCGTATGAATTAACTAAGTCTGGGTGGTCTATGTCAAAGCCGGTGTCTACAATTCCAATCACAACATTCGTATCGCCGGTTTCTATGTTCCAAGCATTAAAGGCATCAATGGCATTCAAATACCATTGTTTATAGTTTTGCGTGTCGGAAGGGGTATAAGCGAGGTGATTTTGAGGTAAAAATTCAGCATATTCAATTGCTCCATTTTTTTCGAGTTGTTGCAAGGCAAACAAAGCTTCTGATTCGTTGCTAAACTCTGCTTGATAAAGGGTACTCAAGTCAATTTTATTGGCTGCCTTTTCAGTTTTATGTTGAGGAAACAGCTTACCAACTTTTTGCAAGCTCTGTTTACTCAATACTTCCTGAATCGAGCCTAATTGTATTTGTCCGGCCTTGCACTTGTCGGCAAACTCCCGTTTTACTTTAAAAACTAACTTCTTTGTTGCAGTTTGTTCATTTTCCTGAGCCTGCAAGCTAAGTCCTACAAATAGTAGGAAGGATACAAAAAGTAACAGGAGTTTTCTCATAATTTATAGATTTTGAAAAACTTAGTTTGTGATGAGCTTTTTATTTGTAACAAATAAGGCCCTGATTTGATTTCACTTAAATTTAGTCTTAGACTATTTGAGCTTTCATTTATAACAGGAACCTTTAAAGCTTTGCCGCTCAAATCGTAGACCTTAAGTTCCAAGTTTTTGAGTGGCTCTGTTAAGTTAACATGCAATATGGCTGCAGTTGGGTTAGGGTAAAGTTGAACAGAGTAGAAGCGGTTTTCATCCAAGCCAACCGAAATAACGGTTAGCGTATCAGAATTGGTAGAGCAATTGCTACTATTGGTACTTTTTACGTAGTAATTGCCATTTTGAGTAATGGCCAGTTTAGACTGATTGGCTGAAGGGATGGCGAATTGGTTGTAATACCATTGCAGTTGGGCTGAACCATCTGTATATAAAGTGTCATTTTGTTGATTAATGCTTGGTTTAAAAGGCAAAGTGTCTACTCTTAACATCAAGCTGTCTGTTCGATCTCTGCAATTAGCTGAATTGCTTACGGTAGCAAAATAAGTCCCGCTGCTATCTAAGGAAATGTTAGCAGTTGTATCTCCGGTATTCCAAAAATATTGAGCAAAGGGTTGAGTAGTATTTAGGGTAACGCTATCTCCTTCACAAATCGATACGCTATTCAATGTCAAACTAGGTACAAAAATCTCGTTACTGATCAGCTGGTAAGCATCGGCCTTTCCGTAACCCCATTTAGGATTGGGCAAGTTTTGCGTGAAGGCATCGGTGCGAGCAGTTGAAATAAGTTTGCCCTTCACATCAGAATAGCTGAGGTTGCTGCATTTTTCAAATAGCAATGCAAGCATACCGGCTACTGTTGGAGAAGCCATGGAAGTTCCCCCATTGCGAAAGTGCAAACTGTCTTGAGATACTTTAGCAGGGTTTGACTGTATGGCCTGATTAATAGTCGCAAGCCTTCCGGCTGAAAACATGTAATCGCCTGCTGAACTGATATCTGGTTTTAAATAACCTTCGCGGTTTGGACCTAAGCTTGAGTTGATGCTAATCTCACCTGGTGTAACATTAAATTGCCTAGGCGTACCGCTTACATCAACGTAAGTGCTTCGGTTTACATAATTACCTACCGTAATCACAGAGGGGAGACAGCTAAAACTACTAACCATACTTTGTAGACTGTCCGGTTTCTGATAATGCTGCATGGCAGGAAATTGATTGAGACTTGGAAGGTTGTCACCGATAATGTTAGAATGGCGAAACAAACTAAAAGACGACCAGATGTCGACTTTGCCATTACCTGTACTTTCAAAGCGAAAGCGATATTGATTGCTATCGGGGTTCACAATGGCAACTTCCATTTTATAGCGCCCTTGACTCTCTGTGACAAAGGTAGAGACATAGGCGAGTAAGTTGCCATCAACGCTAATGATGGAGTCAAGGTAAGTCTGGTTTAGTCTGTTTTGAGCTGTAGCGAAAGCAGTTCTACCTCTAAATTCAAATTGATTCACAGGGTAAATTCGATCGGCTCCGATGGCAAATTGCATTTGATTAAAATCTGAGGTATCTGACCATAATTCAAAATAGACGCCCCCTAATCCGGAAAACATTTGTGGGTGAGATTCGAACCAGCTAAACAAAGTGTCCTGATTGGGTTGATGTTGCAAATGGAAGTTAAAAGTTCCTGCATTTCCAGCCGCACAAACAAAGGCTCTTCCATTTTTTTGTTTGATCAATTGGTCGATCATGCGAGCTGCAATGTCTTTACCATCATGAGAACCAAGATATGTCCCTACACTGGCATTAATAACCACAGGCATGTTTAGCGTATCGGCTTTCTTGAAGATGTAATCCGTAGCTTCAACCATGGTCTGCAGCCAGTTGGGTTTGTTAAAGTCTGTGGCGACAGATATAATTCCCGCTTCGGGGGCTACCCCTTTGAAGTTGCCGGTAGCTAAGCCATTTGAAACGGCCGCGCCGCTCACATTACTTCCGTGTCCAAACTCCGAAGCTTTGTCATCATGGGTTGAAATGCCGTTGTCTATTTCTACTGCATCCCACTCTACTCCATAGGTGTAGTTTCCGGCTTGATAAGTGGGGTTATATGGAACGCCCTGATCCCAAACATGCAGCACTCTAGTGTTTCCAAGTGAATCTTGAAAATCACCATGATCCAACTCGATGCCTGAGTCAATAATTCCCACTAAAACGCCTTTGCCGGTGTACTTTTCTCTTAAGGGACTCACAATTTGATGTACTTTTTCTGCCCTAGTTTGCACCAACATGGTGTCTGATAAAGCTTGTCCGGGGCTAAGGCTAAAATCAATTTGCTTTACTTCTTCTAATTTAGAAAAGGCTAAAACTTCAGCTGCTGGTAATTCGATAGAGTAGAGTGGAGGTAAGGCTAAGCGAATTTTTCCACCATTGCTTTCCACATATTGCTCTACAACAGTGGGTGTGCCTTCTACCAAAAGCGGAACAGCCTGATTGGGGCTACAACTTTCTAGATAATGGCGTAAATCAAAATTTAACTTCGTGCTTTCTTGCGCTTGAAGCGAAGTAGATAGAGAAATTGTAACAAATACTAAAAAGCTAGTCCAAAATCTCTTCATAATGAGGTATATCGTTTAAAAACTCAAATTCTTTGGTTTGCCAATTAACTTTGGCGCAGTAGTGTTGCAAACCATTACTTACCAATAAATACGGAAGTTTCAAGCTATAGTTATATCGAGCAATTTGATCAAAAGCTTTCTGGTCAATTTGTATTTCTGGTGCTTTGCATTCAACCAATAATTTTGGATTGCCATTTTGGTGGTAAACCAAAGCATCAAAACGCTTGGGTAATCCGTTTACTTTTAATCCCTTTTCGATGGCAATCAATCCTTTAGGGTACGCCCTGTCTTCAATTAAAAATTGGATTAAATTTTGGCGAACCCATTCTTCAGGTGTTAAGACGAAAAAGCCTCTTCGAATGGCGTCAAAAATTTTTGTTTTTTTGCCTTCTTGAATAATTTTAAACGGATATTGAGGTAAATTCAATGCTCTCATTCTCAGACAAAGTTAGCCACTACAATTGAAGTACGAAGAAATAATACGCGATCTCAAGAATAAAGTATACCATCCGATATACTTGTTATTCGGCGAAGAAGAATTTTTCATTGATCAGATTTCTGATTACATCGAAGAGCATGTGCTTGAGGAAGCCGAGAAGGAGTTCAATCAAGCAGTTTTGTATGGCATGGAAACCGATGTGCAAACTTTAGTTGCACAAGCCAAACGTTTTCCAATGATGGCCTCTTACAATGTAATTATTGTAAAAGAGGCTCAGAATCTGAAAAATATGGATCAGCTTTTAGAGTATTCCAAACAGCCTTCTCCTACTACTATTTTAGTTTTAAATTACAAGCACAAAAAGCCGGATGGTAGGATGGGCTTTGTCAAGCAAATGAAAAAGCAAGGGGTCTTTTTTCATTCAAAAGCCCTTTACCCTAATCAAGTTCCTGCTTGGGTAGAAAGTTATTTAAAGTCAAAAAAGTTTAGCATTAATCCTCGAGCGTGTCAAATTTTAGTAGAAAGCTTAGGTGCTGAGCTAAGTAAGATCAGCAATGAGTTGGATAAATTAATCTTGACTTTAAGTGAGCCCAAAGAAATAAATGCCCAAGATATTGAGCGTAACATTGGCATTAGCAAAGACTACAATGTGTTTGAACTGAATAGTGCCTTAGGAAGTAGAGATGTAGTAAAGGCCAATAAAATCATTACTTATTTTGCTAAAAATGGGAAAGATCATCCACCGGCTAGAGTGCTGCCCATGGTTTACAGTTACTTCTCTAAATTGCTACTTTACCACACGGTGGCTTCAAAAGATCGAAAAGCCATTGCTGCCACTTTAGGAATTAGCCCTTTCTTTATTAAAGACTATGCGGTGGGTGCCTCTAATTTTTCGATTAAAAAAATTGCAAGAGTAATCAGTGCGCTTCGGAAAGCCGATACTCATTCAAAAGGAATTGGAGGTGGGGAATTAAGCGAAGCGGATATCTTTAAAGAGTTGGTTTACGAGATTTTACATTAAAAGGCAACAAAGCAATTGACTTAGCTGTCTTATAGCTTTCTAATACATCATGCAGCAATGATTATATTTGCCGCCTTATTTTTGATTTTATGGGAAGACTTCGACTACTATTAACTTTGATCTTTGTTTGTTCAGCAGCTCTTTTAAAGGCTCAAAGCGGCTCAGTTCGAGGCTTTGTGTACAATGAAAAAACTGGCGAACCGGCGATTTACACCAATGTCTTTTTAGAAGGAACTACCTACGGTACTTCTACCGACGATAACGGTTATTTTAACTTAAGTCGTATTCCATTAGGATCTTACACTGTTTTAGCTACTTCCATTGGTTTTGATACTGCTAGGGCAGAAGTGAAGTTAGAGAAAGCCGGACAAATCGTTGATGAAAAGTTATTTGTCTCAGAGTCATCCATTCAAATAGAAACGGTCACCATCTCCGCTGAAAAGCAAGAAGCACAGACCAATGTGAAAATGTCGGTGACTAAACTAACACCCAAAGAAATTAAGAAAATGCCATCCATTGGTGGTGACCCCGACCTTGCGCAATATTTACAAGTTTTACCAGGGGTTGTTTTCACCGGTGATCAAGGTGGGCAATTGTATATTCGAGGGGGTTCACCCATTCAAAACAAAGTTTTACTAGACGGAATGGTGATTTACAACCCCTTTCACAGCATTGGCCTTTTTTCAACATTTGATACCGACATTTTGAGAACTGCTGATGTTTACACCGGAGGCTTTGCTGCTGAATATGGCGGAAGAATTTCTTCTATCATGGACATTAAAACCCGAGATGGGAACAAGCAGCGTTTTGGCGGTAAGGTGTCGACCAATACTTTTGGCTCAAAGGTTTTAATGGAAGGGCCACTTTCGAAAGCCAAAACTCGTGGCGGAGGAAGCAAATCCTTTATTTTCTCAGCAAAGACTTCCTATTTGGATCGTACCTCACAGAATATTTACGAGTACGTTGACACCGCCGGATTACCTTACAGTTTTACCGATTTGTACGGGAAAGTTTCCTTTAATGGCAGTAATGGTAGTAAGGTGAGTTTCTTTGGTTTTAATTTTAACGATCAGGTTGATTTTGAAAATGTGGCCGGCTTTGAATGGGACCAATTTGGAGGAGGGACAAATTTTGTGCTTATTCCAGCTCGTTCCACCGTTTTGATAGATGGTACCATAGCCTATTCCAATTATGAAATAAGCACTCAAGAATCGGAAGAAACAGCTGATGTAAGAGACCGAAGAAGTGCAATTAACGGCTTTAATGCGGCCATGAACTTCTCTAATTTTAAAGGAGAAAACGAATCGAAAGTTGGGTTTGAAATTTTAGGTTTTAAAACTGACTTCTCTTATGTAAATAGTGTAGATCAGCGAATTGAACAAGTGCAAAGCACCACTGAAATCGCAGGCTATTGGCAATATAAATATGTCTTTGGACCGGTGATCTTTGAACCAAGTTTCCGTTTACATTATTATGCCTCTCTTTCTGCTTTTTCGCCAGAGCCACGTTTGGGATTTAAGGTAAATGTGACCGACAACCTCAGGATTAAAGGAGCGGGTGGTTTGTACTCACAAAATTTATTAAGTGCGACTTCCGATCGTGATGTGGTTAATTTATTCTATGGCTTTTTATCCGGTCCTGATAATTTGCAAGATGAGTTTACCGACGAAGATGGATCAACTAGTGAAGTGAGCACTGAATTGCAATTGGCAAGACATGCCATCTTAGGTTTTGAGTACGATCTAATGCGAAATGTGACAGTTAACATTGAAGGTTATTACAAATGGTTTAATCAGTTAACTAACATTAACCGAAACAAATTGTATGAAGACAATGCGGACAATGCTGCCATTCCCGACCGCTTGAAAAAGGACTTTATCGTGGAGTCAGGTGATGCGTATGGAATAGATTTCTCTTTAGAGTATGAAAGGAAAAGAGCACGTATTTGGGCGGTATATTCCATTAGTCGTGTAGATCGTTGGGATGGGCAACAAGAATACTTTCCCATTTTCGACCGACGACACAATGTGAATTTAGTTGGTTCTTATACTTTCGGAAAAGATTTTCAGTGGACAGTGGATGCAAGGTGGAATTACGGTTCCGGCTTTCCCCTTACCCAAACCACAGGTTTTTACGAGCAGCTTGCCTTTCAGGGTGGGATCGGGCAGGATTATACTTCTACCAATGGAGACTTAGGAGTTCGCTACGGGGAGCTAAACAATGGAAGAATGCCTTCTTATCACCGATTTGATATTTCAGCCAAAAGAACTTTTGTGGTGAGCGAGCACTCTATATTGGAGGCTTCCATCAGTGTGACCAACGTTTATGATCGGGAGAATATCTTCTATGTGAATCGGGTTACGTTTAACAGGGTCAACCAGTTACCCATCTTGCCGAGCCTTGGCTTAAACCTTACTTTTTAAAGCGGTAAAATAGTTTTTTGGCAAAGGCAATTACCTTAATTTTGCACACAGTTTTTGATAAAATTTAACTGTTGTCCCGAGCCATGCCAGACTCTAAAACCAAGTATGTATTTGTTACCGGAGGGGTTACATCCTCTTTAGGTAAAGGAATTATTTCCGCTTCTTTAGCGAAGCTGCTGCAGTCTCGTGGTTATTCGGTAACCATTCAAAAACTAGACCCATACATCAATGTAGATCCGGGAACCTTAAACCCTTATGAGCACGGTGAGTGTTTTGTAACGGAGGATGGTGCGGAAACCGACTTGGACCTAGGTCACTACGAACGTTTTTTAGACCGAAAGACCTCACAGGCCAATAATGTAACTACAGGCCGGATTTATCAGCATGTTATCAATCAAGAAAGAGAAGGAACTTATTTAGGAAAAACCGTTCAAGTGATTCCCCACATTACCGATGAGATCAAGCGAAGAATTCGGTTGCTGGGCAGAACTGGAGATTATGATATTGTGATCACCGAGATTGGTGGAACAGTGGGAGACATTGAGTCCTTGCCTTACATTGAGGCGGTTCGTCAGTTAAAGTGGGACCCAAACATTGATAGTATTGTAATTCACTTGACCTTAGTTCCCTATTTGTCTACCTCCGGTGAATTGAAAACAAAACCTACGCAGCATTCGGTCAAGCAATTGCAAGAGAGTGGAGTGCAAGCCGATGTTTTGGTATTGCGCACCGAGCATGAAATAACGGAAGATGTGAAGCGCAAAGTGGCTTTGTTCTGTAATATCTCAGAAGAAGCAGTGATCGAATCGACCAATGCGGAAACCATTTACGATGTGCCTTTGATGATGCAAAGTCAAAAGCTCGATCAAGTGGTTTTGAATAAACTAAGCTTACCGCTTAAAGATGCGCCGGATATTGATGAGTGGAAGCATTTCTTAGAGCGATTGAAGAACCCCAAAAGAAAACTAAAAATTGGCTTGGTTGGCAAGTACATTGAGTTGAAAGATTCTTATTTGTCAATTAATGAGTCAATTATTCATGCCGGTGTACACAACGATACAGAAGTGAAAGTCGAATGGATTCATTCTGAATTGTTAGATGATAAGAATGTAGCTGAAAAAATGGGCGAACTCGATGGTGTGATCGTAGCCCCTGGATTTGGTGAAAGAGGAATAGAAGGGAAAATTGCAGCCGTAAAGTATGCCAGAGAAAACAAGCTACCTTTTTTAGGAATTTGCTTGGGCATGCAGTGTGCTGTCATTGAATTTGCACGCAATGTGATGGGACTTAAAGGAGCGCACACAACGGAAATTGATTCAGAATCAGAAGATCCGGTGATATTCCTCATGGAAGACCAAAAAACGGTCACCGATAAAGGTGGAACAATGCGTTTAGGGGCTTATGAGTGCGAATTAAGTGAAGGTAGCATTGCCCGTCAAGCTTATGGTGAAGCATTGATTACAGAAAGACACCGCCACCGTTTTGAATTTAACAACAAGTATTTGCAAAACTTTGCAGATGCCGGAATGAAAGCCAGTGGCATAAACCCTCAAGGGAAAATGGTCGAGATTGTAGAAAACACCAATCACCCATGGTTTGTCGGAGTTCAGTTTCACCCAGAGTACAGCAGCACCGTCTTGAATCCACACCCTTTATTCATGGAATTTATTCAAGCCACCAATAAGCAAAAGAAATAAGCAGATAAACAAAGGAATTACCTTTTATGGATAAGAATACATTTATTGGTTTGCTCTTGATCGGAGCGATTATGATCGGTTTTAGCGTTTTAAATTCACCTTCTGATGAAGAGCTAGCCGCACAGAAAAGAATAGCCGATTCGCTGGAGCAAGTTCAAGCGCAACAAGCCGAAATGCAGGCAGAGAGGGAAATGGCTGAAAGAACGTCAGACCAAACGGAGTTGAAAGCCGTATCAAGCGACAGTGCCCCTCAAGCGGAAATGACAAGTGGGCAAACTCCTGACTCAGTTAAAAATGCACAAGCCACTCAACTGTTTGGTGTTTTTGCCAATACGGCTAATCAAAAGGCAGAAAGCTTTGAGGTAGAAACAGACCTAATGAAATTGACCTTTTCTACTCAAGGGGGAAGAATTACCAAGGCCGTATTAAAAGATTACGAAACTTATGAGGGTGGACCGTTGGTCTTATTTGATTCCACGACGAAGTTCAACCTGAATTTTTTCACCAGAGACAATAAGAACATTTACACCGATGAATTGGTGTTCGAAACTCAATCCAGTGGATTTCGATTAAATGGAGAAAGCCAGAAGGACCTAGTATTTACGCTAAAAGTAAGCGAAGAGCAGTACCTTGAATACGTTTATACCTTTACCGGGAATGATTACCTGATTGATTTTGACATCAACATGGTAGGCATGGACAAATTGGTAGACATGCGAAGCGGAGAGATGTACTTGAATTGGGTCATGAATACTCCCAATCAGGAGAAAAGCTTGAAGCAACAGCGTGATGCAACCAACATTTATTACAAATACAAAGGAGAAGACGTTGATGATCTAGGCGCTATGTCAGATGAGAAAGAAGACTTTGAGTCTTCTGTAAAATGGCTTTCTTTTAAGCAGCAGTTCTTTAATGCCACCTTAATTGCTGATGAGTATTTTGACAAGTCACGCGGCTTTATGCAAACCGAAACCGATGAAGGCAGCACTGAATATGTTAAAACCCTTACTTCGGCTTTAACCATTCCTTTAAGTGGAAGCCGAGTAGAGAAGTTTGGCATGAGCATTTACTTGGGGCCAAACCGATACAAGATATTGAGTCAGTATGATCAAGGCTTAGAAAACATTATTGACCTAGGTTGGGGGATCTTTGGTTGGGTTAACCAATTTGCGGTAATTCCAGTCTTTAATTACCTCGATAGCTTTGATATGAGTTATGGAATCGTCATCCTGATCTTAACCATATTGCTCAAGTTAGTGCTTTCACCGATTACCTACAAAACCTACATGTCGGGGGCAAAAATGCGAGTGCTTAAGCCGGAAATCAATGAGATCAACGAGAAGCACAAGGATGATGCAATGAAGAAGCAGCAGGCTATGATGAGCCTGTACAAGCAAACCGGAGTAAACCCTTTAAGTGGTTGTATTCCGCTTTTGATCCAAATGCCGATTCTGATTGCCATGTTCCGTTTCTTTCCCGCCTCTATTGAGTTGCGTCAAGAAAGTTTTCTGTGGGCCGACGATCTCTCGACATACGATTCTATTTACAATTTCCCCGATGGCTTTAGTATTCCGTTTTACGGGGATCACATTAGCTTGTTTACCTTGCTAATGGCCGTTTCCATTATGTTCTATACCAGGATCAACAGCTCCATGAGTATGACGGCCACACAAGAAGGGCCGATGGCCCAGCAAATGAAGATCATGATGTACATTATGCCGGTGATGATGTTGTTCTTCTTTAACAGCTACTCTTCCGGTTTGAGTTACTATTACTTCTTGGCCAACATTATTTCGATCTTACAAACCTTACTGATTCGAAAAGTATTCATTAACGAAGATGCGATACGAGCCAAGATTGAGAAGAACAAGAAAAAGCCCAAGTCAAAAAAGAAGTCTGGCTTTCAAAAGCGCCTAGAAGAAATGGCGAAGCAGAAAGGCATGGAGCCACCGAAGCGGTAACTGTTTAATAAAGATTTACCAATCTGTTAATCATTCAAAGCTTTGCTTTGAATGGATGTGATAGACCTGCCTGGTTTTCAAAACCTGGCAGGTCTGCCCAAACAAGAAGCGAATTCAAGTTTTGTGTCTCTTTACTTCAAGGGACTTCAATCAATTCGGAGCTTTACTTTGTCTACTCTCGATACTATTTTCTTGTCACATCGAGTGTTTTGGCCTTTGGCCAAAAATTATCGAGATGGACAAGAAAATCACTCGAGCTGACAAAATATGGGCATACCTTATAACGCCAAAAAGTCAGCCTTTAATTGAAAGGGCTTTAATGTCAGTTTGAGCGGTAGCCTTTACTTATTGGTTAAGGGTTAGTGATGGGAAGGAGAGTGAGACGGTAAAACTAATCAGAAATTAATTTTAATTACCGTCATCGCGAGGAGGTACGACGAAGCGATCTGTGAATTATAGAGAAGAAATGCGAACAGCTAAAACGCTAGATTGCCTGCCTGCAGCTGGCAGGCTTCGTTCCATTTCATTCCACTCGCAATGACAGCGTTTTTAATTACGAATCCCCGCCTGATGTGAGCAGGAATCAAAGCTTTGCTTTGAAAAAATGGCCTTTAAATAAAAAGATGAATAATCGAAGTCAATCCTTAGTAAGACCGAGAAGCTCTGAGCTTGCCTCAGAGATCACTCGGCCGCAGTTAGGGTTGATAAAGAATAGAAGCTTTTTATTTAACCGCCTTGAACTTTTTCTTTCTTTTTGTTTCAAGACAAAAAGGAATACAAGATAGCAGCATGAAAAACACCCCTTTAGGAAGAGCTTTAAGCAGAAACCAAAAAGCGGTTCAAATGAAAAGGGTAAAAACCTTTCGCTTTAGAAGCTTATGTAGTCTTTAACATCTTATAAATGGACTTAAAGAAACACTCTGGCCACTTTTTTGCTACCTTGCCCTCAAATTACTCAGATGAAAAAAGTCATTTTTCTTTCTCTTGTAGGCCTACTTTTTTTTGCCTGTAAGAACACCAAAGAAGTAAAAGCTGAAAAAGTTGAACAAAGTCCGGCAGATACGCATACTCAAGAACCGGAAGCTGAAAGTACGATGTGGTTAGAAAGAGCGAAGAAGAAACTGCCAGATAGTTTGTATGCTCGGATTCAACGTACGGCTTGCTTTGGTCGTTGTCCCATTTACACGCTAAGTGTGTACCAAAGTGGCTACGTAGAATACTTGGGCGAGAAGTGGGTTGAGAAAGAAGGACGGTATGCCACTAAAGTAGATCAAGCGGTCTTAGATAAATTGATGAAAATGGCAAAAGAGATTCAGTTTTTTGATCTGAAGCATCAATATGATTCGAAATATGTAACTGACTTGCCCTCTACCATTACTAGCTTGAAAGAGAAAGGTGACTTCCACATTGTGGTTAGTCGGTATGAAGCTCCGGAAAAACTCAATACCTTCAACCAAGAGTTTGATGCGCTTTTTAAGGCGGTAGAATGGAAGAAAATTCCTCTTGAGTAAAAGCGATAAAACCACAACAATAACTTTCTTCGTAGGTTACTTTAAAAATACCTGCCATGAGTAAATTGCAAGTTGGAGATCGTATTCCTGACTTTTGTCTGCCCAACCAAGAGGGTAAAGAAATTTGTATTTCCGCTGAGGATGGAAAAAGTAGAATCATTTATTTCTACCCCAAGAACAACACCAAAGTTTGTACGGAAGAGGCTTGCAGCTTTCGTGATTGGTACGATGATTTTCTAGAAGCTGGTTATGATGTGATTGGCATTAGTGGTGACTCAGTGAGTTCACATCAAAAATTTAAAAGTCAGCATCACTTAAACTTTCAACTGTTAAGTGATAGCAAAGGAAAGGTGCGGAAAATGTTTGGCGCCACCACTTTCTTTGGTTTAGTGCCGCAAAGGAGCACTTTTGCTATTGATCAGAAAGGAGTGATTCAACACCGATTTGACTCTTTGTTTGATTCCACCGAGCACATTGATGAAATGCTGGAAGCGATAAAAAAGTAAAAACTGAAGCTATCGGTCGGTTTCTTCAATCAGTCTCCGAATGTCTTTGTTATCGCCGTAAATCACCATAATGTCGTTTTCTTCTAAAACTGTTTTAGGTGAGGCAACCCCTTGTACTTGATTCACATCGTGGTTCATGCCCAAAAGGTTTTTCTCTTCTTTCTTTTTAATGGTGGTTAAGACCACAAGGTTGTGTCTTCTTCTAAAACCGACTTCTTGTAATGTTTGTCCGTAGTACTTTTTGGGAACAGCTATTTCAACAATGGAGTATTGGCGGCTCAATTCAAAAGACTCTACCACTCCTTTCATGCATAATTTTTTGGCCCAACGCTCGGCGGTTTCTTCCTCAGGATGCACGATTTCGTCAACCCCTATGGCTTCCAATACATTTTCATGCAAAGGAGTAATGGCACGGCTGATCAATCGCTTTACCTTTAGGTTCTTCATCACAGCAGTGGTCATAATATTGGCTCCCTGGTCTTCGCCAATGGCCACGATTACAATGTCAGTATCCTTCAAGGGTAAGCCGGAGACAATTACTTGATCGGTAGAATCGAGGCAAACCGTATGCGTGATCTTTTCTTTTAAGGCGTCAACTTTATCCATATTATTGTCTACGCCAATCACCTCATTGCCTTGTTCCGTTAATTTTTGACCTAAAGAGGAACCAAAATTTCCCAATCCAAAAATGATGTACTTCATGCAAGTAAAATTAGTTGATTAAGATCTCTTCTTTTGAGTATCTGTAATTTTTGTATTTCTCTTTTCTAACCACGGCAATCAAAATGGAAAGCATGCTCACCCGCCCAACAAACATCATGATGATGATCACCCCTTTACTGGCACTGCTAAGCTGATCGGTTATGCCTACACTTAATCCTACGGTGCTGTAGGCTGAAAAGCATTCGAAGGCAATGCTGAGCAGGTCTTTTTCGCTGTCTAAATAGGCAATCGAAAAAACGCCCATGCCGATAACCACTAATGATAAGCTAATGATGGCAAAGGCTCGACGAATTGAAATGTCGGCTATTTCTCGTCGAAAAACTTCAATGCGGTCTTTGCCCCGTGCTAAACTCCAAAAATTTAAGGTGGCAATGGCAAAGGTGTTGGTTTTAATTCCTCCTCCGGTAGAAGCCGGAGAAGCCCCGATCCACATTAAAAGGAAAAGGAGCATTAAAGTAGAAAAATTAAGACTACCGGTATCCACGGTATTAAAACCTGCAGTACGTGGAGTAGCTGCGCTAAAGAGCGAAGTAACTACTTTTCCAAAAGCACCGTGTTCAGACAGTGAATTGTTGTATTCAAAAACAAAGAAAACCGTAGTTCCAACCACTAGCAATACAGTTGAGGTAATTAAGACAATACGAGAATTAAGGTTGATTACCCATGGCATTACCGTGTTTTCTCTTTCTTCTCGAAGTAGGAAAGGCAAAATGCGGTGGCGAATCAAGTACTTTAAATAATTAAAAAGATTAAATACGATGGGAAAGCCTAGTCCTCCGATTACAAAAAGCCCTAAAATGGAAAGTTGTAAAGGGTAATTAAAGCGAAAGTTTAGAGCATAAAGACTCTCTGAAAGAGTTGAAAAGCCGGCATTGCAAAAAGCAGAAATGGCGTGGAAAACTGAAAAATAGACCCTTTCGATAAAACTTGGAATGCTTGCGCTCTCTAGGTTTGAAAAGATAAGTAAAGCACCCAAGGCCTCTATGCTAATGGTAACAATGATGATCTTCTTCAGGGTGCTAAATACTTCACCCAGCTTTTCTGAAGAAGTCATGTCGCTTAGCATAAGCTGATTCTCATAAGTGGTGCCGCCTTTAAAAAAGTAGCCAAAATAGCTGGCAATGGTCATAATTCCCAAACCTCCAATTTGAATTAAAACCAAAATAATAGATTGGCCAAACAGAGTAAAGTGCTGACCGGTATCTACTACCACTAAGCCTGTTACGCAGACTGCTGAGGTAGATGTAAATAAGGCATCAATGAAACTAAGCTCACTAATGGAAGCGTTGGGCAGTGAAAGCATGCCACTTCCAATTAGAATAATGGCCAAAAAGCTCATTATGAAGAGCTGCGCTGGATTAAAGAAAGCCCTAGATAAATTAATTTTTAGGGCAGAAAATTCCCGAATAAAAACCAGTAATAGAGCCAAGTAGAGCCAAGCCGCATCATGAAAAAAAGAAAGATAGGCCATCCCACTCTTTTCAACCCAAGGTTCTAGTAAAACGCTCGCAAAGTAGAGAATACTACCCAAGTCGAAGATGAAGACCTTTAGAGGAGGTTTTTCTTTCTTTTTAAAGTAGCGAGTAACGGTAGAAACAATGCCAATGCAAAGGGTTAATTGGTAGAGAAAAAAAAGGCTTAGCGTTTGCCGCTCTGTTTGGTCGTAGCCGAAGTCGTAAATAACAGCGACAAAGCAAACCAAACTGACAAGGAAGGGGATAGGTTTTAGTATGAGCTTTATGAGATTAAGATTCAAACGTTTTACTCCTTCATTAAATGGTAGAGCAAAATTGAGTTTTTTCTTCGACTCATGGAGCCTAATACAAAAAAGTCCCCCGACTTGGTCGGGAGACTTCTTTACTAACTAACCAATAATTATGTACTATCCTTTAATAGCACCCACTTTAAAACGAATCGTAAATTCATCGTCGATCATTTTGTCTCCTAAGTCCTCAAAAAACTTACCGGAACCATATCTGATCTTAAATTTTGTTCTGTCAATTTCAGTTTCACCAATTGCTACCAATTTGTTTCCTTCCATTTTAACCGTGGTTGGAATGGCAACTTTTTCCGTGATCCCTTTAATGGTTAAATCGCCATGTATGTGATACAATTCACCTTCTTTCTTTTCAACTTTTGTGATCTTAAAAGTAGAAGTAGGATTTTTTTCAACTCCGAAAAAGTCGTCTGACATTAAATGTCCTTTCAACTTGGCGTTGGTGCCTTCATCTTCGATGTCTTCCACCACAATCGTGTTCATGTCCATCATGATGGTGCCACTGCTAATCATGCCGTTTTCTACCATAATGTTTCCTTCTTTCAGCATGATACTGCCGTTATGCTGTCCGGTAACTTTTTTACCTACCCATTCAACTGAGCTAAGTTCATTGTCTATTTTGTAGGTGTCGCCTTTTGGTCCGCCGGCGAAACTTAATGCCGAAATGGCTAGTGCGGTTACAGTGCTTAAGATTCTTTTCATTTTAATTGATTTAGATTATTGAACAGCAAATATATGTATATACATTAAATGTAGAGACATTTAAAAATAAAAATTTCCAAAATTTTAACAGTTGTGTTATAAGAAGTGGAAATTTGAATAGTGAACAAAGAAGAGCCCAAAAAGATCATTCACATCGATATGGATGCCTTTTATGCCTCTGTTGAGCAGTTGGATCGGCCTGAATTGAAAGGACAACCCTTGGCTGTAGGTGGCTCGAGAGAGCGTGGTGTTGTAGCCGCTGCTAGTTATGAAGCAAGAGCCTTTGGGGTGCATTCTGCATTGGCATCAAGCATAGCAGCGAGAAGATGTCCCGATTTGATCTTTGTTAAACCACGTTTTGATCGGTACAGAGAAGTTTCTTCGCAGATCATGGATATTTTTAAGCGCTATACTGATTTGGTAGAGCCTCTTTCTTTGGACGAAGCCTATTTAGATGTGACCTTCAATAAAAAAGGTTTAAAGTCGGCTATCAAGATTGCATTGCTCATTCGGGAATCTATCCAAAATGAGATTGGCTTGACCGCCTCAGCCGGGATTTCCTTTAATAAGTTTTTGGCTAAAACAGCTTCTGACTTGAATAAACCTAATGGTATGGCTGTGATTCTTCCGGAGGAGGCCATCGACTTTATGAAGAAATTGAAGATTGAAAAGTTTCATGGCATTGGGAAAAAGACAGCCGAAAAGATGAAGGCTAAAGGCATTTTTACCGGAGCAGATTTGATGCAATTAGACAGGCGAGAGCTAATTCAACGGTATGGTAAAGCCGGTAAACACTACCATAACATTATTACTGCAAACGATCAACGACAAGTTAAACCCAACCGTATTCGCAAATCCATTGGGGCTGAAAGTACTTTTTCTGATGACTTAACAGAAGAATACCAATGGTTGGATAAACTAGATCAGATTCTACAAAAAGTAGTGAAGCGATTGAAAGAAAAGGGTCGAAAAGGTAAAACCATTACCCTAAAGATCAAGTATCATGATTTTGAGATTAAGACCCGCTCGAAAAGCTTGGATCACTTTACCGACGAGACAACAGAAATTTGGAAGGTAGTCCAGGAGCTCTTGCATCAACCGGAATTGCCAAACAGAGGAGTACGGTTGTTAGGCATTACCCTTTCTCAATTGGATGTGCAAGAAGTGGAAGCAGGTGGCCAGCTGACTTTGCAGTTTTAATTAATTACCAATTTCTAAACCATCAAAGCGCTAGATAGCGTCGTCCTTTGTCCTCGCTATGACAGCGCTTCCAATGACCATAAAGTGTAAGGTCCTCTAGCAGAGATACGACGAGCTCCTGATGCCTAAAAGAAGCGATCTTAGCAATACAATGAAGGATTTGGGTTTATTAAACTGCTTTAAAGCGTTAGGTTGTATGCTTGCTAAAGGCAGGCCTCTCACTACTCTATACTCATTACTCTTTCCCTTTCAACTTCTCTTCTAATTCAAACATCTCATCCCGTAAGCGGGCGGCTTCCATAAAATCCATTTCCTTGGCAGCTTTTTCCATTTCTCTTTTGGTTCGCTTCAAGGCCTTTTCTACTTGCTCTTTGCTCATGTACTTCACTACTGGGTCTGCGGCCAAGGCACTGCTTGCTTCGCCTTCGTGATAGGCTTTGGCCTCTTCTTTGCCATCTGCTGCTTTGGTCTGACCTAAAATGCTAAACTTATCTTTTTTCAAAGCAGTGGGTGTAATGCCGTGCTTTTCGTTGTAGGCCAATTGCTTTTCTCTTCTGCGGTCGGTTTCATCCATGGTTTTTTGCATAGAACCGGTAATGGTATCGGCGTAAAAAATTACTCGACCGTTTACATTCCGAGCCGCTCTACCAGCTGTTTGGGTAAGGGAACGCCCAGAACGCAAAAAGCCCTCTTTGTCGGCATCCATCACGGCCACCAATGAAACTTCCGGTAAATCCAAGCCTTCTCTTAGCAGGTTCACTCCAACTAGCACATCAAATTCTCCCAATCGAAGACCTCGAAGTATTTCAACCCTTTCTAAAGTGTCAATATCAGAATGGATGTAGCGAGTTTGTATGCCATTTTTAACGAAGTATTTGGTCAGTTCTTCCGCCATTCTTTTAGTAAGGGTAGTCACCAAAATGCGTTCATCTTTTTCTACCCTAATGGCAATTTCTTCCATCAAGTCATCCACTTGATTTTGGGTGGGTCGCACTTCAATAATGGGGTCCAACAAGCCGGTAGGGCGAATTACCTGTTCTACTAAAACTCCTTCCGATTCTCTGAGTTCATAATCAGCTGGAGTGGCCGAAACATAGATGGTTTGGTTGCGCAAGGCTTCCCATTCATCGAACTTTAGCGGACGATTGTCCATAGCGGCAGGTAATCGAAAGCCATACTCGACGAGGTTGGTTTTTCTAGATCGGTCACCGCCATACATGGCATTGACTTGAGAAACCGTTACGTGACTTTCATCAACTACTAAGAGGTAATCGTCTGGGAAATAGTCCATCAAGCAGAAAGGGCGGGTGCCCGGCAGACGGTTGTCAAAGTAGCGAGAATAGTTTTCAATCCCGGAACAATAGCCCAACTCTTTCATCATTTCTAGATCGTAAAGCGTTCGTTCCTCTAAGCGTTTTGCTTCAAGTGGTTTTCCAATTTCTTTGAAATAGTTAACCTGTTTCACCATGTCTTGCTGAATCTGCCAAACGGCATCGTTCATCCGATCTTGGGTAGTAACAAAAAGGTTTGCGGGGTAGATATTTAAAGAATCAAAACGCTCAATGGTATTGCCGTTGTGAGGATCAAAAGAGCGAATGTCTTCGATCTCGTCCCCAAAAAAACTAATGCGATAAGCAATGTCGGCATAGGCCGGAAAAATATCTACGGTATCTCCTTTTACTCGGAATTTACCTCTTTCAAAATCAGTGTGCGTTCGGGAGTAGAGCGCTGCCACAAATTTGTGCAGCAATTTATTCCGACTAATTAACTCTCCTTTTTTAATGTGGGTCACATTCTGCTTAAAGTCCGATGGGTTGGAAATACCATAAATACAAGAAACCGAAGAAACCACGATCACATCTCGGCGACCGGAAAGCAGGGCAGAAGTGGCGCTTAATCGAAGTTTTTCAATTTCATCGTTGATGGAAAGGTCCTTTTCAATGTAAGTATCCGAGCCGGGTAAGTAAGATTCCGGTTGGTAGTAGTCGTAGTAGGAGACGAAGTACTCTACTGAGTTTTTGGGAAAAAATTGCTTGAACTCCCCATACAATTGAGCCGCTAAAGTTTTGTTGTGACTTAAAACCAGAGTCGGTTTTTCGGTTTGTTGAATTACATTGGCGACAGTAAAGGTCTTTCCTGAACCGGTCACTCCCAAAAGGGTTTGCGCCCGATCTCCGGCATCAAGGCCTTCTACTAATTGTTTGATGGCTTGCGGCTGATCTCCGGTAGGTTTATAATCTGAGGTAAGTTCAAACTTCATGCAACAAAGTTACGAGGAAGCCCTCAGCTTCTTATACTTGAAAAAGCTGTTTAAGAACTTTTAAGTTCACGAATAGAAGTTAGGATCGCCTTAGCTAATTTTTCGTGGTGGGTTGGATCCTGCAGTTTCTTACGGTCGTTTTCATTTGTCAAAAAACCACATTCCAGCAAAATTGCAGGACATTTAGCCATTTTTAAAACGAAAAAGGGGGCGGGTTTAAAGTGAACTTTTTGATCTAATTCATTGCTAAAGCTTTGTGCAAATTTTTCAGCTACAAAATAATTGGGCAAGGTATCTGATTTGATCAGCTGATTGGAAAAATAGATTTCAATGCCTTCTTTGGCTTCATGCACCTTCTTTTCACCTTGAACGGCATTGATGTGCAGACTCAAGTAAAAATCAGCCTGACTTTCGGTTAGAATATTCACTCTGTTTCCCAATTCAAGAAATTGATCTGAAGTTCTGGTAAATACAAGCTTGATGTTTTGTCCTATAGCTTGCTTTTCAAGCTCTTTGCTTATGAGTAAAACAATATCTTTCTCTGCCAAGCCGGCTGTTGATACACCCAGATCTTTTCCACCATGTCCGGGGTCTATGACAACCACCATTGGTTTTTCTTTAGCAACGTATTGAAAGGAACTTAGAGCACCAAAAGCAATTGTGGAAAGTAAAAGAAGACTTCCTTTCCAAAGTCTGTTTTGTAGGGATTTCTTTTTATTCATCATGGTAAAACGATTTTTAAGGGTTGGAAAACTAAAGCTGCTGAGCAGCGAGCTTGGTACTCTTGATTGAGCGAAATTTAAGATGAGGTTTTGGTATTCTTTAACGTCAACCTTCTTTTGGCAAGCTTCATCAGCTATATATTCATGGTTTTGTTTTGCTGCTTTGGCGTAAAGCCAAATCATAGGGTTAAACCAAAAGAGGACTTTTACGAATTCAAAAAAGAGGTTGTCGAGGCTGTGAAATTGTTTTTGATGGACATTTTCATGCAAAAGGAGGGTAGGCAAGCTTTTCTCGTCTTGCAGCTTTTCTTGGTTGATAAAGAGGTAATTAAAAAAAGAAAATGCTCCTTTTCTCTTTTTTAAGGTGATGAGCTTAAAATCGGCTAGTTTCTGATGTGCTTGTTTTATTGATCTGAAAAGCCAAGCCACTTGGTAAAGAAATCGACTTAAAAAAAGTAACAATCCCAGAGCGTAGACCAATAAAAGAGCGTTTTGAAATAGCTGTGATTGTGGCTTAATGGTAGTTGAAGCTGTTCCAGTTTTTTCAGGATTTGGAACTGATTCAAAGAACTGCTTTGTTTGACTGATAATGGCATTATCTTGATCGACTTGCAGACCAAGGTCAAAATTAAGTGCCGGTAATAGTAATGCTATGCAAAGCGATGTTATTAAATAAAAACGGTTGAACTGAAACCACTTTTCATTTTTTAGCAACAGTTGGTAGATTGCAAAAAAGAGCAGAGTGCCTAAACAGGAGAGCAAGAGGTAGCTAATCATTTTTGTCGATTTTTTGGTCAATAATTCGCTTTAGTTCTTTCAATTCATTTTGGCTGAGGTCGGTTTCTTCGGCAAAAAAGCTGGCCAATTGAGCTGTAGAATTGTTAAAAAAGTTTTGGCTGAGTTTTTTCAAATGGTCGCCAAAGTATTTTCGTTTCTCCAACAAGGGATAGTAGTGTTTATCCCTTCCTACCTTATCAAAAGCTAGCGCACCTTTGTCGCAAAGCCTTTTTAATAAAGTTGATATAGTGGTGTAAGCCGGTTTGGGATCTTTATAGGCATTTACAATGTCTTTCATGTAGGCCTTTTTTAAGTCCCACATATAATTCATTAACTCGAGTTCAGCTTCTGTTAATTTTTTCATTACTACAAAGATAGTAATAAAAACTATATTTGTAGTAATAGGCTAACTTTTATTAAAAGCCCGCATCTCATCCCAAGTCCAAAAGCGTTTAGGCTCAATGTTTTGATAAGCAAGGCTGAGAAAATCAAGAACCGTTTTTTTAAATACTTCTTTTGGAATGGTAGAAGAATAGATAGCTCTCCGATATGGTTGATCAAAGCGGTCCGCTTTACTGAGCTCTTTTGACTCCAGTCGTAGAATAGGTCCGGTATCGGTGATCTTATCGACTTCCCATTGGTAGTCGTTTTCTTCAATCTTGTTCAATTGTTTGGCCAAGGGCTGCAAATTGACTCTCGGCAAAGTAGGTCGACTAGCAATGTCTACCCAAGTGGTGTATTTACATTCTAGTTCAAAACGATTTTCATCATATAAATTCATCACCATATCAAAACCATAGCTATCAGAAAAAGCGACGTAATAATGAATGGGCTGAGGTACTTCTTGAACCATTAGCTTCAAACCTTGGAGAAACTCTCTTTTGCCCTTGCTTTGCAAAAGTTCAAGATCAGCTTCAATGCGACCGACTTCTTCTTCCCAATCTGCTTTGAACTTCTCCGGCTCTTGTAATACCTCAGGAAATTTTGCCAAGAAATAATCAAACTTCTTAACGCACAACTTCATTTCATCCTTTTCACCAAAAGGGCGATAGAATTTTTCGCTTTCCACTTTATTCATCCAACAGCAAAGTTGTAAGGCCTGTTGGCTGTTTTTATTTTGAGGTTTGTATTCTCGAAAATCTCCAATAATGGCCATTTCACGAAGCATGGCATCGTACTTTTTCGCCAATTCAGGGTAGACCAAACTAAAAACTCCAACAAATCCATCAATGTCAAAATGATTGGCTGAAACAAACTCACTTTCTAGACCATGGAAATTGCTTTGCAAAGCATTTAGCACAATTTCTCCCGAGGTATCGGCGGCAATTTTTGGGTGTTTGTTGCCCCCTTTCCAGTGTGATAAAACCAAAGCTTCGGGATGCAAAGCATCTACTACGATACAGGTTTTTTCGCCAATTTCTGAAAAGGGTATAAATTCTCTCAAATCTCGTTGCTTATTTGTATACTTGAATGCAAATTAAGGGGAAATGTTTAGAGACTTGTTGAATAAAACACATTCAACTTCAAAATACGGTTTTCGATATCGTGGAATGGAAGCCAGCAGGATTGAAAACCTGACCGATGCAGTCTTTGCATTTGCCATTACTTTGCTTGTTATCGCTTCAGAAGTGCCTAGCAGTTATGTAGAACTCCAGGCCTCCATGTACGACTTTATTGGGTTTATTTTCTGTGCCTTGCTCATTTTCGGAATTTGGAACAATCATTATAACTTTTTCAGGCATTATGGTATGCAAGACAAGCTAACCAAGTCTTTGAACTTCATATTCATTTTTGTGTTGTTGTTTTACATTTATCCCTTAAAATATTTGTTTTCATATTTAGGTACGGCAATTCTTATCAGTCTACTACAAGCATTAAATTATACTTCTCCTGCCATGCGTCTCTCCATTGAAAAGGTGAGAATGGCAAATATGAGTTCCGAACAATGGACAGACTTAATGGTGCGATTTGGACTGGGTTTATTCTTTCTTTACTTGATCTTGTTTATCATGCATCGAAATGCTTTAAAGAAGAAAACAGAACTTAAACTAAACCCTTTAGAGGTCTACGAAACTAAAAACTTCATGACTTCTTATATTTTCCTTGTGTGCGTTACTATATTGAGTATGACAATTGTTTTATTGGGTGGTGGAGCTTTCGCTCCGCATGCCGGTTTTGTCTATTGTTGCATTCCTGTACTTTTGCCATTATTTAGAAAATACCAAGTCAAAAACATTCAAAATAAATATCAGGAGTATTTTCCTTAATCTTTAGAATAGTACTACTTAACCCCCTAAAAATGAAGAATAGATTTAGCTTACTACTTTCCCTTAGTTTATGTTTTCAATTTGCCATTGCCAAAGAAGGCATGTGGCTCCCCATGCTCTTAAAAAGTTTAAACCAAAGCGAAATGCAAAGCATGGGCTTGAAACTCAGTGCTGAAGACATTTACAGTGTCAACCAATCTAGTTTGAAAGATGCGGTAATCTCATTTGGAGGCTTTTGTACCGGAGAGATAATTTCCGATAAAGGCTTGATCTTGACCAACCACCATTGCGGTTACGGTCAAATTCAATACCATAGCTCGGTAGAAAATGACTATCTGACCAATGGCTATTGGGCCATGAAGCCGGATGAAGAACTGAAGAATCCGGGCTTAACGGCCACTTTTATAGTCCGCATGGAAGATGTAACTGAAGGGGTATTAAACGGTATAGATGATGGTTTAAATGAATCAGAACGACAGAAAGAAATTAAGAAGCGGATTGACTCCATTAGTGAAAAGGCAGTAGAGGGAACTCATTATGAGGCCTACATTCGTCCGTTTTTTTATGGCAATGAGTATTATATGTTCATTACTGAAACCTATAAGGATATTCGTTTGGTAGGTGCTCCACCTTCTTCAATTGGTAAGTTCGGAGGCGACACGGATAACTGGATGTGGCCGCGACATACGGGCGATTTTTCGCTATTCAGAATCTATGCCGACAAGGATAACAAGCCGGCTGAATACAGCGAAGACAATGTTCCATACACGCCCAAACATTACTTCCCCATTTCTATGGAAGGAGTAAAGGAAGGTGACTTTACCATGGTGTATGGTTTTCCGGGAAGAACCCAAGAGTACTTGACTTCTTATGCCATTCAGCAGATTAAGGAGAAAATCAATCCGGCTCGCATTGATATACGTGAAAAGGCCTTGGAGATCATGGATCGTCACATGAAGGAAAAAGATGAGGTCAGAATCAAATACGCCTCAAAATACGCTATCGTAAGCAACTATTGGAAAAAGTGGATCGGTGAAAACAGAGGCTTGCAAAAAGCCAATGCTATCCAAATGAAAAAAGAACAAGAAGCAGCTTTCTTGGAAGCTACTAAAGGGATGAAGAAGTACGAAGGGCTTATGCCAGCTTTTGAAAAGCGCTACCAAGAAATTGAAAAATATGCACAAGCCAGAAGTTATTTCATTGAGATTCCTTACCGGAAATTAGAAATGATTGGCTTGGCAGCGTCTTTTAGAAGTTCGATCAAGAGCGCCAAAAACAAAGAGTATGATAAGGTTGATGTAGAGAAACTTGAAAAGAAAGTGGCTGCTCATTTTAAAAACTTCGACTACCCTACTGAGCTAGAGTTGGCAGTTAATTTAATTGAAAAGTATATGAATGAGTTACCGGAAGAATTTCAGCCGGAGGATTTGAAAAAGAACAAAGACAAGGTAAAATCTTATGTGACTAAAGTTTATGAAAATAGCATCTTTAACAATCAGGAGGAAATGGACTTCTTCTTGAGAAAGTTCAATAAGGGTACGGCCAACCGTCTAAGTATTGATCTTGGGTTTAAATTGATGCAATCTTTTTACGACATCTATTACGATAAGGTACGACCAGAATACAGTCGCCTGTCTGGCGAAATAGACTCTTTGAGTAAAATTTATGTGCAAGGTTTGCGAGAACATGTAGAAGGGCGCTATTACCCCGATGCCAATAGTACCTTGCGTTTGGCTTATGGGAAAGTTGACGATTTTAAGCCAAGAGATGCGGTGGAGTATGATTTCTTTACCACCACAGACGGGATTTTACAAAAGTACGATCCTGGCAGTGCTGATTTTGACTTGCCGGACCGTTTGGTCGAGTTGATCAAAAAAGGAGATTACGGACAGTATAAAGACAAAGACGGCTATATGCACGTTTGTTTTACCGCTTCAAACCATACCACAGGAGGGAATTCGGGCAGTCCGGTTTTAAATGACAAAGGGGAGTTAATTGGCTTAAACTTTGACCGAAATTGGGAAGGAACCATGAGCGATATTACCTATGACATTAACCAATGTCGAAACATTTCTGTGGATATTCGCTATGTACTTTTTGTGGTGGATAAGTTTGCCGGAGCGGGACATTTAGTGAAAGAAATGAAATTGGTTAACAACACCAACGAAAAATAAAGCGATTGAAGACGAAGAAAGAGATTGTAGACAATTGGTTGCCACGATACACCGGCACCAAGCCTGAGGAATTTGGAGAGTACATTTTACTGACCAATTTTGGCAATTATGTGCGCATGTTTGCGGAAGAGTTCAAGGTAGAGATAAAAGGGGAGAAACACCCCATGCAAACCGCTACTGCAAATGGCATTACCATCATTAATTTTGGCATGGGCTCAGCCATGGCCGCCACGGTAATGGATCTGCTTTCTAGCATTATGCCTAAGGCGGTTTTATTTTTGGGAAAATGCGGAGGCCTTAAAAAGAAAACCCAGATCGGTGACGTTATTTTACCCATTGCAGCCATTCGAGGAGAAGGAACTTCAAACGATTACATGCCACCGGAAGTGCCGGCACTTCCTTCTTTCCGTTTGCAACGCTCTGTCTCTTCCATGATCAAAAAGCACGAATTAGATTATTGGACCGGCACGGTTTATACCACCAACCGCAGAGTATGGGAACACGACGAGCCCTTCAAAGACTATTTACGCGAAATTAGAGCCATGGCCATTGACATGGAGACAGCCACTGTATTTTCAGTCGGTTTTGTCAACAAAATACCCCATGGTGCTTTGTTGTTAGTCTCTGACAATCCCATGATTCCCGACGGGGTAAAAACCTCAGAAAGCGACCAAAAAGTGACCAAGCACTTCGTGAACCACCATTTGCAAATTGGCATTGATGCCTTGCTCGAATTAAGGGAGTCAGGAGAGTCAGTGAAGCATTTGCGGTATGAGAGCGAATAGGTAGACTAATTACCAAGCTGTTAATTAATCATCTATTAATAAGGGATCTACGCTCGACTTGTCCCTCTGCTTGAGCTGTTTCAAAAGGCGTACAGATGGCAAAAAAACTTGATTTTGACTTTTTTATTTAGCGTCAAATGGCAAATGATGACTTTGTGGTTAAATGGACTAGCTGATAATGTCGCTTGGCTCCAATTTTTAGAATCGCATACTAGGGTAGTATTTGAAGATGGATAGGCTTTCAGCTCAGCCATAGCCATAGTCATTGCAATAACTCAACTCTTTTTAGGGTTGTAGAGAATAATGATTTGTATAAGCAGCCCTAAAATAATCAAAATGTAGATCTCAATTTGAGAGAATAGCTCAACGCTTGCTAGCGCTTCACGGGCTAAAAATTTTTGCTGTTTTCCTTCGTTCACCTGCTCAGAGGCTAGTGCTTTAATATTAGCATTAATATCAGAAAATAATTGGGCACACTTTCCGGTGTACAATGTGTCATTAGAGGCCAAGTTTTCTTCTAAAGCAATTAGTTTTTTGTGATTTCGATTGAGCTTCGTTAAGATGCGCTCTTCCTTTTCAGTGGCTTCTACCCGGTCAAACGTTTTCAGGATATCAGTTATTTGAGCATTAACAAGGTCATTTTTTTCTTTTAAATAGCTACTGTCGTTTAGGGAGTAGGCTAACTCTTTATTATGAAATTTAAGGCTTACTTCAAGCAAGAGTTCTTTGGCCAGTAAGCGATCGTTGTAAATGTTGTCAACGGATTCTTCAACTCGCTTAAAATTGTTTTTATCGATTCGATTGGTAGCAAATACTAAGAGAAAGACCCCTAAAACTCCTAGAACCCATTTTACTTTATTAAATACACTCATGCTTTACTAATTAATGTGGTTGAAAAGAGAATGACAGTTTAGGATGCTACTACCTTATTTAAAGCTTTGTAAGCTTAGTGTTTGCTAATTTACTTTTTTTAAGCCAATCCCAAAGCTACTGTATTGGCGAGCAAATAGAGTGGAAGTATCGGTTTTCTATTAAGTAGCATTTGCTATAGTTTTTGTTAGCGCCAGTATTTTTTTATTTTCATTTCTTTCAGTTCAAAACCTAATATTACTGTAACATAGTCGATGCCCACCTTTATTAGACTGATCAATATTAAAGCAACAGTGCTTGAGATTAAAATTTCTAAACCTTTTTCGAGCGACTCTACGAAGTCTTCGTACCAAGTGTATGTAATTCCGCATGCTGCAAATGATGCAAATCCAGCAACCGGTATTTGAATCAGGCTTACTAGAGTCTTAAAACGTGCAGTATAAAAGAAGAAAATCAGATAACTAAGAGGAATTAATATACCTACGTAAATAGATAGCATCGCCCAAGAAAATCTCGGGAACAATTTTGCAATACCAAACAATAATGTCAACTCCACTAAGTGAATTATCGTAGCTAAAATGAAATGAATCGCTATAGTTTTCATATTGGCGCTAACGATAAGGATATAAGAAGTTGGAAAAAGTCCGACAAGACTAAAGAGCCCTTTTTTCAATTTCTTATATCTAGTGTTGTAATCTCGTTGTGTGTCCTGCGTTACCAAGGGTACAAGATAAATAAGTTCCTTGAAATGGTAACATAACTTTTACAGAGATGATAGGCTTTGTGAAGAAACGGCAACGAGCCAAGCCCAATGAAACGGTAAACTTGGAGGTCTCACA
>JAVJTT010000008.1:0-1041 GCA_040220135.1 Vicingaceae bacterium
GAACTCAGTTAACCGTGATTATTTAAATGATGACCAACTCGGTCGAGTGATGGATAAACTCTATAAATATGGATTGACTCAACTCTTTCTAGAAATAGCAATCGCTTTAACGAAGACATTTAAGATAGAAGTAAAATTTAATCATGCAGATATTACATCATTTCACCTGCATGGGGAGTATAATTATAACTATGGAGAATTAGCCAATCCAGAAGAAGGTTTAATTAAAGAAAGACCGATAATTATTACCCAAGGATATTCCCGTGACCATCGCCCGGACTTAAAGCAATGTGTTTTAAGCTTAGTCACAACAAGTGATGGAGACATACCTTTGTTAATGAGAGTCGGGGATGGAAATGAATCGGATAAAGCTGTGTTAGGTCACCTATTGAGTTCTTTTAAAAAGCAGGTGGATTGGTCAAGTATAGTGGTAGGTGATAGTTTAAATTACAAAAATCAACAATCTTGTGAAAGAGGATTTAGATTTTTGAAAGACCCGGTATTTTTTGCCGATAGTCTATTCGTCGAAAACCCCCAAAGAGTAGAAACGATGCTCTTTGTTATGACGTTGTGTCTCTTGGTCTACAACTTAGGGCAAAGAGAAATCAGGAAGAATTTACAAAGAGCTAAACTTGGGATAAAAAATCAAGTGGGTAAACTGACCAATCGCCCAACATTACGGTGGATATTTCAATGTTTTCAAGGGATTCATGCAGTGGTGATTAATGGAGTTAAACAGATAGTTAATCTAACGGATGAACGTCAGTTTATTTTGAACTTCTTGCCCTCCTCTTGTCAAAAATATTATCTGTGATTTTTTCGTGACTCACCTTTGTGGCAATTTGGGCATTTTTGGATCAGGTATAAATCTGTGTAAGGAGAGTAGATACTCCTAAATTTAGGCTGCTCAAAAAAACTCTCAAGAGTCCCAAAAACAATTACTGTTTCTTTAGAAGATATTCAAAGGTTTAATTTTTCGGACTTTTTGCCTGTATCAGCCATGTAGTTTTTTGTACTTCAAGTTGAAGTGCGGAGTCTAGG
>JAVJTT010000009.1:0-433151 GCA_040220135.1 Vicingaceae bacterium
AGCACAACTCAAATCATAAAGGATTTACAGGCAATCACCATGATTCGAAAGTTGTCTACCAAGAGGCCTTTAACTCAAAAAAAGAGGCTTATGCCAGAGAAAGGCAAATTAAAAAGTGGAAGTCTAGAAAAATGATTGAAAGAATAATTAAGGTTCAGAGCATCCCGACATCAGTCGGGAGGGTCACTGGTTCCCCGCCCGACTGAATGGCTTCAGCCGTTCGGGCGGGGAATCCAGCTTCATTCTTCGTAGAAACTTCGAAGAAGAACAGGGCCCACAACTAAAAACCGGATTGCTTTAGCGTCCGGTTTTTTTATTTGGTGCTAGCAACAACTATTTCCTAATTTTAGACTCTACTTTAAGGGTTCTTAGCTCAGTTGGTTTAGAGCGCATGCTTGACAGGCATGAGGTCGGGAGTTCGAATCTCCCAGAACCCACTACTCCATTTCAAGATGGTAGTTGTGCTATTGGGCATTAATCCTTATTTTCAAGCCTTAAAATTTTCGCATGTCACTGAATTCCATCGACTATCAGGTTACTATTGTAGATTCTCCCATAGAATTGAAAGATGGACGAAAATTCAGCAAAACAGCAATTATTGAGAAATGGAAAGGCAGTCATAAGATTAGTTCCAGAAAACTAGGAGCACCGGACAAGCACAATATTTACCAAGCGATTGAAAAGGGAAAGTCCATTAATTTAAATGATTGTTACATCAAAGATTTCTCCTTGCATGACTACCGTCGTGAAAGAGATATGCATGAAACCGAGACAATTGCCCTTTGCAACTTTCAAGCTGACCATGCCTTTTTTGAGAGTGAGTATGGTACAGATATCAGCCACGCATACTTTACCGAAGGTCCAGGGGTTTTTTCTTATGCGGTTTTCAATTTAGGTAGAGTAAGTTTTGGTCATTCAAAATGTACTTCAAGTCTAAACTTTAATCGCGCAGAATTTTATTTAGAAGAACTCAACTTTCGTTTCGCAGAGTTTGATGAAGGAGATTTGCGTTTTTCATCTTGTGTATTCGATTGTGAAAATGTGCTATTTGTCAACACGAACTTTGGAAAAGGCAACGTTAGTTTTCGTCAGGCAGATTTCAAAAAAAGCAACTGTAACTTTCAATATGCTCGTTTTGAGAATGGCGATGTAAGTTTCGACAAAGCAATTTTTAGAGGAGAAAAAATTGATTTCAGAAAAATTGAATTTGGGCAGGGGAAAGCCGAGTTCCGCAGGGTTGACTTTGGGGATGGAAACATCTCTTTCAATGAATCCGAATTCAAAGAAGGAAAAATAAGCTTCAGGCATGCCATTTTTGGAAGTGGAGAGAAAACATTCGAAAACATTTCTTTTGGACCCAGTCAAGTTTCTTTTGATGGAAGTATTTTCGGAAGTGGCATGTTATCTTTTAAAGGAACCGAATTTGAATTCCTAAGCATTCGAGATGGAAGATTGGGCGGGTATTGTGATTTCCGGGTCTCTCATGGAAAAGTATTGGATATTTCCTATTCAATAGTTAAAGACATTATCGATTTTCAAGCTGGCGAATATTCAGTTGATATTGAATCTTTAAAAATTGAAGGCTTGAAGATGATGGGAAAGCTCTTTATTTCTTGGGAAGAAAACAATGCTTACAAGTTAATAAGTGAACAACACCATACCTCTTACCGAAGCAAAGCACAGCAATTTAACCTTTTAAAGGAAAGCTTTCATCAAAACGGAAAGTACGATTGGGAGGATAAAGCTTATGTAGCTTTTAAAAGATTTGAGATGAAAGCCCAGCTCAAAAAGGGCAATCAAAAAGGGGGCTTAGCTGCGGTTAAAGGGAACTTTCTATATGGCTCGCAATGGCTAATCTTTGATAAGGCGGGCTTATTTGCTACCGCACCATTGCGTGTTTTTACAAGCATGATCGTGGTGTTAACCTTCTTCTCTATACTCTACATTTTATTGCCCCATATTGCTCATGCAGAAATTGTTTCATCGGTAGGAGACCCTGATCACTTAAGCATTGTAGAGAAGTCCTTTTACCATTCTGCAATCACTTTTTTCACCATTGGTTATGGAGATTATTATCCTTCGGGTCACATTCGTTGGCTTTCTGCAGTAGAAGGCTGGGCAGGTGTATTCTTAATGTCCTATTTCACAGTTGCTTTTGTGAGAAAGATTTTACGCTAATTAATGACGGGCATCTTTTGGCACTTCTTCAATTTCTATCGAAGGAGGGTTCTTTTGTAAAACCTTCATTCGGTTATCAATCTCTTTCATCATTCTAGCCGCTTCACTCCCATCAATTCTTCCTCTTTTCTGCAAGCGCTCTATGGTTTTACTTTCGTAATTTAAAAGCGAACGCACAGCCTGTTGAGTTGATACGGCTTTGTAAACTCCCGGGTAGTTTTTGCGTAAGTTTCTCAAAAAGGTTTGCCCTTCTATTCGATTACCGTTAATCTCACTTTCAATCGTTTCCAATGCCTTTGGGTCTTCTTTTTCAGACCGTGTCATGCTTTCCACTAATTTCAATGCTTCTTCTTGAGCCATTACGAAGCTTACCGCACAATCATAACTTAAGGTCATGCGATCTAAATACCAATCTTTCGCAAGTTTTCCAATTAAAGGGAGTTTACTTGCCTTGCTTAATATTTCAGGGATCTGCCAACTTTCTTCAAGGTCCTTACGTTCCGATAGTGAAACTTTACCACCCTCGTCTAACAAGTGACTAATGTTATCACTCAATATTTTAACCGCTGTAGCACCTAACAACCCATCTCTAAACTGATGCCAATAACTACTTTTTTCAGCTTCAAGAAAACGTTTTCTCAATTCGGCAATTGCTTCCGTGGATTCCAATGCTTCTTCTTCAAGATTATGTCCTTTTTCAGGTAAATACTCTTGAACATGTTCCCAGTCTGATTTTTTTATAAAACGGTCACGTTTCAGTCTCTCAATCTGATTGCTTGCACTTTCATGGAGGTACTCTTGCGCATTATTGATCATCATGGCTTTCGCCGGGCTCAACTTGGTTAAGCCTAAGTAGTTGATCAAGTATTTAATGGTAGAAGCATTTACCAATAAAGTTAAGGTAACAATGCCGGCAGTGAAAAACAGAAACTGGTCTTTTATTTCTTTTGAAATGTACTGATCATCTACCCCGGCCACAATTAAAGCCAAGGCAAGACCAATGGCTCCGCGCAATGCGCCATACCATACTATAATGGCATCTTTCTTTGGTAAGCCATATCCGGCCTTTTTCATGAATGGATACAGCACTGTAATTACAATTGCTCGCACCAAATGAATGCCGATGTAAAAAATCCCAAGCAGTAAGAAGTCATTTACACTAAATACACTCCGCTCGGCGACCACTATTCCTACAATTAAAAAGATGAGACAGTTTGCTATAAAACCGGCCAGCTCCCAAAATTCATGCATAAAGTGCTCCACTTGTGGACTAATTCTAGATCGGCCCACTCCCCCTACAATTAATCCTAGTGCAACCAATCCCAAAACACCAGATACATGAAAAGTATGTTCCGTTACAAAAAAGGTAAGGTAGGCAGTAGCAACCACTAAACTTGTTTCTACTAGAGGGTCGTTAAAAACGTTCTTAATCCAGTAGATCAGGATGTAACCAAAGACTGAACCGATTAACAGTCCGCCAAAGGCAACTCTAAAAAATTCTACTATGGGACTTCCATCGGTAGCTTGGCCCGTAATTCCAAGAAAGAAAACCATAAATAGGACAATGGCAGTTCCATCATTTAATAAAGACTCTCCTTCTATTAAGGTACCGAGTTTTTTACTTGCCCCCAGATCTTTAAGCAAGGCCACTACAGCTACCGGGTCGGTAGCACTTACAATGGCACCAAACATTAAGGCTAGCGACCAATTCCAACTTCCCAGTCCAATACCGGCGTATTTTAATCCCATAGCCAATGCGCCGGTTAAGCCCAAAGCCAGTAAAATTCCTGGCACAGCCAATAGCACCGCATTAGTAGCTGACTTTTTGAAGGTATGCAAATCCATGGCAAATGAAGCTTCAAAAATCAGGATGGGTAAAAAGATGAAGAGCAACATATGAGGGTCAATGTTTGCGGCAAAATTGATCGACTCACTTATTCCATGCAGGCTAAAATCCCAAGACCCAATGTGTAGCTGCTCAAAGTAACCCAATCGGTTCACTACACCTAAAATTAAACCGATAATAAGCAACAAGACAGTAAAGGGGAAAGGGCTCTTTTTTACGAAATGTCGAGTTGATACACCTATAATAAGCGCTAAAATGATAAACAGCAAAGGAGCAGTATTTGTGCTGTGTTCTTCATGTCCCTCATTTTCTCCTGTATGTTCTGCATGCCCATCTTCAACTACTTCCTGATGTTCTGAGGTTTGCGCAACAGGCTCAGACGCATAAGTAGGCTGAATTAACAGTAAAGAAAAAATGATAAAGGTTAATCGTAGTATCAGTTTCATGAGGTAGTATTAATTGGCATCATTAACAACTGATAAAGATAGAAACTTTTGGAATTGAATTTTAAGAGCAGGTCTAATTGTTAAAATTCAAGGCCTTTATCAACAAATTCATCTTAATAATTTTGTTTTTCGTCAGGATAAAATTAAGTTTGATGTCCTTTTAAGATATATTAACCAATATTTGAACAATAAATTTTCATCAATAATCCTTTATAACATGCGAAAAGCTAACCATTTATTTGATCAAGTAAGATCTGTATTGCAAGGCAATAAACTGCGATCGATCTTTTTCTCATTGCTAACTTTGATAGGCTTTGCTTCGGCGGCTCAGTGTACTTACCAACTTGAACTGCAAGACACCTTTGGTGACGGCTGGAATGGTGGAGCCATCGATGTAAAAGTTGCAACAACAACAACGACCTATACTTTAGGAAATGGCACTGACTCCACCATCAACCTTGTGGTAAATACAGGAGACTCTATTGTACTTAATTATCTAGGTGGAAGTGGCTTCCCCTTCGAGGTTTCTTTTGAGTTACTTGACCCATCGGGGAATTCGATATATAATTCGGGCACTGGGCCGGCTGTTGGAAGGGCTTACGCAGATACCGCATTTTGCGCCAGTTGTATTGACCCTTCTGCACTTTCCGCCAGCAACATTAGCACTACCTCTGCTGACTTATCTTGGACAGAACAAAATGCTGCAACCTCTTGGCATTTGGAAGTAACAACCTTAGGTTCAGGATTGGGGACAGGCGTCCGGGCTGTGGTTAATTCAAACCCATATACAGCCACTGGCTTAACCCCAGGAACTGACTATGAGTATTATGTAAGGTCAATATGTACACCAGGCTCTGATTCAAGTGGATGGGTAGGGCCCTTTTCTTTTAGCTCGTCTTGTAATGCAATTAGCACCTTCCCTTACTTTGAAGGTTTTGAAACTGCAGTTCCTCCTGCTTGTTGGGGTGACAATGTTATTAGCGGTTCAAGGACATGGAATTCCGCTACCTCTAATCAAAGTGGCAATATTTCTCCCTATGCCGGAAGCAATATGGCCTACTTCTATTCGGGAAATTATAATGGCGATGCAGCTCAGTTGATCTCTCCTAACTTTGACTTGACTTCATTAGCCAACCCTCAACTAAATTTTTGGCATACCCAAGAAGTTTGGGGATCAGACCAAGATACACTAGGCGTATACTACAGGACTTCCTCATCAGGAACATGGACGTACCTAACATCTTTTACAAGCTCAATTACTTCATGGAGTCAAGTGCTTATAAACCTTCCCAACCCTTCCGCCGATTATGCAATCATGTTAGAAGCTTATTCCGGTTATGGATATGGAGTTACAGTAGACAATTTTGAGGTTAGAGAAACCCCTGCATGTTCAGACCCTACTGCCTTAACCGCTTCCAATGTTACAGCTAATAGCGCAGACTTAGGCTGGACAGAAAATGGAACTGCTACTATTTGGGATGTTGAATGGGGAAGCTCAGGCTTCACCCAAGGAGCAGGTACTTTAATCAGCGGAACTACCACAAACCCACAGAGCATTTCAGGATTGAATGCTGGAGTTAGTTATGACTTTTATGTAAGAGCAGACTGCGGTGGTTCTGGCACAAGTTCTTGGGTGGGACCATTCACCTTTACTACTCCACCAGCAGTAGCTACAGGCGTAAATTGCACCACAACAGGCGCAACTGCTAGTGTTATCTTCACGGAAGAATTTGACAATAATAACGCCGGTTGGACAGGCGATGTAAATTCTGGAAATGGTTCTTGGGAAATCCCTGATGGTGCTACTTCCACTAATACTGGTGCAGACGTTGCGCACAGTGGGGCAAATTACATGAACTATGAAGCCTCAACCACTACTACCAATCAAGGAAGTATTGTTTCTCCTGCGATTAGTTTAACAGGTGGAATAGATGATGCAGAATTATCTTTCTGGATGCATGCCTATGGAGCATCGATGGGCACCTTAGAAGTAGGGGTTGGCACTTCTGCCACCGGGCCATTCACCAATGAGTTCACATGGACCGGTCAGCTTCAAACTGCTGGTTCTGATCCTTGGGTAAATGTTGGTGTTGATTTATCGACTTATTTAGGTCAAACGATTTACATTCAATTTACACAGATTGACAACAACAACAGTGTTGGCTCTGGTTTCGATGGAGACATGTCTATTGATTTAATGGAAGTTACTACTTGCCAATCATGTGCAGTGCCTTCAGCTTTAGCAGAAACAAACTTGACGAGCTCGTCCGTTGACCTTAGTTGGACAAACCCTAATAGTTCAAATGCCTACGTTGTAGAGTATGGTGCAACAGGCTTTACTTTAGGGACAGGGACGCAAGTTACCGGTTCTGGAACCAGCGCAACCTTAAGCGGTTTGACTGCTGCAACGGATTACGATTGGTATGTTCAGTCTGTATGTACTCCTGGCTCTGACTCTAGTTCATTTGTTGGACCAAATAGCTTCTCTACTCCATGCGCTCCTTTTGTTGCGCCTTACACCGAATCTTTTGATAATACCTCTCTACCTAGCTGTTGGTCGCGAACTGCTGCTTCCGGTGGACCATGGGTATTTGGTAACCCCGGAATTGGCTGGAACACCTCTGGTTGTAGCGTAACGCCATCTGATCATACAGCAAATGGTGGAAATATTGCTTCCATGGATCACTCAGGAACAGATGCCGGAGTTATTCTCCAAATGGGAGACGTTGATGTGTCAGGGTTGACCACACCCTATTTAGATTTTTATCACTTTATGTGTGCTACAGGATATTCGCCTGCTAATGAAACATATGTAGAAGCCTTTGACGGCACATCATGGTCGCAAGTGGCTCTTATTAACATAGGTACCGCCGCCTGGGAAAACTATGGTTTTGACTTATCTTCATTTGTTTTTAACACGAATATCGTTCGCCTTCGTTTTCGAACAGAATCAGGTGGTTCAGGAACAGATTTCTACGGTGATATAGCACTTGATGATATCTCTATTGTGGAAGCTCCTAGTTGTATTAATCCGGCTTCCCCATTATCAGCTAATCTAACAAGTTCCTCTGCGGATTTAAGCTGGACAAACCCTAATACTTCAACAGCTTATGTTATAGAATATGGTGCACCAGGATTTACCTTAGGAACTGGAACACAAATTACAGGATCCGGAACAAGCACCACGTTAAGTGGATTAATGTCTAATACAACATATGATTGGTATGTTCAATCTGTTTGTACTCCAGGTTCTGACTCGAGTGCATTTGTTGGTCCCGCTAGCTTTACCACTCCTTGTAATCCATTTACCGCACCTTATTTCAGTGATTTTGAATCAGATGCTTTGGATGCACCGCCTTCATGTTGGTTAGAGTATAAGAGCTATGCCAATGGCTTTGTAGAAGTGGAAAACTTTACGGGAACAGCTTCTCCTTTTGCAGGTTCTCAAGCGCTTTACATTTACAGTAGCTCAGGATTTACTCAAGGTTCTGATACATTAATTGCTATCAGTCCGCAGTTTTCTGATTTAAGTGGAAATGATAAACAAATCAGATTCCAAGGGAATTCAGATGATCCAACTACTACGCTTATCATTGGTACAGTTGCTTCTCCCTCACCATCAGCGACCTTTAACCCGGTTGATACGATTGTATTTACTACCGCTGATACTTACCAAGAGGTAATTGTGCCTTTTACAACGGCCAATGGCTATAATGGCACAGATGAGTACATCGTTTTTGCGCATGACTTGAATAACATTTTCGATTACATTCGAATTGATAACTTCAATTATGAGCAAATTCCAACTTGTCCTAAACCGCAAGCTTTAAACGCTTCCGCCGCAACACCCTCTTCAGTCGATTTAGATTGGACAAATGGTGGCACTGAAACGGAATGGCAAATTGCTTATGGGTCTGCAGGCTTTTCACTTGGAAGTGGAACCAGAGTAACTGCAAACTCAAACCCTTTTACTGTTACGGGATTAACTGCGAATACAAACTATGACTTCTACGTAAGAGCTGTTTGTTCAACAACCGATAGCAGCACATGGGATGGTCCTATAAGCTTTGCGACTTTGTGTAATGCTAGCACAGCACCTTACACGGAATCATTTGCGGCCAATTCGCTACCAAGTTGTTGGACAGAGTCATCTGTATCTAGCGGTGACGCTTGGGAATACGGTGGTTCAGTAGACTTTGGAGCTGCTCAAGTAAGGCCAGATGCCTTTGGTAATAATGGAGAGTATGCTCACATCGATTTTAGCGATGATCCTGACACTACCTCCATCATAACCCCTTTGATAGATGTATCAAGTCTTACTAACCCTAGACTTACCTTTTTCTATAATACCCAAACAACATCTACTTCTTTTTCTCCTTTCAATAGGTTGATCGTAGATTATTGGAACGGTAGCAATTGGGTTAACATTACGGTGATTGATACGCTAACCACAGCCGGTTGGACTAAATATGAATTCAGTGCTTCAGCTTATACCTTTAACACCAATTTTGTTCAGTTTAGATTCTCTGCGCAAGAAGGTGGCGCTGCTATAGGCGGGACAGGTACCTTTACATATGATCAAGATCTAATGCTTGATGAAGTGGTAGTAGAAGAAACTCCTGCTTGTATAGCTCCTACGGCTCTTGCTTCAACTAACTTAACAACTACATCTGCTGACCTGTCATGGACAGAAAATAATGCTGCTACAAGCTGGGAAATTTCTTATGGCCCAGTAGGATTCACAGCTGGAAATGGCACAGAAGCTGTCATTACAACCAACCCTTATACTTTAAGTGGATTAATGAGCAGCACATCTTACGATTGGTATGTAAGATCGATTTGTGGCAACAATGATACTAGTGGATGGTCTTTAGCTGGTAACTTTAGTACGGCTTTTGCTCCTTGTCCTTCAATAACTGCAGCTACCCTGCCATTCGTTGAGAGATGGGAGTCTAATACAGGTACAGTAACCGGAACAATAGACAACATTTTCTGTGGTTCAAATTACAATTGGACTTTCAATTCGACGAATACAGATGGTAGAGCTCGATTTGGTACTGATGCCGTTTTAGCCGCAGCAGGAACCGGAGCCATTACTTTAGATGCGATTACTACGACTACCGTAATTGCAAATGATTTGATCTTGACCATCGACATGTCAAGCTACACCTCTATCACTGATTTAGAATTGTTGTTTGATTTTGCTCACCATGGCGAAGAAAGTCATGCTAATGACAGTGTATGGGTAAGAGGTAGCGATACAGACCCTTGGGTTGGTATTTATGACCTTTATGCAAATAGAGGTACGGCAGGAGCTTACAATAACGTAGGCCCGATTGATGTTGACGCAGCACTAACAGCTGCCGGTCAGTCACCATCTGCCACTTTCCAATTGAGATTTGGACAAGAGGATAACTTCCCTGCCACTTCTCCAACAGCCTCTGATGGATTCTCTTTTGATAACATTACCTTGAGACAGACTCCAAGTTGTTTTGCTCCAATTAACCTAACAACTTCTGTTATTACCACTACCTCAGCAGACTTTAGTTGGAATGATACCATGGCAACTTCTGCTCCGGAATATGAATACAGTTATGGAGCTCCAGGATTTACACCGGGTAATGGAACCGAATTAGTAGTTACTTCTGATTCTGTAACTGTGAGTGGTCTAACCGCAGCAACATCATATGATTGGTACGTGAGAGCCATTTGCGGTAATAACGATACTAGTTTATGGTCAACAACAGCAAACTTTACCACTCTATGCGTGCCGTTCACAGCTCCATTTAGTGAGTCGTTCGATAATACAACGCAGCCAAATTGTTGGTCGCAATCTGCTATCTCAGGTGGCCCTTGGACTTTTACAGGACCAGGATTTACTTGGAATACCCAAGGTTGTACGTTTGTACCAAGCGATCATACAGCAAACGGTGGAAGCTTTGCAGCCTTAGATTTCTCAGTTCCTGATGCAGGAGTGGTATTGGAAATGCCGGATGTTGACGTCGCATCCTTAACTACCCCTTACCTAGAGTTCTATTATGTGCAGTGTAACAACCTTACACCTAATAATGAATTATTCATTGAAGCATACAATGGAGTTGATTGGGATTCTGTTACAGTAATTCAAAGAGGAACCAACGGTTGGGAAAGATTTGGATTCCAAGTAGGTGCATTTACTTACGGGACTAATCTTGTTAAAATTAGGTTTAGAGCAGAAGATGGCGGTGGAACTCAATTCTATGGTGACATGGGATTAGATGACATCTCCATTGATGATGCTCCTGGTACTGAATTAGCAGCAACCACGATCCTATCGCCTAATTCAGGCTGTGGATTAACGGCTACTGAGACTGTTTCCTTAGAGATTACGAACAATGGTTCGGCGGCTCAAACAGGCTTTTCAGTGGGTTATTCTTTAAATGGAACAGCCATTACACCTGAAACCTACACTGCTTCAATAGCTCCGGGTGCTACGGCTACTTATAACTTCACTACTACCGCTGACTTCAGTGCAGTAGGAACTTATAATTTGGTGGCTTACACTGATTTAACCGGTGATATCGACAATTCCAATGATACGGCGAGCACAGTGATCACAAACTCTATCAATGTCGCCTCTTTCCCATATAGTGAAAGCTTTGAAAGTGGTGCAGCCGGATGGCTTGTTGAAGGAAATGCAGCATGGGAGCTAGGTGCTCCTATCGGAACAATCATTGATACCGCCTCTGATGGGACTCAAGCTTGGGTAACAGACTTAGATGCGAATTATCCTGACAATGCTACAGGTTGGGTGAATAGCCCTTGCTTCGACTTTACCAATGTTCCTAATCCATACATTAGAATGGATATTTGGTGGGACATTGAAACATCATGGGATGGGGCAGTGCTTCAAGCCTCTGATAATAACGGAGCGACTTGGCAAAAAGTGGGTGACTTTGGTGACCCTAACAATTGGTACAACGACAATACCATTAATGCATTAAATGCGATTGAACCTTCTCAAGAGGGTTGGTCAGGAGCAGGTACTAGCGGAAGCGGTGCTTGGGTAACGGCTGAGCACGAACTAGATAATTTTGGTGGTGCTGCAAACGTTAAACTGAGAATTGTATTTGCATCTGATGGAGTTACCAATAATGAAGGTATGGCCTTTGATAACGTTCATGTTTTTGACAGCGTTCCTCCATTGCCTTATTATGCTATTGGTACTATCAACACTGAAGATGCTACTACAGGTGACGCTGACTCAGTCAACGTTGAATGTGTGACTTCAGGTACAGTGATTGGTTATGACAGAAGAGGTCCAAACTCTAATGGATATGAGTTCGCAATCGTAGACCTGTCTTCCGGTTCTCAGGAAGGAATTACGGTATTCGATTTCAACGATGTGTCGAATTACACTACTCCTACTGCCGGTGATTCTATCATGGTGTATGGTGAAGTTGATCAGTTTAGAGGATTAATTCAATTCCGTCCTGATTCAATTGTAGTGTTAAAAACCAATGCCACATTGCCTACTCCGCTTGTATCAACTGATCTTGATGAAAGTACAGAGTCTAAGTGGCTGTCATTCCCTGACAAGTATGTTCTTTTGAGTGCTAGTCAAGGTGGTTCATTTAACATAGATATGGTAAGTGTTATTAATCCAACAGATACCCTAAGAATGCGAATTGATACTGATACAGATATTAATGACAGTTTAGCGATTTCTACCAATGCATGGGCAGCGGGTGATACAATCTGCGGAATGTTAGGAGTAGGTGGTCAATTTGACTTTAACTCTCCATTCTTGGATTCATACCAAGTGTTCCCTAACAGTTGGTCTGAAATAACCATTTGTAGAAACACTGTTGGAATTAAAGAAGAGAACTCTGTTCAAGATCTGACAATCTTCCCTAATCCAACTAATGGTCAGTTTACCATTCAAACCTCTGGTCTTAAGCATGCAAATGCAAGGCTAATGATTAGAGATATCAGTGGTAAGGTTATTTTAGAGGATGGTATTGCACAAAGCAATCAAGCTTTTAGTAAAACCATTCAGTTAGATGATCGTGCAAAGGGCTTATATTTTGTAACCATCACAGATGGCGAACAACAGTATAACTACAAGCTAATTGTACAATAGTGACTTATAATCAAATGAAAAAGGCGCCAATTGGCGCCTTTTTTTTTGCTTAAAATCTCACTCCCAATTATTTATAACAATTCTAAATAAGCTTAGAGCCTTTGTCTACCCTACTTATTTCTAAAATATTTAATACGAAAAAACCCAATTCAAATGTTTTTCTCACAATGTTTTGACACTTAAGTTAATTTAACATAAATTTATTGGCCTCGAATACTAATAATCAGAATACTAAATATTTAACTAACCACTATGAAAAAATTGCTATCACTTGCGTTTGGAATTTGCTTATCACTAATAAGTATTCAAGCTTTTAGCCAATGTAATTATTCTCTTCAAATGGATGACACCTGGGGAGATGGGTGGAATGGCGGAACAATTGATGTTTATGTCAATGGGACCACTACTAATTATGGTATGGCCAATGGTGGTACCCAAACAATTCAAATTGCCGTTAATACAGGAGACTCAATACATTTAGACTTTTTAGGAGGAAGTGCCTACAATGGTGAGATTTCATTTACTTTATTTGATGCTGGAGGATCACAGCTTTACACCTCAGGTCTTGGGCCTGTTACCGGAGTGCATTATGGCACTACGGCTGCTTGTCCATCTTGCGTAAATCCAACTGGTTTAAGCGCCTCTAATGTAACTTCTTCTGGTGCAGACCTAGCTTGGACAGACCCTAACGGAGCAACAGATTGGACCATTGAATATGGTCTTAGTGGGTATACTCAAGGAACAGGTACAAGTGTAGTTGTTTCCTCAAACCCATACAGTCTAACAGGTTTAAGTTCAAATTCGGATTACGATTTTTATGTTAGTGCTGACTGCGGAGGAAGCGGAGTTAGTGGTTTTGCCGGACCTTTTACTTTTGCCACTGCATTTGCCTGCCCTGCCGGCGCAGTATGTAACACCTATACTTCAGGTGATATTGCCTCTGATTATGACTTACAGTCTTTACCAGGTTTTTCAAACTGTTTAGGCTCAATGAATGTGGTAATTCCCGCAGGGAATCGTATAGATAGTGTAGATACCTATTATGAAGTAACCGCTGCGAGTGGTGCTTATATGTCTGAGCAAAGAAGTTATTTGTATTGCCCATCGGTAAGCAATGGTGAGTCGAGTTTTGCAAGTGGTGCTGGAACAGGTGGAACTTTTACATATTTAAGGGACAATTTAACCTTTGCTAATGGAGCAACTGGCACAGTAGCCATAGAAATGCATTTAGGAAGAACATGGGGAGGTTCTGGATGCGATGCGTCTTACAACAAAGTTGATGATGGATCTTGGAGAGTGGTAGCTTACTACAGCCCTATCCCTCCTTGTGTAGAGCCTATCTCACTTTTAGCAACCAATGTTACTGGCAATAGTGCCGATTTATCATGGACAGATCAAAATGGTTCAACTTCTTGGGAATTGGAGTATGGTCCATCTGGTTTTACTCAAGGGACAGGAACAACTGTAACAGTTAGCAGCACTTCATATTCCTTAAGTGGTTTAAGTTCGCAAACTCCTTATGATTGGTACGTTAGTAGTGACTGTGGCGTAAATGGAACAAGTGCCTTTGCAATGGGATCCTTTACAACTCCTTGCGCTTCTATAACTGCACCCTGGACAGAAACTGTGCAGACCTCTTCTTTACCTAATTGTTGGTCTGAAGGTGGAGATAACTCTTGGGAATATGATGGCACCAATGCTTATGGTGCAGCAGGAGTAGCCGACCACAGTGGCACTTCGGGTTCATTTTTTGTCATGGATGGTTCTGATAATAGTAACGGAGAGGTTTCAACCTTAAACAGCCCACCGATTGACATTTCATCCTTAACAAACCCAATGGTTAGTTTCTTTATCTTTAGTAACAATACAAATTCTGCAGCCCTGAACAAAACCATAGTAGAGCTTTACGATGGCAGTACTTGGCATACCATTGATTCTATTCAAGAAAACTTAGGACCTAATTGGGTTGAAAGAACGGAACTATTAAGTGGTTATACTATTACAGGCCCAGTTCAATTGAGATTTTCTGTGACTGGTTCTTTTGTAGCTTCTGCTTTCCACAATGATATTCTTTTGGATGATATCGGAATTGTTGAAGCTCCTTCTTGTCCTAAACCATCTGATTTGTTGGCCAGTTCAATTACAATTAACAGTGCCAGTATTTCTTGGACAGAAAACGCAGGTGCCACTCAATGGATGATTGAATATGGTGCTGCAGGTTTTTCACCTGGTATTGGAAGCGCTATCAACACCAATCCTTATAGCCTCAGCGGTTTAAGTTCAAATACTTCTTATGATGTTTATATCCGTTCAATCTGCGGAGTAGGAGACTCAAGTGATTGGGTTGGGCCCTATGCATTTGAAACACCTTGTGATGTTTATACTGCCCCTTACAGCAATGATTTTGAAAGTGATGCACTTGACAGCCCACCCTCATGTTGGACTGAATACGAATCTTATCCTAATGGGTTTGTAGAAGTGGAAGACTTTACCGGTACTGCTGCGCCTTATGCGGGATCTCAAGCGCTTTATCTTTACAGCAGCTCAGGATTTACGAGCGGAATAGATACCTTGGCGGCAATATCTCCACAGTTTACTGATTTAACGGCAGGTGATAAGCGCATTGTGTTTCAAGCAAACTCAGATGATCCTACTACAGAATTGATTATTGCTACAACTAACCTACCCAATTCAGCTGGCACATTTAATATTTTAGATACAGTAACATTTGCTGCAGCCGATACATACGAGCAGATTATTTTTGAAATAACTACTGCGAATGGTTACAATGGGACAGATGAGTACATTGTATTCATGCACGATTTAGTTAACACCTTTGACTACATTCGAATTGATGATTTTCAATACGAAGAAATTCCAGCATGTGCTAATCCATTCGCTTTATCTGCTTCGAATGTTAGTACTACCACATTCGACCTTTCCTGGACCAATGGAGGTACAGAAACTGCTTGGAACATTGAATATGGACCAACAGGATTTACGCAAGGAACAGGTACTACCGTGGCTGTAACGACAAATCCTTACACCCTAACAGGCCTAACTGCCAATACCACTTACGATATTTACGTTCAAGCAGACTGTGGTAAAAAAGTAACCAGTCCTTGGGAGGGCCCTCTAACTGAATCAACCCTGTGTAACACACTTGCAGCGCCCTATTCGGAAAATTTTGACGCAGCTACATTCCCCTCCTGCTGGACGAGAAATGACCTTACCGAAGTAGATATTACGAGCTGTAGTGCAAGTGGAAATGCCCTTATTGTGCATGGCGTAGCCGGAGTTTATGCAGAATCACCTGAACTAGATCTTAGCGGAATTAATACTTCCGTTTTGGTAAAATACGAGTATAGAGGTGCTTGTAATAACGCTCCAGAGGCCGCTGATAATATTGATGTGGATTATTGGGATGGAACCAATTGGATAAATGCTAAGAATTATGATGGGTCCAGCGAACCCACGGTTTACACACCCGACTCTTTTACTGTACCAAAAGCTGCTATAAGTGGGAATTTCAAAGTTAGATTCTACATGGTTGCAGGTTCCGGATCGCAGTTTGATGACTTCACCTTTGATAATTTTGAAGTAGTTCAAGGGCCAACGTGTCCTGCCCCAATTGGATTGTCTGCTAGTAATTTGACTCCAAATTCTGTTGATTTATCTTGGACTTCGTCTGCTTCTAACTTCTTTATTGAATGGGGAACTGCAGGATTTACCCTAGGAACAGGTACACAAATTAGTACCACTTCAAATCCTTATACTTTATCCACACTAAATTCCAATACAGCATATGATTGGTATGTAATGGACATTTGCACTCCCGGCTCTGATTCGAGTGATTGGTCTCTTGCCGGTACTTTTACCACCCCTTGTTCAGCTTTTACGGCACCCTACAGCAACGACTTCGAATCTGATGCGCTTGACAATCCACCATCTTGTTGGACTGAGTATGAAACTTATACAAGTGGGTTTGTAGAAGTTGAAGATTTTACGGGTACTGCTGCGCCTTATGCCGGTTCTCAAGCGCTTTATATATACAGCAGTTCCGGTTTCACAGCAGGAACTGATACCTTGGCGGCGATTAGTCCGCAGTTTACTGATTTAACAGCAGGTGATAAGCGCATCCGTTTCCAAGCGAACTCTGATGATCCAACTACTAGCTTAGTTATTGCAACCACCAATATGCCGGGAGCAGCTGGTACTTATAATATTATTGATACGATTACTTTCGCGGCTGCAGATACGTACGAGAACATTACACTTGAAATTACTACTGCAAATGGTTACAATGGCACTGATGAGTACCTTGCATTTATACACGACTTGAATAATACTTTTGACTACATCCGAATCGATGACTTTACTTACGAAACGATACCGGCTTGTAATAATCCAAGTGTATTTACCTCCACTAGTGTATCACAGACCACAGTAGATCTAAGTTGGACGAATGGAGGCACTGAAACGGCATGGCATATTGAATATGGAGCTCCTGGTTTTACGCAAGCCAGTGGTACTGGTGTGAATGTGAATTCAAACCCTTACACCCTTAGCGGTTTAAGTCCCAACACTTCATATGACATTTACTTAAGAGCCCATTGCGGCCTCTCCCAGAGTCCTTGGATAGGACCCGTTTCTATTACTACTTTATGTACCCCATTTACGGCCACCTACTCTGAAAACTTTGACGGAGTATCTACCGCAGCAGATTTCAATAATGCTGGTTTAGCATGTTGGCAAGCAGTTGGGCCGGGTGCGGCTGATATTGAAGTGGCGAGCTCGACCGATCACTCAACAACTAATCCTTCTGCACCCAATATTATTGAATTCAACGATGGAAATTGGCCAAGTGACTCTTCTTTCCTTGTTAGTCCCCCGTTTTCAGATTTATCTAGTGGATTGAATAGAATTAGAATGCAGGTGGCTTTCGAAAGCACATCGGCCTCAGCCGCATCCATTTTTGTTGGAGTAATGAGTGATCCGAGTAATACCTCTACTTTTGTTGCTCTTGATACCTTAGATGCATCTGATGTAGGAGGCACTACAGCTTGGGGTGAAGTGACAATTAACCTTGACAATACTGGCTTAATCGGTTCCGCCACACACATTGCTATGGCACATGGACCGGGTTTCTCTGAAGCTTACATTGATGACTTTGTTTATGAGCCACTTCCAACTTGTTTTGCTCCTTCTCCATTATCTGCAACTAACCTAACGAGCTCTTCGGCAGGCCTTAGTTGGTCAAACCCAAATGGTTCTAACGCCTATGTTGTAGAATATGGAGCAGCCGGCTTTACTTTGGGAACAGGAACGCAAGTTTCCGGTACCGGAACAAGTACTAGCTTGAGTGGTTTGATGAGTGCTACTGATTATGATTGGTATGTTCAATCAGTCTGTACCCCGGGTTCTGACTCAAGTGCATGGGTAGCCGGCAATGAGTTCGCTACCTTGTGTGATGCCTTTAGTTTACCTTATACCCAAGATTTTGAAAATAGCGGCGCTATTCCAAATTGTTGGGCTCAAGGCTCCGGAAATGGAGGAGACGATTGGGAGTTTGTAACTTCTATAACTTATGGTCCAACCTCAGGCTTTGGAGGTAGTGGATACTTTGCCACAATCGATGATAGTTCACCCCATGAAACAAGTACCTCATTAGAAACTCCTCAATTGGATTTGAGCGGAACGGCTAATCCCGGTCTTGAATTCCAAATGTGGTCAGAAGATCATGGAAGTACTTCTCAGTTTTTACTACATATTGATGTGGATGCAGGAAGTGGTTTTACTAACGTGACTACTCTTGATGTTAACAATGCCGATTGGGAGTTGCAAAGAGTAAGTTTAGATGGTTACCAAGGACAAACTGTTATCATTCGCTTTAGAGGTGAAGAAGTGGGTACCGGATTCCAAAAAGATATTGCCATTGACAACATCAGTGTTGATGATGGTTTCTTATGTGAAAATCCAACAGGCTTGAGAGCTCTTTTTGTTGACGATGTTAGTGCACGTCTGGAGTGGGATAATGCTTCAAATACTTCTTTCAAAGTACGATGGGCAGAAATGAGCCAAAGAAATAATCCGGCTGCCTGGAGTTCAGCAACTAAAGGTGCCGCTTCTCGTCATGATATTAGCGGACTAAGTCCTAATACTGCTTATATTTTTAACGTAAGAGCCTGGTGTAAAGCAGGTTGGAGCCCAGAAAGACCATTTGAGGTTTTCCACACTTTGGCTAATCCATGTGATATTCCTACTAACCCTTATACCGATGCAATAACCGATAGTCGTGTTCGATTTAATTGGGACGCCATGCCAAATACGGTAAAATATAGACTCCGATACAGAGAGGTTGGCACATCTACTTGGACACAAATAGCGATTCTAAATGCAGACAACTATCGTTTTGTAAATACCCTTTCTCCTTCTACAACTTATGAATGGAGAGTGAAGAATGTATGTGAATATGGTGAAGTTTCAGGCACAAAGTGGAGTTCTGTAATGACATTTACCACTAACCCAGCTGCTGCACCAGGTTCACGCATAAAAAGTGGCATGCAGTCAGAAACGAGAGCTGACAATCTAATCAACATCTATCCTAATCCAAACAAGGGTGAGTTTAACATTAAAATGAACTTAGACTTAGATGTACAGTATACGCTTGAGGTTAGAGACTTGACAGGTAGAATTATTCAAAATGAAATAATTACCGGAACAGGGCAAGAACTAATCAAGCCTTTTGAAATTAATGAGGCACAAGGAGTTTACTTAATAAGAGTAGCTTCAGGTAATGATGTAGTTGTGAAACGCATTATTGTCGAATAATTTACCAATTACTAACCGAAAAGGCCATCTTGGGTTTCCAAGATGGCCTTTTTATTTCCATCTATCACAACAGCCTATCAATTGTAATTAGAATGGCTTAATTTCGGGGAAAATTATTGTACGATGAATAAAGCCCTTCTATCAATTGCACTTGCTTTTGGACTAGCGAGTTGCCAGCCTACTGCAAAGGAAAACACAAAGTCAAAATCAACTACTAAGAAAACTACAGCTTTTGCCCTTACTAACCTAGACACTAGTGTTGCCCCTTGTGATGATTTCTATCAATATGCCATTGGAGGCTGGCTAAAAAGCAACCCTGTACCTAGCACTGAGAGCAGGTGGAGTAGCTTTAATGTTGTGAACGATAGCAACAATGCGAAATTGAAAAAAATTCTAGACGAATACTCTTCATCTGAAAGTCCGAAAGGTAGTATGAAGCAACAGATTGGTGACTTCTATTTAAGTCTGATGGATACCGCTACTTCGAACAAGCTAGGCATAAAACCAATTGAAGCGCAGCTTACCAAAATTGAAGCCCTTCAAAACACAGACGAGCTAATTTCGTTGCTAGGAGAGCAAAAGAAAATTGGTGTAAACTCTTTACTAAGTATTTATGTTGGACAGGACGATAAAAACAGCGAGCAATACATTACACACATCTCCCAAAGTGGCTTAGGATTACCTGACCGTGATTACTACACGAATAAAGATCAGAAATCAATTGAGCTACAGAAAAAGTATCAAGCTCATATTCAAAAAATGTTTGAACTTTTGGGAGAAGATAAAAGTGAAAAAAAAGCAACTATTGCTTATCAAATTGAAGAAAAACTAGCTCAGGTATCAATGACAAGAGTAGATCGAAGAATTCCTGAAAACACCTATAACAAATTTAGTTTTGAAGACCTAAATAAAGCTTACAGTCAAATAAAATGGGATACTTATTTTACAAGCCTCCAATCTAAATCTTTCGATTCTTTAATTGTTGGTCAACCGGATTTCTTTAAAGGACTCAATCAGCATATAGTAGATATTCCATTAGAAGAATGGAAGGTGTATTTAAAATGGAGGTTAGTTGATAGCTTCGCCAATTATCTGAGTCAGGATTTCGTTGACCAAAACTTCAGCTTTTTCAGCACAACTTTAAGTGGCACAAAAGAGATGAAGCCTCTTTGGAAAAGGTCTTTAAGAAAAGTGAACGGTAACATTGGCCAACTTTTAGGGAAAGCGTTTGTAGAAAAACACTTTTCTGAAGCTTCGAAGAAAGATGTGGCAGAAATGGTTGAGAACTTGAGGGATGTATTTAGAGTGCGGATTAATAAACTCGATTGGATGAGTGATGAAACCAAAAAGAAAGCATTGGAAAAACTCGAATCTTTCGATAAAAAAATTGGCTACCCTTCCAAATGGAGAGATTATTCTAAGCTTAACATCGTAGCAGATAACGCTGTGCAAAATATTATGGAGGCGAGAACTTTTAATTTTAATTACATGCTTGACAAACTGGGCAAGCCAATTGATAAAGACGAATGGTTTATGAACCCACAAACGGTTAATGCCTATTACAGCTCCTCAAAAAATGAAATTGTCTTTCCCGCAGGAATACTGCAACCTCCTTTCTACAGTGCTGAAGCTGATGATGCACTTAATTATGGTGGCATTGGTGCTGTTATTGGGCATGAATTTACGCATGGCTTCGATGATCAAGGAAGCAAGTACGATGCCCATGGAAACCTTGAAAACTGGTGGACCGATGAAGATAGAAAGCGATTTGAAGAAAGAGCTCAATTAGTGGTTGAGCAGTTTAGTGGCTTTGAACCGCTCGATAGCCTTTATGTAAACGGAAAACTTACCTTAGGTGAAAATATTGCAGACTTAGGAGGCGTTACTTTGGCCTATCACGCTCTTGAAAAAGAATTGGAAAACAAAGGAAAACCGGAGCCTATTGATGGTTTCACCTATCAGCAACGTTTTTTCTTAGGTTGGGCACAAGTTTGGCACATGAATATGACCAATGAAGAACTTAGAAAGCGCGTAGCTACCGATTCTCACTCTCCTGGTGAATATCGAGTAAATGGACCTCTGGCGAACATGGATGAATTTGCGAAAGCCTTTCAATGTGACTCGACTTCAACTATGGTTAACTCATCTTCCAAAAAAGCCGTTATTTGGTAAATGAACAACCAAAAGGACCCACAACCAAAAGGCTTTGAAAAGGCTAAAAACAGGGCAAAGGATCTCCTTCATGATCGTCGTAAATTAAAAGAGCTACTCAAACAAGGGGAAAAAAAAGCCAATAAAAAAAAGGAGAAACTTAAAACCGTTTGGGAAGACTTTCAGACACTTCTTCGAATGATAAAGTCATATTGGAAGAAAGAATATACGGAGATTCCGGTAAAGTCCTTGCTTTTCATTGTGGCCTCTATTTTATATTTCGTCAACCCTTTTGATGTTATCCCGGACTTTATTCCCATGACTGGTTTATTAGATGACCTCACTGTCCTTAGCTTTGTCATTAACTCAGTAAAAAACGACATCGAAAATTTTAAACTCTGGGAATCCGAAAAGGACGAATAAGAAGATGCTACAGCAAGTATTCGCTTACCTTCATTATTTAATAAAGAGTATCCACCTTCATGGCATACACTCCCCTTTTGTTTTCCAACTAGAGCAAGAAATAATTAACGAAAAGCTACCCTATTATGCGTTTGATGAAATTGAAACCATACGGGCCAAGTTATTATTGACGCAAAAGAAAATTAAAATAAATGACCTTGGTGCAGGCTCAAAAAGAGGAAAGAGCGACTTCAAAACCATTCGTCAAATCACAAAGCAGAGTGCAAAATCGCCCAAGCATGCACAACTTCTCTTTCGATTGGCATACCATTTTAAACCCAAAACCATTCTGGAACTAGGCACTTCATTTGGTATTAGCACGGCTTACTTAGCAAAGGCTTGCCCGGAAAGTAAGATCATTAGCATTGAGGGGTCGCATGAGATAGCCAAAGTGGCCGAAGTAAATTTAGAGAAGCTAAATGTGCACAACGTAAAGCAGATCATTGGTAATTTCGATTCGGAACTTACAGCTGCAGCGCAAGAATTAAAGCAGCTAGACTTTGTATTTTTTGATGGAAATCATCGGAAAACGCCAACTCTTTCTTACTTCAAAGAATGCTTAGAGTTAGCTAACGAAGGGTCTATCTTTGTATTTGATGACATTCATTGGTCAACTGAAATGGAAAGTGCTTGGAAAGCGATTAAGGCGCACCCCAAGGTTAGACAAAGCATCGACTTATTTGAAGTGGGTCTTGTCTTTTTCAAAGAGGATCAAGCAGAAGAACATTTCACCGTCTATCATTAAGCCAGGCAAGTATTCTTGTAAAAGCCTAAATTTGAGTTTATGAGTCAAGAAGAAATCATACAAGTTGAAGCCCTAGTAAGAAACTTTAAGCTAGGTAAACAACTAATCAAGGTGCTGAAAGCCATTGATTTTTCCATTCAAAAAAATGAGTATGTAGCCCTTATGGGACCCTCCGGTTCTGGTAAATCAACCTTGATGAACATATTAGGCTGTTTGGACACTCCAACTTCTGGCAAGTATGTTTTAAACGGCCAAGATGTAAGTCGCTTAACCGACGATGAATTAGCAGAAATACGAAATCGTGAAATTGGATTTGTATTTCAAACTTTTAACCTGCTACCCCGCTCTTCGGCTTTGGACAATGTAGCCTTGCCCCTTGTCTATGCAGGATACAGCTTAGCAGAAAGAGAAGAAAAGGCACTGCAAGTGTTGAGCGAAGTTGGTTTAGGAGACCGAGTAAAACACAAACCCAACGAACTTTCAGGAGGTCAAAGACAAAGAGTTGCCGTAGCCCGAGCTTTGGTAAACAATCCCTCTATTATTCTAGCAGATGAGCCAACCGGAAATCTTGACTCTAAGACTTCCTATGAGATCATGAGCTTGTTTGATAAAATTCACAAAAAGGGCAATACCATCATCCTCGTAACACATGAAGAAGACATTGCACAACATGCTCATCGAATTATTCGCTTAAAAGATGGAGAAATTGAGAAGGATGAGCAAAACAAAAACGTAAGTTCGTTTGCTAATTAAGCACTAAAGCAAACTAATTTCATGAAAATATACACCAAAAAAGGTGATAGTGGTACAACCTCATTAATTGGAGGAACAAGAGTACCCAAACACCACTTGAGAATAGAATCGTATGGAACCGTTGACGAATTGAATTCATACATGGGCTTAATTCGCGACCACAATAAAAATGACGCCATTAAAAAAGTGATCTTGGAAATTCAAGACCGCTTGTTTACCATTGGCTCACACCTGGCGACTGACCCTGGCAAATCTAAAATGAAACTTCCCGAGCTGTTTGATTCAGATGTAAGCTTTCTAGAAAATGAGATTGACAAGATGGATGACGAATTAGAACCCATGCGTTCTTTCGTCCTTCCAGGAGGCGACCCTGTTATTTCTTCTACGCACATTGCGCGCTGTGTTTGTCGCAGAGCAGAGCGAATTGCAGTACACCTCTCTGAAACCGAAAAGGTAGATGAATTGATTATTCGATACTTGAATCGCCTTTCTGATTACCTCTTCACTTTATCACGAAAATTAAGCAAAGATTTAAAGGTTAAAGAAGAGCCTTGGAAGCCAAGAAGCACTTAAACAATTGAATTACTGAAAATTAGACAGCTTTTTATTAATTTGAAATTGCGGTTGTTTTTAGTATCAAAAAAATTACTTTTGCGATAATCACAAAACAGTACTAAAATGTATTGGACACTAGAATTAGCCTCCTATTTAGAAGACGCTCCGTGGCCCGCCACGAAAGACGAATTAATTGATTATGCCATTCGTGCCGGGGCACCTTTAGAAGTAGTTGAGAATCTTCAAGAAATTGAAGATGAAGGAGAATCATACGAAACAATCGAAGACATTTGGCCGGATTATCCGACCAAAGAAGATTTCTTCTTTAATGAAGATGAATACTAGACAATAAACCATTGATTTAAAAAGGTTACTTCAATTCAAGTAGCCTTTTTTTGTGCACAATTTTCTCGCCATTCTGCGGGGATAATTTGAGTAACTTTGGGTTCATTTTTAAATCCGCAAAAGCCATAACTCTATGTTTGGTTCCATTACCAAGACCTTTAAGAAGATATTAGGCAGCAAAGCCGATCGTGATATTAAACAGGTAATGCCTTTGGTTGAAGAGATCAAAGCCGTTTACCCTAGTTTATCTTCCCTTTCCAATGACGAGCTCAGAGCCAAGTCCTCAGAATTCAAAAAGAAAATCAAAGCGCATATTGCGGAAGAGGAAGCTAAAATTGAAGCCTTAAAAAAGCAAGCAGAAGAGCAAGAGGAGGTTGAACAAAAAGAAGCCCTCTACAAAGAGATTGATGAGATAGAAGAAAGCATTGATGATAAGCTAGAAGTTATTTTGAAAGAGATTCTTCCAGAAGCGTTTGCGGTGGTTAAAGAAACCGCTAGAAGGTTCAAGGAAAATGAAATTCTTGAGGTTAGTGCTACAGAAATGGATCAAGACTTGGCGGCTGAAAGAGATAGCATTGAAATAAAGGAGGGGAAAGCACTTTGGAGAAATAGCTGGAATGCTGCCGGAGCTGAAGTTACATGGGACATGATTCACTATGATGTGCAGTTGATTGGTGGAATTACGCTGCATGAAGGTAAAATTGCCGAAATGGCTACCGGTGAAGGTAAAACCTTAGTAGCCACGCTTCCCGTTTATTTAAATGCCCTTGCCGGACGAGGTGTTCACTTGGTAACAGTAAACAATTACCTTGCAAAGAGGGACGCCGAATGGATGGGCCCTATTTTTGAATTCCACGGCCTGACCGTAGATTGCATTGATAACTATCAACCCAACTCACCGGAAAGAAGAAAAGCTTATCAAGCTGATATTACCTACGGTACGAACAATGAATTTGGCTTTGATTATTTACGTGATAATATGTCACGAACTCCTGAAGAGCTAGTTCAACGAAAACACCATTATGCCATTATTGATGAAGTTGACTCGGTTTTAATTGACGATGCCCGAACCCCTTTAATTATTTCCGGACCAACTCCAAAAGGAGACAAACACGAATTTGCTGAGCTAAAGCCAGTTGTTGAGAAGTTAGTTTCTGCCCAGAAACGCCTGATTACCACTTTAATTTCTGATGCAAAAAAGAAGTTAAAAACGGAGGAATCTGACAGTAAAGAACAAAAGAAATTGACCGAAGAAGGTGGAATGGCGCTACTTCGTTCTTTTCGAGGCTTGCCCAAAAACAAAGCCTTAATCAAGTTTTTAAGTGAACCTGGAATACGGGCTCAGTTGCAAAAAACAGAAAACTTCTACATGCAAGACCAAGGCAAGGAAATGCATAAGGTTGATGAGGAACTTTACTTTGTGATTGATGAAAAACACAATTCCATAGAACTTACCGAAAAGGGAATTGATTTACTTTCAGGCAAAGAAACTGAAGATGACTTCTTTGTGATGCCTGACATTAACATGGAACTCAACCAAGTTGAAAATTCTACAAAGCCCGAAGAAGAAAAGCTAGTTGAAAAAGAGCGCATAATACAAGATTATTCAGTAAAAGCCGAGAGAATTCATACGGTTAACCAGTTATTAAAAGCCTACACCCTATTCGAAAAAGACACCGAATACGTGGTAATGGATAACAAAGTGAAAATCGTAGATGAGCAAACCGGCCGTATCATGGAAGGCCGTCGATATTCAGACGGACTTCACCAAGCCATTGAGTCTAAAGAAAATGTAAAGGTAGAAGCCGCTACGCAAACTTATGCTACGGTTACCCTCCAAAATTACTTTAGAATGTACCACAAACTTTCGGGCATGACTGGTACAGCAGAAACAGAAGCAGGAGAGTTTTGGGACATTTACGAATTAGACGTGGTGGTTATTCCAACCAATAGACCAATTGCCCGAGATGACCGTGAAGATTTAGTATTTAAAACTACCCGAGAAAAGTACAATGCCGTGATTGACGAGGTGGTAAAATTGGTTAATAACAAGCGCCCTGTTTTGGTGGGTACTACTTCCGTTGAAATTTCAGAGCTTTTAAGCAGAATGCTGAAGATGAAAAACATCAAGCATAATGTACTGAATGCTAAAATGCATCAGAAAGAAGCCGACATTGTAGCTGAGGCTGGTAAAGCCGGAACCGTAACCATTGCCACGAATATGGCAGGTCGGGGTACCGACATTAAATTGAGTAAAGAAGTAATAGAGGCCGGTGGTTTGGCTATTGTAGGTACTGAGCGTCATGAATCTCGTCGAGTAGACCGGCAGCTAAGAGGTAGAGCAGGACGTCAAGGGGATCCGGGTAGTTCGCAATTTTACGTTTCCTTAGAAGACAATCTGATGCGTTTATTTGGATCAGACCGTATTGCCAAATTAATGGACCGTATGGGCCATGAAGATGGTGAAGTGATCCAACATTCCATGATTACAAAATCCATTGAGAGAGCGCAGAAAAAGGTAGAAGAAAACAACTTCGGAATTCGGAAACGATTGTTGGAGTATGATGATGTAATGAACTCTCAGCGTGAAGTGATTTACCGAAGAAGAAAGAATGCGCTTTTTGGTGAACGCTTAAACGTAGACATTTCAAACATGATGTTTGATACCGCTGGAAGCATTGTTCAAGAAGCGATTGATAGTCGAGATTTTGAGAACTTCAAATTTGACTTGATTCGTAACCTATCGCTCGAAAGCCCTGTTGACGAAGAAGAGTTTAACAAAGTAAATGCCGATGAGCTTACAGAGCAAGTAAATCAAGTGAGCTGGAAGGCTTATCAGACAAAGTCTAATTTAGTGGCAAAAACAGCCTTCCCTGTCATCAAGAACGTTTACGAAGACGAAGGCAACAACTACGAAAACATTGTAGTTCCATTTACGGATGGGAAGAAAACCGTTCAAGTGGTGACTCCTTTAGAAAAAGCCTACCAAACAGAAGGCAAAGAGCTAATTCGTTCTTTTGAGAAAAACGTTATTCTGGCTATGATCGACTTGGCTTGGAAGGAGCATTTACGTGAAATGGACGATTTGAAACAATCTGTTCAAGGAGCGGTTTACGAACAAAAAGACCCGTTATTGATCTACAAATTTGAAGCCTTTGAGCTGTTCAAACAAATGATAGACAGAACCAATAGAGAGGTAATTGCCTTCTTACTAAAAGGCAATTTACCCCAACAAGAAGCTCAAGCTCAGGTTAAAGAAGCACCTCAACAACAGCAAGCTAAGCCTAAGTTAGAAACTTCAAGAACAGAAGTTCCGCAATTTAGCCAGGGAGGACAGCAACAAGCCCAAGGGCAACAGCAAGCGCCTCAGCAGCAACAAAAGCAAAAAGTTGAGCCTGTGCGAGTGGAGAAAAAAGTTGGTAGAAATGAGCCTTGCCCTTGTGGTAGCGGCAAGAAGTTCAAACATTGCCACGGGAAGTAGGATAAGCTTATTTAAAAAGCCTACTTTTCAAATACTAAAACGTCTTGAAAGTATACTCCTGGTCGTTCTTTCCAATTACCGGGATAATAGTTTAATAGTTTTAAGCCTGAAGTATCTATAAGTTTCTGCATGCCTTTTTTTGTGAGACCAATGGCTTCCTCAGGATTTTTAGTCCACTTGGGTGAATACCACTCTTTAGACCCATAAGCAGGTTTTTCAAAAATCCATTTTAATTGATTTGATGCATGATATTTACCCTTCTGGTCAGACCTTTGCCTTAACGTATTTTCGTACTCTTCATCTAAATAAAAGAATGTAATTATGGCTTTGCCTCCTTCCTTTAATACTCGAGCAACTTCTTTAAAATAAAAAGTAGCATCTTCTTCACTTAAATGTGTCCAAACTGAAAGAGCCGTAACTAAATCTTTAGAATTATCTTCAACTGGCCATTTTTTTAGCTCTTTGTCTTGACTAGCAGCATAAGTAGGATTTGATAAATCAAAATGAATGAATTTATAATATGGGAATGGATAATTCTTTTTGCAATATTGAATATCTCTTTGCATTACATCTATTCCAGTATACATCCCGCCATTTTTAACATATGGCTCAGCTGCTATTCCTAAAAGTCCAGTACCACATCCAATATCTAGAATCTGGCTTTTAGTCTTTTCTTCAAGAGACTGATTGAAAAGGGTTTGAAAAATTCCTATTACATGGGCCCATTCAGCATAAGACACCTTACCACCTTTTCTATTGACAGCATCAGGAATTAATTGAATATTATTGGTTCTTCGAATTTGCTTTTTATCAATTTGTCGGAATGGTTTATCAACTATTTTAAAAAGTTGCCTTTTTATGGATTGGAGCATTTAAGGTTAGATTAGGTTGCAAATTATACCGATTATTTAATAAGTAAATAGCCCCAAATGGACTGTTGAACTTATTACATCCACGCTACTAGTTGCTGATAAATTTAGTTAATTGTTTTATTGGTCAATAGAAACTTAATTAAAAATATGATAAACCAATCAGAGTTGAGATAAGCTAGGTAGAAATGATTTTTGACCGGGGCAATGGCAAGAAGTATAAGCATTGTCACGGGAAATAGCTCTAGCTATTTCTACCCATGGCTTTTAACAAAATAGGCGGAATAAAATCTTTGGCCGTTTGTTTGAGCTTTCTTTTAAGGGGTATTTTATCAATCCCCCTATCATTTTCTGCTCCATCTCTTTGTTTAAAGATAGTGGTATGCTTTTCTAAACCCTGATTGATTTCACTTTTAGGCCTACCGTTTGAGTAATAATAAAGGGCCAATGACTTTCTGCTGCGTCCTTCCGGACAATTCAATGGATCCGGATGTCCATGATAGGAGAAGTCAGTAGTAGAAAACATGGCTAAGCGATTAAAAACTGGAAGAATTTTCTTCTCACACTTTTTCATATCCTTATCCCACAGTTCAAAATGACCGCCATACTCTTCTTTCCAATCCTTGTTTAAGTAAACTAGGAAATTTATTCTGCGGTCTAGACCCAATTTGGGGTGTTTGTTAAAGTCAGCATGAATCTTTAAAAATCCGTCCTTTTTAATCTCATGTTGCCCTCCACCGATGAAGTATGGATCACTAATAAGCGGTTCATCAATACCTGTAATGGTTTGTAAAAAACTTAAAAAAGGCTCTGAGTTTAGGGCATGCATGAAGGCTTTGGTTTTTGTTCCAAAAAACTGCTCTCCTTTACCGGCTAGTTTGTTCTCCCTTTGATTCTTGTAAGCTTGGCTGTCTATTGATGACAGATCCGGGAATTCAGCTAAAACCTCCTTTAGTTTACTCTCATCGAAAAAATTATCGATTGCTATGCTTGGAAAAGGCTTAGTGCTTTAATAATCTCATGCAGTAGATTTTGCGAGTATTTCTATGTCTTTATAGACTCATTTAACAATTTCTTCATCCTAATGATTGTTCAATAAGTTGTCAATATAGGGTTTTAAATCTTTTGTAAATACTTCAGCTCCTAAGGGATTCATATGGTTTTCATTGGCAAATAATTCGACTGAATCTTCGTATTCTCTAGCGTAATCCAGATAATAAACATTTGCTTTTTTTAATTGGTCTTCAATAAAATCATTCTTCCTTTCTATTCTGGCGGATGGCATTTTTTCATTGTAGAGATAATATTTCGGAGTAGAAAGTAACACAACATCAATTCCCATTTTTACGCAGCGATCTATGGCCTTTTCCAGTAGTGATGTATTCTTTTTATATGCTTCTAAATTGGTTGAAAAGTGATTTTCCTTCATTCTAAATAAGTATTTTTTTTCTGAAGTTTCTTCAATTTTCTTTTTGTCATAATTCAGTGACCGAAATTGGTCTATTCTTGAATTAGTGCTTGTGTCGGGCCTTTCGGTCATAAAACCATATTGGTTATATTTTCCCGATTCAATCAAGTTGGGTTTAAAAAGGAACTTTTCTAGGTAAAACTTTGGCTGACTGGTAAACAACAACCAATCATTTAAGGGAGGTTGGGCTTTCCCATAATCACGAACACCAAAATGATTCAACAAGAGGTGGTTTTTCGCCCAATTAGGCCCTTTATAATCTTCTAACGAATGATCTGAAAGCTCAAAGAATACGACCTTTAAATTGGGCAACTCATTAACCACATGATTAAATAAGGCTACATCTTTATCAACCGCTCCACCCCCTAAGCCCAAAGAGGATACATTGCCATCTAAATATTCCGGATTAATGGCACGCCAAATGTGAGAACTGCCAAAAAAAACAACTTCAATGGCGTTACGATTCTCCGCAAGATGCTTAGCCTTTGCAGCATAGGTATTGTCCCTCAATATCGCCTCAAGGGGTAGGATTGCAATAAAGGGTGATAGAAACAACAAAAATCTCAGTATAAATGCTTTCATGGCTTAAAATTGAAAATATATAAACTCTTCTTGGTTGGCTCCATAAACCACAATCAGCCCGAGAATAAAATAATAAACCATCCATTTATAAAAAGGCTTCTTCATCCAACTTAGGGCTAAGCCATGCTTTCGGTTTCGATGTTTCCATTCCCACAAAATGAAACCTATTAGCAGAACTAATAATTCTGTTTCTAGACTTGGACTGCTCCAAGAAGAGAAATTTGCGATTTTACCCAAAATATCCAAGGCATCACTAACGCTATTAGACCTAAAGAAGGTCCATGCTAAACAAGTAATTAGAAACGTTATTAAGATGTGGGGCAAGGTCTTTAAAAAATGGATGCGGTTCTTGAACTCAAGATCTCCGTTATGCCTTCGATTAAGTTTAAAAATGAACAAAGGGATAAAGTATAGCGCATTTAGACCTCCCCAACTAATGTAAGTCCAGTTTGCACCATGCCAAAACCCACTCACTAAAAAGATGATAAAAATATTTCGGATAGCTCCCAAAGTGTTTAACCTACTCCCCCCCAATGGAATATAAAGGTAGTCTCTGAACCAGGTAGACAGTGAGATGTGCCATCTTCTCCAAAACTCAGCGATGTCTCTTGAGAAATAAGGAAAAGCAAAATTGGTCATAAGAGTAAATCCAAAAAGTTTAGCCACTCCTATGGCAATATCAGAGTAACCTGAAAAGTCACCGTAAATCTGAAAGGCAAATAAAACTACTGCAAGCAGTAGTGAAGCGCCGTCATAGGCTTGGTAGTTTTCAAAAATTGGATTGACAACTAATGCACAACGATCAGCGATAACTACCTTTTTAAACAGTCCGTATAGTATTTGACGCATGCCGTCAACCGCCATGGCTCGATTAAAAATTCGTTTCCTTTTAAACTGTGGAAGCAGGTTGCTAGCTCTCTCTATTGGGCCTGCTACCAATTGGGGAAAGAAACTGACAAATGCTGAAAAAGAGATAAAATTTTTGGTGGGTTTCAACTGCCCTCGGTATACATCAATGGTATAACTCAAAGTTTGAAACGTATAAAAGCTAATCCCTACCGGTAAAATTAGGTTTAAGGTCCAACCGTCAAATTGATAACCAAACAATTGAAACGCTTCTTTAAAGTTCTCAATAAAGAAGTTATAGTACTTGAACACCCCAAGAATTCCTAAGTTAGAAAGAATACTGACCCCAAGCCACCACTTTTTGCCTTTTGGGGTCTTCTCAATTTGCAAGGCTATAAAGTAGTCTACCACTGTACTAAACAATATCAGCAAGAGAAACTTCCAGTCCCACCAACCATAAAAAACGTAGCTTGCAATTAAAATCAGTAGGTTTTGAGCTCTAAGGTTTCTAGATGGAATTAGCCAATAGAGAGCAAAAACTATAGGTAGAAAAAAAACGAATTCTATGGAGTTGAATAGCAAATTAGTCTAGCTTTTTGATCGATTCTGTGTTTTTCTTTGAACTATAATAGTAGTAGTACAACAAACTAAAAATAAAAAATAGAAGTCCTGTTTTCTTCACAAAGTAGCCCCCGACTAAACTGCTTAAAAAATAGTACAGGTATAGATAGTTTAATGCGGAAATAAAGCTATTCTCAATTTTTTTCTTCTGTAAAGCGAATTTAAACGAAAAAATAAAAGGTAAAACACTAATCAAGGTTCCAAATAAGCCATATAAAAACAACAAGCCTATCCAACCAATATCCGAAGGGTAAAAATGACCATACATACCAGGAAAACCACCATTCCACCTACTACTAACAAAGCCATTCCCAAAAAGTGGTGATTCAAGAAATCCCTTTTTAGCAATTTCATATTCAAAAACCCTGGACTGGGCTGAGAAATCAGTGATTTCACCCCCTAAGAATACATTGAATGCACTTACAAATAGCTGTACAATTACTGATAATTCTTCCCTTAAGAATATAAAAGAAATCGTAAATAGAAACAATAAGGAAAGCATAAATATGGTTCCTATCTTCAAGATTCGCAAAAAACTATAGTGCCTAAAGAACATTAATAAGGAGACTAATATGACCGTTAAAGTTAGTGCACGAGCTTTAAAGATAAATGCAAAATAAATAAACAATAATATGACTAGAATAAGGAATTTAACTCTAAAATTCCGCATGACTTGAATCAACGAATAGAAGTACAAAGCGAGGTAAAGACCGTGATTGATGTTCAAACGATAGCCCCTCAATTGAGTAAGCGAAATAAAGTCAAAATCAGATATCCAATCTTTTGGTACGAACATAATTAAAGTGAAGCCTACTAAAAAGTAGACCAATCCGACATTTACCATGGTTTTTTCAATTTCTTTTAAACTCACCCATGAACGCTCTAAGGCGTATACAATCAATAAGCCTGAAACGATAAATAGCTTTGTTCTTTCTGACAACAGTCCGTAAATAAGTGGTTGACCGAAAACCTTATAAGATTGAAAAGCACCAATGACAGGAACTAAGAGAATTAGAAAGCTTAAGATGTACAACCTAGAAAACTTTGCTTGCTTTAGTGATTGCAAACTGAGGAAAGCGAAAAAAAATGCAAATACAGCTAATGCCAGCGTATTTAATGAAACGTAAAGTATAGAAACAGGGTAATTGGAAAGAGCTCCAAAGACTACCATCATCAGCAAGGTTAACAAAACCCATTTCAGGCGACTCTGTATGCTATGTTGATATCCCCTAATCATTATTTTGAAGAGCTAAGGTTAATGCTTAAACTTCTCTTTAAGTCGTTTAAGTCAGCTTTAAAATGAGCTTGTAATTCAGTTCTATCTGATTCGCTCAATTCAACTCTTTGTTCTTGAAAGTAATTTGACTGAATGCCTTTAATTATAACAGTCGGTGTAATTGCTTTAAAGGTTCTTCTAATAAACGGAATTTGATAGAGGGCTTTCAAAATTTGATTAGTAGGAATTCGACTCTTATTTGATTGAAGACTTGAAAATTGAAAAGGTGAAAGCTCTAAAAAACGGCAAATTTGATTTGCTAATTTTTCAACCTCGGGCTCATATTTTAAAATCAAAATGTTCTCTTCGCCGAAAATTTTGCAATATTCCTTACAGCGTTCATAATACATACTTTGCTCAAAGTATTGTTTATAATGCTTAGCATAAGAATTAGGATTTCTAAAGATTTCCATAAAATCTGCTTGAACGTACCCAAGTCGTTGATCCATTAAATAATGTGATATTGCTCTCTCTATCGGTTCCCTCAATATAATTAACACTTTAGCGTTCGGAAAAGTCTGCTTTATTTTTACGGCAACTGAAGGGAAAGTAAAGTATGAGACACTCGCTTCGAGAATTACTTTTTGCTCTTCTGCAGCTTTAAAACAAGCTAGATATTGCTCCCAATTTTCAACTCCTTCATTTCGATAATACAGGTCTGCAGCTTTTATTTCATCACGGCTAAAGTAATTTGGCTCTTTTACAGCAGAAGCAAAAACTTCCGGATGTTGGACAAGAATATTCGCCAATGCAGTTGTACCGGCCTTAGCAACACCAACAATAAAGAAATTTGGCATTGTTGAGTCCATTTAGTTGAAAGGCTTGTTTAGGACAGCCTTTAAAGCTATTTTGTGAAAAGGCTTTTTATACTGCAGGGTATACTTAAATGCTCGAATAAATACGCGCACGATTGAAATAAGAGTTAGTGAGGAAAAATACTTTTTATAAATTAAAGTTAAGTTTCGAAACTGATAATACATAGGCTCTAAGGCAAGACTAACACCCGCCTTATTTCCAGTACTCTTCCCTTGTTTATGATAGACCTCTAGGTGGGGCAAAGTATAAGTATCAAACCCCTTAAGGCTCCCTCTAATGGCCCAATCTAGTTCTTCAAAGTACAAAAAGTACTCCTCACTCATATAGCCTACTTCTTCAATAAAGTTGTGGCTTACAAACATAGAAGCGCCAACTACAAAGTCTACCCTTATAGCTGAATCCCCAAATTGATCTTGATCAACTTGATTAAACCCAATCTGGACCACTTTTGCCTGGTATTTTTTAAAGGTTCCTCCTATGGCTTGGATTAGCTTGGGCTTTTCATACATCTTAAGTTTTGCTCCTAATATCCCAACTGATTTTTTACTCTGATAAAAGAGTATTAAGCTATCTAAAATATTTTCCTTTATGATGGTATCATTATTTAAAAGCCAATAATATTTGCTTTTAAACTTCTCTCGAGCATATTTTATTCCTTGATTATTGCCAAATGCGAACCCTCCATTCGTTTTAGTTCTGATTAAGCTCACTTTCCTTGAGTTTAACTTTTCCAAACCCTTTGCTAGCGCTAAATAAGAATCTTCTTTAGATTGATTGTCAACCACCACAATATGGAACTCATTTTTTAAATGAAGCAGCAAACTTTCAATACACTCCAAGGTATCTGCAGTGCCATTGTAATTAACCAGTATAATAGCTGTTTCAAACTTTGACATGCCAAGCAGTTAAATCTAGGTCTAACAATTCTTCTACTTTCTCAATCTCCTTTCTATAATACTTTTCGTAAAGTATTTTTTTGTCTTCTAGTGATAGCTTTGGAAGTTCTTCCTGACCCTTATAGAAAAAAGAAGAAAAACGTTTTTTTACTACCTCGGGTGTATAAGCAGCAAGATTAAGCTTTCGAACTAGTTGGTACAGTCCCCTACTTTTGGGCAGCTTGGCGACATTGTACTGGTCTTCCAAACGATACTGATATTCACTCAGGCCAAGGAAATCTGTTAACTCTTCTAATGCATCAAGCGTTCTTTGCTTAAAGTGTTCATAGATAACAATCTTGATTTGTTCTCTAGGAAAAACCTTAAAGTACCGATCTATTTGAATATGGTAAAATCCAAGTTCTATTAACAAGTGACTAATTCCCCAACCTTTATTCGGGGCGTTAAAGTCCTCTTCAACAGCCTTCATAAATGAAATGTCTTTGTACCCCATTCTAAGATTCATCAGGTAATGGGAAAAGGCCCGTTCCATCGGGTTTCTCAACACCACAATTATTCTAGACGTTGAGTCATAATTGTAGATGTTTTGAGCCGCCACGGAAGAGCATAGGTAAGAGGGGGAGGCCTCGCCTAAGTATTTTACCTCTCCACAGTTCGCAAACAAGTCTTGATACTCCTTTTCGTCTCTTATGTAAGCCCTGTGTTTGGAATTGCTTTTCACTGCGTTTTTATAGTCAGGTCTAAAATCTTCAACTTTAATATCCGTGCTGAAGTAATGTGGCTCTTTGATGGGTGAAAAACAGATGTCTGGATGTTGATCCAAATAATTGCTAAGTGCGGTTGTTCCGCCCTTCGCTACCCCTACTATAAAAAGCCGTTTCATCTGCCCAAACCTCTTAAGTACTCATGCTGTTGATCCGATATTTCATAAAGGTTATTTACTTGATCGATGTTAGGAACTTCTACTTGATCGACTAATTCAGCCTGAGCATTAAATACTTGAATCATATTGACCCCTTTCTTTTGCTCTTTAAAAAGCAAGTAACGGTTTCGCATTCTTGAAATGCCGGCGTAAAAAGATTGAGCAGATTCTGACCAAACCCCTCCTCTACCCCAACCGGAAGTTGGAACTGTCTTTTTTGGCTTCCAATCTTTGGAATAGATGTTAAGCTGCGAATGTCCACTATCAAAAACCCAATAGTCTCCATGAACCTTTCTAACGGAATGAGGGGCTTTTAACTTTAGTCTAATGGTTGAGCCATCCTTTAATCGCATTACCCCTCCATTTCCTTGACTTTTAATTAATTTTTGAGCCACTTTTTTAATCACCTGTTCCCCGTTTACATGATGAACTAAAGCAAACAGCTCACCTTCATAGGTTTCAAAAATTTGATTGCAATGGAAGCTATTTTCACGAACAGTATCCTCAGGATTTATTTCAGACTCTTTTACTTCTTGTACCTTTTTTGAGCCTTCTGTCAATTTTATTCTTTTCAGAACATTCATTCCACTTGGATCAATCTTTAATATTTCATTAAAATAGGTATTTGATAACCACAAATCCTCTCCTAAAAAATCTATCTCATGAACTCCATTTAGCTTTTTTACTCCACAGTCGGTGTCTTCTTGTGAAATGAGGTCAATTTTTCTAAGGTCGTTACCCGTAGAGTAGTACCAAACAAAAGGTTTAGCTTCATGCCAACAAATGGAACTAAGGCCTTGCTCGCCTTTATCATCAAAGTAACTCAAGGGTTCAAACTTCTCGCCATCAAAAAGCTGAAGTGTTTGAACCGTTTGTCTATTGAACTCCCGATCTTCTAAATTGTGATTTAACGAGCCCACCACTAAGATTTTGACGTTCCTCTTAGCCATTTAATTTTGTTTATTGTATTGATATTCAACGATTAGTTTATCTTCTTTATACTTTTCATATAAGTCTAATCCTTTGGGGTTAGTTAAGTAATTATGCCGGCTACCTTGATGTACTTGGCCAGCAATTTGGCTTAGTTTGTCCTTGGATACCTCTATGTTTAAATATGCCTTGAGCAATTGAAGAGACTTAATCGGCTGTACGGTAAATTCCTCATACTTAAACTCCAAATACTGCTCTGAAGGCAGTTTCGCTTTTAAACTCTTTATACTTTGAAGGTATGATTTCCAAAGTTCAACGCCTTCCTCTTCCTTTTTAATGCGATAAGATTCTTGGTATTGAAAACCCCGTATTAGGAAACGTTCTTTTAGCTTTTTTTTCCAATCTATTTTAAACCTTTCTCCTCTTTTTAATTCTCTTTGTTGTAAGCTAAGGGCTACATCAAAGGGGTTTCTGTAAATGTGTATAAATTTTGCATTCGGAAATAAATCAAGCCATACCGGCCATGTGATTGAGTTTGCCGGATCTTTCCAAGCCCAATGAAAATCTGCTTTGAAAAGGGACTTCGTTTGAAGTGTTTTACTAAGACCTAAATATTCTGTCAACGCTAAACTGGATAATCTTTTCTCTAAAACTCTTTCTACTTCTCTAAAATAGACTTCATCAACAAATTGAAAATGCTCCGGATTATCCCAAAAACAATTGGCTTGTTGTAGCAGCCAACGATTGATTTCTTGAAAAAAGGTAGCCTCGTAATTATGCCTTTTCTTATCGCCTACAAACACACCCAATTGCTCAATGAGCTTGATAAGCATAGTGGTACCTGAACGGTGCATTCCTACAACTATAAGTGGTTGTTCTTGGCTCAATTTCCCAGTTTTAGGATTTATCATCTAATAAAAAAGGAATACTATCAGATAATCTAATAATTTGGTTAACTGACAACAAACCTACTTTAAATCTTTTACCCATTTAAATTTTGTTTTCAATTGGTTTTCACCTTTTGAAAGGGTATATAAATTGGAGCAAAGCCCAACCTTTTATAGACAATATAGGTCGACATTAAATTATTTAAAACTAATGAGGATAAAGTAGCAATAGCAGCTCCATTTATGCCGTAAAGTGGTACTAAAAGTAAGTTTAATCCTAAGTTCATCGTGGTAGAAATCAAGGAAATCCACATCAATCTTACATGTCCGTCAGTCATATTTAACAATTGGCTTACAGAGCCTGTAATTACATTAAAAAATTGACCCGCTAAAAGAAAATATAAAGCCGAGATGGCAAAAACAAGCTGCCGATCAAAAACTGATATCACATACTCACTAAACAGGCAAAGAATTAATAGAGGAATAATAGAAGTTAAGACTATTACTTTGGTAGCACTCTTACTCAGCATTTTCAATTCTAAATACCTATTCTCAACATACTTTGCTCTGAATTTCGAGGCAGAAATTGAGTTAACAGAATTCAGTGGCAAACTCACTATCTTACTCAATCTACTTACTAAACTGTAGCCTGCAAGTTGAGTATCACTGCAAAAGAAACCTAGAATCATAATATCTGCCCAACGATCCAAAACACTTGTTGAAGTAGTAAAAAACATTGGAAAGGATACAGAGAGTATTTTCATGCTGCTTACTTTTTGATGGTGGCTTTCAGACTTAAAACCTTCGCTGAAAACCAGAATAAAACTTACCAAACAAAAGACATAAAGTGCAATCAGATAAAAGCCAAAAACACTGCTAAAATCTTTTGTGAACGTATACCCTATTCCAATAAATAAGATACTAAAAAGTGGATTACCCGTACTCTCTAAAAAACTTTGCTTTCCTATTTTTCGAAGGCCTCTGAGTACGCCTGTATTCAAATCCACTAAATTCAAGGCTATAAATCCAAAGGCCAAGTATTTAAGCGATTCACTTAAATACGCTTTCTCATATTCTATTGAAATTTTTGTTGAAGAAAAATATAGAATAAGACCAAAGATTACCCCAGAAGCAATGAGCAACTTTAAAGACTTTAAATAAACATCCTTCAAGTTTATAGAACCATTTTGGTCATTTGATGATGCAAAATATCTGATCATTGCCGCTTTCAAACCTAAATTTGAAATTAATTGGAATATTAAGAAGATGGTTATACTAAATGTCCACTTGCCAAAGCTCTCAACTCCATGCAAACGGATCAGCATAAAGACCAAAATATAATTGAGTCCTTTTGACCCTATTCTAATGGTAAAATTTAAGAATGACTTCGAAATGACTTCGCTCCAATCGTCCTTTCTTCCTAAGAAAACCATTGCCTTTTTGAGGGCTTTACGCAACATTTAAAGAATTTTTAAACAAATCGTTTCTTTGGCGTATTAGTATAATAGCCTTGTGAGTAGGCACTATAATAGCCTAAGCTTGAAGTCTTTACCCCGTTTAGTATAAAATACATGTTCTGTATTTTATTTTTATTTTTTACATTGATGGCAGTATCCAAGAAGCTGAACTTAGAATAGCCGGATCGAACTACAAATAAATTGACATCACTCAAATTCATTACATTGATTGCATCCGAAACAATTCCAATTGGTGGGTTATCGATCATGACATAATCGTACTTTTCCTTCAATTCATTTAGCACTTCACTAAAACGGTCAGATTGAATCAGCTCCATTGGGTTTGGAGGAACAGGTCCAGCAACGATATAATCTAAATTAGGGTATTGGGAGCTCCGAATAGAGTCTATTAGGCCTACTTTATCCGATAAAAGCAAACTGGAACCAGAGCCTGAAATACTGTCATTAAAATAGTTATGGATCTTTGGTTTACGCATGTCTAAATCAACCACCACTACCTTTTTATTAAGCATGGTTAAAGAGGCTGCCAAGTTTATAAGAGTAAAGGATTTACCTTCTTGACTTACCGTAGAGGTTACCGAAATTACCTTTGCATCTTTAGAATCCGGAAGAAACCTCAAATTGGTTCTCAGTGAATTGACTGATTCTCTAAATATGGTCCGTTCATCACTAAAAAGCTCTTCTAAAGATTTAAACTCCTTTGATTGACTTTGAGTTAACACTCCCATTACCGGAATATCGAGGTGCTTCTCTAAGGTTGATTTGTCGTAGATCTTATTGTTAAAAAAAACGTAAAGCACAATAATTGACACCCCAAGAAATAAACTGATAACAAGACTAATGGCGAAAATGTAAGTTCTAGAAAGTGAAATGGGTTCTCTTGGAAGAATGGGTAGGTCTATGACCCTAACATCGTTTACTACCGAAGCATTTGCAATGGACGCTTCTATTTTCTTTTCCATTAAAAAAGAAACTACTTTTTGATTGACATCAAAATCTCTGATTAAATGAAAATAATCTTTCTGATTTTCAGGCATTACCTCATATCGCCTATTAAGAATCTCTATTTGATTATCTAAATATTCTATTTCTTGCTTCACGGAGGATTTAGAAAGCTCAATACTTTCGCGAATGGAGTTAATGGTTTCGACGAGCTTGGAATCAAGTTGCTTTGACTTTTTGCTATCTTGAGTAAAGTTAACTGCCAGAGTAGCTTTCTCTATTTTTAACTGATTAAAGAGTGTAATCAGTTGGTTAAGTGTTGGGTCAATATTACCTTCAGCGTTTATACTAATCTTGCTGATCTGCTTCCCTTGATTGAGTTCCTTTTCTATTATCTTTAGGTTAAGCAACCTCATCTCAGCAAGCCTTTTGCTTGACTCAAGGTCGATCAATTTATCGGTTTCTAGGCGTTCTACAGACTCAAAGTTTAATATCTTATTCTCTTGTTTGAACTCCGTGATTTTTTCCTCTACCTGATTCATGTCTTCGGAGAGCTGACTTAGCCTTTCATCTATAAAGCGGATGGCATTGCTGGCAGCTTTGGACTTTGACTCCAGCTTGTCGCTCACATAGGTGGTCACCAAGGCTTCAATAAAATCTTTAGAAAGCAAAGGGTTAGAAGAACGGTAACTTAAATTTAAAATGGATACTTTTTCTGCGGCTTGATTGACCACCAAATTGGAGGCGAACTCATTAGCAAGCAAGGATCGATCAACTACTTTTAGACTGTAATAACCCTCCTTTTCAATGTCCCTAGACATGTCACCTACATTACGGACGACACTATAAGTCACTCCTTCAATAACGAATGGCTCATTAATTGAAGCTTTCTTTTCAATTTTCTCACCCTCAAGAGTGGTCGTACTGACTTCAAAAGAACTAGAGTTTTCAAAGGAAACATTCAGTTGCAAAGGGTGAATCTCCTCGTCATTTGAAATTACATTAAGCTTAATCGGGGTTTTTCGATAAAGCTCATAAGAAGACAAAGTGCCGTGCTTAAAATAACGAACGTCGAGTGGCAAGGTTTTCAACGCCTTTTCTATCATGGAGCGAGAAGATAGGATCTTAGCCTCAGTGAGGACCTCATTGTAAGTAGAAAATGACTCTTCAAACATTTCAATAGCTAGAAAGTCTGACACTCCTGATTGCCCATCATCTATTTTAATAGAAGCTTTAGCATTGTAGATCGGTTTTTTATATTTTGAGGCAATATAACCGATGCTGGCACCAAGAATTAAAAAAACTATCAACCAAGGCCACTTGGACCTTAGCTGCCTAAAAAAGCCAGCCAATTCAATTTTGTCTTCTAACAGGTTTTGATTTTCTCCCATTTATCTAGTTCTACTAATCACAATAAACACTGCTGCGGCAGAAGATAGTATGCTTGTTAAAAACAAATACGGTCTAACCGCAGTATCAAATTGTTTTACCCGCCTTGGTTCTACGTATACAATATCTTCGTCTTTTAATAGCAATTTAGGATGATCTAAAGCTTCAATGTTAGTAACATCTACCACTATTACTTCTTGTTTATCTCCTTTACCTCTAATGATTTTTACATTTGTAAAGATCCCGTAAGGTGAAAAACCTCCAGCTAATCCTAGTCCATCAATTACAGTCATGTTTTCATCAATCACATACTTGCCAGGCTTAACTACCTCGCCCAAAACGTTAACACTTAATCCATAAAAATCAACATCTACAATAGGGTCTATGATAAACTTAGCGTATTCCTTACGTACTTTTTTTACAATTTCATTCTTGTTTAAACCTACCACTTTTATATCGCCAATTGAAGGAAGGGTAACGATACTGTCTCTCACTACAAATTTTGCATCATCTCTTGAAGCGGCAAGCTTATCGTAAGTTTCTTGTTCTCCATTTTCATTTAACAATCGAACGATCAATACATCGCCTTCTTTGCAAATGTGCTCATTCGGGTAAGCTTGTGGGTTAGAAACAATTACCGGATTCTCATCATCCGTTACTATTTCTTTTTCAGTTTTAAAAAGGATTTTTTTTCCTTGATAACTGCACGAAAAAAAGGTAAAGAGCAAGATTATCCCAATACCCTGTAGATAAGACGTTAACTTCATAATAGGCCTGCTATTCGGGCGATAAAAGTAATTATTAATTATAGGATGGCACTTTCATCAAATATTCATAAACTAATTGAGCTTTTCTATTAAGGAGGCATACTTAGCGGTTACTCCCTCCCATCTGTAATTTAACTCTACCATTTTTTTTGATTCTGTTACTAAATGGCAAGGATACTCTTTCTCGTTAAGTAATTCTAACAGCTCTTCTTTAGTAGAGAAAAACCAAGCATTATTATTCAAGGTCATACAGTTGAAATCTACATTAAAAGCAATAATTTTTAACCCAAGCGCCATGGCTTCTACTAAACTAGGGTTAGTTCCACCTGCTGAGTGTCCATGGATATAAAACGAACAGTTACACCGCAAAGCATCTAATTCTTTTTGATTGTATATAGGGTGTATTAAAGCGATGTTCTCTAGCTGATGGAACTCTCTCCAAATATCTATTCCATAATTACTATCGTACCAATTGCCAACCAATACTAGATTTTTCTTGCTTTCTTTAAAAGCTTGTAAAATAATCCGAATGTTATTCTCTGGCACAATTCGGCAGACAGAAAATGAATAGTCTCGAAATGGGATCTCAAGACGCTTCAGTAACTTTTCATTTACTGTTTCAAATTGAACATGGTCCGCACCATAGGCAATCAAGTCAGTTTTCTTATGGTAGCGTTTAGGTACATTCTTCAAAATTGCGGCATTGTCTGCGATCACTCGATCTGCAAATAAAATCCCTAACTTCTCAGAATACTTTAAATATGATTTTGCAAACCACTTCCACTTATCTCGCTTCCACTCCATACCATCTATATGCAGTATCACTTTATTTTTTCTAAAAAACTTCACCCAGGGGATATAGAACATTCCAGCAACTCCTAAAATCAAAAGCACATCATGCTCTTTAACAGCTCTTTTGATGCTTATTATATCATAAAAAACACTTTGCACCCCATTTGCGCTAAATTCAACGTATTCTAAGGCTGCTCCCTTATATGAGTTTAATCGTTTAGAATACTGCAAACCACTGCAATAAACGGTAAGGCTAAATTTATTGGCCAAGTGTTCAACTAACTTATCAGCTAATGTTTCAAAGCCCCCGTACTTTGCAGGCACTCCAACTGAACCTATGATGGCTACCTTTACTGTTTTATCTTTCAATTTATCGAAATATTAATCCTTAGGTTTTATTAATATTGAAGCCGTTAAACAAAAATTACAATTCTTGAATTGCCCTTATTGCAAATCTCAAAAATACCTTTTCAAATATACTTCAAAGTCATTGGACTATGTTAATCACCAAGTTGTAGAAATTTTACAATGTGAAGCATGTCATTTAACTTACAGTGACTACTCAAAAAAAGAAGTTCTTTCTTCCGATCAGCAAGAAAAAGAGAAGTATCAATCCGGGGCGTACCATACGGAAGAGTCCTTCCTTCATCGCTTATTAAACCCATTTATTTTATTTTTAGAAAAAGGGAAGCTGTCTTATTTTAATCGTCAGGTAAATGGAAAAAAATTATTAGAAATAGGATGCGGGAAAGGAAACTTGCTTTTAGTTGCCAATCAGCGAGGAGCAAAAGCTTGTGGAATTGACATAAACCTAAGAGTTAAAAAGGAAGTAAAGGAACAAGCTATTGAACTAATTGAAACAGATGTTAATGGACTAGTAAAACAAAATAGAAAATTTGACTTGCTAATCTTGTGGCATGTTTTGGAACACATTCCAAATGTGAAACAGTTTTACAACGATCTTCATCATATTTGCCATAAAGAATCAGAAATCATAATTGCTGTTCCCAATGAAAAAAGTTGGCAACACCGTCTTACAGGAGCTAAGTGGTATCACTTAGACCCTAATCGTCATTTGTATCACTTTAACATCAATACGCTTAAAAAGGAACTTAGCAATGCTCAATTTAAAGTCGAAAATGTTTCTTACCATTCTTTTTATCAAAACTTTATAGGGGATTATATCAGTGTCGCAAACATTTTGTTTAAGATTAAGAACCTCTCGTTTAATCTCGTGAGAAGCCGAAAGTACTTAGAAACCAATTTTGGCAAGTTAAGGGTGTATACTGAAACTCTTCTTTTTATTATGTACACCTTAATCTTAATAATACCTTTACTGCTCTTTACTTTCCTCTCACAAGTCTTCAAGCGTTCTGGAACTATGGTTTTAAGGGTAAAAGCCAAATGAAAAAAATTGCCATTGTTGATTATGTTGGTGTTAAAGCCGGAATGCACTATTACAGCTTAAGCCTGTTAAAGTCGCTTTCTAAAAGGGGATTTAAAACGTTTTACATTTCAAATACTCCCTCAGATTATAAGGATTCAAGCCATACTAGAATCATTCCTTGCTTCCCTCAAAAGGCAAAGAAGTCATTCGGGGGCTTAGTAAGTATAATAAATAGCACCTTAAAATCTGTATTTGTCCTCAAGCAAAAACAAGTGAAACAGCTAGTTTTTCATGTTTTTGAAGCTAGTTACCTAACCCTATTTATGCTTGGCATCTATCGTATATGCCAGTTTAAAATAGTTGGTATTGTACACGATGTTAAACCCTTTAAAGGCAGTAACTCAAAATGGATAGAATCACTGATTAACAACCACTTATTATCTAGCATCACAGTTCACAATCAATTTACCAAAGAGCAGTTAAAAAAGAGTGATTCATATAAAGGGAAAACACCTATCAGTGTAATCCCTCATGGCAACTACAATAACCAAGTTGGAGAACCCATTGAAGCTGACAAGGCCAAAGCTAAGCTAGGTTTAGACCCAAGTAAGGATTACATGCTTTTTTTTGGTCAAATAAAAGGGGCCAAAGGTTTGGATATTTTGTTAAAAGCATTTCCTGAAAATGCTAACGTCAACTTGATTATAGCCGGCAAAGTGTGGAAAGAAGACTTTTCAAAATATCAAGAGATCATAACAGAAAGAGACCTTTCTGAGAAGGTGGATTTATACATCAGACACATTAGCGATGAAGAAAGAGACCTTTTTTTTAGAGCCTCCTTGTTCATTGTATTACCCTATAAAAAAATATATCAATCCGGTGTCTTGTTAATGGCCATGACGTACGGTCTTCCCGCCATTGTATCAGACTTAAGTGCGTTTAAAGAGCTTGATGAAGAAGTGGTGCTTAAGTTTGAGAATGGCAAACCAAGTTCTTTAAGAAAAAAAATAAACCAAGCTATTAAAAGCCCCGAACTTCTTAAAAATTTGAGCACTAATTCTAAAGAAATAGCCAATCACCAACATAGTTGGGAATTAATCGCTAAGCAATATGAACACCTATTGTTAGAATCTTAAGATGAGACAAAAAGTAATTATCGCTTTATTGTGTTTAAGCTCTTGTACTTTAATTTCTATTAATCAAAGTTCAAGCATTCAAGAGCCAATAAATTACAAAGGCACTCAATACCATCCAATTAATTCCTCTATTCCTCTCTTCAAGAGAAGCTTAATTGGCGACACCTTATATAAGCTAGACAATTCAATTCAGCTGAAGTCTAATGCATTTGGTTCCAACAAGCTTGCAGTACCCATTCAGCTCATTGAAAATAAAACCAATGGATTTCCCAACCAATGTGCTTTACACCTTAAAAGACTAAGTAGAGAAAGTTTACCCGCCAACTTAGAGAATTTTCAAGCAACAGAGTACTATCAAATTACATTTTCAAAGGGGCAGATCAACATTTCTGCTTTTACTGAATCAGGTTGTGCAAACGGATTAGGAACGCTTTACTACTTCCTTCAAAAAGCGGAAGCGAAAGAGCTCAACCTTATTGAGATTAGAGATTGGCCGGATACCCCAAGGCGAGTGCTACAAGTATTATTAAAAGGCATGGACCCCGAAGTGGTAAAGCAAGTAATCGAAAGGGCCTGGATGAGTCACTATAACATGATACTATTGCATACTCATAATAGCGTTCGTTTTAAAAGCCTTAAAAAATTTTCCCAAGAATATGCTATGCCGGTAAACACGTATCTAGAAGTTGTTGATCACATTAGGGCATTAGGCATAGAAGTGGTACCTCATTTTAATTTTTTAACCCATCAAAAAGCTGCTTTTATTCATGGAGAAAATAGCAATGAAATGCTCTACAATGCACAAACCATCAACCCAAATAGCAAGGAAGCAAAAGAGTTGATCTTTCAAGTGATTGATGAAGTAGATAGCTTAATTCATCCCGCTTATTTCCACATTGGCTTTGATGAAGTGGTTGGCCATAATGCTAAGCAAATTGAAAAATATGGCTCTCTTCTTCCTGCAAAAGACTTCTTAGCTCATCTAGTTAATGTGTACACCTACCTGAATTACAAAGGCATTGAAACTTGGATTTGGGGAGACATGCTGCTGAAGGAATCCGATTTCCCCGACATGCACATAGGCAGTTTACATGCAAATTCTGAATATGCCAACTTAATAGACTGTATTCCTAAAGACATTGTGATATGTGATTGGCATTACAGAGAATACAAAAGAAGAAAGCTGAGAAAATACGATTACAGCAGTTTAACTTACTTTACCGCTAAAGGCTTTAAAACATACGGCGCAAGCTATGAGGATACTCGAGCTATAAGGGCATTTTCAAAAAACGCTTACCAAGAAAACAATGAGCTTTTTCAAGGAATGATTGCTACCACTTGGCATAAACTATTGAATGGTACAGTAGATAGACCCAGCAGCGATAGCCTTAAGTCTTTTGATGCTATACTTTCAAATTCTGCTGAAGCCTTTTGGAATGCGTCTGCTATAGAAGGGCCCCCTTTTATGAAAGTAAAAAGTAGCACTAACTAGTCAATTTATCCTCTTCACTGTGAATGGCAAGACCCTTGACAGTGTAGTTATTTAGATTCATTCTAAACTACAAGGGTGCTTAACTTACTTTTAACACTTTTTAATATCTTACCCCTTTCTAACCAATACTTTATATTTTATGAAAAAGATAAGTTTAATCCTTAGCATGGGCATATGCATGCTAATAGGGAATAATGCAACTAGCCAAAATGTGGCACCTAGCCTAACGGAGCGAACCGTTAATGACCCTACAAGTAAGGTTGCCAAATTAAAAAAGCGCTCCCAAAAAAGCAGTCTACTTTGGGGGCATGGCGCAAGTGTAGGCGCAGCCCTTGGAGAGTTTCAAAACAACTTCATCCAAGGAGGGCCTGCAACAAGCAACAGTTGGGCCGCCTATTCAATTTATGATGGCAGTGGGTCTCCAGGCAACGCTTTTTGGACCCGATCAACCACAGGCGCCTCTCAAGGAGCTTATTGGGGCACTAGAGGACCTATAACTTCTACTACCCAAGCCAATGGGGTTGCCATATTTGATTCAGACTTTATGGACAATGCGGGTATTCCCGGAAACTTTGGACAAGGAACTTCAGTTGCCCCCCATAAAGGTGAGCTAATTTCACCTTCCATCGATTTAACCGGTTATACTGATTCTGCACTACAAGTTACTTTCGTTTGTTTGTGGAGAAATTTCCAAGTAACAGAATTATCGGTTAGCCTTTCTGTTGATGGGGGAACTACTTACACAGATAAATCCATCATATCTTACTTGCCTGCTGCAGCAAACGCATCAAATTCAGGATATATCGATGTGATATTTCCTAATATAACCGCCGGAGTTGCCAACCTAACGAATTGTAAATTGAAGTTTACGTTCGATGGCAATTACTACTTCGCCATGATTGATGATGTAAGCATTTCTACTGCAGACCCATACGACTTAACCATATCCAAAGCCGATGCAGCGGCTGGAACTGTAAATGGTGATTACGAAAGCATGCAAATTGGTGGTAATGTATTCAGTTTAGTGAACCAAATAAATTCCTTGGAGCAAAGAATTGGTGCCAATGTCAAAAACTTAGGTTTTCAACAAGTTGTTCCCTCAGATAATGCAAGCTTGAGTACCATAATTCAAAAGAATGTTGGAGGTACATGGTCAAATGTTCATAGTCAAACAACTAATATAGATACTGTTAATGGCGGAAATGATAACGGAAGAGCCATTTATGCGAACTTAAATAACACCAGCTGGATGACCGAAGGATATTACAGAGTTATCTATGTAACAAACCATAGTGGAGATAACAATCCATCGAACGATTCATTGATCCAGGATTTCTCTATAGGAAGCAATTATCTTTCAAAAGTAGAACGCTTTGGTGGGACCGGTGATCCTTTTTATACTAGAGCAGTTTTTCCGGGAGGCACGAATTTTAATCGCTTTGAATTCGGAAGTGTTTTTAGCTCCCCTAATGGAGGAACAGATAACTTGATCTTAGATTCTATTTCCTATGCACACTACGCTACAAACAATTACATCGGTACAGGCACAGCTATCTTTAGAGCTTATGTATATGATTGGACTGATAACAATTCCGACGGCGTTATTAACGATAAAACTGAACTAACCCCAGTGGCAGCGGGCGCTGACACAGTAAGTGGCTTAACCCCAGGAACATATGGAGTTGGCTCAGTTCCCTTGTTCAATGTAATCAGTGCAAATGCAGGCTTTGCTATGCAAGACAATAAAAACTACTGCATTTCTATCAGCATTGAAGGCTCTCAATTTACCTCTACAAACATGCCTTGGATAGCCGCTTCTGAAAATAGAAGAAGTTATGCCATGAATGCCATTGGAGCTGGTGGGAGTAATCCTTATCTTAGTCCTTCGCAGTTGTTTGTAGAAGATGGAGCGGGGGTATCCAATTCATATTGGGCCGGCTTTGGAACTGATATGCAACCTAGTTTTGGGGTGCATGTGAGTAGTATTTGTGATGATTTTACCACTTCTCTTTCTAAAACTGATATAAGCTGCTTTGGACTAAGTGACGGTAGTGCAACAGTGACCTCGTCAGGGGGCGTACCGGGTCATACTTATGTGTGGAGTACTGGAGTTCCGGGTTCATTTTCTACGGTAACTAATTTATCTGCTGGAACATATACCGTTACCATAACAGATAATGGAGCAAATTGCGTAGTTGTCGATTCTATTACTGTAAATGAACCTTCTCCCATTACCGCCCAGCTAACTAGCCTTGCTCGAGCAAGTTGCACTCCCGGAAGTGATGGTTCTTTGACTGTTCAAGCCTTAGGGGGTATAGGAAATAAAACTTTCAACTGGCAAACCGGAGCCTCTTCGGTTGGCCCAACAAGTCATGTTGCAGGCTTAAACCCCGGAAACTATTCAGTCACTATTTCAGATGCAAATGGTTGCTCAATAATTGAAAACTATTTGGTAAGAAGAGATTTAAGTTCTTGCCCAAGTCCAAATTTAAATGCTAATGCAATACTCATTCAAGACACCTCTGTTATTTTCAGATGGGATACGGTTGCGGGAGCTATTATGTACCGAGTCTTCTGGCGAGATGCCAACTCCAGCCCTTCAAATTGGAGTGGTAATGCGATTAAGAATGGTCAGAAAAGGCGTCATTTTGCCACTGGTCTTCAGCCAAATACTAAATACTTTTATACCTTAAGAGTTGCTTTCCAGAATGCCAATGGAATTTATTGGTCTGACTTCACAAGCCTTAATAATTTTACAACACTATCAGGCCCTTGTGAGGCACCAAGTGGATTAAATAGTAGCAAGGTGTCCTTTAATGCGGCGCAGATCAATTGGACAAGTTATCCGAATGCTTTGTATTATAGAACAAGATATAGAGAAGCAGGAACATCGAACTGGAACAAAGGAAAAGTGGGTGTCAATAAGTCAAGTCTTCCTTTATGGAATTTGACTCCTAACACTTCTTACGAATGGCAAGTAAAGTCAATGTGTAGTTTTACCCAATTTCTAGGAAGCAGATGGTCTCCAATGCAAAGCTTTTCAACTCCACCCGCACCTCCTGGAGCTAACTTTAGAATAAAGTCTGTACCGGCTGATGCCCAGAACGACCTCCTTACTATTTTTCCTAACCCAAATAATGGTCAGTTTAACTTACAGTTCTCAGAAGAAATTGATGAGCAATTTGAACTTACCATTATGGATATCAGCGGAAAGGTTATCTATCAAAAGAATTATTCACAGTCTAATCAACTCATTCAGTTAGAGACGGGAATAGATAATGCTGGTTTATACTTGATTCGTTTGCTTAGTCCAAGCAAACAAATCACGAAACGGTTTATTGTACAATAAATTTCACCACACCTAATGAAAAGAGGCCACAAGTGGCCTCTTTTTTTTTCTTCTTTCTGAAAACAAAAAACCAAGGACATCTACTTCTGTTTAGTAGATGAAATGAAAGAACAATTCTACACTTGTCAAGTCTCAATCTTAGTGGACCCCTCAATTCGTGAACAACGCTATATCGAAGATTGCGAGCGCTGCTGTAGACCGATAGAATTTCGAATTATTACTGATGGTATCCAAATAATTGAATTTGATTATCAAGGTTTAGCGCAATAAAAAATCGCCTCGGACTTTCACCCGAGACGATTGCCTTCTGATCGTAGAGTTGTTTTCGCATTTGCTGAAGAATTAAAAGAACGAAAGATGCGAAAAATGAAATTGAGCTGTAGTTACTAAGTACACTCTTTCGACCAGACTACTTAACCATGGGGCTAAGGTCTGTATGAAGAATTCACCAGTCAATACTCATAAACTAGTATTTTTCACTTCATCTTCCCTTTTTTACCGCTCAACCCACATTTTTTGTGCGTTCTTGATTTCCTTCCGTATTTTCGATTGCAAATACTAACTCATTCACTATGCCTACCTTAAAAATTAATGCCCTGAATAAAACTTACCCTAACGGAGTAAAAGCGCTTGACCAAGTCAGCCTAGAAATCTCCAATGGAATGTTTGGTTTACTTGGTCCTAACGGAGCCGGAAAGTCTTCTCTGATGAGAACCCTAGCTACACTGCAAGAAGCAGATAGTGGTAGTGCTTTTTTAGATGAGATTGATATTTTAAACCAACCTCAAGAGTTAAGAAAGCACTTGGGTTATCTTCCACAAGAGTTTGGGGTGTATTCCAAAATCACCGCAGAGCAACTGCTTGATCATATGGCGGTTTTAAAAGGCATCGGCAATAAGGGAGAAAGAAAAGACCTTGTAGCACATTTGCTTCAAAAAGTAAACCTCTACGAGAAACGCAACAAAAGCGTAAAAGGCTTCTCCGGCGGCATGAAGCAAAGAGTCGGCATTGCGCAAGCTTTGATTGGGCAACCCAAACTGATTATTGTAGATGAACCTACCGCCGGCTTAGATCCGGGAGAGCGCAATCGGTTTCACAACTTATTGGCTGATGTAGGACAAGAGGTGATCATCTTACTTTCAACCCACATTGTAGATGACGTAAAAGAGCTTTGCTCAAAATTTGCCGTGATGAATTTGGGACAAATCGTCTATCATGGTTCTCCGGAAGATGCCATTGGCGATCTTAAAGGCAAGGTGTGGCAAAAACAGATCGAAAGAGAAGAGTTGGAGGCGCATGCAAGCAAACACCAAGTGATCTCAGACAAAATGATAGCCGGAAAACCGGTGATTCACGTTTTCCAAGACACCAATCCGGGCGATGGTTTTCAAGCGGTTACTCCCAATTTGGAAGATGTCTTCTTTACTAAGACCAAATTACAAACCGAAACTTCCACCCTTTAAAGCCCATCGCCATGTTTAAAGAATTTTTCTTTCTGGAGATCAAATCGGCTTTTAAGCGGCCTATGATCTATGTTTTCACCTTCATTGTTGCCCTCTTTGCTTTTGGAGCGATTTCTTCTGACAATGTCCAAATTGGGGGCGCCATTGGCAATATTTACAGAAATGCTCCTTATGTCATCACTCAATATGTGGCTACTTTCTCATTGATTGGGATTCTTTTTGCCGTGGCATTCTTTAACAACGCTGCTCTCCGCGACCACAACAATAACTTCCATGAAATACTTTTTAGTAGCCCGATCAAGAAAGGCGGCTATTTTTTCGGTCGCTTTTTGGGTGCTTTGGTATTGTCTACTATTCCCCTTTTGGGAATTTACCTCGGAGTCTATTTAGCTTCGATTATTGCTCCATTAGCCGGCTGGATAGAACCAGATCGAATTGGGCCTTTTTATTTAGAAACCTTTATTAATAACTACTTGCTTTTCATTTTGCCCAATATGTTTTTTGCAGGTGTCATTCTCTTTGCCCTAGCTACTAAATTCAAGAACACAGTTATTTCTTTTATCGGAGCTTTAATGCTCATTATCGCCTATGGAGTATCAGGCACTTTACTCTCTGATGTTGACAACGAAACACTTGGTGGCTTACTAGATAGCTTTGGTTTACGTGCCTATTCGGTTTCTTCGCGCTACTTTACAACGGTTGAAAAAAACACTTTATCACCCGGCTTTGATGGCATTTTACTATGGAACCGTCTTATTTGGATGGGGATAGGAATGGTCATTTTGCTGCTCTCCTATTTCTCTTTCTCCTTTAAAGAAAAAGCTCAAAAACAAAAAAAGAAAAAAGCAACTGAAGCAAGCGATGAAATAAAAATTAAGCCTATTTCAGTTCAACCGGATTTTAGCGGTAACGTCAACTGGCAGCAATTTCTCAGCTTTTTCAAGATCAGCTTTCTGAACATTGTAAAAAGCATGGTTTTTAAAGTAATCATCCTTTTTGCCACCATTTTACTTGTGGTAGACATGGTTGGAGGTTTTGAATATTTCGGCCTTCAAGCCTACCCTATTACTTACAAAGTAGTTGAGATGATCGACGACTCCTCTAGTATATTCATCATCATCATTATGATATTTTTTAGTGGAGAATTGGTTTGGCGAGACCGACTGAGCAATATTCATGAGGTGATCAATGCTACGCCACATTATTCACTGGGTTCTTTCTTTGCCAAAGTGTTAACCTTAGTGGGCGTTGTGAGTAGCCTTTACTTTTTCTTTGCTGTACTTGGCGTACTTTACCAATTAATTTTAGGCTTCACTAATATTGAATTAGGTCTCTACCTCAGCACTTACTTTATTGACTTGCTGCCAGGTTATCTCTTCTATTGTGTCTTTTTCATTTTCATTCAGGTACTGGTAAACCACCGTTACCTGGGTTATTTTGTTACCATTCTCTTTGTATTTGTTTGGAGCATTATTTTAAATGTTGCTGATGTTCAATCGAATATGCTTGGCTTTGGCGGCGCGCCATCTATTCAATATTCAGACATGAATGGCTATGGACCGGGTTTGTTGGGTAACATTTGGTTCAACATTTATTGGTTACTGTTTGCCTCTATTCTAGCCCTTGTGGCCGCTTTATTTTGGGTTAGATCTTCCGGTGGTGGAATTAAAAACAGATTAAAAGTTGCAAAGGTCAACTTTAGTGGAAAACTTAAAACAGCCCTCCTAGCAGTTGTTGTGTTGTGGATGGCAAGTGCGGCCTTTGTCTATTACAATAGCCAAGTGCTAAATCAATACGAAACTTCAGATGAAGGCAAATTAATGGTAGTTCGCTATGAAAAGAAGTACAAAAAATACCAAGATTTGGCTTTACCCTCTATTACAGATGTAGTTTACCATGTTGACATTTTCCCTAATGAAAGAGATGTAAAAGTAAAAGCTGAAATTCATTTAAAGAACAAAACCAATCAAGTAATTGACAGCATTCACTATAATTTGAGTGACGATTGGGAAGTGGAGATTCAATTGCCAAACTCAGAATTGGTGATGCAAGATGACAGTTTGGATTATCGGATTTATGCCTTAAAAAAACCCATGCATCCGGGTGACGAAATGGATATCGTAATTTTTTCCAACTACGAAACCAAAGGTTTTGAAAATACGAGGGGCAATACCAGCATCATTCGCAATGGAACCTTTTTAAACAGCAGCGCTATTTTACCTAGTATGGGTTATCAAGAAGGTGTTGAACTAAGCGACAAAAACGACAGAAAGAAATACGACCTCCCGCCCAAAGACCGCATGCCGGAACTAGATTCGGCCAATAAAGCGTTACGCATGGTCAATTATTTATCTGATGGGAGAGCCGATTGGGTGCAAATTGAAACTTACATCTCCACTTCTGACGATCAGCTTGCAGTTGCCCCCGGCAAGCTAGTAAAAGAATGGCAAGAAGAGGGACGTAACCATTACCACTACAAGATTGACCAAGCATCGCAGTTGTTTTGCTCTTTTATATCAGCAGACTTTGAAGTAGCTAAAAGAGATTGGAACGGAATCTCTTTAGAAGTATATTACGATGAAAAACACGATTACAACATTGAAATGATGTTGGATGCCCTGCAAGCTTCTTTTGAATATTACACCAAAAACTACGGCCCTTACTTTCACGAGCAAGCCCGCATTATCGAATTTCCGCGCTACGCTACTTTTGCTCAAGCCTTTCCGGGAACGATGCCCTATTCAGAGGCATTTGGATTTATCACCGATTTAGAAGACACCACCAAGAACAATGTGATAAACGCTGTAATTGCTCATGAAATGGCGCACCAATGGTGGGCGCATCAAGTAATTGGGGCAAAAATGCAAGGCGGCACCATGTTGAGCGAAAGCTTCTCGGAATACAGCTCTTTAATGGTGATGAAGCAAAAGAAAGATGACTTGGGAATGAAAGAGTTCATTAAATACGACTTTAACCGTTATTTGCGCGGCAGAGGCTCAGAAAGAGAAAAAGAATTGCCGCTTTACAAAGTGGAAAACCAAGGCTATTTGCACTACGGCAAAGGAAGTTTGATTCTTTACGCCTTGCAAGACTACATTGGAGAAGATAAAGTAAACCAAGCTTTGCGCGACTTTTTAGCAGAATACCGCTACGCTGAGCCACCCTACCCTACCTCTTTAGACTTTATCAAACACCTAGTACCTCAAGTGCCGGACAGTTTAAATTACCTGATCGAAGATTGGTTTAAGCAAATTACTTTGTATGACTTCAGACTAAAAGAAGCGACTTACCAAGAACAAGAAGATGGCAGTTATTTGGTAGAACTGAGTCTTGAAAACAAAAAAATGTACGCCGATTCCATTGGTAATGAAACTGAAGTGCCGCTAAAAGATTGGGTTGACATTGGACTTTTTGAAGACGCTGAGGCCGAAAAGCCCATCTTCATTAAGCGATTGAATTTAAGCTCTGGTGAGCAAAGCCTGACTTTTACAGTAGATACAAAACCTGTGAAAGCCGCCATTGACCCTAAGCGTTTATTAATTGAAAGGGTATACAAAGACAATTATGAGAGTGTGAAAGAGAAGGAGTAATCTCTAAAAAATAATATTGCTTATAAAACTATTTGAAGAGCATTTAGAAAGCAGAACCTATTAAAAACCTAAACATTCTTGCTTTTTTGCTTGCTTGAAAAAAAACGACTCCACTTGTCACCCTTTAAATTTTATTTGTATTTTTGGGGTGACAACAAATTAAACAATGAAGGAGAAGTGACACATGGATGCAAATTTTAGCACGAAACTGGCTACATTAAGAATGAAAAGCAATTTATCACTTGAAGAACTTGGACAACGCGTAGGTGTTTCCAAACAATCTATTCATCGATACGAGACAAATCAGAAGAAACCTAGTACAACAACGCTTTTAAAATTGAGTAATGTTTTCTCTGTTCATCCCTCTGAGTTTTTCGTTGCAAAGGATTTAACGAAAATTGAAATTAATGACATCAATTTTCGTGAAGGAAGTCAAATCAAAGAATTGGAGTTTGAACTAGAAGAGATAAAAAACTTCTGCAAAGATTATCTAAGAAGATTAATTGAACTCCAAAGCCTTACTGAAGATGATAGCAAGTTTAAAAACCCAATCAAAGATTTAAAAATATCTAGCAGAAAAGATGTTGAGAAAGCTGCTAAAAAACTAAGGACTAAGTGGAAATTAGGAAATGCTCCGATTTATGACGTAACTGATACAATTGAAGGACATGGATTATCAATAATTGAAATAGAGGCTATTTCAAAATTCCATGGACTAAGCGGAAAAGTAAATGATGACTTCCCATTTATACTTATTAATTCTTCAGTAAATGATATTACCAGACGGAGATTCACATTGTTGCACGAACTCGGGCATATTGTATTATCATTTGCAGAAAAGTTAGATGAAGACTTTATTGAAAAACTTTGTAACCATTTTGCGGGTGCGGTTCTGTTAGTTGAAGACTCTATTGCTTCTGAGTTAGGCAGAAATAGGACTATGATTTCATTAAGAGAGCTTAGGAGAATTAAAGAAAAATATGGAGCATCTATTCAGGCAATAATAATTAGAGCTAAATGGACTAAAGTAATCTCTGACAACATTTTTAATGATTGGTGGCAATCATATGACGAATGGTATAAAACTAAAGGAGAAAGTGAGGATTTTGGCAGCTATCAAAGCAGGGAAAAACCATACAAATTAGAGAAACTAATAATCAGAGGAATAAATGAACAAAGAATAACATGGGGAAAAGCTGCCAGAATTAAAAACACAAAGGTTGATCTTTTAAAAAGAGAGCTCAACGAACTCGAATTACACGTGAATTAAAATGTACATAATCAACGACATAGAAAATTTTTTAATATTCCAGCAGATGCGATTGCTTGATAAGTGTGATCCAAATCAACTCACTTTTTATATAACAAATATTCGTTTAGAGGATTTTTCGCATTCTGTAAGAAAGAAAGTTCTCAGATTGACAAGTGAGTATAATATTAAAATTTATGAAGTTGATTTTAAGTTTTATGAAACGAGATACAGTGACATAACTTCACCTAACCCTCTAGATGATGGTGATGAAAGCTCTTTATTTCTTGCAAAAACTTTTAATGGGAAAGTCATTACCAATAGCAACCTAATCATGAAGGCAGCTAAAGAAGAATTTATACAAGTTATAAAATTTGACGAATTCGTAGACAAGTATTTGGCTGATAAAAACGATATAGAAACTTTTAGTGAAATTTTAAAAATAGCATAAATGAAAAAATAACATAAAATAAAAAAAGCCCAATCAGTGATCGGGCTCGCAATCCAGATTACTCTGAATTTGATTTTTAGACACTTCAAATATATGATGTTTTCTTGACATTGCAAGTCACCACTGATTGCACAGTTGCCAACAAATCTCACTGGTAACAAAATAGCTTTTTAGCCTCAATAAATTTCTCAGCCTAAATGAGGTAAGCTGAACAGAGTGTAATTTATATTTTTCATAATTAAACTCTTGTTAAAATGACACAAGAAAACATCACAAGTAGTGGTTACTACACTCTTTTCGTTGGGAGAGATAACCAATACTACTTTAACCTGAAAGCAGGTAACAACGAAATCATCCTTCAAAGTGAAGGTTACGAATCTAAGCAAGGCGCTTTAAATGGAATTGAGTCCGTTAGAGAGCATTGTACGGATGAATCTAATTTTAAACTTCTTGAATCCAAGGATGATCAATTCTACTTTGTGCTTCATGCCAGAAATGGAGAACCTATTGGACATAGCGAGACATACAAGTCAGTAGCTATGGCTAAGCACGGTATCAAATCAGTCATGAAGAATGGCAAAACCGAAAAGATTAAATTCTTAGAGGACGAGCCAAAAGTGAAAACCATTGTTGTAAATGCAAAAAAGCATGAATGGCCTGAGAAAGAAATCTCTTTCAAAGAGGTTGTCATTCTAGCGTTTGGCACATTCAACGACAATGGTAGAACTTCCTACACTGTAACTTACAGTAGAGGACATAGTTCTAAAGTTCAAGGCTCTCTTGTTTACAACGAGAGTGTTAAGGTTAAACATAAAATGATATTCAATGTCACAGCAACTGATAAGTCATAACGAAGACCTTAAAAAGCTTCGTGATGAAGGATATCATTTGGAAATATGTGGTGGGCAGCTTATTGCCCACCATATTCCTTATGTTAACTCTAAAAAAGAAGTTAAATTAGGTAGCCTTGTTTGTCCATTGAGTTTAAGTGGGCAAACAACGGTTAAACCAAATAATCATGTAATTAATTTTTCAGGTGAGCACCCATGTGATCATAATGGTAACATCATTAAAGCCATCCAATATCGCTCTATGAAAACGAGACTGCCAAATGGTTTAGAAACCAATTTCTCATTTAGCAATAAGCCGAAAGGAGGTTATCCCGATTACTATGAGAAAGTAAAACGGTATGCTGAAATAATTTCTGCTCCGGCGATTTCACTTGACAATAGTGTTACTGCAAAACCTTTTAAGGTTATAGAATCTGTTGAAGAAAACTTGCCATTCAAGTATTACGACACTAATTCAAGTAGAGCAAATATTGAAAATGTAACCCAAAAATTAGAATCACAAAAGATCGCTATAGTTGGTCTAGGTGGAACTGGCTCTTACATTTTGGACTTGGTTTCTAAAACTTGTGTTGATGAAATACACCTTTTCGATGGTGACTACTTTCTAAATCATAATGCGTTTAGATCTCCAAGTGCCTGCTCAATTGAGGAATTAAGTAAAAAGCCAAAAAAGGTTGATTATTATTTTGACATCTATTCGAGATTGAAAAATAATATAGTTCCACATGAGACATATTTAAGCGAGGAGAATCTTCATGAGCTTGGAGAATTTGACTTCGTGTTTTTATGCGTTGATGATAATGAAGCAAGAGCACTTTGTATCCACTATTTGGTTAGTATAAAAAAACCATTTGTTGATGTTGGGCTAGGAATTAATTTGGTTAATGATCAACTAATTGGGACTACCAGAGTAACCTTAGGGACTAAGGATATGGTTGACCATATTGAAAAGAGAGTACCTCGAGAAACAGAAATGGATAACGAGTACAAATCCAATATTCAAATTGTTGAATTAAATGCTTTAAATGCTGTTCAAGCAGTCATTAAGTGGAAGAAGCACTTTGGATTTTATCAAGACTTAGTTAATGAGTATCATTCCACTTATTCTATTAATGACTCGCTTTTATTAAACGAAGAATGTTATGGAAGTTAGGTCAGTAGAATTCTTACCAGATGATTTAGAGGATAATGTACTTTACGTCTCATTTGACTATACTACAGCGGTACATCTATGCATGTGTGGCTGTAAAAATCAAGTAGTAACTCCTCTAGATTCTAATGGTTGGGAATTAAAATTCAAAGGAAGTGTTACACTTTACCCTTCAATCGGTAATTGGAACTTTAAATGTAGATCCCATTATTGGATAAGGAATGGTAAAGTAATTGATTGTGATTCAGGTAAACAATTTGACTCTGACAAAAAAGAGATACAGCATTCTCCTGAAAGTGAAAGCTGGTATATTTCTCTTCTAAACAAAATCAAAGAGTTTTTAAGCAGAAAAAGTTAAGTCTAATAGCCCACCGCCTTTTGTCGGTGGGCTTTTTCTTTAACCCCCTTATGCTGATGTTGAAGGGCTAGAAGTCTTGCTCTTCGAAGGAATGGCTTGTGTAGATTTATTCAGCAATTGGGTTAGTGACTTGGTAAAAATATTCAACCCACTGCTACCCCCGGATACTATGCCGGCTGTTAGCACAATATCTGCTATACTGAAGAGGTTGGCTTGAAAAGGACCGCTAAAGTTGGTTTCAAACAAAAACTCAAATATTCTAAATCCTAAGGCACTGAGTAATATCCCGATGAAAAAACTCACTCTAATAGAGAGGGCTCTAGTTCCTACTCGATAAAGTTCCAAAGATTTTTTAGCCGCAGTAACTTGATCCTTTGCCTTGGCTAATGGACTGCTGTCATGGACCGCAGCTCCCGGTGTATTGGCGGCCGAAGCTGGTGCAACACTCTGGCTAACTTGCTCTTTAACCAATGTGAACTTATGCTCGGCATCTTCCAAATCTATTTTCTTCATTTCTTTTTCTTCTCCTCGCCAAACTGCCAAAAGCACCAAAAGAGAGCGTTCAATCACCAGGGCAATTAATCCTAAATTGAACATTAAGGTATTAATTTCATCTTGGCTGATATTTTTAAATTTGATCGTATCAAAAGCAGATGAAACTGTTATAAAAATTACTGCCACTACCAAGATGATCAGGGAAATATTTGATTTTTTCATCGTAAATTGTTTTTTCTGAACGGACTAAAGGTATAACAAAAAATATTCTACACCAAATACCTTTATTTATAGCTCCCTAAAATGCAAGCTTTTAGCTATACAGTTAAACCCAAGCGTCTGCTAAGTGAAAGAGTTTATGAAGTCAACTGTAGGAGAGTGTGAAAGACAAGGAGGAGTAAAAACTATATCTCTGATCTTAAGATAATAGCTGTTTTCCCTATTTTTCCCCCATGCTTATCAGCTTGAGAAATATTATCTTTTCCTTGCTTTTTACTTCCATTTAGTATTTGTGCACAATATCAAGGGAGTTATAAAGAAACATGAATCTTGCCATCTATGTCATCATTCAAGCAAAAAGAATAAAATAGCTTTTTAAGAAAACAACATTTTTTTATATTAGCTCCTCACACAAAAACTTCCTTTAATAAAAAAGTAAACAGATGGAAAAACTTTGGTATACATTAGTTGTCCGTAGGAATCATGAAAAGCTAAGCATAAGAAGTATAAAACTACACTTAGAAGACAAGAAGCTTGAGCATTTGGTTGAAGATTTCTTTCTTCCAGAGGAAGCTATTTTTTCTACCACAGGTAAAAAAGTCACAAGAAGATTAAAATTTCCCGGAACCATTTATCTAAAAGCTAAAATGACTACTGAACTCCAAAAACATATCTTGAATCTTAGTTCAGTTATAACCATCTATGGGAAAGACCGCCCCGAGCCGGTGTCCGAAGAAACCATAAAACTCTTATTTGAATCAAACAAGGAATTACCAAGTGTTGAGCCCTTGTCTCATTTTAAAAATGGCGATCGAATAAAAGTTTTAAGTGGTCCATTTGCCAATATGTCGGCAGTAGTAAAAGCAGTAAACGAGTCTGAGCAAAAAGTAAAAGCAGAAGTGCAAATATTTGGCCGCTCCTCGCCAGTTGAGTTAAGTTATCAAGATATTGAGCTTCAAGACTGAATTAGCTTTTCACTTTAGAGATAGAATAGTCAAACAGCTAGTAAAGCTTAATTTTACAGACAATTAATTGTTTAAGTTGAGAATATTTCTAGCTATACTCCTTTTTCTTGCCTGCCTTTTCCCATCACTTTCATCGGGTCAAAACCGTTCGCTGGATAATCTAGAGATAGAAGTCACCCATGGTTTGGGTTTTGTGCTTCCAGAATATCAATTTGTGAATTTGATAACCGAAGACTTTACCTACAATTACGAGCTTTCCATTCGCAAAAACACTTACGGAAAAGATGGCTGGCAAGAATTGTATCACTACCCTTCCTATGGTTTACGGTTTATTCATTCTACCTTAGGAAACGATGAAGTATTAGGAAAGCTTTGGGGCGTTTATCCCTATTTTCAATTTGTGGTATTAAACTTCAACAGATTCAAGATTTACAATCAGTTTGGCTTGGGTTACAGCCGTGTAAATCGCAAATATGACTTGGAAGATAATTACCTGAATGTAGCCGTTGGCTCTTATGGCAACATCCATTTCAACACCCGTTTTATCGCCAATTACCAACTATTTGACCGCTTAAATCTCAACACCTCCATTAGTTTCGATCATTTTTCAAACGGCAATACCGCAGAACCCAATTTGGGCATCAATTATGTGAGTTGGATGAGTGGGCTTTCCTACGCGATTGGTCAGCAAAGTGAAAAGAAAATGCCCGGAATACCGGAAAAGGATGGATACCTTGAACAAGAAATTGTGCTTTCCATAGGCGGCAAACACTCGCGCGCCTTAGCTTCTACTTTCTACCGCACCCACTCTTTTTCTTATGAGGTCCGCAAGCAAACATTTAGAGCCTTGCACCTAGGCTTAGGAGCTGACATTTTTTACGATAGCTCCGTGAAAGATCAATTGGAAAAAGATGGCAAAGATTTTCAGCCCATCAACCGATTTCAAAGTGGCATTCACTTTTCGCAAACCATTGTCTACAATCGTTTTAGCCTTACCTTTCAAGAAGGAATTTACCTGGGTTTAACCGAAAAAGTGAACAATTACTTTATGTATAATCGAGGTATCGCCAAATACAAGCTCACTGATAAATTGACTTTTCGTTTCGTGATGAAATCGCATTTGTACATTTTAGATTACCCTGAATTTGGACTTGGTCTGATCTTATGAGAAAACTACTCACATACCTTTTGATCTTCGGTGCTTTTGCCTGTGGTAAAGACGATGAATCAATTCGCAAAAAAGAAAGCCTACCCCCTTTTCATAGCATAGAGATCAATGATTCTTTTGAGGTTTACTTGGTAGAAGGAAATGAATACAGCATAGAAATGGAAGGCGCAGAATCATTTGTAGACAAAATGAAGTTCAGCGTAAGCGATTGCACTTTGGTATTGAGCAATGAGAAAATAATTAAGTGGAACGACCCCAAAGACAATACGCTTAAACTTTGGTTAACCGCCAAGCAGCTGAAGTTTTTAAAAGCCAATGAAACTTGCGACATTAAAACCGTAAACCCCATTACCACTTATGAATTTGGGATTGTGCTGGGCAGTAAAGCCAATCAAGCCAACATTCAGGTAAACAATGAAGTGCTTTACTATTGGAATGACTTTCCTTGTGGCGGTAAACTAACTTTAAGTGGGAAAACCACTGAGCTAAAGTTATGGAATACGGCCATTATGACGGTTGATGCTTCTGCCCTGCAAGCCAAAAGGGGCTTTATAGAAAATGATTCCAAAGGAAATTGCATTGCTAGTATCAGCGATTACTTAGAATACCAAATTGAAGGAGAAGGCAATGTGATTGTTTATGGGCAGCCGGGGACAATTAAAGATAAAGGAAGCAGTAATAGTGGCGAGCTGATGTTAAGATAAGCGGTAAAAAAAATAGCGAAGCTTAAGTAGCTTCGCTATTTCTGCCATAACAGGAAGTTTATTCATCTTGTTTTACTGCCCAACTCCAAACAATATTAGCATCGCCAGAAGTAAATTTATTCTCTCGATCTAATTCTTCTTGATTTTCAAACTCAGCACCAAACTCTTCATCCATGACAACGGCACCAAAGTCTCTGTCTTTCACTTTGCTTAGTGCATTCCCAATCATGGGCATGGCTTTTTTTGCTATCACTAACCATGTGCCTGTAGAACCAAGTATGTCAGACACCAAGCCTAAAGCATCACCTCCTAACTCCTTTTCCATATCTTTTAAAAAGTTACCGGCATTACGAGTTGAGCGCCTGCTATGCCTCAAATACATTCTAACTTTCACCGATCTGTCTTCTGGCATTTCTCTTTCTTTAACGATCAATCCATCCGCCCCAACTGCTCCTTGAGGTTCAAAAAATAGTTGGTTTTCAGCATTTGGCTTCACCCTAAAAAATGACTCCCCTGTTTGGGGCTGCGGAATGTAAGTCATCACCATTTTATCTTCTTCTTCCGGATGCTCAGTGACTACCACAAAGTATAGTTTCCACCTTTTTTTTGCACGAAGAATCTTTAACTGTTCTAGCTCTAATTGAATTACGGCCATAATTTAAAATTTAGGTTAAAAAAAAAATAATTTCTAATTCAGACAAGCGAGCACCATAAGCCTACTTGATAAAGCTCAAAAGCAAAAACCTAAACGATAACTTAATTCAATATCAGCCCCTTCCATCACTTTTGAGAGGCACTAAGAAACAACATTTTTATGAATTCCAAAAAAATAGTAAGGGCATTGGTCTTTAATTATTAAAATAAAGTCCATTGCATTTCTTAAGTCATAAACTAATAGTTTGTTTAATATTTTGTCAAAATAATTAAACAATCATCTCAAAAATTATGTTAGAAGCAGTATGATAAAAACCACCGTTTGCCGAAAGGCCCATTTTAATGCTGCACATCGCTTGCACAATCCGAAATGGTCTGAAGAAAAAAACAAAAGCATTTTTGGGAAATGCAACAACCCCAACTACCATGGTCATAATTACGATCTAATTGTAAAAGTGACCGGAGAGGTAGATGAAGAAACGGGCTTTGTGGTCGATATGAAAGAGCTTAAGACTTTGATCAAACAAGAAGTGCTTGAGCGCTTTGATCATAAAAATTTAAACCTCGATACAGAAGAGTTTAAAAGCTTAAATCCTACAGCAGAGAATATTGCAAGGATCATCTACGAATTATTAAGACCTGGTATAAACAGCGAGCATTCCTTAAGCGTGACGCTTTATGAAACTAAAAGAAACTTCGTTGAATACGGAGCATAAAACAAAACAATCCAAATCATGAATGAACTAACTGACACCCTAAAAAAGAAAAATGGCTTTAAAAACGGCCATAATGGGACTAACACAAGCATAACGATTGAAGATATTGGCGACAACCACGTCGGAACTTCTTTAGAAACGCCCATGCGTGAAAATGCCTTTGATCTGAATGACGAGGAGAAAATGGAAAAGATCGAAGGACATTTCAGTCAGATCATGGAGATCATGGGCCTAGACTTGAACGACGACAGCTTAAGCGGTACCCCAAAGCGCGTGGCGAAGATGTACATCAAAGAAATATTTTCTGGTCTTAACCCCGAAAATAAACCAAGGGTTGCACTTTTTGATAACAAATACCAATACAATCAAATGTTGGTTGAAAAAGACATTACACTCTTTTCCTTCTGCGAACATCACTTTGTTCCTATTATTGGCAGAGCGCATGTGGCTTACATTTCTAATGGAAAAGTTGTGGGTCTTTCAAAGATCAACCGCATAGTGCAATATTTTGCTAAAAGGCCACAAGTGCAAGAGCGCTTAACCAAGCAAATTGCAGAAGAATTAAAAAGCCTACTTAACACTAAAGATGTAGCAGTAGTGATTGAAGCCGAGCACCTTTGTGTTGCTGCTCGCGGGGTAGAAGATGTAAACTCCAAAACGGTTACCGTAGAATACTGCGGAAAATTTGAAGAAGAGGCAGTACGAAAAGAGTTTTTATCGCATGTGAGAGGCTAGTATTATAAAAGACTTCTTATAATAATCACTACTATTTAAGTTTATCAAAAAAGCCTCAACTTTTCAGTTGAGGCTTGCTTTGCTCCGCTAAAGCTTCAGCGAAAGCGAGTACTCGAGGCCCCGATTGAATCGGGGCACGTTCGCAATGATCACAGGATTTTAAGTAAACTGGTAAAGCTGCAAACCCATACAATTCGTTGCATTTCGATACAAAATGATGCAAAATAGAACAAAAGAACACTCCAAAGGAACACTCTAATGCATGACAACATTTAGACAAGGCGATACGCTATTGCTAATTGCGCGGTGGTGGGGTTCTTTGAAAAGAACAAAACCAAAGCACAGAAAAGCACTTACGAGAAACAGGAGTAGAGCTCTAATTAAGATGTAAAAACAACTCGTTTACTCATACCGAACACAAGAATTATTTTCCCTTACACGGGCTTAAAATTAGTTTTCGCAAGAATGAGGGTTGTTATCAGCTACCATTGATGGCCTTTGTTTTTATTTTACTTCTAGCGGAGTAATTATATAACCAATATCCGATAGTTGGCTAATCAATCCACATTCGAACATCAAATGACTTAAGCCTACTGCAATAAAACAATTCTGCCTTTCAATTAAATCTTTAATTTGTCTCATCCATTTTTCGTTTCTGTCACTCAAGATAAGGGTATTTTGACAAGGAGTATTTGTTTGGTAATCTATATCCATCTCCGAATACCAACTAATTTCTTCACAGTCATTTACATTTTGGGTTCTAATTTTTTCAATAATGTTAAAAAGTCTCCTTTTATGTGATTTTCGGGGCATTCCTTCTACGTCCTTATTGATAAGATGAATTTGTTCTTCTGTAGTTTCAAGTCCATAAAGTTCTAAATTTTGCTCAACGGCTTTTGAAGCTATATAATCATCTAAAGAAAGTGAGGTATCGTTAGAGCTTCTATTTAAACAGACTTGCTGTTTGAAATGGCGGTTAAGAAACACATACATCTCAGTAGGTGTCATTTTGCCATAATTAGTGGGGCTTTTAGCAAAGAGCTTGTCGATGTACTTCAATTCTACCTTGTTTAAATACTTATTCCATGCTGTGATTTCGGTTCTTCGGTTGATAATATCTTCTGCCGTTTCACCGAGAATATTTAGGTTTTCCTTTATCAATATATCACTTGTGGCAAGAGCTTGATTAGCTATTGACAAAGAATCAAAAAGTGCTTTACCAAAAGCGTGGTGGGTTCCAAATAAGTAGGAAACATGCTTATTATTGGAAGAAGTTATCTTAAATAATACCGTCTTGATTGAGTCGAATTCTATTTTGCTTTCTGTTTGAGCTAATCCGATTTGAAAAGTTAAAAGCAAAACAATAGCCACAAAATAAGAGCGCCCTTTTACTGTATATTCCATATTGCTCTTTGTTTGTTTTGTTCCCTCACTAGGGTTAAGTATGGTTTAGGCCTGCTTCTGTCAAAAATCATTTTTGTTGTTATATAAGATAAAGTCGCTAGCAGCATCTTCGGATTGAATAAATTCTTTTGACTCAGAGCCTTTTGTCCAAATCATTACAGAGGCATGATGCTCGTGTTCATTCATTGAATTTAAATAAGACCATAGAACATTATAACCAACAGTAATTATATTGCCTGCTGTGTGCGCAAATACATATGACGTTTGGAAAAGTAGAACAGATCCTAATATCGTGTTTATGATATTTAATTTTTTCAAAAAAACACTAATGGCTTGGCGATGGTATTGTTTTCTTTATTTCATTAATGTTAAACTTAGTAACGTAAAGGTCCAAACCACCATCAAATCGTTGTGGATTGGGTGAGTTTCTAGTCGATGTTAAAAATAAATATTTGTAATCTGGTGAAAGCCAAGGACTCCCATCTACCCCTGCACTATTATATTTCTTACCTAAATTCTTAGCTTTAGTCCATTGCCCATTATTATTAAAACTAATATAAAGGTCTGTAACGCCAAGGCCATTGGGGTCGTCTTTTCTTGCAAAAATCATGAACGATTCATCAGGCGCAACCCAAGCATCAGATTCTAATAAATTGGAATTGATAGTAGTTGGGAGCTTTACCGCTTCATCATAATTTCCATTGTTATATCTTGCCACATAAATATCATAACTAGAGGTTCTTGACGCTCTAGAAAAATAAAGATTACCATTATTAGTCGTTATTGGGTATGCCTCCGGTGCTATCGAATTTATTGTTTTTGGAAGTGCTTCTGGTTTATCCCATTGGTGATTATTCTTTTTACTTCTCCAAATATTGTCATCTTCTCCAACAAAGTAAATGTATTTACCATTTTTTTGAATATGAACATCTGCACTATTATGCAATTGCTTACCAAACAATACTTTTTTAGGATTTGAAAATTTGCCGTTTTTAAATTGGCTTTGCATAACATTAGACACAGACCAATCTGCAGAGCTAATAGTATAATAAAGTGTTTCTGTATGCACATTAAAACTTGTATTGTATTCAATTGCACCAGTTGAAATTAAATTAGGTTCTAATTTTACCGCACCATTTGAGAAATCTAAGCTTTTGAGATATGAGCCTAAAAAACTCTGTCCCATAATTTGAGTAGAACAAACGATTAGAAATAGCATTACTATGCTAAACTTGTTTAAGTATAAACTCTTTTTAATTAATTGATAATAAATCGTTTTTAAAATCACCATTTACATATTTTAATTTATTCTTGGCTTAAGGTTAATTTGATTTTTTCAATAGGTTATTTTGACAATTCTTCAAGCTTTTCTTAGCGTTTCGGCTTTTAAATGTATCTCGAAGTGCATGTGTTATATCTTTTCTTGTTTACAGTTATTTTTAATACGATTTGCCTTGCCAAGTCATATCTTCAGGCATGATAAATAAGTTTTCAACCAAGGAACTATCCTTTTCACTGAGAAGCCATCTAATTGCTAATTTCCCTTCAGAGTCTGAACCAAACCAAACTTCTATTCCCTTTGGAGTTTTATCTTTAACCCATCTGTAGCCCAATGCTCTGAACTTAGGAAGTGTTTTGTTTAGCTGGCTTAAATCTTCCCATGTTCTGTCTTCTCTATTCATGCTGCCTTTTACACTTGCATTTTCAATTGCCTTAAAAATTTCAACTGCATTTTGAGTTTCAACTGCCCTAATCCATGACTTCAGAGAATTTTCAATAGCTATTGAATCATTAAGAGAATGGATCGGGTTGACCCTAACAACTTTTTTAGATTTTTTGGTTGGACGAACTCCTAAGTCGCTTTCAATGCTTGTTTTAAGTTTTGCCATCAAAGATAAGTCGCGTAAACCTATATTATTCAGGGCGATAATTGTATAATTGCTTTCAAAGTCCTTAATGAACATATTAGAATATCCAGGTAAAGATCCAAAAACTTCGATCTTATTATTTGTGCTTTCTAAGTACTTTCTACTTTCTGGATTTAAGAATTTGCCATGTGATAATGCTTCGGATAATTTTATTAGGTCTTCTATTGTAGAGTAAGCTCCTCCAGAAGCATACCTACCCTCATAATTAGTGGTATCCAGCTGCCACTCATTATTGGAATAAACATACCCTTTTTGGATAGGCGAGCCTGAATTGAATACTCCCGAATTGTACATGCCTAATTCATTAAATATGAGTTTTTTAAAAGCATTATGTAAGTTATTATTCGTAAGCTGTTCAATGATACTTCCTAAGATCCAATAATTCAGATTGCTGTACTCTGTTTTAGTGCCTGGTGTAAAGGAAAGTTTGAAATCGGTAATCGTATCTAAGAATGATCCAGCACATTTTTTATTATCAAAATGAGTTCTGGGCATTTCGTCCTGACCTATTTCACGAGGTAGACCGGAACTCATTTTAAGTAAGTTAAGAACAGTAATATGGTCACCAAAAGTTGGTTTGAAAGTGTTTCTATACTTACTGATTGGAGCATTCAAGTCAATAATCCCTTGCTGATGTAGTTTTAAAATACTTACCTCAGTAAACAGCTTGGTTAAAGAAGCGAGATATATTTTCGAAGTATCATTCAGGCTGTCTAGCATTGGAGTAGGTGACACAATTGTATTATAGAATATAACTTCTCCGTTTTTTTCAACATATAGATAGCCATTGAAATCTGCCTCTTCAACAATGTTATAAACAACCTCCTGCATTCGGGCTTTATCTGATTTGCAAGATGCTAAAAGCAGTATTAAAGATATTTGAAGAGTTATAAAGTTTTTCATCTTATGATTTTAAAAAATAGTTTTTGTCGATAAGCTATACTCATACTTGCCTTTGATTTTGAAAAATTCATATAACTGTTATTTAGACTCAAACTCTTATGGTTTAAATTAGACTAGTATTTGCAAAGCATCTATGCAATTAGGGTGAATATCCCTTCTTATCATTTCTGCCATTTCGCATGAGATTTATTACTCCATTTACACTTTGTGGACTATTTCCACTTTGTTGAAAATGAATTTGGTAAAAATATGTGCCTTCTTCAGCTGCTTTTCCGTTTAAGGTTCTTCCATTCCATGCTGCTTTTTCTGCTGCATAAATCAATTTTCCCCATCGATTAAATATTTTAATTTCCATACTATTTATCCCTTCGCCATAAACTTCAAAAAAGTCGTTTATTCCATCTCCGTTTGGAGTAAACACATTGGGTAGGTGAAATGGAAGACTTTGTATGTATATCAATAAACTGCTATCGTATTCGCAACCCAAGCTATCAATTAGGGAAAATCCAGTCTGCATCAAGCCCGTTTCTTGGTAATTGTGCAGACTGATTTTCTCCCTAGAGAATTGACCGTCTCCAAAATCCCACTGTAAAAATTGAAATTTGTGTGGCTTCAACAAGCGAAAGAAAACACTGTCTAAAACCCTAGCGGTATCTTTTGACTGCTCTAAAACAAATTGAGTTTCAGGGTGAAAGTCTATCTTGATTTTATCGTATAGAGTATCACATTCATTTGCGATTTTGACCTGATAAATTCCTGCTGAAACGGCTTCTATGCTTGGACTGCTTAATTCTACCCCAGTAGACCAAATGATTTGACTTGCGTTTGTGTCCACCGAAAGAGTTAGACTTTCTCCCTTACATAAAGTTGTGTCATTATCGAGATTAAGCCAGAGTTTTGGATAGTTTTTGATCTGAATGGTATCGAATACAGAACCGCAAGCTGATGGAACAATTGCACTATATATTCCCGCTTGATTTACAGTTATGCTTGCCGAAGTATCTCCTGTGTTCCAATATGCAATTTCTTCATTATTGGTTGAAAGCATAAGCGCACTTCCCTCACAAATTGTGGTGTCTTTACCAAGGTTTAAGAGTGGGATTTGATGGTGGGAAATTGATATGGTATCTGAGATCGTATCGCAGCTAATCCAAGCTTTTAACCAATATGTACCAGGTTTCTCAACCTGAATACTTCGCGAACGATTGCCAGTAGACCAAGCATAGCCATCGAATCTTCCAGAAGCAGAAAGAGTAAATGAGTTTCCTTTACAAATTGTAGTATCCATGCCTAGCTCTAAGGTTAAAGGATATCTGAATTCACATGAAATTTGATCGAATAGTATGATAAATGGACTTACATTCAACTTTGGTTCTTGCAGAGGAATACTGACAGACTGGGCTAACCAAGGATTTCCATGCAAAATAATACTACTATCCCTAGGGTAATTTAAGTTTATAGAGGTGTCCTTACAATTAACACGAGCTAGCGTATCATTTACTCTGCTGATTAGCAACCTTCTTGCTAAATCCAAGTTTTCATTTGATGAATAAATAATGGAGCTATCATTTAGTTCACTTAGATCGCTAGGAACACTTAGAGGCGAACTTTTTTCATGAATGTAAGTACGAAGAATATTTCCGTTAGAAGTATCTATTTCTATAAAAGTAGGATTGTTTATCGTAGACTGAAATGAAAAATTACCCAAAAAGAGCAGGTTCCCATTTTTTCTCAATATCCCTCCAATTGCTCGAAAGCTTGATAATTGTTGACTATTCCATTTTAAGTTACCTGCTTTAGTAATCATTGAAACATAGGAATTGTGAGCTCCAGAATTTCGGTACCTAAAAAACACATAGCCACTAGGAACTTCAAAATGGTTTCGAGAATAAAGGTTATTTTCAAATTCCCTATTCCAACTTACATTTCCTAAATTGTCAATCTTAACAATTTGCTTTGAATCAGCTAATAGGGCTCCTCCATCCTTGCTTGCACACATCTGTCCCCAAACATAGGTGTATCCATATTGCTTCATCCATTGAAGATGCCCAGTGGAATTAAATCTTGCTAATGTATTTTGACTGTTTGGACCTGCTTGACCAATGTTTCTTTTAAATAAGATCAATATTTCATTCATGGAATTGACATCCATAGCATATAGGATGTCAGCAGTGCCTGTGTCAAAAACTTTGAAATAGTTTAGTGTTCCATCGCTTGCCAAACTGATTAAAAAAGCGTTTCGCTCAATATTTCGAACAATGAAGTTTCCCGCAAGGATAATATTTTCTTGCTGATCAATTTTTAAGTCAATCAGAAAGAGACTGTTAGTATCTGTTGAAAGCAAAATGGACCAAATAGTATCACCACAAGGGTTGAACCTGACCACAGGGATTCCATTTAAGCCATTTGAAGCAGTCTTAGTTCCGGCAATAACAATATCATTATTTGAAAAAACTTCCTGCTTCATATTATCTATTTGCATGAAATAGGATTTTTGAAAAACACTTTGAGCAGTAACTCTTGTCAAAAAGAAGCAAGTAATTAAAAAACAAAATGATACTACTTTTTTCATGTGTTTATGATGTGTGCAAAAACCTTTTAATGTCTTGGTTCTGATGATATCTTAACTTGGATTTTGGGGTTTTGTCGCAATAAACTAAACCTTCAAAAAACACAATCGATAAGCATAAGGCATCTCTTTCCGAACATCATACATTACATTTTTTTATTCAGCATAGGATTGGCACCAAAGATCTTAGGCCGACTACTTAAGTTTTAATCTTGCTTCAATACTTGCCTGATCTCAATACCATCTTTATTAATCATTCTTAAGAAATACAATCCGCTTTGCTCAGGTAAATCCACCTTGAACATGACAGCGTCATTTATCAGCTTTCGTCTTAATACTTTTCCTGAAATATCAAGTACCTCTAATGTGCCAAAATAGCTGTCCTTGAAACTAATCCATACGTGATCTCTTGTTGGTTGCGGATATATTTTGATCACTTTATTCTCCTCAGTATATCCTCGATTTTCAATTGCTGTGACCACCGAATATTCATAAGCTCCAATATCCGGGTTTGTGCCAATGATGCGATTACTTCCACCCAAGTCAAAACCAACGGAAAACGGGTACGCATTAATGCCTGCATCGATACAAGGCGAACCGGGCTGAATCTTAAAATCCCCCCCTGTAGAGTCGATAAAATTGGCAGGGCTGCTAATTTCACCAGTACCAGGATTCGGGTTTAGGAAACCCGAGTAAATGGGTAAAGACAAATTTTCATTGTACTCATACCAGTATGGAGTGATAACGCTGTAGATATTGTTATTGTAAATCCTTAAAGCTGCAAATTCAATTGAATCTGAAGCATTCAGATGGATTCCAATACCAAAGCCATTAATAATATTGTTGTAAATATGGCTAATTGAATCTGAATTGATAATTAAACCTCGAAACTGAGTAGGGGAGGAACCCACCAAAGTATTATTGAAGAATTCACCGTGTGCCCTATTGATAACGATACCGGTTTTGTCAATTCCACCATAAATTAAGTTATTGTACATTAAAAATGTACCTCCGTTCTGATGAATTACACCACTTCCTCGTGTTCCTGAAAAAATAGAATTACTAATTTCGAAATTGCCCCAATAAAGTGATACTGGAGAATATAGATTGTTAAACCGACATTGGTCGATTTTAACATTCGAATAGTTAGAGCTAATAGCAATGTTTGGACGAGGAGTATTTTGCTGAAAATCATCAAACTCAAGAAAAATGAACTCAATGTTAGCACCATGTAATACAAACGACTTTTCATTTGCACCTGGCGAAAGCACACTGCCTCCGTTTGGGTCCCCTTTGAAAATAAGACTTTTAGAGGAAATATGCACAGAATCAGTATAAATACCTTGCGCAAGTAAAATAGTGTCACCTGATTGTGCTAGCTGCACAGCAGCTGAAAGAGTGGTAGCATCTTGAGGTATCTTGACAACGCTTTGTGCTTTAGTACAGAAGCAAAAGAAAACGCAAAGGGTAATGGGAAGTAAAATTAATCCTTTCATGAGTGTTCGATTTTGTAATTTAATATGTGTATTGTATTTAATCCAGACATAATATTCTCTTTTAACATCATTAATTGATCTGTTTATTTCTAGACTAAGATTTTTCATGTTTTTGGTGAGCTTACACTCAGTTAAGATGAATGGTCGCTGACCATAAACCATTTGTTTTCATAGCGTTGCATTAAAACAGAAAACCACCCCTGAAAAAGTGTGTCTGGAGTTTGGTACTTTAAGTTGAAACGACCCACCACATAATAGTACTCTTCTGAAATTCTTTTAAGTTCTATCTCATCGAAATGCAAATGCCCCATCCGACCGCTTGGATAGTATCTCTGATATTGGTCTAAAACAGCCTTTTTACCTTTAGTTACACCAGCTCTAGAAATGGTCTGAACTTGCTTCTTAGGGTGATATGCTTCAACATAACAGGCTAGATCTTCATTGTTCCAGCATTCTTCCTGACGAGAAAAATTTTCCATGATTAATGCAGAATCTGATGGCAAGACGACATATTCATTCTCACTTTCTGAATGGACTACTTTTTCACTTAGGTTAAAAGAAGCTAGCATGCAGGTTAAGACTAATCCGCCTAGTAATAATTTTTCAATTTTCATTTTTCACAACTTTTTTCAGTTCTACTTTTATCTTGTATGCATGGAATAGCGAGCTATTTGAAACGCTATTAAAAGAATCACGCTTGAATTTGTTTTAACTCGATAAAGCATTAAATTTCACCTACTGAGGTCTTTGAAACAATCCACCACCTTCCATCAATTTGAAGCAAGTTGATATAATCTATCCAAACTACAACTCCTTCAATTTCAACACGGGCTTTGACAAGAGCCATTTTGTCGTGAATCTTTGTTTCAAGAATGCTACAATTGATTTTGTTTCTCTGCCAGTTCGGACCAAAGAATGAAAACATTTCCTCTCGGTCTACTTGCTGAAACGCATTCTTCCCCTTTGTCCAAGGACTTATCCATGACAAATGAAATGTTGGATGAAATACATGCTTTAGTAAAACAGTATCTCCACGTGTGTAACCATCGAAGTAGTCCTTAATTGCAGCTTCAGGACTTTCATTTTCTGGAATTTGTGCATTACAAATAAAACTAAGAGATAATGCAACGATTATGTATAATGACTTCATTCTTTTTGCAGTTTAGTTTTGTTCTAAAAGTGTTTTTTAGAGACTGTTGGAATGTGACTTTTTTACCTTCATTTTTAACCTGTTATTTCGCTGAATGAATAACTCCTGTTCTATCTGCTTCTTTAAGCTATGTTCTTTGAAAAAAATCATTCCTCTCTTAAAGCATTAACAGGATCTGATTTTTCGATTCTCCAACTATGATAAGCTACTGCTATTGAAGCCAAGAAAACTGTGAGGAGCAATGCTGCAATGAAACTCAATACATTTACTGGAGATTGATAAGCAAAGTCTTGTTGCCAGTTGTTCCAAAGTAAATAAACGATTGGAGTAGATATAATGAAAGCTACCCCTAGCATGATGAAAAAGTCTTTTGCTATAATCCATGAAAGTTTGAACGTTGAAGCTCCTAGTACTTTGCGAATCCCAATTTCCTTTGCTCTACTTTGAATAGAGAAACTTAAGAGCGAGAATAAACCGAGACAAGCCAATACAATTGAGATTCCCGAAAAGTAGCTGAACACACTGTATGTTTTGGTTTCTTCGACATAGTTCTCTTCTAAATCCTGATCGAAAAATGAGTAGTCGAAAGGAATAGAAGGAAGAAATCCGTTCCAAGAGCTTTCCAAATCATCGAGAGTTTGTGCATAGTCCCCCGCACCAAGGCGAATAGAAAGGTTACTTCCCCCGGCAGGATTGTAGCACAATATCAGTGGCTCAAGAGGGTTATGTAGACTCATAAAGTTGAAGTCGTTAACCACTCCAACAACATTTCCATCATATTGGGCCTGACCGTTTTCTAATAATCCCCATTGTACTCGTTTGTTAATGGGATTATCGTCCCAGCCAAACGTTTCTACTGCGGTTTGATTGACAATAAATGCACTCGTGCGATCAGTCTGAAATTCGCTGGAAAAGTTTCTTCCTTTCAAAATGTCTAACTCAAGCACGTCTATAAATTGTTCATCAACGAAAAGACATTTTACCGTTGATTCGGTCATCTTATTCGATTTCTCTACACGGAACATCAACTCTCCAGACCCTCCTGTAGGCAAAGCTGACCGCGAATAAGACACCACTCTTGAATCATTCTCCAGTTCCTCTATCCAAGGCTGTATTCTTTTGCGTGCAGTTGTATCTGCTGGTAAGTTAACTGAAATCAGGTTTTCTCTATCAAATCCAAGGTTCATTGAGCGCATGTAATCCATCTGATCTCCAATAAGAAATGTGGCTGAAATCATGAATATGGAAAAAAGGAATTGAAAAAGTATAAGTGCTTTTCTAAAAACACCAACGCCTCCTTCATTAGACTTACTTCCTGAAAGTATGGTCACAGGTCGCAATGATGAAAGAAAAAAGGCCGGATATGCCCCAGCTAATAATCCCAAGAAAACTAAAATACCTAGTTCAAGAAGGATAATGGACGGATTGAAAATATCTAAAGAATGAATGTCTTTTCCACTTAGAATATTGAACTTAGTTAAGAATAACTCAGTAAAAGCTAATCCTAAAAGGATAGCCACTATGGTGAAAATCAGTGATTCCATTAAGAACTGAAAAACCAATGATTTTTTAGAAGCACCAAGAGTCTTTCTTATTCCAACTTCCTTACTCCTTTTGCCCTGCTGTGCTAAGGTTAGATTTATGTAGTTAAAAGCTGCAATAAGTAGCAGAAAAAGAGCAAGGGCAGTAAACATGTAGATATTGCTCATGCTTCCTTTGGGCATGTCGTAATCATGTCCTACATCAAAGTGTACTTCAGACATTGGGGTTAAGGAATAATCATGACTTGCCACTATGCCATTAGATTCAGCCCAAGGCTTCACATAAGTCTCATTCACTTCATCAAGATTCGAATCGAAGGATCCTGGGGCAATTGGCTCCTTCATCAAAAGAAATGTATAAAACCCTATTCTAAACCAATCATTATTAAAAGCATCATGAAATCCCTGAGGCATAGTGCTAAGAGATACTAAGCCACTAACAGGAATCTCAGAGTTTTGAGGAGGGTCCTTGATTACACCCTTCACAGTTGCAGAGGTATTATTTAACCTCATGGTTTTACCAATACAGTCGATGCTTCCATAAAGCTTTTCAGCAACGGTCTCGGTAATCACAATAGAATTTGGGTCGTCAAGTGCTGTATTTTCATCACCGGCTAAAAAAGTGTAAGTGAAAACATCAAAAACGCAGCTATCGGTTGACCAGATATTTGATTCTGAATAAACAGTTTTATCAATAGTTATTTCCATGTCCTGATATCCACCAAAAAACCTTGCGTAGGATTCAACTTGTGGGTAATCCCTTCTAAGAGTGGGTGCAAGAGCCATATTGGTCACTGCTACGTCCATCGGGCCGTTGAAATCCATGACAGTAGTGACGCGATAAATTCGATCAAGTTTCTCGTGGTGAGAGTCGAAAGAAATCTCATCAACTATAAAAAGGGCAATCAGCGTACTTGCCGAGATTCCAACTGCCAAACCGAAAATATTAATGAAAGAATAGAATTTATTCTTTGAAATATTCTTCAGGATTATTTTAAAGTAATTTTTCAACATAGCTAGCAGGATTAAAGTCTATTTGGTTCAAGTTTATTTTCACCGATGATTTTTCCGTCATAGAGCTCTACGATTCGTTTCGAGTGTTTTGCATCTTCTTTTGAGTGCGTAACCATCACGATTGTATGTCCGGCTTCATTCAAGCTTTTGAGGATATTTAAAACCTCATTTCCGAAATGTGAGTCTAGGTTACCAGTAGGTTCATCTGCAAGGATCAATTTTGGTTCTGAAACAACAGCTCTCGACACTGCAACTCGCTGTTGTTGACCTCCAGAAAGCTGTGCAGGGTGGTGTTTCGCCCGGTGAGCGATTCCCATTTTTTCAAGAACATCCATCACTTTTCCTTTTCGGTCGCTTTTAGGAACTCCTAGGTAATGAAGTGGCAGTTCAACATTCTCAAAAACTGATAGCTCATCAATCAGATTAAAGTTTTGGAAAACGAAACCAATGTTCGCTTTGCGAAGCTTTGTCCGTTGCTTCTCTGCAAGTTTCGTTACATCATTTCCATCAAAAATGTAGCTTCCTGAAGTTGCATTATCAAGCATCCCGATCAAATTTAGCAGGGTTGATTTACCACAACCCGATGTTCCCATGATAGAAACAAATTCACCTTTATCAATACGTAAATTAATATTGTTCAAAGCTGTAGTTTCCACATCGAGAGTTCGATATTTCTTGGTGAGGTTTTTTAATTCAATCATGATTTAATTATTTAGTTGATAGATTATTTTTTGATAGCCGAATTTCTTCAGCTTTTTTAAAGCTTTCGTAAGAAGAGATGATCACCTCCTGACCTTCAGACAGACCACTTGAAACTTCGTAATACATTGGGTTTTGCCTCCCTAATTGAATCGAATGTTTGTGAGCTGATTCACCGTCTTCTGAGATTACAAATACATATTGTCCACCACTTGACTGGAAGAAAGACCCTTTTGGTAGTTTAAGTGCTTGGTTCTTGGCACTGACTTCAACAAACACTTGAAAATTTTGACCTCTTCGCAAATCTTCAGGAGCCTCGCTTTCAAAGTCAAGGTAGATTTCGATCTGTCCGTTTTCAACTGTAGACAACACTTTAGAAACTAGTAGTCGATAAGATTGACCATCATACTCAATAACAGCTCCTTGCCCTTCATTTAGCCGATTCAAATAATGTTGATCAGCAAGAGCTCGTATCCAAAATTTACCGGGAACATCAACTCTACCCACCGTTTGATTTTGTTGAAGGACTTGTCCTTGTTCTAAACTAAAAGAGTTGAGCTGCCCACTAAGCGGAGCTTTTATGCTCATCTCACTAAGTTTTTCGCGGATCAATTCAAGGTTTCTCTCCATCAAGGCAATTGAGTTGTCAATTCTTTTGATTTGATCTCCGTGATATTTGTGATCATCGTTTCGTCTTTTTTCCAGAATTCTCACCTTCTCCTTTAAAAACTTGTAGTTCACTAGCGACTCCTCAAACGTCTGTTTGGTAATTACATTAGAGGCAGCAAGAGATGAGTCAATGTGAAATTGTCTTCTGACTATTTCAAATTGCGACTTGAAGTCCTCAAGCTGATCTTCTGTAGTTCGCAAGTTCTGATGCAGGTTGATTCTAGTATTACGAAGATTGTTAATTTGTTCCACAATCTGGGTTTCTCTTTGCATGTAATCAAGCATCAGAGCTTCATTTGTTAAGACAAGCAGTATGTCTCCGGCTGCAACCAGATCTCCCTCTTCTGCTCTAATTTCTTGAATTGTGCCTCCCTCATTGGCATCGATGAGTACAGTTGTTTTTGGCTCTATATTTCCGTTCGCCATTACAATTTCTTGAAACTCTCCAAATTCAACCTTAGCAGTTTTTAATTTTTGAGCCTCCAGCACCGGCGGGTTGTCCACAAATGCCAAACTTAATATGATTGCCATAACAGAAAGCAGAAAGCAGATAATTAATGTCCACTTTTTATTTTTTGACCACCAAGATTGTTTTATAATTTGATCCATTAATTTTTTTAATTGAACTTACCTTCTATAAGAAATATGCCAAACTCTGCTCTAGCTTCGTTATTAGTTGAACAACAGCTATTTATGAATTTATTATGTTTGATCTCGATATGATTATTCGTTCATTAACGAACACTTTCTGTTCGTTTTCGAACACTTTATTTACATTTACACCATGAAAGATCCTGTAAATAGTAGACTTTTGATTTTAGATGATGATCCTAATATCCTCGACTCGATGTCGATGGTTTTTGAAGATCGAATAAAATCTGTGATTACCCTAAATGATCCAGCGAAAGTGTTGTCCCAACTGAAAGAATATCAAGCCGATTTGTTAATTATGGACATGAATTACTCGAGGGGAGCGGTAGACGGAAAAGAAGGGCTAGAACTCTTGAGATCAATTCGAGAATCTGGATTTGACTTGCCGGTGATTGTGATGACGGCCTATGGAGAAATCGATCTTGTTGTAAAATGTATGAGAGCCGGAGCAATTGACTTTATTCAGAAGCCTTGGTCAAATCAGCGATTACTAATTACGGTTTCAAATGCATTAAGATTAAAGCAAACAGAGAATGAAGTAGCTTCTTTGAAAGTCATGAACCAATATTACCAAGAAGAATCAAATGTTGTGGCGAAGGATGATTTTGGAATGGTTGGAACTTCAAATGCAATGCGGATGGTGAGGGATAAAATCGTGCGAGTTGCCGAATCAGATGCAAACGTTTTGATTCTGGGTGAAAACGGGACAGGAAAAGAACTTGTCGCTAGGGCAATTCACAATTTATCAAACAGAAAAAATGAGCCATTCATCAAAATTGACCTTGGTTCAATACACGAACAGCTTTTTGAGTCGGAGATGTTTGGTGCAAAGAAGGGGGCTTACACAGGATTACAAGAGGAAAAAATAGGGAGAATTACACTAGCAGATCATGGAACACTCTTTTTGGATGAAATTGGGAACATGCCTCTGTCCATGCAGACAAAAATGCTTTCTGTCTTACAAAATAGAGAAGTCATTCAAGTAGGGTCTACGGAAGCTACTCAGGTTAATGTTCGTCTTGTTTCTGCAACAAACTTGCCTATGGCTAATTTATTTGATGATAACACATTTAGGCAAGATCTGTTATACCGAATAAATACCGTTGAGATACAAATACCACCTCTCCGCGAGAGAGTTGAGGATATTCCAGAACTCTTTGCGTTCTTTAAGAATCATTATGAGTCGAAATATCAAGCCAAAGATTTAGCTGTGAATAGTGATGTTTTACAAAAAGCTGAAAACTACAACTGGCCCGGAAATGTCCGAGAGTTGCAGCACGCTGTAGAAAGAGCAGTTTTAATGTGTACAGATGGGAAAATTAAGTCAAGTGATTTATTGCCAAGTAGGCCGCAATCTAAAAGTAATGATAAGGGGCTAGACCTAAACCTAGAAGGAATGGAAATTCGACTGATAGAACAAGCACTTCGTCTACATAATGGGAGTGTCACCAAAGCATCAAAAGAATTAGGTTTAAGTCGAACTGCGCTTTACCGAAGATTAGAAAAATACAACTTGTAATGAAGATAAATGTTTTCGGCTTTGGATTATTCATTCGGGTTCTCATGCTTTTAAGTTTTTGTGTTCTTGCAGGTTTAATCTTCTGGAGCACGGACTGGATATTTACCCAAATTTTTCTCTTGGCATTTATCTTTCTTGTGACTTTTGAAATTAGTCGATACGTTAGCAAAACCAATCGAGATGTAAGCCGCCTACTCGAGACATTGAAGTATGAAGAATATTCAATAACCTTCTTAAGGAACAAGGAGAGCAGTCGTTACGCAGATCTCCATCAAAAAATGGAAGAAATAAAGCTCCAACAAGAAGCAAAAACCAAAAAACAAAGTCAGGCTACCGAATTCTACAAAAAGATTCTGAACAACTTTAATTCAGGGGTTTTACTTTTCGACAATAACTTCAACATCATCATTCAATCAAACCATGTAGCTAAGATGCTTGGTCTTCCCATTGCCGACGCTATTGAAGATATTGAAAAGGCTGTACCCGATTTATCAAAAAGAATTACAGAAGCCAACGACCATTCCTATATTGAGCTTAAGACAACAACTCAAAACTTTAAATGCCAAATCACAAAGTTCAAGAGTGATGCAGTTCCATATACTTTAATGATGATTAATCATAAAATAGATGACCCCTCCGGAGATGATTTTGAGACTTGGGTGAATTTTAGCAAGGTAATCTCACACGAAATATTAAATGGCATTTCTCCACTTATTTCATTGACTGCTACCTTGCAAGAGAAGGTGTCAAAAATTGAGAAAAATGAAAAATTAAAGGAGTCTATGCAAAAAGCGTTGAGCATGATTATGGAGCGAACGGAATCTCTTCAAGCTTATTCAGAACGTTATAGAATACTTCATAGATTGCCTGAACCTAGTCGAGAGCAATTAATTTGGCGAAATGTGATTCACAGAGCCTTAGCTATATTGCGAGAAGAACTGGATGCTTGTGAAATTAAAGCAACAGTTGAAGGAAGCTGTCTGGATAAACCCTTTAAGGCTGACCGCTGGCAAATGGAACAGATTTTCTCAAACTTGATTTTAAACAGCATCAATGCTTTTGAAGAAGAACAAATCGAGTCAAAATGTATACGGATTCAAGTTGAGGAAGAACGGAGTAATTTCGTTTTGACTTTTAGCGACAATGGGCCTGGAATTGAAAAAGATATGCGCGCTAAGATTTTTGTACCTTTCTTTACAAGTCGTGAATCTGGAAGTGGCATTGGATTAAGTGTGATCAAACAAATTTTGTGGAAGCATAACGCAGAAATTTTTCTCTCAGACTCTGACAAGGGAGCGAGTTTCATCATCCGTTTTCCAAAGATTTAATTGCAGCTATAAACATTATGGTAAAGTTGCCCCCATTTCTTTGGACAGCTTTTGGTTCACAAGAGGTCTATTGTATTACCTTTCTTATCAACTGATTGATATAGAAATCTATCCTTCAGCTTCTTCCTATGATGTATTTTCTCTGATGCATGTTCCTTTCGAATATTGAATGAAATTGAACACCTTTCTTTGGATGGGCAAATGAACAAACTCTAGCCCTTCTAATCTGAAGCAATTCTAGAATATCCCTGTAACTTAAGGTGAATCTTAATTTAAAATAGATTGCTTGAAGAAATATGGTCTTTGGATACCGATGGTGCTTAAACATATCTTACCGTTTTAACACCCAAAATACGTTTCTTTACTTTTAGGTTAATGCGCCAAAACCACAAACCCTTTCTTAAAAGAACACTCCGCAGGAACACTCCATCTATTTTCTCGAACAAAAAAAGGGACTGCTAATTAAAGCAATCCCTTTATTCATACTGTACTCGAGGCCCCGATTGAATCGGGGCACGGAGGTAATGTTCACAGGATTTTAAGTTGACTGGTACAGTTGCAAACCCTCATAATGCAATGCATTTCTCTACAAAAAGACGCATTTGAGAGCAAAAGAACACTCCAAAGGAACACTCTAGTGCTTTAGAGCTTTCATAAAAGCACGATAATCTAGCGCTAATCTTTTGGTAGCGAAGGAAACAATAATCAACTTATTTTAAGCCTCCAATTATGCTGGGCTAAATAAAGTAGCACGCGTACTTCTAACATGTTTTGAGAACGACTAAAGCAGATAGTTCTTCTAGAAAACCTTTATAAGTGAGTTCTTAGTTTCAGATTACCTCTTCCTATATGCTTATTAGAATATCTTGTCTTGTCATAGCCAGCAGGTTTTACCAAGTTAGCATAAGTAAGTGATGGATCTTTAATTATTTTTTTGGGATTAAAGACTTTTATAGAACAACCTCATTTCAAAGGTACTTTGGCATACCCTTTTTATTTCACCTCTAGTTTTAATAAGAAACAAAAATCAAACTATTAACTGTTCAAGAAATCAAAAGTGCCATTAGGGCCTTTACTAGAATTTGAGAACACGGGTGTTTCTTTATGAGGAAAGTAAAAAAAAAGCGATCTAAATTGACCGCTTTTTTTGTGAAAAGTATAAATGACTTATCTAGATTAAAACCAATTAAAAATACGAGAAGTTTAATGTAAGATCAACTTTTTTGTTCGTTTTTCAAAAGGACTTATCTCTTGTACAATATAGACTCCTGTACCAAATTGGTCAACATTAAACTGGTGTGTTCGTTGTAATATAGAGTTGTCATAAACTACTTTTCCATTTATGTCAGTTATTCTAAGATGGTTAGCTTGTTCAGATGTAATGATTGTAAAATTTGCCGTACTTGGGTTTGGAAATACAGAGAATTCACCTAAATCTTCTTCCGTGTGTTTTAGACGCCAAGGGCTGTGACAAATGTCTACATAAAAAGAAACACAAGTAGTGTCTGAACAATAAGTTGTATCTGTTCCTGTAGTATCTGAAGTAATGGTTCTCGCATAGGCAATTAAACAGGCAGTATAGTTCCCTTGGTTATAAGCATAAGTGGTATCAAGCCCAGAGTAAAAGGTAAATGGGGAGCTACCATTGTCTAAATCTAACGTTGAATATAGATAGGTGGTACAGCTATCATAATAAGGGACAAATGAGCTATCAGTTAAGGTTACGGAACAATCCCAATTGCTTTTGTAGTGTAACTTAGCCTCAACCCGACAAGTATCGCAGTTTGCTTTAACTGATGTGAAAGCGGTAATTAATAATAAAGAAAGAAGTGTAATTCTAGTTTTCATATTATATAGATTTAATGATTTAAAAAGGAGTAAAAAAACAGGGCTGAATGTAACTTCAGACCCCATTCCAATTGTTTCTCCATAATGACAGTTCAAATATCTTTAGAAAAGTGCAGAAAAAAAATACTCATAAACCATGAGTTTTTTTCTTTTGAGTGATTTGATAGCTGTTTCAATTAAAAAAATTTACCCTTATATGTTATTCATATAGTGATAAGCCATTATTCAGAACTTCTCTTTCCTGATATTTATAAAGCAGCTTATGAAATAATCAGCTCATTTTCAACCTCCAATTATGTTGGTCTAAATAAAGCAAAATGCAGGCTTCTAACATTTTTTGAGAACGACTAAAACAAATCGTTCTTCTAGAAAGCCTTTTCAAGTGAGTTCTTAGGGTCAGATTACCCCTTTCTATATGATTGTTAGAATACCTTGTTGTATCATGGGCAATTGGCTTCACCAAATTAGGATATGCAAGTAGTCGATCTGTAATTATTTTTTTGGGATTAAAGGCTTTTACTGAATCTACTACTTTCCTTAAGTTTTCCTTACTCCTAGACCCAAAGCTAATATTCAGCACCTGATGGGTTCTTCGATTGATTGCATATGTAACCCAGCTAAAATTTGAAGGATCATTTCTTCCTACGAAAGTCCATAATTCATCTATTTCATAGACTTGATTGTTCTCACTGTAATAAGGACGCTTTACTTCTGATGCCAAATAAAGTATTCGTCTTATCAATGTGTTTCTAGAGTAACCTAAAATTCTTGTCATAGAACGAATTCCTACTCCTTCCGCATTAAAAGCTTTAATTAAGTTATCGTCCCTTACGTTATAAAGTTTGTAGGTGTAATAATCAAGTTGATACTTCCCACAGCTTTTGCATTGGTAACGCTGTTTAATACCTCTTTTACCCTTTTTTATTAAGGTTAGTTTGGTGCATTTTTTACATTTCATTTTATAACCCAGGTGCCATTTGAGCCACAAGGTTAAAAAAAGTTATTTTAAAGACTTTTAAAGTACAGTATGCTTTTCAAAGGTATTTTGGCATACCTTTTTTATTTCAACTCTGGTTTTATAATGAAATAAAAATCAAACCTTTAACTGTTCAAAATATCAAAAAGTGCCATTTGAGCCATTACCCGTTAATACTGTCTTGAGGTAGCGAGGTAAGACTGACTTACTTTGCAAATCATTTGAATGTTATTTTACCATTAAATCTAACACATCGTAATCTGTTTCTTCATTTTTATTTATTGTATCCAAAGCAATCCAACCAAAACCTTTTTCATGCAAACCTTTCGATATTAATCTTCTCACATAAGTAAACTCATCTTGATTTTCTTCAACTAAATACTCTGTTAAGTCTCCTTTTGGTTCTTTATTCTTGTCAAGCTCTTCAGCAACAAATACTCTAACATTACAATTTGGTGGATTTGCATATCCAACTCTAACAGCCATCTTACTACCTTGATTTATTGTATCGTTATCATAAGCCCAGTATCCTATGCCATTTCCTTGAACACTTTGTAAAACGCCATTCTTATACTTTCTTAAATATGTTCTTTTTCCTGAAAGGGAAAAGAATTCATACGTTAATCTCTTGCCATTTCTACCAAAATAGTTCCAAGAACGAACTTTATTGTTATTCTCATACATCCCATCAAACTTCTTAACACCATTCAAATGAACACCCCAAGCATCACCTTCTTTAATATTATTCTTATAAGCCACATAAGAGTAATATGGAGTATTTGAATCTTTATGTAAATGTTTTCGAATGCCTGTCATATTCTGATTGACATCAAAACTTGTTGAATCTATCAAACATCCTGAACTATCATATTGAACAACTATATAAAGTGAATCTTTTCTAAAGGCTTTCTTCTTAAGGTTCCCATTTTTAAAAAAGGATACCTTTTCATTATTTGCATCAGATTCGTTTTGCTTAATACATGAATTAAACAACAGATGAATTAGAACACTTAGAATAAGTACATTTTCTTTCCTCATCAGTAAATAAAATTTTTTATCTGCCAGAAGTTTTCTTGTATTTGAATTTATCTTTCAAACTGGCTCTTCCAATAGATTTAGTTCCTGTTGAGGAGTTTGTATCTACCTCAGATTTTTGAAGATATTTTTCAGGCATTTGTCCGGTAGAGCCACCTTGAGCTTCTCTAAGAACTGTATCTCCTTGCTCGAAACTTTCTAGAGGTTCACCTTCGCCCCCGAACAAATTATCTATTATATCTGTTGCCTTAGCTTTTGGACTCCCTGAGTTAGGTTTTATATCTCCTCCCCATGGATCTTTATAGTCAAAAGGAGTTGGATCTTGTATACCCTTACTACCGTCTCTTGCAAAATTTCCTTCTGCTTTCTCCTTTGTTTCTATATATTCTTTTTCTCCAGCCTCTAGAAAACTATTTTTTGCATTATCTAACTTTATTGCAACGCGTTGAAAGAACCTTCTAATTTTATCTCCCGGTCCTTTTCCTTCTTCATCAATATACCTAATTGGATTGTTTCCTGCGAATAAATACGGACTCCAAAATGGAAAGTCTTTTTCTCTTGGGTCGGTACTAAAAAATTTCCCAATTCTTGGAGAGTAGATTCTAGCTCCGAAGTCATAAGAGTTTCCGGAACCTGACACTTCATCTAACCTCTCATACGAGTTAAACCCATAAGGGTAAGACTTTATGCGATTCTTCGCTAAAGGGGGATTCTTTTCTAGTACCCCACACAAAAAAACTGCATTTACCTCTAATGCCTTTTCATCACTAAAATATGATAGTTTTCTTGCTCCCATTTGAAGATGCAATTTACTTATTTATAAGCTTTTTCAGTGATTTTTTCAGTTGTTTTTTGGAGACCTTTCCTTGTTTCATCAGGGTTATCTATGATGCAATAAGCAATTGCACCAAAAATTATTATTGATCCAATTGTTGATACAATAATAGCAGTCCATATCTTCCAACCAAAGTCTATTTTTATATTTACCATGACTATTATATTGACAGTTCTTTAAAAGTTTTATAACTCTTTAAAAGTTATTTCTAAGCAAGGTCTGTAAAGGGAGCTTTATTCCAAAGGACAACTCTTTTACACAGTTACAATTGACAAATGTAATTGACACAACTCATTGAATTTCAAATGTTTCAAAATGTTTACATTTTACATCTTTTGCCTTAACCCCAAAAGTACTTTGCACCCTATTTTTAAAATAGGACAGCTCTTTGGTTATAAATTTAAGAGTAGGATTTTGTGATTTAATCCATGTAACTATTTAGTGACAGACCTTCTAAACTGGTTGTAGTTTCTAAGTTTCAGGAGTTGTACTCAGGAACCTAAATTAGAAGAATAAAAAAACAATTGATTTTATCGGCAGATTAATAGAAATCCCACACAAAAAGCAATGCCATTTGCCCGCTAATATTGCTTTTTGTTCCGCTCACTGCCCCGGGCTTTTTACTACCCATTTTTAGAGCTAACCCAACAACAGCACTTTAGTAAAATAGCTGTTCCTACTTCGGCTTCGCTCAGTATAAACTCCAAAGAAAAATAAGTAGTAAAAAAGCTGCTATGCTAAGTAACATAATGTGCATTATAGAACTCCTCATTCTTGATTGATGGAGTTCTGTATTGCGGGTCAGCTATAATGTACACTATGTTAAATAGCTCCCTTCAACGCTTTTCGATGCCCTGCCGCCCTCCGGTTGGCTTTCTTCTTTTTAGTGATTAAGCTTCGCACTTACTCAGCTATAGCGGCTTATTCACTAAAATGAAGATCAAGCGGATGCACTTCATGAAGCGAGAGTTTAAGGTTCGGTTCCGCTTGGTCTGAGATTGACTTTTCTACGTGCCAGGGGTTCGAACCCTGGGCTCTATTTTAACCGTCTGCCTTCTAAACAGATGCCCCTATAAAAAAGAGGGAGTTTCCTCCCTCTCGTTTCACGCTAACTTCGCGGCGTATCGCTTTCTAATTGATCTACTAATCAAGCTATTCAAACCTTGTCCTCTCTGGGCAAGTCTTTTCATTCTTTCAACGTTATGAACTCCTGTTCGAGCATTCGTGTACAGATAAAGTCCTCCATCGTTAAATCGAACCTTGATAAAGTCAGAACCAATCTCGTAAGCAGATACCCCAGAGTTGCCTCCTAGGTTTCTGTAACGTACCATGGTGCTAGATTTATTGGTTAATAATTAAAATGAATTAGAAAAGAAAAAGGGGATTTCTCCCCTCTGTCTTTACTTGCCTTTCTTTTTTTCTCTTTGGGACAAAGCACTCCCTGCAGCTGTCTTACTGTTCTTTCCAGTTCTCTTGTCTCTGAGAACCTTAGACGCAGATTTTGCAGCTTTCCTGCTAGTAACCTTCTTAGCCATAAGCTTTTAAGTTTTAATTAAACACTATGGTAGTTTCTATTTTGTTAGCTACATTTGCGTCCTTCTAAAAACAAAAATGATGACAGCTATCAGGTAAAAACTTCCTTCAAAACCTGATAGTCTGCTCATCAATAAAGTTTCCAAAAATCTCCTGACTGACTTATTGTCAGCCCCTAGTTTTCAACAGTTTAATCACATTTTTCAACGATTTAATTAACTGACTAATGTGTATAAGGCCTGAGCGAGCTATTTAACATAGTGTACATTATAGTTGACAGTTTTTATCCTTTAAAAATCAATCGTCTAAAACTGTGCGAAGCGCACCTATAATGCACATTATGTTACTTAGCATGGGGACTTTTTAAACCTTATTTTCCGGTGGTCAGAGCAGCTTTTGTACTCATGTGCTGCTATTGGGTGGACTTAAAAAATGGGGTTTAAAAAGGCTTGGCGTGGTGCGGGGAAGCCAATAAAACCAAGAGGATTGTCCCGACCAATCGGGACAATTTTGGTTTTATTGGCTGTGGACTCGGTTCTTATTTCTTGTAGTGATACTCTACTCCTCTTCCTGCTCCGGTTTTTATAATCATTCCTTCATTGACAAGATAGGCTAAATCCTTTTTGATGGTATTGCGGGAGTAGTTCGCTAAGCCTTGATCGATGTCTTTGATCTTAGCGGTTTGATGTTCTTTTAAAAAGGCAACTACTTGCTGTTGGCGCTCATTTAAAACTACTTTTAACTTGCTGTAGGTTTCGTACTTTGCTTCTAATCGATTGGTTAATTCTACTAGACTTTCTAAAAAGAACAACACCCACTTTTCCATGCTTTCCGTTTTCTTATAACGGTTCTTCTGTCCGTCCATCAAAGCTCGGTAATAGGCTTCTTTCCGCTCTTCTATAATGTGTTCAAAGGATACGTATTGGGTAAACTCATAGCCTTGTTTCATCAATAATAAAGTGGTCAAGACTCTTGACAATCTCCCATTTCCATCTTGGTAAGGGTGAGTGGATAAAAATTCATAAACAAATGCTGCCGTGGTAATCACAGGGTGCATATCTGATTCGGCTAATCGCTCTTTTAACCAAACGATCAATTCTTCCATCTCCTTACTTGTTAAAGCGGGATCTGTGGTTTTAAAAATAGTTCGCTGTGTTCCATCAGGATAGTTTGCCACCACTTGGTTGGATAAGGTTTTATATTTCCCTTTATGCTTTTGGTCTTTGTTGCTATGCTTTAATAAGATGCTGTGCAATTGATGGATGTATCGTTCTGTTATTTCTATCTCCTGATAATTATCTAAAACGATTTGCAAAGCTTCGTAATAGCCGACTACTTCTTGCTGTTCTCTGCTTTCTAACTTGGTGACTTTTACTGATTTTAAGAGCTGCTCTACTTCTCCATCACTTAAGGTTGCTCCTTCTATTCGGGTAGAGGATCCGATACTTTCTATGGTGGCTATCTTACGGAGTTCTTTTAAATGCTTGCTATTTCTCAATTCTATGGTTTCCCAACTTCCTTTAAAGCTGTCGATAATACTCAAAGCTTTCATAATTTGCTGATAAACTTTGCCGCTAAAGTCTAATTTATCGCTTATCTTTTTGGGTATATCCATTTTTTATCCAATTTTATCCAATTACAAAGTAACTATATTTCTATTCATTGCTAAAACGGATGGAACGCATCTATTTCTTTCTGTAAATCTTCTGTCTGATTAACCAAGTACGCTTCGGTTGAACTTACATATCTGTGACCGGCCATGTACTGAACTTTTCTAAGATTATACTCTTTCAACCAATGAGTGATCACAGATGTCCGAACTTGTTTGAAGTTAATAAAATCGCTGTTTATTTCTCTTATTTCTTGGCTAAATCGCTTCCAAATATGAAGTACGGTTTTACCTCTTTTGTACTTTTTTCCAATTGGCGGACTACTGATAAAAAGATAATCGGTTGGTTCTTCAGAATAACTTAAAAGTTCAGCTCTTATCTTATTTACATATTCCATTAAGCCCATGATTTGATGGGCTTTTAATTCTAATAGCCTTTCGTTACTCTTTCTTCCGCCTCTGATTAATAATTGCCCTTCTTTTAGTTTTAAGTCATTTAATTGCATTTTATTGACTTCTGCGGTGGTTAATCCTTGATAGATCATCAGACCTATGATTACTTTATTTCTTGCTTTTCCTAAGCGAACTGCTTTAAACCAATTCCGTTTTGCTTGCTCATCTTCCTCACTTGGTACTTCATAATTGTGATAAATCCGTTCTAATTCGTGTTTTTCTAAAATGGGATAAAGTTTCTGCTTCTTTCCGCCTTTAATTTTCAAGTGCTGAACTGGATTTTCTAGTCGTTGACCTATCTCAATTTGATAGTTGAAGAAGTGTTTAATTACTGTGAGTCGTGTATTTCTGGTTTTATTCTCATAACCTCTTTTAGTCAAGACATTTTGGTAAGCCATCACTTCTTTGGCGCTTGCCTGTTCGGGTTCTGTGTTGTCTCGGTCCAAATAGCTTATAAAGTCTAAGATGTAACCGTTATAGTTTTCAACTGTGGATTTACTGTTTCCTCTACTTTGCAAGTAATTCTTAAAGCTTATCATATTTCTCTTCGGTTAAATGAGTGTAGATTTGAGTAGTTTCTAAGCTGGAATGCCCTAAGAACCGTTGTATTTTCTGTAAATCCATTCCGTTTTGGAGCAAATGTGTAGCAATAGAATGCCGTAAAGTGTGAAGCCCAATTTCTTTTTGATGTAGTTCCGGATTATCGGTAAAGAGTACTAATACTTTTAACCTTTTGTACATGCTGTCTCCGGTCATGGGTTTGCCTCGAAGTCCTATAAATAAATGGCTTGGATTGTGCTCTTTGAGTAGTAATGATCGGAAATTGTAAATGTAATCTTGCAGGTATTCTGAACTGCTTTTGCTAAATGGAACTAAGCGTTCTTTGTAACCCTTCCCATGTTTCACATGAATAAATCTTCTATCAAAATTGATATCTGCGGTTTTTACGTTAGCTCCTTCATTTCTTCTTAATCCACAAGCATAAAAAATAGTTAACAGAGCTCTATCTCTCGCACTAATAGCTTCTCTTAAATAGTGGTTCTTATCTCCGTGCAATCCGTGTTTAGCTACTTCATAGAGTTCTTTGACTTCTGCTTGTGTTAATACGGTTGGGCTTCGTTCTTCTAATTTGAGTTGCTTTAAGGTTACCGGTGGTATTCCGTTTACTCCTTTATGCTTTAAAAACTCGTAAAACTTATACAAGGTTTGAATATGGCTATTAATATGATGATTACTTAAGCCACCACCTCGTTTTTTATTCTCTCTGCTAATAATGTGATTGTAGTAACGCTTGTAGTGTTCTGTTTTTAGCTGATTGATTTGATTTACTTGCTGACTTTCTAAGAAATGTAAAAACTCTCGGATAGCATTGGGCATATTGTAAACCATTTGCCTAGAGTAACCTAAGATGTTCAACCACTCACCGAAAGCTTGCTCTAAATATTCGTAACTGCCGTTTTTTAATACTAGCTGTCTCACTCCTTCCTGTTTATTTTTTTAAGGTCTCGTGTAATTGCATTTCATGGCAATTGAAATACATAATGTCGATCTTCGGAAAAACGTTTCAGCAATCCTGCCTTGTGCAAGTCTCTTAAATACTGATTTTCATTATTTCTGTTTCTTCCGGTTAATTCTGCAACCTCTTTGGTGGTAAAGTTTTGTTTCCCCATTTTCTTATTGGCTTCTTTGATCTTCTGATAAGTAAATTTTGCGGCTCCAAACAACCTTACTTTACTTCGACTTTCCTCAGCATAAATTTCTTTTGCTTGCTTATCCTTTTTTGGTTTTTCTTGAGCTATAGCATTTAACTCACTCTCTTTCTTTGCTTTAATCAGCTCACTTTCTTCATTGAGCCGTTTTGAGCTTTTGAGCTCTTCGACAGGCTCAGAACATCGCTTTTCGGCTTTTATCGGATTAACTCTTAACTCTGGTCGGTGCTTTTCTAGCTCTTTTAAACTGTCGTCTAATATGCTTGTGATCTGCTCTTGTAAGGCTTGGTACTCTTCATAACTTACTACTTGATATTGATAGGCTTTGCTTCCTTTTTGTTTCTCTGCTCTTAAATAACCACAGTTTGTAAGGGCTAAATGATAACGCTTAATGGTTGGTAATGAGGTTCTAAATAGTTTGCTAATTTCTCGGTTCGTAAAGCCGGAGCCCGGCTGGCGTTCATTCTCCTTTTCTTCTTTTTTAAGATGTTGCTTTAAGCGTTCAAAATGATTTCTACATGCTCCGCTTAAATCATCTGACTTTCTTAGTAAAATGGATTTTAGAAGTTTATTAGCTGCGGCAATATCATCAATCGTCGTCTCTATATAGATTTCTCCTGTTTGGGTGTCGACCTTCGACTTTCGTTGGTGTTGATAGTAAAAAGTAACCGCTTCAATAAATTGCAAATAGTGATTATTGGTTCTTCTGGGTTTAAATACTTCTCTTGGGATTTGCAAGTATTCTGCGAAGGGATTAACTACTTTAACTGGCTCAAGTAATCGCTGACAGTTGCAGAGAAGCTCCGCGGCTATTCTTTCCTCTTCTGTATTTAACTTGCCTGCGGAGGATCTCCGCTGATATTCCATGATTCTTCGGTCTTGTTCTTCACTTTCATCTAAGTAAATCAAAAAGGATCTGTTGGCATTATCTTCGTAGATCTGCTCCTTGGTGGTACAACCCGCAACACTTACAGGACCTTCTACCACTAAATGCAAGGTTCTGGTTTCTCCTTTGGTATTTTTATGAGCTACGGTTTTAGATATTCTCTTTTTAGATTGTAATTCTCTTAAAGGATAAAGCACATTTTCTGCCCCATCCAAATCTTCTATTAAGATCAGTTTGTTTTTGAGTTCTCTTTGACCGAAGTAGTAAAAGGCGTTTTCTGATAAAGTGGTTATTTCTATTCGATCTTCTTCCGGTATTAACTCCCCTACTTTTTCCTGTAAATGGGTTTTTCCAGTTCCTGAACTTCCTAAACTTACAATGTGTAAAGGCTGGTTTCTCTTTCTGCTGGTGAAGATCAGAAACATAATCAGGCGGTTGGTTTCTTCGCCCACTACTCCACTTTTTCCGATTAGCTCATTTGTTCTTTCTAAAAGGTTCGGGGATTTCAAAAAGGCTTCTGCTTCTTTGCGTTCTTCTGCTGATAGTTTAGGAGGCTCGTATGGTTTAGGTTGATTCTCTTTGATTTGCTTCATGCGGTACTCTTCTAACTCTGCGGTTAATTCTGCTATACTTCCGGCTACTAGATTTAATCCTACTTCCAACTTCTCCGCGGTTTTTCTAATCAGCTTTTCGGTTTGGTTGTCATTGTATAAATCTAAATTGTGCCTTACCGGTGGCACAGAGCTATTCTTTAATTCTATTTTTAAGGTGCTTCGCATTCTGTCTAATCCTTCTAATTTGATGCCACCGAGTACCGTTAATTTGAGTAGATCGTTTTGATAGATTAGCGATTGCTCATTTCTAAAATCTATTTTTTTTGGTATTCGCGAACTCTCTTTGTTCGTTTCTGGATTGTGGAAGTTGTTTTTTTCTGCTGCCATTTAAAAAAAGTTTTTTGCCAAACATGTTTGACAAATGTAGAGCATTGTTTCCAATCAAACAACCAATGTTTATTTCTTTTGTCAAATACCTTTACCTAAATTTGTTCGTATTCTTTATAAACCCTTGACTTTAGGCAAGCATGTTGAACATTGGAGAGCGTATAACACAACTTCGCAAACGAAGTAATTTATCTCAAGAGGAATTGGCCAAAAGAGCGGAAGTCTCTCGTACCATCATTGGCAATTATGAGCGTAACGCTAACACGCCTTCTATTGAGGTACTAATAAAACTAGCTAGGGTTTTTAATGTGAGTGTGGATTACCTAATTGGGGAAGGACAGCTCTCGGCTTTGGATAAGGACTTACTTAAACGTATTGAGGATATTGAAGAGTTAGACCCGGAGACGAAGCAACACCTTTTCTTTTTGATTGATAATGTCATTCAGAATGCTAAAACTAAAAAGGCGTTTGGGTAATTCTGATAAGCCCGATTACAGGAAAGCTCTAAATACTATGCTTTCTCTCTACTATAAGAAGGACGGTGCTTTTCAAATTTCTAGAGAAATTCATCATAACGGCATTCATTTTAAAGCAAATGATATTATGGCTTGCATCAATACTTTAATGGATGATGGTCATATCAAAGACCTTGCTCCGGGATATTCCATGATTCCTCTTTGTGCTATTACTGGTAAGGGTAAGGTATTTCATGAACAAGGTGGCTACCAAGATGATTCTACTAGGTTTGATAAAATTGTAAAATGGGCTAAGAATAATAAGTTCCTTGCTTGGATTCTGATTGTTTTTGTGGTGGTTGCTGCTTTGATTGGCTTTGTCGTTAGCTTGATTGCTATATATGAGTTTTTCAATAAGTAAAAAGCCCCTGAGATTTCAGAGGCTAACTTTTAGTTGAAGCTTAATTTTATACTAATTGAATCAACATAATCCTTTAAGATATCCTTTATACGTTTTTCAAACACTTCCTTGTTTTCTGGTTCTTCCATATTAAGATCTTCATTGCTTAAATCTTGGGCTAGCTTCCTGATCCCAACACGAATTTCTTGTTCAAGTAGCAGTTTCTTATAGGTCTTTATGTTGTGTATCCATTCAAGTTTATTTGAGATATTAAGCACATTTTCCGGCACTAGACTATACTCTGCTGAGACTTTACAAAGTAGTATGTTATTATCAGAATCAAGAACATCAAATTCCTTAATATTTAACGAGCTGTTTTTCTCAAATATGATTTGCTTAAACTTCTCATTGATTGTGTAAGTGCCTGATTCTAAAGTATACTTTTTACCTTCAGTAAGTATTAAAAATATTTGATTCTCTTCAACTGATAAGGTCTGTCCTTCATACGATCCCTGTGCAGATAATTGTGGGACTAAGAATAACATTACAATAACTGTTTTGACTAAATATCTTATCATCTAATTCTTTATAGTTTCTACTTTCTTTTTTCCATCAGCTCCAAGTTATGGGTTATTCCCTCTAACTTAAACTTTGTCCAAAAGATATATTGCTTAAAATAATCACTCTCTGTACTTCCCTTTAAATAAGGTGCTTGATATGTTAAATCATTTTTACCGACTGTAAACAAATAATAAAACCAACGTAAAATCGGATTCTCGATCTTTCTTACTTTAACCCTTAAGCCAATATTTGCCAACTCTTTAGTTAGATCATCAAAATCACTATTAATCAGATTAGTAAACAAGGCTCTACATTCCTTATTATAAATGTTATACTCCGAAGGTTCAACCGTTTCTTTCGATAATAAAGACTTAGCCATAGCTAGAACCTTGCCAATTTCTTGAACCAAAGCTTCTTTATTATTCATAAACGATAGGCTCATCAAGTATAGGCTTAATACCTTCTATTTCTGATCTAACTGTTGCTTGTTTTTCTTCTAATTCAAATCTCTCCGTAGCATAATCTGCAGCTTCTTGACGATTAAACTCTATTCCTAATTCTCTATCTCGCTGCCTTAATTCTTCCTCTTGAATTTTTAATTCTTGTATTTCAGTAGTAAGCTTAGAGTCAACATCTGTTAGGTTGTCATAATACTGCTGTACATTATCTCTATCAGCATCATTTGGGTCTTTGTTATAATTATCTACAGCATCTACATAGCCTTCGGTAACAACTTGTATAACTCCTTGAGATTTATGAATACCCGGACCAACAATATCAAGTGCACCTTTTAAAACTTTCGCTGCTGTTTCAAGTACTCCTGGCTCTGGGAATAGTGTTTCCTCTCTTGAAGCATAACCATAGGATTTCAGAACTTCATTAACTGGTATGTGTCCACCTTGTTCAGCAGCTAATCCACTTGGATCTACAAAATTGATAGGATTGTTATTGAAAGTAGCATATGGACTTTGCCATGGGAACTCCTTAGCTAGTGGATCAATATTCCATCTTCTTCCCAATCTTGGATCATATCCATAGTCTCCGAAGGTGTAATTATTTCCGCTACCACTCACTTCATCCTGTCTTTCATGCCCGCCGAAGCCGTAAGGGTAAGCTTTATTGTCTCGCTTAGCAAAGGGAGTTGTAACATAGTCATTGATTTCAAATATCTTCACATTAGTCACTTCAACCAATGTACCGGCTAAGGTGCTATCGAATAAATGTGTACATCGTAAAACCATTCTAAAACGGTTGCCACCTGCTACATTATCCATAATTTCTGCACCACTAACATCAACACTCAAATACTTTTCGTCTGCCGCAATTAAATCTGGCCACATAGCGTCAGGGTCAGATTCTATCCCCGGTATTACTAAAGTATCTTGTAGTTTTAATCGAATCATCCGTTGTGCTCCACTTGCTACAGAAATATACAATCTGTAAGTTTTAGTGGTATCTAAATTAGGGATAACATCATCAATAACGGGCTGCAATTGTAAAAAGAAAGTCTTATCCCAAGTAGTATCGTACCCTGCTTTAATTTGAGTAATGTAAGATTCTCCATATAAGTTTGTAGCACTCATACAAATGCTATCGGTATCGGTTGCTCCCTGCCTTGGTATTACTTTGTAATCTGTACAATTATTAAAAAGCCCTGAGTAGATCAATTTTGCTTCTGTGGTTGTGTAATCTACATCAGTAAAATTACCACTTCTGCTTTTTATTTCCATACCAAATGGGTAATAGTCGAAACGAGATGTAAGATCTGCCTGATAGCCAAGCGTAGAATCAATACTTTGATTTCCATTGACCACCGTTTCTTGTGGGTGCAATTTTTTATCGCTTACGGTAGCCACTACATTACCCAAATGATCTTTTAATTCATATTGCTTTTGCCCCAAGGTTCTAATAAACTTATTATTCGATACTTGTCTACTTTTATCTGCCTCCATAATTCCTAACCGTTCGCTTCCATAAATAATATAATTTACAGGAAGCATATAGGCCTGAAAAGGTGAACATGCTGATAAAGTATCATACTGAACACCTAAACTGTCTTGCATTTCTTGAGCAAACCTAATAGGTGTTAAGTGAGGCACTTGAGACAAAGGGCTTTGTAGCAGATCAGCCTGATAAATAATCGAAATAGCTATTAATGGATGATAGTTAAGCAAGTAATTGGTTAAATACGCTTTTGCTTCAGTTAATTGAAAATAATTTATAGCGATGCTATCTAAAGCAATAAGAGCAGAGTCTATTTCATTATCATTCCAATTCTCTAAAAGGGCTGTTTTAACATATTCCAAGGCTTCGCTAGAGTCTGATTTAAAGTATACTGCCCATTTCTTAAAGTTCATATCATCATTAAAAAAGGTGGAATATACATTGTAAGATTGGCTGATTGAGGTATCAGTATGTAAATAATAATCTAACAATACCCCATTGCTATCAATAGCATAGTCAAAAACATTGCTAGGGGTGTATTGAATTAAACTATCTGAATTTATATCACCGGAGTCAGAGCCTTTCAAGTGCCCTAAAAGCAGGTTTAATTGTAATTCAGCTGCATATGTACCAGTATTGATTTCGTTATATAAGGTATTCATGGTTACTTGTTCTAACAAAGAAGCAACATCAGAACTATTGTAATCATGTAGTAAGCTTAATGAAAGTGCAAAATTAATGTCTGCATATTGGTCTTCAAGTGGTGTTCCACTCGAAAGTGCGCTATCTAAGTCTTCAAAAAGTTGCTTCAGCAATAAGACAGCCGCACTTTTACTGTTTAAGGCCGCATTGTAATCTGCCGTATCATTTGTATTTATAGCCGAAAGAGAATATAATAAATTTAGGTTATTTCTATTATCGCTCACAAAGTCTTTAAATAACCCATAAAACAAAGCACCTTCGTCTAATGTATAATTGTCATCATAAATGTTATCTAACGAATTGTAAAACTCACCAATCGAGTCAGTTTGCATTAAGTATTGTATGTAGGCTTCGTGCTTGGCATTTACTTTTGAAAAGAAATAGTCAAATTTATTTTCAAAAAGATATTTCGCAACTTCAATCGAGTCTTCTATCAAGAGTCTTTGTTTGGCATGAGGATATAGTGAAATATAGTCTTCAAGGTTTAAGTATTTAAATACTGAATCCCTAATACCTGAAATTGACCCTAGTTTACTCCCAACGGCTGCTAAAAAATCCTCTTTTCCTGTAAAATTGGAATTCAGGTAGTTATAATATACAGAATCACCAAGCTGAGCTGCTGCAATCGCAGAGTAGTAATCATATTTCTCTGAATACTGGTAATAATAGGATCCAATACTATCTTCACCCCCGAAATAATTGCAATTTCTCTCCTCATAAGTTGCCAACACATTACCTTGTGCATCTCTCACATAATATTGAGTTCTAATATATCCTCGGTTACCTTCTTCAAAACTCACTATTTTCTTTACCCGGTTGCCCATAGCATCATAGTCAAAGAATAAATTGCTTTTTTCACGACTAGGATAATCTCTTAAAATGCTTTTTACTTTCCCATTAGGATACCAATCTATGGAATAAATTCCTTCAGATGAGTCAGCTATTAGGTTTCCAACTTTATCATACACATAATTATTTGTTACTTGCTGATCGATATCATTCCCATATAATTTACTGCCAACTTTATCCTCTACAAAATTAAGCTTATCAGTTCCGTTTATATAGTTGTAGGTTAGTATATCCATATGAGACTTAGACTCACCATCAACTCTATCCAGTTGAATTAAGTTCCCATTTTTATCATAATCGTAAAATGTAGTATTAGACTGTGCAATCATTACTGAATCCCATTGTCGACTTCCTACATCCAATTTCTTTTCTTGACTTTCTACCAATCTACTAAGCTGATCGTAGGTGTACTTTTTTCCGAATGTTGAATCTCCAATATGCTTTGAGATGGCACCAATGTTTCCATTGTATAAATCAGATTGTTGACTGCTATAAAAGTTTAAGTTTAAATCTGCAGATGCCCCAGCAATTGGGTCATAGTCATTCTGATTGTAATATAAAGAATATCCAAAAGCATCACTTGCAAAGATGTTATCTTTGGTGGCATCATTTCCCATATCGGTTTCATGATGACCACTGTTTACACTTTTTAAATATCCTTCTAGCGTGTAGGCATAGTCTACTCCCTGTATTTTGTGTGTTCCAATTTCTTGTCTTGCTAATGGCCCATGAAGGTAGTAAGTATATTCAGCATCTTCATCCCAAATAATCCCGTCTTTACTAGTTTCTACTTTTGTAATTCTATTTTGTGAGTCGTATTCATACTTATGGTAAAGCGCATCATTTTTTCCATGCTGAAAATTAACTTGTAATACATTGCCACTTATTTGATCATAGTCATAATCAATTCGTTTAAACCTATGACCTTGGTTGGTAATGGTGCCATTTTGAAAGTAATCGTTAAGCACTGATTTTACATTGCCCATAACATCATACGAAAAGTGAGTAGCATACTCCCAATTGGTAAGTAATGAGTTTGTATCCAAATGATGGTAGTAAGCTTGAGTAGCTACCCGAGAACGCAAGTTCTCTTGCTTAAACTCATAATTGGCAACATCAAGTAAAGCAGTGTCATACAATGTTCTACTTACGTAATTTCTATTCTTTAAGAGCACGAATTCATTAATTGAAATTGGCATTGAATCGATCAACTCTAAGATGATGTTAGACTGAATTTCTCCCCAATTTAAGCGGGCAAAGTTGGTTAAGACAACTTCCCCACTTTCAAAAACTCGACTTAAGCTATCGTGCAGCGTATAGCTATACTTATGTGTCATAGCTTGTTCTTCATTTTGACTTAAAACAAGTCTTCCTTCATCATCATACCAAAACTCTACTACACCTCCATTGGGTGTGTTTTGCCTAATAATTTGATTTTCGGAGTTGTACTTGTAGACGGTAGCTTTTCCATGCTGAGGAAGTACCTCGTTTGAACTTATCCCTTCTCTGTAATCATCAATTTCGCTTTCAGGTATTGAGTCTATTAACTCAACTCCCCCGGGAGGAACAGTTTGTACCAGATTTCCTGCTTGGTCGTAATAATAAAGCGTAAAATGCCTTTCACCTGATGCATAAGACATATTTAAACGTCTATTTTCCAAGGCTGGATTATTCGTAATTCTATTTGAGCAGTAATTTCTCATATCAAGCTGAAATTGCTCCTTCATGTCAGAGACGTAATTATTGTACTTGTATTCAGCATTTATAACGGCTTGCTCATAGGCTAAATCTACGCATGTCTCTTGTTCGGGAAGCTCTGATTTACCAAGGTTTTTTCCAAGTACCACTTTCCCTAATCGAGTTGCATTTCCAAAACCACTTTTTCTACTTGCCAACATTTCGTGTTTTCGACCTAAATGTGAAAACCCTAAGCTAACATACTTAAACTCTTCAGCATGAAATATTGGTTTAATGCTAGCAAATATGCCCACATCATTATAATCATAATAGTAATTAAAGGGTGTGTAATAAAAGTAATAATCATCATAATAGGAAGTATCAGAACTATTCACCAATCTTACCCAAACTTTACCACTGGGGTTTATAGCTGCTCGTTCTATTTCTACGGTGTTAAGACTAGTAATATCAAGATGTTCATGAACTACTTGTAAGCCATATTGAGTCGTGAAGTCACCTATAAAACCATTGGTATAGAGAAAAGGCATAACAGCATCATAAATGTTTTGCAAAGTATCTTTCAGATTAGAATTCCAATTCGAACTCGCTTGATAATAGTACATATCATATTGCTTATTATCTAGGCTCTGCTCTCCTAAACCTATAAAATCAATTCCATACTCTAATGTGTCATAACCACTTGTATCCAAATGAAAATTTAAATACTGAGCAATACTATCCGTAGTTTCATTATAATAGTTTAAGTTTTCTGGATTGAGTTTTAATACTTCTACTAATTGACTTTCAAAATTGGAAAAACTTGATAAAGCAGTATTACCAAATGGTGTAGAGGCATTATTTAAGGTATTATCAACATAAAAATTAAAATAGTCTCTAAAGCCTAAATTCAAGCCAAGCTTTGCATTCATTCTAAACGCATATCTTTTTTGTGGAGCATTAAAAATATCAATCTCTGCTACGGAATCAATAACCGGAACAGAAACCCCTTCTGATACTATTAATTGATGAACACTATCAATTTCACTAAAGGTATAGCTATCTTTAAATTGATCTGCACAGCTGTAGTAATCAACTTGATAATAAAGGGCTGAATCTTTTTTGTAGGGTAATAGATCAATTAGGATTGAAGCCAAATTAATTGTGTCTAAATCACAATTATTGAACGCTCCTGAAAAAGTACTTGAATTGTTTAAATAACTATAAGATTGACAAACAAATGAGTCAACATTGAAAGTGTCTACGAATAGAGTAGAATCTATAGACAAACAGCTATTGTATTTAAGTAATTGATAGACTCTTTTACCTCCTATCTGATGAACCTTATTGGAGTCACCTTGATAATTGGAAGCCATCTGGTCCAAAGTATCTTCAAACTCCTCAATAAATGGTCTAAATCTAGCATGAGAAGTACTCCAATACCTTTCAATAATATCTGTCGAACAGGCTAAATTGATGGGTAGACAACCATCACAATGTTCTGGAATTTCTTCTGGTATTAAACAATCTACTGTTGTATCCCTAGGTTGAACTGTGCAATCAGGGTCAATCACATAGGATTTTGGATTTACACAAATAAGTGAGGCCATCATGTCTTCCGTAACTTTCTTTCTTACTTCTTGGTATAGATTTTTAAAAAGACTCCATTTAAAGTCTAAAGTAGTGTCTTCTGCAGCTGGTTGAGGATTCAGACCGGATATTTGTTTTACGATATAATACAATGAAGTATCTATAATGCTAGGATCCTCACAGCCCTTCATCAAATTTTCATAATACACTCTGTACCAATCCTTTCGATTAAAGGAATCTAATTTTGGCTCACAATTTCTCACAAATTCATTAAACACAAAAGTTGAATAATATGCCACTCCATCTTTACTAGTTGGAGAACAGGATGCATAGTGTTCAAGAGAATCCAATTCACCACCTGAAGCAAATTTTAATACCGGATCAAAAGGATATAGAATCGCTTCATTTTTTAAGGTATCCACTACCCCATTTCTTGTTCTATATCCTGTGTATGAAGAGTCATTTAAATTCCACTCAAAATCAATACTGTCTGAAATTACACCCATGTTAATTCCCATATCAACAAATTCTTCCAAATTGTTGCTTCTCTCTAAAATTTGATCAAAATGAGAATCAGTTTCATATTTCTGTAAACAGATTTGATATTGACAATAGTTAGGATGAAGTACGACCAATTTATCAGCTAACCTATTTGCAATATCCGGCGTACTAAGTGGCGTAGAAACAGAGTAATTGGGATTCTTCAACGACTCTTTTAATTCTTGTTTGATATACTCATAAAATGCTAAATCATCACCAAAGCAACCACTTTCTTGAAACCATTGACAAGAAAAGGTGTTCGCCAATGCATTTTTTATAGAATTAAGGAGCGTGTTATCCAAGTAAATAAGGTCTCCAAGGGTTTTATTTTCTAGCAACTTTACAAATACACCTGCGGAATCTCCTAATCCTAAATGGAAGTCAATCTTTAAATCTTCAAGAATTCGGTCACAATATGAGTTTTTTAGATAACTGTAGCTCTTTTCACAGCCTTGGTAATCCATTTTATCTAACTCTTTCAACTCAAAGTACTCATAATCTAATTGACCACATTCACCAGATTGAAAGAAGTTTTCGGCATCAACTGTCATTGAATCGGTGATTAAACTTAATTTCTTTAAAATGGTATATCCTGTTTGTGCCGCTAAATCAATAGACAAAGTATCCTCGTTAAGTGAAGCTGAATAATTTGACTCCAAGCTATCAATCTCTTTTAGGTAATAGCTGCCAATTCCAGATTCACAGTCTGTACTAAAATCAACAGTGTCAAGAGATTGAAAAATTAGCTTGTTTTTACTATCAATAATTTGTAAGTCGTAGCGATAGCTACAATCATAGCAAATAGTGCTATTTGAACAATTTTGAAAAGGACTGCTGTCAAATCCATAATAAAACTGATAAGTTGCTCCTTCAGGAACAAACATAGAATACGACATTTCATAAGAGTTCTCCGATTCAATATACTCATCAGCCCCGCTTGAAATCAAATCTAATTTTATTTGTCTATTAGAGAAAGGTAATGGAACCATATCTGATCTACCTTCGGGAGTTCCGCTTATAGCCGAAGCAATTGTTCTATCACTTTGATCTTTATACGAGATGGTCATAACTCCATTCGGATCAATAGAAAACTCTTTCTTGTAAAATTCTTCTTTCCCTACATTGGTGCCAAATAAGGCCTCTAGCTCTTGACGGTTCGCCCTTGAATAAGCAAATCGTGTTCCTTTTGAAGTATTAAATGCTTTGTCCAAACCAGGTTGGGTCTTACTTTCAAGTCTGTTTGACCCATCTGCCATAAAGTTGCTTTTTGAAAAAGGCAATCCGTTTGCATCTGGAATAAAGCTTGAAGAACTATCAATGTCTAAGGCAGGGTTTTCTGCTGAATAATAATTTGCTGCTCCAATACTATCCTTGTTTAGTACAAACGTTGTTTCATAATTTAAGCTATCATAGCTTGTCTTTTTAAGCTTCGATGTTCCTTGGATGTTAAGTCCTCTTTGAAAGGAAATGTCAGTAGCTTGAGGAATTGGAGATGGCAAAACACTTAACACCTCTATCCCATTATGATCATAATATGCCTCTTGACTAATAACAAAAGATTTAAAGTTGAAACTTTCTTGAGCATTAATTGAGGTTGTTGAATCGTAGTTAAAATAAACTTGATTGTTTTGACGCAATCTATTCGTCCCATCAAAATAACTTATCTGTTCAACTCCTTTCCCTTTCTCGGCCCGATTTGCTTTATACTGCCAATTTAAATCAGTTAAACTATTTCCTTGCCCAGTATTTTCAATTGTGAGAACATTATTGCTAGCTACATTAACACTTCCAGAGTCAGCCAAACTCCAAGACCCTAAATTTACATTTCCTGAAAGGAATAAAGAGTCTTTCGTTAATTTCGGTTTATTTGCTCTAGCTCTACATATTAAAAATCCATTAGGATAGAACAGGCTTACCGGAAAGTATGCTAGATCTGTATGATAACGTCTTGCATTCTTAGAAAAATCATATTCTACATTGCTTATTGAGGAAGGGTTGGAATGAGGAATAAAGAGTAACTCTATTTCATAATTGACAGGTTGCAATACCTTATCCCATTTTATCAAAGCTTCATTCTGTCTTAACTCATTTTCTGCACCTCCATCTTGTTTAATAATCTGAGGATTAACGACTAAACTATCCGTCCAAAAATACCTAGCCCTAAGTACACTAATTTCTAGCAAAACATCATTTAAACTTTCAGCACTTAATACTTCATCAAAGGCACTCTCAGCGATGGCGACTTCTACAGTTTCTAGGCTATTAAAATGGTATGGGAATGGAAATGCACTACCAAGCTGATAGGTTAAGGAACTCATATCATGAGTAGGAGAGATGACCAATGTATCTGCCCTATTTAATGTGTCTAATACTCCGTCAATCTCACCAATCAAGCGAATTCTCGTTGCTATTTTTAAATGTTTTTTTAAAACTTGTAAATGGACATTTTTCTTTTGTGAAAATAACTTCACATTCACATTATAACTTAAATCTATAAATGAGGTTGATTGAGTAGATGTATTTATCGCATAAACCTTTAAATGAATAGAATCTTCATTAATGCTATCGGCTTGGTGAAGTAAACTAGCAATGTTATCAAAGTCTCCATAATCTGACCTTGGCAAAATGTAGTTTGCATCTTGACTAAAAGTGGATATCGAATAAAATAAAATAAAAAGAAGGCCGAATTGTTTCATACCGTTAAGCTCTATAAGATTGATGTTTTATTGGGAGTTTTTACTAAATGATTGTCGACTTTCTCGAATTGTAAAAATTCCCTGATCGGTTTCTCTTTTTACTTGAGCTGGTATGCCACCGGCATCGTATTCAAAAAAGGTTGCATAATTATTCTCATCCAATTTAGCTGCTAGTTTATTTAATTTATGATCGTATACGTAAGTATTTACAATGGCATTAAAAGGCTGAAATCTAAAGTCATCGTAAAAAGCCCCCCACTCTCCACCATACAAAGTTATTTCAAGATCCGAAGTCGATGAGTAAACAAATTCACCTTCAATTTTTTGCCAACCATCAATAATTGCCCCTGAAGCATTTAAAGTATCAATTTGTCCGTTGTTGGTTACCACCACACTTGGAGATTGCCCTTGATAAGGCACACCACTTTTAACTAGCTCTTTTACCCAAATGCTAAGCAAATATTTTCCGCTTTGAGGTTTAAATCCAGCTAATGAGTCTCCTGAAGATAAATCAAAACTTATGGATGAAGCATAATTAGCATCTCCATAGATGCTGTTTAATTGATTCAGAGTGCTACTTTTTAAGCCCTCAGTAAACGAATTAAAGTGATCATTCCTTAAGCTACTTTCATCTGCTATTAAAGTATCCCATTCTGGGGTTGTAACTTCCCATAAATAGCTTTGCTCCAAGTAGTTCTTAGGGTCTATTTTGTAAACGATTTCTAAATTTGAATCATCGTCATCATCTTCTCGATTTACAAATAGTGATTTATTACCGGAGTGACTAATTCCATTAATAATATGATCATTAGAAAAATCAGATATTTCATAGTGTTGTGAACCTTCGTTAAGCAAGGTATCTGTGGTAGATTGCCCAGAATTATAAAACCTAAACTCTTCTATTTGATCCGTTCTTTGCGTCCCAAAGGTATAGTAGGCCTCAAAGTCATCAAAGGCTAAGTTTTGATACTTTGCATTGCTAGCATTTACAACAAGGTGCCCTCTATGGTCTCGTTTTGAGGTTGAATAGATTCCCAAGGGAGAAATATTTTCAACTGAAAAGCCATTTTGATCCACCAAGCTAGGACTACCTTTAAACCGCCAACCGGAAGCACTGCCTCCATAATCAAAGTCCGGTGGAAAAATGCCTTTGTAACATGAAAGATCAGCCCACAATTCAGGTAATTCCTCAAAATAACCGTCTTCAGCTAATTTAACAGTGCTTGACTGACTTCTCACTCCTTTAAAGGCAAAAACACTATCGGGCATGTAATTTCCTTTACTTCCATTTACAAAAGGATTTTGGGATAATGGAAAATACTGAACTTGATTCCGATCATCTTTATATTGTTGTGCTTTTGCTTCCAATATAGAAACACTAGTATCAACCCCAAGAAATAAATTGTTTTGACTTGTTTCTGATGTATTTAATTTTAGAGGATCTTCATTTGACTTAATGCTTCCCGTTGTTGCAAGCAATTGATTTCTAGCTGCCGGTCGAATTAATTTAATTGATCTGACATCTGTTACATTTAATCTATTACCACTTCTATCAACTAAACGAAAGAGGTCTTCACAGGGTATATTTTCAGGTGGCACAATTGGGATACGAGCCTCCCATAATGAATCTTCTTTCTTACAATAATTGCTTAAAACACTTTTCTTCCAGGGTACAGTTTCATACCCTCTTCCATTTTCAATAAAGTAACGGCGGGTAGAATCTCCGGTTTGCATATTTCTGGTGATATACTCCACCAAATACAATTGATGTTTTTTTGACAAATAAGGATGAAAACTTTCTTTATCTTCAATTCTTAATGAGGTTCTGCTTTCTTTTCGTTGAGATATATAAGGCCCTATTGTATCCCCGTCGAAAACATGACGCGAGCTACCAACTGTATCATAAGATGTTTTTAACTCCCCATTTTCAATAGCTGACCAACTTGCAACATCATAGTATTCTAATTCGTTAGTTTCTCTAGGTTCAAATAAGTTTGAAGGATATCTATAAGTTGCACAACTATTATTGGATACTTTATAAGGACTATATTGGATAGCTAAATTGCCAGAAGGTACTCCCCTTGGATAAACATTTGAGTGACTATCTACTCGCACAGCAGCATATTCTGTTTTTAGAGAAAGATCTGCTTCTAAATACTCAATTGATGCATTTAAAGTATCGCCCTTTTCAAACAAGGCGAATAAGTCAGTTGAGTCCCCTATTGTAAAGTGCCTAGAAAGGTCGTCTTTATCATTTATGATTAAAAACTGTGAATCAAAAATATTGTAGAACACATCATTACTATCACAATCGTAATTATGGTAAATATGATTTATTGTGGTTGGGCCTCCACCAACATGGCCGATACTACTTGGTGATGCTATATTGCAACTATTTAATGATACTAAAGAAGAGTATTGACATAAACTGTCATACTTTTTAGCCCATGTGGTATCTTTTAAATGGTACACTTTAACATCTTCCATTATTTGCCCATAATGTCTTTTAAACCGGTTAGGTTCAAACGGTAAAATAGAGTCATAATAAGGGTTTTTATCTGAAGTCTGTCTAGCAAAAGTGGTTAGCAACCTTCTATATTTTGGATAAAAAGGGGTTGGGCTAGGGTTACAGGTAGAAACTGCTTTGTTATACTTTGAGTCTTTATCCAAGAGCACCCAAGCTCGTTGTTGGTTGTTATTCTTGTCATACACAATTACTTCATCTCCATTTTTAATGGCCCAAGGTTCTGCCGGTAAAAAGGCAGAAGCATCAGGATTACAAGCACTATCAACCGCGATTTTTTGTATTGGAGTGCGGAGGCCTATCGTTTGATAGGCAGGCCCCATTAACTCTTGCCCTTGTACCATATATGCAGGCAAGTCTAGCTGGAATTCGTTCTTTAAATGTTCATCTTCCGTTTCAGTTAATATTACTTTACCACTTACCCCATCGTATACTTTATTGTAAATGGTTTGTTTGTATTGATCAGTAAATTGTTCAACTGACTCTAATAAACCGTATTGTTGAATAACTTTAGTTAAAACTTGATATTTAGACACCTTTTCGTCAGACAATCTTTTATAACCTGCACTAGCATATAAAAGGGGTATTGGAATAAATGCTGGAATAGGAAAAATATCAGCATTAGCATTAGCACTAAGTGTGATATTCTCTTCAACTGTTTTTCTGTTTTCTATAGCCAAATCATATTCTAAACCAATTGCTCTTTCTTCAAGTACCTTATTTTGATTTAAGACTGATACATTATTATTCAATCTTTTCCCTTTAGAGGTTAAATCATACTGATAATTGTATTTAATTCCGTTGTTTAACTTCTTAATTAAACTGATATCCCCATTTTCCAGCAACAAGAAATTCTTTTTAGAATATAGTTTACCATGCATGTCATTTAAAATAATTGAATATCCTTGCGAAGCAACTAAAGAGGACTTTGTGCTATAGTTTATGGCAGGAAAAGTAAACCTCGTATTACCGGGGGTATTGATTGATTTCTGGATAGTGGTGTGATCTACAATTACAGGGAAATCTTTTGCCGTATGATACTTGTACTCATCTACAGACTTTGAAGTTTTTCCTTTATTAAAATGCAAGTTCTTTACGGTAACTTCACTGTAACCAATGGAAGCCGAAGGAAAAAAACTTTCTCCGAAAGGAGTTTCTTGATACGCTTCAATGGCTGGAATATGGCCTTGTGCTTGACTAACCGTAAAGTAATTTGGTTCTTTAAATGGATTCTCATCATTACCTATTAAAGGCTCGTAAGTAGCAACTCCACTGCTAATTTCTATGCCATTTTCATTGTTAGTTTTATAAACATATTCATAACCATAAGTTGAATTTTCACCTTCATTACTAAGTGTCCGCCAATTGTCATCTTGGTAAATTCGTTTTACTCGAGAACCACCCCCAATTTTATTATAATCTGGTGTATAAAGTCTAACAAAAGACTTAGAAGGGGTAAACACTCTTGCGATATTCTGACTTTTTAGGTGGTTTTCAACTCCTACAAACATTTGTTTAATATCATTAATGTTTGCTCGAATTCCCATTACAATTGATTGAAGTCCGGTATTCTTAATGTTTGGTTGTTGGTACAGAACATTAAAGAGTTCGTGACGGAAAAACATCCATGCTGTTTTTGTAATGGCGTTTGGATTGTCTTGAGGTATTTTTAAATACAAGTAATCGTGATCGTTTTCGACACCCTCTAAGTCTGCATAGCCTATATCTATTCCAGAAGTGTATCCACTTACATATTCTGTTTTATCATGTATGTTTAATAAAAAACGGAAATACATATTTTGTAATTCGCCTCCATTTCCAAAGAATATGTTTTTCAATTGAGATTTATTTAAATCAGTTTTTACGTTGTTAGGACGTTCAAAAAATAGATACTCCTTTCCATATAAACTAGTAGAGGGGTTACTTGGATCAAAATAATCATCATCACCTGCTCCTAAAATAGGAACCATTTCCATGGCTCGTTTATTTTGGACATACCCATAGTCATCTGACTCGTATTCAACATTTATGGTTCCTCCATTAGGTGTCTTAATTTTGACCAAACTCCAAGCACTAGCCCAATCATCTTGTAAATCATCATTGTTTTGATTTACATAAGGAAAATCCGAATTAGACATGGACGAGGGATTATTTTGATTGGCTTTGTAATTCCCCCAACGATCCACTTGGGTTGGATTATAGTTTGGATTAATAGAAGAGTAAGTAAAAAGATATGGACTTTCTTTACCAACATTTGCTTTCCCGTAAGAAATCTCAACTTTCTTGAGTGTTAATTTTCCTCCATCTTCATTTAACGAATTTTCAACCCCCAAGCAAAGCGATGAATCGTAATAAAATCTTACTTTTTTTATAGGCGTTGCTTTAGATTTATTCTTTAAACGATCAAGTTTATCAAACAATAATATTGAATCTAATTGATGAACTCTCTGTGACAAATCTGTACTGAGACTAACTCCACCATTTGTTTCGTCTTTAACTCCAAGAGCATCTTCTCTTTCTGAAGTGTAAAATTCGGCCACTTGGTTCTTACTTTGAATTGTGTGTAAGTACCATAGCTCTTTTTCACCATAAGTATAGCTTCCTTTTTCGTCTTGATCGTTTGACAAATACCCTTGGCTGTAAGTATTCCCTTCATAGGGGGTTCTCCAACGATAAGACGAGGTTGTTCTGTGGTAATTAAATTTATAAGCATTACCGATATCATCGGGTGTTACACCATCTCCAGTTATATCCTGATAATCCGGTGATAACTTCGAGGTGAGTAGGTAACTATGTGCATATGAGGGAGTTTTAGTTGAAGAAAAATAATGATCTATCCCAACCGCATTATCTGTGTCACAGTTTGAATAGTCATCAACTCTGTTCAATTCATCTGGTATTCCATTGGTATTGTAGTTAACTTCTTTCTTAAAATTATTGTAAACGGGAATTCCGTAGACAAATCTTTCCCCATTGGGGTTGATTTGTGTAATTTCTGAAATATGATGCGATTTTCGTATTTCACCTTCTCTAGATAATTCCTCCTCATCATAACTCCCTTCATAAAATGCACCACTAGAAGAGGTAATGGGTTCCAAAGCAAAATTTGATGCCTCACTGGCCAGCAAAACGTTAAATACTTTTGAACGTGGATTTCTAACCTTTGAATTTTTTGCTTTTAAGTTATAACTTGACCCACTTTTTGAAACTATTCCAGAAGATAGCGAACTTCCATTCAAACCAAATGCACAAGCTTCAAAGCCTCCTGCCTGATTAAATGATTCTAAATCAGAAACAGACTTATCACCGGCAGATTTGAAGTAATATTTTTCTTGAGCACCAAATGTAGTACTTTGAGCAAAACCAAGGTTTCTAGACCCATTATGATTGTCGTTCCAGCTACCGAAATCATACTTTGTAAAAATTCCATTATAAACTAACCCTCCATGAAAATACAAACCAAAACCTAATTCACCACCTAATGAATTATTAGAATTATTATTTATGGAGTAAGTTGGTGCAGAAAGGGTTCCTACATCATCCCTAAATGGTCGAAACATTCCCGAAACCCCTTCTCCACTTGCTGAAAACACATCATATGTAAAATTAACAGGCGGTAAAAACTCGATTGATTTATTTAGAGTAATATCTCCTTCTCGATTATAGTCTAATAAGGCATTTGTTGGGGCAGACTCTACATTTAAATAACCAAAAGCCTCTGTTTCTTTTAACTCGTCTTGTAATGATTGGATTGTTACTGAACCAGTAATCCTAGTGCCTACATAAACCCCATAAACTGAAGTTCCTAATGCACCAGAGAAATCAGCCGAAAAATTGGACATTTTCAAAGATGGATAAGGTGTATATGTATGCATTCCAATTGGAAGTAATGAAGTTGAGTTTGAGAGCAAGTTGGTGCTTTGTTTTACGTTTATTTTATTTTGCAATGAATATCCTGCTGTTGTACCAAAACTAAGTAGACTCTGCCCTGTTCTAACATTGTATCCAGTGCCCAAACTACCACCAAAATTAAATCCCCCTAATTTTGATTGTAATCCAGGAACTGAGATACCTAAACTGGTATTTACAGATAATCCCTCCAATGAACTAGCAGTATATCCAATTGTTGGTTGAACAAACTGACCTATTCCAGCTGATACCGAATTACTATATTCAAGTCCAAAGCCTTTGTAATTATTATGGACAAATGTTAATCCTTGTTCTGCTCTTCCTTTTCCAAATATTTCTGCTACAATACCGCCACCTATTTTGAACTGTTTCATTGGTTTTATAGAAGTTTTCGTCTCTATTTTTTCCCCTTTAAAGTCGTCGGGTAAGCCCCTAACAGATCTTGTAACAGCGCCGACATTTAAATTCCAACCTAAGCCAACCCAACTAGCTTCTTGATTCATGGTTACACCGCTTGAGTAAGCTAGATTTACTGGATACCCTTCTACATCAAGTAATGGAATATTGTAATTAAAATCTCCTGTAAAAGGATCAACCATTTCAAGTGAACTTGAAGGTGTAAAACTGCCCATCTCAGGTTGCGAAGGTCCACTGCCCGCATAGAGTAAATGTGTAGGTGAAAAAATTTCTCCTAAAAAAATGATTAATAGTATCCACGCTTTGAGTTGTAAATGACTTCTCATAAAGAGTATAGTTTTCTTTTATTAAATGTATTCTGTGCTTTTGACTATTTGACATAGTCAGGGTTCACATACTTAATTTGTAGTGAATAAATTTTCTTGCTTTTCTCATCGGTAATGATCAATTGATAGTCTTTTAAATGTCTCAAGTAAGCTTGATCTTTTAAGTCCAAATCGAATTTGTTTAATCCTGTATTAACCTTAAAAGAATTCACTTCTAACTCTTTTTCTTGCTTCTCTTTCTTATTCAAATCATAAAGCTTGGCTTTAAGAACTGTATTGACATTAGAAGAGTATTTGAATTTAAACTTCCCAACTGCATAAAGCTCTGTTCCTGACTTGGTTTTTGTAATGTCGACATAAGAGAGATTTTGAGGCACTTCAATTAAACTATCTTCCTCTTGGTAGCTAAACTCCCAACTATCTGAAGTAGCAACTTTTTCTCCTTGGTAGTTCAGGGTGACGTTCCATGCATATTTTTGATTATTTTGTAGTCGAGCTGCATCGGCCGGATACATTAATTGATTGCCTTGAACATTAGTATTAAAAACAACTGGCAAGTTCCTTCTTAAAGCTCCATTTGGGTTTTGACCAATTTCTAACTGCACTAGTTTAAAGTCATAAGTATATCCGCTTTGGGGACTAGCATCCATCCATGTAAAAAGTGGTCGCTGTTCATATAGTTTAGCACCTTCTGTTGGATAAATAGGAATTAAGTTTATAAAGTCAGATACTCGATACTCTATACATTCTTTGGCTACTCCTCTACGATCTCCTATATAATTAGCTTCAACACATAAAGCATAATTTAATGGTGGAAACCCTATACTTTGATTAAACAAAGCCTCAAATTCAGGATCAATGTAAAGGGTCTGTGGCTGTACTTCTGATCCTCTAACGGAAGTCATTTCATTGGCTCTCACTTCGACTAAGGCTTCCTGCTTTAAAAGTGGTTTTCCACCTCTGCTTTGGAGGGTTGCTGTCAATGCAACCTGGCCGGAAAAATTACTTTGATTGACAAGTGACAAACTAAAAATAGAGTGCTTTTGAACTGTACTTACGGGATCGAGTAACAACTGAACATCTTGTGCATTTACATTGCAAATGCTAAGTGTAAAGAAAGATAATAAAAGATTGAGTCGGCTAAGTTTTGATAGCATATTCTGTCGTTTTCATTAATAATCTGAGTACTAAAGTATAAAAAATACTAACCAATGCAAATTTTTGTTAAATTTTAATCTTTGCAAATTTTATTTTATCCCTATGTTTGAACTTTATTCTCGGCTTTGAAAACGACAACACTTTTATTTTCTTTATTCTTTGCATTTGTAGCAATAGGTCATAATAAACTACAACTTAGCAGCCATTATACATGGAGTTCCGATACATCTATCAGTTTTCAATTAAAAGGAACTAACTTCAATCAAGCTTTTCTTGGAAACATTGAAATTTCATCTTCCAAACAGCAACTTTTTATTTTAGATTCAGTGTTGGTAAATAAAGGGATATTTAGTCTTCAAAAACAGTTTGCCTTACCTATTGATTTCTTACAAGATTTAGATTCTTCTGCCTTTCTTACCATTAAACTTTACGCCCACCCTAAACAAAATTTAGTTGCTACCTCTAAACTTTTAATTACTAAATCAGAACGACCAAAACCGGTCCTTAATTACTCCGATACAACTTTACAGTTTAAATATAGTGGAAACGGAAAAAGACGAGTGTATATTAACCTAAGCACTTCGATTGATAGTATTGTTGATGAAAAGTTTCAATTTTCAATAACCCATGATACTACATTATTTGCAAGGGATGTTATTTCTGCTCATCCATTTGCTACAAGAAAATTATCAATTCTGATTAAAGAAAAAAACAAAACTATTTCTCAACATAATCTTTACTACACCAAGGGGCTTTTTGGTGAAAAACTAGATTCTGCTCAAGAATCTCCTAGAAGTTTAGCCATTAATCAAAAAGCTATTGACATAAATGGTAATTTCTATATTGAGAATAACAACTTTAGTCGATCTCCTCAACATGCGTCAGGTTTACAATATCCAAGCACCTTAATTAGGGCTTCCAACACTATTAACTTACTTGGACTTCCTTTTCGAATCAATGCTCACCATAACACCAGTAATGTGGTTGACCCTAATTTTAGAAACTTCTTTTCTTTCGAGTTTGATGTGAATGCTTACCGTAGAAGCTTAAGACAAAAGCTTTTAAAAGATGAAAAACTGAAACAATATTCTATTGACGAAATAGACCATGACCTAAGCTCTAATGAAGCTTCCATTGAAAAGCTTAAGTCTTATAAAAGAATTTTACTTCAATATCCTGATCAAAACATTGAGGTTGATTCATTATTCAAGAAGGAAGTCGGCAGATTACAAAAGTCTGAAATTAAAGATACTATTCCCTTGAATCAGGCCTTCGACACCACTACACTTGTTAGCAAAGAAGATAGTTTATACAAGGATAGTTTAGTTAATCAAAATCAAGCAAAGATTGAAAAAATCAATAAGCTTATTAAGCGTTTTGAAGCTTCCAACCGATATAAGGAACAACTTCGAAAGCAACAAATTGATAATCCTACATCCATTGATTATACAGCATATTCTTCTAATAAGCTATTTCAAAGAATGGGAAAAAAGAGTTTAAGTACGCTGCTTCGTTTTGAAAAATTTCAATTGGGTTATTTTTATGAAGAAGGTGGCAAATATTCCATTCGGGATGTAGAAATGAAAGGTTTGAATACATCTTTTCTTTTAAGTTCAAATGTAGAAGTGGGATTACTAAGAGCCCACATTAATAGTTTTCAATCCTATAACTTGGATGAACTAAACAGTAATATAAGAGTCAGCAGTGCTTTTGTAAGACATAGAAGGTTTGATTATTTCAGACCCGAAGTTAGAGTTACTGAATTTCATGACTTAGCAGTTGACCCTGAATTAAGTCCGGTCTCTACTACTAATTATATACTTTCTTTTCAGACGGAAGGTGAGGTCTCCTCATTCCTTTTTTATGAATTAGAAATTGATCGTTCTAAATCAAAGTTTGCCGATGTAATGCAAGAGGATGAGAACTTCATGAAAGAAACAGCTGTTTATGGTAAAATTGAAGTTGAACCTTTTGACTTTCTTGGAATAAAAGCATCCTATGATCAGGTGGGTTCTAATTTTCAATCGGAAGGGGTTTACTTTTTGACAAGAAACCTACAATCTTATTCTTTAGGGACTCATTTAAAACTTTTTGACCATAAGATTTACCTAAAAAACGACTATACTATTATTAACCGTAATTATGAGCAAAAAGAGTTGGTGAATCAATCTCAAAAACTCTTTTTTGATGTAGGCAGCCGATTTAAGCGCATACCTAACTTCCAGATCATACACAGCCCTATCACTGTTGACATTGCTAACAAACTTGATACATCTTTTGCCGGTTTGAATGCTTTCTCTTCCGTTACAATAGCCAGAATTTTTTATGTAAAAAAAATCAAAAGAACCTTATTTAATTCTGCTCTTATTTATAGTGAAATTCAAAATGATTTTTTTAATGGTTCTGAAAAGCAAAGTGGATTTCAACATTATGTAGGAATCAGTAACAAGAAAATGCAATTCTCCTTTACTTCTTCTTACCGAGAGATGTTTGAAAAACTCCGTTTCATTTCTGCATCAGTTAATCGTCAAATTAATGATCGTTTGGGAACTTCTATATATGCTGCTAAAAACTTTGCCGATGATCGCTATTCTGAAATTGTTCGCTCTAAACTTACCTATATGCTGCATAAGTCACTGCAAGTAGGAGCTGGTGCAGCTTTGCTTTTAGAAAAGGGTCAGGCCGCTAATTGGGGGTCGACGGTGAGTTTGAGGTTAAACTACTAACTAAAGTTTTGCCATTCAAACTTGGATTTAATCTGAAAGCTTTTTTTGAGCTACCAATTACCTTCTATTAACCACTGCAAGTATTTTCTATTTTTGGCTTTTTTCAGCCTCCGTTCTTCCTTAATCGCAGCTTCTTTGCTCACAAACTCTTTCTTTGCTTTCAATCGATATGGAATGCCCGGCTTTGTCGACTTTACCTTTCCTTGATTGTGTCTTTCCCTCAATCGACATTCAGGATCTTCTGAATAACCGATGTAGTAACGATCTATCTTTTCTGAATATAATATGTAGGTGTAGTACATTTTTAAACAACAAAGCCCCGCTAAAAGCGAGGCTTTGTACTCGAGGCCCCGATTGAATCGGGGCACGGACGCAATGTCCATCCCGATTAAATCATTACGTCTCTACCAATTCCCTTCTATTAACCACTGCAAATACTCTCTATTTTTAGCTCGCTTGAGTCTACTTTCTTCCTTAATCGCAGCTTCTTTGCTCACAAACTCTTTCTTTGCTTTCAATCGATATGGAATGCCCGGCTTTGTCGACTTTACCTTTCCTTGATTGTGTCTTTCCCTCAATCGACATTCAGGATCTTCTGAATAACCAATGTAGTAGCGATCTAGCTTTTCTGAATATAATATGTAGGTGTAGTACATGATAAAAACAAAAGCCCCAGCGATTTCTCGCTGAGGCTTACTCTTTAAAGAGTACCCGGGATGGGACTTCCCGCCCGAACGGCTGAAGCCATTCAGTCGGGCGGGGAACCCAAACGGACGCAATACCTGTACGTCTCTTTAAATTTATTTCATAAAAAAGCCCCAACTTTTCAGTTGAGGCTTGTACTCGAGGCCCCGATTTAATCGGGGCACGGACGCAATGTCCATCCCGATTAAATCATTACGTCTCTACCAATTCCCTTCTATTAACCACTGCAAGTATTTTCTATTTTTGGCTTTTTTCAGCCTCCGTTCTTCCTTAATTGCAGCTTCTTTGCTCAAAAACTCTTTCTTTGCTTTCAATCGATATGGAATGCCCGGCTTTGTCGACTTTACCTTTCCTTGATTGTGTCTTTCCCTCAATCGACCTTCAGGATCTTCTGAATAACCAATGTAGTAGCGATCTAGCTTTTCTGAATATAATATGTAGGTGTAGTACATGATAAAAACAAAAAGCCTCAGCGATTTCTCGCTGAGGCTTACTCTTTAAAGAGTACCCGGGATGGGACTTGAACCCATACGAACGCAATGTTCACAGGATTTTAAGTCCTGCGTGTCTACCAATTCCACCACCCGGGCATTGACACTCTTCTATTAGAGTGAATTTTTCTACCTTTTCCAAGGTCTTCCAAACTTTTCAAGTTGCAACCCTAAGGTCGCAATGTCCATCCCGATTTAATCGGGACGTGTCTACCAATTCCCCGTCCGAACGGATTCATCCGGGCGGGCACCACTCGAGCATTGGACAATATTCCAAAAAAAATCCTCCGTCGTCCGGAGGATTTTGAGCGGGAGACGGGATTCGAACCCGCGACCCCGACCTTGGCAAGGTCGTGCTCTACCAGCTGAGCTACTCTCGCTTTTTGATGCGAAGCTACCTGGGCCGATTTAGATGAGTCAAGCTATACTTGAAACGAATCTTGATCGGTAAGCCTGTCTGCCGACTAGGCAGGCTACTCTCGCATTTTTCAATCTCAATAAAGATCGTTCCTCTTTAAGAGGGCTACAAAAGTAGCATTTTTTTATTTTCAACAAAGCCCAATTTGAAAAATCATGGTCTTTTTTTATTGCTGCTTTCCCCCTACCATTTTCTTGATCTCATTCAGCTTCATTAAGGCCTCTACCGGAGTTAAGGTATCAATCTCAATGCGAGTTAGTTCCTCCTTGATTTGCTCTAGAACCGGATCATCTAATTGGAAAAAACTCAGTTGATAATCACTTTTTCTTTGCGCTTCAGTAAGGGTTTCTTGAGTACTTGTTTGTTGGTGCTTTTGCTCTAACTCTTCCAAGATCTGATTCGCCCTACGAATGAGTGTAGCTGGCATACCGGCCATTTTTGCTACATGGATACCAAAACTATGGTTGCTGCCTCCCGGCACTAGCTTTCGCATGAAAATGATCTTCTTCTTTACCTCCTTAACCGAAACATTAAAGTTTTTCACCCGGTTAAAGGTTTTGGCCATTTCATTTAACTCATGGTAGTGAGTAGCAAATAAGGTTTTGGGATTGGCCTGTTTATTCTGATGCAAATACTCCGCAATGGCCCAAGCAATGGAAATACCATCATAGGTGCTGGTACCTCTTCCGATCTCATCCAACAAGATCAGACTGCGCTCCGAAATGTTGTTTAAAATACTAGCGGTCTCGTTCATCTCCACCATAAAGGTCGACTCACCGGAAGAGATGTTATCAGAAGCACCAACGCGTGTAAATATTTTGTCGACCACTCCAATTTTAGCACTTCGCGCCGGCACAAAACTTCCTACTTGCGCCATTAAGGTAATGAGTGCTGTTTGCCGTAAAAGGGCAGATTTACCAGACATATTTGGCCCGGTAATCATCATTACTTGCTGCGATTCATTGTCTAGATAAATGTCATTGGCTACATATTCTTCTCCCAATGGCAGTTGTTGTTCAATCACCGGATGACGACCGGCTTTAATGTCGATACTCAAACTTTCATTGAGTTCCGGTTTGGTATAGTTTCTCGCTTCCGCAATGGTACCAAAGGCAATAAAACAATCAAGACGGGCCAACAAACTCGCATTTAACTGTATAGGCGCAATGTATTCAGAAACTTCTAAAACCAATTGGTTGTAGAGCTCTGTTTCTAAACTCAGTATTTTCTCTTCCGCACCCAAAATCTTCGCTTCGTAATCTTTTAATTCTTCGGTAATGTATCGTTCTGCATTGACCAAAGTTTGCTTGCGAATCCAATCTGATGGCACTTTGTCTTTGTGCGTGTTTCGCACTTCAATGTAATAACCAAACACATTATTAAAAGCGATCTTCAAGGAAGTTATCCCGGTGCTTTCGATTTCCCTTTGCTGCATTTGAAGCAAACGGTCTTTGCCCGATCGCTGGAGATCTCTCAATTCATCCAATTCGGCATTAACCCCATCTTGGATCACCCCGCCTTTTTGCACTAAAACAGGTGGCTCAGCTTTAAGCTGAGCTTGTAGTTTTTCATGTATGGATTGGCACGGATTTAACTGCTCTGCAATGCGTTTTAAGGAGTTGTTCTTTGCTTTGGCACATTCTTCTTTGATGGGCTGTATCATGGCTAAAGCTTGCCTCAGCTGCACCAATTCTCTGGGATTTATTCGAGCCGTAGAAACTTTCGAGATCAAGCGCTCCAAATCTCCAATTTGTGAAATATGTTGTTTCAGCTCATCTGCTAAGGCTTGCTGCTTCAAAAGATACTCAACCGCAGACAAACGCTCTTGGATGGGCTTCACATCTTTTAGTGGCAGAGCAATCCAACGCCGAAGCATCCTTCCTCCCATGGGTGAAATGGTTTCATCCATCACATCCATTAAAGTGGTAGCCCCTTCATGTGGCGAATACATCAACTCCAAGTTTCGAATGGTAAAACGGTCTAGCCAAACGTAGCGCTCTTCTTCTATCCGGCTTAAAGCTGATATGTGTTTGAGCTTATCATGACGGGTATCCGCCAAATAATGCAAAGCTGCTCCGGAAGCCACAATGCCCTCCTCCATTTCATGCACGCCGAAGCCTTTTAAAGAATTGGTTTCAAAATGTTTCAGCAGGGTTTCTTCACCAAATTCAGAAGTAAACACCCAATCTTCTAGCATGTAGGTAAAAAAACTTGTGCCAAAAGCTTCTTCAAATTGTTTCTTCTTTTGCTTTTGAAAAAGCACTTCAGAAGGTCTAAAACTTTGCAGCAATTTATCGATGTGTTCCTGATCTCCTTCCGCCACCAAAAACTCACCGGTAGAAACATCTAAAAATGAAACGCCAATGCTATTCTTTGCTCCAAAATGGAGGGCTGCCAAAAAGTTATTGAAGTTTTTATTGAGAACTTCATCATTGTAAGAAACACCGGGGGTCACCAATTCGGTGATTCCCCGCTTTACAATCTTCTTGGTTTTCTTAGGATCTTCTAATTGGTCACAAATCGCCACTCGATGTCCGGCTCTCACCAATTTTGGCAAATAAGAATCCAGTGCATGATGTGGAAAGCCGGCAAGCGCCACTTCATTGGCTGAGCCATTGTGGCGTTTGGTTAAAACAATGCCTAAAACCTTGGCGGCTCGTTCTGCATCCTCCCCAAAAGTTTCATAAAAGTCACCTACCCGAAAAAGTAAAAGCGCATCAGGATACTTGCCTTTGATCTGATAATACTGCTTCATCAAAGGTGTTTCCTTAGCTGCTTTCTTGGTCTTCTTTTTAGTCTTACTCAATCCCCTAATTTTAATGCCTAAAAGTAATAAGATGCAAGTGGGCTTAGTATTTTTGAAAGCCTGACTTATCAATAGTTTTTCACAAAAAATGGCCAAATCATGGACCGAAAATTAAGGAATGAAGAATTAGGCAGACCCGACTTAGAGGAGTACCTAGAAGTTCCTAAAAACCCAATTGTAGTGGTCCTCGACAACATCAGAAGCCTAAATAATGTGGGCTCTGTTTTTCGCAGTAGTGATGCCTTTTCGGTAGAAGCCATCTACTTGTGCGGCATTACGGCTCAACCTCCCCATCGTGAGATCAACAAAACCGCCTTGGGCGCTACTGAATCGGTCAGTTGGAAATACTTTGACAAAACGGAAAATGCTTTGAAAAGCTTAAAAAAACAAGGCTATGGCATCTGGTCAATTGAACAAACCGAACGAAGTATTTCACTTCCAGATTTCAACCCGCTTGAGCTTAAAAAGAAAATTGCCCTTGTCTTCGGCCATGAAGTAAAGGGAGTGCAGCAAGAAGTGGTAAACCTTTCGGATGGCGTTCTTGAAATCCCTCAAAGTGGCACCAAACATTCTCTCAATATTTCAGTCAGTGTAGGCGTAGTTTTATGGGACTTGATCAATAAGTTAAAACAATGACAATCAAGCTCTCAAGCTTTATGGCACAAACTTTGAACTATCTGGTGCAAAAGAAAGTCATGAAGAAATTAATTTTTGCCCTAGCTATTTTGAGTTTGATCAGCCTAAACGGATTTGCCTTCGCTCAAGACCATAAAGAAGAAAAGACGGAAACCGAATTCACTTATCGAAAAGTAGAGAACACCGCTTTTAATGTAGGCGAAGTTTTAAAATACAAAGTTGCCTACGGTTGGATCAATGCAGGAGTGGCAAAAATAGAAGTTAAAGCAGCCAAGCAGAGCATAAAAGATAGAGAACTATTGCATATTGTTGGAGAGGGGAGAACGGTAAGCAGTTTCGACTGGTTTTTTAAGGTAAGAGATCGCTATGAATCATACGTGGACAAAGAAGGACTTTTCCCCTGGTTGTTTATCCGCAGAGTTGATGAAGGTGGCTACCTCATTAATCAGGACTATCAGTTTTTTCAAGATCAAGGTTATGTGAAAAATGAAGAAGATTCAATTTATCAAGTTCCTTTTGGGGTTCAGGATATGCTCTCTGCATTTTACTTTGCCAGAACTTTAAATTTTGCAGAGGCAAAAAAAGGAGATTTATTTGTAATTCCGGCCTTTGTAGATGAAGAGTTGTTTCCGCTAAAAATTCGCTATGTCGGCGATGAAAAAGTCAAGATAAAAGAAGGAAAATTCAAATGCATGAAATTCCATCCGGTGGTACAGGAAGGTCGAATATTTGCTGACGACGACGACTTGACCGTCTACATCACCAAAGACAAAAACCGGATTCCGGTTTTAGCCAAAGCCAAAGTACTGGTGGGTTCCATTCGAATGGAACTGACCGGCTATGAGAATGTAGCCAATCCGGTAGCTAAAATCGATTAGAAAAATTTATAATACCTAACAGCCACATTGTTGGAAACTAAAGGAAGCTTGGTGCTTCCTTTTTTGCTTTCTTGTAACTTTGCAAAAACATTTTCATGGGAACAGCCAATCCAAATAATATCCCGCACGATCTAGGGGAAGACATTTTAGATAAGATCCAACTACTGAAAGAAAAGTATGCCGCCATGGGGCAAGACCTTGGTGCTTACCTAGATGGACTTATCTACGCCGACTTCTTAACCTATTGGGACTACATTCATTTGGATACTTTATTGAGTCTGCAAAACCCCAAAACAGCTTTTCCTGATGAAGAAATCTTCATCATGTACCACCAAATTACAGAGTTGTATTTCAAGTTGGCTTTGCATGAATTTAAACAAATTGGAGAAAAAAAAGAAATCAAGGGCGATTGGCTAAAAACCAGAGTGCGCAGAATAAACAACTACTTTAAAGCCCTTACCGCTTCTTTCGACATCATGATCCAAGGCATGGAAAAAGAGCAATTTCTAAAGTTTCGAATGTCTCTTTTACCGGCTAGTGGCTTTCAATCGGGCCAATACCGCATGATCGAAATATGTTCGACTGACTTTAGAAACCTGGTAGACAAAGACCATCGTGAAGATTATTATAGCTTAGAGGTAAATGAAGCTAACATTGAAAAAATGTATGATTTCATTTATTGGAAAAAAGGAGCCACGGAATTAGCTAGCGGAAAGAAAACTTTGACCTTAAAACAGTTTGAGCAAAAGTATTCGAAGCAGTTTAAAGAGCTAGCCCTTGAGTATGCGAATAAAAATCTTTGGGCTGTGTACAAAAGTCTTCCAAAATTAGATCAAGAGAACCAAGAGTTGATTGATGAAATTCGCTTTGTTGATGTGAACGTAAACATCAACTGGCCTTTGGTTCATTATAAATCGGCTGCACGCTATTTACAACAAGACCCAAAAGACATTGCTGCTACAGGCGGAACCAACTGGCAAAAATATTTGCCTCCACGATTTCAAAAACGCATTTTCTATCCTGAATTATGGACCAATGAAGAAAAGGAAGAATGGGGAAAAGCTTGGGTAGAAGAAAATGTATTTTTTAAGAAATAGTTGAAGTGAAAAAAAGATTAAATCAAATTGTTTTGGGCTTAAGCTTACTGTTAGCCGTAAGTGTGAGCTTATTCATTTTTCGTTCCATGAACGAACCCATTCCCGATGGCACGAGCATACAAGCTGACACCTTGCCCCCAATACCGGAGCCGCTGATTGAGTTTGGCATAGAAAAAGATTCCTTTCATGTGATTGAAGCGACCATTAAACCTAATGAGTTCCTGGCAAATCTGCTTTTGCCCCACCACATAGATTATGTTACCATCGACAAATTGGCTAAAAAATCTCGCGAAGTTTTTGACGTAAGAAGACTAGCAGCGGGTAAAAAATACAGCATTTTCACCTCCAAAGACAGTTTGCAAAAAGCGCAGTATTTCGTATACCAGCCAAATGCCATCGACTATGTGGTTTACGACCTGAGCGATAGCATTGAAATTCGTCGAGGACAAAAAGAAGTAAGAGTTAAAACCAAAAGTGTGGCCGGGGTCATCAATTCCTCTTTGTATGAAACTTTGCAAGACCAAAATAGTAGTCCTGCTTTAGCAGTAAAACTTGCCGACATATTTGCTTGGTCAATTGACTTTTACCGCATTCAAAAGGGCGATTGGTTTAAAGCGATTTACGAAGTACAGTATGTGGACGAAGAAGCCATTGGCACCGGCAGAATTCTAGCGGTTGAGTTCTCGCATTTCGATGAACCTTATTTAGGCTTTTATTTTGAGCAAGATGGCAAAGCCGATTATTTTGATGAAGAAGCAAACAGTTTGAGAAAGGCGTTTCTAAAATCCCCTTTGAAGTTTAGTCGTCTTTCTTCACGCTATACCAAAAGAAGGTTTCATCCGGTGCAAAAAAGGTGGAAAGCTCATTTAGGTACCGATTATGCCGCACCAACCGGAACTCCAATAATGAGCACCGGTGATGGAGTAGTGATTGCCGCTTCATATACCGGCGGCAATGGCCGCTATGTAAAAGTAAAACACAATAGCGCCTACACCACTCAGTATTTACACATGAGCCGCCGAAATGTAAAAGTGGGCCAACATGTAAAACAAGGAGACATTATTGGCTATGTGGGTAGCACCGGTTTAGCCACGGGGCCACATGTTTGTTACCGTTTTTGGAAGAATGGCAGACAAGTGGATCACCTAAAAGAAGATTTTCCGGCAGCAGAACCCATAAAAGCTGAACACAAAGCTCGATTTGAGCAAGAAATGAATAGGTGGATGAATTCGCTTGACAGTTTGCAGGTTAAAGAAAAGGGTCAGCTGATTGCCTCAAAGTAAAGCCCCGCAATACTTGCAATAGCTCGCTTTTGGATCGTGACCTTCTTTAGAACATTGAGGGCAGGATTGACGACTCACCCCTTCACCATCTTTGCTAGAAGAACGGCTGAGCTCAGAGGTCACAATTCCGGTTGGCACAGCAATTATTCCATAACCCAAAAGCATCACAAGAGAAGCAATAGATTGACCTAATACTGTTTGCGGAGCAATATCTCCATAACCTACCGTTGTAATGGTTACGATGGTCCAATACACACTGGTTGGTATACTGGTAAAGCCGTTTTCCGGACCTTCAATAATATACATCACTGATCCCATAATCAAGACCAAGACAACCACGGCTCCAATAAAAACCGTGATTTTGGCAAAACTGGCACGCAAAGCCTTGACTAACACCTGTGCTTCAGATACGTACCTTCCTAGCTTTAAGACTCGAAAAACGCGAAGTAATCGAATGGTCCGAATAACCATTAAGTATTGAGGACCGGCCACAAATAAGCTCAGATAGGTAGGCAAAATAGAAAGCAAATCTATGACCCCCATAAAACTGGTGGCATATTTTAAAGGCTTTCCCACTGAAATTAAACGCAGAACATACTCGATGGTAAACAATATGGTAAAAGTCCACTCCGCCATTACCATCACAGTATGGTGTCTTTCACTAAAACCCTCAACTGTTTCAAGCATCACGGCAATTACAGATAACACAATCGCCCAAAGCAAGACCACATCGAAGAGTTTCCCCATGGGAGTATCCGCTTCAAAGATGACTTCATGCATCTTCACCTTCCAATCTGGTGCTTTCTTTTGATCAATCTTGCTGTAAGTAGGATTTTTTGGCTTCATGAACCTTAACTTCGCTTTTGAATTGATGCTAAGATATGAAACTCCGTACTGAATTTCAGCCTTCACCCTCTGATCTTAATTTAGATCATTTTCATGCCCTCTTGTTTTGCGGTTCTTGTTTCGCTGAAAACATCGGAAATAAATTAGGTGACCGAAAATTTAAAAGCACCATTAATCCTTTCGGAATCAGCTACAACCCACTCTCACTTTTTAAATTATTAAGTTTAAGTGAAGCGGAATTACAGTCCATAAAAAACAGTTTAGAGCATAGAGAAAGCCGGTTTTTTCATTTTGATTTTCACTCTGATTTAGATTCTCTTTCTGAAAATGCTGCCAAAGAAAAGCTACAAACGGCTTTTGAACGGCAGAAAGAAGTTTTGAAAAAAGCCGAAGTGATCTTTATTTCTTTAGGGACAGCATGGGTCTATCGAAGAAAAGTGAATAATAAGATTGTAAACAACTGCCACAAAGTTCCGGCTAGTGAGTTTACCAAAGAGCTGCTTGAGGTAGATACCATTGTTGAAGCATTCCACGCAATGCAAGCCCAACTTTCTAAATGGTATAAAAAAGACTTTAAATTCGTTTTTACCGTAAGTCCGGTTAGGCATTTAAAAGATGGATTTAGAGAAAACCAAATCAGCAAATCTACTTTGCATTTAGCCACTCAAAAAATTAATCAACTCTACCCCAACATGCATTACTTTCCGGCTTATGAGCTATTGCTAGATGATTTACGAGATTACCGCTTTTATACTGAAGATTTAGTACACCCTAGCGCACAAGCAGTTGAATACATCTGGCAAAAATTCAAAGCAAGCTATTTGTCTAAACCATGCCTGAATTTACTTTCTGAAATTGAGCAAATTCAAAACGGCTTATCACATAAAGCTTTCCACCCTGAATCAGAAAAACATCAAGAGTTCCTTAACAAACTTCTCCTTAAGATGGATTCTTTAGAAAAAAAACATGGTCTAAACTATCAGGTTGAAAAGGAGAAAATCAAGCAGCAATTACTCACGCAATAAATTCGAAGTATTGGCTTGAGCGGTTGGCATGATCAGCAAATCGTTTACATTCACATGAGCCGGACGTGACGTTACAAAGTAAACCGCCTCTGCAATGTCTTCTGCTTTTAAAGGTTGGTAGCCGTCATAAACGGCTTCTGCTTTTTCTTCATCCCCATCGTAGCGGACTTTTGAAAATTCTGTATTCACTGCACCAGGGCAAACGGCAGAAACTTTGATTTTGTGCGGTAAAAGATCCATCCGCATGGCTTTGGTAATTCCCTCAACTGCATGCTTGGTAGCACAGTAAACGTTTCCTTTTGCATAAACCTCTTTGCCTGCTATAGAACCAATGTTGACAATATGCCCTTTGTGCTGTTTAATCATTAAAGGCATAATTTGCCGAGAAACATAAAGCAAACCCTTGATGTTGGTATCGATCATGGTTTCCCAATCATCAATACTGCCTTCTTGAATGTCGCTAAAGCCCTTAGCTAAACCGGCATTGTTAATTAGTACATCAATGTTTGCCCAATCGTCGTGCAATTTTCCCAGCTCTTCTTCTACACTTTCTTTATTCCGGACATCAAAGCAAAGGGTTAGCACCTTAATCCCATGTTGATTTTCAAGCTTGTTGCGTAATGTTTGCAGCAAGTGATCTCTTCTACCGGTTAAGATCAAGTTATACTGATTGGAAGCATACAATTGAGCGCAAGCAGCTCCAATTCCAGCTGTTGCGCCCGTTATCATGGCGAGTTTACTCATAGTCTAAATCATTCGCTCTGAATAGGTTTGATAGCTCAACTTTTCGGGCTGAGAAATCCTAAACAAAGTGGTGTTTGGTTCGGCTTTTAAAGTTAGTTGATTTTCTTCAGTCAGCTTAAAGAAATCATCCTTTTCTAAGCTCTCACCTTGAATTTCTACTTTTCCTTTTACCACATAAAAAGAATGTACCTCATCATGGGCTAAATTAAAAGTCACCTTATCTGCTTTTAAATCATGTTGAAGTATTTCTACCCCACTGCTATCCATTTGCATGGGTGAGCCTTCCCCTTTAAAGACCTTAGTAACCATTCCTTCTTCTTCCTTTAGCGGAAATTTATCATGCTGATAGTCATTGTATGAAGCTGGCTTTTCTAAACTTTTTCTCAAATCCGGATCAAACCAAATTTGGAACATGTGGGCACCGGCATTGAGCTTTTCAGAATGCGATATCCCATTTCCAGAACGAATAATTTGAGCGGCTCCGGTATCCAGCTTTTTCCACTCTTCATCCCCTGTGTCATAGTGTTCTATGGAACCTTCCATCACAAAAGATAGAATTTCAAAACCTTGATGCGGATGCAGACCAATGGTACTGCCTTCATCGCTCCAAGCATGTGACCAATAAAACAGATTTGAAAATGGTTTTAAATGACCACCCTCTCTGGGGAAGCCAATCGGTTTGTTTTCTAAGATCTCGCCACCGTTAAACTCACCGGCAGCTTGTTGATTTTTACGAATGATTTGTATTGACATATTATTTTAGATTTTGGTGGATGGCCATTTTTAGAATTTTGGTTAGGAACGAACTAAATGAGGCTAATGATTGAAGAAGCTTCCCTGATAGATTCTGGGAAGATCGCTGAAATCATCCGCATTTAGGAGCGGAAAACCAAAATTATAAAACAGGCCTAGATTTTTTTGATTACTTTTTTCATCAATGGAAAAAAGTAATAGAAAATCAAGATAATTACAATCTAGCTTCTTAGTTGTTCAAGAATGAGGCAAACATCCAAACGGTCTTTTCTTGGGTAGATAAATACTCACTCATTAAAGCCAAGGTTCCTTCATCATTAGCCTCTCCGGCTAAACTTAGTATTTCTCTTTCCAAAGCAATTAAAATTCTCAACCCTTCTAGCAAAGCCTCTACCGTAGATTTTGAATCTGAAAGATCTTTGTACTCCTTAATGCTTGACGCTTTTACAAAGTCAGTATAAGTGTGCATCGGTTGTTCGCCCAAGGTAAGAATGCGCTCGGCTACTTCATCAATTGACAATTGAGCTGCATTGTACAACTCTTCAAACTTTTCATGCAGCACAAAAAAATCATTGCCTTTAATGTTCCAATGAAAACCTCTTAGGTTTTGATAATACACTTCGTAATTGGCCAAAAGCTGATTTAACTTTTCAGCAATTTCTATGTTTGATTGTCCTTTTAATCCGGTTATATTTTCCATGATTTTTTGGTTTATGGTTTATATTTTCACCAAAGTTCGGACTGCTAAATACATTTATCAAATTGATATTTTAAATGATTTCATTGACGTAGTAGATGGAATTAAAAATAAAAAAAAAGGAGCTGGTTTAGCTCCTTTCTCTTTTATCTTGTCTCTCTTTTCTTTATTCTGCTATATCCCGTAAACCGCTTGTAGCATCTCCATGTCTTTGTAATCCATGTTTTTAACCAAGCTAGCAGGTGGAATGATAACTACTTTAAACTCTCTATCTCCTGGAAAAGTTGCACTATTACCAATGTTCGCGCGTAAACTATTACTATTACTTAAGAACAAACTATCGGTATCATAACTAAACTGAATTTGGATAGTGGCTGTCAATGGGTTCCCATTCTGATCTAAAAGACCTATGTTATAACTGTATGGCAATGCATCCCAATCAGTATCAGGAGATTGTCTTTGATAAGTCATAACAAGACCATCATCAACAACTTCTTGAGTGATTTCAGCTATATTGCGAGCATAAGTTTTGACTGACCCTGTAGACCATGCAGAACTAGGCACATTAAAAGTTACAGCACCTACATTCGCATTACCATCTATTCCATCTTGCCCTGCGGGACCAGTATCGCCTTTAGGCCCTGTAGCTCCCGGCGAGCCAACCGGACCAACCGGTCCGGTGTCGCCATCTTCTGGGTTACAAGCCACTACAGCTAAGGTTATCAGTGATATCAATAGGATGCTAATTTTCGTTCTTCTACGCTTCATTTTATTCTTCTTTTATTCGAGTCCCAAATATAAGTTTTCTCTTATTTATTCTCTATTGACGTAATCCAATCGTTGCATGTTGCCTACCTCTATGGTGGCGTAGCCAAATTCTTCTACTACTTTTCCCTCTACTAAGTAACAGCCCTTCCCTCTAAAAGGCAGGCGACTAACCACCGGAGGAAAGTGAACCGTATCGATCCAACCGCCTTCTCGGTCTATAAAAGTACCAAACTGCATCAACTTACCCTTGGTAGTTCTGGTGATTTTTACCGTCACCAAATAACCTACTAAGGCGATGTTTTTGCCCAAAAATCGCAGTAAGTCTTTCGCCAATAAATCGGAAGGCAGTTTTTCTTTCAATAAAGAAAAAGGCGAGCAAAGTGGAAAACCCAAGAGCTCCATTTGGTCAAAAGCTTCTTCGTAATCCAATTGATCTAATTCCGGCATGGCAAATTTTCTTCCCTCAATGGGAAAAAGTTGCTGGTCTACCTTGGTCTTTTTGGCTCCGCCTAACAAACGATGCACCTCCCACATCAGTTGCTGCTTGCTTTTACCGCTAAAGCGAAATGCCCCTACCCTGACCAAGATCACCAATTGTTCTTTGGAAATCTCACAGCGGTTTACGAACTCATCCAAGCTTTTGAATTCTCCGTGCTGTCTTCGCTCTTCAAGGAAGGCATTCACCACTCTTTCTTCTAAGTCGCGCACCAAATAAAAGCCGATGTAAAGGGTATTCTTTCCTTCTAAAACCGAAAGTAAATTACTCCGATTCACGCAAGGCGCTTCTACTTTAGCACCTAACATTCTAGCTTCATGCAAATACATTTCAGTGCTGTAAAATCCGCCGCCATTGTTTAACACCCCAATGATAAACTCCATGGGGTAGTGCGCTTTTAAGTATAAACTCTGATAACTTTCTACCGCATAAGAAGCCGAATGTCCTTTAGAGAAAGCATAACCGGCAAAACTTTCGGTCTGCCGCCACACTTCAGCCGTTACTGCATCTGGATAACCCTTTTGCTTGCAGTTATCGAAAAACTTTTGCTTTACCTTGGCAAACTCGGTTCGCGAACGAAACTTGCCCGACATTCCTCTACGCAACATATCAGCCTCCCCCAAGTCTAAACCAGCAAAGTAATGCGCCACTTTGATCACATCTTCTTGGTACACCATTACGCCATAGGTTTCTTCCATCAAGTCTTGCATGATTTTGGGCGTGGTTTTTCGCCAACTTTCATCGGTCTTCTGCGAACGCAAAATGTATTCGCGCATCATGCCCGATTTGGCTACCCCTGGACGAATAATAGAGCTAGCCGCCACTAAACTCAAATAATCATCGGCTTTGAGTTTTTTGAGTAACATTCGCATGGCCGGAGATTCTACATAAAAACAGCCCATGGCATCGCCGTTTCTGAGCAGACTCTTTACTTTTTCATCTTCAAAAAAGCGCTCCGTTTGGTGAATGTCTAAATTCGGTTCTAAGCCTTTTTCAATCACTAAGTCTACCGAATCTTTGATCTTCCCCAAGCCTCTTTGACTCAAAATATCAAACTTGTACAAACCGGCATCTTCGGCGTGTACCATATCAAACTGCACAATGGGGTAACCTTTGGGCGGTAGGCTGGTGGCCGAATAATGATAAACTGGCTTTTCAGAGATGATTACCCCACCGGCATGCACACTTAAATGACTGGGAATGCCATCCATATAACCGGCATAGCGATAGATCAAACGCACATAATCATCTGGCGTGCTTTCTTGCTTTTTTTGGTTCGACAAAAGGTCGAGCTCAGTTTTGGGCAAACCAAACACTTTTCCCAATTCGCGCATCAAGGATTTGTAAGTAAAAGTGTTGTAGGTCGCCAACAAAGCAATTTGATGATTGCCTCCATATTTCTCAAAAAGGTAATCGGTTACTTGCTCGCGGTCTTTCCACGAAAAGTCTATGTCGAAGTCGGGTGGGTTTTCCCGATAAGGATTGATGAAACGCTCAAAGTACAAATCCAGCTTCACCGGATCTACATCGGTGATGCGCAGCAAGTAGGCGACGATGCTATTGGCACCACTTCCTCTACCGACGTAAAAAAAGCCTCGCTCTCGGGCAAAACGCAACATATCCCAATTAATTAAAAAGTAAGATTCAAAGCCCTGCTCATGAATCAACTTTAGCTCTTTTTGCAAACGCTCTTGCACCTCAGCTTGCTGCTTTTTACTGGGATAGCGATACGGCAAACCCGCTTCACACAACTGACGAATCAGTTTTTGATCTTCCTCTTTAGAGGCAGTAAAGTTTTGCTTGTTGTGATTTACCGAACCACTTTTCTGATTGCCTTTGTAAACAAAACTAATTTCTGCTGTAGCTAGAAGCCGCTCGGCATTCTCCTTGATCTGGGGAAAATCAAGCAGGGCTTTTTCAATAGTAGCTTTAGAGTACATGCAGTGCTCAAGCTTTCCTACCTCTTTAGCCGGCAATTTAGAAAGCAAGCAATTGTTGCCAATGGCTCGTAACAAGCGATGAATATTAAAATCTCGCTTAGTTTGAACCGTAACGCTTTGTAGCAGCACAAACTTATCTTGGTGACCGCGCCATGGTGAAAAAGGCAAGTGTTTGAGTTGCTCCATGGAAATGCCGATAAACTCACCTTCTTTCAAGCGGATAAACTGATGCCGAAAATGCTCAAAAGGATAGATCACAAAAGCCTGAGAAAACTCTGGCGCTCTTCTGGGAAAATTAGTCAGCCGACTTTGCTCTGCCGCACTTTGGTGCAAAAAGCTAGAGAGGTAACGATTCAATTCTTCAAAACCACGGTTGTTTTTGGCAATACCGACAAATTGCTGCTTGGCTCCATTTCTAAAATCAATTCCCACGATAGGTTTAATGCCGGCCAATTCAGCTTCGCGCACAAAATTGAGGCAAGCCGAAGTGTTGTTAATGTCGGTGAGCACCAAACTTTCTTGCTCATGTTGCTTGGCCAAGTCCAATAATTGGCTGATGCGGAGAGTTCCGTAACGGAAACTAAAAAAGCTATGACAGTTTAAATACAATTTTAATTACGAATGTGTGAATTACGAATTACTAATCTTCTCATCTTACTTCACTTCTGGCGCACCCTAGAAATGTCACTGTTATTTGAAAACCCTTCCCTACATTATTTAATTATGAATTACAAATGCTTGAATTACGAATCCCTGCCTGCGGCAGAGATAATTTAATCAACTCAAATATTTCATCTAAGTAGCGATGCCGTTAAAGGGATTCATTTTAGGATGGCGCAAATGCATGGCGGTGGCGCGTTTTATTTTACCGTCGCCAAAGCGCTTTCGAATGTGATCCATGGCTTGGTAAAGGTTGATGCGCTCTTCGGTATCTTCAAACAAATTGATCTGATAGCCGCCCCCGACCAAGTGACTAAAGCGAACCCCAATCAAGCGAATCAGCATGCGGCGCTGATACAGTTTATCGAACAGTTCTTTTACCTTATCAATTAAAATGTGATCGCAAGAAGTGTAAGGCAAGCGGCACTGCATGCTCTGAGTATCAAAATCGGAGTAGCGAATTTTTACCGTAACACAGGCGGTTAACTTTTGCTCTTTACGCAGCTTAAAAGCCAAGCGCTCGGTCATGCCCACCAACAAGCTTTTCAGTTGAAAAACATCGGTAGTATCTTGGTTAAAGGTGCGTTCCGAAGACATGGACTTTCGTTCTGAATAAGGTTTCACCGGACTGTTGTCGATGCCCTGCGCTTTATGCCAAATGCCACGGCCATTTTTCCCTAAAACGTTTTCTACCAAATCTACTGGCATTTGCTGCAAAGTGCGCACCCTTACTACGCCCATGCTGCGCAAAGTGTGGTAAGTTTTTTCACCCACTTGCGGAATCTTATTCACCTTTAAGGGCGAGAGGAAAAATTTTTCTGCCCCCTTCTCTACTCGACAATAGCCATTGGGTTTCGACTCATTAGTCGCCACCTTAGAAACCGTTTTATTGATGGAGTGACCGAAAGAAATATTCAAGCCACTTTCGCGCTTAATGTCTTTCTTGATCTTTTTGGCCAAGAGGTAAGAGTTGTGAAAACGCTCCATACCACTGAGGTCAACATAAAACTCATCGATGGATGATTTCTCGTAAAGCGGTACTTGCTCTTTGATCACATCAGTAACCAAATGTGAATATTTGCTGTACAGTTCCGAGTCGCCGCCAATTACCGTGGCATGCGGACACAAGCGCCGAGCGGTTTTCATGGGCATGGCCGAATGAATACCAAACTTGCGCGCCTCGTAACTGCAAGAGGCCACCACTCCGCGGTTAGTACTACCCCCAATTAGTAAAGGAATGTCACGTAACTTTGGCTCTCTTAAACGTTCTACCGAAACAAAAAAAGAGTCTAGATCGAGGTGAATAATGTTTTGATCTTTGATATTTTGAAGCATAAATCTATTTTGACAATATTATCGTCATTTTTTCGACAATAATTTAGTCATTTAGTTTTTATCTCATTCACTTTTACTTCAAAAAAAATCGCTTAAGCTTGCAAATAAAAATGCAGAAAAAAGCAAAACTCATTTGGGAGTTCTTCGGAGAAGACGGTTTAGAAACAGCGAAGCACCATGCTATACACTTGGAAGAGTTTGCCCAAAAAGAGCAAATTCAACATTACGGTTGTGGCACAAGTGAAAAAGACAATTTAAGTGAAGCCTTTCTCATTGTTGAGCAAAAAGACATGATTACCGTAAGAGATGCCCTAAAACCAAAACGTGGCGAGTGGGTAGAAGGTTAATTAATGAATCACTAATTTTTGAGTGGCACGACCTTTTTCACCAATTACGCTAATCAAGTAGATGCCACTTTCAAGCTGGCTAAAATCAAATGACTGCCTGCTTTCGCTGTTCAAGTTTTCACGACGAATGAGCTGCCCTTTTAAATTGTGCAACTCTATGGCTTGAAAATCAGTTCCGCTTTCCAAACTCAAATTAAACTGCCCATGATTAGGGTTGGGATAAAGTTGAAATTCACCGCTCTTTTGGCTGACTTCTGAAATACCAACTACATTAGGCTCAAAAACAGCACGAACAGCGGCAACCGCAGACACCCACCCCCAACTAGGAGAAGCATCGTTGATGTAGACAAAGTTGGTCACATCAGGCACAGAAGACTCCATAACATTATCTCTACCAGCTCTAAATTGCAAGCCAGATCCGGCATTTACTTCCTCCCAACCGATAACATATTGCTTATTGGGCGAAATAGTCAAGTTAGAGAGTGAGCCACTCTGAGAAAAAGGCAAATCAATCCACTTGCCAAGCATGTTTGAAGTAATGGTAGTAAGCGCGGTGTCTTGAGCCACCAAAGACATAGCTGCTGTTAAGGTTGAAGCATTTTGATTAAACTCCCAAAGCAACGGACGAATTTGAACACCCACATTTGTGTTAGTGGCAACAAATATCCTAAGCGCCTTAATGGCTTGATTACGTTGAGCGCCGTTAAACAAAACACCCCACTTATCGCCATCATTTCCTGAGCCAACGTAATTAGCCGGCCCAATTCCCTGACTATAAAACTCTTTACTATCTCTCGCTAAAATAGAGTCGCTCACTTTAAAAGACTTATTCATAAAACCTTCTTGAGGTATTTGATTGATTGAATCTGAAGACAAGCTTACTTCAAAACGATAAATACCCTTTTGATTGGGTTTAAACTTCGGGTGATCAAAAGTTACAGTATCAGTTGAATAAGCCGGAAAGGGCTGCGCCAAGAGCACTGAATCTTGAAAAAGCAGCCCACTTCCCTGATTCCCCAACAAATCACTATCATGATACACATTCAAATCTACCTTCATTGACGTCTGGTCATTAACCCCTCTGTTCTCAAACCAAGTTTTAGTAGAAATGGAGTCTACCATGGCAATAGGCAGCTGAGTATAAGTGGGCTCGTAAAGGTAGGAATGACCAAACCCTAGATTCAAAGCATTAACCGAAAAAGCATTAGCGGCGCCCTCTATGATTGCAAGATCATCAATCATCCAGAAGTAATGACTTGCATTATTAAATCGAAAGCGAATATAAACAGTAGACTGATAGGCTAAAGTCGGGCTGACATCAACTGAAATTATGTTTCCGTTGGGAGGCATGGTACTTTGTGAAATTACAGTGTTATTGAAGTACTCGACCCAGTTCACCCCATCACTACTTACCTCTAAGCTTAGGTTTGATTGCTGTTGTTGACAGCAATATCGATAAAACTGTCTGAAATTTATTTGCACCGCAGCAGAAGGAGTAATGGAAATTGCAGAAGACTGTATCGTAGCATCCATTTGTACGAATCCTCCACTAGGTGGAGGAGTGTTATATAGATCTGCCGGCATACACAAATAACCGTTCGTCGCTGTAGGCGAATTTAGAGTACCAATGGTAGTAGAATATTGTCCCCCCGGAGGTTGGTCACTCCAAATCCATTTATGATTTTGACTTGTATTGTCCACTGAAGTCCAGCCTAAAGGCAAATAGTTATTAGCAGACCGTCCTGTGGAATCAAAATCCTCGTAGTACAAAGTATCCCCGACTGCTTTTGCGTTTTTTCTTTTGGTTTTCCACTCTACATACTCTTTGGTAGAATCATAAACCGCTTCTGTTTGTGCATGAACCATCACAGAACAAAAGGCAATAAATGTTAAGAATAAAGCTTTCATATTTTTGTTTTGAAATTCCCTGAGTAGGAATCCTAATATAAGATAATTTTTGAATAGCTCCAGTTTAGTTGACTCTTTAGGGCCATTATATAAACTCCTTTCTCCAAATTCTCAAGATCAAGCTTAAGCTGATTTTGACCTGCCTTAATTGCTTGCTTTTTCACAAGCCTTCCACTTAAGCTCATCACCGACAATTCTTGATAATTGCCAACTTCTTGGTCCCATTCCAACTCAACAATGCCATTCGATGGATTTGGAAAAACGTTAAGCCAATTCTTCTCTAGCTTGCTTTTTAAGCCTACCGTTTGGCTCTCAATCACCGCCCTTACAGCCGGCACTCGTGTCATCCAACCCCAGCCGGGATTTTGATTATTGTAGAAGACAAAGTTAGATACTTGGGGAGCAACTCTCTCCATACTTCGATCACGACCAATTTCAAATTCGAAGCCATTGGCTCCATTCACTTGCTCCCATCCCATTATATATTGTTTGCCCGGGTCTAACTTTAAATCAGACAAAGTCGGATCAGTGCTAAAAGGCAATTGAATCCAATTTCCTAGCATTGCCGAAGTAATTGTAGTTGGAGCAGTATCTTGCGCCACCAAATGAATAGATGAGGTTAAACTACTATCAAAATCCAAGTCAATCTCCCACAACATGGGTCTAATTTTTGAGCCAGGAGAATGCGGCGAATTTTGCGCAAAAAACCGTAGGGCTTTGATTTGTGACTGCATGGCGCCTGAATTGAATAAAACGCCTGCTTTACCGCTGTCTATGTTAGGCGAACTATAAGATGGACTAGCCACATTAAACCCTCCCACATAAACCCCTCTATCCCTTGCCAGTATAGAATCAGAAACTACAAAAGCTTGGTTTTGAGAAGCTAAGTAAGCAAGCTGATTCATGGAATCTGACTTTAGCTGTACTTCAGCACGATAATAGCCGCTTTGGTTGGGTTTAAATTTAGGGTGATCGAAGAGCACCGTATCAGTAGAGAAGGCCGTGAAAGCCTGATTGTAAATAATGGAATCTTGAAAAACCACCCCACTCCCGGGAGTGCCATTTAAACTACTGTCGTGAAAAAGACGATAATCTATTCGAAAGCCCGTTTGATCAAAAGCACCGGCATTCTCCACAACGGCTTCTAAGGAAATAGAGTCAACCATAGACAGTGGAACCAGAGTATAGGTGGGATTCACCGAAAAGGTATCGCTAAAATTAAAGGTCAGCTCATTTATTTGAAAAGCATTGGTAGGCCCCTCTACTAGAGCAAGGTCGTCAATCATCCAATAGTAATGAGAAGGTCCGGTTTGTCGAAAACGCAAATAAGCAGTGTCTTCGAATGCCAAAACTGAAGAAACATTGATTTCTGCATATTGTGGATTAGGAGTGGCGGCATTGGGCCATCCATTAAAGGTAGCATCAAATTCTGTCCATTGTTGACCATCTGCACTAACTTCTGCTACTAAGGCACTATCTCCCCCAAAACAACAAAAACGATGCGCTTGTTGAAACTGCAAGAGCCAAGCCCCCTTTTGAGGAATTGGAATCGGCGGGGAGCTTACGGCTGCATCCATATTCACAAACATCATTGCAGGCGTATTATATAAATCAGAAGGCAAACTCAAAAAACCATTGCTCCCACTACTAGAGTTTAAGGGCCCAATTGAAATAGAATATTGTCCTCCGGGAGCCGCAGTGCTCCATATCCAATTGTTAGAATTGCCGGCGAAATTTTGATTAGTCCAACCAGCCGGAAATTGATTTATTCCGGGCCCTCCACTACCAAAGTCTTCATAGTATAGGGTATCGCCAATTGCTTTGTTGTTGGTTCTCTTGTGTTTCCATTCTACAAATTCTAAGGTAGAATCTCTTTCTACCGTCCATTGAGAAAATGCAGGAAACCCCTTTAGAAGTAGGCCAAACAACAAAAAAAAAGCAATCCTTTTCATCTTTTAAATTTATCATAAAAACCCGAGCCTTGCGGCTCGGGACTCTCCAAACTACAGTTAAACAGTTTAATAAAGCACAAGCTTTTGCACAGATTGTGTGTTTTCACCTCTCAGTATTATATAGTATACCGCTTTTGAGAGGTGGCCTAGCTCAAACTTGTGTTGATTTTGGCTTGGAGATAATTCGTCGGTTTTCACTGTTTTACCTTCTAAATTTCTTATTTCTATGGTATTAAATGCTGCACTTTGTGACCACTTAAGCTTTACATTGCCTTGACTTGGGTTGGGGTACACTTTAAAAGTTTCAGTTTTGGGAGCTTCATCTTCTAGCCCAACGGTTTGAGGTAAAAAGTTGGCTCTTACCCCTGCCACTTGGCTAACCCAGCTCCAAGCTGGCGCAGCATCATTTACATAAACAAAATTTGAAACATTAGGGGCAAAGGGTTCCATGCTTTGATCTCGGCCGCTTAAAAAATATTTTCCGGAGCTTTCTCCTCCTACCTGCTCCCAACCCATTACATATTGCTTTCCGTTTTGCAATACCGGGTTTCCGGAATTCAAAGGCAAACGAATCCAAGTTCCCATCATAGCAGCAGTAATGGTAGTAGGTATTGTATTTTGCGCTTGAACAGGAAACACAGGCCCTCCAAGCCCTCCGGTATTATTAAACTCCCAGATTACAGGTTTTATTAAAGAACCAATTACATTAGAATCATTTGCCACATAGATTGAAAGCGAATTGACTATCCCGCTTTGTTTAGCCATGTTAAATAAAACTCCCCAGCGATCTCCATCATTTCCTCCACCCACGATATTAGGGGGACCTGTCGCTCCTGAAAACACTCCTCTGTCTCTCGCCAAGACCGTATCTCCTACTTTAAAGGAGAAGTTAAAGTCAGCTTTAGAGGGCCCTTGATTGAAACTATCGGTTTGAAAGTAGGCTTGCAAACGCAAGCTACCTTTGCTATTGAGCGCAAAAGTCAAACTATCTTCTTGTCTTGTAAAGGCAGGCCATGCAGCAGTTAAAAAACTAGAATCTCGAGTCAATAAATTTTGGGTGGCCACTCCTGCTGCATTGGTATCTTCAAATAGTTTTGCATGCAAGTATGCATTAGTTTGTGTTTGACTGCCGGCATTTGTAGCCATCGACTTCAACTTTAAATCAGGAGCCATGAAATGAGGAACTTGGGTATACAATACTTTAGAGTCAAATGTATCAACGGCTTCAAGGATGTTTTCTTCTTGTAGAATCAAATGAGAACCACCCTCTATAAGCTTTAGGTCATCAATCATCCAATAGTAATGAGAAGAACCGCTTTGTCTGAACCTAAGGTAGGCTGTACTTTTCAGACCTAATGTTTGAGATACAACAATTCTTATGGTTTCGGCATTCGGAGATATATCATTTGGCCCTCTTCCTTCTCTAGCATCATAAGCATCCCAGTTGACCCCATCCGAACTGACCTCCAATACCAGGTCACCAGTATTTACACAACAATACCTCATGGCTTGCTCCCATTCTACCACATAGTCGGCAATTGTGCTATCAATTGGAATGGGAGGAGAAGATACACTCGCATCCATGCCTACAAATCCTCCAGGTGGAGCAACCGTATTGTAAAACCCACTTGGCAAACTCAAAAACCCATTGCTTCCGGTGGTAGAATTTAAAGATCCTACCGAAGCAGAGTATTGGCCACCGGGAGCCGCATTGCTCCAGATCCAATTGTTCGAATTTCCCATACCATTAGAAACCGTCCAACCCACCGGCAATTGATTTAGTCCAGGCCCTCCACTAGAAAAGTCTTCACTGTAAAACACAAAACCTGGCGCTTTTGACTGTTTGGATTTCACCTTATTCAGGTAAACATTATTCTGCACGCTTGGACTAATTTTTGCCCCAATCTTTCGAATTTTATTTTGGCCATTCGTCTGAGAGAAAAGGAAAATAAAAAGTGTAAGTAAAAGTTGATTTTTCATTTTTATCGGCTTTGAATTACTCTACAAGTTTATGGTTGAAAAAGTAAAGCTGACTCCTGGTTTTCATGGATAGGGTAAAATTTTTCATGGATATGCCTTTTTCTTTCTTTCAAGCTTTTATCTTCGCTAAATGCAACAGGAAAAAGCACTCGCTATCTTAAAAAGTGGACAAAACGCCTTTTTAACCGGTTCAGCCGGAAGCGGCAAGACTTATATTTTAAACCAATACATCAATTATTTAAAAGACCGTAAAGTGCAAGTTGCGGTTACCGCCTCTACCGGTATTGCTGCTACGCATATGAATGGAATGACCATTCATGCCTGGTCTGGCATTGGAGTAAAGAACAGCCTAACAAGAAGGCAATTAGTAAGCCTAAAAACAAAAAAATACCTGGCAAAACACTTGGAAAAGGCGCAGGTGCTGATCATCGATGAAATTTCTATGCTGCACAAAAATCAGCTCGAAATGGTGAATCAAGTTTTACAGTTTTTCAAAGACAACACAAAAGCCTTTGGTGGCATACAGATCGTCTTTTGTGGTGATTTTTTCCAACTTCCGCCCATTGGTAACATGGGTGAAAAAAGCCGAGACAAATTTGCTTTTATGAGTCAAGCATGGAATCAAGCTAATCCTTGTATTTGTTATTTAACTGAGCAATATCGGCAATCAGACCAAGCACTAAATCAAATTTTAAACGAAATACGTGCCGGGCAGATAAGCAAAGTAGCCTATGCAAAACTAATGGAGGCCAAGCATCATGAACTTGAGGCAAATTTGGAACCTACACAGCTTTTTACGCACAATGTAGATGTAGATCGGATTAATGAAGAAGAGTTAGCCAAGATCAAAGGTAAGCTCAGAACTTTTAAAGCCGAAAGTAAAGGCAATGAAAAATTAGCCGCAAGCCTTAGCAATTCCGTTTTAGCACCTTTTGAACTAAAGTTAAAAATTGGCGCCAAGGTAATGTTTGTAAGAAACAATCCGGAAAAAGGAATTGTGAACGGAAGTTTAGGTGAAATCATCGGCTTTACTGATAAAGGAGAACCCTCTGTAAAGCTATTAAATGGCAAAACCATTACGGCCACCGAAGAAGAATGGTCTATCCAAGACGAGCAAGGAAAAAAATTAGCCTCCTTAAAACAGATTCCGCTTCGCTTAGCTTGGGCCATTACTGTGCATAAATCGCAAGGCATGACTTTAGAGGCTGCTCAAGTTGACCTTTCTAAAACCTTTGAAACCGGCCAAGGTTATGTGGCTCTATCCAGATTAAAAGCGCTTGACAATTTGGTCCTCCAAGGCTTTAACCAAACGGCTCTACAAATTGACAAACTCGCCTTTAAGGCAGACTTGCGATTTCAAGAACTTTCGAAAGAAGCAGATCAACATTTAGCCGAAAAAGAACTGGAAAAACAAGCAAATGCTTTTGTAAAAAATTGCGGTGGGCTAACCGATGATGAAGAAATTGAAAAAAGAAAAGCCAAACGCAAAGAAGGAAAACTGAAAAAAAAGATCAAAAAAGAAAGTTCCTCCACCTACGACCTAACTTATCATTACCTAAAGCTCAAAATGCCTTTGAAGAAAATTGCTAAAGAAAGGGGATTAAATGAAGGAACAGTTGCCGGTCATCTGATCAAAATAAAGAAAGACCACCCGGAAGCAAACCTAAGCCATTACAAGCCAAAAAAATCGATTGTAGATCAGGTAGAAATTGCCTATCAGAAACAAGCGAAAAGCGATGACTTAAGTTTAAAAGGCATTTACGAAGACTTAGGTGGAAAAGTAAGCTATCAAAACATTAAGCTTGCCTTAGCCTTTATACTCTAGGTCAATTTTAAATCGGATAGGTCGAATTCCTTATTTTTAGCCACTTTAAACAGCGTGAAAAAGTCCGTAAGCAGTAAGAGAAAAGCTTTAAACCCAGGTGGCTTGGGCACATTTGGTGGGGTATTCACCCCTTCCATTCTGACCATACTGGGCGTTATCATGTACCTGCGTTTTGGTTGGGTAGTGGGTAATGTTGGCTTGATCGGCACATTGTTGATCGTTACCATCTCAACGAGCATTACTTTTTTAACAGGACTTTCCATTGCTTCTATTGCCACCGACCAAAAAGTAAAAATTGGGGGCGCCTATTACATGATCAGCCGCTCTTTGGGTCTAGAGTCGGGTGGAGCGATTGGCATATCTCTCTATTTTGCTCAAGCCTTATCGGTGGCGCTTTACACCGTAGGCTTTGCTGAAAGTGTAGTAGCCGTCTTTCCTCAATTTAGCGAACAAATAGTGGGCATTGTTACGGTTTTAGCAGTAACAGCGCTAGCAATTACTTCAGCCAAAGCGGCCATCAGAGCCCAGTATGTTATTATGGTTGGAATAGTCCTGTCTTTACTTTCTCTAGTTTTTGGAAAACCTTTGGAAGCCTCGAACATAGAAATGTGGGGAGCCTCACAAGAAAATTCAGAAAGCTTTTGGACCGTTTTTGCCGTATTCTTCCCGGCCGTTACGGGAATTATGGCCGGCGTTAACATGTCGGGTGACTTAAAAAATGCCAAAAAATCCATTCCTAAAGGGACATTTGCTGCCATTGCAGTGGGCTACCTCATTTATATGTTATTGCCCATATTACTCGCTAATCGAGCTGATGCCATAACTCTGATTGAAGACCCCTTGATCATGCGAAAGATCTCCTATTGGGGCGACGCCATCCTTATTGGAGTTTGGGGAGCTACTTTATCTTCAGCTGTCGGGAGTATTTTGGGCGCCCCCAGAGTACTTCAAGCATTGGCCAAAGATGGCATTTTACCTCGTTTCTTAAAGTGGACAGGCAAAGGCTCCGGCAAAGATGACAGTCCACGATTAGGCACTTTACTAACCTTAGGCATAGTACTTATCGCCGTTTGGTTTGGAGATTTAAACCTTATTGCTCCGGTTCTCACCATGTTTTTCCTCACTACCTATGGGGTTTTAAACATTGCCGCAGGTTCAGAACGCTTTTTGGGAAGCCCTTCTTTTCGTCCTAAATTCAAGGTCCATTGGGTGTTTTCATTTTTAGGCGCATTCGGCTGTTTAGCGGTCATGTTTTTGATTAATGCTGCTGCCACTCTAACCGCTTTTGCCTTTGTTATTTTAATCTTTATTTGGCTTAAAGGAAGGCAGTTACAATCTGCCTGGGGAGACATAGGAAGAGGCTTACGCATGGCCATTATAAAATCAAGCCTAATGAAATTGAGCGAAGATCACGACCCAAAAAACTGGAGGCCAAACCCATTGGTTTTGGCCGGCTCTCCCACAAAACGCTGGCACTTAATTGAATTTGCGCATAACTTAACCCACAATCGAAGCATATTAAGCATAGCCAGTGTGCTTACGCAAGAAAACATTAGCCCCAAGCAATTGAGCAGCATGCAAAACCGAATTCGTTCTTACCTCTCAAAAAGAGGAGTGCGCTCTTTAGTAAAAGTAAATGCAGCTAAAAGCCCTTTTAAAGGCCTAACAAATCTTGCAGAATCTTATGGTTTAGGGGCACTTCAACCCAACACCATTATTATTGGTGAAAGCGAAACAGAAAGTAGTAGAAGCGATTATTGCAAGATGATCAGCTCTTTCTATGCCATGAAAAAAAATGTGTTGATAGTTCACAAAGGCGATAAATCTCCCACCTTTGGTCAGAAAACAAAAATTGATGTTTGGTGGGGAGGACTAAAAGGGAATGGCGGCCTGATGATGATCTCAGCCTATCTCATTAACAATAGCATTAACTGGAGGCAAGCTACCGTTCGAATCAAAATGGTGGTGGAAGATGATTCTGCAGTAGAGAGCACTGCCCATAACATTGAAGAGATTCTAGAAGAAATTCGAATAGAAGCTGAAGTAAACATTATGGCTTTAAATGGCAAAAGCTTCGATGATTTATTAGTTGAATCTTGCCATGATTCGGACCTTGTTTTTATGGGCTTGGCTGAGCCCTCAGAAAACTATGAAAGCTATTTTGAAAGTGTGCAGAAAAGAATTAAACCTCTCCCTACAACAATTTTAGCTCTAGCCGCTCAAGAAGTTTCTTTTGGTGAAGTATTGATTCAAAAAGACACCATGACAGAAAGTTGACAAATTCGATTTTTGACATTATATTTGTCAGCAAATCGTTAATTTTTTCGTCAATGAATTTTGGGCAAAACATTCAATTCCTCCGTAAAAGAAGACAACTTTCTCAAGCAGACCTTGCAAAAGAACTTGATATTAAAAGGAGCTCACTCAGCGGCTATGAGTTGGGTAACACCGAACCTACCTTTGAGAACCTCTTAAAGTTTTCAGATTTTTTCAAAATTTCAATCGACAAGCTCTTACGTCTTGATTTGCGTCGGGTTTCTGAAGTTTACCTCAGCCAGCTTGAACAAGGTATCGACATTGACATAACAGGAGGAAAGCTAAGAGTGCTCGCTACTACAGTAGACAGAGAAAATGAAGAAAACATAGAGTTAGTAAATGTCAAAGCAAAAGCCGGTTATACAGCAGGCTATGGTGATCCGGATTTTATCAAAGTTTTACCCACTTTTCAGTTGCCGTTTTTAGATCGAAATAGAAAGTACCGCAGCTTCCAGATTAGCGGTGATTCAATGCCACCGGTTTCTGATAAATCTTGGGTAACCGGAGAATTTGTGCAAAATTGGAAAACCATTAAAGATGGCTATCCCTACATCGTAATAACCGAATCAGACGGAGTTGTTTTTAAAGTCCTGTACAAGCAATTCGAGGAAAGCCAAACCCTTTTGCTTTGCTCTACAAATCCGCAGTACAAACCTTATGAGATCAACGTTAATGAAGTAATTGAAGTGTGGAAATTTGTGAACTACATTAGCAATGAAATGCCTGAGCCAAACCTAAGCAGAGACCAGCTTAATAACACCATGGTAGACCTTCATAAAGAGATCAGAGAAATCAAAAACACCCTTCGAAAAAAAGAGCCAAACTCAAGCTCTTAAATTTCAAGCTCTTATAAAGTGTTAGTTAGCCAACCAATTGGTATCTTTATGCGTCTATTTCCAGACTAGATACGCAACATTATGAACTACCTTTATAGCCTTGTTTTATCAGCTTTATTTTTATTATCTCCTGCTGATCAAAAACCTACAGACCAAAGTGCTTTTGCAGCTGAAGAAGTGGCAGAAAACAATTTACCTGCACCATCAAATTGCATTGCCTCACCTGACCCCCTAGCCATCACCCAAGCGGATGGTAGCACTCTTAGCCTTCGGGGAAGAGGAAACATGAACAATTCTTGGACAGAAACGATAGATGGCTACACGGTGGTGAAAAATCAAAACGGCTTTTACGAATACGCTGAAAAAGTAAACAATCAATTTCAGGCCAGTGGAGTAAGAGCGCATAATCTAGGAGCTAGAAGTATCGCAGAAAACAACTTTTTGAGCGGACTACAAAAGTCAATTCAACCTCTTAAAAATAATTTTAAATCTTCCATCTTAAATCAAGTAAGAAGAGGCGTTCAAAACAAATCCTACCCGACAACCGGGAGCATTAACATTTTAGCTTTATTGATTGAATACCCAGATTTGACAAGCACTTTTCCTGCTTCAAACTTTGACAGTCTGCTTTACGGTGCAAATTACCGCTCGGGAGATGGCAGTTTCAAGTATTTCTACGAAACAGCTACTGATAGTCAGCTCACCATCAACGTAGACGTTAGGGGCTGGTACATGGCAGCAAACCCCTATCTTTATTACGGCAGAGATAGCGGCACCTCAAGAGCTGCCGACCTTGTTAGGGAAGCTGTAGACGCTGCAGAAGCGGCCGGAATAAACTATGCCAATTACGATAACGACGGAGATAACCAAGTAGACGGTATTCTTGCTGTTCATGCAGGCCAAGGAGCGGAACAAGGCGCCATGACACAATACATTTGGTCTCACCGTTGGGTATTAAACGGCGGCTCCTTAGGAGCTGTCACTTATGATGGAGTTCAAATTAACGATTACATGATGAACCCCGAAACCCGACTTCGGAGTGGAAACCAAAACATGGTTGGCATTGGCGTTTTCTGTCATGAGTTTGGTCACAATTTAGGATTACCCGATTTATATGACACGGATGACGCCAACGGAGATTCGGAGGGTATTGGAGAATGGGGCTTGATGGGCAGTGCAAGTTGGCTTGGCGGTGAACACAGACCCGGCAACTTTTCCGCTTGGAGTAAAGAAGAAAGTGGTTGGGCAACCCCTACTGTTTTGAACGTTGGCTCGAGTGGAACATACACCCTTGATGCAGCAAGTGTAATTCAAGATGATATATATCGAATTAACACCGGTGTCGGAAACGAATACTTTTTGGTTGAGAATAGACAAAAAGTAGGCCTAGACTTTGAATTGAATGGAAGTGGCTTAGCCATTTGGCACATTAACACCAACAAAACCAATTCATTTGGAAATAGCGTAAATGCCGACGAAAACTTAAAAGGTGTAGATTTAGAAGAAGCGGATGGACTCAATGATTTAGATAACGAAGTCAATCGTGGCGACGCCGGCGATTTATTTCCGGGAACTTCAAACGTGACGGTTTTTAACGATATGAGTAGCCCAAGCGCAATGACCTATTCAGGCAGCACAACGGGCATTCAAATTTCTAATATTGTACAAAACGGAAATCAAATTAGCTTTTCTTTTGGAAACTCTAGCTCACAAGCTTGCACAGGAGGTGACACTTTAACAGCTACAAGTGGCACATTTAATGACGGCAGCAGCGCTACTGCAAATTATAACAATAATTTAAATTGCAATTGGCTCATTCAGCCTCCAGGAGCCGCTAGCGTAACTTTAAACTTTAACCGTTTTGATGTTGACAATACCATCGACAGAGTAGCTGTTTACGATGGAACAGACTTTTCGGCGCCGCTGATTGGAACTTACACCGGAACAAGTATTCCGGCTACCATTAATTCATCTGGAGGAGCTTTGTTCTTAGAGTTTACCACTAATGGTAGTATTAATTCACTTGGTTGGGAAGCAACTTACAGCAGTTCTGCCGGTGCAACTTGCAGCGGAACAACTACTTTAAGTAATCCCAGTGGAACCTTTAACGATGGCAGCGGGCCAAATGTTGATTACTCCAACAGCTTGAACTGTTCTTGGTTGGTATCGCCTACCGGAGCCTTTAATGTTAGGTTAACTTTTGATTCTTTGGATTTAGTGGCAGGTGACAGTTTGTACGTTTATGACGGCACTGCCAATACCGACCCCTTGATTGGAGCATATAGCGGAAGTACGCTGCCCGCCTTTATAACGAGTTCAGGAGCGGATGCTTTTATCGAATTTACAACTGACGCTTCAGGAACAGATAAGGGATGGCAGATCAGTTATTTAGGAATTAGTGGCTGTTCAGGCCAGCAAACGCTTTCTGCGGCATCAGGAACTTTCAATGATGGCACCAATGCTAATCAGCTTTATCGAGACAATTCAAATTGCACATGGTTAATTCAGCCGCCAGGTGCAAATTTCATTAGCTTAAGCTGGAATAGATTTAATGTAGAAAGTGGATTTGATTTTGTTACAGTATACGATGGCAATAATCTCTCTGCCCCTGTTATTGGAACTTATTCCGGAAGCAATCTTCCTCCTTCTGTAACTTCCTCCGGCGGATCTTTATTGGTTGAATTTACGACTGATTTTACAGTGACAGAATTTGGTTGGGAAGCTACTTACATCTCAACTACCACTCAGTGCCTTCCAAATAGGACTTTAACGGCCAACAATGGCAGCTTTTCTGACGGAAGTGGAGCCTCCAATTACACGAACAACTTAAACTGTGGTTGGTTAATCCAACCCAGCAACGCTAATTCAATTACCCTTAGCTTTAGTGCTTTTGATACAGAATCAAATATCGACTCTGTATCGGTATATGATGGTATCGACAATACTGCTCCTTTGGTAGCAACATACTCAGGAAATACAATCCCTTCTAATACGGTCGTAAATGGCCCAGCGATGTATGTTGAATTTATAAGTAATGGCTCGAATACCGCAGCAGGCTGGGATGCCTCTTATACCTCAACATCCAGCCTTAGCTGCAGCGGTCAAACTACCTTTACTGCAGCTAGTGGTAGCTTTGATGATGGGAGTGGAACTAGCAATTATGACAATAACTTGAATTGTAGTTGGCTAATACAGCCAAGTGGAAGCCCTGCCATCATCACCTTGTCTTTCACGAGCATGGACCTTAGGTTTGGAGATCGAGTTAGAATCTACGATGGCACTAATAACTCTGGAAATTTTATTGGAATTCGATCTGGAACAAACCCAGGAAACCCTGTCACTGCTACTTCAGGCGCTATGTTCTTAGAGTTTACTTCAAATAATTTCTCAAATGCGGACGGCTGGGACGCCACTTATAGTTCATCCAATACCTTTTGCGTTCCACTCACAACACTAACCGCCAATTTTGGAAATGTCAATGATGGTTCGGGATTTCAGAACTATGCTAATAACAGCGATTGTGCTTGGCTCATTCAGCCAACCGCACCTAATGTAGCGGTAAGCTTTGATCTTTTTAACTTCAATACCGAAGCGACCAATGATACTTTGACCATTTACGATGGTCCAAATGCAAGTTCGCCCATCCTACAAACATTATCAGGAAACTTAGGCAACCCAGCACCCATAGTGTCTAGCGGTGGAGACATGTTCATGACTTTTAAAACCAATGGCAGTGTTAGGGGTGCAGGTTGGCAAGGACAATACACCACTCAAACCATTCCGGCTTGTAGCGGCACCACAACTCTTACAGCCGCCACAGGCACCTTTGATGACGGTAGTGCCGCAACCGCAGACTATATTGAAAATAGCGACTGTGCATGGCTTATTCAACCTAGCGGTGCCAATAAAATATTTTTATCCTTTAGCCGATTTGCTACCCAAAACGGAGCAGATACAGTCACCGTATACGATGGCCCAAATACTTCTGCACCTATCTTAGGGACCTTTTCAGGAACAACCATTCCTCCAAATCTTATTTCTAGTGGAGGATCCATGTATTTGACTTTTAAAGCCAATAATTTTATAGAAGATACAGGATGGGAAGCAAGCTACAATTCTTCAAACACTCAGTGCTTTAGCAATTTAACTCTAACCAACTTTAGAGACACAATTGAAGATGGAAGTGGAAGTTCAAATTATGGAAATAACCTCTCCTGTAGCTGGTTAATTCAACCCAACACTGCGCAAAGCATTAACCTTGACTTTTTAAGCATGGATTTGCAAGCGAATGATGTAGTGAGCGTTTATGACGGCAGCAATAATTCGGCCGCCTTCTTAGGCTCTTTCTCAGGCACCACTATTCCTTCTACTATTTCTTCAACAGGTGGATCTATGTTTATTGAATTCACAACTGATGGCAGCGGTAATGCGGCCGGATGGAGAGCCACTTACGACATTGTTTCCTCCTTAAGTTGTATTGGAACAACTACATTAACAGCTCCTTCAGGTGCCTTTGATGATGGCAGTGGGACAGGAAATTACGATAACAACCTAAACTGTTCCTGGTTAATTCAACCTTCCAATAATCCTCTTACAATTTCCTTGTCTGTCAATAGCAACGCATTAGCCAATTTTGGTGACAGGCTTCGTGTGTATGATGGTACAAGTACTGCCGGAACATTTATCGGAAACTTCTTTAATGGAAATACCGGCACTGTGACTGCTAACAGTGGAAGCATGTTTTTAGTCTTTGAAACAGATGGCAATTTTACCGATCAAGGATGGGATGTCACTTATTCAAGCTCTACCTCTTATTGTACACAAAACAATACATTCACAGCCAATTTTGGGAATTTTACTGATGGTTCTCCCTTTGGCATTGACTACGTAGACAACACAGATTGCTCTTGGTTGATACAGCCAGCAACCCCCAATGTAGCCATTGCACTAAACATCTTTAGTATTGATACTGAATTTGGAAACGATACCATCACTGTTTATGATGGTGCTACAACAAGCGATCCTATTTTAGGAACTTTCTCCGGAACCACTCCTGCCCCTATTGTGACCTCTACCGGAGGTGATATGTTGGTAACCTTTAAATCAAATGGAGCAACTACCGGAAACGGATTTAGAGCCAATTATCAAACCCAAATTATTCCGTTTTGTGCAGGGCAAACCACTCTAACCGCAGCAAATGGAGTTTTTGATGACGGCAGTGGAGCCGGAACTTTTTATGTAGAAAACAGCAACTGTACTTGGCTGATCCAACCTCCCGGTGCGGTAAGCATTGATCTTAATTTCAACTATTTCGATACCCAACAAAATTTTGATATCGTTAATGTTTACAATGGCCCCACCACTTCAGATCCATTACTTGGCTCTTTTTCGGGCAACAGTTTACCAAGTACCTTAACGGCAGGGTCTAGCATGTTGGTAGAGTTCACCTCTAATAACTTTTTAGAAAGAGATGGTTTCGAAGCCTCTTATACCTCTTCCAATGTTGTGACATTAGACATTACCGAAGACACTGTTTTTGTGAATTCCGGCATTGGCAATGCTGCTAGCTTTATGGTCAATTCTAACTCTAATTGGAACATTTCAAAAAATGCAAATTGGTTGATTACCAATCGAGTTAACGGTTTTCAAGACCAATCGGTGAATGCTATCACAACTCAGCCCAATATTGGCCCACCCCGTTCTACTTATGTTTATGCCACTAATCAACCTTCTTCTATAGTTGATTCTGTTTTAGTAATACAAAGGGGTTCAGGCAATTACTTAACAGCAAGCCCTGATACTTTATTCATGCCGGCAATGGCTTCTCAAAAGAAATTTGGCCTTGTTGCCAATGTTAACTGGAGTGCCAACGTAGTAGCAGGCCCCGGGGCTGCAACCTTATCGCCCAATAGCGGAAATGCTGATGATTCAGTAGCGGTTAGCTTGCCGACCAATACCCTTCAATCTTTAGCCTTGTATGTAATTGAACTTAGTAGTACAGCTCCTAATGTTGACAATGATACGGTTTATGTGGTGCAAGATACTATGCCTGCACCTCCGGCTAGCCTAAGCACTAATCCCGATACAATCACTATCAACCAAGCAAATGGCAGTATGGGGAATTTCATGGTTAACTCAACCATTACTTGGCAAACTAGCTCTCCCGCAACTTGGTTGGATGTGCTAAACCCACAAATAACCCAAGACACCAATATGGTACAAGTTATGGCAAACAGCATGAATATGAGCCCTAACGATCGTTTTACCTATGTTGCTGTGCAAAATGTAGCCGGAAGTTTATTTGATACTGTGGTTGTTCGACAACTAGGTGGACCAGTTATCTTTGACGCTAATCCGGCCAATGTGAGTTTAGCCCAAGCTGCGAACAGCTCAGCTAGTGCAGGAATTTTAGCAAATTTAGACTGGACAGCTAGCTCAGGCGACCCAAGCTGGTTAAGCATAAGTCCAGCATCTGGCAGTGCTAATGCTTCACTTACCCTAACAGCCACCACAGCCAACAACAGCACTTCAGCCCGTAATTCTTACATTGCCTTTTCCTCTACCAATGGTAGTTTGGTTGACACCATTTTTGTAGACCAAATTGGAACGAGTCCTGTTTTATCTGCCCGAGAAGATACTGTCATTCTACCATCAAGCAGCGGCACTACTGCCAATGTAAACCTTAGTACTAACCTTAACTGGAGTAGCAATAGCGGAGCCAGTTGGTTTAACGTAAATCCTACTAACGGCTCTAGTTCAGCCACTTTGGTCCTAACCGCACAGACAGATAACTTAAGCAGCAACAGAAGAGTTTCTTTCTTAGCTTTAGAAGAAGTAAGTGGAGGGCTTGTTGATACAGTAGTGGTTATCCAAGACACGGCGCAACGTCTTAACACTAGTCCAGATACCCTAAGGCTGAGTTCTGCATCAGGAAGTACTGCCAGTTTCACTGTCAATGCACCCTCATCCACTTTCGACTGGGTTAGTAATCCGGTCGATAATTGGATTAACTTGAGTCAAAACAATGGAACGGGCACTACCCAAATTACAGTAACTGCAAACTCTGCAAATACAGCTTCTACTGAGCGGTTGACTTACGTCTTAACTACTCCAAGCTCTCTGCCACCTTTTGTCGACTCACTTGTTGTGATTCAAGAAGGTTTTGTTCCACAGTTTTCTGTGAACCCAAGTAGTCTAAACTTAAATTTTCTTTCCGGAAGCAACGACCAATTCAGCATTACAACTAATTTAAACTGGACGATTAGTAATCCTGTCAGTTGGTTAAGCGTTTCTTCAACATCCGGTAATAGCGATGCTACTATTTCGGTAACCGCAAGTTCGGACAACCTGAGTGGTAGCAACCGCACAGCGATGCTTACCATTACGGCTGACGGAGGCCTCACAAACAGTGTAATGGTTACTCAAATTGACGGCAGCACCCCTTCTTTCAATGTATCAAGAGATACCGTTTTTGTAGACCCTGTTCAAGGCAGTACAGCAGACTTTAGTGTATTAGCAAATGCCACGACTTGGAACATTGCTGAGAATACACCATGGATGGTAGTAAACCCTATAAGTGGAAACAGCACCGAAACTGTTACCATTACGGCTGCCGGTAGAAACATTTTCGGAAACCCTAGAAATGCTACACTAACGATTTCTGCAGATGGATTCAATGACAGAGTCGTCACCGTAATTCAACGACCCTCTACACCGCTTTTCCAAGTTGCACCTTCTTTGCTTATTCTAGGAAGTGATGCGCAAGATTTCGTTGACTTCAATGTTAGCTCTAACCTAATTTCATGGAAGGTTGAAGAATCTACTTCTTGGATGTCAGTTAGTCCGGACAGTGGGGCCTTTACGGCAAGTGTTCGAGTTACTGCAACCGCCACCAACAATACAGGCAATGTAAGAAGTGATGTTATTTCTGTGACAGCACCTCCTCTAGTTCCTCAAAACATTGTGGTCACCCAAGATACGGTTAGAGCAATTGGAATTGAAGAAAAAAGTTTAGTGAATGTAATTTCTATCTTCCCGAACCCAACCAAGGGTCAATTAACGCTTGAAGTTAGTCAGGAGTTTGCTAACTCAAACCTTAACTATCAGCTATTTAACAACTTGGGTGCAGTAGTATTGAAAGAAGCAAGTAAAATAAGTAATGAGGAGTATGTTTTTGACTTAAGTGGTCTTCCTGCAGGCTTCTACTATTTAAGTATTACCTTAGATGATAAACGAATAACTAAAAAGGTATCCCTGATCAACAGCTACTAGCAGAAAAATTAAGCTATAAAAAAAGCCCTGAATTCAGGGCTTTTTTTATTGGTTAAGGGTATTTGTTACCTCTACCGGAAGGCACTTTCGCCAGTAATATCCATCCCGGTAATTAGAAGGTGTATATCGTGAGTTCCTTCATAGGTAATCACAGATTCTAAATTCATCATATGACGCATGATGGGATACTCACCGGTGATTCCCATACCGCCATGAATCTGACGCGCCTCTCTGGCAATGTTCAATGCCATATTCACATTGTTTCGTTTCGCCATCGAAATTTGCTGCGTTGTAGCCTTTCCCTCATTTTTTAATTGACCTAAGCGAAGATTTAGAAGCTGCGCTTTGGTTATCTCTGTAATCATTTCAGCTAACTTTTTTTGCACGAGCTGAAAAGAAGCAATGGGCTTATCAAATTGGATACGTTCCTGTGCATAACGCAAAGCAGAGTCATAGCAGTCCATAGCTGCCCCAACCACACCCCAAGCAATACCATAGCGCGCTGAATCTAAGCAACCCAAAGGTGCTCCTAAACCAGATTTATTGGGCAATAAGTTTTCTTTAGGCACTTTCACATTATCAAACACTAACTCTCCTGTTCTAGAGGCTCGCAGCGACCATTTGCCGTGTGTCTCCGGAGTAGTAAAGCCTTCCATTCCCCTTTCTACAATCAAACCGTGAATTCGTCCTTCTTCGTTCTTAGCCCAAACTACTGCTACATCACAAATAGGGGAATTGGTAATCCACATCTTTGCCCCGTTTAAGAGATAATGATCCCCTTTATCCTTATAGTTGGTAATCATACCACTTGGATTTGAGCCATGATCGGGTTCTGTTAATCCGAAAGAGCCCACCCATTCTCCACTGGCTAATTTCGGGAGGTATTTTTTTCGTTGCTCTTTATTTCCATATTGGTAAATCGGATACATTACTAAAGAGCTTTGAACCGAAGCTGCAGAGCGAATTCCTGAATCTCCTCTTTCTAACTCTTGCATAATAAGACCATAGGAAATTTGGTCTAAGCCTGCACCGCCATATTCGGCCGGAATATAGGGGCCAAACCCACCCAGAGAAGCAATTCCTTGGTTAAGTTGTACGGGGTATTCTGCTTTCTGGGCATAATCTTCTATAATGGGAGAAACTTCTTTCTTAACCCACTCTCTTACGGACTGTCTGATCAGTTTATGTTCTTCCGTTAAAAGATCGTCGATCTGATAATAATCCGGTGCTTGAAATCTATCGTTTGCCATTTTTTTTCAATTTGAGGCAAAAGTAGCAAAAGCCGCTTTAGGGTTTTAGACTATTTACCTTCATTTAAGTTAATTGCCTGTATTTTTGTGATAAACTAACAAGCATTAATCCTTGTAGTTTTAGCAGACTAAACAATGAGCCAACAAAACTCCGTAACTCCTTACTTTGAAGGCGTAGACTCAACCTATACCTTGTATGATTTTGCGCAGGATGTGGTTGTTGAATCTAAAATGTTCCATGCAACCAACCCCTATATAGAGGGAAGCCCTAAAGATAGCCTAGTTGAAAATTGGATGATCTTGTTCATTCTACTTTGTTTGGTCGGAATTGCCTTCATAAGAAGCTTCCACAGAAAACGCTATCGACTACTTTTTAAAATCATTTTCAACTGGAAAATGGCAAAACAAATCATTCGCTATGAAAAAGTTTACACTCATCCGGTGAACTTAATCTTGATCAGCATTTTTATCTTTACTACCCCTCTTCTTTTTGGCATACTTGGTAGCCAACATTTTGGACAAAGCGAAGGGCTACTAAAATACACGCTTTGGATTGCCATCCCTCTTTTTGCCTACGTGCTACTCAAACTTATTTTTCATCAGTTTTTTGCCTGGCTTTTCAACCTCAAAGAAGTGATGGAAGAGTATATTTTTCACAGCAGCCTTTTCAACAAAATATATGGCGTTTTAAACCTTATCTTTTTAATACTTCTCTTATTTGGCGGATTAGATTCATTTCTCCTAGCCAAATTGAGTCTGATCTCATTGGGTATACTCTTACTCCTTCAACTAAGTCGTGGGTTTTTAATTGGTTATCAATACAAGATATTTCCGCTTCTGATAATTTTGTATCTTTGCACCCTCGAAATTTTACCCTGGTTATGCATCGGAAAACTGATAAGTAATCAATTGAATTAGACCACTTTCTAGTACTAACCCAAAAAGAAGAAATTTTGAAAGTTAAAACGATTTTAGTCTCTCAGCCAGAACCAGAAAGCGAAAAATCACCTTACTTCGATCTATCTGAAAACTGCAAAGTAAAAGTTGACTTCAGACCTTTTATTCATGTAGAAGGTGTTGATTCAAAAGAATTTAGAAAGCAAAAAGTAAATCTAGCAGATTATGGTGCAGTAATTTTTACCAGCAGAAATGCAGTAGATCATTTTTTTAGAATTGCTGGAGAAGTAAGACATACCGTGCCGGACTCATTGAAGTATTTTTGCATTTCGGAGTCAACAGCTTACTACCTTCAAAAGTATGTGGTTTACCGCAAAAGGAAAATCTTCCACGGCAGACAAAAAATTGCCGATTTGATTCCATTAATTAAAAAGCACAAAAAAGAAAAATTCTTACTTCCTAGCTCAGACATCTTAAAACAAGAGATTCCTGACACTTTAGTAGAGAACAACATTGACTTTACCAAAGCCATGCTGTATCGCACAGTTTGCAGTGACCTTTCTGACCTAGAAAATGTAAACTATGACGTTTTGGTATTTTTCAGTCCTGCAGGAATCACCTCACTTTATGAGAACTTCCCCAACTTTAAGCAAAACGACACTCGAATAGCTGTTTTTGGCGCAACAACTGCGAAAGCAGCTGAAAAAGCCGGCTTAAAGATCAACATTGCCGCTCCTAAACCTGAAGCTCCATCAATGACTATGGCCTTAGAGCAATATATTAAGAAAAACAACAAAAAGTAAATCAACTCCATAAATGAGTTTGAAAAGGCACTCTCAATTGAGGGTGCCTTTTTTTATCTTTGAACCCTATGAGCTTTGGGCTACCCAAAAAAGAAAGGATTTATTTAAAAGAAGAGATACAGGAACTTTTCAAAAAAGGCCGTTGGTCAAAGCAACATCCTATTCGTTTAGTTTCTGTAAGTAGAGAATCAGAAGCGCAGGAAGCAACTGTAAAAATGGGCGTTAGTGTTCCCAAAAAAAACTTGAAAAGAGCAGTTGATCGAAATAAGATAAAGCGTTTGATCAAAGAATCATATCGTTTGCATAAAAAGCCGCTTTTAGAGAAATGTAAAAAAGAAGAGAAAAGTTGCTTGTTAATGTTTGTTTACGGAGATAAGGAACTACTTCCTTACCCTAGAATTGAGAAAAAAATTATCCTACTTTTACAAGAATTGGAGGCAAAAATTTGAGCACTCTTCTAAGCAAAATACTTGTTTTCTTTGTTCGTGTATACCAAGTCACCATTTCGCCACTTTTAGGGGCAAATTGTCGCTACATGCCAAGTTGTTCTGAGTATTCTGTAGAAGCACTTAAAGTTCATGGTCCTGTAAAGGGACTTTGGTTAGCCATTAAAAGAATAAGCAGTTGTCATCCTTGGGGAGGCCATGGATACGACCCTGTACCAAAAAAAGAAAAAGATGAAGCAGATTAAAGGATTTATCATTGGTTTAGCTATCGGAATTAGTGCCATACTTTCTTATGGTTTTTCCGACAATTATTTTGAGTTATCTAAAAACCTAGACATTTTTAGCACTTTGTTTAAAGAGCTAAACACCTATTATGTAGATGAAACGCAACCGGGTGACTTGATGAAAACAGCCATTGATGAAATGCTGCAATCACTAGACCCTTACACCAACTACATCCCCGAATCGCAAATTGAAGATTACAAATTCATGACTACCGGTCAATACGGCGGAATTGGAGCTTTGATTCATCGAGACAGCAACCACATCTACATTTCAGAACCTTATGAGGGTTTTCCAGCCTATAATGCTGGTTTAAAAGCAGGTGACAAGATTCTAAAGATTGACGGAAAAGAAGTTGATGGAAAAAACACTTCCGAAATTAGTGAAGTACTAAAAGGTCAAGCTGGCACTTCTGTAAAGCTTTTAATTGAACGACCGGCTAATGGAGAGCAATTGGAAGTGGAAGTACAAAGAGAAAATATTAAAATTGATGATGTTCCCTATTATGGTATGTTAAACGAAGAAGTTGGATACATCAAGCTCGTAAGCTTTACCCAAACAGCCTCTTCCGAATTCATCAAAGCCTTCAAGGACCTTAAAGAAAACCAAGGCATGAAGAAATTGATTTTCGACTTAAGGGGAAACGGCGGAGGCTTGCTGATTCAAGCTGTGGAAATTGTAAATACCGTTATTCCAAAAGGAAATTTAGTAGTGGAAACTCGGGGAAAAAGAAAAGAGTGGGATGCCAGTTACAGAACCACCAAAGAGCCATTAGACACTGAAATTCCTGTGGTTATTTTAGTTAATGGCAGTTCTGCCTCGGCATCAGAAATTGTAGCCGGAACCGTACAAGATTATGACCGTGGGGTAATTTTAGGAAAACAAACCTATGGCAAAGGCTTGGTGCAACAAACCCTACCTTTAAGCTACAATGCGCAGTTAAAAGTAACCGTTGCCAAGTACTACATTCCGAGCGGGCGTTGCATTCAAAAAGTAGACTATTCGAATAAAAACAATGCAGGTGAAGCCCAAGTTGTGCCGGATTCTCTCATCCATTCTTTTAAAACCTTGGTCAACAAAAGAGAAGTTTTTGACGGCAAGGGAATTAAACCAGATGTGATTACAGAACAGCAAAAACTAAGTCCACTTACTGCTACTTTAATGCGTAATTATCACATTTTTGATTTTGCCACCCAATTTAGATTGAAGCATGAAAGCATTGCACCGGCTAAAGAGTACCAATTAGACGAGCAAACTTATTCCGCATTCATGAATTTCTTAAAGGATAAAGATTATTCATATCAAACTCAGAGTGAGAAACTGTTGGAAAAATTAGAAGAGACGGCAAAGAAAGAAAAATATTATGATGGTGCAGAAGAAGAGTACGAAGCCTTAGCAGCTAAAATCCAAAAAGATAAAGATGACGATTTGATCAAGTTTAAGGATGAAGTAAAAGAAGTATTAGCCAACGAAATTGTGGCACGCTATCACTACCAAGATGGACGAGTGGCTCAATCATTATCAGAAGATCAAGACGTAAAAAAAGCACTTGAAATACTAAAAAACAATCAGCAATACAATGATATCTTAGCCGGTACGTTTGCTAAAGAAAAGTAGTACTCATTGGGCCTCATCGATAAACTCTTTCAAGGTACAGCCGCAGAAAGAATCATCAATCACCGAAACCTTTATATACTTGGTTTAGCTACCATTTTTTGTGGGCTAGCATGGTCGAATGCTTTAATGAGTATAGGTCAGTTTATCGTTTTAGGAAATGCTCTTTTAGAGTTAAACTTTAAAAATAAGTGGCTTCAAATAAAGCATAACAAAGTATTTCTAGTACTTGCAGGACTTTATCTTTTACACTTGCTAGGCTTACTTTGGTCATGCAATTATCAATACGGTTTTCAAGACCTAAGAATAAAAATTCCACTGCTACTTTTACCCCTAATCATTGTAACCTCTAGCAAACTAAAGAGGCAAGAAATTAAACTGCTTTTTGGAACCTATGTCCTGACACTACTCTGCCTTACTTTTTGGAGTTTTTACCAACTGCAACAGCTAGAGGCTACTATTGGCATGAACAAAAGAGAGTTGTCTCCTTTTATTTCGCATATTCGATATGGCCTGAACATTGCCATGGCTGCACTTACTTTGCTTTTTGCCCCATTTTTTATCAAGCAAAGATTCATTGCCTACCTGCTTGGTTTGTGGTTTTTGTATTGCCTCTTCTCCTTTGAGTTGTATACCGGATTAGCTTGCTTTTTAATTACAGGCATTTTTCTTTTACTTCGATACTTGGTGGTAGGTGTAAAAAAGCCAATCTATGCCCTCAGCACATTTGTTTTACTAGCGCTTCTTTTAAGCTACAGTGCTTATCATGTTCATCAAGTTTATCACGATTATAAAACTCCGGTTGAAACTACTTTCGATCAAGATAGTGTGATTGTAATGACGGCTAACCAAAATTATTATCATTATGAAATGGAGGATAATAGAAAGGTAAATGGGGTGTACATTGCCAGGTTTTTAGCATTAGAAGAACTTTGGAAAGAATGGGAAAAAAGAAGCAAGCTAGATGTTCACGGCGAAGATCTGAAAGGTCAAAATCTTCAAGCTACTTTACTTAGCTACTTGTCATCCAAAGGCTTGAAAAAAGATTCAGCGGCGCTAGCTAAATTAAGTGACAAAGAAATTGAAGCGATTGAAAACGGCATTGCGAATGCTTATTACCTCAATCACAATCGCTTTCAGGTAAGATTGCATAAGTCATTCTCTGAAATTGACAATTACCTTTCTACTTCCTATGCCAATGGCGCTTCTTTAGCCATGCGAATTGTCTACTGGAAAACAGCCTTCCATATTATAAAAAAGAACTTCTGGTTTGGGGTGGGTACCGGAGATGTGAAAGACGCTTTTAAAAGCCAGTATGAGATAGACAAGAGTGAACTCGATGAACAATATAGGCGACGTTCACACAATCAATTTTTAAGTATTTGGGTGGCTTTGGGTTTAGTCGGCTTGCTGTTTTTTGGGTTCTATCTGCTTTATCCGCTTTGGCATATTCCATCAGGTTGGGCTAGTCTTTACCTGGCTTTTTTCCTCATCTCTGTTCTCTCATTTTTTACAGAAGATACCTTGGAAACTCAAGCCGGCGTTACCTTTTTTGCAGTGTTCAATAGTTTAATTCTGCTCGGTTTTAAAAATCAAGACCAAACATCTTGATAATGCCTTAGCGTTTGTTTGGCGGTTTCGGCTTTGGAAAACTGCTGCACTTTTTGAAAAGCACCTTCTTTTAACTGCTCTGCTAAACTTTTATCATTAAAAAGCTTTAAAACTGCTGATGCCAGTTCGGTCGAGTCTTTCACTTCACACAACAGCCCAGTTTTTTGATCTTCCACCAATTCGGGAATGCCTCCGGCTTTAGTAGCAACTACAGGCACTTGACAAGCAAATGCATCTAATATTGAAGTTCCTAAACCTTCGGTTTTTGAGCTAATTAAAAACACATCCAAGTCGGCTAAGACCTCCGGAATATCAGTTCGATAGCCGGTAAAAGCTAAATTGTTATTCAACCGTTTTTGTCGAGCATAAGCTTTAATCTCATCGGCCATCGGGCCATCCCCCATGATTACGAATTGCACTTCCGGTTTCTTTTTTACTACTATTTCGGCTGCATCTAAAAAAGTAAAATAATCTTTATGATCCGCTAGGGCTGATGTGTTTCCGACCAATGGAGTTTCTTCATCTATCTCTAGCTCTTTTCTCAACTTCCCTGAAGAGACTTTAAATTTGCTTAAATCTATGCCGGAATAAACCGTATGCAACTTACTTTTATCTTGAATATCAGGAGCAGTAATCTCTTTGATTGCCTCACTCACACAAAGAATTTTCTTAATAGCCGGATGGTTGTACTTGAACTTAGAGGTGAATTTCTGTTTAATCGGAAAATCAACTCTACGACTTAATACCAAAGGGGTTTTATTTCCCATCACAGCGGCTAGAATAGCAAAGGTGTGCGCATGGGCGTCGTGCATATGGCAGAGGTCAACCTCTAATTTTTTACACAAGCGTTTTATCTTGAAAGCATAAGCAAGGTCAAAGCCTCCTCTCTTGGCTAGCACTTCATGGTCGATGCTATTCTTTTGACAAAACTTCTCCATTTCAGAACCTCGGGAACAAAGCACAATTTGATCTACTTCAGCTTGCAATTCCATTACCAAATAAGCCAATTGTTGTTCGCCTCCTCTCCAGCTTAAAGCAGTGGCAATGTGCAACACTTTCCTTCGTCTATTCAAGCTAAATTTCTTGGCCATGCTGCAATTTTAAGAGTTTGCTGTACTTTAAATAGTTGGCATAAGCCGATAATCGACTAATATCAAAGCCCGCCTTCCCATCCAGAAAACCGCGATGCAACAAATAAGCTTTAACAAAACGGGCAAGAGGCTTGATGAATAACTTCAGCCAATTCGATCGCTTTCCTTTTTTAAATAATGCCTTGGCTCCAATGGTAGAAAACTTTTCAATTTGAGCAATGTGTTCTTGACGGTTATAAAAGGAGTAATGTAAAATATCCCCTTTCAAATAACCGATGTCCGTACCCTTTTCGGGAATGTATTTATCGTGTGGATTTTGTCCGCCCCAAGCGCCCTTTCTTCGATCGAACAAGCGCATTTTGGTATCTGGATACCAACCGGAATGATGAATCCATTGTCCGCAATAATTGGTAAGGCGATTCATTTTGTAGGCATCTTTTTGCCAATTCTGTTTGGTGTTCTTTACCTCAGCTTGTAAAGTATCATCCAATGCCTCATCGGCATCTAATGACAGTATGATATCATATTTTGCTCTTTCTTTGGCAAAGTTTTTCTGTTCGATATGGCCTTCAAAAGGGTTTTCTAAAAAGCGCACTTGATGTTCATCACAAATCGTCTTTGTGCGGTCAGTCGAATATGAGTCCACTACTAAAATCTCATCGGCTATTTCCTTCACCGAAAGGAGACAGCGTTCTATATTGCGTTCTTCATTAAAAGTGATAATAACAACTGATAGCTTCACTTGCATGCTGCAAAATAACACTAAATCTAAGAATTGACGTACCTTTGAATTCAATATGCTTTACCTCGTCCCCACTCCGATAGGCAACCTTGCCGACATGACCTTTAGGGCCATTGAAGTGCTAAAGTCGGTGGATGTGATTTTATGCGAAGACACCCGAACAAGTGGAAAGCTGCTGAAGCATTTTGAGATTAGCAAGCCCCTTCAGCCTTACCATCAGCACAATGAACACAAAGTGGCTGAGGGATTATCGGAGCGCTTAGCACAAGGGGAAAGCATGGCAATCATTACTGATGCCGGAACGCCTGGCATCTCTGACCCTGGCTTTTTGTTGCTTCGGCTTTGTGTAGAAAAAGATATTGAAGTACAAACTCTTCCCGGCGCCAATGCCCTTATTCCGGCTTTGGTAAACTCAGGTTTTCCTTGCGATAAATTTATATTCGAAGGCTTTTTACCTCATAAAAAAGGACGCCAAACTCGATTTAAATTTTTAGCTGAAGAAGAAAGAACCATCGTCTTTTATGAGTCTCCGCACCGCTTAATCAAAACCCTCAAGCAGCTAGATGAATTTTTCGGTGAACGTCAAGCTTCAGTCAGCAGGGAGATCACTAAACTTCATGAAGAAACGGTTCGTGGCACCTTCCAAGAATTAATTGAATACTATGAAAATCACACTTTAAAAGGAGAAATCGTTTTAGTGGTGGAAGGAAAACCTAAAAAGTAAAGGCTTCCCGAAATTTGCCAAGTTGCTCTGCAAGAGGCGTTTCTTCATCGGTAAAAAACGCTCTTAATTCAGCCGAAGCTTCTACTTTCAATTCCCGCATTTTCATATGCTGATTCACAAACAGCATTTCCAAGTCAGGATATACCTCGCGGAGCGCTTCCACCACTTCACCAATAGCCAAGTTTCGATCCACTAAATTATAAGTTCCTTTTGCCAAACTAGCTTCTACTAATGCAGATAAGACAGCCGCTGCGTCTTGAATATGCACAAAAGGTCGGTGTTGCTCACCGGTTCCATTTATGGTAATTCGGCCTTTAAAATTGGCTTCAAACATAAAACGATTGATGACCGCATCAAAGCGCATGCTTTTGTTGTAGCCATAGACATTTCCACAACGGATGACATAGGTTTCCAGCTTTTCTGACAAACGCTGAATATGCTCTTCTCCCCTTAATTTAGAAATGCCGTAAAAAGTTTGTGGATTAGGTTGGTCGGCTAATCGGTAAATGTCTTCCGAAGAGCCATAAACTGAAACACTGCTCAAATAGATCAATCGCTTTACTTCACTTTCTTCCACCGCATAAGTCAATTCAGCTGTTCCCCAATGATTAACCTGCTCAAAAAGGTGCGGATTCTGATCTGAAAAAGGCGTGGTTACATTCGCCGCTAAATGATACACCACATCAACTCCCTTTAAAGCATTTTTTAGCTTTCGTGAATCCAAAAGATCACCCTGAATAAAGTTTACTTTCGAATGATTCAACTTATCCTTTCCAATGAAAAAATTCCGATTTGAACGACTTAGGTTATCGTATATATCAATCCGACTGATTGTCTTATTCTGATTGAGTTTCTCAACTAAAGCTGTTCCTATATACCCGGCTCCTCCGGTAATTAATACGTGCATTTATTTTTGAATTAGATCCGTATGAAGTCCACATTCTACTTTATTCATTCCAAACCAACGAGCGGTTCTTTCGTCACCATCCAAATGCTTTCGGGTGCAAGGCTCGCAGCCAATGCTTAAATACCCTTTTGCCTCCATTGGATGAGCAGGCAATTCATGTTCTTTTCGATAGTCATAAATGTCTTTGGATGTCCAGTGCAAGATGGGATGATAGCGCAACGCTCCCTGTGGAGTTTTTTCTTCCACTTTCATCCCGGCTCGGTTGGCATTTTGATCGGCCCGAATCCCATTGATCCACACATCATGGCTCACTAAAATGGGCTCCATGGGACGTGTTTTATTTAGAAAACAGCAATAATCAGGATCTGATGTAAAAAACAACTGACCGTTTTCATCACGTTGTTGGCTTTTGGGAATGGAACTTTCCAAGGCGGTAAACTCCAAGCCCAATCTCTCTGCTAGCTGATCTTTAAAAGCAATGGTTTCCGGAAAAAGATATCCGGTATTCAGGTAATAAACCGGAATGCTATTATCTATCTCACTAATGATGTGCAACAATGGAATACTATGCGTTTGAAAAGAAGAGGTGGCGAACACCTTTTTCCCTTCTTCTTTGTACCTCAACAGTTGGTTGCGTATCTCGTTTAGGTTCCGCATAAGAGCCACCAAAGGTACTCAAGAAAGTGAGGAAAGAAGAGGGAGGTTCGAGATACAATTTCTTAACTTCGGTTAAAATTTCTCCGATGGACAAGCGATGGACCTTAAAACCGAAAGCAGATCAAGAGCTAGTCAAAAAACTCTCTGCTGATCTTAATAATTTAGACCCCACCTTAACAGAACTTTTAATTCAAAGAGGAATCTCCACTTTTGAAGAGGCCAAAAAGTTTTTCCGACCCAATTTAGAAGACTTGCACGACCCGTTCTTAATGAAGGATATGCAGGCAGCGGTTAAGCGTTTAGAGAAAGCCATTGCCAAAAAAGAAAACATTCTGATCTACGGCGATTATGATGTTGATGGCACCACTGCGGTGAGTTTGGTTTACGGTTTTTTGAACACCTTCTACCCTCAGTTAGATTATTACATTCCCGACCGTTATGCTGAAGGTTACGGCATTTCAACCATGGGAATAGATTATGCGGAAGACAATAACATCACCTTGATCATTGCGCTAGATTGCGGCATTAAAGCCATCGATAAAATTGATTACGCCAACAAAAAAGGCATTGACTTTATCATTTGTGATCACCATACTCCTGGAGAAGAAATACCCAAAGCAGTAGCCGTTTTAGACCCGAAACGAAAAGATTGTGACTATCCTTTTAAGGAGCTTTCAGGCTGTGGAGTTGGCTTTAAGCTAATGCAAGCTTATGCGGAAAAAAACAACTTGCCCATAAAGGCACTTCATGATAGATTGGACATACTAGCGGTGAGCATTTGTGCCGACATTGTGCCGATTGTAGGTGAAAACCGCACCCTAACTTATTTTGGAATAAAAAAGCTGAACCGTAAGCCTCAAGCTGGTTTTCAAGCTATGCTAGATTTGGCGAATGTGAAAAAGAACGAATTAACGGTGACTGATGTGGTATTTACCCTAGCACCACGAATTAATGCAGCCGGTCGGATTGAAAGTGGCAACAAAGCCGTGGAGGTAATCCTGTCTGACAATCCTGAAACGGCGCTTGAGGGGGGCACTTACATTGACGGACACAACACCGACCGCAGGGAACTAGACTCTAGTATTACCGAACAAGCGTTGGCTATGATAGCTGGTGACGAAAAGCTGATCAAGCAGAAAACCACCATGCTTTACGATGAAAACTGGCACAAAGGAGTGATCGGAATCGTGGCTTCGCGTTGCATTGAAAACTATTATCGACCTACCATTATTTTAACCGAAAGCAATGGAAAAGCAGCCGGCTCTGCTCGTTCGGTAAAAGGCTTTAATGTTTATGATGCCATTGAGCAATGCAGCGATTTGCTCACTCAGTTTGGCGGTCATAAATACGCTGCCGGCATGACTTTACCAATTGAAAACATTGAAGCTTTTCAGCAGAAGTTTGAAGAAGTGGTAGCGGCCAGTATTCCAGAAAAACTACTGACCCCAGAAATTGAAATTGATGCAGAGCTAGAGGTCGATCAGATTACGGCCAAATTTTACAATGTATTGAAGCAATTTGCGCCATTCGGACCGGAAAACATGAAACCAGTATTTGTCAGCCGTGGTTTGAAAGAAAGAGGCTATGGCAAGATCGTGGGTAAAAACCACCTCAAATTAGACCTGCTGAAGCCTGACAACCCCCGCACCTTCTACCCGGCCATTGCTTTTAATTTAGGCGACAAACTAGAACTGATCCGCAGCGGCAAACCCTTTGACGTAGCCTACGCCATTGAAGAAAACGAATGGAACGGGAAGGTGACTTTGCAGTTGAATGTGAAGGATATTAGGGAAGCAAATGCCTAGAATTTATAAATGCTCTGAAATTACTGAATGCCTAAAATGTGGGAATGGGTGAATATGAGAATGAGCTAGAATGGTGGAATGACTAAAATGCAGGAATGCTTGAATTTATAAATTTCGATGCTACACATTCAATATTTCAATCATTTTAGGCATTTTCAAATTCTGTAATTCTAGGCATTTCTAAATTCACCCATTTTAGGAATTTGCACATTCAGCCATTCTAGACATTTCCAAACCCGAGATCCCTATTTTAATCATTACCCACCTAACTGTAACATAAGTTACCTTACAGCATAAGTTTAAGCGCTTACTTTGAGGAATAATTCCAGACCATGAAAAAGTTAAGTATTCTCTTTGCTATCATAATGCTAAAACTAAGCAGCATTCAGGCTCAAGCTATTACCAATTATGAAGTTGAACTTAAGCCGATAAGCATTCCCGGATTGCCCGGGCTGCATTCCTATGCTTTCGGACAAGATCAAGGCAAGTGGTTAATTATAGGCGGAAGAAGAGATGGACTGCATGCGCGGCAACCTTTTAATTCATTCCCGCAAAATCAAAACAACGATAGCATTTATGTAATTGATGTTGCGACGCAGCAATTTTGGAGTGCACCCTTAAATGGCTTAGCAACTGCCATTAGAGAGCAATTGCAATCCACCAATATGAACTTTTATCAGGATGGTGATTCCTTGTACATTATAGGAGGGTATGCTTTTTCTCCCACAGCTAACAATCACATTACCTTTCCCAATTTAAGTGCTATAGATGTCCCCGCCATGATGAATGCTATAACGAATGGAACAGCCATAAACAGTCACATCAGACAAATTTCTTCTCCTAATTTTGCAGTTAGTGGTGGACAATTGGGAAAAATTGGAAATACCTTTTACTTAGTTGGTGGACATAATTTTAATGGCCGCTATAATCCAATGGGAAATCCTACCTACACACAAAGCTACACCAATCAGATTCGAAAATTTCAGATTAGTCAAAATGCAACAAGCTTGTCCATAACAAACTACCAAACCATTACTGATGCAGTGCACCTTCGTCGTAGAGACTACAACTTAATGCCACAAATCTTTCCTGATGGCACAGAAGGATATACCATCTCCTCTGGCGTGTTTCAAGCTACCGTTGATCTTCCCTTTCTTTATCCGGTAGACATTACAGCCAACGGTCATACCCCAATCACAGCATTCAATCAATACCTTAGTAACTACCACAGTGCCCATGCGTCTTTTTATGATAGTTTAAATAATGAAATGCACAGTCTATTTTTTGGCGGCATGAGCCAATATTATTACCAGAATGGAAATTTAATTCAAGACAATCAAGTGCCTTTTGTGAAAACCATTAGCCGTTTAACGCGCTTTGGAGACAGTAGTTTACAAGAGTTTCAATTAAGCACTCAGATGCCAAATTTCAAGGGGGCAAGTGCCGAATTTATTTTGAACGAAAATCTTCCCAATTATGAATCTGGAATCCTTAAGCTAAGTAATATCCAAGGAGATTCTATTGTCATTGGCCACATATTCGGCGGTATTTTAAGCAACAGTTTAAATCCATTTAGTTTAAACCAAACAAATTCTACTAGCGCTGACCCAAGTATCTATCAAGTTAACTTAATTCGTTTAAGGTCAACCAATCTCCAAAACATTAAGGGAGAACACGATTTGGATTTTGAGGTATTTCCCAATCCGGTCAAAAAGCAATTCACGGTAGAAATCAATCTAGAAAAGTCAGCACCTATAAGTTACTTACTAAGTAATGCCAAAGGACAAGTTATTCAACAAGGTGTTTGGGCAGGCAAGCGTGGAAAAAATAATTTTCATTCGAAGCTAAATGATAGCGTAGAAGAGAGTTTTCTAATACTAACCTTGGCAGTGGAACACAAATACTTTTACAGCAAAAAACTGATTGTTAAGTAAGCATACAAGTGTTTTAGCACACTCAGTCATACTATACATTCAACCATTTTAGGCAGTTCAAAATTTTCAAATTCTAGCATTCACCCATTTTAGGCATTTCCTCACTTCCCCTGAACCAAATTCACCAAACGCCTCACATTCTCCTCCGGGGTTTTCGGCAAGATACCGTGTCCGAGGTTGAAAATGAAACCCGCTTTGTCTGGCATAGAGTCTAGAGTTGCTTTTGCTCTTTTTTCGATCAACTCAAAATCTGCGAAAAGCAAGGTAGGATCTAAGTTTCCTTGAACCGCCACTTCGTAGTTCATGTCTTTCCAAGCTGCGGCCATGTCCGTTTTCCAGTCAATGCCGATCACATCAGCGCCGGTCGCTTTCATGTCTTGCAATAAGTGAGAAGAATTAGTTCCAAATAGTACTACTGGAACGTCCGTTCTACTTTTGATCTCTTGCACCATTTTCTGCATGTGCGGGAAAACGTATTCCTGGTAATCTTCACGACTTAAAATCCCCACCCAACTATCGAAGATCTGTACTGCCATGGCTCCACTCTCCACTTGATAAAGCAGGTAATTGGCCATGTTGCTCGCCAACTTATCCATCAGTTTGTGCCAGGCTTTGGTTTCTTGATACATGAACGACTTCATCTGGATGTAACTCTTGGAAGGTCCGCCTTCAAGCATGTAAGAAGCTAAAGTAAAAGGCGCTCCTACAAAACCGAGACAAGGCACATTCAATTCTCTTTTCAGAATACCCAAAGACTCTCCGGTGTACTGTAAGTCTTTACCGAAGTCTAATTCCTTGAGTTTGTCTACATCTGCTTCGGTTTGGATAGGATTATGAATCACCGGACCCACTCCGGGCTTGTATTCAAAGTCAATCCCCATGGGCTCCAAAGGAATCATAATATCGGAAAAGACAATGGCGGCATCAAAGCCAAATTGTTGAATGGGCAATAAAGTCACCTCAGCACAAACCTCGGGAATCTTACAAATTTCCACCAAGCTATGCTTCTTTCGAATGGCTCGGTATTGCTCTTGGTATCTTCCTGCCTGACGCATAAACCAGACTGGTGGACGGTCGGTTACTTCTTGACGGCATGCTTTTAAAAATCGATCGTTGAATTGGGTCATTCTATTAATTTATTATTCATTTGTCACATTGAGCGCATTTGTCACATTGAGCGCCCGCCTGCCGTTCGGGCAGGGAGTCGAAATGTGACAAATGATTGATTAGCTTGTCAGTTCGAGCGGAGTCGAGAACAGACAAGCTTAATTTTATTTTATCGCCTGAAAGGCTTTTTCTATTCGTTCTTCAATTAAATCAACTTCTTTATCTGTCAACACAATGGGTAAAAACCAACTCTCAAATTGTGAAGGCGGCAAGTACAAGCCATTTTCGGCAGCGGCCCAAAAGAACTTCGCGAAAAGTTGCGTATCGGAGCTTTGAGCCGTCTCAAAATCAACTACTTTTTTATGAGTAAAAAATGGGTTCACCATTAATCCAAATTGGTTGACGGTAATGGTAAAACCTGCTTTCTCAGCTGACTTTTCTAATACGGCTTTTATTCGCTTTCCTAGCTCGTCGGCTCTTTGGTAATCGTAATTCTTTAACTCTTTTAAAGTAGCTAAACCGCAAGCCATAGCAATGGGACTGCCGCTTAAGGTTCCGGCTTGATATACACCACCTAAGGGCGAAACCATGTCCATGATGGCTGATTTACCTCCGTAGGCTCCAACCGGCATTCCACCGCCAATCACTTTACCCATGCAGGTGATATCTGCCTCCACCCCAAAATAGTCTTGAGCGCCGCCAAATTTTTGTCTGAATCCGGTCATCACCTCATCAATCACCAAGGCAATGCCTTTTTCTTTGGTCAAGCTGCGTAGCTCTTGCATAAATTCTTTCTCCGGCACTACCACGCCCATATTTCCAGCTACGGGCTCTATAAACACTCCGGCAATCTCATCCGGAAATTCATCGATCAAAAGCTTTACACTCTCAATGTCGTTGAACTTTGCAATTAAAGTATCTCTCACCGCTGACTCAGGCACGCCTTTACTTCCGGGAATTCCCAAAGTAGCCAAACCAGATCCGGCTGCAACCAATAGGTTATCGGAATGACCGTGATAACACCCGGCAAACTTGATGATCTTGTTCTTTCCGGTGTAGGCTCTTGCCAAACGGATGGAGGAAATCACCGCCTCTGTTCCTGAATTAACAAAGCGGACTTTATCCAATTGGGGAAAAGCCTCTTTCACCATTTCAGCCATCTCAACTTCGGTTTCTGTAGTGGCACCGTAGGTGTAGCTTTTATCTATCGCTGCTTTTACTGCTTCGTTCACTTTTGGGTGCGCATGACCGAGAATCATCGGTCCGTATGAACCAACCAAATCAACGTATTCATTCCCGTCCACATCGTAAATGTGAATTCCTTCTCCTCTCTCAATAAAAAGGGGATTTCCTCCTACTGAGTTAAAGGCTCGTACTGGGGAATTCACTCCGCCAACCATTGATTTTTGCGCTCTTTCGTATAAGGTTTTAGATCGTTCTAATTTCATGCGGTAAAGATAAGCGTGGAAAGCTGAATTAAGAAGCAGGATTACAAGAGTTTTGCCGCCTCTTTCGCATGATAGCTTAAATTAATATCGGCTCCGGCCCTTTTCATGGAAATGAGTTTCACTAGCACTTAAACGAATAGATAGAGTTTCTAAATTTTTATGGAATAGTTGTCTGCGCTGAATAAAAAACAGCTTATTGAGAATGGCACTTAAATAAAAAGTTAAATAGTCAAAATCAATCCTAAGTGAGACCGAGAATTGGAGTTTTATCAGCTCGAGTGTTTTTCTTGTCCATCTCGATACTATCGCATTGTCAGTTCGAGTGTCCTGATTTTATCAGGATGCCCGCCCGGCTGGACTCCGTTCGGACGGGTATCGAGAACAATAATGCGATCACTCGATGTGACAAGAAAAATGTATCGAGAGCGACAAAAACAACTCATTCAACTAAATCAAGCGCGCCGCCTCTTTCGCATGATAGCTTAAGATAATATCGGCTCCGGCACGTTTCATGGAAATCAATTTTTCTAGCATCACCTTCTCTCCATCAATCCATCCTTTGGCTGCGGCTGCCTTGATCATGGCGTACTCTCCGCTTACGTTGTATGCCGCCAAAGGCAAATCGTGTAATTCTTTTAATTCTCTTAGAATATCTAAGTAAGAAAGGGCCGGTTTCACCATCAAAATATCTGCTCCTTCCTCCACATCTAAGGCAGCTTCTTTCAAGGCTTCAATACGGTTGGCCGGATCCATTTGGTAAGTTCTTCGGTCGCCAAAACTTGGGGTAGAATCAGCGGCATCGCGGAAAGGACCGTAAAAGGCCGAAGCATATTTTACCGCATACGACATGATGGGCATATTGGAATGTCCGTTCAAGTCTAAAGCATCTCGCATAGCAGCAATCATACCATCCATCATGCCGGAGGGGGCTAGCAAGTCGGCTCCGGCTTTCGCCATAGACAGACTTTGCTTTTCGAGCTTACTCAAAGTCAGATCATTGTCTACATCTTCGTTTACAATTACGCCACAGTGACCATGATCGGTGTATTCACAAAAGCATACGTCGGCGATTACATACAGACTTGGATATTGTTTTTTAATGTACCGAATGGCTTGTTGTACAATGGCTTCATCGTTCCACGACTCTGTGCCTTCAGCATCTTTCTTTTGAGGAATCCCAAACAACATAATAGAAGGAATTCCTAAATCAACCACCTCCTGTAATTCTTGGTCAATCTGATCTAGAGAATAGCGAAAAATTCCCGGCATAGAAGCAATCTCCTTCTTGATGCCTTCCCCTTCTTCCACAAAAATGGGATATATAAAATCCTTCACCGAAAGGTTATTTTCCCTCACCATATCTCGAATGGCTTGGTTCTTTCGTAATCGTCTTGGTCTAAACATGATCTTCTAGTTTTTTAATGGCCTCTATCATTCCTTCAATGGTATGGGGTTCTGCTGTGGCTGCAACATCATAGCCGAGTTTTCTTGCAAGCTTGGCGGTTGAGGGTCCAATACAGATCCATTTGGCTGAAGTTACTAAACTGAATTCTTGTATAAAATGATCAAATGCCTCTACGGTTGAGCCTGAAGTAAAGGTTAGGTAATCAGGTTGCTGATCAAAAACTGTTTCTACTTCCTCTTTTGAGTAAGGCACATTTTTGTTTTTGTAAATTGCTATTGCATGCGGAATAGCCCCTCTTTTTAGAAAAACCTCTAAATATTCATCGGAAGCTTTCTCAGAACGGGGAATCAAAATGTGCTTTCCGCGAATGTCTTCATCCATGTTTTCTGCCAACACCTCTGCGGTGAATTGTATGGGGACAAAGTTGGTGCGGTAACCTCGCTGTTCCAGCTGCAATTTCGTTTTCTCCCCCACCGTAGCAATCTTTAAATCGGGATAAAAGTAAAACTTCACCCCTTCCGCTTCTGCGGCATCAAAAAAGAAGTCAACCGCATTAGCAGATGTAAAAACCAGCCATTGATATTTTTCTAAGTGTGAAAAGGCTTGTTTGAGTTTTGATAGGTCTTCTACCGGAGCAAATTCGATCAAGGGAAAAGAGATAGCTTCGCCACCGGCTCGCTCAATCCCATCGGTCAAGCTTTTGGCTTGCTTTTCAGCGCGGGTTACAACAACCTTTTTAGCCTTCAGACTTTTCTTCACTTTGTAATTCTCTACTTTCTTGGCGTACCTTTTGATTCAGGTCTTCCGCTAACTTTTGCGCCAGCTGATGTGCTAAACGCTTATGCCCTTGAATGCTATCCTGGGCAACTACTTTTCCATCGGCTGAGGCATACATTCCGTGCAAGTTCAGTTCTTGATCATCTACTTTAGCATAAGCGGCAATCGGGTAATTGCATCCCCCACCTAGCGCCAATAAGAAAGTTCGTTCCGCGTCGGTCGCAATTTTGGTATTTTCATGACTTACCTTTTGCACCAAGGCAGTGGTTTCTTTGTCTCCATCCCGTACTTCTAGCGCTAAAGCCCCTTGGCAAACGGCCGGAATCATTTCTTCTTCGGTAAAAATATCGGTGGCTTTATCAAGCATGCCCAAACGCTTCAAACCAGCAGCGGCAAGCACAATGGCATCGTAATCACCACTATACATTTTTTTCATTCGCCCATCTAGGTTACCTTGAATGAATTTTACTTCCAAATCAGGTCTCAATTGTTTCAATTGAATTTCTCGACGTAAACTCCCGGTCCCTACAATTGCTCCCTGCTTCAATTCTGAAAATTTCTCTCCTTTTTTAGTGATGAGCACATCTCGAACATCTTCGCGTGAAGAAATAGCAGCGAGGCGCAAACCCGGCACTTGCTCAATGGGTAAATCTTTATAACTGTGCACCGCAATGTCCACTTTCCCATCCAATAGGGCTCGTTGTATTGCGGTAGTAAAAGCACCCATTACGTCGATATTGCCATCATCGCCACTGGTGCGTATAATTTTCGTGATGTATTCATTCTGCGGTTCCTTTTCACGCAGCTTTTCAATCATAAAATGAGTCTGAGTAAGCGCCAACTTACTGCCACGGGTCCCGATAACAATGCGTTTCTTCGGAACAAAAATATCTACATCGTCCAAATCAAAAACTTTTTTTACGGTATTAATTGGGTTGTCGCGGTGATGCATGTTTTGGGCAAACTTATTCACCTCTTCCAAGGGCTTTTTAGACACTCGGCGAATCAATCGATGGGCAAATTTTTCTATTAAACGCTCTTGATCTTCCCTGAGCTCACCCAATTTGGGTTTGATCCATTTTAATTCATCTTCCTTTATCTCGAGCAAGCCCTTCCAATAGGCTTCAATTACTGGTGAAGCTCTACGGTGGTAAAACCATTCGGTAAACTTGCTGGTTTCCTCTTCAATGATCTGTTTCACCATTGGGATTTCATCATAGCGCTTTTTAAGCCCTTCAAAAGTCATTTGCTTGATGTCGTCCAAGTCGTAGAGGTGAACGTTTTCAAATTCTTTTAAAACCGGATTGAAATTTCTCGGCAGGCCAAAATCGATCAAGAGTTTTGGTTTTTTGGCATTCATGGCAAATTGAGCCCGGGTACATTTGCTATTCTCTACTTCTTTCTCACTCAGCAAGTTTACTTCACCTTGGGTACCGCCAACAATAATATCGGCTTTGCCTAACACATGGTGTAATTTGGAAACGTGAACGGCTTCTCCGCCCCACTCTTCTGCCATTTCATTGGCGCGTTCTAGATTGTGACTGGCGATGTAAAGCTCTTTAATCGCTGAGCGATCTAAAACCGTATTCACCAAATTGGCCATGTTTCCGGTGCCCACAACTAAGAATGAACAGTCCTTTAAGTTATAGTCATGTCGTTTGATCAACTCAAAACCTACCGTAGCTAAAGAAGCGGAGTGTTTACCAATGTTGGTTTCTAATCTGGCTCTTTTACCGGTGTGAATAGCCTGACGAACAAGCTCATCTAAAATAGGACCAGTGGCTTTTTCCTTTCTCGCCATGGAAAGTGAATCTCTAATCTGACCCACGATTTGATGTTCTCCAATGGCTTGAGATTCCAATCCTGAAGCGGTAGAAAAAAGGTTGGCAATTGCTATGCGCGTATCGGGTAATACAGACAAATATTGGCTGTAATCGCCAAAGCGTTCCAAATACTCTTCTAAAGCCAAGTAATTATCCCCATAAGCGTAAAGCGAAAGTCGATTACAAGTAGAGACAATAAAAACCTCTTTGTAATGTGCCTTTAGTTTTTGTAGTGCCTCTCTTGTTTGCTCGTGGTTGAAGGCAAGTTGTTCTCGGATGGCTATGGGGGCAGTTCTATGACTTAATTCAATTCCTACAATTCTATCCATGCGCGAGCGTTTCGGCTTCAAAATTAAGCATTCAAAGAAAGAAACAAACCGTCTCTGAAGACGTTTAAATTTTGTCGACCAGTTTATCGATTAACCTCTTGTTTACATAAAATTAATCGATGAATTAACAATGCCAAATTTCAAATTGTTGAAAAATAAAGTTGAAAAATGCACGAACATCGCATCATATCAGGAAGGAAAATTTATAAAGGTTTTGTTGATAAAAACGAAAGACAATCCATTGAAGTAGGAAGTATGCATGACTACCTTGGTCACTGTTAAATTACTCTTAACCACCTCATTGTTTTATTAACGCCAATTGATTGAAAATGAAAGATACAGCCGAGAAAAAAGAAACGAAATCGGGCAAGGAAATTCAAACTTCTGCCGAGCCTAATTTGCAAAATGCGAAGAATTACACATATGACGAAGCAGTAGAAGCTGCCACCAACTATTTTAATGGTGATGAGCTAGCTGCAAATGTTTGGGTAAATAAATACGCTTTGAAAGATTCAGCCGGGAACATTTACGAATGTACTCCGGATGACATGCATAAAAGAATGGCCAGTGAAATTGCTCGCATTGAAAATAAATACCCAAACCCTTTAAACGAAGATGAGGTCTATGACTTATTAAAGGGGTTTAAATACATTGTTCCACAAGGTGGCCCAATGACGGGAATTGGCAACAAACATCAAATTGCATCATTGTCTAATTGCTTTGTAATCGGCAACAAAGGATTGGCAGATTCTTACGGTGGAGTTTTAAAAATTGATGAGGAACAGGTTCAGTTAATGAAACGAAGAGGAGGAGTTGGACATGACCTTTCTCACATCAGACCAAAAGGCAGTCCGGTTATGAATTCGGCTCTAACCTCAACTGGCATAGTACCTTTTATGGAGCGTTATTCAAACTCTACCCGAGAAGTAGCTCAAGATGGCCGCAGAGGTGCCTTAATGTTAAGCGTTTCAGTAAACCACCCCGATGCGGAAGGTTTTATTGACGCCAAAATGGACGGCACCAAAGTTACCGGCGCTAACGTTTCAGTTAAAATTACTGACGACTTTATGAAGGCGGTAGTGGATGACAAGCCATTTAAGCAGCAATACCCAATTGAAGGAGACAATCCAGTTTACGAAACTGAAACCAACGCCAAGAAATTGTGGAACAAAATTGTTCACAATGCGTGGAAATCAGCAGAGCCCGGAATTTTATTTTGGGATACCGTAACCAATGAATCTATTCCAGATTGTTATGCTGACTTGGGCTTCAAAACCGTATCGACAAACCCTTGCGGTGAAATACCTCTTTGTCCATATGACAGCTGTCGTTTGTTAGCGGTTAATTTGTTTAGTTATGTTGACAAGCCTTTCACTGAGGAGGCTTCTTTCAACATGCCTAAATTTAAAAAGCATGCCCGTTACGCCCAGCGTATTATGGATGACATTGTAGATCTTGAAATGGAGAAGATCGATGCCATTATCAAAAAGATTGAAGATGACCCTGAGAACATCGAAATAAAAAGAACTGAACTTACGCTTTGGAAAAAAATCAAGCAGAAATGTATTGAAGGAAGAAGAACCGGTGTTGGTATTACTGCTGAAGGCGATATGTTAGCCGCCCTTGGTAAAAGATACGGAACAGATGAAGCACTAGACTTCTCCGTAAAAGTCCACAAAACACTAGCCTTAGAGGCTTACCGTTCATCGGTAGAAATGGCTAAAGACAGAGGTTCTTTCCCTATCTACGATTCGATTCGTGAAGAGAAAAACCCGATGGTGAACCGCATTAAGGAAAGTGATCCTGCTCTTTATGAAGACATGGTTAAGTACGGTAGAAGAAATATTGCGTTGTTAACCATTGCTCCTACAGGAACTACCAGTTTGATGACCCAAACCACTTCAGGTATTGAACCAGTGTTTATGGTAGCCTACAAGCGAAGAAAAAAAGTAAATCCCAACGACACAAAATCAAGAGTTGATTTTGTGGATGAAGTAGGCGATTCTTGGGAAGAATACAATGTATTCCACCACAACTTCAAAACTTGGTTAGAAACCAAGGGCTACGATATTGAGGAAGTTTCTACATACTCTCAAGAGGAGCTCAACCCGATTATTGAAAAATCTCCATATTATAAAGCAACCGCCAATGATGTAGATTGGGTAGCCAAAGTAAAAATGCAAGGAGCCGTTCAAAAGTGGGTAGATCACTCCATTAGTGTTACGGTAAACGTTCCCAACGATATTTCTGAAGAAATGGTAGGAAAAATCTACGTTGAAGGCTGGGAAAGTGGTTGTAAAGGAATTACCGTTTACCGCGATGGTTCTCGCTCTGGCGTATTAGTAAGCAATGACGATAAAGGCAAGAAAACAGAAGAGGAGAAAGTAGCCTTTATGGAAACGCAAGCGCCAAAACGACCAAAAGTATTGGAAGCTGACATTGTGAAGTTTAATAACAACCATGAAAAATGGATTGCCGTTGTTGGTACGATTGATGGAAGACCTTATGAGATTTTTACGGGTAAGGCAGAGGATTCCTTCTCGATTTTAGGTCAGGTAGACCACGGTTGGGTAATCCGAAACAAGACTGAAGACGGTAGAGCTAGGTATGACTTCCAATACGAAGACAAAGACGGTTATAAAACCACTATTGAAGGTTTATCTAGAACCTTTAACCAAGAATATTGGAACTACGCCAAATTAATTTCAGGAGTACTTCGTCATGGAATGCCAATTGCCTTTGTGGTTGACATGGTCAATAACCTTCACCTTAGCGATGAAAGTTTGAATACTTGGAAAAACGGGGTTCAAAGAGCCTTGAAAAAATACATCCCAGACGGAACTAAAATTGATGGCCAGCACTGCCCTGAATGTAGCTCTGAAGAAGGTTTAATGTTTAAAGAAGGTTGCTTAACCTGTTCTGATTGTGGATACAGTAAGTGTGGCTAATCACCCACTAATAAGCAACTGAGTTTTGTGTGCCAAAAGTCCTGCTGTTTAGCAGGACTTTTTTTGTGCCTAACTTTGCCCTATGTCAATTAAAAGATTGCCTCTTCTTCTCCTCCTTGTTCTCTTTCTCTCGGCTTGTTCAAGTGGGGCTAAAGGCTACCGCAAAAACAAAACCAAAAAGAAAAAATGTGATTGCCCTTCGTGGAGTTACCATCAAGTAGAATCAACTAAAAATTCAAGCTATGATTTTAAAGGCTATCACTACATTTAAACGTATTTTTGCTATTTAGACTATTTCTAAATAATGACTCAAATTCTAACTCTTGCAGATTGTAAAGTAGGCGACAAAGTCACCCTGAGTAAGGTATTGGATGAACAATTAACCATACAACTTTACAGCATGGGCTGTGTTTTAGGAGAGGAGTTAACTTTAGAGAGGATTGCACCCTTTGGGGAGCCGATGATCATTAGAGTTGAAGATAGCTTCATCAGTTTAAGGAAAGATGATGCTAAAAAGATGCAAATTGTAAGATAAGTTGGAGGAAGTAAAAACGACAGCGACAAAGAAATCTAGCACAAAAGACAAGATCAGATTGATCTTGGTAGGCAATCCAAATTCGGGAAAATCTACTTTGTTTAACGCCCTTACTGGCTTAAACCAACGTATCGGAAACTTTCCCGGTGTAACGGTAGAGAAAAAGACAGGAACAGTACGCTTAAATCCAACACTTAAAGCTGAAGTAATTGACCTTCCGGGAACTTATAGTTTAAGTCCTAGATCGGAAGATGAAAAGGTCACATACGACTACTTGATAGATCATGATAGAACAGATCTTGAAGAAATCGTAGTGATTATTGCCGATGCTTCAAGTCTAAAAAGAAATCTACTTCTCGCCACCCAACTAATCGACCTTGAACACCCAACCATCTTGGCGCTTAACATGATGGACATTGTGGAGCGTAACAAGCAAAGCATTGATGTGGAACAGTTGGAAAAGGAATTAGGCATTCCGGTAGTTCCTATGAATGCTAGATTGGGTAAAGGAGTTGACAAGCTAAAGGAAAAAGTAGTCAATTTTAAATATAAAAAAGCTCCAAAGATAGTTGAGGATCATCATGAAAAAGACCCTCTTGACAATACCATCAAGCGGTTTGAAAAGATCAAACAAATCCTAAAGAAAACCTTCAATACTGAAGGGCCGGCCAAGACTGCAGAAGTCACAAAAAAAATAGACAGCGTGCTAACCCATTCTGTTTGGGGCTTTGTTATCTTTCTATTTATTCTGTTTTTGATTTTCCAGGCCATATTTTCATGGTCTACTTACCCCATGGATTGGATTGAAAATGGATTCTTAGTGTTTGGAAATTGGCTTTCCAATACGCTGCCGACGGGAGTTTTAAATGACCTTCTGGTAGAAGGAGTGATAGCAGGCTTAGGAGGTATCGTCATTTTTATCCCTCAGATTGCCTTGCTCTTCATGTTCATCGCAATTTTGGAAGACAGTGGTTACCTGTCTCGAGTCAGCTACCTAACTGATACAGTCTTAAAGCGCTTTGGCCTAAATGGACGATCGATTATTCCACTACTTGGAGGGGCTGCATGTGCCGTTCCTGCCATTATGAGTGCAAGAACCATTGCTAATAAAAAAGAAAGACTACTAACTATTTTCGTCACTCCTTTAATTAGCTGTTCGGCCAGAATTCCGGTTTACACTTTACTTATTGCCTTGGTGATACCTGCTGAAAAACAACTATTGGGTTTTAACCTGCAAGGGGTAGTTATGATGGCGCTTTATTTATTGGGCTTTGTAGCTGCTTTGCTTACTGCCTTGGTAATGAAATATTGGGTAAAGTCTAAAGAAAGAAGTCATTTTATCATGGAATTGCCCATTTATAGAATGCCACGTTGGAAAAATGTAGGCACAACTATTTTCAACAAGGTAAAAGTATTTCTATTTGAAGCCGGTAAGATTATTATTGCTGTGTCTATTGTGCTGTGGGTACTTTCCTCCTATGGCCCAGGAAATGAAATGGCCCAAGTGGATCAGAAGTATGAAAAAATCAAAAATGACCCAACAAAAGAATTAAGCCTTACTCAAGATCAAATTGCAAGTGAAAAATTAGAGGCTTCTTATGCCGGACATATCGGAAAGTTCATTGAACCGGCTATTAAGCCCTTAGGTTTTGATTGGAAAATAGGAATCTCAATCATTACATCCTTTGCAGCAAGAGAAGTATTTGTGGGTACTATGGCCACTTTATACAGTGTAGGTGATGAAGAGAACACCGCTTCCATAAAAGAAAAAATGGCCAGAGCCACACACCCACAAACCGGCGAAAAAGTATACACCAAAGCTACTGGCTACTCCCTTTTAATTTTCTATGCTTTTGCCTTGCAATGCATGGCTACAGTTGCCATAGTGGTAAAAGAAACCGGAGGTTGGAAGTGGCCCATTTTACAATTGTTGTACATGGGAGCATTGGCTTATTTTGCTAGCTTATTCGTTTTCCAGATGTTTTCTTAAAATGCCCACCGTTTTACTGAAATACATTCCAGAGGCCTCACTTCCCTTAGTTGCTGAATGGTTAAAAGCATACAAACTACACTTAAAAATTAGCAAAAGCAGAAAAACAAAGTTGGGCGACTTTAGGCCAGCTAATGGCGGCAAACCGGCAAGAATTTCCGTTAACGGAGATTTAAATCCCTACCATTTTTTAATCACCCTTACCCATGAAGTTGCACATGCCGCTGTTTGGGAAAAATACCGGCGAAAAGCATTACCCCATGGTAAAGAATGGCAAAACACTTACAGCCAGATGTTAGACCAAATGCGCAAAAGAGTTGATTTCCCGAAAGAATTAAATGCCGCATTAGACCAACATTTAAACCAGCCCAAAGCTTCAAGTTGCAGTGACCCCAATTTATATCGAGCGCTCAAAAAGTTAAATCCTCAAACGAATGAGGTTCTTTTGGAAGACTTAGCTGAAGGCAGCATTTTTAGTTTTCATAAAAAGAGAGTTTTTAAAAAAGGAGCAAAAAGGAGAAGTCGCTTTGAATGTGTGGATCAAAAAAACAAAAAGCTCTATCTCATTAGTGGCTTGGCAGAGGTTGAAAAAATCGAGTCTGAGCAGCTTAAACGCTCTTAAACAAAACTTTCCATTCCTGTAAAAAACTACCAAGCGGCTTTTCTATTTCATTACTTTTGAATTTCAAAATTTTCATCAAAATGGAACGACAAAATAATTATTGTGTAATCATGGCCGGTGGCATTGGAAGCCGTTTTTGGCCCATGAGTAGAACTCAATTTCCCAAGCAATTTATCGACATATTAGGTACCGGTCAAACTTTGATTCAGCAAACCTTTGATCGTCTTGAGAAATTAGTTCCAAAAGAGAACATTTTGATTGTTACCAATGAGCTTTACAAGCAGTTAGTAATCGACCAACTAGGCGTTTCAGAAGACCAAGTACTTTGCGAGCCTAGCCGGCGAAATACCGCTCCTTGTATCGCGTATGCCAATTACAAGATTGCCAAGCAGAATCCAAATGCAAACATTATTGTAGCCCCGGCTGACCATTTAATTTTAAAAGAGCAAAAGTTTGTAGAGGTAATGGAAAAAGCCTTAGCCTTTACAGCAGAAAATGATGCTTTGGTAACGCTAGGCATCAGCCCAAGCCGACCGGATACCGGTTACGGCTATATTCAATTTGACGACAGCGATGATTCGGATATTAAAAAGGTTAAAACTTTTACCGAAAAGCCTGACCTAGAGCTTGCTAAACAGTTTTTGGATAGTGGAGATTTCAGCTGGAATTCTGGCATGTTTATTTGGAGTATTGCCTCTATTAATAAAGCTTTCGAAAAACTACTTCCTGAAATGGATGGCTTGTTTAAAGAGCAAAATGACGCCTTTAATACAGCAGGTGAAGCAGAAGCCATTGAAAAAATATATGCCGTTTGCAAAAGCATTAGCATTGATTACGGCATCATGGAGAAGTCTGAAAACGTTTATGTGATTAGCGCTGACATCGGTTGGTCTGACTTAGGAACTTGGGGCTCTATCTATACACACCTAGACCAAGACGAAGCAGGCAATGCCGTGGTAGGCAAAAACGTGATGATGTACGATTCTGAAGATTGCATTGTAAGTGTTCCCAAAGATAAATTAGTAGTCCTCCAAGGTTTGAAGGACTACATTGTGGTTGAGGCTCATGATACTTTACTCGTCTGTAAAAAAGAAGACGAGCAAAAGATCAAACAATTCGTTACCGATATTAAACTAGATAAGGGCGAGAAATTTGTGTAAGAAGAAGCTTAATAGTCAGCTTCTTCATACTTGATTTTTCCGCGTTTTACTTCCACTTTAATGTTTCTTTCTTTGGCGGTAGTTTTACTGAAGTTACCAATGATCTCAAGCACATCATAATGCACCCTAATGGAGTCGGACATATCAATTTCAACTTCAGTGCCCGGTTCTATTTTATTTAACTCTTGTTGGATTGATGCTTTGTTTAAGAAAGAAACTTCTTCAGATAGTTTCATTCTAATCTTACGCCCTCCATTATCGCTTTCCTTTTTATGAAGGAAGAATGAATTCTGGAAATTCTCTAATAGAATCACAAACATGGCTACCCCGACGCCTAAGCCAATTCCAATTAATAGATCAGTAAATACAATTCCAATAATGGTAATAACAAAGGGAAGAAACTGCTTGGGGCCAAGACTATACATTTTCTTAAACAAACTAGGCTTCGCTAACTTAAACCCGACAACAAATAAAACACTTGCCAATACTGCTAGTGGAATATAATTTAAGACTGTTGGTATTAAAATGACACTAATCAACAACAAAAAGCCATGAATAATGGCCGACATTTTGGTTTTCCCGTTAGATTGTATGTTGGCAGAACTTCTCACTATAACTTGAGTAACTGGCAAACCTCCGATTAGTCCGGATACCATATTACCGGTACCTTGAGCCAATAGTTCTCTGTTAGTTGGCGTTACTCGCTTACTCGGATCCAATTTATCGGTTGCCTCTACACTAAGTAAAGTTTCTAGACTTGCTACAACAGCAATGGTAATTCCAACAATGTATATCTCTGGCTTACCTAACTGACTAAAATCCGGCAAAGTAAACTGGCCAAAGAATGAACTCATGTCATCGGCCACCGGCACACTAACTAAATGACCTTGTTCAATCGCCCATTCTGGAGCAAATTTGCTCGTTAGCAATTGATAAACAATACCAAAAACTACCGCAACAATAGGACCCTGAATAATGGTAAATATCTTTCCTTTTTTCATCAGTACTTGCTCCCAAATAATCAGAATAAACAATGCTACCGAGGCAACCAAAATTGCAGGGGGAGATATATAATCTAACATATTGACCAACTCTGAAAAAGTATTTTCTCCATCCGGCTGCATAAAATCCAAATCACCCTCATAATCTGCATCGTAGCCAAAGGCATGCGGAATCTGTTTCAATACTATGATAATACCTATTCCACTCAACATCCCTTTTATAACTGCTGAAGGAAAATAATAGCCAATAATTCCGGCACGAACAATTCCCAGTATAATTTGAATTAAGCCACCTATCATTACAGCTAAGAGAAAAGTTTCATAGCCTCCTAAATCTTGAATGGCATTGAGCACAATTACGGCCAAACCCGCTGCCGGACCACTCACCCCCAATGAGGATCCACTCAATGACCCAACGACAATTCCGCCTACAATTCCGGCAATTAATCCTGAAAATAATGGTGCTCCACTCGCTAATGCAATACCAAGACAAAGTGGAAGTGCAACAAAGAAAACAACTATACTGGCAGGCAAATCCTGCTTTAAATTTTTAAACATGTCCATCGAAAATAAAGATTGCATCACTTTCTTCTTCTACAAAAGTGATGAGTGAAATAAATAAGTGAGAATACGGTATTTTAACCTTATCCGATGGATTCAGGAGGTGGGGTAGCTACCTCTAAATAGCCATTGTCTAACTTTCTGTAGTGATGACGAAAAGCTAGAGTGTGAGAAGAGTTACACTTCTCTAATGAGGGAAAGTTAGATTGTTTCTCAAAGGACTCCTTCACTTCTTTTACCTCATTATTAGAGGTTTCGTTCTCTTCTTCTTGGGCTGAGAGATTGTAACACATTTTTTCTTCGCCGAATAAAGATGAGAAATAGGAGACATTCTGAATCCCGGCTAAACCAAAGAAGGTAAAGACCGAGACAATCAACATGAAGTACGTTTTAGACAGAAAACTCACCCTTTCAATTCTAATTTAAATCCAACTTACTTCACCGTTTCCAAGGGAATAATAAGCACTTACTACTTTCACTCCTTCTTGCCGCACAGCACGATTTAAAACCGGCATGGAATCTTTGATTCTTTCTTTCATAAAAATGGCATTGTTCTTAATCGCATTTTCCAACAAATCACCTTGCTGCTGACGAGCAGCAAATACGGCTGGTTTCAACTCTTCTAAAATAGCTCCTACATGCCCTTCTACCTCAGCTGGTTCTAGTGCCGCTGTAACAGCGCCACAACTTTCATGGCCCAGTACAATCACCAATTTGGTTCCCAAGTTTGCCACTGCATACTCAATACTTCCTAGTACTTTTTCTTTGGCTACATTCCCGGCTACTCGGATGGTAAATAAATCGCCCAAACCCTGATCAAAGATCAAATCCGGAACTAAACGGCTGTCTGCACAGGTTAAAACTACCGTATGAGGAGCTTGTCCTTCTCTTAACATTTGACGTCTTGCAACATCTAAGTTCGGATGCTTCAATTCATTCTTAACAAAGCGCTCATTTCCTTCTTTTAAAATGGCAAGAGCCTCATCGGCTGAAAGTTTATTCTTCTCCATGCTTAAATTAGTTTAAGCCTTAAAAATAAGGCTTTCGAGAGAAACCATAAAGAAAATTAACCTATGTGTTAAGGAATTTTAATAGAAAGCTTGTACAAACTACCATCTGAGCCAGCAGCCCAGGCGTACTTTGAAAAATGATCAAATTGAATAGTATTGAGATCAAGTTCCGCTGCCTTTTCCCAGTATTGCCCACCATCTTCTGATAAATCAACTCCATTGCTTCCCACGGCTAACCAAGCATCCAATAAAGGGGAATAATCGATCGCTGACCGGTATCCACTCACCTCTCCTCCCTTGGTCCAGCTTTTGCCTTGATTTTTTGAAATAGAAACTGAATAGGTAGAGTCCACTTTTGTGTAATCACCTCCAAGGGCAATTACAAGTCCTGAACCAGAAGCGATTGAATAAATACCTCGACTTTGACTTCCACCACCTAGTGTAGTTACATTTGCTTGCCAAACATTCCCTTTCGGCGAAGTAAAAACTCGGCTCTTTTCTCCTCCTAGCCCAATAATGTACTTGCCTTTGCTTGTAGAAGTAATGCAAGAGCCTGAAGCGGCAAAGCCATTTTCCACTTTTAAGGGTTTGGGCAAGTTTTCACATGAAATTCTTTTCCAACTTTTGCCTTTATTCAGGGTTTGCAAGACCAAGTGACAGCCACTTAACTGATCGCCAAAAATAATTCCCTGCTCGTGGTTTCTAAAGTGAATGGAATTCATAAAAGCTGATGAATCTTTGTTTTCATAAACCAAATTCCAATGCTTTCCGGCATCTTCCGTACGATAAACTCTAGCTGGAAAACCGGCACTCACCACTATCGCTTCTTGGGCAGAAAAAGCATGGATATCTCGAAAGTCAAGCGAATCTTGATCGGGAGCAGGAATCAATTTCCACTCCTTTCCACCATTTTCCGTTTGCAAGATTGTCCCACCAGAACCACTTAACCAAACCACATTGGAATCAATTACTGAAATGCCTCTTATGCTTTCATTTGTCGGAGAGTTTTGCTCTTCAATCTTTACATCAGTAGAATGTTTATCAATCTTGCTATTCTGACAAGCAAAGACAAAACAAAGAAGAAGTAAAATTAGGCGCATAAAAAATCCCGCATTAAGCGGGATTAAGTTAAGGTATTTTCAGAATTAAATACTACTTCAACGATCCAATCATTTTCATGGGATCAACCCATTCGTCAAACTGCTCTTCGGTTAAGTAGCCCAAGTTCACCGCCTCTTCCTTTAGGGTAGTTCCGTTTTCATGAGCGGTTTTGGCAATTTTTGAAGCTTTGTCATAGCCAATGTGGGTGTTGAGCGCTGTTACCAACATTAAAGAATTGTTCAAATTCTCTTTAATGTTCTTTTCGTTTGGCTCAATTCCTACAACACAATTGTCGTTAAAAGAAACACATGCATCCCCGATCAAACGAGCCGACTCTAAGAGATTCTTCGCCATCATGGGTTTGAAAACATTCAACTCAAAGTGACCGTTCATGCCGCCCGCAGCTACTGCCATGTCGTTCCCGATAACTTGCGCACAAACCATGGTTATAGCCTCTGCTTGAGTTGGGTTTACTTTACCCGGCATAATGGAAGAACCTGGCTCATTGGCAGGAATATTCAATTCCCCAATTCCACAACGTGGCCCTGAAGCCAATAAACGAATGTCGTTGCCTATTTTCATTAAGCTTACTGCCAATTGCTTTAACGCCCCGTGGGTTTCCACAATGGCATCATGGGCAGCCAAAGCTTCAAATTTATTTTCAGCAGTTCTAAAAGGCATTCCTGTAAAATCCGCAATGTATTGAGCCACTTTTTCAGAATAACCTTCAGGTGTATTTATTCCGGTTCCAACTGCAGTTCCGCCTAAAGCAACTTCAGAAAGATGGTCTAAAGTATTTTGTAAAGCTTTCAAACCGTGATCTAACTGCGAAACATAGCCTGAAAGTTCTTGTCCTACAGTAAGCGGAGTCGCATCCATCAAGTGAGTTCTCCCGATCTTCACTATATTCATAAAGGCTTCAGATTTTTGCTTTAAAGTGTCTCTCAATTTTTCTACTCCCGGTATAGTAGTTTCTACCACCATTTTGTAGCAAGCAATGTGCATGCCGGTAGGAAAAGTATCATTCGAAGATTGTGACTTGTTCACATCATCATTCGGGTGAATGAAGCGCTCTCCTTCGCCTAATTTATTCCCTTGCAAAACATGAGCCCGATTAGCAATTACTTCATTGGTATTCATGTTTGATTGCGTTCCTGATCCAGTTTGCCAAACGACCAAGGGAAATTGATCATCCAAGTCGCCTTTTAAAATTTCATCGCAAACTTTTGCAATCAAATCTCTTTTCTCATTTGGCAAAACCCCAAGCTCTGCATTGGTGTAAGCCGCTGCCTTTTTCAAATACGCAAATCCCTTTACGATTTCAAGTGGCATTTGCTGCTTGTGATCGCCAATTTTAAAATTGTTTCGCGAGCGCTCGGTTTGAGCTCCCCAGTATTTTTCAGAAGGAACTTTTACGTCTCCCAAACTATCTTTTTCAATCCGGTAATCCATGTAATTTAGATTTTGTTTTTTGATTCTTTAATTGCGGTAATTTATGCGTAAAATTGCAGTGCAAATTTATTCAAAGCTATGTTTACAGCAGGTTTTTTATTGTTTTTAGCCATTTTTACCTTGGCATTTTGGGTATTACTTTTCTTATCCGCTTTTGCTTTACCCTACGCGCTTACCATGTATGTGGTTGAAAAGCTGAAAGGTGGAAGCGAAACGGAAGAAGAAAACGAAGTAGAATCAGCTTAAAAAAGCTCTTTCACTGTTTCAGGAGGTCTTCCGATCACTGCTTTATTCCCTTTTACCACGATTGGTCTTTCGATTAACTTCGGGTTTTCGATCATGATTTGAACCCACTCCTCGTCTCCAAACTGTTTTCCTTTAAACTTTTCTTTAAACACTTTTTCACCTTTACGAAGCAGTTCTTCGGGCTTCATGTTCAATTTAGCCAACAACTGATTTAGTTCTTCTTTAGAAGGCACTTCTTTCAAGTATTCTACAATTTCAAAGTCTTGACCTTCTTCTTTCAAGATAGCTAAAGTCTCTCTACTTTTTGTACAACGTGGGTTGTGGTATATTTTCATGATCTATTTTTTTAAATTTATTTAAGAAAGAAAGGTTTAATTCTTCTTTTCACTTCCGGAGCCATACTCCATTAAGTAAGCTTTAATGAACTCATCCAATGCTCCATCCATCACATCGTCTACATTTGAGGTCTCGTAATTCGTTCTCACGTCTTTTACCATTTTGTATGGGTGCATCACATAGTTCCGGATTTGTGAGCCCCATTCAATCTTCTTTTTATCCGCTTCTATCTCCGCTCGTTTTTCTAGTCGCTTTCGCATTTCCATTTCAAAAAGCTGTGATTTCAACAACTGCATGGCTTTCTCTTTATTTCCTAGCTGAGATCGCGATTCGGTGTTGTCGATCACAATACCACTAGGTTTGTGGTGCAAGCGCACTCCGGTTTCTACTTTGTTTACATTCTGTCCACCGGCTCCACCCGAACGGAAGGTATCAAAAGAAACATCAGCCGGATTTACTTCTATTTCTATGGTATCGTCTACCAAAGGGTAAACGTATACTGAAGCAAAAGAAGTATGGCGCTTAGCATTAGAGTCAAATGGCGAAATCCTTACCAAACGGTGTACTCCATTCTCCCCTTTCAAATAACCAAAGGCAAATTCTCCTTCAAACTCTAAAGTCACGGTTTTAATGCCTGCTACATCGCCTTCTTGGTGGTCGAGTTCTTTGATCTTCATGCCGTTTTTTTCGCCCCACATCAAATACATGCGCATTAACATGGAAGCCCAATCACAGCTTTCCGTTCCTCCGGCACCGGCAGTAATTTGCAAAACGGCACTTAAAGAGTCTTCTTCGGCACTCAGCATGTTTTTAAACTCCAAGTCCTCTACCCCTTTGGTAGCCTTCTCAAAAGCCTTCATTACCTCAGCCTCAGTAGCTCCTTCTTCTTTGTAAAAGTCATATAGCACTTCTAAATCCTCGACAAGAGTGTTCACTTTATCGTAGCCTTCCGTCCACACTTTTTTATTGCGAATTTGACGCATGAGCTTCTCTGCTTCTTTTGGATCATCCCAAAACTCCGGCAAATGAGTGCGCTGCTCTTCTTGATCAATCTCAATTTTTAGATCTTCAATATTCAAGTATCCTTTCAAGGCTTCAACTCGAGTAGCAAGTTCTTTTATCTGTTCTTGTGTTATCATGGAATCTCCAAAGTTAATTTTTCAATTCCGATTGAGGGCATTTCTACTTTTTTGAACGACTTTTGGTAGGTCATAAATAACTTTAAATCTATTACAATATGAAAAAGCTAAGCATTGGGATTGGAATAGCCCTGCTCCTGAACTTCATTCCCTTTTCTGAAACTTCTGCTCAAGCTCAGAAGTACAAAATTATTACCACGGTAGAGTCAATTGTTCCCATGGGAATTGGACGTTCTAGAATTATTGAAGAAAATGAAGAAGTGGATGTAGACGCTTTTTCTAGTGAAAGAACGGATGGTAAAAAATCAAAACAAGGAAAGGTTAAAAGAAAGGAAATTAAGATTGACAATTTTACAGAAACCAAATTGCTCAACTTTTACAGTGGGGTAGGCTTAAATTTTCAAAACATTGCTTCTAATGATGCCATGGTTTCAGCTATGCTTACTGACATGGCAGCAGAAGGATGGGAATTGTTTACGGTGGTAAGCGGAGTTGAAAGTGATGCTGGTGGTGATGATGGAAAAGGCATATTTATTACCCGCTATGTTTTTCGAAAAAATGTAGAATAACTTCTCTTAAGAAAGATTAAATAGCCGTTAAGCAATTAACGGCTATTTTTATATGCAGATGTCAGTAGATAAAATTCACAAAATCTTGCTCCAATTTTGGGGTTATGCTTCCTTTCGGGAAAAGCAGGAGGACATTATTCGTTCTGTTCTGGAGGGAAAAGACACTCTTGCCTTGCTGCCCACAGGTGGAGGAAAATCCATTTGCTTTCAAGTGCCGGCTTTGGCTCAAGAAGGCATTTGCATTGTGGTTTCTCCTTTAATTGCTTTAATGCAAGACCAAGTAGACAATCTGCAAAAAAATGGGATTAAGGCCTTAGCCATTAGTTCAGCTTTAAGTAAAAGAGAAATCGACATTGCGCTAGATAATGCCGCTTATGGTGACTTCAAATTTCTTTATGTTTCTCCTGAACGACTAGAAACCGAACTATTTCAGGCTAGATTGAAAAAGATGAATGTCAATTTAATCGCCATTGATGAAGCGCATTGCATTTCGCAGTGGGGCTATGATTTTCGTCCTGCCTATTTAAACATTGCTAACTTAAGAGAGCTCTTGCCTGATGTTCCTCTTTTGGCCTTAACCGCTACGGCCACTCCCAAAGTGGTAGAAGACATCCAAGAAAAGTTAGCCTTTAAGAAGAAGAATGTACTTCAGAAAAGCTTTGAGCGTAAAAATTTAGCTTATGTGGTTTTGCATGAAGAAGATCAGTATCGTCGTATGCTAAAGGTGATTTCCGGAGTGAAAGGAAGTGGGATAGTCTATGCAAACCGAAGAAAAAAATGCAAGGAGGTAGCTAACTTTTTACAGCAAAATCAAATTTCTGCAGATTATTACCATGCGGGATTAAATCACACTCAACGCAAGGCAAAGCAAGAAGCTTGGATCAACAATCGCACTCAGGTGATCGTCGCCACCAACGCTTTTGGAATGGGGATTGACAAACCAGATGTGCGTTTTGTGATTCACTTGGACTTGCCAGAATCTTTAGAGGCCTATTTTCAAGAAGCCGGACGAGGCGGGCGAGATGGCCAAAAATCCTTTGCTGTTTTACTAATGAGCCCATCCATGGGAGCAGACCTAAAAAAGCAAGTGGAGCAATCGTTTCCAGAAATAAAAACCATTAAACAAGTCTATCAATGTTTGGGTAACTTTTTACAAATACCCATAAATGGAGGAGAAAATCAAAGTTTTGATTTTAACATTGCTGAATTTGCCGAACGGTTTTCCATGCACCCCATAGAGGCCTATCATAGTTTGCATTTTTTAGAGAAAGAAGGCTACCTTACTCTATCTGAAAATTTTTCTACCCCTTCTCGTTTACACATTTGTAAAAGCAAAAAAGACCTTTATCAATTTCAAGTTTCCAACCCAACTTACGATGGTTTTATTAAAGGCATACTTCGAACTTATGGTGGCTTATTTGAAGGATTTGTTAAAATTAACGAACAAGTTTTGGCCAAAAACTTGAAATTGAGTCCGGCACAAGTGATTGCTAAATTGAAGCATTTAGACAAATTGGAATTGCTGGACTATGAAGCTCAAAGCAGCTTGCCTAAACTCACTCTCATTCAGGCGAGATTAGACCAAGAGGCTTTGCGGATATCAAAAGCAAATTATTTAGAACGAAAGCAAATTGCCTTTGAAAAACTTGATTCCGTTCTGCGCTATGCTGAAAGCAATGACCGTTGCAGAAGTCAACTATTATTGGAGTACTTTGGAGAAAAAGACAGCTACCGTTGCGGCATTTGTGATGTTTGCTTGGAACGTAATAAGCTTGACTTAAACGATATGGAGTTTGAGGAGATTCAAGCACAGTTGCACAAAATTATGTCTGAAAAGCCGCTTCCTTTAAAGGAAGTTGTGGCAAAAGTGAAAGGTTATAAAGAAAATCAAACTTTAAAGGTAATCGACTTTTTGCTCGACACCGGTGAACTTAAAACAGACGGCCTTGAGTATCAGCTGGCGCATTGATCAATTCAGAAAATTCATTTTCTGAAATAATCTTTACTTCTAACTTTTCCGCCTTTTCTTTTTTGGCCGGTCCCATTTTATCCCCGGCAATCAAGTAATCAGTTTTACTGGAAATCGAACCTACATTCTTACCGCCATGGTCTTCAATGGCTTGTTTTAACTCTTTGCGTGAATAATGCTCAAACACTCCGGAAACAACAAAGGACAAGCCTTCTAATTTGCTTGACTTGGAAGTGTCCTCTTCTTCGGCCATTTCCATTTGCAAGCCCAATCCTGTCAATCGATCTACTAACTCTCGATTTCGCTCTTCTTGAAAAAAGCTGATGATACTCTCTGCGATCTTATCTCCAATCTCATCCACCGCAATTAGATCTTCAAAACTTGCCTCTCGAATAGCTTTCATGCTCTTAAAGTGTTTGGCGAGTTTCTTGGCTACGGTTTCACCTACATAGCGAATGCCAATGGCAAACAACACTTTTTGAAAGGGAACTTGTTTTGACTTTTCCACTCCTTCAAGCAAATTATTCACCGACTTCTCGGCCATTCGGTCTAGCGGTAGCAGGTCATCTTTTTTCAAGGAATAAATATCGGCTATGCTAGCAATCAAGCCTGCTTCATAGAGTTGCTCTACGGTCTCCTCGCCCAAGCCTTCAATGTCCATGGCCTTACGACTGATAAAATGGGCCATCTTTCCTTTTAGCTGCGGTGGACAGCCCCAAACATTAGGACAATAGTGCTGCGCTTCCCCTGCAATGCGAATCAGTTCCGTTTCACATTCCGGACAATTAGTGGCGTATTGAGTAGGCTCAGAATCCTCAGGACGTAGTCCCAAATTCACTCCGACTACTTTTGGAATAATCTCTCCCCCTTTTTCAACTTGTACCGTATCTCCTTTTCGAACATCCAATTTGGCAATCTGATCTGCATTGTGCAAAGAAGCTCGTTTTACCGTAGTTCCGCCCAATAAAATCGGCTCTAAATTTGCTACCGGTGTGATGGCTCCGGTTCTGCCTACTTGGTAGGTAATTTTATTCAACTTAGTTTCTACTTGCTCGGCTTTAAATTTATAGGCAATGGCCCAACGCGGACTTTTTGCGGTATAACCTAACTCTTCTTGTAGGTCATAATCATTGACTTTGATCACGATTCCATCAATTTCAAAATCTAAGGCTGAACGTTGCTCGTCCCAATAATCGATGAATTCAAAAATCTCATCAATATTATTGGCGCTTGTAATCAAATTCTTCTTTTTAGAAGGTGCTTTGAAACCCCACGAGGCAGCTGCTTCTAAGTTCTGTAGATGTCCTTCATGGGGTAATTTTTCACCTAAAACATAATATAGATAACAGTCTAATTTACGCTCTGCTACTACCGCAGAATCTTGCATTTTCAATGTCCCTGAAGCCGCATTTCTTGGGTTTGCCAAACGATCCTCCCCTTCTTCTTCTCTTTTTTCATTTAACGCTCTAAACACTGATAAGGGATAAAATATCTCTCCTCGAATTTCAAACTCTTCAGGATAATCTCCTTTCAACTGTAAAGGAACTGAGCGAATGGTTTTTACATTGGTAGTAATATCGTCTCCTTGAGTTCCATCTCCTCGAGTAACCGCTCTTTCAATTCGTCCGTTTTTGTATGAAATCCCAATGGCAACTCCGTCGTATTTTAACTCACAGGTATACTCTACTTTTTTTCCTGCTAGCTTCTGCACTCTCTCGTCAAAGTCAACTAATTCTTCTCGGCTGTAGCTATTTGAAAGTGAAAGCATGGGATAATTATGCTTTACCGTTTCGAAGTTCTTTGTCACTTCACCGCCCACTCTTTTGGTAGGTGAGTTTTGATCTGCCAAATCAGGAAACTCTTCTTCTAGTTTTTGCAGTTCTTTCAGTTTCATGTCGAACTCATAATCGCTAATACTCGGATTATCTTCTACATAATACTTGTGATTGTGCTCACGAAGTTCAGCGCTTAGGGCTTCAATCTTCTGTTTGGCTTCTTCTTTTTTCATGAGGTGAATTCAGAGTCCTAAATTATAAATTCATTGGCTTTTCAACTATCTTTAAACCCACTTTCAGCTATGAAGTTTACAGACCGATACGCCAAACTCTTTCAGTATTTATTGCCCACGCCCTTTACCATTGCGTTGATCATAACGATTGTCACTTTTTTAGTGGCATTGTTTGTAACTAAAGAGGCTTCGGTAGACACAGGCACTTATGCGTTAGAAGTTTTAGGCTATTGGGAAGAAGGCTTGTGGCAAAAAGGGCTCATGGTGTTTGCCATGCAAATGATGTTGATCTTAGTTTTAGGCCACGTTTTGGCTTTGAGTCCGGCGGCAGATCGCTTAATCAGCACTTTAGTCAATTATGCCAATAGCACCGCAAAAGCAGCTTATTTGGTGACTTTGCTCACGGTGGCGGTGGCGCTGTTCAATTGGGGTTTAGGCTTGATCTTTGGAGCCATCTTCGCGCGTAAAGTAGCGGAGCAGGCTCAAGCCAAAAAGTTATCCTTGAACTACCCCTTAATTGGAGCAGCAGGCTATTCGGGACTTATGGTTTGGCATGGTGGAATTAGCGGCTCTTCCTTGGCCAAAGTGGCCGAGCAAAACCACTTGGCTGAAATGATGAAGGGAATTATTCCGAAAGCGGAAATAGCAAGTTTACCAGTGCAAATTCCTTTTTCAGAAACGGTCTTCTCTGGCATGAATATTTACAGCAGCATGATGATTCTCCTGCTACTCCCGCTCTTCATGTTTTTGGTTGGAAGAAAAGCAAAAGGAACGAGTATTCCGGCTCTAAGTCAAGGTAGCAAGAGGGAAGAAAAAACAGAATCTTTTAGTGGAGCTGAAAAATTAGACCATTCTAAGGTTTTTGCATGGGCCCTTGGCCTGATCATGATTGCCTACGCTATTTACAAAGCTTTTCAGCAAGAGAATGCCGCTAATTTTGGCTTTATCACCCCCAACTACATCAACTTTTTGCTGCTTGGACTGGGCATTTTATTACATGGAAACTTTGCCCGTTTTCTCAAAGCCGTGAATGAAGCCATTGGAGGAGCAGCAGGAATTCTGATTCAGTTTCCATTGTATTTTGGCATTATGGGCATGATGAAAAGCTCAGGTTTAGTGCAAGAATTTTCTGCCTTTTTTGTTAGCATCTCAAATGAAAATACCTTCCCCATTTTCACCATGATCAGTGCCGGAATAGTAAATGTATTTGTGCCAAGTGGGGGCGGACAATGGGCGGTGCAAGGGCCAATCATTGTGCAAGCGACTCAAAGTTTGGGAATCAGCTTACCTAAAAGCATTATGGCCTTGGCGTATGGCGACCAACTTACTAATATGCTTCAACCGTTTTGGGCGTTACCTTTATTGGGTATTACCAAACTTCAGGCAAAAGACATTCTACCTTATACGTTAGTGCTGATGTTGGTCGGAGGGTTGATCTACTTATCGGCTTTAATGCTATTTTAATTTCAACGCAAAATGTGTTACGCAAAATGTGTAATTAATGGTTTCTACAAATTAACTCCCTTCACTCCCTTGGTATCAAATGCATCTCTCAATCCATTGCCGAGAAGCACAAAAGAAAGCACCAATAAACAAATAGCTAGGCCTGGAAAAATGGCCAAATAGGCATCTCCGGTAATGATGTAACCTTTGTGTTCAGAGATCATTTTACCCCAAGTAGCTTGTGGAGGTTGAGCCCCTAAACCCAAGAAACTCAAGCCTGCTTCAATCAAGATAGCAGCGGCAAAATTAGAGGCAGAAATCACTATGATAGGACCGGTTACATTGGGCAAAATATGTTTCATCATGATTCTAAAATCTCGAAAACCCAAAGAACGGCCTGCTTCCACATATTCCATTTCCCTTACACTCATTACTTGACCACGCACTACTCTGGCAACTTCTACCCACATGGTTAAACCCACCGCTACAAAAACTTGCCAAAAACCCTTTCCAAGCGCCAAAGTAATGGCTATTACCAAGAGTAAAGTGGGAATCGACCAGACCACATTAATAAACCACATAATAAGCTCATCTAACCAACCTTTGTAATAAGCAGCTAACATTCCGAGGGAGATGCCAATTAGCAAGCTTATCAGAATGGCGATAATACCGACTGTAAATGAAATCCAAGTACCAGCCATTAAACGGCTTAACAAATCTCTACCATAGCGATCCGTTCCAAGAATAAAAGTTTTAGTTTCTAAAATGGATGCTTCTGAGTATTCAAGTTTTACGTCTGTCCATGATTCTTTGGCGAAGAATACTTTTTCACCATCATTCGGTTGACTTCCGGTAAAGCGTTCAATGGTAATTCCATCAGTTGAAAACTGATAGTCATAAATTGGTATTTCACGAAACTGGCTCTCTTTTCCCCAAAGCCATGCTTCAAAAAAAGATTGATCGGAAGTGGTTCTTCGATCGGGCAAGGACAACACTTTAATTTGAAAGCCAGCTTTCTTTCTCGCCAACTCAAGGTGCTGTTGATTTGCTTTTGGGCTGCTATCTGGTCGCACCAAAGGACCTAAAATTGCAACCAGCAAAAAAAGTAAAATGCAAAAAAGACCGGCAATGGCCAATTGGTTGGCTTTTAACTTCTGCCAAGCCAATTGAGCTGGGGATAAATACTGTTTTGTTTGCTGCTTCATTTCAAATCTTTCGGCCTTTCCATTCTGGTCGAAGCAGTAAAGATAGTAAAGCAATAAGCATGCTGTAAAATGGATAGAGTAAGGAAAGCAAAAAGGAGTTGAAAAAAGCTCCTTTTACTTTGAACCAATGACGAACTGCAATTAATAAGGTAAAATCGGACATCCATTTTAAAACAAATAGCAAAACGAGATTAGCCCAGGCTAAGGCCCCAAAAATAGCACAGCAGAGCGCTGCTAATAAGCTAAAGTTTGCCAATAAGATCACGAAGCCATGCAATATGGAAGACTTGTCTTGGTACTTTTTACTTTTTTCTGCCCATCGCAATCGTTGGTGAAGCCAAGCTGAAAAGCTACTAGGAAAACCTGTCTTTACCACGGCAGTAATGTTAGCCACAAACTTTATTTTTGCTCGCATGCCTAACTTTTTCTTAATAGCATGCAATAAGAAAACATCATCGCCTGAGGCTATTTCCGCTTTTAAGTCCTCTGCAGTTAACTCCAGATAAAGTGCTTTAGGAAACATCATATTGGCTCCATTGCAAATAAAGCCGTTGTGGTTGGCAATAGTTCCAGCTGTAGCAGCCATCAAGGCAGCTTGCTCAGTTTGAAATACCCTTTGCCAAATACTACTTGATAAAAAGCGAACCGGAGCCGTAACCAAGTGATCTTCTTGAGGCTCAAATGAAATTGCTAGGGTTGATAGCCAACTCGGGTTCAATCGGCAGTCTGCATCTGTAGTTACAATAACATTGTGTTTTGTGGCCTCCACACCCTTCCTAATAGCTGCCTTTTTTCCAGTTTTATCTGTCAATTTTAAAAGTTTGACATTTGTCTGACCTACTGAGTTTTTACTTACAACTTCAGTGCTTCCATCAAGAGAGTGATCATCTACCAAAATAACTTCGAAGAGCTCTTTTGAATAATCTTGTTCATGTAAATCAGTCAATAGATTTGCTATGTGTTCAGCTTCATTTCGAAAAGCAACCACAATACTAATAGGGTAGTGCTTTTGCTTCTTTATTTTCTTCTTGGCATTTAGCTTACCTAAACCAGTAATCCAGTACAACAACATGATGTAGTATGGGAATAATAAAATATAAAGGATATCAATCAGCACGGCCAAACGATTTTAACTGTACCCAATTTACTTTTCTAAACTCAAACAAGCCTAAAAGGGCAGGAAAAAACAAGTTTATTGCCCATAATAAAAGTGAACTGATTAAGGCCGCAGAACCTGAGTATCCTAAATGTTCCATAATGATGAAGGCGGCAGAAGTTCTAACTGCTAGGTCAGAGATCCAAGCGGTAGGAATAAGGGTAGAAACGAAGAAAATTATTCCAGAGGCCAAAATTGCCGTTTGGAGCGGGATTGAGGGGTCGAAAATTTGAAATAATAAGCTAAACTGACCTAAGAATATAGCATATCGAAGGGTACTAAATAGCAATGTTCTCAGCCTACTATGTTTTGGTATTTTCACTAAACTTTCCAATTTTCTGAACTGAAAACGGTTATTAATCTTGGAGATCAAGCGTTTTACTAAAGTCGATGAAAAGTAGATGTAGAAAAGCAAAGCCAATAAGACAATAATCAGGGTCCATAAAAGGTTCTTTGCCATTCCGAACTCAAAGGGGAAATAGGGCAGCATGATTAAAGCTATCACAACGGTGATCATTAACTGAGAAAAAGAACAAAGGGTGTTTACGTACAATACTTTTAAATGATCCGTTCGAGGTATATATAAGAGACGACCGCCTAACTCCCCTAGCCGGTTTGGGGTTAACAAACTTAAACTCACGCCAAACAAGACTGAACGGATAGCTTGCCAATAGCTAACCTTTGATACTTCTTGAACTAGAGTCCGCCACTTTAGCACTTCAATTCCCCAATTAAATGGCATCAACAATAGAACGACTAAAAAAATGTTGGATGATGACTTAAGATGAGTCTTAATTTCCGTCAAATTAAACTCAGAAGCTCTTTCTTGGAAAACAGTAAGCAAATACCAGCATGCTGCAGCACCAATTAAAAATCCAATTAGTGTATTACTTAATTTATATAGCTTTGTTCTTGACAATGAAGCAGCAGATTGAAGAGGCAGATCAAATTATCTTGGGTATTGACCCGGGTACGAATATAATGGGTTATGGCTTGATATCGGTGAAGAACAAAGAGATTTCTTTACTTTCTATGGGAGCGATCCATTTAACAAAATTAGGAGACCACAGTATTCGCTTGAAAAAAATTTTTGAACGCACTTTAAATTTAATTGATGAATACAAAGTAGACCAAATGGCCGTTGAAGCACCTTTCTATGGTAAGAATGCTCAGTCTATGTTAAAGCTAGGCAGAGCTCAGGGGGTTGCAATGGCTGCTTCTCTTGTACGAGAGGTGCCTGTTACAGAATACATGCCCAAAAAGATAAAAAAGGCCATAACAGGCAAAGGAGCTGCTTCTAAAGAACAAGTTGCAGCAATGCTTAAGTCCATCGTTCCTTATAAAGAGTCTCCAAAGTATTTAGATGCCACAGATGGCTTGGCTGTTGCCATATGCCATTATTATCAAGGTTCTAAAATACCCAATCAAAAATCTTATGGTTCATGGGATTCTTTCTTGAAACAAAATCCAAATAGAAAAGCCTAGCAATTAATTTTGGATGCTATTTCGGCCAATTGATCTTGAGTTAGATCTAGTTTAGGCTTTGCGAAGTTGATATCTTGAACATTGTTAATAGGGACTAAATGAATGTGGGCATGAGCTACTTCTAAACCAATCACCGCAATACCTATTCGCTCACACTTTATTTTTGTCTCAATTTTAGTCGCTACTTTTTTAGCGAAACTCCAAAGTGCTTTATACTCCTCGTCTTCAATATCGAAAATATAGTCTGTTTCTTTCTTTGGAATCACTAAAGTGTGCCCCTTGGCTAATGGGTTAATATCCAAAAAAGCGAGAAAATTCTCGTCTTCGGCTATTTTATGTGAAGGGATTTCACCGGAAACTATTTTAGCAAACAGTGTACTCATTACCGACTAATTTCGAGAATTTCAAAATTCATCTTCCCCGAAGGTACTTGAACTTCTGCTGTATCACCTACTTTTTTTCCTAATAATCCTTTCGCAATAGGTGACTCAACAGAAATTTTCTTTTGTTTGATATCAGCTTCTTTTTCAGATACTATTGTGTACTCCATGGTAGCGCCATTTGTTTTGTTTTTGATTTTCACTTTTGATAAAATCAAAACCTTAGAAGTATCTAATTCTGACTGATCTACCACTCTTGCATTCGCTATCAAAGTTTCGAGTTTGCTAATCTTCATTTCTAATAGGCCTTGCGCTTCTTTCGCTGCATCGTACTCTGCATTCTCAGATAAATCACCTTTATCTCTTGCTTCAGCAATTTGTTGTGATATTGACGGTCTTTCAACAGTTCTAAGCTGCTTAAGCTCTTCTTTAACCTTGTTCAGTCCTTCTTCAGTAAAATAACTAATCTGTCCCATATTGGTCGTCTATATAACTTAAAAAAGAGAATCCCCTTCTAAGGAATTCTCTTTTACAAAATTATGTAATTAATTTATTGTTAGAAATTTAACGCAACACCAATTGCGTTTGTCCCATCAAATGTTCTTGTTACTCGGTAAGAATAATCGATTCCAAAAGTGGCACCTGATTTCCCCACAGGTACTTCAATAGTAGCCCCAAAAGTAGGCCCTGCCGATGTGGTTTGTGTCTCATTTACGTCTTCGGCGTCTGCTTCATAAACATAACCACCTCTAATCATAAACATTTCACGGAACGCATATTCCGCCCCAATTCTAAATTGGTCTTTTGTAAACGAATTAGAGGTAAATGTACCTGCAGTAGTTAGTCTATGCTCAGACAATTCTTCTGACTCAGGATCCATTCCAAGATAAAAATCATAACTCAATCCAATGTTTAGTAAAGACGGTAGTTCGAAGTCGTTAGAGCGTTGATTGATTGTCAACTGTTTTTCTGTTGCAGGATCTTCATATCGGTCAGACAATCCATTTCCTTGATATTGCATAGTTGGACCAACATTTCGTAAGGCAATACCAAACTTTAATTGATCATTATCACCGGTAACATAGTTTACCCCTGCATCTATGGCAATTCCTGTTGCTCTAATGTTAGCGATAGATTGCGATATTAGTTTAACCACAACCCCTCCACTAATTGTATTAGAGAAATTCTTGGAATATGCTGCACCCAAGTTAAAGTAGTTGGGGCGGAAGGTACCTAAGCCACCATCCGGGTTGTCTACTGTGGTCACATCTAAATCTCCAAAAGACATTGACATCAAAGATATTCCGAGAACCCCTCCAGACTCTCCCATACGTTGAGCCAATCCGGCTGCGTTAATGCTAACATCAGTTCCACTCAACCAACTTGTATTCACAAGGTTTACTTGAGTCCCTTTCGTATAAGCAAGTCCTGCAACATTTAAGTGCATGGCCTCTATTCCAAAGGCTGAAGCAGAATTCGACCCGCCCCAACCTGAGCTTCTACCCCAAGGATTGATCAAAAGTTCTGATGCTCCTGCTTCTCCTGCACGATCCTCATTTCCTGCCATTGCAAATGTGCTTAGAAAGGATAAAAGGATTAATATGCTAACTCTATTTCTTCTCATAGGTTTCATTTTAGAAATTGTTTAAGTCAACCGGTCTCATTACGCCGAACCACTTTAATATTTTCTCACCGACACCCGGTACTTCAACATGAATAATGTATACTCCACTTGCAATTGGAATTCCTACTTGGTTGGTTAAATCCCAGTCTAGGAAATTCAATGGATCACCCTTTTGATAGGTACGGATTAAGGTACCCGACATGTTGTAAATTTTAATCGTACAATTTGTAGGTAAATTGGTGATTTTAACACGATTGTCAATCGCACTATTTTCATACTCAGAAACTGCATAGTAGGGATTGGGTACCACATTAATTTCATCCAAGGCATCTTTCAATACATCTGTTTGTTGTTTTAATGTAGCTCTACCATCTGTTTGAAATTCATAAACAGGTCTACCTCCGTTCATAAGAACACTATCAACCACTAGCTGTCCATTCTCCATTTTCGTGATGTTAGTGCTAGCTGTATCATAAGGTTTGGCCACCTTCACATAAACCCTCGCCTCAGTGGCTAGCAACTCTTGCCCGGGCGCTACCACGGGCATGGCTACCCAACTACAAGCTGACCATCCAAAGGTTCTAATGGTTGGGCCGAGTGGCGTAGTATTATTAAAAATATCACTTAGGTTTTTACCGTAATCGTATACTGGCATCTCGTAAGGCTCAAGCAGAGCTAGTCTATTTTCACCTTCAAGTGTTTTTCTAAAGATGTAAATAACATGCTTACCGCCCCAAACTAAATTACCACCTGCGGTAACTCGATCGCTAGGATTCCACTCAAGGTCACCTCCACCATCTACTCCATAATAACTATCCTCTCCATAAGCTATATTAAGGCGTTCACCAGTTTCTAAGTTAATGGCATATCCAGGAAACCATCCCATACCCATAGAGTCTATAAAAGCAGGACTCTCAGGGTCATCTAGATTAACAGGATCGCCTGTTTGCCAAGGTCTACCATTTTTATCAATAGAACCGGAGGACATTTTTCTATACTTCTCGTCACCGAAAAGCGCTAACGAACTATCTTCTTGTTGCTCAATTACAGGAGATCTCGTCCATTTTGATTTGTCATTCGTAAAAACAAGAACAAAGGAGTATAAATACTTTAGTTCAGAGTTTCGTACAGATGTGGCGTCAAAGCCCGGCTTGTTCAAAGCATCATTATCTGTTCCGAACCCAACTAAGCCATAAGGTGAAATGGTACCTTGAAGAATATTCTCATAATCTTGGTTAGGATCAATAAAATCATTTCTAGCGTTTATCCTATCGCCATATTGCGCTTGCTCACCTGAAGAGGTACCTGAAAGGATCCAGTTAAAAGGATTCTCAGCGTCACCATCTGAAATACCACTTAACCAAGGTTTCGTTGGGTCAGCAAAATCTACTCTAGAACTAATGTACCCATTGGCATTATTCCGATCAGCTCCGGGTTGTCTTGTCTGCTCAATAAGAATAGACAAGCCCCAATTTGGCTCAAATAACAACTGCTCTGTACGGGTTCGAATGATATTATTAGAGTATACTGTGTCATCTGCTGTACCTCCGTCTTTCCAAATCTTCCAATAGGCGCTGTCTGTGACTGCCGTTCCTCCTTTAGAAGCAATACTCGTATCTAGCATTTGGAAATAAAACTTACCATTAACGGTATTCAAAGGATCAACTACCTTTACTGTTACAGGACCTGATCCTGCTTTGTAGTCCAGCTTTGTAATTGTGCTTCCGGTTGTATCCTCCCAGTTCTTCTCTTGCATCAAACGATCTATTGTTGCATCAGTTAGCTCTAAACCGTTATCTCCATTACCAGTTCCTTGAAGCCTAGTTATAGGAATCAAATCGCCATAACTAGAATTGGTAACCGTTCCTCCCTCTTCTGGTGTTATGCTATGAGGAATAGCTGCCACTGATTCAATTGATCCTCCACCTGCTGCCTTTCTACTTCCTAAATAGGGTAACTTTTGTCCATCATAAGCCCCTACAAGTGGATTTGCTGGATCGGGTGCTTGATCTTGAACGTAAGGCTTATATTCATTGTACGCATAGGCAATGGCTACGTAGTAATAGGTTTTGTAATTTACTAATTGAGAGTTGCCTTGCGCAAAAAGATCTTCAGTTACTTTAAAGCTATGAACAATTCCATCATTCTCTCCTTGAACCTTAAGGGTTGGGAAGTTAGCTTGTAAGCCCTCATCAAAGGTAAAGTTGGTTAAGGTTGTCACATTATCTTTAATATCACACTGAAATACCAAGCGAGAAACTGATATGTCCTCAACTTCGGATACCGAAACATCGGCTCCTTTTAATTGATAGACTTGATACCCTTGAAAACGGTATTTATTATCATACTCATCACTTGTACCCACTAAGCTGTCGGGCGTAATAATATTGGGGTCAACTTCTTCATATTCTTCGTTTACATTGTTTGACAGATCGCTGTTGCTCAAGTATACGATAAGCTCTTGATCTAACTCTTGAATAGTCAAGGTAGGAGCATCAGGTCCATCTAAAACTTGAAAACAGTTGTCAAATAACGCCTGTGCCTTATCATCTGCAGAAATAGACTTTTCAAAAGAAGCTGCTCTGCCACCTACTTCTGCTTGTGCAAATACAACCCCTACTGTAATGTCGTTTACATTACCAGGTCGCAAAGTAAATGGTCCTGCGGACTGTAGAAATCTTCTATCACCGGGAGCGTTAGGAGACCCTCCTCCTGGATTCTGCTCCGTCCAATTTGTATTGTTGGGCGTTCTTGGAACAATCCCTTGATCATTGACCAACCCCCAATGCAGTGGATCTGTATCACCAGGGAACATAAAAGCTGTTGGTAAATCTTCTTCTACTCCATTTGTTGCTAATCCGTCACCTCCATGTAGCATTCTCTGGCCATTTTGCCAAATTCCTCTCATGTAGTTATAGTAATGAATGGCGAGCGTTGGGTCACCATTTTGCCCACCACCAATGTTGTAGTAAACAAATCTTCTCATACCGAAACGCTCATTATCAGGAATTGAATCGCTGTAGCCTAAACCGTTTAAGGCTTGTCCAGGTCCTATTCCAACTTCATTGTCCTCCCCATCTGCATCTTGATATGGACCTTCAAAAAAGTCTATACCAATCACAGCTGGAGTAGTTCCATAACCTGTTTGTCCGTTAAAGTCTTCGTCTAAGTCGTCGCCGTTGTAGCAATAACCAAAACCTCGCTGCACATCACACCCCACATAGTCGTCAGCAGGGTTTCCTAAATCAGGATCCACATAACTAGCGAAATAAGTATCTGTAAGGGTAAAAGTTGAGCGATTTATCAACTCAAAATTGTAAAAGGTCATGTCATTTACTGCATCATTGGTAGCAAAGGCAAAGGCCTGTCCATGAATTTCCATACCAATAGAGGGTGCATTCGATTCTGTGTGCAAATTCCCTTTATCGTTGAAGATCCACCAATAGGTTTTATCTCCAAATAAAGGTCTAGATGCACTTTCACTTCGATCTAAACGTTGGGCTCGGCAGTCAACCGTCCCATTCTCGCTCAAAAACCTTGAATCTACGTTACTATTGAAACCTTCACCTAAATCGTAAAAGGGATAGTCCCCTTCCTCAGGATTGTATAAACCATCACCATCGACATCAATAAATGGGGCGAGTTTAAGGGCCTCCCCTTTGTTTAAATAATCTCCATTACCAGGCCAATTTAGAATTGATTCCGGTATCTGATAGTCAGGGAAATCTTCAGATGCTGTTCCTTCATCTATAGCTTGACGATAAAGTACAAACTCTGCCACTTCCTGTTCAGAAATTTCGAAAAAACGATCCCAATCATCACAAGTGGCTGCATCTATCTCTGCTGTACCTGTCGTATCTAAGGGACCTGTCCAATAATCAACCCCTTGCCCGAACTTACTAACCGCGGCTTTCAGCTGACCGTTTACATCTGTACCTCCTAACCAAAGTCCACCTGCATACAAGGCAAATGAATTTGAATTAACTGGCACTTCATAATCAGCATTGCCGTTGGCGCGATCTTGCCACCACAAACCTCCGGTTTCTACTCTCGTGCGAACATTATTATATTCTAAATAGGTAATGCGTTTCGCAGGAGAACAGCCGGCAGCTAATGTAGGTTGATTTGATCTACGATTACTGTTATTGTCTTCTTTGCTTGGCCCTTTTGCTTGGGTTAGCAATTGAGCAAAGACTAAAACCGATATTGTTAAAACTTTTTTCACTTTCATAATCTTTCTAATATTCACTTAGCTTCTAGAAACTCAACATAACTCCTAACCTAATTCTTCTAGGTAGCTCGTAATTATACATATTTTGCAATCGCATTTCATAATGATCTCTGAATGAAGGTTCATTAATCTGCTGTCGAATCACATCTTGAAATTGTTTTGAAGTCAAGAATCCATCATCGTCAGCATTTCCTGTATAAGCATAGACACTTTGAATGTTCTGTCTGTCCAATACATTCAATACCTGCAGGTATACGTTTAGCATAGATGTTTTCTTTCCTTCTTTCCACATGTTTTCATTGGCATCATTTTTAGCTCCCCACTTGATCATAAAGTTCTTGTCGACTCTTGCATCCATTCTTAATGTCCAAGGAAGTCTAGAACCATTCACATCACCAATTACCGGGGATTGAAATTGTCCACCTCCAATATTCTCACTGTTTGTCGGTAAAGACCTAGCTGTATAAGGTGTACCTGAACCGGCAATAAAAGTCAAGTTCAAGCCCGCATCTTCCAAAATGTTCTTTCCATTAACCTTAGGACCATTATAGCGACTTCCACGAGCAAATCTATAATCTAAGGTAGTACTAATTTGATGCCTTTGGTCATAACTGTAAGGGAATATGGTACGTAAGTTGGGTTGTCCTGAGTTAACTAAGTTTAGAGAACTCAATGAACCAGAACCAGTTCCTTCAGCAAACTGCAAAGTATAATTGATTCTTATCATAACATTCTTTACCCTTCTCAAATCATAGTTAATAGAGAACCCTTTAACGGTTCCGAAATCTTGATTACTGTAAGTCAAATAATCCTCAGGATAGGCTCCCACTAAGCGAACCACTTGAATCTCGTCTCTCTGCTCTCTGTAAAAAGCATTTAAAGTAAGGGCTGAGCTATTCGTTAGTTTTTGCTTAAACCCAAGTTCGTAGCTAATGGTTTTTGTTGGTTTCAGATCCGGGTTATTCAAAATTCTGTTGTGGTTTTGAATATAGATAATATCGATTGGATCTAGTGATACGTTTCCGGTAGGACGCTGCGTTAAGATATCATAATTAGCAAAGAAAGTAGCTTCATCAGAAATTGGAAACGAGAAAGAAATCCTAGGCATTAATGTATATTGAGGCTCGTAGTCTTCAAATGAAGAAGCATCCATATCATCAACTGTATTCGTTTTGGTTGGATCTTCTAACCATGGAGCAATTGACCCACCCGCTTGCAGAGAAGTGGGGCTGTTTAGCTCTTCACCCTCAGCTGAGAAAAAGTTATTTGTCTCAGGATCACGGTAACCAATCACATTCTCTGCAGAAGGGTTCTCAATGTCAGAAACATAAACCACATAATCATCTCCAATATTACTTGGCACGCTAGACAAGCCTTGATTTCTGGCGTAAGCAACATTACGTGTTGGGAAGAAAGAGAATTGATCTCTCATAACAGGCTGGTTTGCATCAAAACGATCCAATCTCAAACCTAAGCGGAAAACTAAGTCGTCAAAAGCAAATTTGTCTTCCAAGAAACCGGCAATGTAAATTGGCTGATAAGCAGCAACCGGTCGGGTTTTAAATCCTAGTTCATTGGTTTCATTAAAGAAATCATCTAAACTAGGCTGATCAGATAGTCGGTTACCAAGGTAATCATATCCTCTATATTGAAGGTTTACGCTATTGGCAGGATTAATCAACTGCTCAGCCGCAAAATATTCCATTTTGTAAACATCAATGTCATAAGAATCGAAGTCTATAAAGTCAGTACCATCAGGGTCTAGGCCCAAAGCTCTTCTCATGTTATATGCAAAATAAGTTCTTGCATCACGTGCGTTGGCTCTTTCAAAAGTAACGGTAGGGTAAGAAGAGAGGTTATCTATTCTAAACTTAGAAGAGTCAATTTGATCAATGTGACTGTTTACAGTACCTCTACCTAGCTGCCACAATCCCAATGGATTCAAACTGTAATTTCGCGTAACTCTTTGCTCATATTCAAAACCCAACATGATGGCATGTTCTCCAATATCAGCAGAACCGATCCCGCTTAATCGATATTGATCTCTTTCTGTTTTTGCATAAGAATTAAAGGGGGTGCCCGGATGACTCCATAAATTGTAAACATTATTTGGAATGCTACTTCCGTTTACTAGTCCACCAAACCCTTCTACGTTTTCTCTAGTATCATAAACATCAAACTGATCGCTGAATTGATAAAAGCTAGATGTATAGTTTGACAAATAAGGATTTACATCTGAAGGAGTAAAATTATAGGCTATTGGGTCGTTAAATGCAGTTAGGAAGTTACCACGGTAATACTGACTGTTGCCTTGAGGTGTGGTTAACAAAACACCCCTACCGTTGTTTGTTTCAAAAGAGTAAGACGGTTGCGTCACCGCTTCAAACTGTCCAACATATCCGTATCTAAAAAAATTATCTTCATGTCTTTCATCTCCTTGCTCAGTGTTTCGTCTAGAAAAATCAGCTTGCAATGAAAAGAAGGCATTCTTAACAAAAGAGTTATCTTCTTCTCCTTCTTCCGCTTCTGCATTCTCAAACCGTTGAGTATATCGAACATAAGCTCTTACATCATTGGTAAAAGTCTGTGGATTGTTCGCATAATTATACAATTGAAAGTTTCTGCTATCGCTATTTCCCAATGACCGATCAAATGTTCCACCCACAGCTAAAGCACTCAAGTCATTCAGCTTGATATCTATTTTACCATTTAATACCAATCTTTTACTCTCGACATTCCTTTGGTAGTCTATTTCTTCGAAGTCATTCTCAGTTAAGAATTCTGCTTTTTTAAAGACCCCGGGATTAATACCATCCGTAACCAAAGGGTTATTTTGAATTTCTTCTTGAACATCATCTTTAGGTTTATAAAGCTGCACGGCAGATGGTCGAGGATTCAAAATTGTTCTATACTCTCCCGTCAATAAAAAGCCTAAAGGTGCGTCCTTAATATTTCCATCTTCATCTTTCTTCGTAATAATGGGACCACCGGCACTAAATCCAAATAAATTATAACCAAAATTATCTAAGCCAACTACATTTCCCTCTCCTGCTTTAAAGCCCGATGTAAGAATCTCAACATTTCCAAAATATTCTTTCAAGGCGCCTCTTGTAGTAATAGATGTTACACCACCGGTTACATCCCCATACTGAGCTGATAAACCACCTGTCTTTACAGTTACTTCTTCAATTGCCGACTTTGGAAGCGATGTTGAACCGATAACTTTAATACCGTCAATAAAAGTAACGTTGTTACTACCTCTACCTCCACGCATGTTTAATGTATTACCACCATTATCACGAGAAACAACCCCATTCCCAGCGGTTTTGGCAACATCTATAGCGGATCTTACCGCCATTCTCTCAATCTCTTCTCTTGTCTTTGTTTCTTCTGATGTCGTTTTATCCAATTCAATCAAAGGCTTTTTATACTCAATAACCTCTACGGTTTTAATGTTAACTCCTTGAGTCAGCTTCACATTCTGTTTGGTTATCTTGTCAGAACTAACCGATATTCCGGCAATCCTTTTCGTTTGAAAACCAACATATGAAATTTGCAAATCGTAAGTTCCAGGAGGAATTGGCTTTAAAGTATACTTCCCATCAAAGTCCGTCGTGGTTCCAATAATCTGATCAGAGCCATTCATTAAGGTGACGTTTGCAAAAGGAATTGGCTCACCATTATCTCCATTTGTAATCAAACCTTTAATTGATCCTTGCCCAACTTGAGCGCTAACAGACAAAACAGTAATTAACGCTACAAATAGCGTAAAGAGTAACTTTCTTAGCATAATAGATATTTTATGTTCTAACTTATCGTCGTAAAACTACAGGGGCGTAAAGATATACATTTAATAAAAAAAATAACAAACCTTAACACCGTTGTAACAATAGACTCTATAAACTGTTATTTTTCATTCATTTACTTCTTACTAAACCATCGTTTTAGGAAAAATCCTTTCTTGCGGTTATTATATTTTTCTGCCTTTTTTCGGCTCTTTTTCATTCTTTTTTGAACAGCCTTGGTTTGCATGTCAACATGCCTTTGTTTGGCGGCTTCAATTTCGTCTTGCTGTGCTTCTTGCTTATTTTCTTTCTGTTTATTTAATTTATCTTCTCTCTTTTCTACCGTCTTTTCGACTTTCTTAGCCGATTGAGCTTGCACATTCAAACCAAAGACACAAAGGCCCAAAAGAATGATGCCTCGATATAAAATTTTTCTTTCTCTAGTGCCCAAAATATATCCTCCTTATTTTTGAAAGGACGTAAAAGTAACATAATTGAAGAAGAGCAGAAAAAAGAATTTCATTTCTATTTTACTTAGCACACTTATCCTAGTTTACACAGCTTGTGAGAAAAATGATGAGAACCGAAACATTCCATTGGTGGAGGTCAATTTTGTTCAGAACATCAATGATCCAGATTATCTAGACTTAAAAAACATTGGCGGCTGGACTTATGTTTCAGGCGGTTCAAGAGGAATTATTCTTTATCGAGCAAGCAATGAAAGCATTTTGGCATATGACAGACACTGCCCCTACCAGCCTTCAAATACATGTGGCTTGGTTTCGGTTGATGTAACGAACATTACCGCCTCAGATGGTTGTTGTGGCTCTAAGTTTAGTCTTATCGATGGAACGGTGACTCAACCTCCTGCTGTACAACCTTTAAAACAGTATAACACTAGTTTCGACGGCACTACTTTAAGGGTATCTAACTAAAAAAAGGGGTTTTTGAGCCCCTTTTCCTAATAAATCTAATTTCCACTAATACCTGTAATACTCTGGCTTGTAAGGTCCGTCAACCTCTACACCAATGTAATCAGCTTGCTCTTTGCTAAGAGACTCTAACTCAACACCGATTTTCTCTAAGTGCAAAGCAGCCACTTTCTCATCTAAGTGTTTAGGCAAAGTATAAACTTTATTCTCATAGCGATCGCTATTGTTCCAAAGTTCAATTTGCGCTAAAGTTTGGTTAGCAAATGAGTTTGACATTACAAAAGATGGATGACCTGTGGCACATCCTAAATTTACAAGCCTTCCTTGAGCCAATAAAATAATGTCTTTACCATTTATCGTGTACTTGTCAACCTGTGGCTTGATTTCAACTTTAGAATCTCCGTGATCATTTTCTAAATAGGCCACATCAATTTCATTATCAAAATGACCGATATTACAAACAATTGTTTTGTCTTTCATTTTCACAAAGTGCTCCTTGGTGATAATGTCTTTATTACCCGTTGCGGTAACCACAATATCAACTTCTTCAACGGCATTGATCATTTTCTTTACCTCAAAACCATCCATGGCGGCTTGCAAAGCACAAATTGGGTCAACTTCTGTAACGATGACTCTTGCTCCTGCTCCTCTTAATGATTGGGCCGAGCCTTTTCCTACGTCCCCATAACCACCAACAACAGCAACTTTTCCTGCAATCATAACATCAGTAGCTCTGCGAATCGCATCTACTAAAGACTCTTTACAACCGTATTTGTTGTCAAATTTTGATTTGGTAACAGAATCATTAACGTTGATAGCCGGCATTACCAAAGTTCCTTTTCTTTCTCTTTCGTAAAGTCTATGAACCCCAGTTGTAGTTTCTTCTGATAAACCTCTAATTTCTTTCACCATCTCAGGGTATTTATCAAACACCATATTGGTCAAATCACCTCCATCGTCAAGGATCATATTCAATGGTTTTCTGTCTTCTCCAAAGAATAAAGTTTGCTCAATACACCAATCAAACTCTTCTTCTGTCATTCCTTTCCATGCATATACCGGAACTCCAGTGGCTGCAATGGCTGCGGCTGCATGATCTTGTGTTGAAAATATATTACAAGATGACCAAGTAACGTCGGCACCAAGTTCAACTAATGTTTCAATTAATACTGCTGTTTGAATCGTCATGTGAAGACAACCTGCAATGCGTGCACCTTTTAAAGGCTTTTCATTCCCGTATTCTTCTCTTAATGACATTAAACCAGGCATTTCAGCCTCAGCTAATTCAATTTCTCTTCTTCCCCATTCTGCTAAGGAAATATCTTTTACCTTGTAAGGAAGGTATTCTACAGATGATGTACTCATGGTTTATTTTTAATTTTGGATGGCAAAAATACCAATTAATGTAAACTATAATCGTTTGATTTGTAATTGAATGATACTTGACATTAAACAAAATCAAATCAATGCAAATCAAATTGTTGCATATGCAGAGGTAAACTACACTGCAGAAAAGAAATTGTTCGACTTTTTAGGTGACAAAGAATTCGACTTAGCTCCCTTAGAAAAGTTTAAAAACAGTAAGCGCAGAATAGAGTGGATGAGCGTCCGCTACCTTTTAAATGAAATTGTTCCTGCTTACAACGACCTTTATTATGATGAGTTTGGAAAACCGTACTTTAAGGAATTAGATTACCACCTTTCAATTTCCCATTCTTTTCATCGCATTGCCGTCAGCATTGATCGAAAAGAAAATACAGCCATAGACCTGCAGCATATCACTTCAAAAATTAAACGAATAAGAAATCGCTATTTAAATGAAGAGGAGTACACTCTTGTTTCACAAGATGACATTTTGCAATTAACCCTAGCTTGGTCGATAAAAGAAGCGCTATTTAAGGTTTACGGCAAAGACGATATTTTTTTAAAACCCAACATTCGTCTACTTTCCCTTGAATTTAAAAAGAACAAAGGCAGGGCTAGCGGACAAATACATGCTGCCGAATACCTTAGAACTTTTGAATTAAAATTAGATTTGATTGATGACTATGTGCTAGCTTATGTCGTGAATTCTTAATATTGCATTTAATCTATTGACTTGGAGACAACCATTCTAAATAGAATCCTAAAAAGCAAGGAGCAAGGAAAAAAGCAACTTGCCATATTGATCGACCCCGACAAGGCCAACCATCAGTATTTAACTGATATTGCAAAAAATGCGGAAGACCTTTCTGTAGATCTATTTTTAGTTGGAGGCAGTTTATTGACAGATGGCGATTTGGAACAAACCATTTCAACTTTGAAATCAATTTCACAGATTCCAATCGTTATTTTCCCAGGTAGCTCAAATCAAATTTCGGCCCAAGCAGATGCCATTTTATTTCTTTCGCTGCTCTCTAGCCGAAACCCTGAGATGCTAATAGGCAAACAAGTAATTGCCGCTCCTTACATTAAAAAGTCTAAACTTGAGGCAATTTCTACTGCTTATTTATTAATTGACTCGGGTGCTCCTACCACGGCTTCTTACATGAGCAATTCGAACCCCATTCCTGCAAACAAAGCAGAAATTGCAGCCAGCACTGCCCTTGCAGGAGAATATATGGGAATGAACCTCATCTATCTTGATGGAGGTAGTGGTGCCAAAAACACCATTCCGCCTGAAATGATAAAAAAAGTAAGGGAATACACTACCAATCCTATCATTATTGGTGGCGGCATTAATTCGGTAGATAAATTAAATATGGCCTATGAAGCCGGAGCCGACATGGTGGTAATTGGCAATGCCTTTGAAACGCAAGCAGACTTTGCCCAACTTTTAAAAGAAACACGATCTTCTTTACATTCCGTTTAATTTCATGAGTGACTTCCTCGAGCCTATTCTCGCTGAAAGTCAACATTTCTCTTGGCTTGAAACAATTGCGGTACTCACTGCATTAATCTACGTTTACTTTGCATCAAAGGGCAATCGTGTTTGCTTTTTTTTTGGATTAATAAGTTCAGCTATTTACATCTACATTGCCACTGATTTAAAATACTACTTCGATAGCCTAATCAATGCCTACTATGTGATCATGAGCGTTTATGGTTGGTTCAGTTGGAAATCGAGTCGACTCAGTGAACTTGAAGTAAAGTCAATGCCCAAAAGCCAATTCGGAATCCTTATTCTGACTGGAATAACAATTAGCTTATTTCTTGGCTTTGCCTCCTACAAATTGACTGATGCGCAACTTCCTTTTTGGGATGCCATTACCACCGTCTTTTCTTTAATTGCCACCTGGTTGGTGGTGAAAAAGGTTCTTCAAAACTGGCTCATTTGGATTGTAGTAGATTTCATCGCAATGATCATGTATTACGAAAAAGGATTGCTTCTCACTTCTTTATTGTTCTTGATTTACACTATCATTGCAATTCGTGGATATTTTATCTGGAGAAAAGAGATTAAAGTTGCTTAATAGAATTGCCATAGTTGGGCCTGAGGCTAGTGGAAAGTCTGAATTGACAAAAAAGCTTGCAACCCATTTTGACACTAGCTTTGCCCCAGAGTTTGCTCGAGAATACCTCAGCAGAATAGGCCTTGATTATAAAAAATTAGACCTTTTGAAAATTGCATTAGGCCAAATTGAAGAAGAAGAAAAAGCCATTAAACATGCCAAAGAGTGGGTGTTTTTCGACACCAACTTACTCGTAATTAAAGTTTGGAGTCTCTTTAAATACAATAGCATTGATGCACGGATCACTTACTTTCAAGAAGAGAGAGAATATGACTTACACTTATTGTTAAGACCTGACCTCGAATACAAAGACGACCCTCTTCGAGAAAATCCCAGCCTAGCAGACCGAGAAACTTTGTTCAACATTTACAAAGAAGAATTGATTGCATCAAATGAAAGGTTTGAGATAGTAGAAGGAAATGGAGAAAACAGATTAAAAAATGCCCTCGCTATTTTGCATTCCACATTTAACTAATACCTTTGCCCCATCTCTTTGGGGTGCCTTTTAAGGCTGAGATTATACCCGTTGAACCTGATGCCGATAATGCGGACGAAGGGAAACAGTAGCCAATGCTAGCTAGGCTACAAAAGGTAATTTTTATAAGAAAAATTAGCCCCAAGTTTTTCGATTTTTAAAAATCAAATGAAAAACTTGCAATGAAAAATGTATTATTCCTAGGTCTAGCGCTTCTTTATATTTCTGCGCTTACCGCTCAAACATCTATCAAGGGAAAAGTGGTAGATGCATCCAACAACGAAGCTCTAATTGGAGCCACTGTCCAGGTGTTAGAATCCTATCGAGCCACATCCACTAATTCTGAAGGACAATTTGAGCTTCGAAACATTAGCGAATCAGCCAATCTAAGAGTTTCTTACATTGGCTATGAAGCCGACACCATTAACCGTGCTGAGCTTAGCGAAACAATGACTATCCGACTTGAGCAAAAGAGCTACCAGACTGATGAGGTTATCATTACCTCAACTCGAGTTAGCAAAAATGCACCCGCCACAGCCACTAATGTGACCAAAGAGGAGATTGGAAAAAATAACCTTGGTCAGGATATTCCTTACCTTCTCCAACAAACTCCATCTGCGGTTAGCACTTCTGATGCGGGAGCTGGTATTGGCTATACCGGCATTCGAATTCGCGGTAGCGATGCCAGTAGGATTAACGTAACGGTTAACGGAATTCCGCTCAATGATGCGGAATCACACGGAGTTTTTTGGGTCAATATGCCAGATCTTGCCTCTTCTTTGGAGAGTGTACAAATTCAAAGAGGCATTGGCACCTCAACCAATGGCGCTGGTGCATTTGGTGCAACTTTGAACATGGAGACTACTGGCATTGAAGAAGATGCTTATGCCGAAATCAACAACTCATTTGGATCCTTTAATTCAAGAAAACATACCGTAAAAGTTGGTTCCGGCTTAATCAATGATAAGTTTCAGTTTGAAGGAAGACTTTCTCAGATCAACTCAGATGGGTACATCGATCGCGCCAGCTCTAACCTGCAGTCTTATTATTTATCAGGGGCCTACTACGGTAAGAAAACCATTATTAAAGCCATTACTTTTGGCGGACATGAACGAACTTATCAAGCGTGGTATGGCACTCCAGAATCTCGACTAACAGGCAATGTGGATAGCATGAAAACCCATGCCAGCAATGAAGGGTATTCAGATCAACGAACTGAAAATCTCTTGAATGCAGGCAGAACCTACAATTATTACCTCTATTCTAACCAAGTAGATAATTATAATCAAGATCATTACCAACTGCATTTGTCGCATGAGTTTTCTAAAAAGGTAACCGCCAATTTCGCCCTTCACTACACCAAAGGGGAAGGCTATTTTGAAGAATATAAAGCAGGAGAAGACCTTGCTGATTACAATCTTAACTCATTAATCATAGGCAATGACACCATTAGCTCCACTGATTTGATCAGAAGAAGGTGGCTAGACAATGATTTTTACGGCTTCACTTATTCAGTTCTTTATAAGCCTAGCAAAAAATTGAGCTTTAACCTAGGTGGAGGCTTGAACAACTATGAGGGTGATCACTTTGGTCGAATCATATGGGCGCAGTTTGCTTCCAACAGCTTTCCAACCGATGAATACTACGATAATGTTGGAGAAAAGCTTGACGGAAATTCTTATTTAAAAACCAATTATCAAGTAAATAACAACTTGGCTCTTTTTGCTGATTTGCAAGTTCGTAGCATTCAGTATAGTGTGAAAGGAATTGATAATGACCAACGGTTGCTTGATGTGGAGGAAGATTTCCTTTTCTTCAACCCAAAGATTGGTGCCAATTACAAATTAAGTGACAAAATGCAAGCTTATGTTTTTGCCGGAATTGGAAACCGCGAACCTAACCGTGCTGACTTTATTGACCAGAACCCCAATACCCCACCAAGCGAAGCCAACGAAGCAGAAACCATGCGAAACATTGAGACTGGAATTGACTACCGGGCTAATAAATACCAAATAGCGGCTAATTTTTACTTAATGGATTATGACAATCAACTGGTTAACACCGGGCAGTTAAATGATGTGGGATCTCCTATTCGACAAAATGTAGACCGCAGTTACCGAGCAGGAATTGAGCTGCAAGCTGCTGTAAAAGCTACTGATAAATTAACGCTTTCTGTGAACGCCACTTACAGTCAAAATAAAATTCAAAACTTCACCTATACCCTATACGATTACACTAATGGATTTGATGTGATTGAGCAAGAGTTAGGAACAACAGACATTGCCCTATCTCCAGAAGTTATTGCCAATGGAGAGGTCAAGTATCAACTGTTTGAAAACCTTGAGGTTGCTTTATTAAGTCGGTACGTTGGTGAGCAATACTTAGACAACACCTCCAATGAAAATAGAAAGATTGATGCCTACTTAGTAAATGACTTTAGATTGAATTATAAAATCCCAACCAAGCTGATCAAAAATGCAAGCTTGAAGCTTTTAGTGAATAATGTCTTTAGTGAAAAGTACTCAGCTAATGGGTACACTTACAGCTATATTTTTGGCAGTACCATCACAGAAAACTTCTACTACCCGCAAGCTTTTCGTAACTACTTAGTGAGCTTAGACCTTAAATTCTAAGGCTTACAATTACATGGACTAGGGTTCAAAATATTAGTCATCGGTAAGTATTCCGAAAGCTTATCAATCTCAGATTGGTCAAAGATCATCCCCCGAAGGTTCAGCACTTTTAATTGCTGAAGTTGCTGAATTTCTCGGGGGACTTTTTCTAACTCATTGGCCCACAACTTCAGCACCTCAAGGTTTTTTAACCCTCCGATTTCCTCCGGTAAATATTGTAGAGTGTTCTTTTCTAGGTTTAACTCCGTCAGTCTTTTCAACTCCCCAATTTGTGGAGGCAGCAAGCTTAATTCATTTCGCGATAAATCTAGTTTTTCTAAGCTTCCTAACTGTCCGATTTCCGCCGGCAGCAAAGAAATCTTATTTTTTGAAAGGTCCAGCGTTTTTAAGTTTTGAAAAGCAAAAATGGCTTTGGGAAACTCTTCTAGTTTGTTTTTACTCAAGTTCAAATGATACACCCAGTCCGGATGCTCCAAAGCGGCATTTAAATCTTGATAAAGATAATCAGGATCACCCTTCTCTTGGGAATAGCCAAAGAAGAAGCTAAATAGCAAGCAACCGATTAAGAAAGTATAGTTAGACACTTTATCTTGTCTTTTTCCATTTCGGACTTCAAGGCTTCTAAGCCCTCAAACTCTTTTTCATCTCGAATGCGTTCAATCAAATCAAGTTGAAGAGACTCACCGTAAATGTCGCGATCAAAGTCAAACAAATTCACTTCAATGGTTTGCTTCGGATTCGGTTCTTTTAAGGTGGGTCGAAGCCCAATGTTGAGCATCCCTTTAAAACTCTCGTCACCCAATGTAGCTTGAACCGCATAGATCCCATTTGCCGGAATAAGTTTATAGGGGTTTTCAAGGTCCAAATTAGCAGTGGGATAACCTAAAGTTCTACCCAATTGATTGCCTTTTACTACAGCACCCCTCAACTGAAAAGTATGCCCTAGGTAGGTATTCGCTGTTTTCACATCACCTTCTGCCAAGGCTTTTCTGATCTTAGTAGAACTTACGTTTACATCTTCAATATCCTGAGCGGGAATTTCTTCCACTGCAAAGCCGTAAACCGGTCCGTATTCTTTCAAATGTTCAAAAGAGCCTTCTCGGTTTCTCCCAAAGTGGTGATCGTAACCAATAACCAAACGGTCTGTTCCAATCTGGTTCACTAGAATATCTCGCACAAACTCTAGAGAAGTAGTGCGCGAAAACTCTTTTGTAAAAGGATGAATAATCAAATGATCAAGACCGGCTTTACGCAGTAAATCCGTTTTTTCCTCAATGGTATTGATCAAACGCAGCCCTGAATCTTCTTGCAAAACCATGCGTGGGTGTGGGTAAAAAGTAAGCAAAACACTTTCGCCCTTCATTTTCTTGGCTACTTCGGCCAAGCGGTTTAAAATGGTGCGATGTCCAATGTGAACCCCATCAAAAGTGCCGGTAGTTACCGCCATTGGCCCCGTTTCATCAAACTCTTCTATCCCCTGATATACCTTCACTTCAAGAAATTGTTGCTGCTTTGTTCCAAGCTTAGATTTTATGGCTTTAGAAGCTTCAAAATTAGGAAAATAAAAAACGGCATTATTTTTTTTGAAAAGTCTAAAAAGAAGTACTTTTGCAGCCGAAATTCGCATAAGATTTTATCTATATAATTCGTAAGAAATGTCAACAAATTCTGGAAAAATTACTCAAGTTATCGGCCCGGTAGTAGATGTTAGCTTTGACGCTGAAGGATCTTCTCTTCCGGCTATTTTGGATGCCTTAGTAGTAACCAAGCCAAATGGTGAAAAAGTGATCTTGGAAACTCAAACTCACATTGGTGAGGACACAGTAAGAACCATTTCCATGGATTCTACTGAAGGTTTGCAAAGAGGAACTGAAGCGGTAGCCACCGGTGCACCGATCAAAATGCCAATTGGCGATGATATTAAAGGTCGTCTTTTCAACGTAGTTGGAGACGCCATTGATGGAATTGGTGATGTTTCAAAAGAGAACGGTTCTTCCATTCACCGTGAGCCACCAAAGTTCGAAGATTTATCAACTGCTACCGAGGTTTTGTTTACCGGAATTAAAGTAATTGACTTAATTGAGCCTTACGCCAAAGGGGGTAAGATTGGATTATTTGGTGGTGCCGGAGTTGGTAAAACTGTATTGATCCAAGAATTGATCAACAACATTGCGAAGGGTCATGGTGGTCTTTCTGTATTTGCCGGTGTAGGTGAGCGTACTCGTGAAGGAAACGATTTAATGCGCGAAATGATTGAAGCCGGTATTGTAAGATACGGAGACAAGTTTATCGAATCCATGGAAAAAGGCGGATGGGATTTATCAAGCATCGACAAAGAAGAGCTAAAAGAATCAAAAGCATCATTCGTATTTGGTCAGATGAATGAGCCTCCCGGAGCACGTGCTCGAGTGGCCCTTTCAGGATTGACTTTAGCGGAGTATTTCCGTGATGGTGACAAAGACAGCGGAGACGGTCAAGGAAAGGATATCCTTTTCTTTATCGACAACATTTTCCGTTTTACGCAGGCCGGTTCTGAGGTATCTGCTCTACTTGGACGTATGCCATCAGCGGTGGGTTACCAACCAACTTTGGCTACTGAAATGGGGGCCATGCAGGAGAGAATTACTTCTACCAAATCAGGATCAATTACTTCTGTACAGGCGGTTTACGTACCTGCGGATGACTTAACTGACCCGGCTCCCGCGACAACTTTCGCCCACTTGGATGCCACTACGGTACTTTCAAGAAAAATTGCCGAGCTAGGTATTTATCCTGCGGTTGACCCTTTGGATTCAACTTCAAGAATTTTGACTCCTGAGATCGTAGGAAAGGAGCATTACGATACGGCGCAAAGAGTAAAAGAGATTTTACAACGCTACAAAGAGCTTCAAGATATTATTGCCATCTTAGGTATGGATGAATTATCTGAAGAAGATAAGTTGGTAGTACACAGAGCTCGTCGTGTTCAGCGTTTCTTATCACAACCTTTCCACGTGGCCGAGCAGTTTACAGGCTTGAAAGGGGTTTTGGTTGACATTCAAGATACCATTAAAGGCTTTAACATGATTATGGACGGAGAAGTAGATAAGTATCCGGAAGCAGCCTTTAACTTGAAAGGAACCATTGAAGAAGCGATTGAAGCCGGTGAAAAAATGTTGGCTGAGAATAAGTAAGGAATATGATTGTCATGCTTCGACTCCGCTTAGCATGACAATCTAGATATTTTAATGTGATAATTTTATTTGTCACATTGAGCGGAGTCGAAATGTAGACAAATTGAATAGATATGTTAATTGAAATTGTAACCCCCGACCGAAACGTTTACAGCGGAGATGTTTCTTTAGCTACTTTTCCAGGTTCTGACGGAAGTTTTGGAATTAAGGAAAACCATGCTCCTATGGTTGCTACTTTGAAAGAAGGAAAGATCAAGGTAGTTGATGAGAGCAACAAAGAGCAGTTTTTTGAAGTGAAAGGCGGGGTAGTTGAAGTCAACCACAATAAGATTATTGTGCTGGCCGAATAACAGCAAACGATATTTAAAATTGCAAAGCCCTTCTCGACTCAGTCGAGAGGGGCTTTTTTGTTTCTTAGCTTTTCAAGCTCTACTTCAAGGTTTTTAATTTTATTCTCTTTAAATTCAATCAGTTCTTCACTCATTTTTAAAAGATTTCTAAAGTTCTTTCTCTTTTCTAGGTCATCCGAAACAAATAATTCTTCTTGGGGAATATCTAAGGCGATTAAAATCGCATTTAGCTGTTGAATGGTTAATGAAGTTGTGCCATTTTCCAATTTTGAATATGCACTCTGGCTGAGCCCAATTTGTTCAGAAAATTCATTTTGACTGAGTGATTTTGAAATTCGCTTTTTCCGAATTATTCCAAGAATTTCTTTTTCCGTCTTCATGAAAATATTTTAGTCGTTTCAAGAATAAATATAGTTAAAATCTGACTAGGTGTTATAGTAAAAACTTTCAAACTTTGTGGTAGCATTGATCAGTGCTTTGAAAAACAAATTATTAACTAAAATCTATTATGATGAAAACGAAAATAATTTTAACCCTATTAATCGCCTTTGGACTATCTTTTCAGAGTTGTGAGAAAGAGGAAGATTCCGGCTTGAATCATAATACCTCAAACTCAGTTCAAAAACCAGAAGACGTTAAATCTAATAAAGCTTATTATTCGGAAAACTATTCAGAAGAATTATCGAATTATCTTGAATATGATTCAATCACTATTACAAATGATTATTCTTATGATGATGACTTTATTTCAATGCTTAATAGTCATTTAAATTCTACAAACTATATACTCTCTTACAATGACCTCATTTTAAATGATATCACTGTGTATCACATAAACTCATCAACGAAAGCATTTGCTTTAGTAGTCGACGATCAAAACTATAATATGAAATTGCTAATTAAGACAAATATATCCACAGGCACTTTTACTGAGGTTGAGAGTAAACTTCTTAAAGTTGAGGAGAATTCAGATGATTCTTGGAATGGGTATATTTATGATCAAAATAATAATTTATCCAATACCATTAATTTTAACGGTACAACATTAAGCAGCCAAGAATCTGAATTGGCAAAAAAGGGTAAGCCTAATAATAATTTGAAGGTTAGGGACTGCCCTGGTGATGATTTTGGGGATTGTGTTGTTCATACATTCACAGATTTCGCCTCTGATTTATTAGGGTTAGCGGTATCAGTTGTAAGCCCCACTTCAGTTCTTGCTGCTAGTGCAATAGATTGTGGTTTTATTTGCAATAGATAAGGGAAAGCATAGCAATGAAAACAAAAGATTTAATTTATTTAATACTATTCTCCTGGGTGATCATTACAGCAGGTGCATTCCTTAAGATAGAAAAACTGTACCTTAATGAGATTATCCTAATCTTCGGATTGAATTTATTCATTTTCTCAACTTTAAAGCTAATTATCACATTGTGGAGAAACTAAATTGAATTTCTTTTTTCAAAGCCTTCCCGACTAAGTCGGGAAGGCTTTTTTTGTGACATATTAAAGCGCCTTTATGGGAGTAAGGCAGTAATTGTATACTTTTTTTACTTTTACCTATAGTATGGGAAAAACTATAATAAAGCTGCTATTTATTGCTAAGGTAATAGCCCTGCCCTTTTCATGCATTAAAAAAAATGATAACAAATCAGTTCATAAGGAGAAAGCAACTAATATAGATGAGTTCAAAAGTTACATTGCAAACAAACCGTACACCATTTTGTACATATGGGCATCATGGTGTGGAATTTCTAGAAATGGTTTGATTAATGATTATTATGAGAATTATACTGCAATCAATAATGACACTGTCCAGTCTCTTTTAATTATAGCCAGTGATACTGTTTCAATAAATGACTTTTTCAAGAAAAACGAATTTAGCCTACCCTATAAATACCTTTATCCTGAAGAATATTCTCTTTTAAAAAGGAACGTCAAAGACGAAAAAAATAAAGATGAATTTTTAATGGATTTCTTTAATTATAAGCCAAATATTCCAGGCTTTCCTTCAGTTATTCTTGTTAGTGAGAACTCTAAGGTTTTGGTTGAAACCTCGGAAACTAAATTTGCAATTAGTAATTATCGGTTTTTTGAAAGACAAAAATTAAAGGAGTAATTAGAATGCCTAAATCACCCATCTCCTTAGTTTATCGAAGAGGTTTTAAATTAGCCTGTATCATATTTCTAATGTCAAACACTAGCTCACTAAATGCCCAAAACAACGAAATATTCGAAGCTTTCATGGGTGGTTATTACCAAGTTAACGAGCTCTATGAAGTAGGTGGAGAATGGACTTATTCCGTATCACTAAATGGCAAGAACAAAGGAGAATTGGTTTTGCTGAAAAAGGAAGACGCCAATCATTACACTTTTAAAGGCAAACCCTTAAAGCCTGCAGTAAGTTATAATGAGAAAAATAACATTACGATCATGGCACCTCCTATTTTAGGTTATGAATTTTTAAACAAAGTTTCATTCCTTTCTTTCTCAGAAGAAATTGTGATGGTGCAGTATGAGCTTGAAGGGAAAGGAAATCCGCTGATCAACTCAGAGGGCATCAGCAAACAAAAGTTAGCCATTGAATTTGAGTATGAGGGTCAGAAAATTGATTCTGTCACGTTTGTTTCTGATTATAAATATCAAAAGCTGAACATGAGCTTTATGGGAGAAATAGTTGAGTGTTTTAAAGAAGTACTCACCACCCATTGTAAAGCCGGTAGCTTTATTACCACTTCATACTTTGATCCACTTACTTATGGCTATTTAGAATTCAAAATTGAAATGCCCGATGGTGACAAGTTGGAGTTTCAGCTCGAAAAAGTTGATTTAAACTAATCCTTGCTATTTAACCATACTGGTTTGACTTGAGCTTTCAAATACACTAAATTGGATTTACCTTTATGCGATATGAAAGCCTTTCGAACTCCACTTTTCATTTTTTCTGCGCTTTTTAGTTTTCTAGCCTGGTTTAAAAGCTTGTATTGGATTTGGCTTTTTGATGCGACACCAGAACTCAGTCACCTTGAAAGACAAGCGCTTTACATCGAAAACTTTCCCTTTACCTTTTGGGTCGAAGAACCTGATCAGCTTTATAGCCAAGGGGTAATTATGGCCGCGCTGGGTTTTCTCAATATCGTTTCCATTGCATTTTTACAGAAATCTCTTCATCAATGGATTTTCGCACTTTTTATAGGGCAGGCCATTCTCATCCAATTGTTCCAAGTCTGGACCATTATGTAAATCTTTGTAAAACAGTATTAAAATAAACAAACATTAGCATTCAATAACAATTTAGCCCTCAAATGCTTCGTTCTAATTGTTTACTTTAGTCCGAATACTAACTGAATGAAAACTACCAAATCAAAGGGCCTTGCCCTAGCAGGCATTATTATTTTACTTCTAGCCTTACTCTTTTGGCCCGAAGAGAGCAGCGAAAAGCTAAGCGGCAAAGTTGAAAAAGGCAATTTCAAAATTGAAGTAAACACCTCCGGCGAACTACAAGCCAAGAAAAGTGAAGACATTAAAGGACCAACAGCTTTAAGAGCTCATGGCATTTGGCAGGTTAAGATCACCGACTTGATCACAGAGGGGTCTTATGTAAAAGAAGGCGACTATGTAGCACAGCTTGATAAGTCAGAAGTTGGCACCAAGATAATTGCCGCAGCTACTGAGGTTGAAAAAATAACTTCAGAGTATGAACAAGCTAGACTTGACACGGCCATTGAAATGATGAACATCAATGATGAGTTGCTCAACTTGAAGTACGCCATTGAAGAGAAGCAGCTTGTTTATGATCAAAGTACCTATGAAGCTCCGGCCGTAAAACGTCAAGCTGAAATCGAATTGGAAAAAGCAAAAAGAAGTTTCGACCAAAAGAAAAATAGTTTACTCCTTAAAAGAGAGCAAAATAACGCCAAGCTTCATCAAATTAATCTTTCCTTAAAGCAAGAACAATCAAAGCTTAGCCGCTTAGAGGAATTGCAAGATAAACTTCGCATACTAGCACCTAAAGATGGAATGGTGGTTTACAAACGAACTTGGAATGGGGAAAAAATTACATCCGGCAGCCAAATTAGCGTTTGGGACCCAACGGTTGCGACTCTTCCAGACCTATCTAGAATGGTTTCTAAAACTTATGTAAACGAAATAGACATTAGTCAGATGAAAGTTGGCTTAACGGTTAACTTAACCGTAGACGCTTTTCCGGACAAAGCTTTTACCGGCACCATTTCTACCATTGCCAATGTGGGTGAACAATTGCCTCGGGGAGATTCTAAAGTTTTTGAGGTAGAGGTTGAAATTAACGAAAAGGACACCCTTTTACGGCCGGCTATGACCACCAACAATAGCATTTTGGTAGAAGAGATCGAAGAGGTTTTATTTGTACCCCAAGAAAGCGTATTTGTCAGTGATTCGGTAAGCTATGTTATTCTACAAGATGGTTTGAGCTTAGAGAAACAAAAAGTAGAATTGGGTAAAACCAATGCCAATCATGTGATTGTACAATCCGGGCTCGAAGAGGACGAAGAGTTTCTACTCGCCAAGCCGGAAGATGTTGAAACCATTCCTTGGAGAGATTAAGCTTTGTTCAATAAAGCCAACATAAAAATTGCCTTTGAAGCATTAACGGACAATAAGTTCCGCTCAATTCTTACCGCTTTGGGAATCATTTTTGGCGTAGCCGCGGTGATTACCATGTTGGCAATCGGGAATGGGGCTCAACAGCAAATCATTGAACAAATTGAACAAGTTGGAGCAAAGAACATTATCATTCGACCTAAGTCAGTTGGAAATGTAGAAGATGAAAACGAACCGAACAAGCGATATAGCCCAAAGCTTAGTCTGCTTGACCTAGAAGCCATACGAGAAATCTTACCCAAGATTGAGAAAATGACTCCTTTTCTCAGTTATGAAACAGCAGCCATTGCCAATGGGAAGAAAAAAAACTGCAATTTGGTGGGAGTTTCGTCTGACTACTTTTCCATTTACAGTTTAGACCTAGACAAGGGCACAATTTTCTCGGATTTGCATGAAAAAAAGTCGAGTGCAGTTTGTTTGATTGGTGCCAACCTCGCTACCAAGTTATATGCCGGCATCAACCCCATAGGCAAAACCATTAAAACCGGCAAATTGCAACTTACCATTATTGGAGTAATTGCACCAGGCAGAGCCATTGGCGAATCTTTACAAGAAATTGGCATGAACAATTACAACGACGAAATATTTGTTCCTATCAACACCTTATTAATACGCTACAAAGACCGAGCTCGACTTACCAAACAAATGCTAAAACAAGCTAAAAGAAATAACAATGACAATCAAGAAAGTGACGATACAAAAGTGACTGACCAGATTGAGAAAATCATTGTTGGAATCAGTGAAACTGAATACATGACAGAGAGCGTTGATGTTTTATACCGTATGCTTTATCGCCGCCATAATGAGGTAGAAGATTTTGAAATTGTTGTACCCGAGCAAATACTGCAACAGAAAAAACAAACCGATGACATTTTCAATATTCTACTAGGCGTAATTGCAGCTATTTCTTTACTTGTTGGTGGAATCGGCATCATGAACATCATGTTGGCTTCCGTTTTAGAGCGCATTAAAGAAATTGGTATTCGCATGGCCATTGGTGCAACCAAAAAAGACATTAAACAACAGTTCATTTACGAAGCCTCTCTCATCTCGCTCATTGGTGGGATATTGGGCATTTTCTTAGGGGTATTGCTTTCCTATTTAGCCGAATGGATTACCGGAACAACCACCATTATTTCAGTTTGGAGTGTGGTAATCTCCTTTTTTGTCAGCGCCTTAGTGGGCATGATCTTCGGTTACACCCCGGCCAAAAGAGCTGCCGAGCAAGATCCCGTTCATTCTTTACGTTACAACTGATGAAAAAAATAATTTTTAGCCTACTTTTTATACTTCCACTTTGCTTTTTACAGGCACAAGAGGCCCTTACTTTAGAAGCGGTAATTCAACAGGCCAAAGCAAAAAGCATTCGTAGCAAGCAAATCGAAAACCGTTACCAAAACTCCTATTGGCGAAATTTTGCTTTCCGTAGACAATTTTTACCCTCTTTGAACTTTAATGGCACTTTACCGGAAATCCAACGATCAATCTCGAGTGTAACCCAAAACGATGGAACCGAGATCTTTGTCAATCGAAATGTACTTTCAAATCGAGCCAATTTGGGATTAAACCAAGCCGTGCCTTTTACGGGAGGAAACTTATTTGTTCGCACCGGCTTAGACAACATCCAGCTCTCGGGCAATACGAACTCTACTACCTATTTAAGTAGACCTTTAGAAGTAGGCTATTCGCAAAACGTTTTTGGCTTTAACCAATTTAAATGGGACCGAAAGATCGAGCCTTTACTCTTTAATGAAGCTGATCTGCTTAAGACAGAAGAAATCGAGGCGCTTTCCATAGAAGCGGTAAACCGCTATTTTGATCTGCTGCGCGACCAATTGGCTTTGGAAAACGCTAAAAACAATTACGCCAATAACGATACCATTTACAAAATAGGAAAAGGCCGTTACGGTTACGGTAAAATTTCAGAAAATGAGCTGCTTCAGTTAGAATTATCCCTTTTGAATTCTGAAATGGCGCTTGACCAACGCAGGCTTAACCTTGAGCTAAGTCGGCAAAAATTAGCCACCTTTTTAGGGTACCCTTCGCAACAAGACATTGAATTAAAAATCGACACGATTATTCCAGAATACATTGTGAGTTTTGAAGAAGCATTATCATATGCCAAGCAACTCAATTCACTTCAAGTTCAACAAAAAAGAAGAGCTTATGAGGCAGAAATGAATGTGGCCAGAGTAAAGAGCAACAATCGCTTTAATTTTAATCTGAATGCCACTTTTGGTTTAAGTCAAACTGCCGAAACCATTGAAGGCGCTTACGAAAATCCTCAAAATCAAGAGTATGTTTCCTTAGGGGTAAACATTCCCATTATTCAATGGGGAGCCGGAAGAGGTAGAATTAAGCAAGCACAAGCCAATGCCGAATTGGTACGGTCTACCATAGAGCAAGAGGCCATAGACTTTGAACAAGACATCTATGAAAAAGTAGCCACCTATAACTTAAATCGCAAACAATTGCTCATAAGCAAGCGCGCCAGAGAGGTAGCCGAAAAACGCTTTGAAGTAACCAAACAACGCTATTTGCTAGGCAAGATATTAATCACTGATCTGCAAATTGCCCAAACTGAAAAAGACAATGCCTTGCTCAGCTACATGAATGCTTTTCGTGTTTTCTGGCAATCTTATTACGACTTGCGCAGAATTACCCATTATGATTTTGAAAAGCAGGCCGTGATTGGGGCTAGTGAATGATCAACTTCTCAACCCTTTCTTCTACTTGTAAAAAGTAAACTCCGCTTTCGAACTCTGATAAGTCAAGCACTGTTCTTTCTGCTGTTATTGTTTCTTCTTTAATCAACTTAGCAGAAAGATTAAAAAGTTGAAGCCTTTTCCCAAGCATCTCTTGCTTCACCATAAGGTTAACTTCTCTTTGAGTTGGATTTGGGAATATTTTAAACTCTTCAGCTACAGCTTTTTCCTCCAGCCCCACACTAATCACAGAAATGCAATTTGAAGTATCGGTGCAATTATTAAAATTTACTTCTACACTATAATCTCCATTTGTGGTTGCTGTATATGATTGAGAAGTGGCTCCGGAAATAGGCGTATCACCATTATTGCAATCTAGCCATTGGTAGGTAGCTCCATTTTGGTTTGCAGTAAGCACAATACCATTTTGTGAAACAGCATTGTTAACTGTATCTAAAGTAAGATCCAAGGTAATAATTGAGTCACAGCCTGCGGTGTTTACAGTGGTAAAAGTTGCTGAATCAGTGGAAGCAAAATAAGTATTCCCATCAATCCATAGAAAACTATTACAGGCAGTATGAACATCGGTGGCAAAAGTGGTAAAACATTGCGTTAAGCGAGAAGTAAAGAGGTCGGGGCTAGCCTGATTTGAAGGTGGACTTCCGCCATAAAGCTGAAAAGTATCGCGACCGGGATCCATATCAATAGTACCTGCAAAATGACCTCCTATTTGAAGATCTAAATTTTGATGTACACCAATTGCTTTAGTATAAATGCTACCTGTATTATTCGTATTTACAGCTTCTACCCAAAGTAAATTCCCATTGGAATCCATTTTTTGAATATATGTTCCTTGGGTACCTGAAGGTAATGAAATTAAGGCATTGTTGGCACCATTAAAATTAAAGCTTAGTCCTCCACTAGTAGCATCGTATTCTCCAATATTGTAGACACTTCCGTTAGCATCAATGCTTAAAGCATCACCTTCACCATCATCTGAACTTCCGGCAGTATTTGTCCACAAGACGTTTCCTGCCGTATCAATTTTGTTCACAAACACCCTCTTATAGCTATTCCCATTGTAATAGCCGGTAGAATATAAAAACTGATGGCTTGGGTCTAGTTTAATGTCACTTCCAATACTTACTGCTCCAAAGTCTTTAAAGGCCCATTGATAATTACCGTTTGAGTCTAGTTTTACAGCAAAATACTGTTGATTTAGCCCAAGGTAGACAACATTATTTACAGAAGGATCAAAATCTATATCCGCTGAAGCATAACCCACGGTGTATACATTCAATGAAGAATCAACAGTGATTCCAAATCCTCTACTAGGAAAACTTGTACTACTCGAGGCTACTAAGTCTTTCCTCCAGATATTGAATCCGTTGCTACTATCTAACTTCATAATGAAAACATCAGGGCCGTCATTACCGGTATAATAAACATTTCCGTTCGGTCCTATATCAACTGATTTACCTTCAGATGAAGAGTAATTTTGAACCCATTCAAAATTCCCGTTTGAGTTAAGCTTTAATATAAAAGCATCTCTTCCGTTAGCAGTTAGTGTTGACGTTCCTAAACCGGGATCGAAATCTACAGTTCCATCAAATGATCCTGTGATATATAGGTCATTGTTTTGATCAGTCGCAACTGAGACCATAGCAGGAGTTAGTTCTAATTTTCTAACCCAGACTAGACCTCCAGAAGGATTTAATTTATATACAAAAGAATTAGTGTTGGTAGTGGTTCCACTTGAACTTAGATAAAAGGTATCTGCGGCGGAAGTATCAGGATCGAAATCAAGGGTTCCTGAGAAAGTTCCAATGGCAATAGTATTACCATTCCCATCAATCACCAGATCTTCAATATTTTGATCATTTCGTCCACCGGTGCGATTAACTTCGGCAATCCAGTCCAAATTTAAATTTTGAGAAAAAACAGAAAGTGTTAAAACGGTAAAGAGAAAAAAGATGGTAGACTTCATGACTGATTTGTAATAGTTTAAAGCCCAAAGTACTTGGTTGTCAGTTTTAAAGTCAATACCTAATTTTAGGTATATTGAATCTATATCCCCAAACTCTCTGCAAAAAGCAGCAGTTCTCTTGAGTTTCGGCTATTACTTTTTCGAAGCATATTTCTGCGGTGAGTGCTTATGGTAAATTCGCTATTATGTAATGTGGTTGCAATCTGCTTGGTGGTCATTCCTTTTTTTAAGAGGTTGAGTACCTTGAGCTCTGAAGCCGTAAACACTTCTTGAATGATATCGCTCATCTTTCTTTCCATCTCAGCTTCAAAATCTTTATTGATCCCTTCTAGACGCCATTCTACTTGCTCAGATTCCATAACCCCTGTTACATCGGTTAACATAGAAAAAACACTGATCATCCTACCCTGATCATCTTTTTCAAAAATTCCGGTTTGACGCAGAATAGATAGGTAATGGCCCTCTTTGTGCTTGGCTTTGTACAGTAATATAAAACGTACGTCCGGAGTATTTTCGTAACTCCCCTCCACACCTAGCTTGATGGCCGAACTTAAAAGAATCGACATTACCGCTTTTTGCTTGGGATGAAACAGATCCTGATTAATTAATTTAGAATTAAACTCACTGCTGTTGTAGCCTAGAATGTCTTTGATTTTTCTAGTATAAACTACTTCATTCTTTGCGTAATTCATTACATAAAGCCCTTGCCCTTTTAGTAATACGACATCTCGTAATGAAGTACCACTATCAGAATCAGCAGAAAGATTCAATTCTTTCTTTAGGGAAGAGATATATTGGTAGTTGTCAATAAGAGAAGAAAATTGTCGGAAACCACTTAAGGTTTTCAATTCAATTCTAAAAATACTTAGAATTAGGTATAGGGAAAAGCCTTTCTAGTGAATTCTTTTCGTGCTAAATAAAATTCTATCACTTTATAAGAGAACAAGGAGGGCCGTTTCAAAATGAGCACTTACTTTTTCAATTTTTCATTTTCTTGATGCCGCTTGCCATCTCGTTTGGTTTTCTTCTCTATATTCCGCTCTAAAGCGGCTTCTAAATCTACTCCTGTTTGATTGGCTAGGCAAATGGTAACAAAAAGCACATCTGCTAATTCATCGCCCAAGTCCTTTTCTTTGTCGCTCTCTTTTTCAGATTGTTCGCCATAACGACGAGCAATAATTCTGGCTACTTCGCCTACTTCTTCGGTTAGCTGAGCCATATTAGTAAGTTCGTTAAAGTAGCGAACCCCATAGGCTTTGATCCATTGGTCTACCGTTTTTTGTGCTTCATTAATTGTCATTGGATTTTCTTTAAAGTTTCAAAAGAAAGGTTCATTAAAGGGTATTTTTCCCAGCCTCTAAAATCAAAATGCCACCATTCATATTGGTAAACATCAAATCCATGTTTATCCATGATATGAATCAAATAATCACGATTCTTTTTAATTTCATCTGGCAAATTTTCAAAAGTAGGATGCGCCTTTTCGGTAAAATCATCATAAGGGGTGGGCATTTCCAATGCTTCCCCACTTTCTAAATCAATAAGCGTAAGGTCAATTGCGCAACCACGATTATGTCTTGAACCGCTGTATGGAGAAGCCACATAAGTAGTGTCTTTATAAAGCTCGTAAAACTTTACTGTAGCATCATAAGGACGATAAGCATCAAAAATTTTTAGTGCCAGACCTTCCTTTCTTAATTCTTGACTTATCTTATTTAAAGCCTTAGAAACTTCTCTTCTAGCAAAAGCCTCGGCTGCCGGGTAAACTACTTCGCCGGTAAAATTATTTGCAGTTGCGTAGCGTATATCAAATTGTAATTCGGGAATAGACTTCAAGTCGACCAATAAGTGAGAAGAGTCTCTTTCTATTTGCTTCAAGTAAGTCTGCTTTCTCTCTGTAACTTCAACACCGTACTCACTTTTAACTTGAGCAAAGATTGAAAAACTGATCAATAAGAATGGAAGTAATGAAATCTTCATCTATTCTCTATTTCGAGAATCCATGGTAATGGTTACCGGTCCATCGTTCAGTAAGCTAACCTGCATATCGGCGCCAAAAACTCCACATTGAATAGGTTTTCCCATCAAAGCACCTAATTGTAATTTAAATTGCTCATACAGTTTTTCAGCTTGTTCTGGAGAGGCAGCTCTCATAAAAGAAGGTCGGTTGCCTTTTTTTGTAGCGGCATGCAGTGTAAATTGACTCACTGCTAAAATATCTCCTCCAACGGCTTTAATTCCTAAATTCATATTGCCTTCTTCGTCATTAAAAATGCGCATGTTGGCAATCTTCTGGCTTAGCCACTCTACATCTTCCATTTCATCTGCTTCTTCTACCCCAACGAAAACTAAGAGGCCATGATCAATTTCCCCAACTGTATTTTCGCTTACTTCTACTTTTGCATGCTTTACTCTTTGAATAACTACCCGCATAAATCTAAATTCTATTTTTAATTAATATCCTTTCGGTCGATAAGTTTCCCCCTCATCTTCCTCATACATGGAAATATAATTAAAGTATCGGCTCTCTGCAATTTCTCCGTCAACCATTGCTTCTTTAATGGCACATTTAGGCTCATTAATGTGCACACAATTGTCAAACTTACATTGGTTCATGAGTGCCCGCATTTCTGGAAAGTAGTGGGCAAGATGCTCCTTTTCTAATTCTACATTACCAAAGCCTTTAATACCGGGAGTGTCGATAATCTTAGCCCCAAATTGCAATTCAAACAATTCAGCAAAAGTGGTAGTGTGCTTGCCGCTTTGATGCGATTCAGATATTTGATTGACTCGAAGGTCTAGGGTTGGCTCTAGTGCATTGATCAGGCTACTTTTCCCCACTCCGGAGTGGCCAGAAAAAATAGAGACTTTGTCCTTCATCAGGCTTTTCACAGCTTCAATGCCCTGCTTTTCTTTCACAGAAATCTCGATTTGTTGATAGCCTGCCTTCTTATAAACTTCTTTCCATTTTTCCAGTTCTTCTCTTTCTTCAATGGTAGAAACCAGATCCATCTTGTTGTATAACAAAACAACCGGAATTCGATAAGCTTCTGCACCCACTAAAAAACGATCGACAAAGCCCATAAAGGTTTTAGGACTTTTCAGTGTAACCATCAAAAAAAGCTGATCTACATTAGCGGCAATAATCTGCACTTGTTTAGAGAGGTTAATGGACCTTCGAATGATGTAGTTTCTTCGATTTTCAATTTTATTGATTACTCCTTCTTCTCCTTCCCACTCAAAATGCACATGATCTCCTACCGCAACTGGGTTGGTACTTTTTAAGCCCTTTATTCTAAACTTTCCTTTCAGACGTGCTTGTATAGTCTCCCCTTCCTTGGTTTTAATTTCGTACCAACTGCCCGTTGATTTCATCACTAATCCTTCCACAATAGTTTCCTTTAAGAGTACCTAAAATTAGTAAATTCGTGCTGCATCAAAAGCATTAGAGCATGTCGATAGTAGTAGAGGATGTCACGAAAAAATACGGAGAGCAAAAAGCGCTTGACCAAGTGAGTTTTAGTATAAAGCCTGGTGAAATTGTTGGCTTTCTAGGACCAAATGGAGCTGGGAAATCGACTATGATGAAGATTATTACCGGCTTTATTCCGGCCACAAAAGGCAAGGTAGAGGTTACCAACCTAGACATTCTAGAAAAACCTTTGGAAATTAAAGCTAAAATAGGCTACCTAGCAGAGCAAAATCCACTCTACTACGATATGTATGTGCGCGAATACTTACATTTTATTGCCGGGGTATTTAAGCTCAAAAACAGTCAATCAGTAATCGATGAAATCATTGAAACCGTTGGACTACAAGTAGAGCAGAACAAAAGAATTGGGGCCTTATCAAAGGGTTATAAACAAAGAGTTGGTTTAGCTCAAGCCCTTTTGCACGATCCGGAAGTCTTGATCTTAGATGAGCCAACCACCGGCTTAGACCCCAATCAATTGGAAGAAATAAGGGATTTAATCAAGAAAATTGGAGCCCACAAAACGGTCATGCTCTCGACACACATCATGCAGGAAGTAGAAGCGATATGCGACCGAGTGATCATTATTAACAAAGGCAAAATTGTGGCAGATGAAGCAGTCAGTGAAATGTCGAGCTTATTTGATTCACAACCTAAACTAAAAGTTGAATTCGACGGTAAAATTGAATTGCATCAACTAAAGAAAATCAACGGTTTTAAGTCCGCTAGTAAACTGAACGAAAGTACATGGCTGATTGAAAGTGACAGTTCAACCGATATCCGAAATGACCTTTTCAAGTTAGCCGTTTCTCAAGACATCAGCATTAAAACCCTGCAGAAAGAAGAAACTAAATTAGAAGACATTTTCAAGCAACTAACCACAAAAGCAGAAGCTTAATTTCTATTTTAAATTCTTGGGGCAATTCGTACTTTAGCGCACCTAATAATAAGTTTGAACTATGTCATATCTTTTTACCTCAGAATCAGTTTCTGAAGGCCATCCCGATAAAGTGGCCGATCAAATATCCGATGCTTTAATCGATAACTTTCTTGCTTTTGACAAAGACTCGAAAGTCGCTTGTGAGACTTTAGTAACAACCGGTCAAGTTGTTTTAGCCGGCGAAGTAAAGTCAACTGCCTATTTAGATGTTCAAGTAATTGCTAGAGATGTGATTAATCGCATTGGTTATGACAAAGGCGAGTACATGTTTGATGGAAATAGCTGTGGCGTATTTTCGGCTATTCATGAGCAGTCTCCTGATATTAACCAAGGAGTTGATCGGGCCAGTAAAGAAGAGCAAGGCGCCGGCGATCAAGGAATGATGTTTGGCTATGCCACCAATGAAACCGAGAGTTACATGCCTTTGCCTTTGGAAATTTCTCATATTCTCCTAAAGGAACTAGCGGCTTTAAGAAGAGAAAACAAAGACATTACCTATTTAAGACCTGATTCAAAATCTCAGGTTACTATTGAGTATGACGATAACAATAAGCCGGTAAAAATTGATGCTATCGTGGTTTCTACTCAGCATGATGACTTTGATACGGAAGAAAACATGCTGAAAAAAATCAAGCAAGATGTCATTGATATTTTGATTCCTCGCGTAAAAGCCAAATTACCAGAAGAGACTCAAAAACTGTTTAACGACTCCATTAAATACCACATTAACCCAACCGGTATTTTTGTGATTGGTGGACCTCATGGTGATACCGGCTTAACCGGAAGAAAAATTATTGTAGACACATATGGTGGAAAAGGAGCTCACGGCGGTGGTGCTTTTTCAGGAAAAGACCCAAGTAAAGTAGACCGATCTGCTGCGTATGCCACCAGACACATAGCCAAAAACTTGGTAGCTGCCGGCATTGCAGATGAAGCTTTGGTTCAAGTAGCTTATGCAATTGGTGTAGCAGAGCCCATGGGTCTTTATGTAAACACTTACGGCACTTCTAAAGTTGAGCTGAACGACGGTGAGATTGCCGCTAAATTGATGGACATTTTTGACATGAGGCCTTATGCCATTGAGACTCGCTTTAATTTGAGAAGCCCAATCTATACTGAGACTGCAGCTTACGGACACATGGGAAGAAAGTGTGAAGAAGTTGAAAAGACTTTTGAATCAGCAAGTGGAGAAAAAGTTAGTCTTAAGGTAAAATTATTCCCTTGGGAAGAATTGAACTACGTAGATCAAATAAAAAGCGCTTTTAGCTAAAGCGAATTCAAAATAACTTGCAAAAAAGGCCTTGTAATTCAAGGCCTTTTTTTTTATTTCTTTCTAAAGAAAATTTGAATCGGAGCGCCGGTATACTCAAAGTTTTCGCGCAACCTATTTTCAATAAATCGTTTGTAAGGTTCTTTTACGTATTGCGGGTGGTTGCAGTAAAAGACAAAAGTTGGCTTGTGGGTTGGCAGCATAGAAACAAACTTGATCCGAACAAACTTTCCTTTTACCGAAGGAGGAGGTCTATTTTCAATAATGGGAAGCATTACTTTATTGAGTTTTGAAGTAGAGATCTTTCTTCCTCTATTTTCAAATACTTGCACCGCCGACTTTAAGACATCGTGAATTCGTTGTTTTTCTATCACTGAAGTGAAGATAATCGGCACATCAGTAAAAGGGGCAATCTTTTCTAAAATATGTTGCCTGATCTGCTTCATGGTGTTGGATTCCTTTCTTTCAAAAAGGTCCCATTTATTCACCATAATTACAATGCCTTTTTTATTTTTAATGGCCAGCTGGTAAATGTTCATATCCTGCGCCATCATGCCTTCTTTCGCTTCGATCATCAAAACACAAACGTCAGAATTTTCAATGGCACGTATAGTTCGCATTACCGAATAGAACTCTACATCTTCGTCAACCTTTCCTTTTTTTCTCAGTCCTGCAGTATCGGTTAAGATAAAATCGAAGCCATAAGCATTGTAATGCGTTCCTACCGCATCTCTAGTTGTTCCGGCAATTGGAGTCACAATGTTTCGTTCAATTCCCATTAAGGTGTTTAAAAACGAAGATTTTCCAACGTTAGGTCTACCCACAATAGCAATTCTTGGCAAATCTGATTCTTCTTCAGGCGCATCTTCCGGAAGTGCTTTCACTAAGTCATCCAACAGTTCGCCCGTTCCACTTCCGTTAATGCTAGAAAGCGGATAAACTTGATCGCTAATGCCAAATGAATAAAATTCTGCAGACTCAGCAATTCGTGCATTGTTATCAGCCTTATTCGCAACTAAGAGTACTTTTTTTTCTGTTCGCCGAAGTAAATTCGCTACTGCCTGATCCAGGTCTGTAATCCCCACGGTTACATCTACCACGAATAAGATCACATTGGCTTCCTCTAAAGCGACTTCAACTTGCTTTCTTATCTCTCCCTCAAACTCATCTTCAGAGCCTTTTACATAGCCCCCAGTATCTATTAAAGTAAAATCTTTACCAGACCAGTTTACCTGGCCATATTGCCGATCTCTCGTTACTCCGCTTGCTTCATCAACAATTGCTTTTCTACTTTCCGTAAGCCGGTTAAAAAGGGTTGATTTACCCACATTGGGTCTACCCACTATTGCTACAATACTTCCCATATTACAAATATCCGAATCGCTTTAACTGTTGTTCGTTGTTTCTCCAATCTTTATTTACTTTCACAAAAAGGTTTAGATAGATCTGCTTTTGAAAAAAGGCTTCTAAATCTTTTCTGGCTTCTTTGCCCACTTCTTTCAATTGACTTCCTCCTTTACCGATCAATATTCCTTTCTGGCTATCGCGTGTCACAAAAATGTTTGCTCTTATGCGAATAATCTCTTCCTCTTCTTTGAACTCTTCGACTAGAACTTCTACTGAATAAGGAACTTCTTGTTTGTATCGCATTAGAATTTTTTCTCTCACTTTCTCTTCTACAAAAAAACGTTCCGGTTTATCAGTCAAACTATCCTTGGGATAATAAGGCGGAGAATCTGGCAAACTACTCACTAAGTTCGCTTTCAGTACATCAATATTAAAGTTGTGAAGGGCTGAAATCGGAATCACTTTTGCATTTGCAAATTTGCCTTGCCATTTCTCCACTTCAGCCTCTAGTTTCTTCTGATCACTTTGGTCAATCTTGTTAATGACCACCACCAACTGCTGTTCCGACTTATTCAAAAAATCTACTAAGCCTTCAAATTTCACCTCTTTTTGACCCACTTCTACCATTAATACAATCGTGTCGGCATCCTCTAAAGCTGTTTTCACAAACTTCATCATGCCTTCTTGCATTTTGTAAGCCGGATCAATTATACCCGGAGTATCAGAATATACAATTTGGAAATCCTCTTCATTTACGATTCCTAGGATTCTATGTCTTGTGGTTTGTGCCTTGGAGGTAACAATTGATAATTGCTCTCCTACCAAAAGGTTCATCAAGGTTGATTTTCCCACATTTGGGTGTCCGATGATATTTATGAAACCGGCTTTGTGTGTCATGCCAAATCGAAGGTAAACATTGAAATTATTCTTGCATAAAAAAAGCCTCCCCGATTAAATCGGGAAGGCTTTCAGGTAGCGGGGACCAGACTCGAACTGATGACCTTCGGGTTATGAGCCCGACGAGCTACCAACTGCTCCACCCCGCACTATATCTTTTAGAACTTTCTTCTTTTTTTGAGGAGTGCAAATATACACTAATTTAAAAAACTGACAAAACCCCTTTTCCATTTATCAGCATTAAACTGTTAATTTACTTTCTTAATTCTTAATCGTCAGACTGAATTAATCCTTACTTTAGCCCAAAGATGGGCTTTTTATATCACATAGGTAAATTTTTTATGTTGATGGCTAGAGTGTTTCAAAAGCCCTCCAAAGCCTCTTTATATAGAAAGCAGATTATTTATGAGATCGACTCTCTGGGTTTAGGCTCGTTTGGTATCATAACCATTATCTCTGTTTTTATGGGAGCGGTTATTACGCTGCAAACTGCTTCGAACATCGATAGCGCCCTGATTCCCGCCTACACCGTAGGCTATACCGCTCGCCAATCGATTATCTTGGAATTTTCCCCTACCATAATTGCTCTTATTCTTGCCGGAAAGGTTGGATCAAACATTGCCTCTGAAATTGGCACGATGAGGGTAAGTGAGCAGATTGACGCCCTTGAGATTATGGGGATCAATTCGGCTTCTTACATCATTGTTCCCAAAATTATAGCAGCCATTTTTATCAACCCCTTCCTCGTTGTTTGGAGTATGTTCATTGGTATTTTTGGAGGGTATGTGGTTGCTTTTTTATCCGGTGTGGTTTCTACCACAGATTACATCTATGGAATTCAATACGACTTTGACTCTTTTGGCATTTATTATGCCTTGATTAAAACTGTATTCTTTGCCTTCATTATTACCGCTATTCCTTCGTATTACGGTTATTATGTAAAGGGAGGCGCACTGGAAGTAGGCGCTGCAAGCACAAAAGGAGTGGTTTCGAGCAGCATTGTAATATTGATTGTCAATTACGTTTTAACTCAAATTCTATTGATCTAATGATAGAATTACGAAACATTTCCAAAAGCTTTAACGGTAAAAAAGTTTTAAATGACATTAGCGTTTCTTTTGAAAGAGGCAAAACCAATTTGATTATTGGAGCTAGTGGATCCGGGAAATCCGTGCTTACAAAGTGCACTGTGGGGTTAATTGAACCGGATGAAGGTGAAGTACTTTATGATGGAGTCAACTTTACTAAAATGACGGTTGACGAAAGGAAAGAAGTGAGAACGGAAATCGGGATGCTTTTCCAAGGTGGAGCGCTGTTTGACTCTCAAACCGTAGAGGAAAATGTTAAGTTCCCTTTACTTATGCATTCCAAAATGTCAAAAGAAGAAATGGACGAACGTGTTAACTTCTGCTTGGACCGAGTAAACCTTACAGGAGTTAATGATCGTTATCCTGCAGAAATTAGCGGTGGAATGCAAAAGCGAGTTGGTATTGCCAGAGCTATTGCCCTTAAACCAAAGTACTTGTTTTGCGATGAACCTAACTCAGGCCTTGACCCAAAGACATCAATCTTAATTGACGACTTAATTAAAGAAATTACAGAAGAGTATCAAATTACAACCATTGTGGTCACTCATGACATGAATTCTGTGCTCCAAATTGGGGAGAAAATCCTCTTTATTCATGAGGGGAATAACTATTGGGAAGGAGACAAAGTAAGCATTTTAGAAACCGAGAAGAAAGAACTTCAAGATTTGGTTTTTGCCTCTGATCTCATGAGGAAACTTAAAAAGGTTAAGAAATAAGCGAAGCTTTCCACTAGACCTTAATCCACATAATAGACACCTTCCAGGAACGATTGAGACATAAAAAAAGCCCTGCTAAAATAGCAGGGCTTTCCTTTTTATCTAAAAGTGGCTGTTTACTTAACAACTACTTTTTTAACGAGTCTTTCGTCACCATTTTCTAGAGATACAAAGTATACTCCTTTTTCATAGTCAGAAAGATCCATTTGCATGTTCTTCGTTTTATTAACACTCACTTGCTGAGTCATTACAATCTGACCTAACATGTTTCTAACGTTAAGTGTGTAATCAGCTTCTTGCTGTGTGTTAATGTTAATTGCAAATTGACCGTTGTTCGGGTTTGGAGAAACTTCAAATGCTAAAGCATTTTCCATTTCGTTCTCATCAAGACCAACTATACATCCAACTTTAGAGAAATTAGCTCTCACAGCGGCTACTTGAGATACCCATCCCCATGCAGGTGCGGCATCGTTTACGTATACAAAGTTGGTTACGTCTGGTGAAAATGGTTCCATGGTTCTATCTCTACCTGCAGTAAATTCTAAACCATTGGTACCACCACTAATCTGCTCCCAACCCATTACATACTGTCCGGGTTGTAAAGTTGCTGGTCCAGTACCGAAGGCGAAATCCAATTCGATCCACTCATCAAACATACTAGTGTCAATGGTAGTAGGTACAAGGTTCTCGGCTACAGTCATGCTCATTGCGCCAGTAAGCGTAGCACTATCTTGCTCAAAACTCCACACTTTAGGAACTATTTGAACTCCATCGTTCAAATTACTATTTGCTACGTAAATTGATAATGAGTTAATGGTTACAACATTGGGAACGGTAAAAAGCACTCCCCATCGGTCTCCATCAACACCACCTCCAACATAATTACCAGGGCCGGCATCTCCAACAAAAAAGTTTTCCCCTCTTTCTCTGGCTAAGACTGTATCACTAACCGTAAATCTGTATGAACTTACCGCCGATGCAGGATCTTGGTTTAATGAGTCTGAAACAACTGATACAAAAGAAGTAAAGTATCCATCTATTGTATTGATATATCCTGCCACGTTCTCTGTATCTCTTTGAATAGTAGGAACTGATGCTCCAACTAAAGTTGAATCTGCCCATGTAAGTCCAACACCAGGAGCTCCAGCAAGAGAACTATCTTGGTAAGTTTCTGCTTTCACGTAAACATCTGTCTGGGTATTACTACCGGCGTTAAAAGTTGCTCCGTCAAAAGACATAGGTAACATCAAACACTGAGGTACCATAGTGTAAACAGGAGAAAAATCAAAAGTATCAACATAGTTTACTCCAAAGTCTTCCAACTGCATGTTATTGGCGTTACCTTCTATTAAAGTTACATCATCAATCATCCAATAGTAATGTGATGAACCAGATTGATAAAACCTAACGTAAGCAGTACTTTGGAAAGCCAGAGTAGCTGAAACATTCACCGTAAATACTTGAGCATTTGCAGTAGCTGTGTTTGGGCCTATGCCGGGAGCAGCATCATACTGATCCCAATTGATACCATCATTACTCACTTCGATGGTGAGATCTCCGGTAGCCACACAACAAAATCTGTGTGCTTGCTCAATACGCAACAAAACAGAGGCAACTGGTGGGTTAATGGTAATAGCAGGTGATTGAACACTTGCATCCATACCAACAAATCCTCCCGGAGGTGCCGGAGTGTTGTAAAGGTCGCCAGGTAAACTCAAAAAGCCATTGGCTCCTGTTGTAGAGTTTAATGGACCAGTGGCACCTGAGTATTGACCACCAGGGGCTGCAGTACTCCAAATCCAATCATTCGCATTTCCTGCATTGTTGGTAGTTGTCCAACCGGCAGGCAAGTTAGAACCAGCAGGTCCTCCTGTTCCAAAATCTTCATAATAAAGGGTGTCTCCAGGTGCTTTGGAATTGACCTGACCACCTTTTTCAGGGGTTTCACCTACAGTGAGCTCTGGGGTAGCTTGTTGACCAATAAATTTTTGCTGCAAATTTTGCGCAAAAGACATTGACCCAGCGATTACCAAAGCCGATAATAAAGCGTAATTCTTTTTCATCTTTTTTAGTTTTAGTTAAACAATTTTAATTCAATCGCTAAAGATAACCATTTATTCACATAAAATAAAGGTTAATCCAATTTTTCTTGCTGTAAAACCCTTACTAACCTAAGTAAGTTTCTTCATATTCTTCCATTGGAGGACAGCTGCAAACTAAATTCCTATCCCCATAAGCATCGTCTACTCGTTTAACGGAAGGCCAAAATTTATTCCCACGTAGAGACTCCACTGGATAAGCTGCTAATTTTCTGCTGTAAGGGTAATTCCATTCATCGGCAACACATGCGTATTCCGGATGAGGAGCATTTTTCAAGACATTGTTTTCATGATTGGCTTCTCCTTTTTCAATAAATCGAATTTCATCGCGGATACTTTGCATGGCTTCAACAAATCGATCCAGCTCTAGCAAACTTTCACTTTCAGTCGGCTCTATCATCATGGTACCATTAACCGGGAAAGAAACGGTTGGAGCATGAAACCCATAATCAATAAGACGCTTGGCTATATCTACTACTTCTATGCCTGACTTTTTAAAGCTCCTACAATCGAGGATCATTTCATGAGCAACCGTTTTATTTTTTCCTTGATAAAGGATTTCGTAATCATTTTCAAGCTTCGACTTAATGTAATTTGCACTTAAAATAGCGGCTTTGGTAGAATTAGTAAGTCCCTCTTCCCCTAGCATTTTTATGTAAGCGTATGAAATAAGCAATACTAAGGCACTACCATAGGGAGCCGCAGAAATTGAACTAATCGCTTTCTCTCCTCCTGTATTTACAATTGGGTTTCCGGGTAAAAAGGGTGCCAAATGCTCGGCCACTCCAATCGGGCCCATTCCGGGACCGCCACCTCCGTGTGGAATAGCAAAAGTTTTATGCAAATTAAGGTGGCAAACATCAGCTCCAATTTTGGCCGGATTTGTCAAACCAACTTGAGCATTCATGTTGGCTCCATCCATGTAAACCTGTCCACCACAGTCGTGTATAATATCGGTAATTTCCTTTACCTGTGCTTCAAAAACTCCGTGGGTTGAAGGGTAGGTAATCATTAAAGCAGAAAGTTCATCTTTATGCTTCTCAGATTTGGCTCTCAAGTCTTCTAGATCAATGTTTCCACTTTCATCACATTTAACTACCACAACCTTCATTCCTGCCATGACTGCGCTGGCCGGGTTTGTTCCGTGGGCGGAGGAAGGAATCAAAGCGATGTTACGATGCTGATCTCCTCGGCTGTAGTGGTAAGCACGTATTACCATTAAACCGGCATATTCTCCTTGTGCTCCTGAGTTTGGTTGCAGCGAAGTAGTATGAAAACCCGTGATCTCAGAAAGGTCTCGCTCTAACTCATTCAATATTTCTAAGTAGCCTTCTGTTTGACTTTTGGGAGCAAAAGGGTGAATGTTGGCAAACTCAGGCCAGGTTAAGGCCATTAGCTCAGAGGCTGCATTCAACTTCATGGTGCATGAACCCAAGGGAATCATACCATGTGTGAGAGAAAAATCCTTATTCTCTAGCTTTTTAATGTACCGCATTAAATCCGTTTCCGAATGGTAGGAGTTAAATACCTGATGGGTTAAAAAGCTAGATGTTCTGACCAAGTCTTCAGACAAAGGGCTTTCTTCAACAACCCTTTCTATTTCTTTATTTCGTTCTGCTTTAAAAGTGGCACACTCTTGAATCAACAAATTTAATTCGTGTAATTCTACTGATTCATTCATGCTAATACCAACCGTACTTTCATCAACCTTCCTTACGTTAATTCCACTTTTTACGAGGTGTTGCATAAAAGCGGCTGCCTGCCCTTCACCAACCTTAATCAATAAGGTATCGAAATAGTTTTGGTTTAATATCTTATAACCTTGTTCTTCTAGAGAATGTGCCAATTGAACTGTATACTGATGAATGCCTTTTGCAATGGTATAGATTCCCTTCTTACCATGATAAACGGCATACATGCCCGCCATAACAGCCAAGAGCACTTGAGCGGTGCAAATGTTTGAGGTAGCGCGGTCTCGCTTTATGTGCTGCTCTCTTGTTTGCAGCGCCATTCTTAGGGCGGGCTTTCCATCTCGATCCACAGAAAGGCCAATTATTCTGCCGGGTATGCTTCTTTTAAATTCATCTCTAGTTGCAAAATAGGCAGCATGAGGTCCGCCGAAGCCCATAGGAATTCCGAATCGTTGGGTGGAACCATAAACTACATCCGCACCCCATTCACCAGGAGGGGTTAAGAGGGCTAGGCTCAATAAATCTGCACCCACGGCAACAAGAGACTTATTTTCATGAGCCGCTTGAATAAAATTATGATAATTAAAAACCTCTCCATTAACATTTGGGTATTGTAATATCGCTCCAAAAACAGGGGTTGAAAAATCAAATTCATTTGGGTTACCATAAATCAGTTCAATACCTAATGGCTCGCTTCGTGTTTCTAGCAGTGCTTTTGTCTGCGGAAAAAGATCTTCGGCTACAAAAAGCGCTTTCACTCCTTCTTTCTTCAAACTTCGATCGCGTACATTGTACATCAAGCTCATGGCTTCAGCTGCTGCTGTAGGCTCATCTAAAAGTGAAGCATTGGCAATATCCATGGCTGTTAGGTCTGTCACCATGGTTTGAAAATTCAAAAGCGCTTCGAGTCTACCTTGGGCTATCTCTGCCTGGTAAGGTGTGTAAGCCGTATACCAACCTGGATTCTCCAATACATTTCGCTGGATTACCGCAGGCACTTTTGTGTTGTAGTAACCTAAGCCAATGTAGCTCTTCATCACTTGGTTTTTTGCCCCAACTTCTTTCAAATGGTTCAAAAATTGATACTCACTCATTGGCTTAGTCAAGTTTAACTCTTCGTCCAATCTTATACCTTCCGGAATTGTTTTTTCAATAAGCGAATCAACGCTGGGTTCTCCAATGGCTTTCAACATTTTTTTTATGTCTTCTTCCGATAATCCAATGTGTCTTGAACTAAATGGGGCTGAGGTCATCTCTTCTAATTTTTAATGGGCTGCAAATATATTTAAACTCTTAATTTTTGCTATCATTTAGCCTCCAAAGAACAAGCTTTTTCAAGTATAGTTTAAACTGCTAATTTTAATTTTTAATTAAGCCTAAATACGATACAGAAAAGCGCTTGAACTTGTTGAAAAAGCTACTCCATTTTATTGCCTTTACAAACCTCTACGTATCGCTAGGTGCAGCCGCCTTATCTGCCTACATTATGCTGTGGAACTCAGAGAGCATTAATCTGAAGGTTTTGGGATTCACTTTTTCTGCCACTCTTTTTGCGTATAATTTTCAACGCAAGATTGGAGAGTCACACCAAGCTAATTTCTTGTCTAAGCAAGATCAATGGGCAAAAGGCAAAAAGCATTTGATCAACTTCATTATTTTACTTTCATTCACAGCCTGCTTTTATTTTTTCAGTCAAATACCTAAAAAAAGCCTTTGGTTAATTCTTCTTTTGGCCATTCTTTCACTGCTTTACGTTTTGGAAATAAAAAGCTTTCCCGGTTTGCGGAAATTGCCCTTTATCAAAGTTTTTGTAGTAGGCTTTGTTTGGGGAGGTGCTACCGTGCTTTTTCCGAGTAGTGTAAGCCACCTAGGGTGGAACCCATTTGATTGGCCTATTCAATTGATGACCGTAAGCTTAGCTACTTTTGTTTTTGGAGAAAGCCTACCCTTCGATATTCGTGATTTGCGCTTAGACAATCGCTCTAAACTAAAAACTATCCCCGCTAAACTTGGTGCCAAAAAAACAAAGCTTGTTGCTTATCTAGCTTTGATTCTAAGCTTTCTTCTACACCTAATTCTTTTTTTAACTAAGATGTTGCCCCTGCCTTTTCTTATCAGTTTTGGTTTGGCTACAATCACTGCCTTTCTGATCATCAGCAGAGCAAGCTTTAAAAAAGATGCACTATACTATTCTTTGGGTCTAGAAAGTGTTTTACTGTTGCCTCTTTTATTTCTACTGATTTTCCAGACTTTACAGGCGTGGATTACGCTTTGATGATTGTATCTTTGACTTTTATCTTCAATTCCAATTTATGCAGTTCCAAAACAATTTAGAATTTGCCCAAAAACAAGATCAAAACGATCCTTTAAAATCCTTTCGGAATCAATTTTTCTTTCCACAACACAAGGGAAAGAACAAACTTTACTTTACCGGCAATTCACTAGGATTACAACCAAAAAAGGCTAAAGAAGCGCTTGGTCAGGAATTAGAAGATTGGGCTAAATTTGGCGTAGACGGTCACTTTGAGGCAAAGCATCCATGGTTTTCTTATCACGAAATGTTTAAGCCCAAATTGGCCCAAGTAGTGGGAGCAAAAGCAGAAGAAGTTACCGCTATGGGTGGGCTTACCGCTAACCTCCATTTCTTAATGGTTTCCTTTTTCCGACCAAAAGGAAAACGCACTAAAATACTTTGCGAAGCCAAAGCTTTTCCTTCAGATCAATATGCCTTAGAAAGTCAACTTAGGTTCCATGGCTTAAATCCAGAAGAACACCTTATTGAGTTAAGTCCGAGAGAAGGGGAACATTATTTAAGAGAGGAAGACATTTTAGAAAAAATTGAAGCAGAAGGAGAACAGATAGCGATGGTAATGATTGGCGGTGTAAACTATTACACCGGCCAAGTAATGCCAATGAAAAACATCACCCAATTGGCTCATAAAAAAGGCGCCATTGTTGGCTTTGACTGCGCACATGCTGCTGGAAACATTGGCTTAGAATTGCATGATTGGGGGGTGGATTTTGCGGCTTGGTGTTCATATAAATACTTAAACTCTGGTCCGGGAAGTACTGCCGGTATTTTTGTGCATGAAAGACATGCCCAAAACAATGAACTTCCACGTTTTGCCGGTTGGTGGGGCACCCCACCAGATGAGCGTTTTATGATGCGAAAAGGATTTCAAGCTGACTATGGAGCTGATGGCTGGCAATTAAGCAATGCCCCGGTTTTAGCCATGGCGGTTCAAAACTGTTCGTTAGACCTATACTTAGAAGCCGGAAGAGATCGCCTAATAGAAAAACAGAAAAAATTAACCGCTTACCTTGATTTTGTATTAGCCGACATTAGCAGTCGAATTGAAAAAATAAATTTTGAAGTTATTACTCCAACCGAGCGTGGCTCGCAGTTAAGCATACTAACGCACGGTAGTGGAAAAGAATTATTCAACCAAATTAGCGCGCAAGGTGTTGTAGCAGATTGGAGAGAACCCAATGTGATTCGTTTGGCCCCTGTACCCCTTTACAACTCATTCGAAGACATATTTCAATTTGGTAAAATTATAGAACAAGCAGTTTAAGATTATGGAGAGAATTGTCATTGTAGGCGCAGGATTAGTAGGCTCATTGCAAGCCATTTTTCTTGCAAAAAAAGGATTCCAAGTAGAGGTGTACGAAAGGAGAGACGATATGCGCAAGCATGAGATTTCTGCCGGTCGGTCGATTAACCTAGCCCTTTCTAACCGAGGTTGGAAAGCGCTGGAAATTGCAGGTATTAAAAAAGACATTGAAGCCATTGCCATTCCCATGTATGGCAGAATGATGCACGACCAAAACGGAGAAACAACCTTTCAACCATACGGTAAGGAAAATGAAGCTATTTATTCAGTTAGTCGGGGTGAATTGAATTGCCGACTAATGGATTGTGCTGAATCTTATGAGAAGGTGAACTTTCATTTTAACATGAGTTGCAAGGGAGTAAACCTTGAAACCAATACCCTGCATTTTCTAGATGATGAAAAGCAAGAAAAAGTTAAAGTAGATGCTGACCGAATTTTTGCTACTGACGGTGCATTTTCTGCGGTGAGAAGCAGACTACAGCGAACTGATCGGTTTAATTATGAGCAAATGTATTTACCCCATGGATACAAAGAGCTTAGTATACCACCAAGCACCGATGGTGGCTTTAAAATTGACAAGAACGCCCTTCACATTTGGCCAAGAGGAGAATACATGTTGATTGCATTAGCCAATGAAGATGGCAGCTTTACTTGTACCTTATTCTTCCCCTTTGAGGGAGAAAAGTCTTTTGAATCTTTAACTACCAAAGATGAGGTAAAAGCTTTCTTTCAGGAAACCTTCCCTGATGCACTTGAGTTAATGCCCCAGCTAGAGGAAGAATATTTTGCTAACCCAACCTCAAGTTTGGTTACCATTCGCTGCCACCCTTGGAACTACCAAGATAAAATTATGCTGATGGGAGATTCTTCTCACGCCATTGTCCCTTTTTACGGACAAGGCATGAACTCAGGCTTTGAAGACTGTACGGTATTTGATGAGGTTTATGAACGCAACCAAGGAGATTGGGCAGATATTTTCAAGCAATTTTCTGAGGAAAGAAAACCTGATGCAGACGCGATTTCAGAGCTTGCACTTCATAATTTTATTGAAATGCGCGATTTGGTAGCCGATGAAAAATTCTTACTGCAAAAGAAGATAGAGAAGAAAATCCATGAAAAGCACCCCGAAAAGTGGATTCCATTATATTCTCAAGTTACTTTTAGTCATATTCCCTATTCAAAAGCATTAGCTGCAGGCAAAAAACAACAAGCAATAATGGAAAAAGTAATGAGCCGCAATGACATTGAAGAAAAGTGGGATAGCCAAGAGGTAGAGAATGAGATACTGGAAGCCATTGAAGCTTAATAAGAACATGATCAAACACATCTTTGCAGCTTTATTCCTTTTTTGTTGGCTTGGATCCGTTAAGGCTCAACTGAACAATGACGTTTTTCCATTAAACAGAGAGTTTTATCCCAATGGATTTTACATAGCTCCTGCACTTACCTATAACTTTCCTTGGCAAGAAGAAAGTGGAGAGTTTCAAGTTTCTGATAGCCTTTATCAATATGAAAATCTCGGTAGTGGCAAATTCTCTTATGGCTTTGAGCTAGGAATGTATCAAACCTTTAAAAAAGCAATTTTGATTGATTACATCGAAGGTGGCGTTACGTACCGTAGATTTGAGGGAAAAGGTGAGCACGACGGCACTTTACAGACATCTGATACTACGAGCCGTTTTTCTTCGAATAACACTTTTAGTTACACTCAAATTGGGGGTGTTTTCAGAGCGGTACGAGCTGACCAATTGGGGCGTTACACTTTTTTGAATACAGCTATAGGAGTTAATGCCGGTTATCGGTTATCGCATGAAACGGAATCTTCTACCCTTTACCCCAATGCTTACGAAAATGAACCAAAAGAATTGTTTACCCAGGCTCACTTTCAAATAGGATTAGGAATCAGACTAACGGAGCTAGTGCTCTTTATCCCTTCTATTGAAGTACCTTTTATGAACCTCACTCCTTTTGAGCCATTAGACCCTCGATTTGACGCCATTGGCAATAAAAGACATCCTGTACTTTTCAGCCTAAAGTTTATGTTCTTAAAAAAAGACCCCATGAACTGCAATGCCCCTACCTACGAGGGAATACCTCAGTAAGCTAAAAGAAAGGGTTGTAGCTTTTTTCGTAACCAATATTAGTTTCAGGCCCGTGGCCCGAATACACGGTGATCTCAGGATCTAAGGTAAAAACCTTTTCCTTTATCATTTTCAAGAGTTGATCGTGATTACCACCCGGTAAATCCGTTCGACCTATGCTTCCTCTGAAAAGTACATCACCTCCGATCATTACTTTTTCTTTCTGATTAATAAAAACCACATGCCCCGGAGCATGGCCTGGCACATGCAACACTTCAAGTTTGGTGTTTCCAAAAACCACAGACTCACCCTCTACCAATTCCTTTTTTGGCTTTGGTGATTCTTCATAGTTCAGCCCATAGGTTTCTCCCCAACGACCTGCTGCCTCTAAAATAGGAAAATCCAGTTCATGCAATTCAAGCTCTAGCTTATACTTTTGATGAACAAATTGATTTCCAAACACATGATCAATGTGGGCATGGGTGTTAAGCAAACGAACTGGCTCAAGCTCTTTTTCTTCAATAAAATCGCTTAACTCATTTCTCTCACTTTTATCATAACAGCCGGGATCTACCACCACCGCTTTTTTAGAATCATCGTAGAGCACATAGGTATTCTCTTGAAACGGATTAAAGGTGAACTTTTTAATTTGCATACGGTAGTATTTGTTGAAAGAACAAAACTAAGGCTATCCCTATAAAATCTTTAATTTTATTCTTCTTTAAAAAGTATCTTGAGTCGGTTAAAAATCATATCCATTATATTGCTCTGCTTTCTCTTGTCGCTTTTCAGCGAAGAGGCAAAGGCTCAGTTTTACAATGGCACCCAAACCTCATTTGGAAAAAATAGAGTTCAGTATGATAAATTTGAATGGCAGTTCTATCGTTTCCGAAGTTTCGAAACCTATTTTTATACCGGTGGCAAAGAGCTAGCCCAACACACTGCCTACTATGCAAACCACCGTATTTCCGAGATTGAGAAGTTTCTTGATTTCTATCCTGAAGAGCGAATTCAGTTTATCATCTACAACAAACAATCTCACTTTAGGCAAAGTAACATCGGCTTAAGCACTACTCAGAATTACAACATAGGTGGGGTTAGTCGAATTGTTGGCTCGAAGGTGTTTGTTTACTTTGAAGGCGATTATGCCAAATTTGAACAACAGCTAGACGCCGGTATTTATCGCGTCTTGATCTACCAAATGGTTTTTGGCGGAGATTGGAAACAGGTTCTTCGAAACTCTGCCCTACTAAGCTTGCCCGATTGGTACATTAATGGGTTGGTTTCTTACTTGGCTTATCCAAACGACCCTTTGATTAACAGCAGAATTAAAGATGGGATACAAAATGGAGATTTCGAAAGGTTTAACACCTTAACCAATGAGGAGGCAAGCATTGCCGGCCATGCCATCTGGCAATACGTGGCAGACACATACGGAGAAAAGGTAATCTCGGACATCTTATACATGACACAAGTTAATCGAGAAATTGACGATGGCTTTCTTTACGTGATTGGTATTCCTTTTGAAACGCTTTATCAAGAATGGTATAACAACTTTGAAGAAAAGTATAAAGCTGAAAGTAAAGGATTAAACGAGCTAGGTGAGAAAGTAGATTTTAAGGTTAGAAAGAGAAAACGCTATCAGAATTTCATTGAAGGTCCTAATCAGCGCTATCAAGTCTATACTGAAAATAGGCTCGGCAAATACAAAATATACCTTTATGATAAAGAAACAGAAAAACGTAAAAAAATATTTAGAGCTGAGCAAAAGTTAGAACGCATTCAAGACTACAGCTATCCCATTACGGGCTTCCACCCAGATGGGAACCGCTTCAACTTCATTACAGAAGAAAAAGGAGACGTACTGCTCTACACCTATCAAATTAAAGAAGAGAAACTCTCAGTAAAACCAATACTGAAGCTAGAAAAGGTGTTGAGCTTTGACTACGCTCCTAATGGCAAGGAAATGGTTTTCTCTGCCATTTCAAAAGGACAGAGTGATTTGTATTTATACAACATGCTTGGTAACACCCAAAAGAAGTTGACTGATGATATTTACTCTGACACAAAACCAGTTTATAGTCAAAATGGAAGCAGTATCTATTTTTCTTCTGACCGCCCAAATGACAGTTTAAACCAAGAAAAAGAAAATGTAGATCGCTTTGATCATGAAAAAGACATTTTTGAATTTCGTCTAAACCGTGAAGCGCCGCTTTCTTTTGTTACCAATACAACCGAATTATCAGAGACGAATCCTATTGTTGCAGATAAACTCTATTACCTTTCCAATCAAGAAGGCGAAATACATCGGCACCATGCTGTGTATGATAGCTCAATTAGCAGTATTGACACTACCGTTAACTACCGCTATTACTATAAGCTAGAAGACAATGGCGCTTCAAAACGCAACATTCTTTTTCACAATAGTACTGATAGTAGCACTGTAAGCCAGTTGAGCTTCCTAAACAGTCAGTATCAATTATTTACCAAGCCAACGAATGAGCAAGCTGCCCTGCTTACAGATGATAGAATAACGAAGGAAGTAAAAACATACGATAGTGATGGGAATACCCAACAATTCATTGCATTTGAGCAGCTTGAACCTTCAGAAGCAGAAGTAGATCCGTCAAATTATTCCTTTGATGGCAACACTCCCGCAAAACCAAAGTCATTAAGTCAAAAAGACAAGGGTAGTGAACGGATTTCAACCGACTTAGAATTCCCAACGCAACGATTATACAAACTTAATTTTAGACCGGAAAACTCTGTACTTCAGCTCAACAACAATTTCATTACCGGCCAATACCAAGTGTTTAATGGCGGGCCTTATACCAATCCCGGAGTAGGGGTAAACACCACCATCGGCATTGTAGACTTAATGGAAAACCACAGGGTTTATGGCTCGTTTCGCTACAGTGGTGATTTGATCGAATACGGACTAAGCTATCAAAACCTAACGAAACGATTAGACAAGGAGTACACATTTAGTAGAAGAAGGTTGAGAAATGCAGATAACTTTAACCCCTTTGATCGGAAAACCTTGCAGGGGTCAGTGAGTTTGATTTGGCCCTTTAATGAGGTTATGAGTATTCGAGGCGTAGTTCAAGCTAGAAATGACAAAACAATCCCACTTTCAAGTGATCGCTTTAACCTGCAAAGAGATATCATAAATGAATATTGGGCATCACTAAAAACGGCTTTTATCTTCGACAATACGAGAGACATAGCCTTAAATATTCGATATGGTACCCGTTATAAAATTTTCGCAGAGCAGTATCAACTTGTATACAATGAGCTTGAAAACTCCCCTACTCAAGACCTAACTGTGGTTGGTTTCGATTTTCGACATTATCAAAAGATTCATCGCGAACTAATTGGAGTTTTCCGCACCGCAGGTAGCAAATCTTTTGGTAGCACACCCTTAATTTATTACTTAGGCGGGGTAGATGAATGGTGGCGTTCTGACATCTACAATGAAGACACCCCAATTGATTTTACTCAGAATTACGGTTTTCAGGCATTGGCCGCCAACATGAGAGGGTTCCTTCAGAACATTCGAAATGGGAACAACTTTGCCGTGGTCAACACCGAAATCCGGTGGCCGGTATTTAGTTACTTTATTAATCGTCCCATTCAGTCTGATATTGTACGAAACTTCCAAATTGTTGGTTTTGGTGACTTGGGTACTGCATGGGTAGGGGAAACTCCCTTTGCTGATGATAATCCGATAAATAATGAAGAACAGTTTTTTGGACAAGATTCAAAAGTAGTTTACGAGAACATTAACGACCCTTTAGTAGCCGGCCTTGGCTTTGGTTTAAGAACAACACTTTTGGGGTATTTTGTGCGAGCCGATTGGGCTTGGGGTGTTCAAAATGGGTTTATAGCAGACAAACCTTTATTCATGTTTTCTCTTAGTTTAGACATTTAAATCATGAACATGTCAACAATAATTATTTTAATCGTAATTGGCATTTTTGCCGGAATTTTAAGCGGAATGATTGGGGTAGGTGGAGGAATCATTATTGTGCCCGCCCTTGTTTATTTTTTAGGCATGAGCCAACATGGAGCACAGGGCACCAGCCTAGCATTAATGCTCCCTCCCATTGGGGTTCTGGCCGCTATGAACTATTACAAAGCAGGGAGCTTAAACCTAAAGTACGCCATGGTGATTGCATCTGCATTCATAATCGGTGGCTACATTGGCTCTAAGATCTCACTCATTTACATCAGCGAGGGACTTATGAAGAAAATTTTTGGCTCCATCATGTTAGTAGCCGCCATTAAGCTCATCTTCTTTTCCAAGTAGCTATGAAGGTGAAGTCAAAAGAAATAAAGCAACTGGCAGAGCAATATTTTGAAGAGGTGTTGGAGATCAGAGAACACTTGCACCAACACCCTGAACTTTCTTTTGAAGAGTTTGAGACTTCGAAATACCTCAAGTCTAAACTAAACGAATGGGGCATTTCAATTGATGCAGAATGGGTAAAAACCGGTTTTTCAGTAGTGCTAGAAGGTAAGGAAGCCGGCCCAACGATTGCCCTAAGGGCTGACTTAGATGCCTTGCCTATTCAAGAACAGAATGAAACCCCCTATCGATCTAAAAACCAAGGAAAAATGCATGCATGCGGTCATGATGTGCATGCAGCTTGTTTGATGGGGGTAATTAAAATTTTAAACAATTGCCGTAACCAATGGAATGGAAAAGTAGTTTGCTTTTTCCAAGCTGGTGAAGAAAAGCTACCTGGAGGAGCTTCGCTCATGATCAAAGAAGGGATTATTGAAAAGTATCAACCGGATACGATTCTTGCGCAACATGTTTACCCAGAGTTTGAAGTTGGAAATGTAGGCTTCCGAAAGGGCATGTACATGGCTTCTGCAGATGAGATATACCTCACTGTAAAAGGCAAAGGAGGGCATGCTGCCCTACCCCATAATAACGTTGACACGATTGTTATGGCTTCTTCTCTGATAGTTAACTTGCAGCAGCTTTCCAGTCGCATAGCACCCCCCACTATACCTACTGTTCTTTCGTTTGGTAAAATTGAAGGCCTGGGTGCAACCAATGTAATTCCCGATGAAGTAAAAATTGAAGGTACCTTGAGAACCATGAATGAAGAGTGGCGCTCTATCTACCACAAAAAGATTGCTACTATTTGTAAGAGCACTACTAAATCAATGGGCGGTAGCTGTGATGTAGACATAAGAAAAGGCTATCCGTTTCTAGTAAATGACGACAATGCCACAGCATTGAGTCAGCAGGCCGCTATAGAATACTTAGGCACCGATAAGGTTCACGAACTAGACTTGCGTATGACAGCCGAAGACTTTGCGTATTTCTCTCAACATGCTAAGGTTTGCTTTTACCGCTTGGGAGTAGGAAATCAAGCAAAAGGAATAAAGCATAGTGTTCATCACCCAAGATTTGACATTGATCCAAACGCCTTGAAAGTCGGAAGCGGCCTAATGGCTCAAATAGCGCTTCACCATCTGGCATCCAATTAGTCTACGACAATAACGCAGTACTTGCTTGCTCGCCAAAAATCTTTTGGGTTTTTAATCACCAAACTATCTACTCCATCATTTCCCATAAATTCATAGGAACCGGTAGGGTGGTTGGTAATTAGCTTTGCTTTATCGGCATAGATCAAAAATGAGGACTGCTCCCGTATGTCAATCTTGCTGAAGTATTCTTTATTGAAATTATCTTTCAATTCTTTGTTTTTTCCCAGTCCAAGAAAGCCACCTTCCTTTGTCAAAACGTTTTTTTCTTTTAGTTCTTTGTAAGTGCCATAAGCGTAATAAGCCGTATTCAACTTCTCGGTTTGATCTTCAATTTTTTGCTCTTTCATTTGATTGCTAAACTGAAGTGAGTCAAGCATAAAATACAATTGACCCATTTCTACTTTATTATTGGCCAAGATTTTATTCAAACGCTCAATTTCTTTGTTCTTACTCTCTATTTGTTGGTTTAACTTTTGTATCATCTGATTGAACTCTGAAAGCTCAATCTTAGAAGCTTTTAATCTTTCATTCAAACTCTTAATTAGTTGTTTATTCCTTTCCATTAACTCATTGATTCCTTCTATGTCTTCGTTGATGGCCTGTTTATAGCTTTCGAGGTCTTGCCTATCATCAGCAGAGCGAAATCTCATTTTACCTTCTCTCTCATTAATGGCTGTTAAGTTTTCTTGAATCTGATTAAATGCCCCTAACATTTCATTGAGCAGGCTGTCTTTCTGTTCAATCTGTTTCTTAGCCTGCTTATTCTTTTCACCTAGCTGTTCTACCTCTTGCTGGTTACAAGCAAGCAAAAAAAGTGCTGCTATTGCCAGGGTAATTATTTGATTGTTTATCATGCCATTAAGATTTATTCAAAGTTATATTTATTGCTGTCATCACCAAGGTAGCAGCAGATTTAAATGTATTACTTTTGCGCAAAATTTAGACCATGAAATTAAGAACAATCTTATTTGCACCATTATTAATATTGGCAACTTCTGCTTTCTCACAATTTGCCGATCAAAAATTTTGGGAAGAAACAAAAGAGGGCGACAAAGTTGAACTCAACGTTGTATACTGTGAAAATGAGCCCTTTGTTTATTCCGAAAAGGGGGAATTGAAAGGAATTGAAGTGGATATTTTGAACTACTTTGTAAAATGGGTTGAGGAAGAGAAAGGAATAAAAATTAAGCTTGTTTACCAAGAACCTCAAACTTTTGAAAAGCTTTTAAAGCATATTGAGCTTGGAAAAAAGAATACCATAGGCTTAGGGTCTGTTACCGTAACGGAAAAAAGAAAAGAAAGATTTTCCTTCACTGCCCCCTACTTGAGAAATGTATCAGTACTGATTACCAATGGCGGCTTACCAACCGTTCGATCTGAAGAAGACCTTGAAAATCTGGTCAATGGCTATTATGCCGTTACCGTTAAGGGTTCTTTACATGCTTCTCACCTTAATGATTTAAGAAATAAGTATCGGGCAAATGAGAATACCATTCGATATGTGAAAGATCAAAATGCGGTTATCCGAGAAGTAGCGAATAGTGCCCGCTATTACGCCTATGTTGACATAATCAATTTTTGGAAATACATGAAGAATAGTGACAAATATGTTAAAGTGCATAAAAACGCCAACATAAGAAATGAGTTTTTCGGTTTAATCTTCCCTAATTCTTCAGGTTGGTTAAACCCTTTTAATGAGTTTATGGAAAGTGGTTTTGGTTTTACAGCTACCAAAGACTACCACGAAATCTTAGAAAAGCATTTAGGTTATGAGGTAATTGAAACTGTAGAGTTGGATTAAAACTAGAACTATTGAGCATAAAAAAAGCAGCTTTGAAGCTGCTTTTTTTATGCTTTTGATCTAATTATTATTATCTCAAATTAAATCTTACCGGAACATTGTATTGAACTCTAACCGGTTTTCCTCTTTGTTTTCCAGGTTTCATTTTAGGAAGGGACTTTATCACTCGGACAGCTTCTTCATCTAAAGATTTGCCACCTGATACCCCTCTTAATACTTCAACATTTGAAACCTCTCCTTTCTCGTCAATGATATATCGAATGTAGACAGTTCCGCTTATGCCGGCATCTTTTGCCATCGGTGGGTACTTCGTATTCTTCCCAATAAAATTATAGATTTCAGCATTGGTACAATTCTGTATCTCCTGTTTGTTACCCTTCCCTTCGCATCCGGGAAAGACAGGCATATCCTCAACAATGGTAAAAATTTCAGGCTCTTCAATCACTTCCTCAGGTTGCTCAAAGATTTCGGTTTCCATATCCGCTTCGGCATCTTGAATAACCACTTCGTCCTCAATTTCTTTGTCGTCTTCTACAATTTCCAAGATTTCTTGAGGCGGTGGTGGCGGTGGTGGTGGCGGTGGTGGTGGTTTTTGCTGAGTTATGGGGATCATTTCTTCTTCGATCTCATCCACTTGCAATTGACCAAGTGAGTTGGGTCCTTGCTCATAAGTTTTCCACTCAAAAGCAATTAAAAGCCCGGCCAGTACTAGAACTAAGCCAATCATAAAGAAGACCCCTCGCTTATTTTCTAAGTCAGATTTAGGGTTTTTCTTAAGTTCCATATTCGCTTATAAATTTAGATAGCTAAAATAGTAAAAATTCAATGATCGTTTACCTTATTCACTAAACGCTAACATTAAGTTTTTATTCTTTTCCAGAAAATAATTGTTACAAAACCTAAACCTGCTAAATTGGCCGCAAAATCATACCAATCACCAGTGCGGTTTTGAATCAAATAATGTTGAGTTAATTCCGTGGCTCCAGCAAATAAAAAAGCCAAAACCAACATAAAGTTAAACGCTTTTGAAAAAGGTTCTAATGGGATACTGAGCAACAGTGCCAATGAAGCATACATGACAAAATGCGCCAACTTATCAAAGTCTAAAGCTGCAGGTATTTCCAGACCAATTCTAGGTGAAAAACTAAGGTAGGCTACTAGGGTGACCCAAATCAACACTAAGGCCCATCCAATTTTACGTTGCTTAGCCGATCGCATCCTGATAAGCCTCTGCAGAAAGGAGTTCGTCTGCAGCAGAAGAATCAGCTAACTTCACTTTTATCAACCAACCTTCACCATAAGGGTCATTGTTTACTAGCTCAGGCTCTGCTTCAATTTTGTCATTCACCTCAACAACTTCTCCATCAAGAGGCATAAAAAGGTCAGAAACTGTTTTCACTGCCTCTACAGTACCAAACACTTCTCCTTTCTCTAGTTCTTCTCCGTCAGTTTCTATTTCAACGTAAACAACATCACCCAATTCGCCTTGTGCATAATCTGTAATGCCTATGGTTGCGGTATCACCGTCAATTTTAATCCACTCGTGGTCTTCGGTATACTTCAGCTCTGCAGGAATATTCATAATAATCAGGGTTTATAAAGAGCTAAATTAGGACTTAAGTCATTATTGTGAAAGGGTAAAGCGTAAACTTATTCCAGCATTTGTGTTAGCGGTTGGGAAGGTAGATGAAATCAGAGGTGTATTGGCAACCCTGTCGTAGAAAAGCCTTAGATTCAACCTGTTACTAAAGCGATAGTCGGCTGTAAACTTAATAGAGAAGATGCGTTGACCGGCTGTTAATTCGTTTCTGTTTTCAACAATTCTCCTAATTATTGTTCGGTTATCTCGGATGGAGAGGTCTGCACTTAACACCAAATTACTTGACCGCTCTATCTTACCTATCTTAAAAGGCAGTTTCATGTTATTTAAAGTATAACCAAGGCCAATAATGTATTCTTTCCCTTTTACTTCTGTTAGCTGATTGTTCGCAAAACTCAAGGAAACGTTACGGTCTTGTCTTAACTCAAGTCGGGTGGTTAAACTATTGTTCCAAGTCATATCCACTTTAATCAATGGACTAAACTGCTCAACAATGCTTGCTGTGGCAAGCTGCTTATCGCTGATAAAGTTGTTGTTAATGTCGCGAATAGAGGGGTCTCCATTTTCAGTTCCATAGTTGGGATTTCGAGTATAAGAACCAACAGAGAAGGTAGAACTATATCGATGATTCAACGTAACGCTCTTAAAATACCGTTTAAAAAAGGGTATTCTAGATAAGCCATCGTAAGTTACATTCCAGTTTGGTTTAGGTAGGATATTAGTAAAACTTCGAATCGTAATTTGATTTGGATCTTCATCAGCATAAGCTGATAAAAAGGAATAAAGTAGAACCTCTTGAGAAGTAGGTCCATAACCATCTGCATATTCTCCCGCTTGTTCAGAATTGACATTTTCTGTACCTAAACGACGAGAAATTGTGGACCGGTTCTCTCTTAATTTATCAAAAGTTGGATTAGAAAAGTTATTTTCGTCGTCATTAATAAAGGCTGTATTAAATGCCAGATAGGATACACTGTAAGAGCCATTGATAATAGTAGGGGCATCAAAGTTATAATCCATGGCTGTATCTGCATCATCGAAGAAAAAATAACGGTTCACATTTTGGGTTTCAGTTTGTGTAGCATTCAACTGAATCCTTAGCCCATCAACTGGCTTAATGGTTGCCCTCAGGTTTAACGATTTGCTATACGTTCTAGAAAAATCACCACTCACAAATACCTCGTCAACTAGCCAACCTTCTTCATAAGCCTTAAATAAATACTCATCAGTAGGCTTTTGGGCGCCAGCTACAAAGCCCCATCCAGGTGCCTTAAATCCGCTTTCCATTCCCAATAGGTTCGCTTTCTGACCAAAATTGGGCAGTATGGTTCCGTTGGTCTCATTGTATGTTACAGATAAGGTTTTCAAACTTGTTACAGCGAATATGGCATTGTCCATCAAATAACGTTGTAAAAAGAACTTCTTCTTTTTCAAGGTGTCTGGCTCCTCCTCCTCCAATTCTTTTTTTCGCTTATCTAATACTACTTCCTCCTCATTAGACTGGTTTTCTGATTTTTTTTCGGCCTCTTTCTTTTTTTTCTTTTTCTCTTCCTCTTCCTCTTCTTTCTCTTTAATAATAAATCGATTATCTATCCTTGGATTCTTTAAGTCTTTGTAGTACTGAAATTTATTGTACAGCACCTCCATGGTTAAACTCGTTTGAAATCCTTGGGTTTGTGAATTCCTAATGGTGCTGCCTAAAGAATCAGCTTCCGGATTGCCGATTAAGTCCCAGGCATAAGTAGCCGAATACCTTGCACTCGCATTTACAAAGTCTAAACCGGGTATCTTTTTTAGGGGTAAAGTATAGTTTAAATCAAAACTATGGTTGTAGTTCGTATTGTCGCCAAAGCGCTGAATATTCTTCCAAACCTCCTGCCTAAACTCTTCATAGGCATCTTCATCTCTTCGATCTACCTTGCCAGGTGGTTCTCCAATCAAAGCTTGAGTTGAGGCATTGAAATTGAAGGTAAGGGACTTTGTAAAATTATGGCGCAAAGTATATATCCTACTCCAATTAAATGACTTCTGGTAAAAGGGTGGTGATTCAAAAACAAAGGAACTAGCGGACGATGTGGTTATATTCCTCGCCTGCCTTTCTTGATAGCTTCTATCAAAAAGTGACTGAACGCTAATTTGCGTTGGAATAGGATTAAAGTTAAAGTCCTTGATCCAGTCCCACCCTTTGTGTTTGTTAAAATATTCGACTTCTTTAAAAGGCTCTATTGACTTGGGTTTGGCTGAAAACGCATAATTAATGGCTCCTCGATAAGTTTCTTGCTTATCAAACTTGGTGTTAACGTCGCGTTTAAAAATCTCTGTATAGGCATAAGTGAAAGAAAAGTTCTCAATATCATAAATATTGCTTTTACTCTTATTGGGGCCTGGTAACTTTTTTACGTTGGTAAAGTTTAAGCTTCTTCTTCTGGTATAGTCGTCGGTTATTTTTCTAATGGAGTCTTTGTAGTCATCTGAAAGTTCATCAGAACGTAATAATTCATTTAGCTTTACATCCGGGTCTAAGGGGTTAAACTCTGGTCGAATGATGTTTTCTGACACTGAATAGTACATCGGGATACTAAGGTTGGCTCCCTCAGGTAAAAATTTTGCCAAATCTAAACTAGTCGATAAATCATATTGTTGCCTCGTTTCCCTTTGCCTTTCATTTAGTTTTTGCTCTAAACTTCCCCAACCCGGTGTACTCATGCTTCCGGAAATATTCACCGTTCCTAAATCTGCAATTTGTGCATTTACTCTGGCTTGTGCAGCCCAACCTCCTTTGTTATTGAAGTCAGACAAGCGCAACTCATTGGCCCAAACCTCTGCACATTTTGGCATTCCATCATCATTAAAATTAAGGGGACCGCCCTTTCTGTTTCGAACGCCAAGCATTACCACGCGAACCTCTGCCAAGTTAGGGTTACCCCTTACCCTTATAATGTTCTTACCATCCTCAGTTTCATAGGCTTGATTAACACTTACCCCCGTTCCTGGGTTGACAATCTGTCTATTCCGTGCTTGTTTGGCATTAATTAATTTATCAAACTGAAGATCTATTTCGTTTCGTTCTGGCCAAACTTGCTCAGGCGAGTTTTCACCTGGTCTGGTTACCTCCAAGGGCACCTCGTATTCATAATAATTGCTCTCAAAATCTGTTCCCAAGCGCAGCACGATAGAAACGTCGCCATCGTTTAACACTTCTCCCGGCTGACCCGCTTCCGCATGAGCAAACATCTTCAAACGCTTGTACTGTCTAATGTCCAAATCTAGATAGCGGAAAGCAAACTTGGAAAAACCATCTTGAAGATCACAAACATCCAAAACCAGTGACTGCTCATTCAGCTGCCTTAGATTGGTTGTTCCAAAATCAATTTCACGGTTAATATCCGGCGGAATGGTATAATTGATCGGTACACGGTTGGCGTTTTCTTCAACGTTAACTGCCGCAATGTTAAAAGTCGTTGTTCCCGGTTCGGAACCATGGGTATCCCCAGGAGGTATTTCTTCTCTGTTATAAGTTCTCCACTCTCCCCTTACGAGTCCCAGTCTGGCAAATCGCACCACTACCTCTTCATCAAAACCTTTTAAAAACATTCGCATAAAACGAATCGACTTAAAGTCTCGGATGTTTCCAATCACTTTTTCAGGTTGACGTATTGGAATTCTAAACTGATACCAATTAACTTCCTTGGTTTTTCCATTAACGTTTTTAGTAGCTCTTACAACATCCGTAATGTAGTTGCTTCCCACATTATTGGGGGTTAACAAGTCGGGCGAGAGGTCTACTTTGTATTGATAGTAACTTTCGGTTCGATCTAGATTAAAATTTCGATTTACATCTTCTTGATCCGGTAAAGTGGTGGCTGCTGTTGGATACGATTCAGGCGATTGCTCTGCAGTGGGTGAGTTTCCTTCATGCCCATTAAACATTTTGTAGCGTTCCAAAATGCTTAATTGTTGTGCATCGTAGTCACCGCCTCGATAATAATGATAGTTATCTTTTGAGGGATCTGCTGAAAATTCGTTTAAAACAGCGGGACTTAAAATAGTTGATAAAGTGTCTAGGTAAGACTGATAAAAGTTACGTTCTGCTTCATCTGAAAGCCCATCTAATCCGATATCTTGAAATTCTCTAGAAGCCGGATTATTATCAAAAGCCAAAACAACTGATTGTACAGTTGGCACTCTTCCCCAGATGGTAATGTCAGTATTGTTGGTACTACCATCAATGGGAAAGCCATTCTCAAAAGCTTTGCGCGAATCCTTCAAAATATCTTCAGAAATAGAGCCAATGTTAAAATAAAGGTCTCCACCACTGTGGTTGGGGTTACCATCTTGTTCGTTAAAGGGATCCATGATCCAAAACTGGATAAATTCCACATTGGATGCCTCAAAGTCACTCGATTGGATTTCTCTCATAATCCCTGCCCATCTGCTGCGGGGTTCTTTTAAAGTACCATCAGGATTTAAGCCGGCAGAAAAAGAGCCTCCGCTTGTTTCATAGTTGTAAGGTCCTCTTTCTCTTGGGTAAAAAGCCAAGTCAAGGGTTGGAAGGTTATTTATTAAACCTGGCTCAGGATCTTTGTTTGGGAATACCTCGGTTTCTAAAATCTCCCTTGAAAAGTTATTGGATTGGCTGTCTGAATTTCGAATGTGCGAAGGAGTTCGGTTGTCATTTCTAAAAAACAGTGGGTCAATCGTATACCAAGCTAATTTGGCCCTGTTAAAACCATAGTCTAATTGACCATTTAAATTACCCTCTGGAAATAGTTCATCTTGCCCTTCTGGCGTACTCGCTAAATACCAAGCATTTGCCGCTCGAATATCAATCACGGTTTGGCTTCCTTCAAAATCGTCGATGTAAGCAATTCCATTTTTTGTAATTGCTCTTGAATTACCAGGAAAAAGTCGAGCAGCCTCAGCCGTTACTGTCAAGTTCGACTTTTGTTTAGTGGAATAGAAAGGAAGCATATCAGCTGCTCTTGTCAGGAAAGGTGCATCTGTTCGAAAAGATCCATCAACACCAACTACCGTATTCGAAATGGGTTCATCTCCAATATTAATTTTTCTGGTTAAAGGTCTTTCGGTTAGATTTAAAACCGTAGCTCCAACGTTAATGTCTTCAGAAACTCGGTAATCAAAACGTGAGCCCATCAACGTTTTAGTTTGCACGTTAAAAAGAGAGTTGCTCCCTAAAGAAACTTTAATCGGCTGACCGGATGCGAGGATTCCTTCATTCAAAATCTTGACTCGACCTAAATTGTAATCAACCGTATAGTCAACATTTTCAGTTAACTGAGCCCCCCCGGCAGTTACCGTAACAGAACCTTGTGGGATATTAAAGGTATTCAAAGAAATTTCTGAACCTGAACTCGATTGGTACCTTCCCCTAAAGGTATAGCGATTATGGTCAACGTCTTGCTGCGCCAATATCCTGGTGGTGCTATATAAAGAATCATAAGCATATTTCGTTGCTAAGCTCTGATCGTTAAACTGCGATTTTAAATAATCCCCAAAGGGTTCCAAAACAGGGAAATAAATTCGGCCGTTTTGAGGGTTAATAGTTACATTGGGAATAAAGTCAAAAACCCCATCCGGCTGCGGATTATTTACTACAGAAATACGGTCTAAACCTAAGGTATTGATTAGTGGCTTTCCTTCAGGTTTCCCCTGTGGAAAGTATGGAATTTCCACACCGGTTTCTTGATTGAGGTACCATATCTCAAATCGAAAATCTTCTGAACTAACGTTAAAAGCATCTAAAGAGTAAACGTTTTTCATCATCAAATCCCAGCTTGGTAGTGATGGGTTTATGATCGTTCCTTTTAGCAGTTTTAAGTAAAGTGCCTGTTGCCCATCTATTCCATCGGTAGATAAATCACCCACCTGGTATACCTGACCATTGTAGGTATAGCGGTATGAAACAGCAAGCACATCTTGTGGGTTTAAGGTTCGGTTTAATGAGATGTATCCCAATTCGGGGTTCAAGGTGTATTCATTAGGCGAAAGCAAAACCGCATTTTCCAAGCGCTCATAATCTGAACCACTTTCTAAGCCTTCTGCTTGTAGTATTTGATCGGCATTATTAAAACTTCTAATCTGCTCTGATTGAGGGAACCCACCATTTAAGTTAGCATAAAGGTCATTTGCTCCATTGTCGGCTTGCCTAACCGATGGATTTCTATTTACTTCTCTTGTATTGAAGATTCTTCTATCAGAACCTAAGTCAGTAAAAGCCAATATATTTCGAGTGTTGTTAAAAGAGCCTTGCGTATTGGTAATGTAAACCTCAACGGCTGTAATTTGAATCCTAGAAACAATTCGGGGTGGGTTATTTAAATTGTCTTCATAGCTTTCTCTAAACAAGTGCGATAAAAAGTAGTGTTTGTTTTCTTCATACTCAGAAGCCGATTTTTCAAATTCTTGTACTTGAGCCCCCCCAGTAATGTTGATCTCTTTTTTCTCACCTCTTTCTTGAGAAAAGATAGAAGTTACTCTCAAGCGTCCAAATTGCAACTCTGTTTTAACTCCAAATAGAGTCTGACTTCCTGTTATTAAGGAGCTTTGCAACGGAAGGGCTACATTTCCCGCTTCGATTTTTTTGATAATCTCATCTTCATAGCCGGTGTATTCTATTTTGGTTTGGTTTTCAAAATCGAAGGTAGCCTCCGTATTGTAATTGGTTTGAATCTTTAGTTTCTCTCCAATGTTTCCTATTACGTTTAATTGAATCTTTTGGTTAAAGTCAAAGTTGGTTGTTCTTCTCTGCCGTTCCGGCAATATTGGATTATCCCTTCTGGCTATGTTAATTCCAAACGACAGTTCTGCAGACCCTTGTGGTCGAATATCAATGGTGTTTCCACCAAAAATCCGATCAAACAATTCTCCCTTTACATTCAATTGTGGGCGAAAGCCTTGTGATTCATTTAGGGTTTCAGCATTGGCTTTTTTTCTCCAAAAATCTCTTTGACTTTCTTTCATATCATATTCCAGATACTCATCCAAAGACATTTGAGAGGGAGCGCGATAATCCGTATTTCCTATTCGTTGAAAATAATTGTATTCCCCACTTTCCGGGTCATACTTAAACTCTTTGTTCACATTAGAGGGTTCTCCAAAATAGAGGGGGCTCTCGTTCTGATTTAGTCCTTCGTTGCTATTATCTTCAAAGGGGAAAATGAGTTGAATATCGCTAGAGTCGTCCTCCGTAGAGTCAAGAGCTGCAACATAAGCCATATTAAAGTCAAAATCCGGCCAAGTGTTAGACTTGCCGGAGGCTTTACCGATAGTGGTTGCTAGCAGACTGCCAATAATAGCTAGCCTGATTATATGAATATTCTTTCTTAACAAACTAAAAACGGAGAGGGAACTATAACCCCTTCAATGCATTTTTTATTACTTCTTCTACACTAAGCTCTGCCTTTGATCTTAGTATTTTGGATACAACTTTTTCGGCTTGATTTTTATTGAAACCTAGCATTACCAGCGCAGATAACGCTTCTTCCTTCACCGTATTGTCTTTCGATGAAGAAATATCTGCACTAAAATCAGATTTAGCTACTTTATCTTTCAGATCGATAATAATCCGTTGTGCAGATTTTGGCCCTATTCCCTTTACTCCTTTAAACCAGGCCACGTCTCCTGCAACTATAGCTTCTTGAATTTCGTTCGCATCACCAGAAGACAAAACCATCATAGCTGTAGAAGGACCAATTCCGGAAACCGAGGTTAGCATTCTGAACAACTCCCTTTCTGCAGGCTGACTAAATCCATATAAAAGTTGAGCGTCTTCACGCACTACTAATTCTGTGAATAATTTACAGTTTTCATTTTCACCAAGCTTAGAATAAGTATGCAATGAAATATTTAAGTGATATCCAACTCCATTGCAATCTATTACCGCATAAGTCGGATTTTTCTCAATCAAGCGACCATTTATGTGTGCAATCATCCGTTTTGATTTCTAGTTTGAGCATCTACTGCTGCAATGGTTACCATGTTTACTATTTCTCTAACACTACTGCCCAACTGCAAAATATGAACTGACTTATTGAGGCCTAGTAAAATTGGGCCAATCGCTTCTATCTCTCCCATCTCCTGCACCAACTTATAGGCGATATTACCGGCTGAAAGGTTGGGGAAGATTAAAACATTTACCTTTTTATTTACCAGCTTAGAAAAGGGAAACTTTTCTTTCATTAATTCTTTACTTAAGGCAAAGTTGGCTTGCAGCTCTCCATCAACTACTAAAGAGGGGTGCTCTTCGTGTAATATCTTTACCGCGTCACGCACCTTCTTTGATTCGTCAAACTCTGAAGAACCAAAATTTGCAAAAGAAAGCATGGCAATGCGAGGTTTGATCTTCAATCGTTCAACTGACTTTGCTGTTAAGGCGGTAATATCAGCCAAATCTCGAGCGGTTGGCTCAACATTAATGGTGGTATCAGCAAAAAACACCGGACCATTCTTAGTAATCAAGATATACATTCCGGCAATTTTACTTACCCCTTTCTGAGTGCCAATAATTTGCAGTGCGGGACGAATGGTCTCCGGGTAATTTCTCGTAATTCCACTAATGAAAGCGTCTGCCTCTCCTTGGTTAAGCATCATGGCTCCAAAGTGGTTTCGGTCGCGCATTTTATGCCTTGCTTCATATTGTGTAACTCCTCTTCGCTGTCTTTTCTCAAACAGAACATCGCCGTACTGATAGCGTTTTTCCCTCAGTTTCTCATCTTTAGGATCAATTATTTCAATGCCGTCTAACTCAAGGTGAAACTCTTCAATCAGAGATTCTATTTTCTTCTTATTCCCTAAAAGTATCGGTGAGGCTATTTCCTCATCCTTTACTACTTGAGCCGCACGAAGTACTTTGTAATTATCTGCCTCTGCAAATACAACCCTTTGCAGTTTTCTAGAAGCTCGTTGAGTCATGTTTTTCATGAGCTTATTGTCGAGTCCTAATCGGGTGCTTAAATTTATTTTGTAGCGCCCCCAATCCGTTATTTCTTCTTGGGCTACACCCGACTCCATGGCAGCTTTCGCTACTGCTGGTGCAATGACCATCAAAAGCCTAGGGTCCATGGGCTTGGGGATTAAAAAGTCTCGTCCAAATGTCAAGTTTCTCGAGCTGTATGCTTCGTTTACTTCTTCGGGCACGGGTTCTTTTGCTATTTCAGCAATTGCTTTTACCGCCGCAAGCTTCATTTCTTCATTAATGGTGGTCGCTCGAACATCCAATGCACCTCTAAAAATAAAGGGAAAGCCAAGTACATTATTTACTTGGTTCGGATGATCAGAACGTCCTGTGGCCATAATGATATCATCTCGAACAGCCATTGCTTCTTTGTAAGGAATCTCAGGGTCCGGATTAGCTAAAGCAAACACTATAGGGTCTTTAGCCATGGATTTTACCATCTGCTTACTTAGTACATTCCCACGTGATAAACCGAGAAATAAATCAGCTTCTTCAATGGCTTCTTCTAAAGTACTTAAGTCGCGATCGGTGGCGTAGTTCTTTTTGTATTTATTTAAGTTCTCACGGTCTTTCCGAATAACACCTTTGCTATCGAGCATTACTATATTTTGCTTTGTGGCACCTAAAGCGACATAGAGGTCAATGCAAGCCATAGCAGAAGCCCCTGCCCCATTCACTACAATTTGAATATCCTCTATTCTCTTTTCCGCTAATTCCAAAGCATTCAACATGGCAGCAGCAGAAATTATAGCCGTTCCATGCTGGTCGTCATGCATGATTGGAATATTCAATTCCTTCTTCAAACGTTCTTCTATTTCAAAACATTCCGGAGCTTTAATGTCTTCTAAATTTATTCCGCCAAAGGTTGGCGAAATGGCTTTTACCGTATTTACAAAAGAGTCTACATCCTTATTGTCAACTTCAATATCAAACACATCGATGTCAGCAAAAATCTTAAACAAAAGACCTTTCCCTTCCATTACCGGTTTTGAAGCATCTGGGCCAATATCTCCCAGACCAAGAACCGCAGTTCCGTTAGAAATGACTGCCACCAGATTACCTTTTGCCGTATACTTGTAGGCTAAGTCTTTATCGTCAGCTATTTTTTTACAAGGCTCAGCTACCCCAGGGGAGTAAGCAAGTGCTAAGTCTCGCTGAGTACTGTAAGGCTTGGTGGGTCTTATCTCGATTTTACCGGGTTTCCCATCGGCATGATAATCAAGGGCTTCTATTTGCTTTCTAGAGTCGGCCATATGGTTAATTTTAGGGCAGGTAAATGTAATCAATACACCTTGCAAATGAAACATTAAAAGGTGATGATAAAATCAAATTAAGAAATGGAAGGAAAAGAAAGGATTGTGGTGTTTAGTGGGGCCGGCGTGAGTGCAGAAAGCGGACTAAAAACTTTTCGCGATAACGACGGCTTGTGGGAGAATCATGAAGTAACAGAAGTAGCAACTCCTGAGGCATGGCAAAGAAACCCAGACTTGGTATTGCGTTTTTATAATATGCGTCGAAAACAGTTGGAAAACGCAAAACCCAATCCTGCTCATTATGCCATCGCTGCCTTAGAAAGCAAATATGAAGTAGTGGTTATAACTCAGAACATCGATGATTTGCACGAGCAAGCAGGATCCAAAAAAGTAATTCACCTACATGGGGAACTAAAAAAAGTAAGAAGTGAAAAATTCCCTGACTTGGTCTACCAAACAAAAAAGCCAGAAATCCAATTAGGTGATTTATGTGAAAAAGGATTTCAATTGCGACCTCATGTCGTTTGGTTTGGGGAAGCTGTACCCATGATGGATGTAGCTTTACAGGAGTCTTCTAAGGCCGATATGTTAGTTGTAGTTGGCACTTCCTTAAATGTATACCCTGCAGCCAGCCTTATTCATGCCATTCCAGATGGCATTCCTGCTTATTTGGTTGACCCTAACATCCCAAATATGGATTTTTCCAATAACTGGACTTTACTGCAAGAAAAAGCAGGCGTGGGAATGCCAAAGCTTTGCGATTTATTAATTGGCCAATAAAAAAAGGGAGCAATGCTCCCTTTTAAAGTTCTATAATATTAAGCTTAATTTTTAACGAATCTTTTTGTTATTCTTCGCTCTCCATCGATCTGGAGACTAACAAAGTACAAACCAGACTCTAATTCAGAAACTGAAATAGATTGATTAATTGTAGCTGCTTGAACTGACTGTGCCTTTACTCTTTTACCCACAATATCATGAATAACTAGTTGGGCATTTGCAAGTGTTGCGCCTTTCTCAAAAGAAACATTTACTTGATTTTCAACAGGATTAGGGTAAATAGTAAAGGCTAAATTGTCTTTTGTTTCATCTTCAAGACTTGTTGTAAAAGAAGTTTGAAGCTTTACGAATACACTTGAAGACATATTGCGGTTAGCTCTATTGTATAATTCGTATTCATATATAGAAACGCCAGCATTGGTATTTGGTCTGTGGTAAATTACTAGGCCACCTAACAAACCAGATGCTGTATCATTATTGTTTACCGCAACTGAATCATTAACATCCCAAAATGGCTGAGTTCCTGCTTGAACTTCTCCAAAGCACTGATTTCCCCAACACAAATAATCATAAGTGTTTGGCACAGCTTGAATTTCGTGTCTGATTAACCCCATTGTCATGGAGTTACCGCTCTTATTGAGAATATCTATGAAGTTTTTGTTCTCAAAATACTGCCACTGATCATTTGGATCAACTACATGATTAAAGACAATAGTATCTCCGACCACGCTAACTCCAGCATTATTTCTTATATCGATATCAGGTTGCGCCGATAAATTGAATGCCAATCCTAAAAAAAGAAATGTAAAAAAGTATAGTAGTTTTTTCATATTTAAAATATTAATCTGTGTCCAATTAACAAATATAAGAATTAATCGTTTAAAAGATTGGCTCATTTCTTGATTAATACCTTCATCCGAATTTGTAATTTAGCAAACCTTAAATTAGATTTAAAATGAAGCATTTCAAACTTTTTCTAACTGTAATTGGCCTAGCTATTAGCAGTTTAGCTTGGGCTCAAGGACAAAACAACTCCATTCCTGAGGTAGATATTCAAAACCTTAATGGAACAACTTTTAGCACAGGTGACATAAAAAATGATGGAAAACCCATTATTATAAACTTTTGGGCCACTTGGTGCAGCCCCTGTAAGCGAGAATTAAATAACATAACTGAAATGTACGATACCTGGGTTGATGAAACCGGGGTAAAACTAGTGGCAATCTCCATAGATGACACACGAAACATGGCAAAAGTTGCCCCTTATGTAAACGGAAAAGGATGGGAGTATGATGTTTACATTGACCCAAATGGAGACTTTAAAAGGGCATTGGGTGTAAATAATATCCCTCATACTTTTTTAGTGGACGGACAGGGCCAAATTGTTTGGCAGCACAATTCATACAATGAAGGTGACGAATACGAACTTTACGAATTAGTCCAAAAACTAGCTGAGGGAGAAAAAATAGACTAACCTATTTTTTGTCAATCACTTAACCATCTAAATTAGTCTACTGCTTATGCGATTTAAGGGAAGCTTGCTTCTTTTCGGACTTTTGTTTGCGTTTGGTGCGCAAGCTCAAAGCTTTGAAGAAGTAATGAATCAAGGAAAGATTCGAGGGAACTTTCAAATTGAAGCGCAATACTACGAAGAAGACTCTACCATTGGGGCTCAAGAAGTACCGGAACAAATTCTTTCTAATGGTTTTTTAAACTTGGTTTATACCAATGGCGGATTTTCCATGGGAGTTCGTTATGAAAGTTATCAAAACGCATTGCTCGGTTATCCAGAAGGCTACCAAGGAAATGGTATTGCCTACCGCTATGCCACCTATGTTAAAGATGAGCTATCGGTAACCGTGGGTAATTTTTATGAGCAATTTGGCAATGGTTTAGTCTTTAGAACCTATGAGGAAAGAGGTTTGGGTTACGACAATGCCATGGATGGAGTTCGAATAAAATACCGTCCATTTAAAGGCCTTGAACTTACGGCTTTAACGGGAAAACAAAGATTGTTTTTTGATTATGGAGAAGGGATAGTAAGAGGATTTAATGCCGAACTGTATGCCAATGACGCCTTTGAATTTTTAAAAGAAAGTAAAACTAGAATCCTTTTAGGGGGTAGTGCGGTAAGTAAGTATCAAGCAGACCAAGATTCCCGTTATGTTCTGCCTGAAAATGTGGCTTCTTTCTCTGGCCGCGCCAACATTACTAGGGGTAAAGTAAATGTAAATGCCGAGTATGCTTACAAGATAAATGATCCTTCTGCCGATAATAATTACATCTACAAACCAGGAGAGGCGCTCTTCATTCAAACGTCTTACTCACAAAAAGGCTTTGGATTAGTGCTTGCAGCAAAGCGCAATGACAACATGAGCTTTCGGTCTGACCGCACTGAAGGTTTACAAAATTTATTGATCAATTTCTTACCCGCTCTTACCAAGCAGCATACTTATAACTTGCTAGCCACACTTTATCCCTATGCAACTCAGTTAAATGGAGAAATGGCCTTCCAAGCTGATCTGATTTACAAATTCAAAAAAGGCAGTGTATTAGGAGGCAAAAACGGAATGGACATTCAAATGAACTATTCTACCGCCAATAACATTGACACAACCAGCTTAAATGACCTTGATACCAAAAGAAACGGTTATACTTCAGACTATTTTGATGTAGGTGAGGTATATTTCAAAGATTTCAATGTTCAGTTAACCAAGAAATTTTCGAAAAAAGTAAAAGGCCGCTTTACTTATGCTAACCTTGTTTACGATCAAGACATTATAGAAGGGAAACCCGGTGCGCCAAAAGTGTATGCCAATATTGGCATTGCGGATGTAACTTATAAATTTAACATTCGAAACGCCCTAAGAACAGAAGCGCAATTTTTAGTAACCGAACAAGACAATGGCGACTGGGCCACATTGTTGTTGGAATACACATACTCCCCTCACTGGTACATCGCCTTTATGGATCAATATAACTATGGAAACGAGGACCCTGACAGACAAGTACACTATTACAATATTTCTGGGGGATACAATAACAAAGGAAACAGAATTTCGTTAAGTTATGGTAGACAAAGAGCGGGAATCTTCTGTGTGGGCGGTGTTTGTAGAGTAGTTCCTGCCTCTAGTGGATTATATTTATCCATCACTAGTAGTTTTTAACTTTTTATTCTATGAAGTACTTATTCTATCTCTTTATCATCTCAATCTCAATTACTGCCTGTGAAGTGGTTGACGATCCTTATCCTTCTAATCTAGATGAATCAGTGACGGGGGATTCTTTAGTTTCTGTAGGAGATGGGACTAACGCAGACTCACTTGCTGCTTTATTTGATTCCTTAGGCCTGTTTGCTGATACAGAGTATAAGATCGAACAAGGATTAAACCTTGGAAGTACTGACTCTTTGAGAAAGTTTATTTTGAATAACAGATGGGAGATTTCTGAGGCACCTGATAATTCCAACAGGAGGTTTATGACTTTAGAGGAGTTTACCGGTCATGAGTGTATATTTTGTCCTTTAGGAACAAAAGAAATCATCAGACTTGACAGCATCTATCAAGAACAATTAATTCCCATTGCTATTCATGCAGGAAACTTTGCAAGACCTAGGTCTAGTGGTAGCAAATTCACCACAGACTTTAGAGTTAGTGGAGGCCACGGAGAGACCTACCAAAGAGATTTTAGTGTATCTGGCTACCCTGCTGGAATTGTAAGTAGGCTAAGTACCCAAGTAACTTCAAGTGGGGTATGGGAAACGGACATTAATTCAATAAAAGCAGATCTACCAATAGCTGAATTAAAATTAAAATCTTTTTTTTCTGATTCGCTAAAAGTGCTTAGAGCACAAATAGACATTATTCCACTTGTAGCAAGTAGTGCAAATTATAACCTTCAAGTATTTTTAAAAGAGGATAATATCATTGATTGGCAAAAAGATGCATTTTCTAATCCTGTTGATATAGAATTTTATAACCATCGTCATGTTTTGCGAAAAGTAGTCAATGACACCTATGGATTTCAGCTCCCTGCTTGGCAAGTTGGAGATACACTTTCTTACCAATATGTTACCACCATAAACTCTAATTGGAAAGTGGAAGACATGGAAGTTGTCACCTTTATTTTCAATCGCGACCCAAGTTCCTTAGAAGTAATTCAAGCCAATGCTGCCCATTTTATAGGGAATGATTAAATACTTACTTTAAACTGCAAACTAAAAGGAATGAAATTTATGAGAGCCTTTCTATTAATTGCAGTTATAATCACTTCGATTCTATTGGGCTGTGAGCCTGAGGATGAGGAAATGATTCAAAGCAACTCTTCTTCAACAACGCAACTAGATAGCACCAATCAAGACACCACAACGGTAGATACTACAGTGGTTGATACTACGGGACAGGACACTACCATCATCGACACAACCCATCAAGATACTACTGTGATAAACCCAACGGATAGTGTGGTTTATGTTATTGATTCCACCTTCAACTTTTCAAATCAAGATGATATCAATTCTTTCATTTCAAACAATACTTGGATTGAAAAAAATGCTCCTTTAAACAATAATAGTCGGTTTATCTTATTGGAAGAGTTTACAGGACATACAAATGTTTTTTCTCCCATTGGTTCTCAGGAGGCAGTGAGGCTTGATAGCATCTATGGCGAACAACTTATTCCTGTTTCGATTCATGCCGGCCCATTTGCTAGACCCCAAGCATCACCCTCGGGAAAGTATACTACCGACTTTAGAGTGGAAGGAGGGCACGGTGAGGTTTTTCTCAATACCTTTAATGTAAACTCCTACCCTAGTGGTTTGGTAAACCGCAAAAACAAACAAGCTGTCTCGTCTTCTAATTGGACACAGCTAGTATCTGATTATGCAAACGACAATCCCATTGTCTCCTTAGACTTAACAACCTTTTATTCTGCCAATGTAAATACCGTAAGAGCTCAAGTAGATATTGAGTGGTTAAGCTCTACTGTATCGAGTCAACATAACTTATCTGTTTTTTTGGTGGAAGATCATATCCTAGATTGGCAAAAAAGTGGAACACAAGATATTGAATTTTACAATCACAGAAATGTTTTAAGAAAGGTTGTTGATAGGACTTTCGGCAAGCCATTAAAAAGCCCTAATGTGGGTGACAAAGAATCAATTCAATTCATAACCACTGTTAAGCCTAATTGGAATGCATCAAATTTAAAGGTTGTTGCATTTATATTCGATGATAATCCAAGCACCTACGAGGTCATTCAGGCCAATTCCTCACATATTAAATAAAAGGCTAAACTCTTTTTAAATACAAAGGTTAACTTAGTGGTATTAATCACTGAGATGAGACGATTTTTTTTACTTCAATTCTTAATCATTTTACTCGCTTCGCTAGAAGTAAATTCTCAAAGCTTTAATGCAGGGATTTTAGCGGGAGTTAATGCTTCTCAAGTAAGCGGCGACGGTTATTCTGGCTTCAACAAAGCAGGAATCTTAGTTGGCGTTTATACAGATATTGACATTTCTCAGAAAGTAAATCTTCAATTTGAAATAAACTACAGTCAAAAGGGAAGTCGTAAAAACCCGAATACCAAAGAAGGGGATACAGAATTTTTTCTCATGAGATTAGACTATGTTGAAATCCCTGTAATGGCACGATTCAAAAACAACCGCTTTACTTATGAGGTCGGCCTCTACTATGGCCAACTTGTTAATCAGTACTTAGAAGATGAAAATGGACCGTTCAACATTCCTGAGCCTTTGAATGAGATGAAATCATATGACTTAGGAGGTCTGGTGGGAATCAACTTTAATTTTACAGAAAACATCATTATGAATTGGCGTATCAACCAGTCTATTTTACCGGTTCGAGATCATGATAGCGGGGCCAGCTGGAGATTTGATAGTGGACTACTGCACACATATTTAAGTTTTACGATGCGTTATGAGTTTATTGGGGGACAACAACAATGACAAAACACAAAATAGTAGTAGCCATAACAGGAGCCTCGGGAGCTATTTATGCTAAACTACTGTTAGACAAGCTAAAAACTCTTCATGCTCAAATTGAAGCAGTGGGAGTTATCATGTCTGACAATGCCAAATACGTTTGGGAAACAGAAATTGGTGATCAATCTTACCGAGATTATCCTTTTCACTTTTACTCCAAATCAGACTTTGAAGCCCCGTTTGCTTCAGGATCTGCACAGTACAAACAAATGGTAGTTGTTCCTTGCTCAATGGGAACTTTGGCTAGAGTTGCAAGCGGTGTTTCAAATGACCTTACCACAAGGGCGGCTGATGTCATACTTAAAGAAAGAAGAAGGTTAATATTAGTCGCAAGAGAAACCCCTCTAAACGCCATTCACCTTGATAATATGAAAAAAGTTACCGAGGCAGGAGCTGTCGTTTGTCCGGCCAGCCCATCCTTTTACGCTCAACCCAAAACTATCGAAGAAGCGGTAAGCACAGTAGTAGATAGAATTATAGACCTACTTGAGCTAGAAAACAAAAGCTACCGTTGGGGAGAAAATAGTTAACAATCTTTTATAGAAAACCCTACAAATTCTTATTTCTTAGTTAATCCTTTTTTTAGTAATTTGAGGCTTCAATTCGAGATAACTATGTATGAATTAAGTAAGAAAGTGCTTACTAAAGTAAGCTTTGATAGAAAGTTGTTTAGAAAAGAGTTAATCAAATCAAAAAAGTGGCTTAAACCGAAGGAAAGTCTAATGCTAAAGGCATGGTGTCTAGCAACATTTGGACATATGCACAAAGACATTATTTTAGAAGCGTTTGAAACTATTTCTTGAGAAACATTAAGTTTCTTTTAAGGCCCGAGTATTTGGCCCTCTTTACTGGTGATTTTTGAAACAATCTCTGGTACTGCTCTTTTTCCATTCCAAACCATTGTTCCTTAGAAAGCGACATTAAGGTTTGTTTGGGTTGAAAACTTTCCTCTGTGTTCTGTTCAGCAAATCGGTTCCATGGGCAAACATCCTGACAAATGTCACAACCAAAGGCCCAGTTGTTCATTTTCCCGGCAAACTCATCTGGTATATCCTCCTCTTTAAGCTCAATGGTTAAGTAAGAAATGCAACGATTTGAGTTGATTTCGCGGTTCTCCATAATAGCATCTGTCGGGCAACTTTCAATGCATTTAGTACAAGTTCCACAATAATCTTGAATGGGCTGGTCGTAGCTTAATTCAAGGTCAAGCATCATGGAAGCAATAAAAAAGTCAGACCCTTTCTGCTTGTTGATGAGCATACTATTCTTACCTACCCACCCTAAGCCTGTTTCTCGCGCCCAAGCTCGATCTAATACCGGGGCCGAATCAACAAAGTATCTCCCCTCAACAGCTCCAATACGCTCTTGAATATACAGAAAGAGTTGTTTGAGCCTCTCCTTAATGACAAAGTGATAGTCTTTACCGTAAGCATACTTGGCTAATTTGGGTGCCTCAGGGTCTTCTTGCTTGTCGTGAGTGTGATAATTAAAAAGCAAAGAAATTACTGACTTTGTACCTGGAACCAGTTTTCGAGGATCAACCCTTTTTTCGAAATGATTATTGAGGTAAGACATTTTAGCTTGATGACCACTTTCAAGCCATTTTCCTAAGCGCTCTGCATCTTCGTCAAGGCGTTTGGCCTTTGCTATTCCCACGAAGGCAAAACCAAGCTCATAGGCTTTCCTTTTAATTAAAAGACTATTTTCAGCAGCGTTCACAGCTAGGAGTCAAATAAAGTTCCTTCATTTCGGTGATTACTTCTCCCGAGGTGTCGATAGGCAAGGTCCGTGGCTTCCCTCCCTCTAGGAGTCCGATTTAAAAAGCCTTCTTTAATCAAAAAGGGTTCATATACTTCTTCAATCGTGCCGGCTTGCTCACCCACTGCAGTTGCAATGGTATTTAGGCCTACCGGGCCGCCTTTAAACTTATCTATAATAGTCGTCAAAACACGGTTATCCATTTCATCTAAACCATATTTATCTACATTAAGTGCAGACAAAGCCAGGTTCGAAATTTTAAGATCAATGGAACCATCCCCCTTAATTTGGGCAAAATCTCTTACTCGACGCAATAAAGCGTTTACGATTCTGGGTGTTCCTCTACTTCTTCCTGCTATCTCTAGCGCAGCATTGTTTTGGATTTCAATACCAAGAATTCCGGCAGAGCGTTTTGCAATAGTAGCTAATAGGTCTTTGTCGTAGTACTCGAGTCTCGAGTTGATGCCAAAACGGGCACGAAGTGGAGCGGTTAGTAAACCAGCTCGAGTAGTTGCGCCAATTAAAGTAAAGGGGTTTAATTTGATTTGAACGGAACGAGCATTGGGACCGGAATCAATCATAATGTCAATTTTATAGTCTTCCATAGCAGAATAGAGATACTCTTCCACCACTGAGCTCAAGCGGTGAATCTCATCAATAAAAAGCACATCGCCTTCTTCCAAGTTGGTCAATAGTCCGGCCAAATCAGCTGGCTTTTCTAATACCGGCCCTGAGGTTAGTCGAAATGAAACCTCTAATTCTTGAGCAATAATGTTTGCTAAAGTAGTTTTTCCAAGACCTGGGGGGCCGTGCAACAAGACATGATCTAAGGCTTCCCCTCTTTGCTTAGCCGCTTCAACAAAAATCTTTAGGTTGTCTACAATTTTACCCTGACCACTAAAATCAGAAAATGATAAAGGTCGAAGCACTTTATCGAGCTCAATCTCTTCTGGGCCTTGGTTAAAATCCGGATCTAAATTCTCGTTCATATTCAATGTTAACGTTTCAAAGCTAATCAATTATTAGGGCCAAAATCTTCTAACAATTTTTCAAAATACACCTTAAACTTAAAGATATAAACCGGAGAAGTAAACTGTTCTTCAATTTCTGTATTAGGCACCAACATAAGTCTATAGCCCACTCCCATACCAGCACCAAAATAGGTGAAAAATCGATATTGGAAAGCAATAGCAGGTTCATAAGAAGCCACAAATTGTCGATTTATATACCTAGCTCCAACCTCTTGATTATTCTCATAATAAGACTCGCCTAGTCCGAACTGAACTGGTATGGAAAGCTGCCACTTTTGGTCTTCATAAAAAACATACTCCACATAAGGTGAAAAATAGTAATAGCCAAGCTTCATATTTATCAGCTTACCTTCTATAGTAAACTCTTTGGTCAGTTCAGACCACAGAAAATTATAACCCAACCCAAAACTTAACTTTTCGTCGAATTGTGCACCGAGCTTAAACCCAAAAACTTTAACCCCATTTTGATTGATAAAAGAGTTTCGAGAATCAAGTCTGAAGTCAAGTTCCGGTTTTGTCTTTAAGGCTTGTTTTAGTTCAGACTCAAAATGTTGTGCCTTTAAGGGCATCACAATGCAATAAAAACAAACTATGTAAGTGGTTAATTTCAATTATTTGAGCAAAAAAAATGTCCTTAACGAAGGTAAGGACATTTATTGATTTTGGTCTTTTTCTTAATGACCCTGATCTTCTTCTCCTTCTGCCAAGGGCACGGTTTGGGGGATAAAGTCAACATCAGAGTTTGGCTTACTATAGTCATAAGCCCAACGATGTACTTCAGGAAGTTCTCCAGGCCAGTTCCCGTGAATGTGTTCAACAGGAGTAGTCCACTCCAATGTTGTAGACTCCCATGGGTTTTGTGGCGCTTTCGGTCCTTTAAAAATGCTGTAGAAAATATTGAAAATGAAGAATATTTGTCCCACTGCAGCTAGAATTGCGAAAATCGTAACCAATTCATTGATGTCATACATTTCATTGAACATCGGAAATTCTGTATTGGCGTAATAACGTCTTGGAACTCCTGCTAAGCCTAAGAAATGCATGGGAAAAAACACCCCATAAGCTGCTACAATGGTAATCCAAAAGTGGATATAACCCAGACTTTTGTTCATCATCTTACCAAACATTTTAGGGAACCAATGATAAATTCCTGAAATCATACCGAAGGTACCAGAAAGTCCCATTACGATGTGAAAGTGTCCCACAACGAAATAGGTATCGTGAACATTAATATCTAAAGCTGAATCTCCTAAGATAATTCCAGTTAATCCACCAGTAATAAAAGTAGAAACTAAGCCAATGGCGAATAACATGGCTGGTGTGAACTTGATATTTCCCTTCCAAAGGGTAGTTAAGTAATTAAAGACTTTAACTGCAGAAGGAATAGCTACGAGAAGTGTAGTAAAAGTAAAGACGGCACCTAAGAAAGGATTCATTCCCGTTACAAACATATGATGACCCCAAACAAGGAATGAAATAAAGCCAATGGCTAGTATTGAACCAATCATTGCTCGGTAGCCAAAAATTGGTTTTCTAGAACTTGTGGCCACAACTTCGGATGTAATGCCAAGAGCCGGCAATAGAATAATGTAAACTTCAGGGTGTCCTAAAAACCAAAAGAGGTGTTCATAAAGAATGGGACTTCCTCCTTGAACCTCTAAAGCTTGACCTGCAATGTAGATATCAGATAAGTAAAAACTTGTTCCAAAACTTCTATCAAAAAACAAGAGTAGAACCGCTGAGAAAAGCACTGGGAATGAAAGTACCCCTAAAACTGCTGTTACCAAAAACGCCCAGATAGTAAGGGGCATTCTCGTCATGGTCATTCCCTTTGTTCTCAAATTAAAAACTGTAACGATATAGTTCAGACTACCTAATAAAGAAGATACGATGAACAAGGCCATAGAGATAATCCACAGTGTCATACCCATTCCAGAACCTGGAATGGCTTCCGGTAAAGCACTCAATGGAGGGTAAATTGTCCAACCACCTGATGCAGGACCGCCTTCTACAAAAAGGGAGGCCATCATTACACAGCTTGAAAGGAAGAAGAACCAGTAAGACAACATGTTCATAAAGCCTGATGCCATATCTCTAGCTCCAATCTGCAAAGGAATTAAGAGGTTACTAAAAGTACCACTTAAACCTGCAGTAAGAAGGAAGAAAACCATGATTGTACCATGCAAGGTTACAAGGGCTAAATACTTATCCGGGGAAAGTACGCCACCTGGAGCCCAATCGCCCATTAAAGCTTCTAAAAAAGGAAAGCTCTCTCCAGGGTAGCCTAATTGAAGTCTAAAAATAGTAGACATCAACATCCCAATCAGTCCCATAAATGAACCGGTTAAGAAAAACTGTTTCGCGATCATTTTATGATCGGTACTAAAGATGTACTTGAATAAAAAATCGTTGTCGTGATGATGTGCTGTTGCTGACATTATCTAATTTTTAAGGTAATCACTAAATTACAATGACGACAACTGCTTTTGGGCAGTTTCCTCGGTCGCTTGGTCAGGTTGTTTATTCTCTTTTAGGGTAGCAGTTTCAGAACTACTATTTCCTTCAACTTCTAAAAATACTTTTTGTTCAGATAACCACTTCTGATAGTCTTCTTCGCTATCTACAATTATCTCCATTCCCATGTTGTAATGTGCCGCTCCGCAAATCTTGTTGCAGAGTAGTTGATACTGAAACTCAGGATCTCCTAAGTGATCCTGCATTTCTGCAGTCGTCATGGTCGGAACAAAGTTAAAGCGGGTTACCATGCCTGGAACACAGTTCATTTGTGCTCTAAAATGTGGCATGTAGGCACTGTGAATAACATCTTGTGCTCTAAAGTAAAACTGTACCGGTCTATTCACCGGGATATGGAACTCTGCTTTCACGTACTTGTCATCCCAAGCGTTTTGATCCGTTGAATCTAAGCCTAGCATGTTTATCCCTTCAATCAATTGAACGCTTGCTTCTCCAAATTTACCATCCTCTCCAGGGTATCGAGCTGTCCAGTCGAACTGACGAGCGTATAACTCTATTTCAATTGCATCGTCTTCTTCTGTCAAAGGTTCCATGGTAGTGTTCCAGATATTCAAACCGTATAAGATTAAGATAAGCAAGACCAAAGCTGGAATAGCCGTCCACAACATTTCTAATTTATTACTGTGAGCGAAGAATTGCGCTTTTCTATTCTTATCGTAAGCATACTTCCAAGCAAAGTAAAAAAGTAAAATGTGTGTTCCAATGAATACTGGAATAATAATGATCCAAGTAGTATTCATCAACTTATCAACTATTAAACCGTGTTCAGAAGCTGCGATAGGCAACATTCTGTCTCCCCATGCAATCAACTGCCATGCAACGAAGGCAAAATACACCAACAGAAATAAAGGCATGAGCCTAGATTGCGTTTTGTTATCCTGATCGGTAGGAAGGTAAGAATTTTCCCCTCGTACTGTACTGGCTTTTTCGAGAACCTTTACCACTTTTGATAGGGCGATAATGCCAAGTACTACTGCTAATATGATCAATATGTTCAACATCGTAAATTCTTTTATCTTTTACCTATTTCCTTTATATATGTAAATGTTTACTCTCCTCTAAATAAGGGTGGCTTTCAACTGTAAGTGGAGCTTTAGAAAAAGCGTTAAATACAGTATACATGAATAAACCTAAAAAGCCTAAGAACATTCCAATTTCCATGAACCCAAAATGCATGTGTCCTACACTACCTGGAATAACCATTAAGTAAACATCTAGCCAGTGTCCTATGAAAATCAGTATTCCAACAAAAATTAAATACCCTATTTGTCTTTTAGCATCGCGCGCCATCAGAATTACCATGGGAAAGATAAAGTTGGTGAAAAACACCCCAAAAAAGAGCCATTTGAAATCTTGGATTCTGGTAATGTAATAGGTCACTTCTTCCGGGATATTGGAATACCAAATCAACATGAATTGAGAAAACCACAAATAAGTCCATAGGAAGCTAATCGCAAACATCCATTTACCGGCATCATGAATATGACTCTTGTTAACTTGAGGTAAGTACCCTTTTCCTTTTAAATAAATAGCAATTAAGACAAAAAAGATCATGAAGCTCACCCACATTCCAGAAAACACATACCATCCAAATAGTGTGCTGAACCAGTGTGTGTCAATCGACATTATCCAATCCCAAGATGCGGTAGAAGAGGTAAAGGCAAAGAACACCAAGAAAATAGCAGCATAAGTCATATTCTTGAAGTGAATTTTTGTTCCGCCTTGCTGGTCCTCTAATAGTGAACGCTTTCTAAACAAATAAGCAAAGTAGCACCACACTCCTAGGTAAACCAATGTTCTTATCCAAAAGAAAGGTTGATTTAAATAGGCTGCTTTGCCGGCGATTATTGCATCATAATGAGAAGAATCCGGATTGTATACCTCGGGATCCATCCAATGGTAAATATGATGCCAGTGAAGGGTGCCTCCTAAAAAAACGAGTATTAAAACGGCGGCTCCTATGTAAATAAACTGACTAATGCCTTCGATTACTCTTTTCAGCACAACCATGTAACTCGCTTCAGTAGCGTATTGTAATGCTAAGAAAAACAAAGCCCCTAAACTAATGGCAAAATAAAAGAAACCATTAACTAAAAGATTCGCCCAAAATCGATTGTGATGTGGTGTATCATCATTCATGAATCCATACACACTAGCGATTACTCCAATCAGCATAAGGATTGAAAAAGTAATACGGGCTTTCTTGGTGAAAATAAAGTTCATTGTAGTATTCTTTTATTTTTCCTGATTCATTTTATCATTCTCAGCTTCAGCTTTATTCGCTTCCGCCATCTTTTTCTTATTCTCTTCTGCTAATGGATCTTTTCCTTGTAGAGTCTGCACATAAGCAACAATTTTCCAGCGATCTTGCTCTCTAATCAAGCTTGAATGTGGCCCCATAGCGTTCAGGCCATACATGATTGTGTGGTAGATATGTCCTACTTGCAATTCACTCATAGAGCGATTTCCACGACGGTTAGGAAGTGTGTCCGAATAAGAGGGTACTGCACCATAAATGGCATTGGTAATCGACCCTTTCCCTTTCCCTTCTTTTCCATGACAATGTGCACAGAAAGTGTTATATAAAGCCTTCCCTTCTTTTATCTTCTCTTCAGTTAGGTGTAAAGGGTTATTTAAATTTTCACCTGCTAGTTCGTAACCTTCTGTTGAATTCGGATATGCAAAAGGTTTGTAGCCTCTTGGTACTGAGTTTTCAGGAGTATGCCGAGAGGTGGCAGAGTCTGGATACTCATAATCAACATAAGTCTCAATAGCCGGAGAACGATACATGTCGGGCATGTATTCTACTCCCGGACTTTGCGAATCCGAACATGCTACAAAGATAGAGCCGAAGATCGCTGCGAAAAATAAAGTCTTATAGTGTCTTGTCTTCATTCTGTTTTGTTTTCCTGAATTAGCGTGCTTCTACTTTTATAGAACCTGTTTTATTCAGGTGTTCGTTAATCTCTTCTTCTGTCATTTGGCTATCTGCCGGATGAATCTCCATCACAAATTTATCATCTGTGGTGTAGGGATATGGATTGCGTGCCTGTATACCCGGTAAAGTCCAGTTGCGAATAAAGAAAGTTAGTGCCATGCCGTGAGCCGCTAGTAAAACCGTAAACTCAAAGGTAATGGGCACAAAAGCTGGTATATTTTGGTAAAAGAAATCATTGGGCTTACCACCAATGTTCATGGGCCAGTCAACAATCATGAAATAATACATTCCACATAGCGCCAAGGTTAAACCAACCAAACCGTAAATAAAGGCACAAATGGCCAATCGAGTTTGCTTTATTCCAATTACGGGGTCTATTCCGTGAATAGGGAATGGTGAGAATACATCTCGAATAAGAATCCCCTTGGAAACTAGTTCTTTTGCTCCATTAAGCAGAACTGTATCGTCGTCGTAAGTTGCGTATATTACTTTGTTATCTGCCATTTCAATTTCTATTAATGTTCTTGGTCAGCTTTTTTGTATTGTTCACCTGATGATTTCAATATCGTCTTCAATTCATTTAATGGAAGTACAGGGAAGAATCTTGCAAACAGCAAAAAGAGTACGAAGAATATCCCAATAGTTCCAATAAAACACCCAATATCCACAAAAGTAGGATGGAACATGGTCCATGAAGAAGGCAAGTAATCTCTGTGTAATGAGGTAACAATAATTACAAAACGCTCAAACCACATTCCGATGTTTACGATAATTGACATAAAGAAAGTAAACATGATGTTGGTTCTTAATTTTTTGAACCAGAATAGCTGTGGAGAAATCACGTTACAGGTCATCATAATCCAATAAGACCAAGCATAAGGCCCTGTCGCTCTGTTTAAAAAGGCATAACCTTCATACTCAACTCCAGAGTACCAAGAAATGAACAACTCTGTTAAGTAAGCCACGCCCACGATTGAACCGGTAACGATGATTACAATATTCATGTACTCGATGTGCTTTCTAGTGATATAATCTTCCAAGCTCATCACTTTTCTCATGATGATCAACAAGGTTTGCACCATCGCAAAACCTGAGAAAACAGCACCGGAAACAAAGTAAGGTGGGAAAATTGTAGTATGCCATCCTGGAATTACAGAAGTGGCAAAGTCCATACTTACAATAGAGTGAACCGAAAACACTAGTGGTGTTGCTAATCCGGCAAGTACCAAAGAAATTTCTTCAAAACGGTTCCATGCTTTCGCATTTCCGGTCCAACCGAAAGCCAATAAACTATAAACTTTCTTAGGTACCGCTTGAGTTACCTTGTCACGTATGGTGGCAAAATCAGGAATAAGCCCAATGTACCAGAATACGAGTGAAACTGAGAAATAGGTTGAAATTGCGAATACATCCCAAAGCAAGGGAGAGTTAAAGTTTACCCAAAGTGAACCAAATTGGTTGGGTAACGGAAATACAAAATAAGCTAACCAAATTCTACCCATGTGAATACCTGGCCATACGGCAGCCATCATCACAGCAAAGATGGTCATTGCCTCTGCAGAACGGTTAATCGCCATTCTCCATTTCTGACGGAACAACAACAATACGGCAGAGATTAGGGTTCCGGCGTGACCGATACCTACCCACCATACAAAGTTGGTAATGTCCCACGCCCAACCTACGGTTTTATTTAATCCCCAGGTTCCAACACCGGTTCCTAACAAGTAAAGGATACAACCGATTCCCCATAAGGCCATAACGGCTGAGATACCAAAAACGATCCACCAAGATCGGTTTGCTTTCCCCACCACCGGAGACATCACATCGTCTGTGATCTGACCGTAAGTCTTTTCTCCAAGTATTAAGGGTTCTCTTATCGCTGCTTCTTGCTGCATTCTATTGTGTTTTAAGCAATGTTTGATTCTGTATTTCTAACTTTAACCTGGTAATAAATGTTGGGGTCTGTTCCTACCTCCTCAATTACACGGTAAGCTCTGCTATTTTCTGAGCGCTCTCTAACTTCACTTTCTACATCGTTCAAGTCACCAAAGATAATCGCGTTTGAAGAGCATGCGGTTGAACAAGCTGTTTGAGCTTCTTCATCATTTACCTTACGGCCTTCTTTCTTGGCTTTTAGCTTTGTTTCTTGAATCATTTGAACACACATGCTACACTTCTCCATTACCCCTCTAGCTCTTACTGTAACGTCTGGGTTCAAAACCATTCTACCTAAATCATCTTGCGATGGGTTCAAATCAGAGAACTTATCTAGATTCTGGTAGCTAAACCAGTTAAATCTTCTCACTTTGTAAGGGCAGTTATTCGCACAATACCTTGTTCCGATACAGCGGTTATAGGTCATTTGGTTTAGACCCTCATTACTATGCGTGGTAGCAGCAACCGGACAAACTGTTTCACAAGGTGCATGGTTACAGTGCTGACACATCATGGGTTGATGAACAACCTGTGGATTATCCTCAGGCGTTTCCATCTCCGTGTAATTCTTTGAGGCAACATCCTCTGCATTTGCACTAAAATAACGGTCAATTCTCAACCAATGCATTTCACGCGATCTTCTTACCTCATCCTTTCCAACCACCGGAACATTGTTTTCGGTATTACAAGCCGTAACACAAGCGGCACAACCGGTACAGGCATTTAAATCAATGCTCATTCCCCAGTGGTGACCTACCTTTCTTACCGGGTGTTTTGCCCAAAGATCGATGTCTTTCACATCTTTCGGACCATCATGAGTGGCTAGGATGTGATCTGGATTGTAATCTTCTTTGCTGCCATTCTTGAAGGTTTTCCAATCTGTCTCTCTAATAATGGATGTTCTTCCCATTATAGTTTGATGCGTTTGGGTCGTTGCTACCTGATAATCACTTCCTGTAGCTTCAAAACTTACTTCAGCAGTATAATTTGATGGATTTTTCTTTGCTGCTTGTGCAGGATAAAAGTTGAACCCAATAATTTCGTCTTTTTTACCAATTGCTTGGCCATAACCTAAGGCTACACTTAAAGTTCCTTTTGCCTGTCCAGGTTGAGCAATAACGGGAACATTTTCATAGCTTACTCCATTCACTGTTAAATTTATGGTATCCGCATTTTTTTGTTCGCCATACTCCGTAGCAAAACCCTGCTCTCTAGCGTCTGAAGGATTTATGGCTACATAATTATCCCATGTCATTTTAGAAATTGGATCAGGCAATTCTTGCAACCAAGGATTGTGTGCCTGATTTCCATCGCCAATACCAACTTTTTCATAGAAGCTTAGCTCCCAAGCTGAAGAAGCTGGCTTTGGAATTGATACTCCATTCAACGCTTCTGCCTTATAGATGGCTTGCTCTGCAGGAGTATCCATGGAAACAAAACCCTCATGTAAAGTATTGTTCCAAAAATCTTCAAATAAAACTGGAGGATTAGGCATGCTTGATGCCGTTTCTTTCCAATTTAACTTGATGTAGTCGTGATAAGATACGTCCTTCTCAGCGAGGCTTAGAAGCGTATCTTCAAATTGCTTTGTATCAAACAAAGGACTAATTGTGGGCTGCGCTACAACATAGTGGCCTTTGGTTGGATTGAAGTCGTTCCAGGCTTCTAGGTAGTGATGGGCAGCACCTACATATTTCGAATTAGCGGTAGTTGCATTTGGCCTAACCGCAAAAGTAGCTACAGCATTTACTTTAGCAAGTGCTGCTTCAAAGCCAAGGTCTGAAGCGGTGTTGTATACAGGATTTACTCCATCCATTAATAACATGCCAACGCTGCCTGATTTCATATCTGAAACTAGGGCTTCAAAATCTGAATCTATGCCTTTCTTCACATAAACCGGCTTCGACATATCAAGTGTCTTACCATAGTTGCCAAGCATTTGGTTGATTCCATTTACCAACAACTGTGTAGACTTGTCGTTCAAGCCAGATAGAACAATTGATGAACCTCTGTTGGCCAACAAATGCTCAGCGGCTGTCTTAATTTTTTCAGTGTACTGCACTTTAGGGGAAGATACTGCAGAACCACCAGTTTTCTTGGCAATGTAGTTGTAAAGGGCTGCAACAACCGCTGCTTGCTCAGAAGGTTTCACTGGTGTCCTAACATCAGCATTTGAACCTGTAAGTGACAGACGGCTTTCAAACTGAAAGTGTCTTGACATCCAGCCATTCTCAGGGTTTCTTCCTTTTGTATATCCCGACTCTACGGCCAATGCATTAGGGTAGGAAGACAAAAAGTCCGCCCCTACACTAACAATAGATTTGGCATTTTCTAGCTTATATGTAGGCAAGGCTTTCATCCCGAAGCTTGCTTCGTTCGCCTCTAGCATTCCGCTATATGAAACTGCATCGTAACATACATGGTGAATATCTGCATCAGGATATAAACCAATAAACTCTTCAATCAACTTCAAGGTAGAAGGACTGCAAGTAGAGTTGGTAACAATTCTTACTTTCTTTCCTCCTTTTACAGCAGCATCTAAATCTGCCTTTAATTGTTTATTAAAAGTAGACCATGAAACTTCACCTCCATCTATTTGTGGAGCTTTGAAACGCTTCCCGTCATACAGCGATAAGACTGAAGAATTAATTCGAGCGTTAACTCCACCTTTGGTTAAAGGAGACTTTTTGTTTCCATCTATTCTTATCGGGCGACCCTCGCGAGTTTTAACTACAATTTCTGCATAGTCATTTCCGTCAGCATAGGCCGTAGCAAAGTAATTTGCAATACCCGGATTAATTTTGTCTGTCTTAACTACGTAAGGAATTACCTTGTTAACAGGAGTTTCACAAGCAGCTAAAGAAGCTGCGGTTACTCCAAATCCCAAATATTTCAAGAAATCTCTTCTTGATGTTTTTGAACTTTCCAAGAGGTTTTGCTCGCCCAAGAAGTCTTCTGCAGGCAAATATTCGCTAAACTCTTTGTTCTTCGACTTTTCAAAGGATGGAGTATCATGTAACTCGTCAACTCCTTTCCAGTATTTCTTATTATTTGACATAAGCTTTATTCTGCTTCAAAAAAATCTTAGTAATGACATTTTGCACATTCGATACCTCCAAGCTCGGAAACAGTAATAGTACCGTCTTCCAAATATTGCTTTTTTAAATCTTCTGGTAATCGATTATGTATTTCATCGTAATACTTGTTATTGGCCATTTGCACCTTTGTTTCCCGGTGGCAATTAATACACCAACCCATGGTAAGGGATGCATGCTGCTTTCCTACTGTATATGTTTCAACAGGCCCGTGACACTTTTCACATGCTATTTTACCTACTGCAACGTGCTGTGAGTGATTAAAATAAACGTGATCAGGCAGATTATGCACCTTTACCCACTTAATAGGCTTTTTATTTGGCCCATAAGTTTTCGTTACAGGATCAAAGTCTAAGGCCTTGTAAATTTTTGCTATTTCTTCTTTTCCGTACTGCGGACCCTCTTGTATGTAAGTATGACAATTCATACATAAATTCGGCGAAGGAATTCCTGCAGACTTGCTGTAAGAAGCACTGCTGTGACAATACTGACAGTCAATTCCATTGGTACCGGCATGCAGTTTATGAGAAAATTTAATCGGTTGCTCAGGCTCATAGCCAGTGTAAACACCCACTTTTAAAGCTGCATCCCAACCTACTTTTGCCACTAATGCTACGACAACAATTCCCATTAAGGCAACAATTGTTTTGTTTGACTGAACCCAACTACCAAGTGCATTACCCATGCTCTTTTCTTCTGGGGTGGCCTCTCCACTTTTCTTAGCCTCTACAATGGCTAAAGAATGCTGAACCTTTCTTAAAACAGAAATCAAGATTAAGAAAACCAAGACCAAGCCCAAGGCTATGTAAGTCGTGTTATCTGAAGCATTATCTACCGCAACTGCCTCTCCACCGTCTGTCGCTGCCGTTGCATCAGCCGCTGCCTCAGGAGCCTTCTCATTGTAATCTTTAACGTAAGTCAGAATAGCATCAATCTGCTCATTATTCACAGGCTGAGCAGGCATCAATACTTTATTATATTGTTCGTAAACCGCTACCGCTTGGGCATCCCCTGACTCGATTAATGATTGAGAGTTTTTGATCCACTTGTAGAGCCACTCTCTTTCATACTTATCATAAACGCCGGCCAAACCAGGCCCAACCAATTGATTATTCCCCGGACTGTGACAAGATGCACAGTAGCTTTTAAACAACTTTTCGCCATCCTCCTGCGCCTTCAATTCAGTTGAACTGAGACCCAACAGCATGAAAAAACCTAGGAATCCTAAAATCGAAAAGGTTGATTTTGCTGATATAAACTTCATATTTAGACAATTAGGTGTTTTGTGTTAAACCTTACAAATGGCAACCTATTTTTTACCGCCGACAAATTTAAACACTAAGGCGTATGAAGCCATTTGTTTAATATAAAATTAATCCCCTTCACATTAATTTAGAATAATTCTAAATAAGGCTTCAGGTTCTAATTATGCTTTGGTTTGGATTATTTTGCCTTTAAATTCTTGGCACTAAGATTGATTTATACAACAGCAATATGACAACAAAGTTTATTCTACTACTCTTCTCTTTAGTTTGCTCATCGATGATGCTTTTAGCACAAAATGATAGCTTGTCAAAAACCACCAATCCGGCCTTAGACTATTATGATGCTGCAGGTCAAGCAACTGACAACTCAAAGGGAAAGCAAAAGATGGATGAAGGCATTCAGCTACTTTGTGAAGCTTATTGGGCAAAAAAGAAAAACATGGGTTATCGTGTTCAAATTTTTTCCGGTAAGTCTCGCTGGGAGGCCACCAAAGTTCGTTCAGAGTTTATTAGTAAGCATGGCGACGAAACAGCCATTAGCTTAGTTTACCAAGCGCCTAACTTTAAACTGAGGGTAGGCAACTTTAGAGACCGACTAAGTGCTAGCCATTTGCTCAGCAGTATTAAGGAGTCTTATCCAGCGTCATTTTTAGTGAAAGATGAGATTGCAATCCCCAACAGCTTAAAAGCTGAGCTAAAATCCAATTAAGCACTTGCTTATACAGTTTTCATTTCTTGTTTTCGCTTTAAAAACAATCAAGCTGATTCCTATTAATCTAATACTAGTCTTTTTACTGTCCACTTTCTGTAGTTGCCATTCTTATAACTCCAAACCACCTTTCCAAACTAAAATTAACGGCGTCAGTTTTGTCTCTACTTCAAAGCCGTTAGAAGATTCACTATACCAACTTCCTAGAAAGCTTGTAACAGCGAATAGTCTTGCCATTATGCCTTTTGGATTTATTCAAGATCAAGAAAGTGCTGTAAACTACAACCTAGATTGGCAATGGTGGGGTGAAAAAGAAGAAGGGGTAAGACAGATGATAAGAGCCGCCCTAAAGGAAAACTATCGGGTGATGCTAAAGCCTCAACTATGGCTTAAGGGCGGGAAGTATACCGGGCAGCTTTCTTTTGAGAAGAATGCAGATTGGAAAATTTTAGAAGCTTCTTACCGAGACTTTATATTAGATTTTGCTCACCTAGCTGCAGAAGAAAAAGTTGACCTCTTTTGTATTGGGACAGAATTGGAGCAGTTTACTCAAGAACGAAGCTACTTTTGGAAGCAATTGATCAAAGAAATAAAGGAGGTTTATCAAGGCCCTTTAACATACGCATCTAACTGGGATGAATACCAAGAAGTTCCCTTTTGGCAGGAGCTTGACTTAATTGGGATAGACGCCTACTTTCCTTTGACTAAAAAGACCGAACCCACTAAAAAGGAACTAAACAAAGCAATGAGAGTATATTCAAGAGAGCTCAAACAGTTCTCTCTTGAAAAGGGAAAACCCATTCTTTTTACAGAGTATGGCTATTGTAGCAAAAAGGGAACAACTATTGAACCTTGGAAACACGATCGAAATGCCGAAGTAGACCTTGAAGCACAAACCTTAGCCTTGGAGTGTTTCTATGACACCTTTTGGGAAGAAGAATATATAGCAGGAGGGTTTCTATGGAAGTGGTTTCCAAATCATACTAAAGTGGGAGGAAAAAATCATCCAGGTTTCACTCCTCAAAACAAGCCAGCTGAAAAAGTAGTTTTTCAAGCCTACAAAGAGTTCAATTAAATGCGTTTGATAAGCTCTTCATAAAGCTTAGTCAAGTCCTTTTCCGCTCTTCCGGCAATTTCTAAAATCTCTGCAATTGACACCGGCTGTAAGTTATCCGGATCACATTCATCGGTTAAAACTGAAATGGCGCAGCAAGGAAGTCCCATGTGGTTGGCGACAATCACTTCTGGCGCGGTAGACATACCAACTGCATCAGACCCTATTTTTCGTAGATAGCGATATTCTGCTCGCGTTTCTAAGTTGGGACCGGCTACCGGAGTGTAAACACCTTCATGTAAAGTTATACCCAACTCTTGCGCAATGGCTTTCAGCATCCCATTCATTTCGGCATCATAAGGTTGAGACATATCAGGAAAACGTGGCCCCAATTCATCCAAATTTTTTCCTCTTAATGGATTATCCGGAATCATATTAATGTGGTCATCGATCAACATTAAAGTGCCTTTTTTAAAGTCAGGATTTACTGTGCCTGCCGCATTTGAGATCAATAATTTCTCGATGCCTAATTTCTTGAAAACACGAATGGGGAAAGTAATCTCTTCGCCCGAATAGCCTTCGTAATAGTGAAAGCGACCTTGCATGGCAATTACTTTTTTCCCGCTTAAAGTACCGTAGATCAATTTGCCGGAATGTGATTCAACTGTACTCACTGGAAAATTGGGGATATCGGCATAGTCGATAATTTGCTCGGCTTCTATTTTCAGGGCCAAATTTCCTAAGCCAGTTCCTAAAACAATTCCAACTTGTGGAGCGTCTGCCCCTTGCGACTTAATGTAATCAACGGCTTGCTGTATCTTTTCTAACATCTTACTCTTCTTCTATTTTAAATCCAGTTTTTTCTAAATCTTCTAGGGTGTCCAAATCTACCAATTCCCGCAAAACTTTCACCTTTAAATTCGCCTCTTTTGCTCGACTCAAGGTCTCATCGAAGACCGTTTCAGTTGACCATTCCATTTTTTCAAAAAGTGAACGATGGACTTGTTTCATTCCCAATAAATAATAGCCACCGTCGTTGGCAGGCCCAATTACTAAATCATAATTATCGAGGGATTGAAAGGCATTCTTTACATCTTCCTTTGTCAGTTGAGGGCAATCACTGCCAATAATTACTTTTTTCTTTTCATTTACTTGCAGAAATGCATTTAGCATCCGCTCGCCTAAACCAGTTTTACTTTGTATACTTTTCACAAAACGCAGCTCAGACCAAGAGTCGGCTCGATCAATAAAATCTGAATAGTAGAGGTAGCGTTTCAATATCAGGCTCTCACATAGTTCACGGGTATAGCGCAGTAATGCTTGGTAAATGAACAAGGCCTTTTCGTCACCCACGCTAGCGGCAAGCCTGGTTTTTACTTTTCCGGCAATCGGGTTTTTGATGAAAATAATCAGCGCTTCTTCCATTTAGGCCACGGTTCCTTGACAACTAGAGCCAGCACCGGCGGTACAACCATAACAATGCTGATTAATCAAGATTTCTCTTGCTTCTAGTTTATCTAAATCAAAATCATTAATGTGTTGTGTGCTTGGATCGTCGATCTTCATGTCTAACATTTGGTTAAAATCACAATCGTATATATAACCGTCCCAATCCACTGAAATGGTGTTTCGACACATTATACCACTGACTGCAGCCGGATTAAAGGCTGCAACTAGTTTGTCCATGTAGTCCTCATAGTTTTCACTGACCATCAGGTAATCTAAAAATCGACTGATGGGTAAATTGGTAATGGTGAAAAGATTATTAAAGTCAATGTCAAAATCCTTTTTGAGGTTTCGCTTGTACTCCATTTCTAATTGGGCTTGACCTCCGGGCAAGAAAGCTCCGGTTGGATTGTAAACCAGATCAAGGCTTAAACCACTTCCTGTTTTGCCATAGCCAACTTCATTTAATTGTTTTAGTGCTTGAATGGATTTGGCAAAAACCCCCTCTCCCCTTTGTGCATCGGTTTTGCCGGCTTGATAATAAGGTAAAGAAGAAACTACGTGAACGTTATGTTTCTTAAAAAAATCAGGCAGGTCAAAATATTTTTTATTGGCTCGAATAATCGTGAGGTTAGAGCGTACAATAATTTCTTCAACTCCAATCTTAGAGGCTTCTTCCACAAACCATCGGAAATGAGGGTTCATTTCAGGTGCTCCACCGGTTAAATCTACGGTGGGAATTTTTGTTTCTTCTAAAATATCTAGACAGCGCTGCAGATGCTCTTTGGTCATAATCTCTTTCCGATCCGGACCGGCATCTACATGGCAGTGCTTACAAACCTGATTGCACATGTAACCCACATTGATTTGAAAAATCTCAATTTTTGTGGGTCGCAGGGGAAACTCTCCAAGCGGTTCTAATTGCGCCTTAAAAGTGGGCAACTCTCCATTGAAAGGCTCACCTTCCAATATTCGAATTTGATTTTCTACCTCAGAAAGGTCGTCTTTTCTTGCTTTTAGCGATTTGATCATACAGATCCTTTTTTGCTTTTTCTAATTCTACATTGAAAGCTTTTTAGCTTTATTCATCATTTGCACTCCATGCACCATAGAAGCTCCTCCACGTATAGCACCTGCCACATGCACCGCTTCCATCATCATGGCTTCGTTACATCCTTTTTGCATGGCATCTTCAGTGTATGCATCAATACAATAAGGACATTGAACGGCATGAGCTACTCCTAAAGCGATGAGTGACTTTTCTCTTTCCGTTAAGGCACCTTCTTTAAACACTTCGCCATACCAGTCGAAGAATTTTTCGGCTAGTTTAGGTTCAAATTCTGCAATCTCTCCGAATTTTTTAAGGTCTTTAGGGTTGTAGTAGGACTTCTCCATGGGTTTTGTTTTTGGGTTTAATTATGAAACAAACGACGAACCGAATGTTTTGGATTCATTTTTTGAGAAGTTCCAAATTAAGGATTTAAAATCGCCTTTACTCATTCTTTATATGGCTTTAGAGGCTCTCCCTGAATTCAGGGAGGAAGCTATTTCACTATATCTAGTGGCAAAACACAAGCGCCTGACAATCACCTTTGTGTCATAATCTTTTAAAACAGTCATCATGAAAAAATTTAGTCTCATTATCAGTTTTCTTTTCATCCTTCAAACAACCCCTTTTGCTCAAGGAAACGACCTTAAAGCCAACCAAGTTGAACTGAACTGCAAAGAAGCAGATGGAATTACCCTCTTACAATGGACTTCGAATCGTGAAGTGAACACCAGCTATTATTTAATTGAAAAATCGGTAGATGGAAAAGCCTTTGAAACCATAGGAAAAGTAAAAGCAGGGAGCTCAACTTATTCAACTACCCATTATGAATTTGAAGACATTGCCAAGGAAGAAATATTTGTAAAATATCGCTTAAAATTGATCTTAATGGATGGTCAGTCGATCTCTATTTTAGACCACCGCACTAAGCCAGGCTACGACCTCACCAAGGTGGGGCAATAATCAAAATATTGTTGTAGTATTGTCAAACACACTAAACCATTTAAAATGTCAGAAACCTCACCCTTACAAGCCCCTTTAGCAGTTGGCACCATGTTCGTGCAAGCAAGCGGAAACGAAGATATTCATTATGTATTTGGAGTAGCAAATTTTAGATACTCTTCTTCCTTTAACGTTGAAATTGATCACTACGATTTTGACAATGATGTAATCGTCTATAAATACACCTACACGACAGACCCGACTGAAGATAGTCCCATTGTTAGTGAAACACTTCCAGTTTTTTTCCCAAAAAGAAATGTGCAGGGAGCATTAGTTGTCCCAAAAGGTGTTGTCGTAATTAATGCAAACGATTCAAAACAAAAGAAATCAGGCAAAGTAAAAACAAGTACACCTGTTGTTAGACCTGTAGAAAAGGACCCAAAACCTATTCCGGGTATTAAAGGCATTAACCTTGCTGAAGTTTCAGAAGATGAGCCGAGGTGGTTTATCTCTCAAAACACCGTACCACTTGAAGATAACAGCACGGTTGAATACTATGTGGTCTTTATCATCTCAAAGACGAACCAGCTAAACCTAAGAGAGTTAGCCTATTCAGAAACTGACACAATTAGCTGCGAATACGATGGCCGGGAAGACCCACCCGAGAATCCTGAGTCTATTGCTGCAGTAGCTTTAGTAGATTCTACACTAAATCAATTCACGGAAGTTACACTAGGAGGAAGCACCAAAGAACTCAACTATTCGGACCCGGAACCTACTCCTTTTTACTTTAGTGAATAATGCACTTTTCTCGCTTGTTAAGCCTACTAATCTTGCCCTTACTTCTTTGGAGTAAAGGCATTTTAGCTGGCAACAAAGAGCGTATTCTTGAAAAGAGTGAACGTGCCTTCCACTTACAACAAAACTATCCTGACTCTTCTTTAAAGCTTGCGCGTGCATTTTTAGTAGAATCAGAAGAAATTGGTTTTAAAAAAGGAATAGGTGATGCCTACGTTCGAATTGGATCTATTTTAAACCTGAAAGGGAAAAATGATTCAGCATTATTTTATTTGGAGCAAGCCTTTTCCATTAGGCAAAGTTTAAAGGATGAAACCGGCGCAGCCTCCACCTTGCGATTAATCGGTTATGTTTATGGCAATACCGGAAAGCTAGATGAGGCTTACTCTGCCTTTTTAAAAAGTATCGGATTAATTGAAAAAACACAAGATACCGCTTTGATAGTCTCGAATTATCTGGAAATGGCTCACTTTTTAATTGACTACCAAGAAATTGAAAAGGCAAAATCAATTTATGATACGGCACTAAATTTAGCCATAGGGATCAATGATTCCTTAATCCTATCATACTGTTATGGAGGCTTAGGCAAATACCACATTAGCAAACAAGAACACAAAAAGGCACTCGAATACTATTTGAAGGCAGCCGACCTAAAGCAGAATAAATTCAGTAAAGTAGAGCTAGCAGGAACTTATAATAACATTGCGGTCTGCTACGATTATCTTGAGCAATATGTATTAGCCAAAACCTTTTATAAAAAGGCGCTTAAAATTTATAAAAGTGTTGATTTTAAGAATGATGAATCAATGGCTTTTTACAATATTGGTATCTGCTTTTATAATCAGAACAAAATGGATAGCGCCATCTTTTATTTAAACCAGTCCGCAAAACTTGATTCTGCTTTAAAAGACATTGAATCAGAAGCAACTACTTACTTAGACATTTCAGATTCGTATCTCAGTTTGGGTAATTATGAAAAGGCTTATGCATTTTCTGAAAAGTACAGAATACTTCATGATAGCCTACTAAATGCTTCTAAAATTCAGAGCATAGCTGAAATGCAAACCAAGTATGAAACGGAGAAGAAAGTGCAACGAATTGAGTTGCTCAATCAAAAAAATAAAGCTCAACAAGCAGAACGAAATTTTATGCTGGCTATCTCTGTGGTTTTGTTACTGGCCTTTATTGCGCTTGGGATCTACTTTATTCAACGCAATCGGATTGCCAAACGAAATGCTCGCATTGCCCAGCAAGAAATGGAAGCAGTATTAGACGAACAGGAAATCAAAACCTATAATGCAATGTTGGAAGGACAAGAAGAAGAACGCATGCGAATTGCCACCGATCTACACGATCGATTGGGCAGTATGCTTTCTACCATTAAACTGATGTTTAGCTCGTTGGAAGAAAAAGTTGACAAAGCCCAAACTGAAAATGAAAGCCAATATGCCAAGGCCAATGATTTACTGGACCAAGCTTGCACGGAAGTGAGAAGCATTTCACATAATTTAGGCACCGGCATGGTGGCCAACTTTGGGCTAAGCAGAGCTATGGAAGAGCTTTGTGAAAGCATCGACCAAACCGGCAAAGTGAAATGTCGGTTTTTGGCTCATAACTTAGCTGATGGCTACAAATTAGAAACCGAAATTAACCTTTACCGCATTACACAAGAAGCGCTAAACAATGCCATTAAGCACGCAAAAGCGAAAAGCATTTCGGTGCAATTAAACGATTTGGGAGAAGAGCTGAGTTTACAAATTGAAGATGATGGAGCAGGTTTTGAAATCAAGAAGGTCAAAGCCACAGAAGGAATGGGCCTAGGAAATCTAGAAAAGAGAGCCAAAAAAATTGGCGGGACTTTACACTTGGATTCTAACCCCGGCAGAGGAACCACCATAATCGTTGAAGTACCCTTAAACACAGAAACAGCATGATTAAAGTAATTGTGGTGGACGACCACCAAATGTTTATTGACGGGATAGAGGAATTAATCAAGAGCATGCCTGATGTGGAAGTGGTTGGTGAAGCCAACAATGGGGTTGACTTGATCGACCTGCTAAGTAAACAAGCGGCAGATGTGATCTTGATGGATGTAAACATGCCCAAAATGGACGGCTACGAAGCCACTAAAAAAGTAGCAGCAGACTACCCTGAAAGCAAAGTAATCATGCTTACCATGCATGACTCTTCCCAATACATTCAAAAGCTGATCAAAGCTGGGGCAAGCGGCTACATCTTAAAAAACACCGGGAAAGCAGAATTGCAAGAAGCCATAGAAACGGTAGCCAAAGGAGAAAACTACTACAGCCAAACTGTAACCCAACGCATTATGGAAGGCTTACAAAAAAAGGAAAAACAAAAAAGCAGTCAAGTAGAACTGACGGAACGCGAAAAAGACGTTTTAAAATTGATTGCCGAAGAATTTACTACCCACGAAATTGCTGACAAGCTATGCATCAGCCACCACACGGTAGAATCTCACCGCAAAAATTTAATTGCCAAACTGGGCGTACGCAACATTGCCGGTTTGGTAAAGTATGCGGTGGAGAATGGGGTTTTGGATTGAGGAAACTTAAGGGCAGGCCGACTCGTCTCTATTTCTAGAATAAAATTGTTAAATGGCAACTTTAGACTAAAAGTCCTTAATTGCACGTACTAGAAGCCCGCGCTAACCAAAAGTATTGCAACAAAAAACCCTGAATGCTATCACATTCAGGGTCTCTAAGACTTTCCGTTGTCCTTGCCTTTGCGTAGCTCCTTCTCCGTAGTTCTACGAAGGTGATGCCGCTTCGGCGAAGCAAGGCGACTAGGGCCCGGCTCCGGTTCACTGCAGTTAAGCTTTCCTGCCCGAATAAATGAAGCAATTCAGTTAGGCGGGTCGCCCTAGTCTAATGCCATTCTGTTTAACAAAAAAGCTCCAATTGCTTGCACAATCAGAGCTTTTATTCCTTTCTGTTGTCCGACTAGGGCTCCCTTCGACAAGCTCAGGATAAACCTCTTCACCCTTCATTCAAGGACAATAAAAAAACCCTGAATGCTATCACATTCAGGGCTTCTAAGACTTTCCGTTGTCCGACTAGGGCTCGAACCTAGACTCTTCTGGACCAAAACCAGACGTGTTGCCAGTTACACCATCGGACAGTTTCCCTCGCGGGTCGACAAAATTAGAAAAATTCTTTAATACTTTTTATTCATTCTTAACAAAATGTTCTAACCCATGATTCCATTAAGTTTTTTAAATTCGCGCTTTACTCTAGATTGAAGTTAACCTCAGCTCATGACAAATTTTAGAAAACTGAATCTTACCGCAGGATGGATAACTTGGTTAATAGCAACCATAGTTTACTTGCTAACCATTGAACCAACCACAAGTTTTTGGGATTGCGGTGAATTTATTGCTACAGCCTATAAATTAGAAGTTGGCCACCCCCCGGGAGCCCCACTCTTTATGATGCTGGCGCGTTTTTTTAGTTTGTTTAGCTCTGCGGAAAATGCTGCCATGATGGTGAATATCATGTCTGCATTAGCCAGTTCCTTTACCATTCTATTTTTATTCTGGACCATTACTTCTTTTGGTCGAAAAATCGCGCTAAAAAGTGGCGAATTCACCCAGGGTAAGCTTTTAGCGGTTATTGGCAGCGGTGTAGTCGGGGCATTAGCCTATACCTTTTCAGAGTCATTTTGGTTCTCGGCTGTTGAAGGTGAGGTGTATGCCCTATCTTCTTTATTTACAGCAGTGGTTTTCTGGGCCATTTTGAAATGGGAAGGTGCAGCAGACAAAAGTCATCACCTTAAGTGGTTGGTATTGATTGCTTACTTAATGGGATTGTCTATCGGAGTCCACCTTTTGAACTTATTGGCTGTTCCGGCTATTGTGTTGGTTTTTTACTTCAGAAAATACAAAGCCACTCCCAAAGGAATTATCGGAGCATTGGCGATTTCTGTGCTAATTCTTGCTACTATTCAGTATGGTATTATTCCAGGTGCTATCATCATTGCTTCTAAGTTTGAGTTAATGTTTACCAATGGCTTCGGTCTGCCTTTTAATACCGGCTTTATCTTTTACCTTCTACTCTTAGTTGGACTAATTGTATTCGGATTACACAAAACACAAAAAGATAAAAAAGTGGTAGCCAACACTATTATTCTTTGTGTGAGCGCCATTTTATTAGGTTACTCTTCCTTTGCGGTTATTCTGATTCGCTCTAATGCAAATACTCCGATGGATGAGAATAACCCAGAAAACGTATTTACTTTCCTTTCTTACTTAAATCGAGAACAGTATGGCGATCGTCCACTTTTCAACGGTCACTCCTTTAACTCTCCTTTAGATGTCAAAGAGCCTTACAAAGATGGTTCTCCGCTTTACTTCCAAGACAAGGAAGCAGGCAAATACATTGTAACTGATGAACGCAAAAGCTCAGTTCCAAATTATGACAGTCGCTTTCTAACTATTTTACCTAGAATGTGGAGCCAAGAAGGGAAGCACAAGTCACATTACAAACGTTGGTCGAATTTCGAAGGAAACCCTATCCGCTATCAAGATGGAAGCGGCCAAACCAAAGTAATCAACACCCCAACCGTTGGTGAAAACATGACCTATCTATTTCGCTATCAACTAGGTTGGATGTATTGGCGATACTTTATGTGGAATTTCTCGGGAAGACAAAACGACATTCAAGGCCACGGCAATACGGTACATGGTAATTGGATCTCCGGCATAAAATTTTTAGATGAAGCCCGTTTAGGCAGTCAAGATAATTTACCGGAATTCATTTCTGATAATCCTGCCCATAATAAATATTACATGCTGCCCTTTTTATTGGGCTTAATTGGCTTGGTTTTTCAATTTAGCAAAGACAAGAAAGACGGCATGATTGTCGGGCTGCTTTTCTTCTTTACCGGTATTGCCATTGTACTCTACCTGAATCAATACCCCTTGCAGCCAAGGGAGCGTGATTACGCCTATGCTGCCTCCTTTTATGCTTTTGCCATTTGGATTGGTCTTGGAGTGTACGGCATATTTGATTTATTGAAAGACAAAATGCCCTCTAAAATTAGTGCCATTGCGGTAAGTTTGGCTTGCTTGGTCTTAGTACCGGGACTTCTCGCTTCTGAGAACTGGGACGATCATAGCAGAGCTGATCGATACACCGGCCGTGATTTTGCTAAAAACTACTTAGACTCCTGTGAACCCAATGCCATTTTGTTTACCAATGGAGATAACGATACTTTCCCGCTTTGGTATGTGCAAGAAGTTGAAGAATATCGTACCGATGTCAGAGTGATCAATCTAAGTTTATTAAATACCGATTGGTACATTAACCAGATGCGCAGAAAAGCCTACGACTCTGATCCTGTGCCTATGACCTTACCTGAGAAAAAAATCAGACAAGGCACCAACGACTATTTGCCGGTTTATGAAAGAAAGCAAATTAAAGGACACATTGATGTTGATGATTTGATGAGCTTTATTAACAGTGATAATTCACAGACTAAAATTCCGGTGAGTAGCGGTAAAAAAATCGATTACATTCCCACTAAAAGCTTGAAAGTGTCAGTTGACAGAGATAAAGTCATTGCCAACGGCACCGTACCAAAGGAAAAGGCTGATCAAATTGTCGATATCAAGTGGAAGATCAAGAAGAATTATGTTTTGAAAAACGATTTGACCATTCTTGACATCTTGGCGGCTAACGATTGGGAACGCCCCATCTATTTTGCTAGCACAACCGGCCTTGCAAGCTACATTGGGCTAGAAGATTATTTCCGAGCTGAAGGCATGACCTACCGTCTGGTGCCCCTAAAGAAAGAAGGCAGAGGCGACGGAAACCCAGGCTTTGTAAATTCCGACATCTTGTATGAAAGGTTGATGAATGACTTCCATTGGGGGGGCATGGACAGCAACAACATCTACATGGATGAAACCAATCGTAGGATGACCATGAGCCTCCGAATAACCTTCTCTAGATTAGCAGACAAATTGATTGAAGAGAATAAAACAGAGAAGGCGAAAGAGGTAATCGATAAAGCATTTGAAGTAATGCCGGAAGAAAATGTTCCTTACGATGTTTTTGTTATGTATTTAACAGAAAATTATTATGCAATTGGGGAAACTGAAAAAGCGAATGCTCTAATTAGAAGGTTGGCAGACATTTACGAAAAAGAGCTGAACTACTACTTGAGCCTAGATCCTAAGTTTGCACGAGGTTTGAAAAGTGAACAGCAACAAGCAGCTGCTATTTTGAATAGACTAATTGTAATTACCAATCAGATGTATCCACAGGGAGAGTTTGGCAAAGAAATTAAAGATAGGTTAATGCCTTACTTTGGTCAAGTTGCGCCACAAAATAGATAGATTTGTAAAAATCACTTAAACTGATCAAAATGAAAAGATTAGGCTTATGCGTTCTCTTTAGCTTTCTTTTTCTTTGCAATGCTTCTGCAAGCAACAAAAAAGATAGCATTCTACTAAAGGGTAGTGTTTACAATAACACAGATCACGTAAAAGATGCTACCATTGAAATCTACGACGGCAATACCCTGATCAAAAAAATTGATGTTCGTTCCTCCAATCGGTTCCGGACTTATTTGCCTGCAAACAAACTCTTAACCATAGAAATAGACGCTCCAGACTTCCATGAAAAACGATTTGCTTTTGACTCTCACCTTCCGGAAGGTCTTGTAAAGTCACCAGTCTATGAATTTGATATGGATATTTTTAAAGAAGAAGAATTAAAAGGAGTTAATGTTTCCATTTTAGACTTTCCCGTTGGCTTGGTTTATTATGATGAAAAAAAGAATAAATTCATTCATAATAAAAGCTACACCAAAAAAATGAAAAAAGAGTACTACAAGCTACTCGATGAAGCAAAGCTATCTGAAAGAACCGCTTTAGAAAAAGATGAAGAATAAGCGCTAAGTACTTGCCTTTTTCATTCTTTTAAACTCTTTGCTTTAACTTAGCTAATCAGCTAAATACTTTTTATGGAAGATATAGACATTCAAGGCGCCTATCATTTAATTACCGACAAACTTGAGAACTGGCTTGAAACGCTGATTGCCATGCTACCCAATTTAGCCTTGGCTGTTGTTATTCTGATCTCCTTTTACTTTTTGGCCCGCATTGTCAAGAACATTGTGGGTAAAATGATGCATCGTGTTTCCGGCAATTTAAGCCTAAACCATCTAGTAGAGAACATCATGTATTTCACGGTAATCGTGATTGGTTCTTTTATTGCATTAGATGTATTGGAGCTGGAAAAAACGGTTACTTCCTTATTAGCCGGAGTTGGGGTACTCGGTTTGGCCCTTGGTTTTGCTTTCCAAGATACCGCCGCCAACTTTGTTTCGGGAATCTTTTTGGCTGTTCGCAGCCCTATTAATAGCGGAGACATTGTAAAAATAGATGATGTAATGGGAGTGGTTCAGAAAATCAGTCTACGGGCTACCGAAATCAATACCTTTCAAGGAACACTGGTAGTTATTCCCAATAAAGACGTTTTCCAAAATCCTATTTTCAACTACACACATACCGGAAAACGGAGGGTTGATCTTGCTTGTGGCATTTCATATGGCGACAAGCTCGACAAGGTAAAAGAAGTTTCTTTGAAAGCAATTGAAAACACTGAAGGCGTCTTAAAAGACCAACCCATTCAATTTTTCTACAAAGAGTTTGGCAGCAGTTCAATTAACTTTGAAGTAAGAGCTTGGATCGAACAAATTGACCAAAAAGGTTTTCTAGAAACCCAAAGCAATATGATCGTAGCGCTGAAAAAAGCTTTCGACGAAAACGACATCATGATTCCATTCCCAATTCGAACTTTGGATTTTGGCATTAAAGGAGGTGAGAAGTTAAAAGAAATGCTTGATCATACAGAATGACGCTTTCCATTAGGCCTATTCAAATAGAGGACAACCCCATTTTAGCTAGGATTATCCGAAATGTATTTGAAGAATTTGATGCCCCAAGAAAAGGTACGGTTTACGAAGATTCAACCACCGACAAGCTATATAATTATTTTCACACCGAAGGTGCCATTGGTTTGGTAGCAGAACACAATCAAAAGGTGGTGGGTTGTTGCGGAATTTATCCCACTGAAGGCCTAGATCATCAAACCGCAGAAGTTGTTAAATTCTACCTTCAAAAAGAAGCCCGAGGCCGAGGGTTGGGAAAAATACTTTTGGAGAAGTCAATTGAGAATGCAAAAGAACTTGGGTATAAAAACCTTTACATTGAAAGCCTTGAGCAGTTTAATTCAGCGGTATCCTTGTATCGTAAATACGGCTTTGAGCCTTTGCAAAAAAGATTGGGCAATAGCGGCCATATTGGCTGCCCTCTTTGGTTTTTAAAGAAACTTTAAAGCCTGCCTATAATCTCTTTCTTTTCTTTTAACGGATTACCTTTACAGTATGAAAAAGGATAAAAAAGTTGCCCTCATCATTTTGGATGGATGGGGATATGGCAAAAAAGACCAATCTGATGCCATATACCAAGCTCATACGCCGGTTTTTGATCAATTAATTACTGAAAAGCCCAATGCTACTTTGCACACCGATGGAGAGTATGTGGGCTTGCCGAATGGACAAATGGGAAACTCTGAAGTGGGTCACTTGAACATTGGAGCAGGCAGGGTTGTATACCAAGATTTAGTAAAGATCAATCGTTCTATAAAGCAAAATAAACTTCAACAAAATAAAGTTTTGCAAAAAGCTTTTGAAAAGGCAAAGCAAGAAAACCGAAAGGTTCATTTTCTAGGCTTGGTTTCTGATGGGGGAATACACTCTCATCAAGATCACCTACTTGCTCTGTGCAAAATGGCCAATAAAGCTGGCATAGAACGGTCTTATATCCATGCTTTTACTGATGGTAGAGACACCGACCCTAATAGCGGCAAAAAATTCATTGAAAAACTACAAACTGAACTCACAGACACCCCTACTCAGATAGCAAGCATTATCGGAAGGTACTATGCCATGGATCGTGACCTGAGATGGGAACGCATTAAGCAGGCTTACGATCTAATGGTCAAAGGTGAAGGTGAAAGATTCACCGACCCCTTGGTGGGAATTGAAGCCTCTTATAAAAAGGAAGTAACCGATGAGTTTATAAAACCCATGGTAATGGTAGACAACCAAGGTATTCCAGTGGCTACCATTGAGCCACATGATATTGTTATCTGTTTTAACTATAGAACGGATCGATGTCGACAAATTACCAGAGCCTTGCATCAGGAAGATTTTCCAGAATATGACATGCAAAAACTTCCGTTGCATTACCTTACCATGACGCGCTACGATAAAAATTTTAACGGAATTGAAGTCGTTTTTCAAAAAGAGAATTTGAAAAATACTTTGGGAGAAACCTTAAGCAAGGCCGGAAAAACTCAAATACGAATTGCCGAGACGGAGAAGTATCCACACGTAACTTTCTTTTTCTCTGGAGGGCAGGAAGAACCCTTTGAAGGCGAAAAACGAATCATGGTTCCTTCGCCCAAAGTGGCTACCTATGATTTACAGCCTGAGATGAGTGCGGAAGAAGTAAAAAGCAAAATTTTGACTGAAATCAAGGCTAGAAGTGCTGACTTTATCTGTCTAAACTTTGCCAATCCCGATATGGTTGGCCATACAGGTGTTTTTGAAGCCATTGTAAAGGCAGTTGAAAAAGTAGACGAGTGCTTGGGACAAATTGTAGAAGCCGGGCAAACGCATGGCTACTCTTTCTTAATCATTGCCGACCATGGAAATGCCGATTTTGCCATTAATGAAGATGGCTCAGCAAATACAGCTCATACTACCAACCCGGTTCCGGTAATTTTGGTCGATGATGAATTCAAACTTATTAAAAACGGCAAACTGGCCGATGTTGCACCGACTATCTTAAAGTTAATGCATTTGCCCGTAGCTGAAGAAATGGACGGAGAAGTTTTAGTCAGCTAAGTCAAAGACAAGCCTTTTCAAATCCGTAATTTAGAAGCTCCAAAAATTTGAAGACACAAATGAAAGACGTAAACCCGTACTTAGAAGAAAATAAAGATCGTTTTATAGAAGAGTTAATTGAGCTTTTGAAAATTCCTTCAATCAGTGCCGACTCTACCTATAAGAACCATGTGGTAAAAGCAGCTGAAGCTGTGAAGCTTAGATTAGAAGAGGCAGGGGCTGACAATGCTGAGCTTTGCGAAACTGAGGGTTTCCCTGTGGTTTTTGCCGAGAAAATTATTGATCCTGCCAAGCCTACGATTTTAGTTTACGGTCATTACGATGTGCAACCTGCCGATCCTATTGATTTATGGGACAGTCCCCCCTTTCAACCGGTTATAAAAGAAGGTAAGATCTATGCTCGAGGTGCTGCAGATGACAAAGGCCAAATGTACATGCATGTGAAGGCTTTTGAATTTATGATGAGGACCGAACAGCTACCTTGCAATGTGAAATTTATTATTGAAGGGGAAGAAGAAGTAGGGTCAATAAGTTTAGAAGCTTTTATTGCAGAGAACAAAGAAAAGTTAGCAGCCGATATTATCTTAATCTCCGATACAAGCATGCTTTCGATGGAAAATCCGTCGATTACAACCGGATTAAGAGGTTTAAGCTATTTAGAAGTACAAGTTACCGGACCTAATCGCGACTTACACTCTGGTTTATACGGCGGCGCTGTGGCAAACCCGATCAATGTATTAAGTAAGATGATCGCTTCTCTAAAAGATGAGAACAATCGCATTACAATTCCCGGTTTTTACGACAAAGTGTTAGAAGCAAGCGAAGAAGAAAGGGATTTAATTGCCAAAACGCCTTTTAGTCTTGAAGAATATAAACAAAAGCTAGACCTCGAGGATGTTGAAGGTGAAGCCGGTTTTTCAACCATAGAAAGAACCGGTATTCGACCTACTTTAGATGTAAATGGTATTTGGGGAGGCTACATTGGAGAAGGAGCCAAAACAGTGCTTCCCTCTAAAGCCTATGCAAAAATTTCCATGCGTTTGGTCCCTCACCAAAGCGATGAAGAAATTACCGCTTTGTTCAAAGACTACTTTGAATCCATTGCTCCAAAATCTGTAAAGGTAGAAGTAAAACCACACCATGGGGCTACCCCTTATGTAATGCCCATTGATATTCCGGAATACCAAGCAGCCAGTGAAGCCATGGAGCTTTCTTTTGGTAAAACTCCAGTTCCGGTAAGAGCAGGCGGCAGTATTCCTATTGTGGCTTTATTTGAGGAAGTACTTGGGCTCAAGTCTATACTCCTTGGATTTGGGTTAGATACAGATGCGATTCACTCGCCTAATGAACATTTTGGCGTAGCCAATTTCATGAAAGGAGTTGAAAGTATCATTCACTTTTACGATCGTTACGCGGAACATAAAACCTCATGAGAAAAAGTCTATATCGGCCCTTAATCTTCCTATCATTTATTTTTGCACTTTCTTCTTGTGTAAACTATGAAGAGGTAGAAATTACCGACATTAAAAGCTTAAAGTTATTGGAGTTGAATGACAAAGAACTCAGGGTTGAGTCTGAAGTGAAGATCAACAACCCCAACAATTTTGACATTAAGGTAGTGGATTCAGAATTCAATGTAAAAATTGAAAATAAGGACATCGGTAAATCCAGTATCGTTTCAAATGTTAATCTGCCAAGTAATTCAAGTGAGTATCACACCTTGGTTTTTAGAAGCTCCTTTAAGGAAATGAAAGGAAATGCTTTAATGACCTTAATGGGAATTACCGCTTCAGGAAATGATGACATTCGATTTGAAGTGGACGGTTTTATCGTAGGCAAAGCACTCATGATGAAGAAAAAAGTAGAAGTGAAACACAGTGGCATCGTGCCTTTAAAGCTCTATTAGTCGGCCAAAACGCTTACCACACCTTGATAATTGAGGTATTGACCCCGAAAATCTAAGAGCTTGAGCTGGTAATAATAAACCCCTGAATTCGCTTTTTTCCCGTTTATTCTTCCGTCCCAACTATTGGCAATCCGCTCGCTTTCAAACACTTTATTCCCATTTCGGTTAAAAACCTTTAAGTCGAATTCATAAATTCCACAAGCCTCAATTAAGAAATCATCGTTTATTCCATCATTATTAGGAGTAAACACATTGGGGATATTCAGTTCAAAAACATCAAAAACAAACACTTCTTTGTAGCTTGTGTCTTTGCATTCAAACTGATTTTCTACTACTTGCTGAATGGTAAAATGCCCAGTATCTTGGAAGGCATAATTCAATAGATCAGTATTGGGAAATACTTGATTCTGAACCCAGAAAGTTGAACGGTAACTAGGGTCCACACTCTCGTCTTTAAAACTAAACTGTGCTTCTTTAAGAGGCAAGGCAGAATCAGAGATACTAAAGGCCGCTTTGGGTTTGGGCAGTATTCGAATTGCATCCGGCATGCTGTCTAATAAGGTTTCCGCGCACTTTTCAGAAGTAATGATCATCAAACTAATAAAGTAACTTCCTGTGTCTTGATAAACGTGAGTTGGGTTTACTTCATTGCTAATGGTTCCATCCCCAAAATCCCAATAGTAATCCCCTTTACCTAAGAAACTAGAGGTATCTGTAAACTGAACTTCACCTGGCGCGCATGCTTCATTGGGTCCGTATGTAAATCCAATTCGATTTGGGCTGAATTGAGGTGAAATGTGAATGGCATCCTTAACCGTTAGGCTTACCGTATCAATGCATTTATCTGTGGTTGTAAGCTGAAAAGAAACATCGAAAAGGCCATTTTCCAAATAGGTATGAAGTGGATTTTCTTGGGTAGAAGAGTTTCCATCTCCAAAGTTCCATAAATAATCTGCATTGCCTGCAATGGTGCTGGTACTTGCAAACTGTATATCTTGTGGAAAGCAACCGGTATCCGGGTCAAATGAAATTCCTGCAGTAGGATTCTCGTAAACCGAAACATTTCTTACTAAGGTATCTGTGCAAATGTCTTGCTCTACCACCAGCTGAACAGGAAAATTGCCGCTTTGAGTAAAAGATTGGTTGTACAGTGTATCTGCCGTAGATTGATTAACCACTGCATTTCCAAAAAAATTCCATTGGTAATTAGCATAATCTTCTTTTTCTCCGGCAGCAAAAAAGGAAAAGCTATTTTCATCCAAGCAGTTTTCGCCAAAATACTCTAGTGTAGGATTTAGCTTTGGATAAGCAAAAAAGTCCTCCTGAATGGTGTCTGCACATTCAGTTCCGGGGTTTGCGATAAGAGAAACTGTATATTGACCGGGAACTACATATTCATAAGATGTATTTATAGAACGAGATGTATCTCCTAAAGTAGCAGGGTCTCCAAAGTCCCATTTATACGTTTCCGTTGGTGTTTCAATTTTAGATAAATTAGTAAAGTTGAGCTTCAGCCCTTGACAAAAAGCTTTAGATGAATTAATATTCCCGACATTTTGATTTTGAATTATGGCTTCTGCTACCGGTGTACAATCAATGGTATTTACTTGTATATCGCGTCGAGTAACATTCAGCAAAATATTGTTCCGGTATTCTTCCACGCAGAAACCGATCACATAAAGGCCCAAGGAGTCTGGCAAACCGCTTAACAAGCCTGTATTTACTCCTACTTGCAAAGGAGGATTTGACTCTAAAGGAAAAAATGGATTGTAATTTGAGGCATAGTTAACCGTAGAGTAAGGAGGCGGATTAGCCTGAAAAGGCCACACATTGCTGCCCGAATAGTTGTAAGGTGCGCATAAGGTATAGGCTAAGCTATCGCCATCCACATCAATTGCTGAGAGATCTAAATCTAAGGTGTCATTCACACAAAAAATAGTTGGTGGTGGCTCTCCAAAGAAAGGGGTTGAATTACAGCCCACTGAATTGAATGCCGGTATCTCAGCAGTATAAGTCGCCCCTTGATTTCCAGATAAAAGTAAGTTCGTTACCGCAGCATTCCGACAACATCGCTGATAACTAAGGGTGTGACTGCGGCTCGGAGATAAGTCAATAACGGCTTCATAAACTTCCTCTTCGTAACAAATATTGGTAGGCTCTACTAAGCAGTCTAAATTAAAGTCTTCATTCAAAGTCAGTTCTCTAAAGCTTATCGATTGCAGTTCAACCACATTTACCACAACTCCACTGGGAGAAAACACGGTTACATTTAGGCTATCTTCTCGGGCATCGGGGTTGCCAGAAAAACAATCTCTATAATAGTATACCTGAACACGATAAGAAACCGTATTATTCGAATTTAAGCCCAAACACTCATAGCTTAAGTAACCGCCTGCTATATGGGTAGCAAACAAGTTTGCGGCAAACCCAAAGGTTAAACAAAAGAGCAGTAGGACAACTTTATACTTCATGATTAGCAAGCTGTTAAAAGCTAGACACAAGGTACAGAAAATCTGATGTCTAAGGCTAAACATTCACGATATTCAGTTTAGTAAACTCTTTTGTAAATCACGACTTTTGCCTGTATGAAAAGGCTCTTTATAAATCTAATTCTAATTGCAATTAGTTTCTTTTTTTGTTGCCAAATGCCTAAATCTAACGCTGATATGTCAGAACAACACACCAACGCATTAATTCATGAAAGCAGTCCTTATTTATTGCAACACGCCCACAATCCGGTTGATTGGCATCCTTGGGGCGAAGTCGCTTTAAAAAAAGCTAAAAAAGAAAATAAGCCTTTGCTAATCAGCATTGGCTACTCTGCCTGTCATTGGTGCCATGTGATGGAAAAAGAAAGTTTTGAAGATTCAGCCGTGGCAGCCATTATGAACGAAAATTTTATTTGCATTAAGGTAGACCGCGAAGAACGACCGGATGTTGATCAAGTATACATGAATGCTGTTCAGCTGATGACCGGAAAAGGAGGTTGGCCCTTAAATTGCATCGCAACACCAGATGGACGTCCTTTTTATGGAGGAACCTATTTCCCCAAAGAGCAATGGATGGAAGTGCTAAAAAAGCTGACCGAAGTTTATAAAAATGAGCCGAGCAAAGTAGAAGAATATGCCAATAAATTAACTCGGGGAATCCAGGCTTCCGACTTAATCGAAAAAAAGCAAGCAACCAACAATTTTTCTTTAGATAGCTTGACAAAAGGGTTAAATAAGTGGAAACAAATGGTTGACACGGCAGAAGGTGGCATGAACCAGGCTCCAAAGTTTCCCATGCCAAACAATTACCAATTTTTACTGAACTGTAATTTTATCCAGCCGGATTCTGAGCTTAAAGCTCACCTCGACTTGAGCCTTAAAAAAATGGCTTTTGGTGGCATTTATGATCATTTAGGTGGTGGTTTTGCCCGCTACTCAACCGACACAGAATGGAAAGTGCCACATTTTGAAAAAATGCTTTACGACAATGCTCAACTTATTTCACTTTATTCGGAAGCTTATCGACAAAATCCAAAGCCACTGTATAAAAATGTGGTTTATGAAAGCATTGAATTTGTAGAAAGAGAATTGCGCGATGGATCAGGCGCTTTTTACTCTGCCTTAGATGCCGACACAGAAGGAGAAGAAGGTAAATTTTATGTTTGGAAAAAGGAAGAGCTCCGCGAAATTCTACGAAGCGACTTTGATCTTTTTGCTCGTCATTTTAATGTGAATGAAAAAGGCTTTTGGGAAAATGGGAATTACATTCTGCTTCGTAATGAGGAAGATGATGTATTAGCGCAAAAGGCGGAAATGTCTCTCGCTGATTATCGAAATAAAATAGAAAAGTTGAAAGAGAAATTGTTTCAACTGAGAGAAAAGAGAACTAAGCCGGGCTTAGACGACAAAAGCTTAACTTCTTGGAATGCATTGCAACTAAAAGGACTCTGTGATGCCTACCTTAGCTTCCACGACAAACACCACCTAGCTTTGGCCGAAGAAAATGCTGCGTTCATTGTGCAGAAGCAAACAAAAGAAGACAATTCCTTGCACCATAGTTTCAAGAACGGTCGTTCTAGTATTGAAGGTTATTTAGAAGACTATGCCTTTTGCATGGAAGCCTTCATTGCCTTATACCAATGTACTTTTAAAGAAGAATACCTAAAACAAGCTGAAGCTTGGGCAGACTTTTGCATTGAACATTTCTTCGATGAAAAAAGTGGCATGTTCTTCTTCACGGCTGACAATAGTGAAGCTTTAATTGCTCGAAAGTTAGAAGTGAATGACAATGTGATTCCGGCATCAAACAGCGCATTAGCCAAAAGCCTGCACCAGTTAGGGCTTTTACTGGAAAAGAAGGAGTATGTGAACTTAAGCCAACAAATGCTCAGCAATATGCAAGAACAGCTTTCCGGCTATTTACCGGCAGCTAGTAATTGGGGAATTTTACAATTAAGAATGGCCAAACCTTACTATGAAGTGGCCATTTGTGGTCCCCAAGCATTGAATGAACAAATGAAGCTTCAAGCTCATTACTTCCCCAATCACATTAGCTTGGGCAGTGAGAACAAGAACAGTAGTTTGCCGCTTTTGGAGGGTAAGTTAGACGTAGCTAAAACCACCTTTTACGTTTGTGAAAATAAAGTTTGTCAGCTACCGGTTAAACAAGTGGAAAAAGCCATTATACAACTTAAAACCAATTGATGAGGCGCTGCTTTTTACTTCTCTCACTCTTTGCCTTTTTAAACGGACAAGCCCAGCTTTTATTAGCAGAGAAAGAGTGGTTTGGATTGACTAACTACTTTGATGCAAAAGAAATTCAAGCAAATAAAATTGAAGCCATTCACATTAAAGTAGAAGACAAAAAGGATGGAGAGATCATCCGCCACAAAGGCAACTTTCTGCATTATGAATTCAACAAAGCGGGTCAGTTACGTCAAAGCTTAAAAAGTATCCCTTTGGCACGAAAAATTGATACTTCGTCTTACCATTTTGCCTATGATGCAGCAGGCCGACTTTATAAAAAGTCTGAAGAATACGGGCCTTTTCATTTTACCTACTTCCATTTCTATCAAGATGATCAATTACACAAAGAAGTTAAGATCGATCAATCACGCAAACAGAATGATAGCCTGCACATTCGTTTTTTCAAGCTCGAAGAAGGCGAGCAAAAAAGGGTAGTTCATACGTTGAATCAAAAAAAAGAGCCCTTTAAAACCACCACCCAAGAATTTAATCAACTAGGCTTATTAAAAAAAGAAAAAACATCCTTTCGAAGAGGCAGAAGCTATGAACTGAAAGAGTATTCCTACCATAATCAAAAGCTTTCTTTACTGAGAGAAGAGCGCTTCTTTGTTTCCAAAAAAGAGAGGCTGAAAAAGTTTTTTTACACGGAAAATAGCTACCGTGAAATTAGCTTGTTTGAAGAGGGTGAAATTGTAAAGAAAAGAGGATTTACTTATCGTGAAGATGGATTGATCAAAGCAGTAATTGAACGAAACTATCGAGAAAAAAGCATTCGCATTTACCACTTTATGTATCGCTTTTTACCACTTCAAAAACAGTGATGGTCTAAAATTATTTTTAAAAGTGTTACATTAGTGAAACCGATTTGAAAGGAAAGAGCAATTGTAATAAGTTGAGAACATAAAAAGGAAGTGATTCTTTCAATTGGGTCAATAGAAGGTTAATTACCAATCTTTTAATGAGAAATGTGAAATGATTGAATGAAAAATGAGAAATGTGAAATGATTCAATTATAAATAAAAACGCTGTCATTGCGAGCGGAATGAAATGAAGCGAAGCCTGCATGCCGCAGGCAGGCAATCTTTTGCTTCAAAAACGCGAGGTAGCTTCGTCCTTAGTCCTCGCTATGACGGCGTTTTTTAATTACGAATTACGAATGTTTGAACTACGCCCGCCTTTTCTTCGAATTCGGCGGATAAAAATAAATCAAAGCGAAGCTTTGACCCTTGGGCGGCTAAAAAGAATAGCGAGCCGGCGAGGGCTAAAGGGCGGAAGCTTTATTCTTTTTTGATTCTTTGTTTCTTTCTCATCAAGGAGAAAGAAAGAAAAACATAAATTAACTATGAAAACAACAAGTTTAATCTTAAACCTTTGCATGGCTGCATAAAATAGCCCCGTAGTAATGATTGTAGCAATCCAATAAGCTCAAGAAAAAGGAGGCTAATCTTCAAAGTTGATTAGACTCAGTTTTAGCTCAGTATAGGTGTAATCTGCGTAGTTTCTCAGTTCTTGCTCAATAAATTTGTTCCATTCAATTTGTCCTTTAAAAAACTGAGAGTAGTTCGTCTCTTTATCATATCGCTCCTGCATTTCTCGGTACTGCTTTTTCCAAAAGCGCGCCATAATGTTGTGTATTCTATCTCGGTAATTGTCTTTGGTCAAATTTGCTTCTAGTAAAGCTTTTATTACTTTTCTGCGGTGCAGTTCTGCAATGTCAAAATGGAGTTGTTCATGCTGCAAAAGCACGGTATTTTTCTGTTTCTCCTTGGCCCAAGATTCGTCTTTAATAAAGCAAACATTTACATCTACTATTACTTCTCCTTCCCCATCGCTCGTTAGGTTGTAAGGTAGCGCTATACTTGAAAGTGCTGCCACTGATTCATCACCCTCAACTTCTCCTTGAAAGTCGTTCCACTCTAGGCGATACCAATCGCTCCAATAAATGCGATTCAAGTCCCCTTTTTGGTCTGTTGTGTCTTGAGCCTTAGCGCAAGAAAGAAGAACAACAAAAAAAACTGTACCGCTTAGTAGATGTTTCAACATGTTTCAAAGATAGCTAAAGAATTCGGTTTCAAGTTTTGACAAAAATTAGACCAACTTTTTGGGCTTAATGGCAATGAACTCTTTCAAATAAAAAGGTTCAAAATAAGCAAGGTCTTCAAAGGCATTCTGAACAAAATTTTTTTGTGCAATCTCTCCCATACTCTTGGAAGAAGGAAGGTTTAAATGAATAAAATTGGCCCGCTCATTTTTCAGGATTTCCTTGCACTTTTCAGCTCCATCTCCAAAAAAATAAACTGGCTTTTGGGCTATGAAATCTCGGTAGCTATCTTCCTCGATAATGTCAGCAGAGGTAGGCTTAACAAGCTCGAGATCTGAATTATAGATAGCAGCGTAAACTTCCATTCTTCGTGCATCAATCATGGGGCAATAAAAGGCCTCTTCTTGCTTTACCTCTTTCCTTGCTCCCCAGGCCATGTGTTGCAATGTTTCAATTGAAATAAGGGGGAGTGATAAACTATAGCAAAGCCCTTTTGCCAAGGAAACCCCAATGCGCAAGCCGGTATAAGAGCCCGGCCCTTTGCTCACAGCAACTGCCTTTAGGTCTTGGTAGTCTAACTTATTTCGACTCAGTAACTGATCGACAAAAAGGGCTAGTTTTTCAGCATGTGAATAGGCTCCACCTTCTTCAATGGCATCTATCAGTTTTCCATTTTCAAAAATGGCAACCGAACAATTTTTGGTGGATGTCTCTAGCGCGAGAATTCTAGTCATCTGAGCGGTCAAACAGTTCTTTTTTCGACACTACTTCTACCTCCTCCCCTGACTCTAGTGTTTTAGACACGACAGTATACGGACCCGAAACGACTTTCATTCCTTCTTCAAGTCCTTTCGAAATTTCAATGTACATGGTATTTTGAATGCCGGTAGTTACATAAAGAATTTTCGATTTCCCATCTTCCACTAAAAATACACACTCTTTCAATTCTTCTTCTTCAGCAGCCACTTCTTCCGATTCCATTGCCTTCTTCTGCTTCAATTTTTTCTTTTGTTTCGTGGTATCTTCTCGCGTGGTCACCGCTTGAATGGGAACGGTTAATACGTCAATCGCCTCTTTGGTGCGAATATCAACCGTGGCCGACATTCCCGGTCTAAAGGGAGAGTTTTTCGCTACTCCCTCTTCCATTAGTTCTTGATACGACTCCCTGATCATTCGAATCTTCACATCAAAATTGGTCACTTGATCGGCACTGGTTCCACTTACATTTGCAGAGTTGGCTATCTCCGTTACAATTCCTTTGAAGTCTTGATCTAAATAAGCGTCAACTTCAATGTCAGCCGTATCGCCAATATCAACGCGCACAATGTCGTTTTCGTTCACCTCAACCGCTACTTCCATCACTGAAAGATCGGCCACCGTCATAATTTCGGTTCCGGCCATTTGAGCGGTTCCAACTACACGTTCTCCTTTCTCTTTGTTCAACTTGGTAATTGTTCCATCCATGGGAGAGTAAATGGAAGTTCTTCCTAAGTTTTCCTTGGCTTCAGACAATGTGGCCTCGGCACTTCTAACATTGTACTTAGCTGCCTGAACACTTTCTTTTGCCGCTTCTACATCAGCTTCAGCTACCTCAAAGTTGGCTTTGGCCTGATCAAATTCAGCTTGTGAAATAACCTGATCATTGTATAGCTTTTGGTTTCGCTCAAAACTTGCTTTTGCATTTTCAAACTGCGATTTTGATTGCGTTAACCTAGCTTTTGCACCCATTAAGTTTGCCTTCGAAGTATTCAAAGCTGCTTCGGCTCGATTTAATGCAGTTTCAACCAGGTCGGGATCAATTTTAACCAAAAGGTCTCCTTGTTTCACGCGCTCGCCTTCTTTCACTGGCATTTCAATTATCTCTCCCGAAACATCTGAACTGATCACAACTTCTGTTTCCGGCTGAATTTTTCCACTAGCCGCAACTGTTTCGGTAATGGTCCTTTTCTCTACCTCTGCAGTAGTAACTTTCACCGCTCGATTGCTCCCTCCTTTTAAAATGGCGACCGCCACTAAAAGAATTACCACCCCCAATAATATTAGAATCCACTTTTTTGATTTCATAGTATATGCGTTAAACGAGGCAACTTTTATTATTAATTATTTTGAAAGGAAATGGCTTTTCCTTGGTAAAAGTCTAAAACTTTGGTTCTAAAAATATAATCGTATTTGGCTTGTAGCAACTCTGAACGCGCATTGTTCAATCGGTTCTTTTCGTTGTTAAAATCAAAAGAGTTGATCATTCCAACATTAAAGCGTTCTTGGGTATATTGAAAAGACAGTTCCAAGGCCTCTACTGACTTTACGGCTGCACGATAGCGTTTTAAAGCAGCAACCGCATCAGTGTGCGCCGATTCAATGTTTTGTCTCAATTGCAGTTTGGTATCTTCTAAAGTTAGCGCTGCACTTTGCAAGCTTAGTTTAGCTTTTTGAACGTTGGTGCGAGAAGAAAGGCCATTAAAAATGGGAATGTTTAAACGGAAACCAAAAGAACGGTTAAAGTTATCGTCAAGTTGGTCGGTGAATGCTTTATCCTCAAAGGTAGGTATAACAACAGGGCTAAAAATTGCTTCTCCACCAGCAGTAACATTTCCGTTTTCGGAAAAGCCAACAAATTCACCCCCAGTTCTTACTTGGTTAGCTCCTGAGTAACCGGAACCGACCGAGCCAGTCATCGTCAAGGTGGGGTAATAAGCCCCTTTCGCCATTGCTTTTGACTTATCAGCGCTGTAGTAATTGTACTCTGCACTTTTTACTTCCGGCATAACATCTAGGGCTGTTTGGTACAAAGCTCCCGGAGTGCTTAACTCAGAAGAACCTTGAAAATCATCTAAATTAGGACTGACGATCTCAAAGCCATCTGCATTTTCCAACCGAAGTAGTTGAGCCAAGTTCAAGCTTGATAATTTCAATTGGTTCTCGGCATTTACTTTTTGCAACTCCTCTGAGGCTAGCTGTGCCTCAATATCGCGTAAGCTGCCCTCCGGCAGTGCACCGGCCTTCACCTGCTTACTTACTCGATCTACTTGAATTTCAGTTACTTTTAATTGATTTTCTGCATTGCGCAGTAATTCTTTGTTAAACAAGATCTGTAAGAACTGATTGGCGATGTTCAAAGAAATGTCATTCTTCATTTTCTCCAAATCGTATTCACTTGCTTTTAAACTAGCTTGGTTTCTTTTTACTGTATTAAAGTTTCTAAAGCCATCAAATAAAGTCAACTGAGCATTTACTCCCAGCGAATTTGACCTCACTCTTTCGGTAGCAAACTGATTGGTAAAGGGGTCAATGGTTTGACCAAAATTGTAAATGTTGGTGGCAAAACCATTAACGCTTGGCAGTAAAGCGTATTTCGAAGAAACAACATCTTGTTCCGCTATCTGCTGATTTAATTCGGTTTGTTGAACTTGAATGTTGTTTTCTAAGGCATATTGAATGCACTCATTCAAGGTCCAAGTTTTGCTTTCTTTTTGCTGGGCAATGCTAGCAGAAACAAAGCAGAAGAAAACAAACAAAGTGGCAATAAGCTTGCCTGAGATTTTCTTACTCATAAGATTTGGCGTTTATATCAGGCTAAAAGTAGCAGTAATCCGCTAAACATTGGGTTGAATTAGGATAATCGGCTGGGCTAATTACTAAGTGGTATAATCTTCTTTTAAATGAGTTTATTGATACCTTCTTTCAACCAATTTTTGCAAGGCGCTTACCAGCTCATTTTCCGAGCTCCATCCGTAAGAGACACAAAGTTCTTCTTCAAAGTATCGACTTGCTTCCTCACCATTATTAAATTCATTCAAGGTTCGAATCACATTTCTAAAATCTTCAATGTCGCCGCCAAATAACTCATTGGCGTAGAGGTAACGCTCATTTAACCCAATAGCAGTAAGCAGATCAGCAATGGGTTGCTTTTTCAATTGCTCGCTCAAACTCGGATCTTCTTCTTCCGAATATTGCTCATTTAAATCCGGGATAGAAGCTACTTCCTCTTCTTCAGCCAACTTATCTATTTTAGCCATTTCGGGCGCCTCTTGTTCTTCTTCCTCTTCTACCCTGGCATCATTTTTAGTTTGCGCTTCTTCCTCAATTTCTTCATGCTCCTTTGAACTTTCTGGCTCTTCCACTTCCAGTTTCTCAGGAGTGGGATCATCTTCTTTCTGACTTTCTGAAATTAACGCTTCTGCTGTTTCTTCTCTTTTCGCCTTCTCTTGCTCTAATTCTTGCTCGATTCTTTTGGCGTGTTCTAAAATTTGCTTGTCATCTGGTTCTTCCAAATGGTTTTGTTCTTTTGCCAGCAAATATTTTAGGATGGCAGTTTTTTCATGCAGTCGAGTAATCTTGGCAAGAATCACGCTAATTTCTAACAAAGGCATGGTAGGCTTTTCAGAAAGACGATCTGAATGAAGCTTGATGTTGTCGATCAAAGCGGTAATTTCTTCTCGTTTTTGTTTGCTATCCATAGGTGCTTAGATGTAATCGATTAATAATACCTTTGAGCCACTCAAATGTAACACATTCAGCTTTCTTAAATGTTTCTCGAAAATACAATTAATTCCAAAAAACGCAAGGGTTCAATCGAAGTGATCTGTGGTTCCATGTTTTCGGGCAAAACAGAAGAGCTTATTCGACGTTTGAAAAGGGCAAAAATTGCCAAGCAAAAAGTAGAAATTTTTAAACCTGAAGTTGATGTCCGCTACGACGAAGAAGCAGTCGTATCGCATGACTCCAATCAAATTCACTCCACTCCCGTGCCGGCCTCAGCCAATATTCCATTGTTGGTCAATGATGAGGAAGTAATTGGAATTGACGAAGCACAATTTTTTGACATGGAACTGGTGGGTGTTTGCAACCAATTGGCCAATCAAGGGATGCGTGTTATTGTTGCCGGATTAGACATGGATTTTCAAGGCAAGCCCTTTGGCCCAATACCGGCTATTATGGCCACCGCAGAGTACGTAACCAAGGTACATGCCATTTGCGTTCGTTGCGGTAATTTGGCCAACCACTCTCACCGTATTTCGCATGATGAAAATTTAGTAATGCTAGGAGAAACAGAAAGCTATGAACCTCTGTGTAGAGATTGCTTTCAGAATGCAATTAAGAAGTTATGAAAGAAGCCCACTCCTATCTCCCGGAAGCTGATAAACTACACCTAAGTCGTTTAATGGTAAGTGCTTCCGCTATTCGACATAACTTGAGCTTTTTTCGTCAACTATTAGCAAAAGAAACAGGCATTATGCTGGTGGTGAAAGCTTCTGCCTATGGAAATGGAGCTTTGGAAATAGCCCAACTAGTACAAGAAGAAAAATTAGTGGAATACTTGGCAGTAGCCGATGTAGATGAAGGGATAGAATTAAGAAAAGCCGGAATAGAGCTTCCTATTTTAATTCTAAACCCAAGCCGCTTGGCTTTTCAAGAATTGGTTGAGTACTGTCTGGAGCCAGAAATTCACCACCTTTCGCTCTTAGTTGATTTTGAAGCGTATTTATGCGCTGCTAAGTTAAATCAAGGCAATTATCCGGTTCACTTAAAGTTTAATACCGGCATGAATCGATTTGGCCTTGAGTTAAATGAACTAGAACAAGTTAAAAGTTTAATTAAAAATCGAAAGGGCTGGGAAGTAAGATCGGTAATGACTCACCTTAGCTGTTCAGGAGACCCCTCTGAAGATGAGTTTAGTTTAAAGCAACTAAGCCTTTTTAAAGAAGTGGTAGAAAGTCTAAAAACTTTGCTGCCCGATAGCTGCTTTTTCCACCCATTGAATAGCGATGGAATTTTTCGTTTTCCGGAACATCACTATCAGATGGTTAGACTAGGCATTGGAGTTTATGGGGCTACTTCAGTTCCAGCGCTCAAAAAACAACTAAAACCAGTTTGCCGTTTTACTTGTCGCATTTCACAAACTAGAAAAGTAAAAAAGGGAGCCAGCATTGGTTATGGTCGAAAAGGCATGGCCGAAAAAGACACCAACATTGCCACTTTAGCCATAGGCTATGCAGATGGTTTAAACAGGAATTTGAGTGATGGTAGGTGGCAGGTAGAAATCAACCAAAAATTGTATCCGATCATAGGGACTATTTGCATGGACATTACCATGGTAGATTTGGGCGATGACTGGTACGAACCTCAAACGGAGGTTACCATATTTGGTGGAGTTAATGACATTCATGAGTACGCCAAAGCGCAAGGAACCATTACCTATGAAGCAATGACCAACATTTCAGCTCGGGTAAAAAGAATGCTTATTGATTAAGTTGGAGAATAAAGTCTTCTACTGCTTGACTTAATTGACTAGAATCCCACTTTCTTGGAAAGCCTTTAAAGCTTAATGCTTTGTTCATGTCGGCACTCAAGTCCAACTCCTCTTGAGAACAACTGTAAAACCATTGATTCGAACTTAAGTAAGCAGCCAAGTATTCTTGCTCAGTCTGACCGGGTGTAGGCACTAAAAGCGCTTTTTTACCAAGCGCGGCTAAATCCATTACCGAACTATAGCCCGAACGACACAAAATCAATTCTGAACTCTGAATTTCTTGAAACATTTCCCTACTGCCAAGGTGGTTCACCACTTCTACCTTACCTTTTTCCAAAGCCTGAGTATGTTCTTTTTGTCCTACTAAACCCCGTACAAGCAGCACCTCAACCTTCATTTTTTCTAATTGTGGAAGGAGTCGCTTCTCAAACTCTGACCGAGAAGGCTCAGGACCGGAAAGAATCACCATTAAGTCACGTCCTTTCTTTTTATTGGAATGATTGTTCTTGTATTCAGAAAACCGACTTAGAGGGCCAACAAATCTGACATTATTTAAAGGTGATTCTTGATGTGAAAGCTGTCCACTTAAATTGGGAGAATCTGGAAAATCGGGCACCCAACAGCAGTTAAACTTTTCAGCGTAGCGTTCCGTTAACTTTTTAAGTATGCTTTTTAAAAATGGCGCCTGAATAAACAATTGATGGGTAATTAAAACAGAGGGGATATCCGGATGATATAAGCCGTATCGATTATCTGAAATAACACCATCAATCTGATAATTCTCTACAATGTCTTGCAGCACCTGATGTTCAAAATCTATGGTTTCAAAAAACTTGGGTGCCGATAATGCCATAAACAAACTCATCGGCAGTTTTTTCGGGTACTTTACATCCATGCCTCGGAGCCTAACAAATTCTAGTTTTGGAAAGGCTTCTCGCAAGAGTTTTAAGGGTTGTCGATCGGCCGCTATAATTACCTCAATGTCTTTACTCTGCAACTGCTTAATAATCGGGATGCAACGACTTGCATGTCCGAGCCCCCAATCTAAAGGGGCCAATAAAACTCGTTTCTTTAAGGTACTCATAGGCTCTCTATCAAAGTTAATTAAATTTGGTTCATGAAAATTTTGATAAGCGGAGCAAGTAAAGGGTTAGGAAAAGCAATGGCCGAAAGACTTTGTCAGGAAGGTCATGAATTGTTTTTGATTGCGCGTAGTCAAGACAAACTTCAAATGCTGAAGCAGAATTGGGAAAAGCAATACGGCCAAAGCGTGAATATCATTGCTTTCGACCTAAGTCAAACTGAGAAGATCAAAAACTTACCCAAGCTATACCCTTTTTTGGAGCAAACAGAAGTGCTTATCAACAACCTTGGACATTATGTAGAAAACAAACCGACTGAGTTAACGATAGAGCAACTCCAACAACAATTCAACTTAAACCTTTACAGTGCTATTGCACTATCAGACTTATTTCTAGACAATTTCAAATCCCAGAAAAAAGGCAGCATAATCAACATTAACTCTGTGATGGGCTTAAATGGGGCAAGCCACGCTAGCGCTTACGCCATCAGCAAACATGGACTAAAAGCGTGGAATGACTCCTTGCGAGAAGAGATGAGACCTTTTGGCGTAAAAGTGTGCAGTCTTTATCCTGGGGCAATTAATACTCCTTCATGGGACGGTCAAGCAGTTGATCGCACAGCAATGATCCAAACCGAAGACATCGCAGAAATTGTAAACAGCCTCTTGAAACTAGGGACAAGTACTTTGGTTGAAGAAGTTCGGCTTAGCCCTTTACATTTTAGCCCTTAATTTAACTCCAAGCGATAACCCACCCCTTTTACGGTAGTGATTAGGCCCGCACCTATTTTTTCTCTGATCTTACGAATGTGAACATCAACCGTTCTACCCCGAACTTTCTCGAAATTATCCCAAATGGCATTTTTTATTTCATCCCTAGAAAACACCTTATTCGGGCGTGAATTCAATAAAGATAAAATTTCAAACTCCTTTTTAGGAAGGTAGTATTCCACTCCTTTTGCAATAATCAAATAACGGTCCTGATCAATAATAAGGGCTGTTTCTTCTTGGTGTGCCGGCTTATTCTGTCGTCGTTTTAACAAGGCTCTCAAACGACCCAACAACACACGTTCATGAACCGGCTGAAAGAGAAAGTCATCTGCGCCAGACTCTAAACCTGCAATTATATTATGGTCTTCTTTTTTTTGACTTAAAAGCACTATAAATATTTCCGAATAATCTTGCTTTTGCTTGATCTCTTCACATAGCTCAATGCCACTTTTCGCAGAAAGCTCTACCGGCAACATAATTAAGTCAGGATTAAAATCACCCATATTCTCTTTCAGAGCCACTTCGTCGGCCACAGCTACAACCTCAAAATCTTCGGCACCAAGAAAATCTTTTAATGATCTAAATTCCTGCTTGTTATTGTGAACAAGTAATATGCGGTGTTTCCCCATTGTTATAAATTTCAGCGACAAACATAGAGCAGACAAATATGCTGCTCGTTAAATGGATTTTAAACAATGGTAAAATCAAGTCTACTTAAAGTGGTTTTTCATAACATTGAGTTAACTCATCTACAACCACTTAAGCCTGATTCACAATCTCTTCACACCCTTTTTTTATTAATCATAAGTTAACATTGGTCAATTGAACTCTTCTTAGCTTTGCAGGCTAATTTTTTTAGCCCTCACTTCTATGAGCTTTACTTTCATTGACTTTTTAACCCTTTTTGGTGCTTTGGGTTTCTTCATTTATGGTATGAAAATCATGAGTGAAGGCATTCAGCGAACAGCTGGCTCAAAGTTGAGAGACATTTTGAAGGGAATGACTCAAAACCGCTATCTGGGAGTTTTTACTGGCTTTTTGATCACTTGCTTGGTTCAATCTTCTTCAGCTACTACGGTAATGGTAGTTAGCTTTGCCAATGCTGGCCTATTAAGCTTGGTAGAGTCGATTGGAGTAATCATGGGGGCTAACATTGGAACCACAATAACCGCTTGGCTAATTGCTTTTTTTGGCTTTAAGATCAAAATTTCATCTTTTGCGCTTCCCATTATTGCCATCGGATTTCCTTTAATGTTTGCCAAAAAGGCAACCCTTCGTTCAGCTGCTGATGTTTTCATTGGTTTCGCCCTGCTTTTTCTGGGCCTAGATGCTTTAAAAAGTTCTGTTCCTGATCTAAATTCTAATCCAGAGTTTCTTGAGTTTTTATCCAACTTCACTAATTATGGTTATTTAACTACCATTTTGTTTGTAGCTGTTGGGACCGTTATCACCATTGTGGTTCAATCTTCCTCCGCTGCCATGGCCCTTACGCTTACGCTACTTTTTAATGAGGTGATCACCTTTGAAATTGCAGCAGCCATGGTATTGGGTGAAAACATTGGCACCACAATTACTGCCAACTTAGCGGCTATTATTGCCAATGTTCATGCGAAACGAGCAGCCAGAGCCCACTTAATCTTTAACGTAGTAGGGGTAACGTGGTTGATTCTAATTTTTCCGGTCTTTCTAGATTTTATCGACTACCTATGGGAACCGGCACAAAGGTTCCTGCAGACCATAATTTCAGACATTGATAAATCGCAGTCTGAACTACAGTTATCCTTATTCCATACCGTTTTTAATGTTTTGAATGCTTTGTTAATGATTGGATTTATTCCCATAATTGCTCGGCTCGTAACTAAACTAGTTCCCTCGAAGGGAATTGAAGATGAGACCTTTCATTTGGAATACATCGGAACCGGCACCATGGTTACTACAGAGGCCTCCATTTTAGAAGCAAAAAAAGAAATTGTTCGCTTTGGTAAAATTGTAAATAAAATGACAGGATTTGTTTCAGGACTTTTAACTGAAACAGATAAAAAGCAGTTTAAAAAAACCTTGTCTCGAATTAAGAAGTACGAGGAAATAACCGATAAAATCGAATCTGAAATGGTGGTTTATTTAGCCAAAGTTTCAGAGGGGGAGTTAAGTGAGGATGCTTCGCTAAAAATTAGAGCCATGTTAAGCATTGCCAATGACTTAGAAACCATAGGCGACATCAACTACTCCATGTCTAGAACGCTGAAAAGAAAATCAGAAGACAAAATTTACTTCATTCCTTCCCAGCGAGAAAATTTGCAAAAAATGTTTAAGCTGTTGGAAGAAGCCATGCACAAAATGCATGAGAACCTAGACAACGAAACTAGCGGGGACTTAGACGGAGCATATGATGTAGAAAAGTCAATTAACAAAATGCGAAACAGCCTTAAGAAAGGGCACTTAAAAAGCATTGAACAAGGCGAATACAATTACCAAAGCGGCATGATCTATACCGATATGTTTGCCGCCATAGAAAGCATCGGCGATCATGTTATCAGCATTAGCGAAGCTTCTACCGGAAAAATCAGTTAAGGCTAAGAATTGGTGTGTTTAAGGTGTTGCTTTGATTGCCGTCTCGGTCTATCAAGTAAGCGGAAAAGTAGAGCGAATCAATTCCAAATGCTTTGAATAAATCAAGTCCTGTAAAGCTAAGTTGCAATTCACCTTCTATTCCATTTTCCGTTTCTACTCCATCAATCGGTGGAACGCGAAATCCGCGATTCACAGTATCTTCGATTAAGCTTGCTTGCCCATTTTCAATGGTATAAACTTGATAAGGGAAATTGGGATCTCCCACTTCATCGCTTTTTATGCCAATGTTGCCATCGCCATCAGTAAAGCCAACTACCCAAAGGGCCGAACTGTCTGATGTTAGGTAAAAATCTCGGGATTCAATTTCTGGGATAATGGAGAAGTCTTTTTCTTTCTTACAAGCAAAAAAGAAAAAGCCCATTACAAGACAGATGGCTATTTTTGAAATTCTACTCACACAGTAAAATTAAGCAGAATTAAGAAAGCTGAAATGCATCAAAATTTTCAAACTTGGTCAGAAGAGTTTGAACAGTCCATTTTTAAAGTTGATGAACACAACTTTGAAGTAGAGGCCATCAAGTTATTTCATTTCCAATATCACACCAATCCTGTTTACCAAGAATACGTTGACTTGATTGGCAGACCTTGGACTTCGGTGCAAAGCCTAGAAGACATTCCCTTTTTACCGATTCAGTTTTTTAAGACTCACCCAATTAAATGCGGCAGCTTTGAACCACAGGCCATATTTGAAAGTAGCGGAACCACCCAATCTGTGCCAAGCAAGCATATGATTAAAAAGCTTTCCCTCTATCAAAAAAGCTTTCACCTTGCTTTTGAAAAACACTATGGTGCCATTCAAGATTATTGCATTCTAGCGTTATTGCCCGCTTATTTAGAGCGAACAAACTCTTCTTTAGTTTACATGGCTAATCAGATGATTGAGGAAAGTAAAGATATAGACAGCGGCTTTTTTCTCCATGAGCTTGAGAAACTCAAAGAAGTATTGCAAGAGAAAAAAAAGGAAGGAAAAAAAACCCTCTTATTGGGAGTTTCGTTTGCCTTGCTTGATTTAGCAGAAATGCATGATATACCCACATGGGACAAGTTAATTGTAATGGAAACCGGGGGCATGAAAGGAAGAAGAAAGGAAATGGTTCGAGAAGAATTACATGAACTATTGAAAGCTGCTTTTAAGCAAGAACAGATTCACTCTGAATATGGAATGACAGAATTACTCTCACAAGCGTATGCTCAAGAAAACGGCCTTTTTACTGCACCCTCTTGGATGAAAGTATTGGTTCGTCAACAAGAAGATCCATTCCGGTATTGCAGAGCAGGCGAAACCGGGGCTTTAAACATCATTGATTTCGCTAATCTTCATACTTGTGCCTTCATTCAAACTGACGATTTAGGTAGAGAAAAGGAGGATGGAAAATTTGAAGTTCTTGGCCGATTTGACCAAGCAGATGTTAGAGGTTGTAATTTATTAGTTGGTTGAGCTTACCTTGATTTGTATATGGGTCTTTGCTTTTTTCGATACAAGCTTAATTTCTTGTGGATATCTTCTTGTATTTGCTCGTAAGTGGGCTTTATTTCATTTAACAAAGTGCCATGAGAACTTGCATTTTTAGAATTAGGGCTTGGGGGGTTAAGTTCTAGCTGATCGGCTAATACCACAAGCTCTCCGTCTGCATTGTACATTTCATATGTTAATACATGGCGCGACCAAGCTAAAAATTTTGATCCATCATCTAAGGCGCGGGTTGCTACCATTTTACTTTTAATTTCATATCGGCACAAAAACAGGATATAGTCTGCCGAGAAGTTCTCTACCATAGACTTTAGCCTGCCACCTTCTTTAATTCTTTCGAGGTTGACCCCCATATGAGTAATAGGCTCAGTTTTGTATTGCTTAGGCACCTTCGTATGCAACATCTCAATTTCAGCAGACGGAAGTAAAAAAATCTCTAAATTCTCATTGGGCTTGGCTATCTCGTGCAGTAGAGTATCCAAATAATTGGTGTAAACTTCTTCTTCAGACTCCCAAGTATTGCTTTTGGCTATTTCTTGAATGGGAAAAGAAGAATGAAAATCGAAACGATCAAATGGAACCAAGACAATCCGGCTTTTCTCTTGAGCAGAAATCGAAAAGCTGATCAAGCAAAATAACAAGCAGGATAAAACGTATGGTATTTTAATCTTCAAGGTGCACAAGATAATAGTTCTTTTTTCCTTTTTGAAGAAGCAAATACCGCTCCAAAAGTAAGTCTGAACTACTGACTACCTTCTCCAAGCCTACTTTCTCTTTATTGATAGAGACACCATTGTTTTGGATCATCCGACGGGCTTCTCCATTTGAAGAAAAGGCCCCTACCACCTCAGAAGCAAAGCGAATGATCTCCACCCCTTCCTCTAGCTCGCTCTTCTTTACTTTGGCTTGTGGCACACCTTCAAAAACGCTTAATAAATCATCTTCCGAAAGTTTCTTGAGGTCATCCGCTGTTGATTTACCAAATAAGATATTGGAAGCCGCTTGGGCGTTCTCTAAGTCTTCTTGGCTGTGGACTCGAGCTGTTATATCTTCTGCTAACGCTTTTTGTAAAATGCGCAAGTGGGGTGCCTCTTGATGCTCTGCTTCCAACCTTTCAATTTCTTCCTTTTCCTTAAACGTAAAAATCCGAATGTATTTAGAGGCATCTTCATCAGATGAATTGAGCCAATATTGGTAAAATTTGTAAGGTGAAGTTTTACTTTTGTCTAGCCAAACGTTCCCTCCTTCAGATTTACCAAACTTACTTCCATCGGCCTTAGTAACCAATGGGCAAGTTAAAGCATAAGCTTCTCCTCCGGCCTTTCGGCGAATAAACTCTGTGCCGGTTACAATATTCCCCCATTGATCAGAGCCACCCATTTGAAGCAAGCAATTGTACTCTTTGCGCAAGTGATAAAAATCATAGCCTTGGATCAGCTGGTAAGAAAACTCCGTAAAGGAAATACCAGTCTCCATTCGCTTTTTTACCGAATCTTTGGCCATCATGTAGTTTACCGTAATGTGCTTTCCGGCATCTCTTAAAAAGCCGAGAAATGAGAAATCTTTGAACCAATCGTAATTATTGACAATGCTTGCTGCATTGGGTTTTGAGGCATCAAAGTCTAAAAAGCGTTGGAGCTGCCTTTTCTGACATTCCAGATTATGCTTCAGCACTTCTTCCGATAAGAAATTCCGCTCTTCCGACTTTCCAGAAGGATCACCCACCATACCGGTAGCTCCACCTACCAAAGCAATGGGTTTATGCCCGGCTCTTTGCAAATGGCTCAGCATCATAATGGGTACTAGGTTTCCAATATGTAAGGAGTCAGCCGTGGGATCAAAGCCAACATAACCAGTGGTCATTTCTTTTTGCAATTGTTCTTGCGTTCCGGGCATCATGTCATGCACCATGCCTCTCCATTCGAGCTCTTTTACCAAGTCCATAGCTAAAATTTAAGCCGCAAAGATAAGGGGTTTAAAGGGCTGTGTCTAAATTTTAGCACCTTGAAAATACTGGAAAACAATTTGCCCCTTAAATACCTTATGCTTTCCTTACAATAGTTCTACTTTTGGGCTATTATTTACATGGTATGATTCTAGTAAGCGGAGGTACAGGATTAGTGGGAAGCCACCTTTTAATGGAGCTCAGCAGTGACCCCAATAACAGTATTCGTGCGCTTTACCGAAATAAAGAAAGCCTCAGCAAATGCAAAAAGGTTTTCGCTTCAGAAAACAAGCTTTCACAATTTAAAACCATCGATTGGCAAAAGGCAGATTTACTAGACTACTTCAGCTTGAAGGATCAGATGCAAGGAGTAAAAATCGTTTACCATGCAGCGGCAACAGTATCCTTTTCTGCCAAAGATGCCGAGCAAATGATGCGTGTGAACGTGGAAGGCACCGCCCACCTAGCAAACCTTTCTTTAGAGTATGGAGTGCAAAAATTTTGTTTTGTTAGCTCCGTAGCCGCTTTAGGTGAATACCCAGATAAAAGCTGCAGCGATGAGGATACTATTTGGCAAAAAACCACAGAAACTTCAAACTATTCCATTAGCAAATATTACGCTGAAAATGAAGTGTGGCGAGCCAATCAAGAAGGTCTACCGGTGGTTATTGTAAATCCTGCCACAATTCTAGGTTATGGCGATTGGACAGAAAGCAGTTCTACCATTATTAAAAAGGCTTCAAAAGGTTTGCTTTTTTACCCTCCTGGCTCAAATGGGTTTGTAGGGGTTAAAGATGTGGTCAAAGTCATGAAGTTACTTATGGAATCAGAAATAGAAGGCGAACGCTTTGTATTGGTTTCGGAAAACCTGAGCTTTCAAAGCATAATGGGTTTAATTGCTCAACAATTCGGTAAGAAGTTACCCTCAATTAAAGTGAACAAAAAGGCGGCAAAGCTGATGATGTACCTTGATCAGATTAGAGCTTTACTGAGCGGCACAAAACCCATGCTCACCCGAGAGTCTTTGCAAACTGCATTTAAGCAAAAATGCTATTCTGCCGCTCACATAAAAAACAAGTTAAACTTTGAATTTGAACCAATTGAAGAAAGCATTGAGCAGGCCTGTAAGATTTACCGTAAAGAGTCTGCTTGACTTTGTTTCTTTTCTTTTACTTTTTCTAGCTCTGCGGTTCTTTGACTTAGATTGGTAATTACTTTTTCATAGATTTTCTCGAGCTCTTTTGGCCGTTCTAAGTAGTAATGGTAATTGCTATCGAATTCGGCTTCACTAAGGTTTACTTTTTGAAAAACAGCTTGATAAATACTGTCGTTGTAGTACATGCTATCTTTGGTTCGATGATACCCCAATCGAACCACCGCCTCGGCTAATTGAAATTCCGTTAACACTTCAACAAAGCGATCTTCTTCTAATAAATAATCTGGCTTCTTCTCCTCTTCTTGGCAAGCATAAAGAAACACACTGACAATAATCAATAAACTTAGGTAAGCTTGTTGCCTCATAATACTAGGCTCTTTTATAGGACTTAAATAAAGAGGAAAGTCTTAAAAAGATGACTCCAAAAAAAGCTTCTTTAAAAATGCCGGTACTCATTTTACTAGTACCTTCTTGACGGTCGGTAAAGATGATTGGCACTTCGACTACCTTGAAGCCGTATTTCCAGGCTTTAAACTTCATTTCAATTTGAAAAGCGTAGCCTTTAAATTTAATTTCTTCCAACTTAATTGCTCGCAATACTGATGCTCGGTAACACTTAAAACCCGCCGTTGAATCGTGAAAGGGCATTCCAGTAATAAAGCGAACATAGACCGAAGCATAGTAAGACATCAGCACCCTTCCCATGGGCCAATTCACAACGTTCACCCCGGTAGCATAGCGTGAACCGATGGCTACATCATTACCGTCTTTTTCACAAGCCTCCAACAAACGTGAAAGGTCATCTGGATTGTGGCTAAAGTCTGCATCCATTTCAAACAAAAAGTCATAGTTGTTCTTTAACCCCCAATTAAAGCCGTGAATGTAAGCGGTTCCCAAACCTTGCTTCCCTTCCCTTTCTTCAATGTGCAGTTTCCCTTGGTGTTTAGGTTGTAAGCTTTTTACAATTTCAGCCGTACCATCCGGTGAACCATCATCAACAATTAGAAGATGAAAGTCTTCCGATAGAGAAAAAACCTTTTCGATGATTTTTTGGATATTCTCTAACTCATTATATGTAGGTATGATAACGAGTTTCTTAGACATGGTTGATGCAAAGCATAAAAATAGTGAAATGACACACAATTTAGATTAAGTCTAAACTTAATCTTTGCTAAATTATTTTTCCAAGAACTGATTTACGATTTCAAAAAAAGCCTTGGGAGCTTCTGCATGCACCCAATGTCCTGCCTTTTCAATTTCTTCGACTTGGTAATTTGGGAATTTTTTTGCTATCGCTGCTCCGTATTCTGCTAGTATGTAATTTGAATTTTCGCCTTTGATAAACAAGGTTTTCTTTACAAACTCACCTTCGCTGATGGCCCATTCGCTTATCGGCACAATTTCTTCTTTTAAGAGATGAAGATTGAACTTCCATTGGTATTCTCCTTCGCCTAGACGATCTAAGTTCTTCAATAAAAACAACCGGACTCCTTGCTCTTCAATTTTTTTGGCTAATTGCTGTTCAGCCTCTTTTCTTGATGTTATGGCCTTCAAGTCAACACTTTCTAGAGCATTAATAATGCGCCAATGATGCACTTCATAAGAAACCGGAGCTATATCCACTACAATTAACTTATCAACCTTATCCGGATGCTGCATGGCAAATTCCATGGCGGTCTTCCCTCCCATGGAATGTCCCAAAACATTGGCTTTCTCTATATTGTGTTCTTTCAAAAACTGAAGTAAGTCTTCTGCCATAAGGCTATAGGAGTGCTGATCGGTATGGGGTGATTTGCCATGGTTTCGTTGATCAACTAGCCAAACCTCATACTTTTCGGCCCATTTTTTAGCCAAGGTCATCCAGTTATCTAAAGAGCCAAACAAGCCGTGAAGGATGATCAAAGGTTCGCCTTCGCCTAACTTCTTATAGTTTAATGCTACACTTTCCATTTATACTTCTTTATGCGACCAATTCAATTCTCTCAAATAAAGCTGAATGGTATTTTCAAGTCCGTAATACAAGGCATCTGCTACTAAGGCATGCCCGATAGAAACCTCCAATAGGCCGCTAATGTTTTCTCTAAAATATTTTAAATTATTCAAATCTAGATCATGGCCGGCATTCACTCCCACGCCCACTTCATCGACTATAGCAGCTGCTTTTTCATAAGGAGCAATGGCTTTTGATGCATTTCCTGCATACTGTTCCGCATAGGGACCGGTGTACAACTCTATGCGATCAACCCCGGTATCTGCAGTTGCTTTAATTTGCTCAGTATCCGTTTCCATAAAAATGGATGTCCGGATGCCGGCATTTTTAAATTCTTCAATAATAGGCCTAAGGAAATCCCTTTTACCAATTACATCCCAACCGGCATTTGAAGTTAAAACCCCCGGCGGATCTGGCACCAAAGTAACTTGCGCCGGTTTTACCTCTAATACCATCTCAATAAACCTTTGATTGGGGTAGCCTTCAATGTTGAACTCCGTTTGCAAAACTTTGCTTAAGTCATAAACATCTTGATATTTTATATGTCTTTCATCAGGACGAGGGTGAACAGTAATCCCCTCCGCGCCAAATCGCTCACAATCAAGGGCCACTTGTAGAACATTTGGAACATTGCCTCCACGTGCATTTCGAAGTGTGGCAACTTTATTGATATTTACACTTAAACGGCTCATATTTTATTGAGTAATATTGTAAGATAGCCTTCAAAATTAGGTTTATTCAATAAGTCAACAAGCTAAAGAGAAAGATGTTAGCAAAGGATTTAATAAGCGAAGAGATTCCTGCCTTAAAACCAAGCGATAGTGTAGAAAAGGCTCTTGGGTGGATGGAAGAATTTAAACTTACAGAAATACCCTTGGTGGTTGGATCTACTTATCAAGGATTAATTTCTGAAGGTGATTTATTGGACGTTGATGACTCTTCTATCAGTATTAAGGAAGCACAGGCAGAAAGGAATAGAATCTTTGTTACCGAATATGAGCACATTTACGAAGTAATTGGAAAAATGGCGGGTCAACAACTTAGCATTTTACCAGTAATTAGTGATGACAAACAATATATTGGTGCAATTTGCTTGAACACATTAGTAGAAAAGATTTCGAATTTGGGTGCCATGAAAGACCCAGGTGGAATCATTACCTTAGAGATGAATGTGAACGACTACACGCTTTCAGAAATATCGAACATTGTAGAAAGTAATGGTGCCAAAATTTTAAGCTCATACATAGCCACTCACGATGACTCCAATAAAATGGACGTAACAATCAAGATCAACCGTACTGATCTATCAGCAATTATTCAAACCTTTGAAAGGTACAATTATGCTGTTGTGGCCTCTTTTCATAAGAGTGAAATGGAAGATGATATGAAAAGGCGATACGACGCCTTTTTACACTACCTCAATATGTAGCATATGCCCAGGCTATTTTTTTTCTGCTTGGGGTTTTTCTCATTTATCCTTTGTTCCGGACAAGCTTTCAAGATAAACCCGGTAGCAAGAGACAGCAGCATGTATGAAAGTCCGGATAAGGTGATCCACAACATTCAAATTGTTGGCAATCAGGTTACCAAATCGCAAATTATTCTACGAGAACTTACATTCTCCAAAAGTGATACCTTAGAAAATGAGGCTTTTATTGAGGCACTGATTCAGTCGAAGAAAAACTTATTGAACACCTCCTTATTTAACTTTGTAAAAATAGATTATGCCTTGCTTGACCCAAGAGAGGTTTTTATTGTCATACAAGTAGAAGAACGCTGGTATACTTTCCCCCTTCCCATTTTTGAAATAGACGATAATAATTTTAATACCTGGTGGAAAGACAAGGATTTCTCTCGAATCAATTATGGTGGGTTGTTGGTTCGAAATAACTTTCGTGGTCGAAAAGAAAAACTAAGCCTGATTGCTCAATTTGGTTTTACAGAGCGATTCCGATTGCAATACGAAGTGCCCTACATAAATAAAAGTCAAAAAAGCGGTTTAAAATTTAAATTTTCATACAATCGACGGGATGAAATTGTGTACACCACTTTGGCTAATGAAAGGCTACAGTACAAAGATGAAGATCAAGATGCAGTAAGAAACTACGCAGCCGGTGTTGATTATACATATCGAGGTGCGATTTTCAATCAGCATACCCTCGGCTTTGAGTATGACTTTAACTCAATCGTTGATACGGTAGCAGAGCTGAATCCCAATTACCTGGGTAGAAATCAAGTGGAATCTCAATTTATTAGTCTTTACTATAATTTCACACACGATAACAGAGATTCAAGAAACTACCCTTTAATTGGTAATTATTTAAGTGTAAGCCTTAGAAAATATGGGTTAGGTTTATTGGGAAGTGAGGTAGACCTCACCAATTTTCAGTTTCAAGCTAAGAAGTTTTGGGACTTACAGAAGCGCTTTTACTTTTCGAGCAGCATACGGGGAGTTATCGCTGCTAACAACAATCAACCCTACTTGCTCCAAAATGGCTTGGGCTATAGCTCAAGTTTTAATATTCGCTCTTATGAATACTACGTAATTGATGGTCAAAACATCGGCTTAGCCAAGGCCCAATTACGCTATCAATTGGTAAAGCCAAACTCCATGCAACTCGACTTTGTGCCAGTAAGTCGTTTCAACAAATTCCATTATGCTTTTTATTTGGGCCTTTTTTCAGACATTGGATACGTAGAAGATAACATAGGCTTTCCGCAAAATGATCTTGCCAATGAAGTGCAATATGGCTTGGGAATTAGCTTAGACTTTGTAACCTACTACGATACGGTGATTAGAAGTGAATTCTCCATTAATAAGTTTGGAGAGAGCGGTTTTTTTCTTCACTTTGTTGCTCCAATCTAACCTCTATGAAAGTAGCGCTCTACGGTAAAAGTATAAAAGATGAGCATGCAGATAGCATTTCTAAATTGCTGCAATCACTCTCAAGACGAGGAGATAATGTTTTTTACCACGAAAGCTTAAGGCATGACTTAGACAAACACGGCATTCTAAAAGGAGAGCAGGGTAACTTTTTTAAGTCGCACCAAGACTTAGATAAGAGTTTTGATTTTATGATCAGCATTGGAGGAGATGGCACTTTCTTAGATACTATTTTGTTAGTAAGAGACTTAGAGATTCCTATTTTAGGGATTAATACCGGTAGATTGGGATTTCTCTCCAATACCCCAACTAGCAAGATTGAGCACGCGATTGATTGTTTAAGAGAAGACATGTTTCACATTGAGAAAAGAAGCTTATTGCAGATGAAAAGCTCATCAAAGCTTTTTGGAGCCAACAATTATGCCTTGAACGAAATTAGCATCTTGAAAAGAGATAGTTCTTCCATGATTTCTATCGATGTTAAATTAGATGAGGAGCCACTAAACACCTATTGGACAGATGGACTAATTATATCCACCGCCACCGGATCTACTGCCTATTCGCTGAGTTGTGGTGGTCCAATTTTAATGCCTGGAAGTGGCAACTTTGTAATTACACCAATTGCCCCCCACAATTTAAATGTTAGGCCGATGGTAATTGATGATCAGTCAGTTTTAAAAATAAAAGTTGAAGGCAGAGCAGAAAGAAATTTAGTGGCTTTAGACTCCCGGTCTGAAGAGCTTCAAAACTTTGAAGAGCTCACGATACAAAAGGCTGACCATCAAATATCTCTTGTACAGATTGATAAAAACAATTTCATAAACAGCTTAAAAGCAAAACTGAATTGGGGCTTAGATAAACGTAACAAGTAACTTAACATCATAAGCTGTTGAAGATTAAGGGAAACTCATTATATTTGCGCCACATCGCTATTTAGATGAAATGAAAAACTTTATTGCCATACTTGCCTTTTTGATATTGCTGCCTTCTATGGCGGATGCCCAACGCTGGAAACGTTTTAGAAGACAAGTCATAGGTGGAGTTGGTGTCACTAATTTTTTGGGCGAGCTAGGCGGAGCGAATGACATTGGAAGAGATGGAGTGGTTGATTTAGACCTTATTTCGACTAGACCTTCTTTAATGATAGGCTACCGCTATCAAGTTAATAGTTATTTCTTTCTTCGCTCTAATCTTACATGGGGCATTTTGAAAGGTGATGATAAACACACCGAGGAAATTTTCAGAAGAGGTAGAAACCTTTCTTTCCGCTCTGGGTTTTTAGACCTTAATGTTATGGCTGAATTTTACCTCTTTCAAAATGCAAGAGGTAACTTATATAGACTTAGAGGGGTTAGAGGTAGAAGGGGGTTAAACCTTGACTTGTACTTATTTGCAGGAATAGGAGGAATGTACTTTAATCCAAAAGCTGAATACCAAGGCCAATGGGTTGCTTTACAGCCGCTTGGAACCGAAGGGCAAGGCTTAGAGGGCGAAGACGATAAATACAGTCGTTTCACCTTTACAGTGCCTTATGGCGTTGGAGTTGGAAAGTCTCTTGATCGGTATTGGCAAGTAAATGTAGAATTTACAATGCGTATGACCTTTACTGACTATATCGATGATGTCAGCACAGATTATTACGGCAGAGATCGACTCTATCAAGGTAGATTAAATGAAGGCTTTAGTGACGCTGAAGCTAAACGTGCAGCAGAACTATCTGATCCAAATATATATGAAGATACTGAAGTGGGCATCCCAAAGACAAATCAACTTATTGATCAACAACGTGGAGACCCCTCTGACAATGATGCCTTTATGACTGGCATGATCACCGTTGCCAGGAAGATAGCCAGACGAAGAAGAAGTCGTCCAAAATTCTAATACTATTTCTCAAAAGTTCTCGTTACCATGCGCATGAAGCATTTCTTGCTCCCTTTATTTTGTGCTTTCTTCAGTCTTGCTTTGCACGGCCAAAAAACAACTGAATTTGGAATACTTCTCGGACGCTCCTATTACTTGGGTGAGTTGAACCCCACCACTCATTACGGGAATGGCATTGGAAACTTCACTTACGGGGCAGCATTCCGATACAACTTGAATAAAAGGTACAGTTTAAAGACAACGCTTCTCAGAACAAACTTACAAGCCCAAGACGAAAATGCTGAACTTGCATTTAACCTTGCACGACAGGCCGAATTTGAAAATGAACTCACAGAGTTTGCCACTAACATAGAGTTTAATTTTCTACCCTACGAAATGGGCAGCAGAGATCACTTTTTTAGCCCCTATTTATTTGTTGGCATAAGTGTTTATCGAAGCAAACCTTCAATTCTAATTCAAGGAAATGAAGTGCCAGAGGCAGATGAAAGCGCCAGCACCAAGATAGCTTTTCCTTTTGGGGCCGGCCTAAAGCTTAGTTTGGGAAGAAAGTTAAACCTTAGTTTTGAATGGGGTTTTCGAAAAACGTCAGATGACAACATAGACGGTTTACCCAACCGATTTTTAGATTTATACGAACAAGGAAAAGACTATGATAACGATTGGTATGCAATTAGCGCTTTCATGCTTACTTACCAGCTTTCAGACAAAGGTCCATGCCCTGCTTATAATTTTTAAAATCAGTTGAATAATCTGATATTTGCCCCCCTCAAAAAAATGACCTATGGCGGTTGAAAATTACACTCACCTTAACATTCCAGAACACATTGCCGTGATTATGGATGGCAATGGCAGATGGGCTAAAAAACACGGAAAAGCCCGAGTGTTCGGTCATAAAAATGGGGTTAAGTCTGTAAGAAGTGTCACAGAAGGAGCAGCTGAGCTAGGAGTTAAGTACCTCACACTTTATGCATTTTCTACAGAAAACTGGAACCGACCAAAAGCAGAAGTAACCGCTTTGATGCAGTTATTGGTTAGCACAATTGCAAAAGAAACGAAAACGCTAAATAAAAATAACATTAGGTTGATGGCCATAGGTGATTTAAAAAATTTACCGGGAAACTGCTACAAAGAATTGAACAAAGCCATTGATCAAACCTCCAAAAACAATGGGATGACTTTGGTACTAGCCTTGAGTTATAGTTCAAAGTGGGAAATTTTGAATGCCGTCAAAGAGCTGTTAAATGATGTTAAGTCACAGTCAATCAAAGAGGAAGATGTAAACGAAGCACTTTTTAGCAACTACCTTTGTACTAAAAACATTCCCGATCCGGAATTACTCATTAGAACCAGTGGAGAACACAGAATCAGCAATTTTCTTTTGTGGCAATTGGCCTATTCGGAATTATACTTTACTTCAAAATTATGGCCCGAATTCCGAAAAGAAGATTTAATCGAAGCGATTGAGGACTACAATAAACGTGAAAGAAGATTTGGCAAAACCAGTGAGCAAATTGTGGAGAACTCCAAAAATGCATAAATACCTATACCCCATATTTTTATTGGCTTTGCTTAGCTCCTCAACTTTCTTGAGCGGCCAAATCACCATAGACCCAGCTCTTGAGGCTTTAGATTATAGTTCTCCGCGAACCTATGAAATAGGAGAAGTTACGGTAACCGGAACAAAAAACCTTGATCACTCAGCCTTGAAAGCAATTGCTGGCCTACAAGTTGGAAAGGAAATTGAAGTGCCTGGCGAAGATATAGCTGAGGCCATAAAAAATTTATGGGAGCAAAAACTTTTTACCAACATTTCCATCACAGCGAAAGAAGTTCGGGGTGATTTGATCTTCCTGAATATTGATGTGCAAGAACGTCCTCGGCTTTCAAAATTTCGCTTTAAAGGGGTTAAAAAGGGTAAACAAGAAACATTAAGAGAAGACATTCGACTCATTAGAGGTAAGGTAATTACCCCGAACTTAATTGAACAGACCAGAAGAAAGGTAAGGGCTTATTTTGTTGACAAAGGATATTTTAATACTGAGGTTAATATCATTGAAGAACTTGATACTAATCTAAGCAATAGCTCAATCATCACTATTGAAGTAGACAAAAAAAGGAGGGTTAAAATTCAAGATATCCTTATCAAAGGCAATACAATTCTATCCGAAAAACAAGTCCGAAAAGCGCTTAAAAACACCAAAAGAAAGCGCTTTATACGAATTTTCAAACCCTCTAAATTCATCCGCGATGATTATGAAGATGATAAAAATAACCTCATCGCCAAATACAATGCAAAAGGCTATCGCGATGCTCGAATAATTAGCGACACAGTTTACCAGGTGAGCAAAAAAAGAGTGAGCATTGAAATGACCATAAAAGAAGGAAAGCAATATCGATTTGGAACTATAAAGTGGATTGGAAACACCAAGTTCACAGATGAGGAACTAAACCGAATTCTGAATATTGAAAAGGGTGACATTTACAACCAAGATCTCTTAGACCAAAGGATATACCAAGACCCCAACGGCAGGGATATTAGCTCACTATATTTGGATGATGGCTATCTGTTTTTCCAGCCCAATGTAGTAGAAACAGAAGTAAAAGGCGACACCATAGATTTTGAAATTCGCCTAAGAGAGGGCAAGCAAGCCCGAATTGATGAAATCACCATCGTAGGGAATACCAAAACAAACGACCATGTAATTCGTCGAGAGATTAGAACCTACCCCGGACAACTTTTTAGTCGTTCAGATATTATTCGGAGTCAACGGGAATTAATGCAGCTAGGATATTTCAATCAAGAAAAACTGGGCGTTAATCCGGTGCCCGACCAAGCTAGTGGTACGGTTGATATTGAATATGTAGTAGAAGAACAACCTTCTGACCAAGTTGAGCTGTCTGGTGGTTGGGGCGGCGGCCGAGTTGTAGGTAGTTTAGGCTTGCGATTCAACAATTTTTCTGCTCGCAAATTCTTTAAAAAAGAAGCTTGGCGACCTTTGCCTTCAGGAGATGGCCAACAACTTAGCTTGCGTGCGCAAACAAATGGACAGTTTTTTCAATCTTATAACATCTCATTTACCGAGCCCTGGCTAGGAGGAAGAAAGCCGAACAGTTTAAGCGTAAGTGCCTACTATTCTCAACAAACCAACGGTGCACCTAAGTTCGTCACAAACAGTGAAGGCGAGGAAATAAAAAATCCAAACCGACAGTTTTTGGGCATTTGGGGGTCCTCCATTGGTTTAGGAAGGAGGTTGAATTGGCCAGATGACTTTTTCCAGATTTACAATGAAATAAGCTACCAATATTATGACCTAAGTAATTGGGGGAATTTCATTTTCCGAAGCGGTTATGCTCACAACCTTAGTTTTAGAACTACATTCTCTAGAAATTCGGTTGACGCTCCCATTTACCCTAAGAGGGGATCCAATACCTCAATATCGTTACAATTTACTCCTCCTTACTCTCTTTTTGATGAGGAAGACAACTATGACGACCTGAGTAACCAAGAGCGATTTAAGTTCATTGAGTTCCACAAATGGAAATTCAACTCCTCTTGGTTTACCACCCTAACTGGTAAATTAGTGTTAAATAGTAAAGTCGGATTTGGTTACTTAGGATCTTACAATGAAGCCTTAGGTCAATCTCCATTCGAACGTTTTTATTTAGGAGGTGATGGGTTAAGTGGCTTTAACCTAGATGGTAGTGAGATCATTGCCTTAAGAGGTTATGGAGACCGAATTTTATCGCCTCGAGTTGGCGCTACTATGGTTAGTAAATACACCATGGAAGTGCGTTATCCTTTCTCTTTAAATCCTACTGCTACAATTTATGGCCTAGCTTTTGCAGAGGCTGGTAATTCATGGTTTGACTTCAGTGAATTTTCACCTTTTGAAGTTCGCCGGTCTGCCGGAGTAGGAGTTCGAATTTACATGCCATTCTTTGGTTTACTTGGTTTAGACTGGGGATATAGGTTCGACGATGTTCCGGGAAGAACAGATCCGAATCAAAGAACTGAATTTCACTTCACCATTGGAGGTAATATTGGTGGCTGGTAAATCATAAAAGAATAATAATGAAAAAGCTAATATTTTTTATTTTCTTCGCAATCTCTTTGATATCCTTGCAAGCACAGAAGTTTGCATACATCGATTCGGAGTATATTTTAAAAAACATTCCGGAATATGAAGAAGCGCAAAAGCAACTAGACGCCTTGTCGGAGCAATGGCAAGAGCAAATAGATCGAAAGTATGAGTCAATTGATAAAATGTACAAAGACTTTGAAGCGGAAGAGATTTTGTTGACCGAGAAAATGAAAAATAAGCGCAGAGAAGAAATCATTGAAATGGAAGACGAAGCTCGAAAGTTCAAAAAAGAAAAGTTTGGAGTTGAAGGTGAACTCTTTAAGAAACGCAAAGAGCTTATAAAACCCATTCAAGAAAAAATCTACAAAGCGGTACAAGAAACAGCTAACATTGGAAGGTATAGCATCATTTTTGATAAAGCAAGTAGAGGGCTTACCATGGTTTACACCAACCCCAAATACGATAAGAGTGACGATATACTTAGAAGAATGGGCTATAAACCTGGAGAAGATCGATAAATAAATATATAATTAATTCGCATTTAATCAGTCAATAACCATAAAAACAAAAAAGATGAAAAAGTTAATTCTCATATTCGCTACCCTAGCTAGCACCACTGCATTCGCTCAGAAACTAGGACATATTAATTCGAACGAGCTGTTACAGGCAATGCCAGAAAGAGCTCAAATCGAAGAAGACATTAAAAATTATGCTCAAGAATTAGAGTCCCAAATGGGCACCATGACAAAAGAATACCAAGCCAAGGTGCAGACTTATCAGTCAAAAGAAGCTACTATGACAGATGCCATCCGTCAAGATAAAATTCAAGAGATCACAAACTTGGAAGAGCGCATCAACAAGTTTCAGCAATCAGCACAAAAAGACCTACAAGCTAAAGAAGAAAAGCTTTTACAGCCTGTAATCGAAAAAGCGAGAGATGCTATTGAAGAAGTGGCCAAAGAAAATGGCTACACCTATATTTTTGACTCAGGTGTTGGAGTTCTTTTATACCAAAAAGACTCTGATAACATTATGCCCATGGTGAAGAAAAAATTAGGATTACTTTAGTTTTATACCAAGCATATTAAATAAATTGCAAAGCATACGTCTAAGACGTGTGCTTTTTTTTGTGTTATGTTAAAAGACGAGCAACCCATAGGGATTTTTGATAGCGGTATTGGCGGCCTTACTGTTGCCCATGCCATTAAAGAACTTTTGCCAAACGAACAATTGCTTTACTTTGGTGATACAGCTCATTTACCCTATGGAGACAAAGAACCATACTCTATCAAACATTACTCGGTAGAAATTGCCAAGTTCCTGCTTGAGAAAAAGGCCAAGGTTATTGTTATGGCTTGCCATACCGCTTCTTCCATTGCTTTTGAAGAAGTAAAACGAGTAATTGGAAATCGAGCCATTGTTTTAAATGTAGTTGATCCGATTATAGAATCTCTAAAAACATTGAAAAATGAAAAGCATAAGATTGGTGTGATAGGCACAAAAGGCACCATCAACTCAAAGGTATATCCACGGAAAATAAAATCTCTATATCAAAATTTAGAAGTCTCAGCATTAGCTACCCCGCTGCTTTGCCCGATGATTGAAGAAGGGTTCATTGATGATCGAATAAGCCAAGCGGTGATTGACTCCTATTTAGGAGAAAACTGCTTAAAACAAATTAGCCATATTGTATTGGCCTGCACCCACTACCCTTTGATCAAAAAGCAAATTGCTGCTTATTATCAGAATCAGGTCAGAGTCATCGATCCAGCAGAAGAAGTGGCCCAATTGGTTAAATCTACCCTGTCAGAGAAAGGGCTCTGCCGAATGAAATCTGACCCCGAACATCACTTTTTTGTTTCTGATTTTACCCAATCTTTTGAAAAAAGCACTCGTTTCTTTTTTGGTGAAAAAGTAAAACTGGAGAAAGGAAGTATTTGGAGCTAATTAAATTTGGCATTACTCTTTGAACCAATCTGCATACTTCACATAGTTATTCGCAATCCGCTGAATTTCGCCTTCACTTAAATCTTGGCTCACCGACTTTACTTTTTTCGCGGGAACACCTGCATAAATAAAACCTGCTTCTACCCTTGTATTGGCGAGAACAACTGCTCCTGCAGCTACAATTGATCCTTCTTCCACCACTGCGTGATCCATCACAATACTACCCATGCCAATGAGCACATTATCTTCTATTGTGCAGCCATGCACAATGGCATTATGCCCAATGGATACATTATTGCCAATAGTGGTAGGGGCCTTTTGATAAGTAGCGTGAATAACCGCTCCATCTTGAACATTCACACGGTTTCCCATCTTTATATAATGCACATCGCCTCGAACTACTGCGTTAAACCAAACACTGCAGTCATTGCCCATTTCAACTTCGCCGATTAGGGTTGCATTCTCAGCAAAGAAGCAGTTGTCACCATATTGAGGACTTTTATCTCTAACAGATTTGAACAAAGCCATAAGTAAAACATTTGTAAGTGTGTAAGAACAAATCTAATCATCATATCTTAGTTAACTTTGCAAAAAAACAGATCCATGGAGAAAGCCTTAGCACCCCATAACATATACGCCGAAAGCACCCCAAATCCGGTCACCATGAAATTTGTATCGAACCGCTACTTAGTGGTTGATGGACAAGTTTATGAATACGGTTTAGAAGATGACTTAAGCAACTCACCTCTTGCAGAACGCTTATTAAACTTTCCCTTTATTTCTAAAGTGTTTATAGCCAGCAACTTTGTGGCCATTACTAAAACAGACATTATCGAATGGGAAGATGTGATTCATCAACTGAGAGACTTTTTAGCTGAGTTTTTAAACGGTGATGGGGTGGTAATAAAAACCTCGGCTCTTGATAAAGATCCACAGGAAGGGAAAGCTAGTGGAGTCAAAACTCCCAAAAGAGACTCACTAGAAGGAATTGATGCTAAAATAGCAGACATTCTCGATGAGTATATCAAACCGGCAGTAGAAAGTGATGGTGGAGCTATTCACTTTCATTCTTACGAGGAAGGAAAAGTAAGTGTCGTTTTAAAAGGAGCTTGTAGTGGATGTCCTTCATCAACCATGACCTTGAAAGCCGGAATTGAAAATATGTTGAAGGAAATGTTACCTGGCGAAATCAAAGAAGTTGAGGCGATAAATGGTTAATTTTCAGCTTGTAAAAAGATCATAACCCTCTGCTATGAAAACACTCCTCAGTTTCCTTTTTCTGACTTTTTCAATTGCCGTAAATGCCCAAATCAGCATTACTACTAATGATATGCCACAGGCTGGAGACACTTTTAGGTATAGCATTGGTACTTTAGACACCGCTGTTTTATTGGGCTTTCAAAGCACAGGGCCAAACCAGCAGTGGAACTTTAACAGCTTACAAGCACAAAGACAAAACGTAGAACAGTATTTTGCCTCAGCCAACACCCCTTATTCCGCGCAAGTTAGCAACCGCATCGGGCTAAAAATTGCTGACACCTTAGCATTAGGTGGCTTAGTTAACCTTTATGATGTTTATGATTTCTTTGACAACAGCACAGCTGAATATGCAAAGGACTATAGAGCAGCTAGCGTGCCTACCGGATTAAGCTTTCCATTTCCACCAGTTTTAACAATTGCGCCTGCTTTTACTGACAAAGACGAAGTATATCAATTTCCACTAAACTATTTAGACCGAGACAGCTCAACCTTTGACTTTGCATACAACAATTCCTTAATTGGTGCTTACTATGGGTCAAATGGTTATCGAATTAATGAAGTAGAAGCTTGGGGCACCATGGTTACTCCCTATGGCACTTTCAACACCCTAAAGGTGAAGACAGATGTAGTTTCTTACGACACGGTTAGCTTTGGAGGCAACAACTTTGGCTTCAATTCTCATACGAGAGAATACAAATGGCTTAGTAACCAAATGCAATTTCCGGTAGTAACCGTTAGTGGCAATGTGGTGGCCGGTGTTTTTATACCCACTAATGTTCAGTACAGAGATAGCGTTAGAAACGTGCCTTCACTTTTTGCACCTTTAGCGCTCTTTAATGCCGACACTACTGCCATAGAGGTAAACGACACCGTCTTCTTCAACAATACTTCAATAAGCATTAGTCCAATTCAAAACAATTGGTCGATAAGTCCATCCACTTATCAATATGTGAATGGCACTTCGGCTACATCGCAAAACCCAGTGGTAGTTTTTACTGACACTGGAAGCTATGATGTTCAATTGATTGTTCAGAACAACCAAGGAGTGGATACCTTAGATCGAGCTGATTACATAGACGTAAATCCAATTAATACCGGAATCAATAACACTAAGTTGCCTAAGTTCAATTTCAAGCTCTTCCCTAACCCCATGAAACAGGGAAGTCTTTTAATGTTACAGTTTGATAAGAACATTAAACCCGACCACTTTGTGATATATACCCTAGAAGGAAAGGCAATGCTTGAGCAACAGACACAAGCCGAAGTTGAGCAACTGATGCTGCCTACGCAAAGTTTATTAAGTGGCACCTATGTTTTAGGCTTATTTAAAAATGGGGAAAGGATCGCAAATCAAAAATTTATTATCAGGTAATTGAAAGCAATTCGGCTTGTAGGCTTCCTGTTGTTCTTCTTTGTTACATGCACAGATGCCCAATCGCAAAGCGGACCATTTAGAGGCAACAAAACCCTCGATTATGGATCGCTTATTAAGGAATACCGCAAAGTTGACACAGACCATAAAATGGCCAAACTTATCGACTTTGGAACAGCCGATGTTGGAAAGCCCTTGCAACTCTTAATCATTGATAAAAGTCAAAGCTTTGATGTTAGCGCTATCAAAGCGAGTCAAAAGGCAGTTTTACTTATTAACAATGGGATACACCCCGGAGAGGCATGCGGAATAGATGCCTCTCTTTTACTAGTGAAAGAGTTACTAAAAGCAGAAAGTGAACTGCATCAATTGCTTGACGATGTTGTGGTACTTGTTATACCGGCCTATAATATCGGGGGTATGCTTAACCGTGGTAGTTTTTCCCGAGCGAATCAAAATGGACCGGAAGCATATGGCTTTAGAGGTAACGCTAAAAACCTTGACCTAAATAGAGACTTTATTAAATGTGATTCTAAAAATGCTGCTTCATTCAACCAAATGTATCACAAATGGAGCCCTGACGTTTATGCAGAAACGCATACTACAAACGGATCAGATCACCAATACACTTTAACTTTAATCAGCAGTCAAGAAGATAAGTTGCAAGCAAGCTTAGCTCAATTTCAAACAAACATATTCGTTCCGCAGCTTTTTAAAGCCATGAAAGCGGAGAAAAAAGAAATGACGCCTTATGTTTACCCGATTAAGCAAGACCCCAAAGATGGGATAAAAGCATTCTTAGAGACTCCTAGATATTCCACCGGTTACACAGCCTTGCATCACAGTTTGGGTTTTATAACGGAAGCTCATGTTTTTAAACCTTATGAAGCAAGAGTGAATCACACCTATGCTTTTCTAAAAACATTACTAAATCACACAGCTAAGCACAAAGCCCAAATAAAAGCCGCTAGAAAAGCAGCTAAAACAGCGAGTAGAGAGGAGAAATTTCAATCAATTGACTGGAAATTAGACAGCTCGTCCTACAGGCAAATTAACTTTAAAGGTTATGAAAGAGCTAAAAAAATAAGCGAGATCACTGCTAACGAAATGCACTTCTATGACCAATCAAAACCCTATGAAAAAACAATTCCCTTTTATGGTCGCTACCAGTCAAGAACACGAATTAAGAAACCACAGGCTTATGTAATTCCTCAGGCCTATCGAAAAGTAATTGAAAGGCTAAAGTGGAATGGAGTAAAAATGAGTCGATTAGAAAAGGACCAAGTAGTTTATCTTTCATACTATAAAATAGAAAATTATAAAACCTTAGATAAAGCTTATGAAGGCCATTACCTTCATTATGACATTAGTGTTTCAAAAGAAAAAGACAGCCTTCAACTATTCGAAGGTGATTACGTTGTTTCTACCGGGCAAGAGGCCGATAATTATCTAGTTCATGTATTAGAACCTCAAAGCGTAGATGGTTTCTTTGCTTGGAATTTTTTTGATGGCATTCTGCAACAAAAAGAGTGGTTTTCAGATTATGCATTCGAACCTAAAGCCAAAGAAATTTTAGCCAATAACCCTGAAATCAGAGCTAAATTTAAAAAGGCCAAACAAGAAGATAGCCTTTTAAGAAAAAATAACTTTGCACAATTGTATTTTATTTATAAACTAAGCCCATATTATGAGTCTACTGTAAATCGCTTTCCGATTTATAGAATAGAAACAAAAAGAGCCAATGACTGAAGAAGAAAGGAAGAATATTAATCGTGAAAAAATTTACCCTATTGAGCGAATACTTGCTCCGGTCGACAATCTGCTTAGAAATAAACCGGTTTCTGGTATACTACTCTTCTTAGCTGTTATAGTGGCTTTAATATGGGTAAACTCTCCTTTTGCCGAAAGCTATCATCATCTGTGGGAAACGCATTTCAAGGTAGGTTTTGGTGACAATGTAATCGATAAAGACTTGCACCATTGGATCAATGATGGCTTAATGGCTATTTTCTTTTTTGTCGTTGGCCTTGAGATAAAAAGAGAAATCATGGCGGGAGACCTTTCTACTTGGAGAAAAGCCTCCTTACCTGCCGCAGCAGCAGTTGGTGGAATGATCTTCCCGGCTCTGATATACAGCCTTTTCAATTATGGTTCACCTACTGAATCAGGCTGGGGCGTTCCCATGGCCACTGACATTGCTTTCACCTTGGGAGTTCTTTCTTTATTAAAGGACCGAGTTCCTCTAAGCTTAAAAATATTTTTGACCGCTTTGGCCATTGTCGACGATTTGGGTGCTGTTTTAGTGATTGCTTTTTTCTACACCGAAAACCTCTTGGTTTTGTACCTTGAATATGGTTTGGGCTTTTTCCTCATTCTTGCTTTGGGGAATTGGGCTGGAATTAGAAATACCGCTTTCTACGCCATCATTGGGATTTGTGGGCTTTGGGTAGCCTTTTTGCTTTCAGGGGTTCACGCTACCATTGCAGGTGTTCTCCTAGCCCTAACCATACCGGCTAAAACTAAAATCAACAAACACAGCTTTATATTTCAAGTAAAAAAACTCTTGAATAAATTGAAGAAAGCTCGTTCAAAGGGGGGCGCATACCTGAGTGATGAACAACAAGAAATTATTGAAGACATTAAAGAGACTAGAGCCAAGGTTGAAACCCCTTTGCAAAAATTAGAATATACACTAAACCCTTTTGTATCCTTCATTGTGTTACCGCTATTTGCCTTGAGTAATTCGGGAATAAACTTAGATGTAAACTTTTGGGATGCTATCAGCAATCAGGTTTCCTTGGGAATTATTGTGGGGCTTATTTTAGGAAAGTTCATCGGAATACTAAGCTTTTCAGCCCTTTTTGTAAAACTTGGAATATCAGACCTACCCCGAAACACCAATTGGGGAATACTTTCTGGAGCGGCAATTATGGCCGGAATTGGCTTTACCATGTCTATCTTTATTTCTAATCTGGCCTTTGACGATCCTTTGATTGAGAAACAATCTAAAATGGCGATTATGTTAGCTTCTATTTTAGCCGGTATTATTGGCATGTTGATTATCCGCTTTTTCTCCAAAAAACTAGAAATAGAAGAGCTTGAACAGAAAGAAGTCGAAGAAGCATAATGCTTACCTTTGCGTTTCTTTTTTTGTCGGATTTAAGTCTTAGTTAAAAACCATGAGCGACCAAATTAAACATGAGTGCGGTATAGCATTCATTCGCTTACGCAAGCCCTTAGAGTATTACATTGAAAAGTACGGCACTGCTGCCTATGGCTTAAACAAGCTATACCTTTTAATGGAAAAGCAGCATAATCGTGGTCAAGATGGTGCCGGAGTCGCTAACATTAAATTAGACGTTGAACCTGGCTCGCGTTACATTAGCCGCGTCCGCTCTAACGACCAGCAACCGATAAAAGACATTTTTGGCAAGATTAATACTAAGCTGCAAGAAGTTCAAAACAAAGATCCTGAGCTTCTAAAGGATGCAAAATACATGAAAGAGAATGTTGCCTTTAGCGGTGAAGTGCTGCTAGGTCATTTGCGTTATGGAACTTTTGGAAGGAATAGCATAGAAAACTGTCATCCTTTTTTACGCCAAAACAATTGGATGACTCGAAACTTAGTCGTGGCTGGCAACTTTAACCTTACTAATGTTGATGAACTTTTTAGTCTTTTGGTAGACTTGGGACAGCATCCGAAAGAGCGTTCTGATACGGTAACTGTTTTAGAAAAAATTGGCCACTTTTTAGATGTAGAGAATCAAAAACTTTATAAAAAATACAAATCACTTGGATACCCTAAAAGTGAGATTACAGGTCTAATCTCCAAAAACATGAAAGTGCACCGCATTTTGCGCAATGCAGCTGAAGATTGGGATGGAGGTTACACTATGGCCGGTATGATTGGTCATGGTGATGCTTTTGTGCTCCGCGATCCTTCAGGTATTCGCCCCGCTTTTTACTATGAAGATGAAGAAGTGGTAGTGGTTACCTCAGAAAGACCTGCCATACAAACTGCCTTCAATGTTCCTGTAGACAGCATCCATGAAGTTGAGCCCGGACATGCGGTAATTGTAAAGAAAGACGCCAGTTTAAAGATCAAAGAGATCCGTAAACCATTAGAAAAAAAGGCCTGCTCTTTCGAGCGAATCTATTTTTCTAGAGGGAGTGACACCGATATTTACCAAGAAAGAAAAGAGCTAGGTAGGTCCATTTGTCCGGAAGTTCTAAAAGGAATTGACCACGACTTAAAAAACTCTGTATTCTCCTTTATTCCCAATACCGCAGAAACTTCTTTTTATGGTATGGTGAATGGATTGGAAAAATACCTGGACGAAGTCAAGAAAAACAAAATAAAAAAGCTTGACCCAAACCCATCGGATAAAGTTTTAGATGAGATTCTAGACATCAGGCTTCGAGTAGAGAAAATTGCTATTAAAGATGCAAAACTGCGAACTTTCATCACCCAAGACGAGAGCCGTGACGACCTTGTCACACACGTTTACGATGTTACTTACGGCACCATAAAAAAGGGCGTTGACAATTTAGTTGTGATTGATGATTCTATTGTAAGAGGCACAACCCTGAAGCAAAGCATTCTTCGCATTCTTGATCGCTTAGGACCTAAAAAAATTATTATTGTTTCTTCTGCCCCTCAAATACGATACCCGGATTGCTATGGAATTGACATGGCTAAATTGGGCGATTTCATTGCTTTCCAAGCAGCGATTTCCCTTTTAAAAGAGCAAGGCAAGGAAAAACTGATTAAAGAAGTTTATAAGAAGTGCAAGGCCCAAGAAAATTTACCAAAATCACAAATCAAGAATTTTGTTAAGGAAATTTATGAACCTTTCACCGCTGAAGAGATCTCGAACAAAATATCAGAATTACTAACTCCAAAAGGAATCAATGCGGAAGTGCAAATCATCTACCAAACCATAGAGGGGCTTCATGCGGCCATTCCAAAACACACCGGTGATTGGTACTTTACCGGCAACTACCCAACCCCTGGTGGGAACAAAGTAGTAAACCGTAGTTTTATTTATTATTTCGAAGGGAAAAATAAGCGAGCTTATTAAGCGTTTATTGCCAAAACTTTGATGCATTACTTCGAACTTAATAATGCTATATTTGTTCCAAAGTCAACGATTTAAAACCTATGGACTTTAAAGCCGGAGAGATATTATCTCAAATTAAATTACCTCAAGACTTACGCAATAATTGTGAGTTGGGTGACTTACCTCAACTTTCAAAAGAATTACGCGAATTTATTATCGATGTAGTTTCAGTTAAGGGTGGGCACTTTGGAGCAAGTTTAGGAGTGGTTGAACTCACTGTTGCTTTGCATTATGTTTTTAATACACCCGATGATCAAATTGTGTGGGATGTAGGACACCAAGCTTATGGTCATAAAATTTTAACCGGAAGAAGAGATATCTTTCATACCAATCGAAAGTACAAAGGCATTAGTGGTTTCCCAAAGCGTTCAGAAAGCGAATACGATACCTTTGGGGTTGGACACAGCTCCACATCTATTTCTGCTGCTTTGGGCATGGCAGTTGGCTCAAGGCTTAAAAATGAATTAGAACGCCAGCACGTAGCCGTTATAGGCGATGGTGCTATGACCGCCGGTTTGGCTTTTGAAGGGTTAAACCACGGAGGAGTAGAAGACTCTAATATGTTGGTGGTTTTAAACGACAATTGCATGTCGATAGACCCAAATGTTGGCGCCTTAAAAGAATATTTAACGGATATCACCACTTCTCATACATACAACAAAGTAAAAGATGAAGTTTGGTCACTATTGGGAAAAATTTCAAAATTTGGCCCTAACGCCCAAGCCATAGTTCAAAAGGTAGAAAATGGCATTAAATCTGCCATGCTCAAACAAAGTAATATGTTTGAGTCACTCAATTTTCGCTACTTCGGCCCTATAGACGGACATGATGTTACACACATGGTGGAAGTCTTGAAAGACTTGAAGGACATTCCCGGGCCAAAGATTTTGCACATTCTTACAACCAAAGGAAAAGGCTATAAACTAGCGGAAAAAGATCAAACAAAGTGGCATGCCCCCGGTCTTTTTAACAAGGAAACGGGCGAGATTATAAAAGTCACCCCTAAAGACCCACAACCCCCAAAATATCAAGAAGTATTTGGCCACTCGATTGTAGAGTTAGCCGAGAAAAATGAAAAAATTGTGGGGGTTACCCCGGCCATGCCATCCGGGAGCTCGCTTAACATTATGATGGAAGCCATGCCCAATCGTGCTTTTGACGTGGGAATAGCCGAACAGCATGCGGTCACCTTCTCTGCCGGACTAGCTACTCGAGGCATGATTGCTTATTGTAATATCTATTCTTCGTTCATGCAAAGAGGCTATGATCAAGTAATTCATGATGTAGCCTTGCAAAACTTACCGGTTATATTCTGCCTCGACAGAGCTGGAATTGCAGGAGCCGATGGGCCAACGCATCATGGAGCATATGACTTAGCTTACATGCGTTGCATCCCAAATATGATTGTTTCTGCTCCCATGAACGAAGAAGAGTTGCGTAACTTAATGTATACCGCTCAGCTAGAAAACAAAGGCCCTTTTAGCATTCGATATCCTAGGGGAAAAGGTGTAATGCCTGCATGGAAAACTCCTTTCAAAAAGGTGAAAATTGGAGAAGGAAGAAAAGTAAAATCAGGGAATGACATTGCGATAGTAAGCATTGGCCACATAGGCAATTATGCACTTAAAGCTGCTCAAGAGCTAGAAGAGTCGGATATTAGTGCAGCTCATTACGACCTCCGCTTTATAAAACCTTTAGACGAAATGTTGCTGCATGAAGTGTTTAACAAATTCGACAAAGTAGTAACGGTAGAAGATGGCTGCATACAAGGTGGCATGGGCAGTGCTGTTTTAGAGTTCATGGTAGATCATGGTTATCAAGCTCAGGTAAAACGCTTGGGAATACCGGATAAAGTGATTGAACACGGCTCTCAAGACCAGCTATATGCTGAATGTGGCTATGATACTCCTGCTATTATCGATGCAGCTAAATCTTTAGTAAAGGAAAACGATCAAAAAAATAGCGGTAAAGCTTTTGCTTAGAGCATGCTTTATTCTTTTTTCCTTAGATAACCCAACTATCTTTTTTTTCATGACGTAATTAAGGCAAACAACCTTAAAATTTTACATCATGAAAAAAATTACGATTCTATTCTCTTTAACATTTTTATTCGCTTTAGCTAGTCAAGCACAAAATTGTTGGGCGAATTATCAATACTATGGAAATCAAAATAGTTTAACAGTAAATTTCTTAGATTCATCATGGGTCTCTGGAGGGCCTGCATCAAGTGGCTCAGTAGCTTACACTTGGTATTTTGGGGATGGCACATATGCCTATAATAACCCGTACCCATCTCATACTTACGCTCAAGCAGGTACATATTACACTTGTTTATCTATTTACGATAGCCTAACGAATTGCTTCGATTCTACTTGTACTTACATTACAGTAGCAGGTCCAAGCTCTTCTAATTGTTCAGCTAATTTTTCAGTTGTGAAAGACACCACTCAACAATTCAACATCATTCTTTACAACAATTCCTCTACAGGATCGGCACATTCCTATTTCTGGGACTTTGGGGACGGTAATACAGCTACCGGTCAATATCCAACCCACAACTATCAAAGTTTTGGATCTTATGTTGTTTGTTTAACCGTTTCTGATAGCATGAATAATTGTGTTGATATTTTCTGCGACACTTTAGGCATGGACTCCTTAGGGAATTTAAAATCTGGTGGAGGCTTTGGCGTTCAAGTGCGCAATCCGCTTACGGTTAGCCTAGACGAGAAAGAAGCAAAACAATCTTTTAAGTTATACCCTAACCCGGCTAAGTCTATCATCTCATTAGACCTAAGCACTTCGCTTGAGACTTATGAAATAGAAATTAGAGACATAAGCGGCAAAACAGTTTATGCCGATCAGTTGCTTCAAGGAGGAAAAATTGAGCAGTTAGATGTTAGTCAACTTGATAATGGCTTTTACTTCTTAGTTCTAGATCAAAATGGAGAACGCAACATTAAAAAATTCGTGATCAGCAAATAGAAATGGTTAGTTATTGCTGAACGTAGAGAGGGCCTTTGGGCCCTCTTTTTTTATCACTTCTCTTTCTTACCAAGAAACTAAGTCTAGCATTCGATAAATAGTAAAAGGCTTATCAGTTTGATAACCCTTTTTTTACCAACTATTTGCAATCTATCAACGTCTTCTATTAGTCCTTATCTTAGGCAGATTAAAATCAATTGACTATTAAAAATGAAATACTTAGTCCATCTTTTAGTGTTCTTTAGTTTACTTTATTCAATAGAGTCCAGTGCCCAATGCAACAACTACTTTGGCGTTTCAATAAATAATCTAACGGTTCAGGTTCTTGACAGTTCTTCTGTTCCATCAGGTAACGCTACTCACATGTGGTTTTGGGGTGATGGAGACACTTCATTTACGGCTAACCCAAGCCATACTTATGCAAATCCGGGCTATTACGATATCTGTCATGCATTAAACTCGACAACGAATGCCTGCAACCCCAGCGGCAACTGGTGGTGCAGAAGAGTTGCGGTTGGCATTAGTTGTCAAGCGTCATTCTCTTACTCCATTAATAACCTCACTGTTAACTTTTTAGATAGCTCTATTTCTAACTCACCAAACTTATCTTACTTCTGGGATTTTGGGAATGGACAAACCGACACGCTTCAGAACCCAAGTATTACCTATAATTCAAGTGGAACGTATGTAGTTTGCTTAACTGTTTCAGATTCTTTGGCATCTTGCTATTCGCAGATCTGTGATACAATAACAGTGGGAAACCAGCCCAACTGCGTGGCAAACTTTAGCTATCTCTCAAACCAAAACACAGTTAACTTTACTAACCTTTCAAGTTCTGGAAGCTATCTGTGGGATTTTGGAGATGGTCAAACCGATACTAGCTTAAACCCGGTTCACACTTACTCAAACTCAGGCTCTTATGTGGTAAACCTAACAGTAAGCCAACAAAATGGGAATTCTTGCAATTTTTTAGATACGGTTTATGTCAATTTTTGTAACGCCTATTTTACGATTAATAACAATTCGGCGACCGGCATTGCTAATTTTTTTAATTATTCATCTGCGTCTAGACATACGCTTTACAGCTGGAATTTTGGGGATGGATCTCCTATTCAAAATACTTCAGGGCGTCAAAGCGTATCTCATCAATACTTTGCTGCGGGAACCTTCAATGTAACGCTCTCGCTTTACGATTCCACAAGTGGATGCACTTCAACTTATAGCGACACTTTAATGGCAAGCATTCCACCTTGCCAAGCAGGTTTTTCATACACCCAAAACCTAGACTCTGTTTACTTTAACAATCAGGCAAGTAGTTACCAGCTTTTAAGTTATGATTTTGGTGATGGCAACTCCAGTTTTACAGAAAACCCTATACATGTATACGCTCAAAGCGGCAGCTACGTAGTTTGTCAAACAGTTGGTGATAGCCTAGGAAACTGCCAAAACACCTTTTGTGATACCCTTCAAGTAATAGTGCCACAATGTAGTGCGGCTTTTACTCTCTCTCAAAACATTGATACAGTAAAAATTATCAATCAAGCTGTAGATTACACTCACTTAAATTATGCCTTTGGTGATGGTAGCACTAGCACTCTAGAAAACCCTCAGCATGTTTTCGGCCAAAGCGGTACTTATGTGATTTGCCAAACGGTTTTTGATTCACTACGAAATTGCCAAAGCACCTTTTGCGATACAGTGGTGGTCAATGTTCCCCAGTGTCAAGCTGATTTTACAACATCTCAAAATATTGACACCATCCAGATAACGAACCTAGCGGTTAATTATACCCAATTAAGCTATGATTTTGGTGATGGAAGCAGCAGCAATCAGGAAAATCCCAAACATGTTTATACTCAAAGTGGGACCTATGTCATCTGTCAAACTGTAATAGATTCCAATAGAAATTGCCAAAGCACTTCTTGCGATACAGTTGTAGTTAACATTCCCCAGTGTCAAGCTGATTTTAGTTTTTCTGTTTCAGGAGACACGCTTCAGCTGTTTAACCAAGCAAGCAATTATGACCATATAAACTATGATTTTGGGGATGGATCTAGCTCCACCATGATTGATCCACAGCACATCTATTCACAAAGCGGCACTTATGTGGTTTGCCAATCTGTGATTGATACAATTAGAAACTGTCAGAACACCTATTGTGATACAATCGACATAGCAGTTCCACAATGCACAGCCGGCTTCACTTACCAAGTGGTTGGAGATAGTATTCTATTTCAAAGTACTGCCCAGAACTACACCAGTATCAATTACGATTTTGGCGATGGAAGTAGCTCTTCTTTGACCAATCCTTATCACGCTTATGCCCAAAGTAACTTTTATGTTGTGCAGCAAACGGTAATGGATAGCAACCGGAATTGCACCGACACTTATGTAGACACCGTCGCCGTGACAATCTCTACTTCTTGTTTGGCAACTTTTCAACCAGCCTTAGACACAACAAAGCCAGGCACCCTTTATTTAGTTAACAATTCTAGTGACTTGAATACACATCACTATTTTTGGGATTTTGGAGATGGAACTACCGATACAGGCAGAACAAGCAGTCACTCCTATGCCAATTTTGGAGCTTACCCCATTTGCTTAACTGTAAGTGATGCTAGCCTGGGTTGCCTTAGCACATTCTGTGATACACTAGGACTGGATAGTAATGGTAATGTTACCAATAAGTCAGGGGGCTTTGTTTTACGAATTCTTGATGGCTCTTTTATTGGTCTTACTGAAGAAGAAAATCGCTTAGAAAAAATCACTCTTTTCCCCAACCCAACATCTCGAGAAATTCAACTTAAGCTCCCTTCTCACCTTTCGGAAGCCATAGAGTATCAAATTATTGGTGCTAGCGGCAAAATGATGCGAAATGGAATGTTTTCGGAGAATCAAAAAGCAATACAACTTTCTGATTTATCGAACGGAGTCTATTTTCTCAGGCTTATTTACAAGAATGAATCAGTTGTAAAAAAATTCATCAAACAATAATAAGCTACGTCCAAAATGCGGATCGACCACGACTTATTAAAAGCTTGTTTAGAAAACGATAGGGCGGCGCAAAACCGACTCTATAAAGAGGTGTTTTCCTATTTGATGAACATTTGTATTCGTTACAAAAATGACTATGATACTGCAGGGGCAAGTCTAAATGCCATTTACCTCAAGATTCTGGATAATTTGCACAAATTCCGACAAGAGGAATCTTTCGTGCCTTGGATTAAACGCATTGCGGTTAATCATTTGATTGATGAATACCGAAAAGATAAAAGAGTAAAAGACAAACTCAGTTACTTGGATGATGTCACGCACAAAGAGCATGAACACAGCTCTTTTCATGCTGGAGAGGCAGAAATGGATTCAGAGTATTTGCTTGAAATGATACGAGAATTGCCGCTTATGACCGCCAAAGTATTTAACCTTTACGCCATTGATGGGTTCAAGCATAGAGAAATTGGAGAGCTGCTGGACATGAGTGAAAATACCTCAAAGTGGCACTTAAGAGAAGCTAGAAAGAAACTAAAAGCGAAACTAGAACGCTTTCATCAAAAAGAAACCTCATTATGAAAGAAAATAATGACATAGACAAACTGTTTAAGGAAGGGCTGCATCAAGACTTTCCGGTGGATCAGAACCTTTGGCAAGAGGTAGAAAGCCAATTGCCAAGTAAAGAGTCGAAAAATGGCTTTTGGATCTATTTGAATTCTTTTGCTGTTTTGGCCATCTTAGGTATGAGCTTGATGCTCAGCTCCGACAATGTTGCTAATCAAAAGTTTTTGTCATCTAAATCTATTCTTCATTCTTTAGTTGAAGAAGAAAAATCAATTCCTTTAGCTGCTTTAGCTAAGAACGAGAGTACAGTCAATCCAGATAGGGCCCAGCAAGATGCAGAGACAACAATGACTAATAAAACATTGGACCGTTCCGCTACAAGCAGCTCTAAAAGAAATAAGAAAGCAAATCAAATTCTAGCTGCTGAATCCAAAAAGAGTGTTACCAAAAAGGCTGTAGAGAAAACGAATAATCAAGCGGCATTTAAGGCAGGCATCCAAAACAAATCACTGGAGCAAGGCCTTCTTTCAACAGAAGCAAGTTCGACTAGCTCTTTCATATATCAAAAAGAAGTGCAAAGCATTGAAATTGGAAAACTTGACTTACTTCAACCTTTAGGTTATAGCTTGAAGGCTAACACAATTGAAGGATTTGCGCTACAAGCAAAGGAAAATAAGCTGAACAAATTCCAACAACGATTTAAACCGCACTTCTTTGAATACGAGTTGTCTTACTATCAATCCTTAGCAGTAGAAAAGCAGCTGAATGAGCTTTCATCAAGTTTAAAAAACTATAGAGACCAAGGAGAAAAAAGTTTGCAAGTTGAACAATATGGATTTTCTATTTTCAGGCCCTTTAAATTCTTACAATTTGGGGTTGGCATACAATATAGCCAATATCAGGAACGGGCAGCTTATGACATTAGCACTTTTGAAAATGGGGTTTCAGTAAGCTATGACACCTCTTACCGAATTGTAAACGCTAACTACAGTAGCAATGGGGTACCAGTACTTTTAATTAGTGAAGAAATTAATCGTACAGAAACTCCTACGACTGTTGCCAATGAAAAGCAACTCATCGTTAGCAATCGAATAAGTCGCCTACAACTGCCTATAAGCGTAGGTTATCGGCGAAACTTTGGTCGTTTTCAAGCTGGACTACGAACAGCTTTTGTGCTCAATTACCTCAACCAAAGTAGTGGCGCATACATTTCAAACGAACGCAACCAGCTACTTCCATTCAGCGAAACAGAACAATTCAACAGTATCCTATTTAGCCATCAGAACCAATTAAACCTTGGCTATGCAATAAATGAATATTTTGTATTTGGAGGTAGACTTGGCCATACTTACGATCTTAATTCATTTACTAAAGCATACGATAGCCGACTGCAACATTATGGCATTGGCTTTTGGTTGCGCTTTCAACCAAAGTAATGCCATAAAATACCAAAAGAACCCAACTACACAGATTAGTTATTGGTTCATAAAAAAAGCCGAAGGAGTCCTTCCTTCGGCTTTCTTGTAAATTAGAATTTAGTATTTATTTACTAGCAAGGTCCATTGGGAAGTTTTCACTTCCTAGGAAGGCAACATTTTCAACACTATTTAGGTCAAATGTTTGCATGCCTGCAGCAGTTTGATAATCTACCGAATGGTCAGCTTTGTTTATCTTAGCTACCACCATAGATTGGTCTCCCTTCACGTAACTCCAGGTATTATCTTTCTCTGAAAAAACCATGATGGCAACTTCTTCAAGGCCTGCGTTTGTTATCTTTTCAAACTTCATTTGGTTTTTTGTGGCTGTTACCTTGTAGGTTTGGCCTTTAAAAGTCATCAGCTGTTCTTCAATTTGTCCAGCTTCCATGGCAATTGGATTAGAACCACCCCAAAACTCAATCAAATTAAAAACAACTACATCTAAAAACCCTGCTACGCTATAGACAGGAACAATATTCATGGCGTAAAAAAGAAGAGTTTTCACAAACTTGCTGTCTGATACACTATCGTTCCATTCGTAAACTTTCTTAATCATTTCAAAAGAGCCGAAGCAGCCTGTTTGTGTAATCATAATCGAAGCAGCTGCAGCTGTAAAAAGTAATTTTTTCATTTTATTTAGTTTAATTGATTAGAAAAATAAAGATAAACAATAGAGGGAAGCATACAAGGCTAATTTTACTAACTTGGAAAACAATAATTCCTATTTTATTAAGAACGATTCAGCGAAAAGAATTATTTATAGCCCGAAAATCTACTGCACATGGATAAAGACTATTTGATACAATTAAAGGAAAGGTTCTTCGCGATATTGCTTGACATAGGTCCGCTCATTGTTTATGCAATTGTGAGCTTCATAGCCGGCATTTTCTTGATCAAACTGATCATGAGACTTCTAAAGAGAGCCCTGAAAAAGTCAAATATTGAACTCTCGCTAAAAACTTTTATAGAAAGCCTCAGCATCTTCATTCTATACGGCCTGTTGTTCTTTGCCATTGGCTCAATACTTGGAATTAAATCCACTTCTTTTCTCGCCATTTTCGGAGCGGCCGGTATTGCCGTGGGTTTAGCACTGCAAGGAAGCCTTTCTAATTTTGCAGGAGGAATCTTGATCTTGGTCTTTAAACCTTTTCGAGTAGGTGATCTGATCAAAGTGGGCGACAAATTGGGAGAAGTACAAAAGATCGATATCCTCTACACCAGAATAAAAACCTTTGACGGACGAATCATTACCATGCCGAATGGCGGGGTTTCCAATAGTGATGTTGACAACCGAACCGCAGAGCAATATCGTAGAATTGATTTAGTGCTTAAATTTTCTTTTGAAGAGGACATTGATCGATTGAGAAAAATTATCGTTGAAGCCTTGAGCCAGCATCCCAAGGTAGCTAACCACTTAGATGTTGACGTGTGGTTGGAGGAAATACGAGAGTATGATATGAAAGTGATGGCCAGATGCTGGGTAGAGTCAGTGGAGTATTGGCCTTTGTACTGGGAACAGTTGGAAGCGGTTAAAAAAGCGTTAGATCAGGCTGGCATTGAAATTCCTATTCCCAAAAAAGAAGTTCATCAAGCAAAAGAAAAAGAGGGATAGTCTTTTACTTCCTCGGCTTTTTATAAAGCGGCACGGTAGAACATGGCTCACCATACATCAGAATTTTGGCGTAAGGCTGTAAAATCTCACTGAGTTTCACATAAGCAGAAGGCGGTACTTCTTTGTCGCTGCAACCTTTGATCACCACTTTGGCATCTTCGTATTCTTCCGGTTTTACATTTTGTTCTATGGCTTCTTCGAAGATGAGACTTTCCAATTGAGCTAAGTCACCAAAGCAAACCTTTTTAGCGTAAGGTGCTAATTTGGTCGCTAAAAGCATATACGCCCAAGTAGGAACAATGGCATCAACCGAACAATGCAAAGCCACAAATTGACCTTGGTATTGACTCCAGTCGTGTTCTTTTACAAAAGCGCGAAATTCCTTTTCCTTTAAAGCAATACCTTCCCAAAGATTATCTTTAATGTCGTACAACACTCTTTCCCCTTCCGGGTAGAATTCCTCAAGGTTTAAGGTTATCAGGCCACTTTTAGCCACGCGGTTTATAATTTCTTCTGCCATAGCTTTTTTATAAATTCTTTTTTTTACATTTTCTTTTTTCCATTGATGAAAAAAGAAACAAAAAAATCTAGACCATTTCAAAATTTAAGTCTTCCATTCCTAAATGGCGATGATTTCGGCGATCTCCCCCGAATCAATCGGTGGAGCTTCCTCAAGCATTATCCCCATTTAGTTCGCTACAGCCTCAAATTTTGAAAAAGGTCATCCTAAAAATAGCTTAATGCGTTTGAAACTCATAGCTCTGAGTTAGAAAGTTCAAGAACGAGGCTTGTGAAATTTTGGTAGCTAGGAGCTTACATCCGTAAGTGACTAGTTAACAAAATGAGCATAACGAAGTTATTGAGCTTTATAAACAGAGCTTACATGAAGCCGAGTTCGAGCATTGCCTCCTCACTCATCATCTCCTTTCCCCAAGGCGGATCCCAAACGAGTTCCACTTTGGCTGATTTCACACACCAACATCCGTCGGCCTTGGTTTCTACCTCATTGGGTAAACTTTCAGCTACCGGACAATTGGGTGAGGTCAAAGTCATTTCAATGCGCACATTAAACTCATCGTCTACGTGTACAAAGTAAATCAAGCCCAGATCATAAATATTCACCGGAATTTCCGGATCATAAATGGTCTTCATCACCTCGATTACCTGATTCTCGACGTCTTTCTTGGTAATATCTTTGATGTCTTTCTTTTCCATAATGCTAAGCTTTTGCTTGAAAAGCGATGCCGTAAGTTTTCATTTTCTTGATCATACTCACCAAGCCGTTTGAACGGGTGGGCGATAAATGCTCTTTTAAACCGATCTCATCAACAAAATGCAGCTGCGACTCGGCAATTTCTTTGGGTGAACTTTCTGAAAGCACGCGAATCATCAAGGCAATTATTCCCTTGGTGATAATGGCATCGCTGTCGGCGGTAAAGTGAATCTTTCCGTCCTTCAATTCAGCATCCAACCAAACTCTTGACTGGCAGCCTTTGATAATATTTTCTTCTACTTTCTTTTCGTCATCTATCAAAGGAAGTTCTTTGCCCAATGAGATTAAATACTCGTACTTGTCCATCCAGTCATCAAACATGGAAAACTCTTCCACTACTTCCTCTTGTCTTTCTGCAATACTGCTCATTACTTCAGCATGTTTATGGCTCTTTCGAGCGCTTTCATAAATAGATCTACTTCTGCTTTGGTATTGTAAAAAGCGAAACTTGCTCTTACGGTTCCCAAAATATCAAATCGTTGCATTAATGGCTGAGTGCAATGGTGTCCGGTTCTTACCGCAATGCCCATTTTATCCATGATTACCCCTAAGTCATAGGCGTGAATGCCTTCAATTACAAAGGAGATTACGCTGGCTTTTTGCTTGGCTTCCCCGATGAAACGTATCCCTTCAACTGCTCTCAACTTTTCTGTGGCGTAATCCAATAAATCTTTTTCGTGCTCATTAACTGCTTTCCAATCCAATTGATTGACATAATCTACCGCCGCTGCTGTGCCAATGCCTCCGGCTATATTCGGAGTTCCGGCCTCGAACTTATGAGGTAATTCGTTGTAAGTAGTCTTTTCGAAAGTCACGGTTTTGATCATGTCGCCACCGCCTTGGTAAGGAGGAATGCTTTCTAATAATTCCTTCTTTCCATATAAAATGCCCACTCCTGTAGGACCGAACATTTTATGCAGTGAAAAGGTGTAAAAGTCAGCATCTAAAGCTTGTACATCAATCGGCATGTGCGGAACAGATTGTGCTCCATCTACCAATACCGGAATATCTTTTTGGTGAGCAAGATCAATAATTTCCTTCACCGGATTAATGGTTCCCAAAGTATTGGAAATATGCACTACCGAGACAATCTTGGTTTTGGGGCTCAACATTTCTTGATAAGCCTGCATATCCAATTCACCTTGATCGTTGATGGGAATAATTTTCAGTTCTGCCCCTTTTTCTTCGCAGATCATTTGCCAGGGCACAATATTAGAATGGTGCTCCATGGCAGAAATGATCACCTCATCGCCGGCTTTAATGTGGTGTCTTCCGTAAGAAGAAGCCACCAAATTAATTCCATCGGTAGTTCCTTTGGTAAAGATGATCTCTTCTTTATGCTGCGCAGAAATGTATTGCTGCATCTTTTCCCGCGCCATTTCATAGGCAGTAGTCGCTTCCTGACTTAAAGTATGCACTCCGCGGTGAATGTTACTGTTTTCGTGGGCATAATAGTTGCTCACGGCATCAATCACCGATTGTGGCTTTTGCGCAGTAGCTCCATTATCAAAATACACCAAGGGTTTGCCATTCACTTCCCTGCTCAGAATAGGAAAATCCTTTCTGACTTCTTCAACATTGAATTTATGGCTTACCGCTTGACTCATGCCGAATCTACTTTTAAATGTCGTGTATTTCGTACCTCATCCACTCCTTTAAAAATACGTCGGCATAAATCACTCAATTCATTCTCAAAACGAACTAAATACTCCAAATTGCTAACAATACTCATATGGACAAATGCTATTCTCATTTCACTCCTTGATAATGTTGATCAATAAACGCTTCTACTTCTTCTCTTACTGCATCCACTGAAATGTGATTTAAAACATCTTCAGCGAAAGCGTTTAATAAAACTGCTCGGGCACTTTTTTCAGACATTCCCCTAGAACGCAAGTAAAAAAGTGCTTCTTCATCTAACTGTCCGGTGGTAGAACCGTGACTACACTGCACATCGTCAGCGTAGATCTCTAGCTCCGGCTTTGAATTTATGCTTGCATCATCGGTTAATACCATATTAGCGTTTGACTGATAGGCATTGGTTTTTTGCGCTTCTCTGTGAACGAAAACCTTCCCGTTAAAAACCCCGGTAGATTTATCGTTCATGATGCCTTTGTAAAGCTCATGTGATTCACAATTGGGTTCACGGTGAAAAACGTGGGTATGATTATCGACATGCTGTTTGTTTTGCAATAAGTACAAACCATTTAACCAAGTTTCCGTATGCTGTCCAAGCAAATCAATGTTCAAGTTATTTCTGACCATACTTCCACCTAAAGTAAAGGTGTTGATCTTAAAAACACTATCTGCTTTTTGCTCTACTTGCTCGCAAGAAATCTGATAATCTTGACTGCCCTCTTCTTGAACCTTATCGATGCTCAAGTTAGCTTGTCTGTCGACGAATGCCTCTGTCACCATATTGGTAAAAGAGGTTCCTTTTTCAGTAGAAAGCGTTTTCATCACCACTTTGGCAGCACTTCCTTCTTCCATAATAAAAAGGTTTCTGGGATTAGCCACCGCACCTTCGGAATCCACAATGTGAATTACATAAAATGGTTCTTCCGTTTGAACGCCTTTCTCTACATGCAGAAATGCCCCATCTTGATGGTAAGCGGTGTTGATCGAACTGAAAATCTCTTCTTCATCTTTGCTTAAAGTGGCAAATTTCTTCGGCATTGCCTCACTCTTTTCTTTTGCTTCTGAAAGCGAAGAAAAGTGTACCCCTTTGGTATTTTCAAACCAACTAAGCTCTTTGCTTACATACCCATTGATAAGAACTAGACAGTTCTTTGTAGGCACTGATAGATCAAGCTCTAGTTCACCTTCCGGGAAGGTGGCTTGGTAATTTCCTTTTATAATTTTATTGACTCTCGTGTATTTCCAATACTCCGTTTTGGAGGTAGGGAAACTCAACTTTTTCAGCGCTTCTTTGGCTTGATCGCGTTTCTCTTTGGAGAAATCCGCATCAAAGGAAAAGTCAAGGTCTTTGAAATGCGAGAGAAAATCTTCTTTCGTTTGTATGGCTACAGTTTCGTTCATCATCCTAGTTTTAGGCGGTTACGGCAGCTTCGTCTTTCAACCAATCATAGCCTTTTTCTTCTAACTTCAATGCAAGTGATTTATCTCCAGTCTTCACGATCTTACCGTTGTAAAGTACGTGCACAAAGTCCGGCACAATGTGATCCAACAAACGTTGGTAGTGCGTAATTACGATAGTTGCATTGTCTTTGGTCTTCAACTTGTTTACCCCATCAGAGACCACTCTGAGTGCATCAATGTCCAGACCGGAATCGGTTTCATCGAGCACGGCTAATTTTGGCTCTAACATGGCCATTTGAAAGATCTCATTTCGTTTCTTCTCTCCACCGGAAAAACCTTCATTCACTGAACGGTTATTCAACTTTCCATCTAACTCAACCAATTTTGATTTCTCTTTCACTTCTTTCAAGAAATCTTTACCACTCATGGGTTCCATCCCTTTCTTCTCACGCATCTCGTTAATGGCAGTTCTTAAAAAGTTGATGTTACTCACCCCAGGAATTTCTACCGGATATTGAAAGGCCAAAAACATTCCGGCTCTCGCTCTATCTTCCGGCTCCATCTCTAAAAGGTCTTCTCCTAAAAACTCGATCGAGCCTTTAGTTACTTCATATTCCTCTCTTCCGGCTAGCACACTAGCCAAAGTACTTTTACCGGAACCGTTTGGTCCCATGATGGCGTGTACCTCTCCCGGTTTCACTTCAAGGTTAATTCCTTTTAAAATCTCATTGCCTTCAATTGAGGCATGTAAGTTCTTTATCTTAATCATACATTTTTAATTCTAAATGATAAATGTGAAATGAGCTAATGCTAGCTATTTCTTACTTCTCATTGTTTTTAAAATTGATCCTAATAATTTTAAAATTTCTGTTAATTGAATCAACAACTTCTCTGCTGTCTCTTCTTTAATATAATCTGTATCTCTTAAAAGCCGAAGCCAAAAATGTGTTTCTCTTGCTTCTTTGTAGGCTATTGAGAATTTATAATGAAAATCTTTATCACTAAATGCGGCATCTCCTTCTTCAATATTAGCGGCGATGGAAGTGCCTGATCTCAACATCTGTCTTGATAAATCATATTCCTCATGAGACTTTCGAATTTGTTTTACTAATTCAACAATCTCTATGGCGAAAGAATAGCTTTTATCTTTGACAGGATTTTTCATTTCACATTTAGCATTTTACATTAAACAATTACCCTACTGAACCTTCAAGGCTGATCTCAAGTAATTTTTGCGCTTCTACCGCAAACTCCATCGGCAATTGGTTTAATACCTCTTTACAGTATCCGTTTACAATCAGGTTGATGGCCGTTTCTTCGTCCATTCCTCTTTGCTTGCAATAGAAGATTTGATCTTCGCCAATTTTAGAAGTAGTGGCTTCGTGTTCCACTTTTGAAGATTTATTACCTACTTCTATATAAGGGAAGGTGTGGGCTCCGCAATCGTTCCCCATTAAGAGGGAATCACATTGGGTAAAGTTTCTGCTGTTGGTCGCATTTTTATTAATCCGCACCAAGCCTCGGTATGAATTCTCAGCTTTTCCAGCTGAAATCCCTTTAGAAATAATAGTACTCTTGGTGTTTTTACCTAAGTGCAACATTTTACTTCCGGTATCGGCTTGCTGGTAATTAGAAGTTACAGCAACTGAGTAAAACTCACCGACTGAATTGTCACCTTTCAACACACAACCTGGGTACTTCCAAGTCACAGCAGAACCGGTTTCAACTTGAGTCCATGAAATCTTAGCCCTATCAAGGCACAAGCCTCGCTTGGTCACGAAATTGTAAATTCCGCCTTTTCCCTCTTTGCTACCCGGGTACCAATTCTGGATGGTAGAATATTTAATTTCTGCATCATCTAAGGCTACTAATTCAACTACCGCTGCATGCAATTGATTCTCGTCACGCATAGGAGCTGTACAGCCTTCCAAGTAACTTACATAACTGCTTTCATCAGCCACCACTAAAGTTCTTTCAAACTGACCGGTGTTGGCTTCATTGATTCTGAAATAAGTCGAAAGCTCCATCGGACATCTAACTCCTTTGGGAATGTAACAAAAAGAACCATCGGTAAAGACCGCTGAATTCAAGGCGGCGTAAAAGTTATCTGAAGATGGAACAACCGTTCCAAGATACTTTTTCACCAATTCAGGATGCTCTTGCACGGCCTCACTAAAGGAACAGAAAATAATGCCTAATTCGGCTAACTTCTTGCTAAAAGTAGTTTTAACCGACACACTGTCAATTACTGCATCAACCGCCACTCCTGTTAATCGCTTTTGCTCATCTAAAGAAATCCCCAACTTTTCAAAAGTCTCTAACAACTCTGGGTCAACTTCATCTAGGCTTTCTAACTCTTTTTTCTTTTTAGGAGCTGAGTAATAGTGTAAGTCTTGAAAATCCGGTTTTGGATAATGCAAGTGAGCCCATTCCGGCTCAATCATTTTCTCCCAAATTCGATATGCATTTAAGCGGTATTCTAGCAACCATTCCGGTTCGTTTTTCTTAGCTGAAATAAAACGAATAATGTCTTCGTTCAAGCCTTTAGGAGCTTTATCAGATTCAATATCTGTGTAGAATCCGTACTTATATTCCTGTGAGGTTACTTCTTCTAATAATTCTTCTTCACTAGCCATAGTATGTCTTCGTTTAGGTTTTGTTTAAATAGAAAAACTCTCACCACATCCGCATGTTCGTGACGCATTTGGATTAGTAAAACTGAATCCCTTTCCGTTTAATCCATCAGAAAAATCTAATTCAGTCCCCACTAAGTACAAAACACTTTTCTTATCAACTAACAATTTGATGTTATTGTCTTCTATTAATTTATCGCCCTCTTTCTGTTCAGAGTCAAACTCTAAGTTGTACATCAATCCTGAACAACCACCTCCTTTAACACCAACACGAACAAAGCTATCCTGCTTCTTCCCATCGGCTTCTAACAAGGTGAATATTTTATCACGGGCACTATCTTTTACTTTAAGCATAAGCGTTTGCTTTGATTTTCTGCAAAGTTACTTATCTTTATTTAGATACAATCTAAATAAGACTCAAAAACTCATCCAACTAACACAAGTCCAAAGGCTTTGTTTTCACTTTAAGAAATCAGCATGATTTGACGAAAGCAAATTGCTTTAACTACTTTTGCATCATGCAAGAAGACAACTTTGAACCTACACCACTCAACCGATTGGGCGAATTTGGCCTAATTGAAAAGTTGACTGAGAAAATTGAATTAAGACAGCCTTCGACCATCAAAGGGGTTGGCGACGATTCCGCTATTTTAAAGCCACAAAAATCTCACACTTTGATCTCAACAGATATGTTGATCGAGGGCGTGCACTTTGATTTGCTTTATACTCCATTGAAGCACTTAGGCTATAAAGCAGCTGTGGTAAACTTCTCTGATATTTATGCCATGAATGCTCAGCCTACCCAAATTACCGTTTCCATTGCGGTTTCTAACCGCATGTCGGTAGAGGCCATGGAAGAAATTTATGAAGGCATTAATTTGGCTTGCGAACTCTACAATGTCGATTTAGTAGGTGGAGATACCACTTCCTCGCTCAGCGGCTTAATGCTTAGCGTTACTGTTTTAGGCGAAGCTGATGAAGATAAAATTGTGCAACGCAGTGGGGCTCAAGAAAATGACCTGATCTGTGTAAGTGGCGACTTAGGAGCGGCCTATGCAGGTTTACAAATTTTAGAAAGAGAAAAGGCCGTTTTTAAAGAAGACCAAAAGATGCAGCCCGATTTAAGCGGAAAAGATTACGTATTAGAAAGACAGCTAAAACCCGAGGCTAGAAAAGAGCTCGTTGAGTTCTTTGAAAAAGAAGGGATTACACCAAGTTCCATGATCGATATTTCGGATGGACTTTCTTCAGAGTTGATTCACTTGGCTAAGGCCTCAAAAGTGGGGGTTCAGATCTACGAAGAAAAAATCCCCATTGACCCAACAACCGTGGCAACTATGGAGGAATTTAAAGTAGACGCTACCTTGGCCGCCTTGAATGGTGGAGAAGATTACGAATTGCTATTTACGGTTCCACTAGACTTTCACGATAAAATTAAAGACACACCTGGAGTTACTATTATTGGTCATGTTACTGATGCTAATGCTGGAAATTTTATGGTGGGCAAAGGCAGCGAACAAATGATTCCACTGAAGGCTCAAGGCTGGGAATCGCATAAAGAAGAAGACTAAAGTTTAAAGTGCCTGAAGTATTTAACGCTTTAAGTTATTTTTATAAAAAAATGATGAAGCCGACGATACTAATTCTATTGGTCACATGCTTGCTTGTTGCCTGTAATACCGAAAAGAAAAAAACAAATCAAAAGCCTAACAATTCATTTGAAATAAGTGAGTTCAGTAAATCTGACTTGGTTGATTTACCCTATCAGTTTCCTTCCGACATTCAGCATTATTTGGATACTTGCGACAAACCTTGGGCGAATCAAATGGCTGGAACCGACTACTCTTACTTAGGAATGGAAAAAGAAACAGGGGAGCAGTTTTATGGTAAGTACGGCAAACCTAAGGCCATGAGCGACTCTGCTTTTACCCTTTTCTCGGCCAATTATGAAGCCGCAAATGCTAAAGATTACATTTTAAAGAGAGCCCAAGGTGAACAAGTCGTGATCATTAACGAAGCCCATCACAAACCCAAGCATCGTTTTTTCACAAGATCTTTACTCAAAGAACTTTACGGTCAAGGTTATCGCTATTTAGGTTTGGAAACATTGACCAATAGAGGAGGTATGGCTGACAATGAACTTAACCAGAGAAAACACCCTGTTCTAAATTCTGGCACCTACTCTAAGGAACCCCAATTCGGTAATTTAATCCGAGAAGCCTTAGCCATCGGCTACACTTTATTTCCTTACGAAGGAGAGGGCAATGGAAAGCCAAGGGAAATTAATCAAGCAAAACATATCGCTGCCTTCATGGAAAACAATAAAGATGGCAAATACTTGATTCATTGCGGCTATGCTCATGCCACCGAAGGCATGATGGGTAATAGTTGGGAGAAAGCCATGGCAGGCCGGTTAACCGAGTACACCGGAATTAACCCACTAACTGTGAACCAAACCAAATTCGACAATCGCTTTGATGCCGGCTACTTAAATCCATTGTCACAACGCTTAGAGTTGACAGAACCCACTGTCTTTTTAGAAGAAAACCAGCTTTCTTATTTAGGCACTAGAAATGACAGTGCGTTTGACATTATGGTTTTTCATGAGCAAGCTAGCTATCAAAAAGCGAAGCCTGATTGGCTAGATGAAAACGAAAATGTTTGGGTCAGTTTTCCCGATTCACTTATCAACTTGGGAAAGCCATTCTTTGCTATGGCTTTTATTGAAGGAGAGGAAATTGCAGAAGCTATTCCTTATGATTTGGACATTTTAACTGAAAGCAGAGATAGCGTTTTATTGGCGCTGAAAGCCGGAAACTACATTCTACATTTTCAAAATAAGAATGGTAAGGCATTAAGAGCTAATTTAAAAGTGAACAAATGATTCCACTTAAAGCAGAAGGCTTGGAATAGCACAAAGAAGAGTAAAAAGTTAGAAGTTTAAAGTACTTGGAGTACTTAAAATTCTAATTCTTTTAATCATTCAATTTTAATACAGCTAAAAAGGCATTCTGTGGAACTTCTACGCTACCAATTTGGCGCATGCGTTTCTTTCCCTCTTTTTGCTTCTCAAGAAGTTTACGTTTACGACTAATGTCACCTCCATAACACTTAGCGGTTACATCTTTTCGCAAGGCTTTCACTGTTTCTCTGGCAATCACTTTTGCCCCAATGGCCGCTTGAATGGCAATATCAAATTGTTGTCTTGGCAGCAACTCTTTCAGCTTTAAGCAAATCTTCTTCCCTAACTCAAAGGCTTTATCTTTGTGAATTAAGGCAGAAAGGGCATCCACTTGGTCGCCATTGAGTAGTAAGTCCATCTTAACTAAACTGGAACGCTGATAGCCGATAGGATGATAATCAAAAGAAGCATACCCTCGAGACATGGTTTTTAAACGATCGTAAAAATCAAATACAATTTCAGCCAAGGGAATATGGAAAGTTAATTCCACCCGATCGGTAGTTAAATAAACCTGATTCTGCAACTCCCCTCTTTTTTCAATGCACAAATTCATCACTGCCCCTACATAATCAGATTTGGTAATGATTTGTGCCTTAATGTAGGGCTCCTCTACATGATCCAACAAAGTAGACTCTGGTAAATCCGAGGGGTTGTTAATCATAATTCTTTCTTCCGGATTTTTCACCAAATAAGCATGGTATGACACGTTTGGAACAGTGGTGATCACTGTCATATCAAACTCGCGTTCCAATCGCTCTTGGATAATTTCCATGTGTAACATACCCAAGAATCCACAACGAAAACCAAATCCTAAAGCAGCTGAGGACTCCGGTTCAAAAGTTAAAGAAGCATCATTTAACTGCAACTTCTCCATGGCTTCTCGCAGCTCTTCATACTCATCAGTATCCACCGGATAGATCCCGGCAAACACCATGGGCTTCACATTCTCAAAGCCTTGAATGGCAGTTTGGCATGGATTAGCCACGGTAGTCAAAGTATCCCCTACTTTTACCTCTTTGGCCGTTTTTATTCCTGAAACAATGTATCCTACATCACCGGTTTTAATCACTTTTCGAGGTTCTTTCTTCAGCTTCAACACCCCTACTTCATCCGCATCATATTCTTTTCCGGTGTTAACGAACTTTACCTTATCTCCTTTTTTGATTTCCCCGTTTAGGACCTTATAGTAGGCATGAATTCCTCGGTAAGAATCAAAAACAGAGTCGAAGATCAAAGCTTGCAAGGGTTTATTTGGATCTCCAACCGGAGCAGGAACTCGATCTACAATAGCGTCTAAAATCCCTTCAATTCCTTGGCCGGTTTTAGCACTTGCCTCTAAAATATCTTCTCGATCGCAACCAATCAGGTCCACAATTTGATCTTTCACTTCTTCAGGCATAGCCGATGGCAAGTCAATTTTATTTAGAACTGGAATAATTTCCAAATCATGTTCTAAGGCCAAGTAGAGGTTTGAAATTGTTTGGGCTTGAATTCCTTGAGAAGCATCAACAATTAAAAGTGCCCCCTCACAGGCTGCGATGGAACGAGAAACCTCATAGGAAAAGTCCACATGCCCGGGAGTATCAATTAAGTTTAAGATGTAGGCTTTTTCATCTCGAATAAAGTTCATTTGAATAGCGTGGCTTTTTATAGTGATGCCACGCTCTCTTTCTAAATCCATATCATCGAGAGTTTGCGCTTGCAATTCTCTCATGGTGATGGTTTGCGTCTTCTCTAATAATCGATCAGCCAAGGTGCTTTTTCCATGGTCAATGTGAGCGATAATACAAAAATTTCGAATCTGATCCATACTTCTTTCTTCAAGACTCCAAAATTAAGTTTTTAAAGGTTCAAAAAGCCGAAAACAGAATGCAACCTAATTTCAAAACAAATCGTCTCACACTCTCGAACAACTAAGTTTCATTGTAAAAGAGCATAATTTTATGTTTCTTTACGAATTGCTAATAACTGAACAACATTAATCTCGATAAGTAAATGAAGAAATTCACCTATTTACTGTTTGCTAGCCTAATCATTCTTTTTCTTACTCCAAGCAACACCTTTGCTCAACCCGCTTGGGCATCCGGTTATATTGAAATAGACTATGCAGGGCCAACTAAGTACCCACAAGACTTACCTGTGGATTGGGAGTACCAAGACTTTATTGATTATTCCACCACAAGTATTCAAGGAGGGGAGGCAAGCTTAGCTGATGACCCCCTAAATCCCAACAATACAGTTTTAAAACTTTCAAAGCCCGCAGGAGTTGCCTTTTCTGACGGAGGCTCTATCATTAGTGAAGAGTTAGCCCGCCCCATTGACTTCGCTTTAAATGCTACAAACATTGTTAATGCCTATGTATACGCGACAGAGCCCAACACAACGGTAAGAATGAGAATTGAAGATGTAGTTGGCGGCAGTGTGGTTGAAGCAGAAGCTGCACCCAGCAGCCCCAACAGTTGGGAAAAACTAAACTTTGATTTTGACAACCCAATAAACGGAACATTTGACCCGGCTGCTGTTTATCAGCACCTAACGCTAACCATCAATCACGGAACAATAGCTGATGATGAAGAAATCTACGTGGACAGCATTTATGTTCCCAATCAAATTACCAACACCTATTGCAACATTGGTGATAGCTTAAACATCGTCTTTCACTTTTATCGTGATTTTTTTGTTTCTGCCCTTGAACCATCTAAAACAGTTACTCTGTCATCTATTGATTTGGGCATTTCAAGAGACATAACGCTAGACAACCTAGTTGACTTAGGAGTAGTTGAACAATATTGCCTGACTATTAATGGAAATGAAAGAACAGAAGGAGCACTTTATTCTACTTCAGTTCCCGAACACTTGCCGCCGGCAAGAGATTGGAAAATTTCTTTTCAAGCTCAGTTTCGCTCACCGAGAAACAACAATGTACCCGGTTTGCAAGAATATTACATAGAAACCAAATTGAATAATTTTAAATGTGGTAGACTTGACGGACTTGATGCAAGTGGACAGGCCATTACACGATTTAATGAACGAAACATCAATACGGTTCATTTCACAAACGATGCCCCAGTTGCTTCGTTTTGTGTCAATCGAGAATATACCTACACGCTGCCTGCTATTGATGAAATGGATCAAGATGAGCTTTCGTTTTCGTTGGAGCCGGCTCGATCCGAAAATGCATCCACTTTAGTGAATTATGCAGTTCCAAATTTTCCCTTTGACTATCCATTTCCTATTCAAGAGCCTTTTTTAGCCTTTAATAAAAATACAGGCTCCATGACCTTTACCCCCTCTTCCATTTTTAGAAGTGTGGTAAATTTTAAGATCAATGAAAAAAGAGGTTTTTATGTAAAAAGTGGGCAACTTGTTTCTTTAGATGACACCCTAAGTACCACAACTTTTTATGAAACGCGCTTTATTTTAGACAACAATTGCAAATCTCAATTAGCTGATTTTGAAGGTGCTATTAAAGAAGAAGACCCTGTAGCAGGTGAGGATAGATGGTTTTCCACCTACGACCCCTTAGAGGATGCCTATGAATTTGATTGTGGTACTGACACCATGACTTTCAACCTTTCTAGGCCAATGTTGTGTGCCACCATACAAAAAGAAGACTTTCGTATTGCCTTTACTTACAATGACATTACTGACCTAGCGGCTTACGTAGATGAAGTGTATTTTGCTGATGTTGATTTGTCGAAAAAAGCAATAAACCCTAGGTATACCAATGGGCAATGCAGTCCAAGCGGTGAGTTTAACCAGGTAACCTTAGTGTTAAACAGAGGTTTAGGACCCGGGCAGTATAACATCTTCTTTAAGCACGGGAACAATGATTTTATGACCATCAAAAACAGGTGTGATTATGACTTTCCCATTAATCAACCGTATGTAAAGTTCTTCATAAACGACGAGCTTACTTACGAACACCCTGAAAATCTGTACATATACTGTAATCCTGCTGACTTATCTACTGCATACGCAGAGGCTTGGCAAAGAGGTGAGATTGCCGGACCCGGTAAATCCTATTACACATGGAGGCCAAACCCTGCAGACCCAAGTACTAAAAAGGATACAGTATTGCCAAGCACAAATATTAAAAAGCCAGATGGAACTTTTTACAAAATTTCTGGAGAAGAATTTGACACTAATAAGCAAGCTTATAATGTTCCTGGGAAGAATCCACAAGAACAAGGTAGAGGGTCTCGTTACCGGTATGACACCTATCCGGAAAGCAACCCCAACCCAAACATTTCTGTTTCTGACGGAATTTGGGAAGTAGGATTCGGACTTGATTACTCTGTTTACGACCCACAAACCGGAGATACTGTATCGAAAAAAGTTTGTTACGATACCGATCAATTTACGGTTCGCCGCTTTGACAATCCTGAGGTAGACATTCCAGACTATGATCTTTGTCCTGAAGATGATTGGCCCACAGTTAACTTAGGTAAATTTGTTACAGAGGACAATGCTGACCCCAATCAGTTTGTATTCCGAAGAATGCTAACCACTTTCAACAAAATACCTACCGATCAGCAAATTGCCAATGGTAATTGGACAGCAATATTCTCTGGAAATTACAAGCTGAAGTTACCGGCACAAGAAACAAACAAGTTCAATGTTTTTGCTACAGATGTTCCTTTTGTAATCAATGGTCATACTTGTGTAGAAAGAGATTCTTTTATTGTCTTAAAAACTGAAGTAGATGCACAACTTCGTACGGATACCATTATTTGCCCCAACGAACCTATTGACTTAGTAAACACCGGAGAATACCTTCTACCGGATAAGGTTACTTATAAATGGTTTCACGAAGATGCTGAGATACCGGGAGCAACAATAGATACTTTCCCTACCTCATTAGGGGAAGGGGAGTATAAAATTGAAGTCACGAAGTCGTCTGAAATTGCCGATGGTGTTTTTAGTACTTGTTCTTCTAAAGACTCCGTACTTATAGGGGTTGCAGATGTGCTAGACTCAACCAACGTGGCCTGTAAAGATGTTACGTTTAAAGATGGAAACATCATTCAAAACTACAATTGGGATGTTGTTGCCGGAGCAGATGGCTACGAAGTAAGAGGAATAAGTCCCTTTGGAGACACACTTCCATGGGAAGATGCAAATGGCCTAAATGGTATTGAACATGAAATTTTCGGTCAACAAATGAAGCTGCAAGTAAGGCCTTACAATAATGAGGTTGCAGAATCTGCAAGTTGCAAGTATGGTCCGGCAATTATTGGAGAAACATGCGACATTAATGTTAGGCCTATAAATGTTTTCACCCCTAATGGTGACGGAATTAATGACTTTCTAGCCTTTACTTTGTTAGAGGTATATCCTGGAAGCCAATTGCAAATCTTCAACCGCTGGGGAGAATTAATTTATGAAGATGACAACTATTTCAATGATTGGGATGGTGAGAACTACAAAGAAGGTACTTACTATTACATCTTAAAAGTAAATGATGAGATTGAGTATCCGGAACCTTTTAAAGGTACTTTTACCATCATCAGATAACTCCTTAATTTATCAATAGAAAAGGCCTCCAAATATGGAGGCCTTTGTATTTTTACAACCTTAACTGTTTAGCTATCTATTTTGCAAGTAATTGATCGATTAAAGAATACAAAAAAGACATTGTTTTCATTCGAAATTCTCCCCCCCCTGAAAGGGAAGAGTATTGAGTCAATTTATGAAGGCATAGATCCGCTCATGGAGTTTGATCCTGCATTCATCAATGTTACCTACCACCGCGAGGAATTCATCTACAAGAAGAGAGAAAAGGGCTATTTAGAAAAAATAGCCATTAAAAAACGCCCTGGAACGGTTGGTATATGTGCTGCTATTAAGCACAAGTATAATTTAGAAACTATTCCTCACCTTATTTGTGGAGGCTTTAACCAAGAGGAAACAGAAAATGCTTTGATCGACTTGCACTTTTTAGGCATAAACAATGTGCTTGCCTTAAGGGGTGACCCCATTAAAACCGAAAGACACTTTGTACCAGAGCCAGGTGGTAATCGTTATGCGGTAGATTTAGTCAAACAAATTGTTGACCTGAATCAAGGAAAGTACATTGATGAAAACATTGAGAATGCTACTCCAACCAATTTTTCAATTGGGGTAGCTGGCTATCCAGAAAAACATTTCGAATCTCCCAACTTAAGAGCTGATATTAAAAGGCTAAAAGAGAAAATTGACGCAGGTGCTCATTATGTCGTAACGCAACTATTCTTCGACAATGAAAAGTTTTTTAGTTTCGTTAAAGCCTGTCGAGAAGAAGGGATAGAAGTGCCTATCATTCCGGGAGTTAAGCCTATTGAATCTCTGCGACACATTAGCTTCTTGCCGAAGTTTTTTAACATAGACCTGCCTTCCGACTTAACTGACGAATTGGAAAAATGCAAATCCAATGAGGATGTAAAACAGGTGGGTACCGAATGGGCCATCCAGCAAACCAAAGAGCTTATGGAGTTTGGCTCTCCATGTATACATTATTATACCATGGGTAAGTCGAAGACAGTTAGGAAGATCGCAAAAGAAGTTCTCTAGCTCTTTGCGGGAAATAAACGAGCTATGTATTTCCCCACAATGTCAAACTCTAAGTTTACTCTGTCTTTTGCCCTTAACTCTTTAAAAGTAGTGTGCTCAAAAGTGTAAGGTATAATGGTTACAGAGAAAGAGTTATCTGTGACATTAAAGGCTGTAAGGCTTACCCCATTAATGCATATAGAGCCCTTTTCTACTATTAGTTTAGAAGGCTCTGACAACTTAAAGTGAAAGAGATAACTCCCATCTTCTTTTTCTATTTCGGAAACGGTAGCTACTGAGTCCACATGACCTTGTACGATATGCCCATCTAATCGAGCATTCATTTTCATGCAACGCTCTAGGTTTACTAAACTATCTTCTTTTAAACTTGATAGATTAGTTTTTAAGAGGGTTTCTTTTACTGCTACTACCTCGTAATATTCATTGGTTAAGCTTTCCACAGTTAAGCAGACCCCATTATGCGCAACACTTTGGTCAATTTCTAATTCGTTAGTGATTGGTGAGCGCATTCGAATTCTCAAATTGGTCCCTTCCTTTTGTAAGGCCAAAACACGAGCCGTAGTTTCAATGATTCCTGTAAACATTATTCGCTTTTTCTAAATCCCGTAGGGGCTTGAATGTTAACCGTTCCTTTTAAGTTACGAGGAACAAGCCCGTCTAAACTTAGTTCGTAAACCGTACAACTATAATAGTAAACCCCTTCATTTAACTTTTGGTTTGAACTCATACTAACTCCATCCCATAAAATGGCTGGATCTGAAGTTTCAAATACAAGCTCCCCCCAACGATTAAACACAGCTAAATCGATGCTATCAACATAGCGGTAATTAGGATATGGAATAAAAAGATCGTTTACTCCGTCTCCATTGGGTGTGAAAATATTCGGTAGTTGATAGCGCGGACAATACTCAGCGTAAGCCGTATCAGTCAGGTCGCTTTCATTTCCTACGGAATCTAAAGCACTCACTAAATAAACTCCGGCTATTGATTCATTAGTCAAAATATATTCCTTCGCAGCGGTGACTTGTATCTCTCTTAATAAATTCAATTCATCGCCCTTGAATCGAGATCTGTATACCCGATAAGTAGTTATGTCAGAGGTACAGTTCAAACTTGAATCTTGCCATCTAATGGCTAAATAGCTCGAATCGCAATTGGCTTCAATTTCGTAGATAGGCGAACAAGGTGGTTCATTGTCTACCGGTGTTAATTTAATTTCTTGAGACAGATTTATCAAAGGTGACTTTACCGTGGAAAGCTCATAATCTCCAAAAGCAGAAACATAATAAGCATAGGTTTGACCATTTGTTAGCGCAGAATCAACATAGCTGCTTGCAGTAACGGTATCAATGGCACTGAAATTAAGCTCTAATGGTTTTCGTCTAAAAACTACAAAGCTGTCATTTTCCCATGGCACATTAAATTGCCAATTAAGGCTTACTTTATTATCACCAGAAGTGCCGTTTAAAAAAACCGAACTCGCCGATGGTGAGCGGCCAACTGAAATTTTCCCTAAACCATAGCTAAACAATTCAATTTGGAAGGTGAAGTCTCTTTCAATTGTGTTAAGTTGAGAAACTGTATAGGTCGTGTCAGTTAAACTCAGTGTGGAGTCTATCAGTTGTCTTCCATTTGGTGATTGAAGGTAAATCAAGTAACGATATGGAGCGGGAAAAGAAACTGCATCTATGGTATCAGGTGGAGACCAAGCCAATTCTAGAGACCCACTTTGCTGATCTGTTTGCACGACCGAATTATTGGTAATAATGGGCACAAACTTGTCTACCTCAGCGCAAACCTCAGTGGAAGCATAACTTTCATCTCCATCTTCAAAAAAAGCAGTTATTAAATAACAATATCTTCTTCCGGGGGTTAATCCCTCGCCTTGATTGTCGTCTTTAAAAGTTGTAATACTTCGATCATTAAGGGTTGCAATCTTTTCGAAACCGGCACTTTGAGGAACGCCAACCTGACAGCTTCCGGGAACGAAACCCGAAGAATCTAAGCGTCTGTATAAATAATAGCCTTCTGCATTAAAGCAACTGGCAGCATCCCAATTTAAATTAATTTCATTACGAAAAGGAGTGGCACTAAAATTTTTGGGCGAAGGGGCAACAATCCGAATTTCCGCCGTTTGGAAACTGACTAGATTTACAGGACTTCTCCGCTCGTCTTTGGCATTATCTGTGGCCCGAATCGTAATTTGATAGGGCTTTTTTCTAACGTGAAGACAATTGGTATTCCAACTTAAATTAGAACGAATTGGATTCGCCGCCAACCCACTGTTGAAAATAGCCGGATTCTGATCCAATTGCAAAGCTTCACCTACTACACTTAAACTAACCTCATCTAGGTTGTTTACGTCTGATCCATTAATGGGTAAAACAAGTTGTTGCCCTGCTTCCACACAAACTTTTTCTTGTACATCAATTACAGGTGGATCATTGCCACAACCGGGGTAGACCTCAATTTGCATGTCTCGCACCACCTCCCCGATAAATACCTGATCGCGATATTCTTGAATTCGAATTGAAATGTTGTAAGTGCCCGATAGTATTGGGAAATCCCAAAGGAAATCACCTGTTTCAGGGTTTATCTCAAGAGCAGAACTAAAGGGTGGAAATTCATAACCAGGTGCAATGGACCCACCGGCTCCCCGACTTCTAGTTAGTTTGTAAACCAAAGAATCTCCATCTGGGTCGTAAGCTCCAGGATTGTGTAAATAAGGTCTTCCTACACAAGCATCATCAATAGGAGGATACAAAAGCACTGGAGAGTTATTGACCTCATTCCCAAAAGGAAAGATGCGTAAAATGCACTCTACATAAAAAGGAACATTGACAGAATTGGAAATATTATCGATTCCGGCATTCCGGTTTGGGTCACTAACGGCAATTTTGTAGGTACCCGGTCCTGCGAAGGTATGTCTCCCCACAAAGTCTCTCCGACTTACATTATCGCTTCCGCTGATGGGAATAACATTGGTGACATTTAAAGAGTCTAATCCGGTGTTGTCACCCCAATTAATTTCTATGGTTTGTCTATTCTGAAAAGCAGCACTATTCGGATCAGCGTAAATGGTTACAGTGAACTCGTAAGTAGAGCCTGAAATATGCCGATAGGTTATTTCCCCTGCCCTATTGTGCGTTGCCATGGCAGAACCAAAGCAATGAAGCAGAAAAAAAATCAGCAATACTCTTTTCATGGTATAGTTAGACGTTAGTAATCGATTACTTGTTGCTCAATGTCTTTTGGCAATTCTCGATATTCGTATTCTTGAGTGCGGAGTTGAGGTTTAAAGCCAGCCTCTCTTATCGCCTCTTGAATGCCATCTGCGGTAAAGCGGTGTGGGGCTCCGGCCACAGAAACTACATTTTCTTCGATCATGATGGACCCCATATCATTTGCGCCGGAATGTAAGCACACCTGAGCCACCTCTTTTCCCACGGTAAGCCAGCTGGCTTGAATGTTCTCAATGTTTGGCAGCATGATTCTCGAAATGGCGATCATTCGAATATACTCATCAGCGGTTACCTGATTGCTTACTCCTTTTACTCTTTTCAGCAAGGTTCCATCGTCTTGAAATGGCCATGGTATAAAAGCAATAAACCCTTTTGCGTGTTTGGGTTTTTCAGCTTGCACCTCTCGCAACCATACCAAATGCTCAAACCGTTCTTCTAAAGTTTCTATGTGCCCAAACATCATCGTAGCCGATGTTGTAATGTCAAGTTGGTGAGCTGCACGCATAACGTCCAACCACTCTTGGCCGGTGCATTTTCCTTTGGAAATCAGCCGTCTTACTCGGTCGTTTAAAATCTCGGCTCCGGCCCCGGGCAAAGAATCCATCCCAGACTCTTTTAACTTCCGTAGCACTTCAGTGTGCGACAAACCTTCTAATTTGCAAATGTGAGCGATTTCAGGAGGACCTAAAGCATGAAGGCGCAATTCTGGGTATAGAGTTTTCAACTCGCTAAACAAATCACAGTAAAACTGAAGCCCAAGTTCTGGGTGGTGACCTCCTTGCAATAAAAGTTGTCTACCTCCATAACGCATCATTTCATCAATCTTTTGCTTGTATTGTGAAATGCTTGTGATGTATGACTCTTCGTGACCAGGTACTCTAAAGAAATTGCAAAACTTGCAATTAGCAATGCACACATTGGTGGTATTGGCATTTCTGTCGATAATCCAAGTTACCACATCACTCTTTTTCTTTTCTTTTTTTAACTCATTTGCAACCCAAGAAAGCTCCGCTGTAGAAGCATGCTCAAAAAGGTATTGGCCTTCTTCTGCAGAAAGGAATTCCTGCTGCAGCGCTCTGTCTAATAATTCTCCTGTATTCAAGGCATCTATCTATTTGATTAATAACTCAATCTAACACTTTTAATTGTGGTAGATTTGTGATTGTAAAAGTACGTAATCTACTTGTTTCATCTAGGAAACAAGGCCGATTGCAGCTTGTTTAAGGCATTAGAAATTTCTAAAATGGTAAAAAAGAAGAATTCAAAAGTGAAGATTGGCATCTCCGTTGGAGACTTGAATGGTGTAGGCATGGAAATCATTCTTAAAACCATTGAAGACAGCCGAATTTGTGAACTGTGCACCCCAATCATTTATGGCTCAAAAAAGCTGACAAACTATTATTCCAAAGCGCTTAATTTATCAAACCTTAGTTTAAATTATTTTTCTTCTGTTGATGAGGTCAAAGGGAAAAAGCCTAACATTTTGAATGTTTGGGAGGAAGAAGTAAACATACAAGCCGGAGAGGAATCTCAAGAGTCCGGTAGGTACGCCTACCTTTCCTTACAAGCGGCTAGTCAAGATTTAAAGGAAGGTAAAATTGACGCTTTGGTTACGGCCCCCATCAACAAAAAAGCCATCCAATCGGCTGACTTCGATTTTCCGGGGCATACGGAGTACTTGCAAGAACTAGACGAAGCCGAAGACTCGCTCATGTTGATGCTTAGCTCGGAAAGCAGAATAGGGGTTGTAACCGGACACATTCCACTTAAGGAAATTGCAAACACCTTGACAACTGACTTAATTCTAAAAAAGATCAACTTATTAAATAAGTCATTAAAAGAAGACTTTGCCATTCGAAAACCAAAGATTGCCATTTTGGGCTTAAACCCACATGCGGGCGAAAATGGTATGCTAGGTGCAGAGGAAAAAGAAATTATTGAACCGGCCATTAAGCAAGCCAAAAGCATAGACACTTTGGCTTTTGGTCCTTTTCCGGCAGACGGATTTTTTGCTGCCTCAAAACACCGTAATTACGACGGAATACTTGCTATGTATCATGACCAAGGCTTAATCCCAGCCAAGTTATTTTCAGTTGGCATGGGAGTTAATTTTACCGCGGGACTTTCTTTTGTAAGAACCTCGCCCGATCATGGAACCGCTTTTGAAGTGGCCGGACAAGGAGTCGCTAACGAAAGCTCATTCCGTTCTGCTTTATACCATGCCATTGACATTGTAAAATGCAGGCAATTAAAAGAAAAGCTTGAAGAGAATCCGCTTGTAGTAAATAAGAATAGAAATTAACTCATATCCGTCTTTTTTGGTAAATTTGCCCCCTTTCTTTGATTGGGGAGGTTAAATTATGAAGAAGAAAAAACAGCGTTTGATTATTCCTTTTAGCGGTTTAAAGCTAGGAACTCATCGCTTTGAGTTTGAGATAGACCCCACGTTCTTTGAGCAATTTGAATATTCCATTATTCAGGATGCAGAAGTAAATGTAGAAGTGGATTTTGTTAAAAAGGCCACTCTTTTTGAGATTGAACTTGCAATCGATGGCATTTATCACTCTGCTTGTGACCGTTGTAATGATCCTTTAGATATTATTTTGAAGGGCAAAGAAGAACTGATTGTAAAATTTGGCGATGGCACTTACGACGAAACAGATGAAATCAAGATCATTCCGCATGAGGCGTACGAGCTTGATCTAACAAATGAGATATATCAATTCATTCACTTGATGCTTCCAAACAAGGTAGCACATGAAGATATTGATGACTGTAACCCTGATGTTATTCAAAAGTTAGAGGAAATCAATCAAGGAAAAGAAGACAAAGAAGAAAACATTGACCCTAGATGGGCAGCATTGAAGAAACTTAAATAAAGCAGCAAATTAAACTAAATAGATATGGCACATCCAAAACGAAAAATATCTAAAACCAGAAGAGATAAAAGAAGAACTCACTACAAAGCTGAAGTTCCAACCATCGCTACATGTCCTACGACAGGTATGCCACACTTGTACCACAGAGCACATTGGTATGAAGGCAAACTATATTACAAAGGAAAAGTAGTAATGGAAAAAGCGGAAGCTTAATTGAGTTAACAAAGCATATACAAAAGGTGAAATACAGCTGTATTTCACCTTTTGTGTTAACAGTCAAGTGTGAGTGGCTTTGCACAAGCTTTTATGAGATTTAAGCAAATAGCCCTACTTTAGGCCTTTGAATATATCGCTCCTGAAGAAAACAACTGAATTATGACAAAGACCCGAGCTGCCTTAACAGCGATTGGTGGATACGTTCCAGAGTATAAGTTAACCAATGAAATATTGGAAACCATGGTAGATACTACCGATGAGTGGATTACATCTAGAACTGGGATTAAAGAGAGGCGAATTTTAAAGGGTGAAGGGAAGGGCACTTCAGACATGGCTGTAGAAGCAGTTAACAACCTACTGGAGAAAAGAGGGATAAAAGCGGAAGAAATAGACCTTTTGATTTGTTGCACCGTTACCCCTGATTTGGTTTTCCCGGCAACCGCTAACATTATTACGGATAAGGTTGGCGCCAGCAACGCCTTTGGTTTCGACCTTATGGCAGCTTGCTCTGGTTTTCTTTATGGCTTAACTACCGCAAGCAAATATGTAGAAAGTGGACTTTACAAAAAAGTCGTGGTGGTAGGAGCAGATAAGATGTCCTCCATTATAGACTACACCGACCGAACCACTTGCATCATTTTTGGCGATGGTGCCGGAGCTGCCTTACTAGAGCCAACTGAAGAAGAAGTGGGCATAATGGACACCATTATGAAAAGTGATGGTTCGGGAAGAGTTCACTTGCATCAAAAGGCTGGAGGCTCTGCGAAACCCGCATCTCATAAAACGGTAGATGCCAAAGAGCATTATGTTTACCAAGAAGGACAGCCTGTCTTTAAATTTGCTGTAACCAATATGGCAGAAGTTTCAGCAGAAATTATGGAACGAAACAATTTAAAGAGTGAAGACATTCGATACTTGGTGCCTCACCAAGCCAACAAACGCATAATCGATGCAACTGCAAAGCGCATGGGTGTTGGAGAAGATCAAGTAATGCTTAACATTAGCCGTTACGGAAACACTACCAATGGCACTATTCCACTTTGCTTGTGGGAGTGGGAAAAAGATTTAAAAAAAGGTGACAACCTAATTCTTTCAGCATTTGGTGGAGGCTTTACTTGGGGATCTATTTATTTAAAATGGGCTTACGACAGTAAAGCTTAAACTTGCTTTCTCTTAGATAATTTTTAATTTAGTCAAACTATTTTCATTTGAAAGAATCATATATGAAACTCAGCGAAATACAAGAATTAATAAAATTCGTTTCAAAATCAGGTGTTAGCGAAGTAGAAATTGAAGACAAAGACTTTAAGCTTAACATAAAGACTCCTCCATTTAAAAGAGGAAAACAAGGGCAAAATCAAGAGCCACAACAAGTGGTTACACAAATGATTCCGGCTCAGCAAATGCCTATGCAGCAGCAAATGCCTGCTGCTATGCCTCAAGCACAACCTCAACAACAGCAAGCTCCTGCTCAAGCCGAACAGCCCAAAGCAACAGAAAAGAAAGAGGTAGAAGAAGAAAATAATTACGTTGAAATTAAGTCGCCCATGATTGGAACTTTTTACCGTAAACCTTCTCCTGATAAGCCCGAGTTTGCCAAAGTAGGTGATACAGTAAGCGAAGGTGATACGGTTTGTGTGATTGAAGCCATGAAACTTTTCAATGAAATTGAAAGTGAAGTTTCAGGCAAGATCGTTAAAGTGCTTGTTGATGACTCTACTCCGGTAGAATACGATCAGCCGCTTTTCTTGGTTGAGCCTGCCTAAATTGCAGCTTAACTTAATTTCTGTACCAATCTAAAACATAAAGTATGTTTAAAAAGGTTTTAATTGCCAACCGAGGCGAAATAGCCCTACGTGTACTTCGTACTTGTAAAGAAATGGGTATTAATACAGTAGCGGTATATTCTACTGCTGATGCGGATAGTCTTCACGTTCGTTTTGCCGACGAAGCAGTTTGTATTGGACCACCTTCCAGTTCGGACTCTTATTTAAAAATTGCCAACATTATGTCTGCTGCGGAAATTACCAATGCAGATGCAATTCACCCAGGCTATGGATTCCTCTCTGAAAATGCTAAGTTTTCTAAAATTTGTGATGAACATGGCGTAAAATTTATTGGTGCTTCTCCCGAAATGATTGATGGGATGGGTGATAAAGCGCAAGCCAAAACGACCATGATCAAAGCCGGTGTACCAACGGTACCAGGTTCAGAAGGGTTACTAGATGACCTAAAACATGCCAAGAAATCAGCAAAGGAGATTGGCTATCCTGTTATGATGAAAGCTACCGCCGGTGGTGGTGGTAAAGGAATGCGCATTATCCGCGGAGAAGATGAATTAGAAGCGGCATGGGAAAGTGCACGAAAAGAAGCTGCTGCTGCCTTTGGTAACGATGGCATGTATATGGAAAAATTCATTGAAGAGCCACGTCACATTGAAATTCAAATTGCCGGAGATCAGTTTGGCAATTACTGTCACCTTTCTGAAAGAGATTGCTCCATTCAAAGAAGACATCAAAAATTAGTTGAGGAGACTCCCTCTCCATTCATGACCGATGAGTTGAGAGAAAAAATGGGTGAGGCCGGAATTAAAGCGGCGGCTGCAGTAAAATACGAAGGAGTTGGTACGGTTGAATTCTTAGTTGACAAAGACCGAAACTTCTACTTCATGGAAATGAACACTCGAATTCAAGTAGAACACACCATTACGGAAGAAGTAATCAATTTTGATTTGATCAAAGAACAAATTAAAATTGCTGCCGGTCATAAAATTTCCGGTCAGAATTACTATCCGCAAATGCATGCGATTCAGTGTAGAATTAATGCGGAGGACCCTTTTAACAACTTTAGACCAAGCCCAGGAGCAATTACTACTTACCACGCTCCGGGTGGCCATGGAGTTCGGGTAGACACCCACTCTTATGCAGGCTATGTTATTCCTCCTTTCTATGACTCAATGATCTCAAAACTAATTACAGTAGCACAGACTAGAGAAGAGGCCATAAAAAAGATGCAAAGAGCCTTGAGCGAGTATGTTATTGAAGGGATAAAAACAACTATTCCTTTTCATGAGCAACTGATGCAAGATGAAGACTTTCAAGCTGGAAATTGCACCACCAAGTTTATGGATACTTTTAAACTAAAGCCAATAGAAGAAGACTAGATTATTCTTAGATAACTTCCATAAAAAAAGGCTCCAAATTGGAGCCTTTTTTATGATTGAGTTTCTGCTATTCATTACTTGCCAAGGAAGTTTGGTCAACAACGCGGCTCTTAAACACTCTAAGCTTTATTCGGTACACCAAGTAATAGCAAACCGGAACAATAACCAAGGTTAAGAAGGTGGCGAAAGTAAGGCCGAAAATCACTGTCCAGGCAAGCGGCCCCCAGAAGATCACATTGTCTCCTCCCATGTAAATGTCAGGGTCGAGGTTTGTAAAAAGTCCAAAAAAGTCAATGTTTAACCCTGTTGCAAGTGGAATTAAACCAAGCACCGTTGTAATCGCTGTTAGCAGTACCGGACGTAGTCTTGCTTTCCCACTTTGAATAACGACCTCTTTCACCTCTTGTTTAGGCAACATTTGATTTCCCTCTAAGCCAAATTCATTTCTTTTCCGATCTAACAAGATGTCGGTATAATCAATTAACACCACACTGTTGTTCACTACAATACCTGCTAAGGAAATAATGCCCAACATGGTCATCATTATCACAAAGTTCATATTGAAGAGCGTAATTCCGAAGAACACCCCACTAAAGCTCAATAAAATAGAGAACATGATGATTAACGGTTTTGACATTGAGTTAAACTGCAGCACTAAAAGAAGAATAATCAGAGCCAAGCCCGTTCCTAAAGCACCCAATAAAAAGCGCATGTTGTCTTCTTGCTCTTCAATCTCACCGGTAAAAGCATACTTCACACCCTCTGGGGTTTCAAAGTCTTGCAATTGAGCTCTCACCTGATTCACCACCTCATTCCCATTGTAGCCGGGTAAGACAGCAGAATATAAGGTAACCACGCGTGTTGAGTTAATATGTTTAATAGCACTGTAGGAAGAAATGTTCTTAGGTTTAGCAATAGTTGAAACCGGAATTTCTTTAATCTGACCAGTAGCAGCATCTCTAAAAATGATATTCTGGTTAAAGAGAGAGTTTTGATTATAACGGTTCTCCTGATTAAAGCGAACATAAATGTCGTAATCGTCACCATCTTGTTTATAAACCCCTGCCTTACTACCAAATATGGAACTTCTAAGCTGGTTGCCAATTTGAGCTGCTGATACACCTAATTCCCCGGCTTTCTCTCTGTCAATTTCGACTTCCATGGCCGGCTTCGACTTGTTTACGTCAGTCTTTAATTGCTCAATGCCTGCAATGTTTGTTGCGTTGATGAAAGCGCGCATTTGCTCTGCTGTTTTGATTAGCTCGGCATAATCGTTGCCAGAAATTTCAATGTTGACCGGATATCCTACCGGTGGCCCATTCTCATCTTTTTCTACTGAAATGGAAACTCCCGGATAAATCCCTCTCAAGGCCTCCTGAACTTTTTGTCTTAGTTTTTCACTGTCTCTCCCTTCGCGATATTTAAACTCGGAAAGGCTAACGGTTACTTTTCCTCGATGGGGCATTTCGGCTTGTGAACCACCATCTTGTCTTGGGTTTCCAGCTCCCTCACCCACTTGAGATACTGCTGATTCAACCATGAAGTTTTCACCTTCTTTCTCATACTCTTCATCCAAAACAACATCGTATACCCTCTTTTCGATCGACTTTGTAATCTCGTTGGTTTTCTCAATATCCGTTCCTTCTGGATACTCGATGTAGACAATAATTTGGTTTGGTTTATTATCAGGGAAGAACTCTACTTTTGGTGATACAATAGCGGTCAGAATAATTGATATAATAAATACCCCAATTGTGCCAAATAAGAAGGCATAAGCCTTTTTTCCCGTAAGGGCAAAACGAATGGTTGAGCGATACTTTTCTTCTAATATGGGCAACACATTACGCTGAAAGGAGATGGTAGCACCCATTAAAACATATTTGTATAACCAAAGTAGCACGGTGGTAAAAAGCAATAAAGTACCCAAACCGCGAGCAGCAGAATCTGCCGTTAACATTAAGCCACCTAAAACGACAAATAAAATGCTGATTCTGATCAAGGCCTTTTTACTTATCGATTTTTCTTCCACGCCCATAAGCCGTGAAACCAAAACCGAGTTAAAGAAGAGCGCCACGACCAAAGAAGAACCTAAAACAATGGACAAAGTAATAGGGAAAATCATCATGAAGGAACCAATTACCCCCGGCCAAAAGCCGAGAGGGAAAAAGGCAGCTACCGTAGTTAAGGTTGACACGATAATAGGGAAAGCAATTTCACCAACCCCTTGTTTGGCAGCCTTGATTCTGCTCATCCCTTCTTCATCCATTAAACGATAGACATTTTCTACTACCACAATACCGTTATCAACCAGCATACCCAATCCCATTACCAAGGCAAAAAGAACCATGGTATTCATAGTGTAACCAATGGCTTCAATTATCATGAACGACATGAACATGGACATGGGAATGGCGAAACCAACGAAGAGGGCGTTTCGGAACCCTAAAAAGAACATCAGAACGGTTACAACCAGTATAATTCCAAAAATGATGTTATTCACCAAGTCATTAACTTGGTTAATGGTTTTGGTTGATTGATCGTTGGCAATGGTGACACTCAAGTTGGAAGGAAATTCTTCTTCCACCATTTTATCGACGATCTCTCGAATTTGATTTGCCGCCCTCACCATGTTCTTGCCACCGCGCTTTTTTACATCAAGCATTACAACGCTTTCTCCAAACTCTCTAGCGTAAGTGGTTTTGTCGCCTTCTTCAAAGCTCACCTCGGCTATATCTCTCAGGTAAACAGCACCGCCTTGAGTTTTTACCACAAAATTTTCAAGTTCATTGGGGTTCTCAATTTCTCCTAATACCCGAATAGTTCGTTGCAAACCGTTCCTTACTAAGTTTCCGGCAGAAATGGTCATGTTGCCATTTGAAATGGCAGAAGCAACATCATTAAAGCTCACTTTAGATGCCATCATCTTATAGACATCAACTGCAACCTCTACCTCTTTCTTATCAACACCTCTTATGTCAGCTTGCTTTATTTCAGGGAGTTCCTCAATCTTATCTTGAAGCTCTTCGGCATAATCCTTTAATCGGTCTACCGGAAAGTCACCTGAAATATTTACGTTCAGGATGGGCATCTCCTCCGAAAAATTAAGGTCGAATATATTAGGTTCTACTTTTGCGCCATTAAAGGTAGGCCAATCTTCTCCGGCCTTTACCCCATCTACTTCATCCTTTACTTTCTGTTTGGCCTGCTCTACGGTAATGTTCTCATCAAATTCAACAATGATAATTCCATAGTCTTGCTGAGAGGTAGAAAGCACCTCTTTTACATTGCTCACGTTTTCTATGGCTTCCTCAATCGCATCCGTAATTAAGCGCTCAATGTCTTCTGCCGTATTGCCAGGGTATGGTGTGCTAATGTAAACCTTGGTTTCTACAATCTCCGGAAAGCTTTCTCTGGGCAAATTTGAGTAGGAGGATATACCAGCTACTAAAAGCACTGCAATCAGCACATAAATAACCGTTTGGTTATTGATGGCCCATGAGGAAGGAGCAAATTCCTTTTGAACGATTTCTTTCAATTTGTTCATTGAATCTTACTTTAAAATTTCAACTTTTTGTCCATCAAGCACAATGCGTGCTCCTTCATCAATCACAATATCTCCGGCTTTTAATCCAGACTTTACTTCGTAGTAATTTCCTTCCGCCAAGCCCAGGTCAACAAATTGCTTTTCTGCCACCGAATACATTCCATCTTTTTTATTGGCAACAAAAAGGTACTTCTTGCCAGAAGCGTCTTCGGAAATAATGTTCTTTGGAACCAGCAAGGCAGAATCTGCAACATAGTCGGCTATTTTTAGCTTTGCGTTCATGTTTGGCTTAATCTTCCAATTCTCATTCTTCACTCTTGCTTCCACTTTAAAAGTTCTGTTATCCGGACTGATGTAATGGTTAACTTGAGATATTTCAGCTTCTAAAGAGTCATTCAAAACCGGGACAAACACATCGATTAGCTTTCCTTTTTCAACCGACTGGATATAAACCTCAGGAACGTCTGCTCTCGCATACATCTGATCTAGATTTAATAAACGAACTACACCGCTCATGCCGGGACTAACCATGTTTCCTTCCTCAATTAGAATCTCATCAATCACACCTGAAAAGGGGGCCTCAATTCGGGTTTTCCCTAATTGTTTCTGTATTTGTTCCACCATTTTCTGCTTGGCCTCGTAATCTGCCTTTGCTTGCAAGTATTGCATTTCAGAGCCAATGTCTTGGTTCCACAATCTTTTTTGCTTTTCAAAGGTGGTTTTGCTCAGCTCTGCTTGCACTTCAGCTTGAATCAATTGTTGGCTAATCCCCCCATCATCAATCTTAGCAATTAACTGCCCTTTATTGACCTGCTGTCCTTCCTTTACTAAAACATCGGTAAGCATGCCACTGAACTCAGCATAGACAACCACATTTTTTTCAGTATTAAATCCTGCCTGTACTTCAATAAAATGCTCAAATTGCTTAGGGCTAACCGAAAAGGCCGTTACCAAAGGAAACTTTTTGTTAGTATCCAATTTGCTAATCTCTTTTGAAATTTGATCGAGCTGTTCAGCCAAATTGTGTTGCTTGTTAGAAAGTTCTGCTTTCATGGCTTTCAATTCTTCCACATTGCCACTTTCAATCGCTTTTTCAACGGACCTTTCTTGAACTTTTTCACCACAACTTGCTAGTAGTGCGAAGGTGAAAAGTAAAGTGAATATATTTTTTGTTCTCATCGTTAATAAGTGTTTAGTGCTTGGTCTAGGTTTGCTTTTGCGTTAATTAGTTGCAAGGCTGCATTAATGAAATTGCCTTGGGTTTCGAGTAATTGATTGTTGGCTTGGGTGAGTTCTAAACTACTGCTTACCCCTTCATCGTATTTGGTTTTGGTCTTTTGATAAATTCGTTCTGCGAGTTCTAAATTGTCTTTTCTAGTTTGGTATTGGTTCAGGGCAAAAGTGTATTCCGATTTGGCATTCTCTGCTTGGATCAACAATTGTTGTTCCACTTGCTTTTTGGCAATGTTGGTCATTTGGTAGTCTAATTTAGCTTGCTGCACTCTTTGGTTTCGACCCAAACTTGAGAAAATAGGCACCGATACATTCAATCCAATTACCTGAGTGGGAAACCACCTTGAATCGCTAAAAAAGTTGAACTCATTAGAAAAAGAGTTCTGTTGGTAAGAGTAGAAGCCGCTTAAATTTGGTAAGTAAGTAGACTTTTGCTGTTTCCAGAGTAGTTCCGTTGCTTTTTCTTGGGTGTTAATTACCTTGTAATCAATGTGCGATTGCACATTAAATTCTTCGCTTAAGTATGTTTCAGATTGATTCTCCGTGGTAATCTCCTTCAATGATTGGCTAAGCTCTACTTCTTCAGATACGTCGATTCCCATGGCAAACTTTAGTTGATTTTTACTGATCTCTATTTGCCTTACCGCTTGCTCATAGGCATTTTTAGCATTAGCCAAAAGCAGTTCAAGTTGGTCTTTATCCTGCTCTTCTACAAATCCATTTTCATAAAGGGCTTTTGTCTCTTTAAGGTTCTCTGCTAAATTGTCTCGGTTTTGCTTTAGAATTTCAACATTTTTCTCTGTTACCAGCACATTCCCGTAGGCTTGGGTCACCATTTTACGAACTTCTGTTTCGGTTTTCATTCGGTCGTTCTTAGAAAGTTCTAAGTAAACCTTACTAGCCTGCAAGCCAACGAAGTAGGTTCCGTCAAATAACAATTGTGTAGCTCTTACATCAACTCCCATTTGTTGTTCAGTTCCAAAAAACACTTCTTCAAACTCTCCTTCAGGCCCACCAAATATAGGAGCTGGAACCAATTGAACCGGAACTTCCAAGTATTGCTGGTAATTTCCGCTGGCGTTTACCTGAGGCAAACCAGTTGAAATGGTTTCTTTTACCTTTCGTTTCGACTTCAAAACTTCTTTTTCTGCGACTTGCGATTGGTAGCTATTCTCAATGGCAAATTGTTGCGCTTCTACCAAACTAAAACGCAAGGTTTTTTCTTGGGAAAAAGCAACAAGTCCACTAAAAACAAAAACGAATAAAAAGGCCCTTTTTAGTTGATTTCTATACATGGTCTTGGTTGAATTTTTGTTTTAAATACTCTCTGCCTTTACTGTTGGCAATGCCACGGATATGGTAACGCATCATTTCTTCGTAAATCTTTTCTCTTGGTAAATCGACATTTGGTGCATTATCCGGATCTATTATCATACTCACCATAGATAAATAAAAGTGAGCCACTATTTCGGGGTTCATGTTTTCTCTGTACCACCCTTCTTTAATTCCCCAGTCTAAGTTGTCCTTTATGTTTTTATAAATGAATTGCTCTTTATGATTGTTTAAGCACTTCCAAGCTTCAATGTGGTATTTTTTCAAATCAAACATTACTGAAGGGTGCAGTTCCTTCATATGACTGCCAACAAATTCAGTGATTTGCATCAGCTTGTCAATGGCATTCCCATTTCCTTCAAACATTTCACAAATACAATCTTGCTCTTGAGCCACTTGTGCTTGCACTACTTTCCTTACTAAGTCTTTTTTGTTGTCTACAAATTGATAAAGTGTTTTCTTAGAAATCCCTAAATGCCTAGAAATATCATCCATGGTCATGCTCTTAATACCGAACTTGACAAATAACTCTCCCGCTTTTTCAATTAAACCTTTCTCTTCCATAAAATTCCTTTCGCGGCGCAAACGTAGGAAACTTTTTACACTATGGAAACGTTTTGTATATTTTTTGTTTCTTTAGTGCAAAATGAGGATAAGTGGTTGACGGAGCAGGTGAAAAATCTCACTTTTGTGCACTAATTTGAAAGCAAGATGAAAAGAGCAGAGATCAAAAAGCTGTTAACAGAAGGAAAAGCTAATTCTGAGGTTTTAGTTAAAGCCTGGGTGAAAACCAAGCGAGGAAGTAAAAACGTTTCTTTTATTGCCTTGAACGACGGAAGTACCATCAATAACATCCAGGTTGTGGTAGACAACGCCAATTTTGAAGAAAGCACTTTAGAAAAGATCAGCAGTGGCGCATGTTTGGCAGTTAGCGGCAAATTGGTTGAATCTCAAGGTAGTGGTCAGCAGTTTGAAATTCATGCCGAAAAGCTAGAAGTTCTCGGAGCTGCTAACCCAGATGAATATCCGATTCAGCCCAAAAAGCACTCTTTGGAGTTTTTGCGTGAAAATGCTCATTTGCGTTTCCGTACCAACACTTTTGGGGCAGTAAGCCGCATTCGACATGCCATGATTTTTGCCATACATAAATTCTTTCACGACAAAGGCTTTTACAACATTCATACACCTATTATCACCGGATCTGATGCGGAAGGAGCAGGCGAAACTTTTAAAGTAACCAATTTTGATCTTTTGAAGGTTCCTCAAAACGACGAGGGTGAAATAGACTACAAGCAAGACTTTTTTGGTAAAGAAACAAACTTAACCGTTTCAGGTCAGCTAGAAGCCGAAACAGCCGCTATGGCATTAGGTAAAGTATACACCTTTGGCCCCACTTTTAGGGCTGAAAACTCAAACACCACACGTCACTTGGCTGAATTTTGGATGATTGAGCCGGAGGTGGCTTTTGCCGATTTAGATGAGAACATGGACTTGGGCGAGGAGATGTTGAAATACCTCATCCAATATGCGCTTGAAAATTGTGCAGACGACCTAGACTTTTTAGAAAAGCGATTAATCGAGTCGGAAAAGAACAAGAAGCAAGAAGAACGTTCTCCCATGGCTTTGATCGAAAAACTAACGTTTATTTTAGAAAACGATTTTGAGCGTGTTACCTACTCTGATGCAATTGACATTTTAAGAAACTCTAAGCCCAACAAAAAGAAAAAATTCAATTACCTGATTGAAGGGTGGGGCGCTGATCTGCAGTCAGAACACGAGCGGTTCTTGGTAGAAAAGCATTTCAAAAAACCGGTTATACTATACGATTACCCAAAAGACATTAAAGCCTTTTACATGCGTCAGAACGAGGATGATAAAACCGTTCGTGCCATGGACATTTTATTTCCGGGAATTGGCGAGATAGTCGGAGGTTCACAAAGAGAGGAACGTTTAGAAAAGTTGACCCAGCGCATGAAAGAAATGAATGTACCGGAAGAGGAATTGTGGTGGTATTTAGATTTAAGAAAATTTGGTACTGCACCACATGCCGGTTTTGGCTTAGGCTTTGAAAGACTAATGCTTTTTGTTACCGGCATGGGTAACATTCGCGATGTAATTCCTTTTCCTAGAACTCCTAAAAACGCAGAGTTTTAATTTAGACTAAGCCCCTGATTGAGTTTCAACTGCTTCACTTCATTAAAAAGTTGTTGGTAAAAGTCCTTGCACTTAAGCTTAGCTTAAAGTCGATTTGGTAACTTTAACTCACTATGCTCAAACAGTCGTTACAGCAGAAATTACTGCAAAAATTGTCCCCGCAACAGATTCAATTGATGAAGCTGTTGCAGCTGCCAACTGTAGCTTTAGAGCAAAGAGTGAAAGAAGAGTTAGAAAGTAATCCAGCCTTGGATGAGGGGAGAGAGGAAAAAGATGAACTTGAAGAAAACTACGAAGAGAAAGAAGAAAGTGGAGACGAAATTGAAGAGTTTGACTTTAGTGATTACCTAGACGACGATACGCCTGATTACAAATATCAAATCTCTAATAAAGGCCGCGATGATGAGGATAAAGACATTCCTTACAGCGGGGGTACAACTTTTCATGAAAGGGTGCAACGCCAAATAAGCCTACAGCAGCTAAGTGAAAAGGAAGAAGATATTGCCTTGCACCTAGTTGGAAGCTTAGACGATTCCGGTTATCTGCGGCGAGATCTCAGCTCTGTGGAAGATGATTTGGCCTTTCGCCATAATATTATGGCTTCTCAAGAAGAAATTGAAAAGGTCTTAAAAGTGGTTCAACAAATGGATCCTCCTGGAATTGGCGCTCGAGACCTGCAGGAGTGTTTGTTGATTCAACTACGTCAAAAAAGGCCTTACAGTCCTAGTCAAGAGTTGGCGCTAGAAATTTTAGAGAACTTTTTTGATGAATTCACCAAAAAGCACTACAGCAAGGTAACTAATCGTTTAGAAATTTCTGATGAACAACTGAAAGAAGCCATTGATGAGATTTTAAGGCTTAACCCCAAGCCGGGTAATTCAATGAATACTTCAGGCAAGTCAGTACAGGTAGTAGTGCCAGACTTTACTTTGCAGATTAAAGATGGGGAGATTGACATTACCCTGAATGGACGAAATGCACCTCAGCTGAGAGTGAGCAATGAGTATAAGGGAATGATCGACCACTATAAAAAGTCGAAAGAACATAACAAAGCCGAAAAAGAAGCCATGAGCTTTGTGAAGCAAAAGTTAGATTCTGCCAAATGGTTTATCGATGCGATTCGTCAACGCCAAAACACTTTATTGAACACCATGAGCACCATTGCTCAATATCAAAGAGCGTATTTTTTGGAAGGTGATGAAACCAAACTAAAACCGATGATCTTGAAGGATATCGCCGAGAAAATTGACATGGATATCTCGACGGTTTCTAGAGTGGTAAACAGCAAATATGTTTCCACTCCTTATGGTACGTTTTTACTAAAGTCTTTCTTTTCTGAATCAATTTCAACTGAAGACGGCGAAGAAGTGAGCACAAGAGAAGTAAAGCGAATTCTGCAAGACATTATTGAAGCGGAAGACAAGAAAAAGCCACATACCGATGAGACCCTCTCCAAAATGCTAAGGGAGAAAAAGTACAACATTGCCAGAAGAACGGTGGCGAAGTACCGAGAACAATTAAACATTCCCGTGGCACGCTTACGCAAAGAACTCTAAGATGAAAATCTTTGCTCGTTTTCTCTCCTATGTTTTGCATCCGGTATTTATGCCGCTTGTGAGTGTTTTTATCTTATTTCAATTACCACTTTATTACAATTTTAAATACAGTGATAGTTTTTTCAACTACATCTATGTTTTGCTTTCGTTGAATTTAATTGCCATTCCTCTTTTGGTCAATTTTTACATGAAACGAAAGAAGATGATAAAGAGCATGGAAATGAATGAGGTAGGAGAACGAGTGTTACCTTATCTGATCAGTTGTATTTTTTACACTTTAACCTACTTCTTGTTGAAGGAAATTAGTTTCCCTGACTTTTACCTTGCTGTATTTCAAGCGGCCACCCTAACCATTTTTGCTTTACTGCTTTTGGCTTTATTAAAGCAAAAAACCTCTGCACACCTTGCGGGAATAGGAGGAATTTGTGGCATGCTAATTAGTATTGCCATCAGCTTTAAAATTGACACAAGTGGTTTGCTTATTGTTTTTGTCTTACTTAGCGGTTTGGCAGGCTTTTCTCGTTTGGCCTTAAATGCACACAAGCCCATAGAAGTGATATTGGGCTTTCTTTTGGGTTTAGGGCTTCAGCTTTTTATAACCTTGCTTTAGAGCAAAGGCACAAAGGCTTCTTCAATATGCTCTAGGTCAATATTAGGGCCTTCAATTAAAACCGAAATAACATCAAACCGGCACTCTAGGTCAATATCAAATTCTTGGATATAGGCATCTGCAGCTCTTACTAAATGTCGTTGTTTACTGATCGTTACTGCATCTTGAGGTCGCTCAAAATCCCTTGACGTTCTTGTTTTAACTTCTACAATCACCAAGGTGTTTTTTAGTTGAGCTATGATGTCAATCTCTGCTTTTTTATAGCGCCAATTTTGCTCTAAAATCTTATACCCTGCATTAAGCAAATGCTCTTTTGCCATGGCTTCTCCAGCCTCACCAGTTTCATTATGCTCCGCCATTAAAAACCATTTTAATGTTTTTTCCTTCCTTCATTAGCCTTACTTCACGTCCCATAATCAAGGCTTTATTAAGTTTAATATGGCCGGCAGGCACCCCAAAAACCACCGGAACGTCCAAATCAATGGTATTTTCAAGTATAATTTCTTTAGCGGTTCTTCCGTAAGGAATGGTATTATCGTTCATGTCTGACATCCCGCCAACTAAGATTCCTTTGCAATTTTCAAATAAGCCAGATCGCCTTAGGTTCATCATCATGCGATCAATGTGATAAAGGTATTCATCCAAATCTTCCATGAAAATGAAATGACCGGCTTTTTTAAGTTGCGAAACACTGCCACTTAAGCTGTATAGGATCGATAAGTTTCCCCCAAAAATTGGTGCTTGCAATGAATCTTCAAAATTGAGTACTGATGCTTTTTCTGCCTCGAAATCATAGCTTAAAGTTTCTCCCGACAAAGCTTTCCTGATAGTCTCCGCGGAAGGATCGGCCTGCTGGAAGGGCGAAAAATTAATTGGCATGTTAGCATGCAAGGTCTCAATGCAAAAGATTTGGTTGATGTGGCAGTGTAAAACAGTAACATCACTGTAGCCAATCAACCATTTTGGTTTTTCCTGAAACTTTTGAAAGTCAATTGAATCAATTAACTGCACACTGCCATAACCTCCCCTAGCACAAAGTATCGCTTTTACACTTTCGCTATCGAGCGCATCTTGTAGGTCAGCGATTCGTTCTTTTCTTGTGCCGGCGAATTGGTGATCCTCTCTAAACAAATTCTTTCCAAAACTTATTTTCATTCCCCATGACTCAACTCTTTTTATGGCCGGTTGTAGCTCTTCTAGCGATATTTTTCTTGCCGTACTAATGATACGAATCTCGTCGCCTGTTTTTAAATAAGGAGGTGTTTGCATCCCATAAAAATAGTTGAGATTTTCTTCTCAGCTTAGAATGTGTCAATTCTTTTGAAATTTCGTAATCTTGCCTACGCATTTAAAAATGCCGGGCCTATAACTCAGTTGGTTAGAGTATCTGACTCATAATCAGAAAGTCCCTGGTTCGAGCCCAGGTGGGCCCACAAAAAACAAAAAGCCGGATACCTGGGTATCTGGCTTTTTGTTTTTATGCCTGTCAGGGCGAGAAGCCCGCCTGCAGTCGGGCAGGTTTATACTGAGCGACGAAGGAGTCGAAGTAAGCCCAGGTGGGCCCACTAGCTATAGAAAATCCTTCTCCGTCAGGTGAGGGATTTTTTTTATTTCTTCGTTCTGCCGGGCGAGAAGCCCGACTACCTAACGGGCAGGTTTACATTGAGCGAGGTACGAGTCGAAATGAGCCCAGGTGGGCCCACTAAATGGAAATCTCCTCACCTTCAAGAATAAAACATATGCTTTAGCGGTTAATTATTACCAATTAAAAGCTGTTTCCTACAGTTTAGAAGTTTAGCTATTGCTCCCCTAAAAAGCCTCCCTAAGTTTATACAACTATATAAACTATATATAATATGAAAAAGCAATTATTCCTTACAACATTATCACTTTTACTCCTTCTATGTGCTTGCCAAAACTTAAAAGAAAAGACTGGTGACGAAAGTCAAGATAATGAAACAAACCCTATTGCTGTAGAATTAAGCAAACATCAAAAAAAGATTATCAATCAGTACTTGCCTCACAATCAAGACTTACTGAAGAGGTTTTTAAGCGGAAAGATCAAAATTGAGGAATCTGATTCAGTTATTGAATTCAGTGTCAGCAAATTTAAAAAAATGTTGCATTTTCAGAACAAAGGCGACATCTTTCAATATGTCTTAGCTTGTGAGTATTTGGAAGATAATTGGAATTACAAAAATGCATATCAGTATGATGATACCGACGAGGAAATTAATCATTTGGGGAATCCTGCATTAAATGCCATTGACAAGCTTCTTGAATTTAACTCACTGCGCTACAGCTATTTGAAAAAAGAGTACAATATGGGTATACATTTTTCTAAAGAATTAGAATATTACATCATGGATGATGACTACCAGCTTTTTTTAAACAGTAAAGCTGAACTCCGAGTTTCTGACACCCTCTACAAAGTATTTGACGATAACCTTATAGGTATAGCTTATAACTTAGACACCACTGCTTTTAAGTTATTGGGCGAAAAAGGACCTTCGATTACAAAGAAAGGTAATCCAGGATCCAATAATAATTTGAGTCTTTATGTAGGAACCGGAGGTACTATTGTTACCCCACAAAGACCACCACAAAGGCCAAGATCCCCTAAATATGAATGTTTTGATAATTTTTTTATAACTCAAATCTACTATCCTGACAATAATTACAAAAGAGTTGAGCTAACTACAATTCCAATTGCAATCATACGTAAAGACGGTAAAGATGATGGAAATTGTGCATACCTTATGTCTTCGATTGATTGGGGTGATAATGTGGTTAATAATTTTAATGTTCATACCTATAACATAAATCTTAATCCAGGTCAATCAAAATCTTTTGATGTGACTGCCACCTTTGATAAACTTCCTGCCCAAACGAACCATGGTGAATGCAGCAAATGCGATGATCCTGTTATTGAAGAATTCACAGTTACCCTTTCGCGACCGCTTCCTAATTGTGAAGAGATAAACACAGGGAATGAAGTTTGGGTATATCACAACTACAATAACGAATCTTATGCAATAAAATGTAAAAATTTTCAACGGACGGATCCAATTTTTTTAGGTGTTGAAAGAATTGTAGCACAAACAAAATTTTACAGAAAAAACAATAATGGAAAATATAGAGCTCGTAAACCACCGGTTGATATATCTGTTTCAATTTCTGGAAAGTATTTCACCAATGGTTGCACAACAATCTCAACAGATTTAAATGAAAGCAAAAAAGATAAAAAACGAAAAGTAATTAAAACTAGGTTTTATGTTAGAGAAACATTTGGCAGCATTAATGACCAAAATAATCCTGACCGTTTAATAACAACCCATGAAGCTCAGCTTGATGATTCACCGGATGAGATCTTTGGAAAGTATGATTTGGGTGTATATTAAAATGGCTAGAAAATTAAGTATCTAACAGCAAGAACTCCACCCCCATCTCATACTGCTCTACGAGTAAATTTATGGTATCTCCTTCTTTTACCTTCAAGGTCTCTTCAAAGGCATAAATGGCCTGCCCCCAGTGAATCATTTCTCGGCCCGGACCGGAAGAAAGACGAAGCTTTTCATCCAAATCGAGCTCAAACCAAAAAGCTATGGCATGCAGGTCACCTGCTTTGGTAATCTTAAATTCTACTTCGTGCAAGTTAGGTGACTCTGGACTGGCTTGTGGTGGCAAATTGTAAAAATCAACTGCAAACAAAGGCTGTTCTTTACTTAATGCCTTGTGCGGGGTAGAGGATAGTTGTTTGGTTATGTAAGTTTTATCTTTTTGAAATCGAGCAAAGCTATTCAAGTTAAAACCAGATAAATGCGTTAAAGGGGCAATGGCATGAATGTGGTCTGACTCGACTAACATACCTTTCAACTCAGCTGCTTTGGGAATAATCGTAGCATTGCTTTTGATCAAGTTGTTATGGGCATGGCGTAAGGTAGGTAAAACTCCCTCGCCTAATAAGCCGGAGTCTAGAATTTCAGAGACTAACACATCTACTTTTTCGGCTAAGTGTTTTCCAACTTCTAAGGCAGATGACCTTAAGTTGTATATTTTTATTTTGTCTTGGTAGCCGTTCTCAGCAATAACATCCGCAGCGGCATCAGCCAAATCCCCTAGGTTTTCACAGGTGTAAACCTGAGAAGCACCCGCGCGAGCGGCCATCATAGAAAGCAAGCCACTGCCGGTTCCTATATCTAAAACCGTTTCTCCTTCTTTAACCTTACGGCGAATTACATCATCATAAGCTTGATTTCGTCTCAGATCACCCAACATTTCATAATGCCAACTTTCTATTTTTCCACTCCGTAGCTTTTGTAGGTTTTCTTTGGCAATGGATTGAGCAGGGTTTATTTTAACTACTTTTTGATAGTACTCTTCGGCCTCTTTAAATCGATTGAGGTCTCGATAGGCATTAGCCGCTAAGGTCAAGGCCTCTTCTGATTGTGGCTGAACCGATAAAATAGTTTGGTAATGCTCTAAAGCTGCATCAATTTTTCCAATGGTATGCTTGGCCATTCCAATTAGCTTGTGAGCATTTAAATCTTTAGGATTTAATTGTAACACTTGATCCAAATAATGGATGGCTTCCTGGTATTGATTCTCCTCTAATTCTAAATTACCTAAATTGATCAAAGCCTGTATTAAGTCTGGACGATGCTTCAAGGCGGCTTTCCATTTAGCTCTTGCCCTTACCTTTTCTCCTTTTTGGTAGCGTATTACTCCAATATTATAATGTGCTTCGGCAAGATCAGGGTTATGTTTTATTGTCTCTTCAAAGGCCTGCATAGCTGCCTCTTGCTGGCCCTCATGCATGTAAATATTTCCCAAGTAGTAATGAGGCTCAGCTAAATTATTCTGTTCTGCCTTTAGAGAAAGAAAAACTTTTTTTGCCTCGTTCAAATTTCCTAGCTGCATGTAAACTTGCCCTTGAGCAAGTTGTAAATTGATGTCAGTAGGGTGCGCTTTAATTGCCCGGTTCACTTCTTCTAAAGCCTCATTTCCCTTTCCTTGCTTTACCAAAACATCTGCCAAATTGGAATACAATTTGGGGTCTGATTCCACTTCATTTAAAATGTCTCGATAGGCCATTTCTGCAGCTGCAAATTTTCCGCTTTGGTGAAGCGCAATGGCTTTTTGAAGCCGATTAGTAGTCTCTTGCATTTCCTTAATAATTGAACCCATGAAGGTAAGAAATAATCATGCGACATTTGATAGCAAATTGCAGTTGACGCTCAAATAATTTTGCAAACAATTCGAAAGCCCTCTACGTTTGCAGTCGTATGAATAAATATGATCTTATCATTATTGGAGGCGGCCCTATTGGTATTGCCTGCGGCCTAGAGGCTAAAAAGAAGGGTTTGGATTACTTGATCTTAGAAAAAGGACCTTTGGTCAACTCCCTCTATCATTACCCAACTAATATGACGTTTTTCTCTACTTCAGAGAAATTAGAGATTGATGGGATTCCCTTTATCAGCAAAAATGCAAAGCCCACTAAACAAGAGGCTTTGGAATATTACCGTAGGATAGCTACTTCAAATGCTTTAAAAATCAATCTTTTTGAAAAGGTTACTGCCGTAAAAGGAGAAAATAACAACTATCAAATTGAGACCTCAAAGGGGAATTACACCAGTAAAAAAATAATCGTGGCTACCGGCTTTTACGACATCCCCAATAAACTGAATGTACCTGGAGAAAACTTAGCTAAAGTTTCTCACTATTATGGAGACCCGCATTATTACGCAGGCTTAAAAACAATTGTTGTTGGGGCCAGTAATTCGGCTGTTGATGCTGCTTTAGAAATTTATAGAAAAGGGGGTGAGGTTAGCATGGTAGTTCGCGGAGAGCAGATTGGAGAAAGAGTAAAATATTGGGTGCGTCCAGATGTGATCAATCGAATTAAAGAGGGAAGTATAAGTGCTTATTTTAATTCTGAAATCAAGGAGATCAAGGAGAAAGAGGTGTTGGTAAACACAACAGAAGGTGAAAAAACCCTAGATAATGATTTCGTTTTGGCGCTTACCGGCTATCAACCCAATTTAAAGTTTTTGCGCTCCATGGGAATCGAAATCTCAACGCAAGCCAATCAAACTCCAACATACAATGAAAAAACCATGGAAACCAATAAAAAAGGAATCTATTTAGCGGGAGTAATTTGTGGTGGTATGGAAACACACAAGTGGTTTATCGAGAATTCAAGAATTCACGCCAAAATGATTGTAAATAACCTTTAAAGAGAAATATAATTAAGCTTCTTGCAATAGCTTTCCTTTATAAGAATAGTACTCCATTTCTTTTATTTCAAATTCTTCCGTTTCTTCGTTGAAGATGTTGCATTCATCAATAGGGTTCATGTACAAATGCAAACTCATCGAACGACCATCGTGAATATTTTCTAAGCTGTGGTAGCCCATATCATCGTTCATGTAAGAAATACCGTCTTTTTCCAATTGCATCTCTTGTTCTACCTCAATCACTTCATCTTTCTTCTCACTCTCTACAAATCGCTGCTCATCAAACTCACCTTTTACTACATAAACCCAACACTCTTGGTTGTTGTGGCAATGTACTGGGGTTACTTGACCCTCTTCCCAGCAAAGTAAGATCAATTCAAACTCCTTGGTTCTGGCTACACAATTCCTAGTGTAATGCTCCTTATTGAAGTGGGCATAAGGCTCATAATCACTTAACGGAATGTTAAGGCGCTTCACCATTTTTTTATATTCACTTTCGTTTTTCACTTCCTTTAGCTCTTCAACTAGTTGATTTAAGCTATTAATTTCAGCGGAGTCAGACATTTTATATTTTTTATTTTTTCAGGCTAAAAACACTGCTTTTTAGCAACTTTTTAGCCTATTTCGATGAGTTTTTTGCTTATTTTGCAATAAATACAAAGTTAAGAAATTGAAACCAAGGCTCGAAAATTTAGTTTTGAGCCTTATTTATACCTAGATGATACAAGAAGATCTTGATAAGTTTCGCTCTATTGCAGATACCTTAATCGAAGCGGAAAAAAAAGAAGCAGTCGTTAAACCCATTCAAGCAGAAAAATTGTTTGAGACACTTGACTTAAGCCTGACGGATGAAGGCATGAGTGATGACGACTTGTACAACAGCTTGCAAGAGCTGGTAATGAAAACGCCAAGAACAGCCACGAATCAATTCTTTAACCAACTATTTGGCGGAAGAAAGGCAAAAGCGGTCTTGGGCGACTTATTAGCTGTGATGCTTAATAATAGCATGTACACTTATAAAGTTGCCGGTCCGATGGTAGGCATTGAAAAAGAAATTATTCATCGAATTTGCGACTTAGTAGGTTATGGTGAAGGCTCTGATGGCACTATTGCTCCGGGAGGATCTATGAGCAACTTCATGGCGATGGTTATGGCAAGAGATGCCTATCAAAAAGACATTCGCTATACCGGGGTGCAGCAAAAAATGACCTTCTACACCTCAGCTGCTTGCCACTACTCAATTGCAAAAAATGCAGCTTTGATCGGGGTCGGTAGAGATCAAGTCCGATTTATTCCTACAGATGAGAGCGGCGTGATGCAAAGCAGTGCGCTTGACCAACAGATTCAGAAGGATAAAGAAGATGGATTTCACCCAGTTTTTATTAATGTGACAGCCGGAACCACCGTAATGGGTGCGTTTGACTTGGTGGATGAAGCAGCTCAAATTGCAGAAAAACACAACATTTGGTTGCATGTGGATGGGGCCTACTGTGGGGCTGTAATTTTTAGTGACAAATACAAGCACTTGGTAAAAGGTGCACATAAAGCGAATTCATTCAGTGTTAACGCACATAAAATGCTGGGAACCCCGCTAACTTGCTCCATTATTGTTACCAAAGACAAAAATGACCTAAGCGACTCATTTGCCAGCGATGCTCGTTATTTGTACCAAACTGATGGTGATGACTACAATTTGGGTAAAACATCGATTCAATGTGGCAGACGAAATGATGCCCTAAAGTTTTGGACCCTTTGGAAATCAATTGGAAGTAATGGGTTGGAGAAAATGGTAGACCATCAATTTTATTTAGCTGATGTGGCCAGAGATTACATACGCAAACATCCTGATTATACGCTTTACAGTTACGACAATTCCGTTTCTGTTTGCTTTAACTACAAAAACATTGCTCCTGATACCCTTTGCACTGCACTTTATGAAAAGGCAGAATTGATGGTTGGCTACGGCACTTTCCAAGAAAACACTTTTGTTCGATTTGTAACCATCAATGCCGACAATGAAGAAGAAGACATTATCAACTTTTTCAAGAGCATGGAAGCATTTGTGGCAGAAAATGAAGCTCAATTAATAGAATCGAACCCGGTTTCCGGATAAACTTTTACTATGCTGACCAAACTAATTGTCCTCGGAATATACTTTGCCATTCTTTTCATTATTGGAATTGTAGCCTCGAAACGAATCAAAGGACTGAGTGACTTTTATGTTGGTGGCAAAAAAATTGGATATTGGGCCGTAGCTTTTTCGGCTAGGGCTACCGGAGAGTCAGGCTGGCTACTCTTGGGGTTAACCGGAATGGGCGCCATTGCCGGAGTTTCGGCCTATTGGGTGGTAATTGGCGAGTTGCTAGGAGTGGGTATCTCTTGGTTTTTTATGGCCAAAAGATTTAAACGTTTAAGCGACAAATACGAGTCCATTACCATTCCCGACTTTTTTGATAGCCATTTTAAATCTACCAGTCATTTATTAAGGGTAGTAGCAGCTTCTGCACTTTCTGTTTTTGTAATCATATATGTAAGCGCTCAGATAGATGTTACCGGCAAAGCCTTTGAATCTTTTTTAGGTATTGATTATTTCACGGGGGCCGTTGTCGGTTTTCTAATTGTCTTGGCCTACATTTTTACCGGTGGTTTTGTGGCAGTAGTGTGGTCTGATTTCTTTCAAGGGTTACTCATGTTCTTTGGGCTCGTAGCGCTTCCTTTGGTAGCCTATTGGTCAATCAGCAATGGAGGGGAGATCTTTAGCACTTTACACAACATTGACCCTGGCTTAACAGCGGTTTTCGGCGGTGGTGATGACCCATGGATGAAAGTGGCGACAATGTTAGGCTTCGCCATGATTGGTTTAGGCTTTTTAGGCTCTCCACAAATTTATGTGCGTTTTATCTCTATTAAAAGTGTTGAGGCTATTAACAAAGGAAGATGGGTTGCTATTGTTTTTACCTTACTCACCGATGCAGCAGCAGTTAGTATCGGTATTTTAGCCCGCTATCTTTTTACCGAAGCTGGTCAAGATCCTGAGGTTATCTTGGGAAATCAAGGTGAAGATTCTTTAATTACTTTAATTGAAGACGTTTTTCCCTTAACCATTATTGCCATCTATGTTGCAATAATTCTGTCGGCCATAATGTCAACCATTGACTCTTTATTGGTCTTAGCTTCGTCAGCTGTGGTGCGTGATTTCTATCAACAAATTTTTAGACCTGATTTAGATGAAAGAAAGATGAGTCGCATTTCAAGAATGGTAACTTTAGCCATGGCCTTGTTTGCGCTAGCCATTGCCATGATTGTAGCTGTCACAGCACCCGGCAGAACTGTCTTTTGGTTTGTAATGTTTGGTTGGTCTGGCATTGCCGCCACCTTTTGTCCTGTTATTATTCTCTCACTTTTTTGGCCACCTTATTCCGAAAAAGGCGCTATTGCCTCGATGATAACGGGCTTTTTAGCCGTTCCCTTTTTCAAGTTTGTAGTGCAGAATATTGATGGAATAGGCCCTTATTTTGAGAAACTCGATGTAATGGCTCCAGCATTTCTTTTGGCAATGATCAGCGGTTTTGTATTCACGAAACTCTATCCAAGAACTACTTCATTAGACTAAATTTTTCTGATAATTTCTTGATTTTTGACCCATGAAAAATTGCAGCTTAGAAGGCATAGAAAACATCATTTTTGATTTGGGAATGGTGATTATCAATTTAGACAAACAGGCAACACCAAAAGCTTTCGAAAAACTCTGCGAAGAGGAATATGCTGCCACCATGGATAGGTTAAACCAAGAAAAGTTCTTTGAAGCTTATGAGACCGGGAAAATTAGCACGGATGATTTTGTCAATCGCTTAAAGCATGAAATTGGCGGCAACACTTCTGCTATAGAAGTTGAAAACGCTTGGAATGCCATGCTTAATGATATTCCAGAAAGGAGGTTTGAAATACTCCAGGAAAGCAAAGCAAAATATCGAACTTTCTGCTTGAGCAACACCAATGACCTTCACATTCGATTTATCTATCAAATGTTGAAAGAGGAAAAAGGCATTCCGAACCTAGATCAATACTTTGAAAAAGTCTACCTCTCTCATGAAATGGGGCAAAGAAAACCCGATGTGGAAATATTTGAAACCGTAATTGTAGAACAAGGCCTACAAGCTGCCAAAACTCTATTTATTGATGATACCGCCGAGCACTTAGAAGGTGCTAGAAAAGCAGGACTGAATACTTTTCATTTAGTTGATGGAATTGTGTTGGAGCAGTTGTTTTAAGCTGATAGATATTAGCTAATAGTCTTTGGTTTTAAGCTTTCCACTCGCAGCTTTTCGCTATTGACTCTTCTCTTGGCACAACTCTACCAGCACCCCGCCAGTTGACTTTGGGTGCAAGAAAGCGATCTTCTTGTTATCAGCTCCACTTTTAGGGGTTTCATGAATTAGCTGGAAGCCTTCAGCCTTTAAACGAGCTATTTCTGCTTCAATGTCTTCAACATCATAAGCAATGTGGTGAATGCCTTCTCCTTTCTTTTCGATAAACTTCGCAATTGGGCTATCTGGATTTGTGGCCTCTAAAAGTTCAATTTTACTCTCCCCTACTTGAAAAAATAGCGTTGTCACCCCTTCACTTTCTACTTTTTCTGTTTTGTAAGCTGGTTTACCGAGTAAGGTTTCATACAATTTCGCTGATTCATCAATGTTTTTAACCGCGATACCTAGGTGTTCTATTTTTCTCATTAGAGGTCTGTTTATTGCATAAAAAAGCCCCCTGACTTGAGTCGGGGGGCTTTTTCAATTTCTTGTGTTCTATTTGATGGTTACGTCTTTTGTGGTATTGTCAAAGCTCACATAATACTGCACTTTTTCAAGGTTATCTACATTAACTGAACTGCCATACCCTTTCTTCACAATAGTGCCGTATCGGTCATAAATTTCATAGAGTGTTTCACCTCCTTGAAAGTCGATGCTACCTTTGAATTTATCGTCACCTAAAGTTATGGCTGGCACATTAGAGTTATATTCTGCCGATTTTGAATAGCGAGGCTTACCGGTAAAGTCAATTTGCTTCACCCTTACCTTATTCTCACCACTGTGAGGGGTAATTTTAAATGAGTAGGTATGCACTCCGGGGTTTCCTTCTCCTTCCACTTCGCCAAGTTTTACCCATTTGTTCCATCTAAATTGCTCAACGATGTAATCTAATTTGCCATTTTCATTGTCTGTGGTCCATTTTAAAATGCCGTCATCTGAAAAGGAAATGCTTTTTACATTAAAGGTACTTTTTGGTTTTAATACTTCTGCATTTAAAACCTCCGGCGCACAGTCGTCTTTGTGTTTAATATTGATGATAACCTCATCGCCAATGCTTAAATCGTGCGCTGAAAAATCAATTTCAAAGGCACTTTGGTTCACTTCTGCAGGATCTAACTTACCATTTACGGTCACTTCAAAAACGCAAAAACCAACTCCAGCACCGCCGAAAGGGTTTTTTACAAAAATATTTTTACCCATGTAGTTACCTTCCAGCACTATCATTCCGGCTTGAGCCGTAGAGGCTGCTAAAAATATAAGGGCTAAGGTTAGTATTCGATGTAGTTTCATTTCGTGCTTTTTTGCAAATAGCTTATCTACTATTTTCCTTGGCCTTACACTATTTCTGTGCTAAACTCAAGGAGTTCAAATATAGTACACTAAATTAATATTTTTAAGCAATTCATTGAAATATAAAGTTTACGTCTCAAGAAGTTGTCTTCATTTTGTCCAGTTTCGCTTTCAACTCTTTAATTCTTTCTCGTTTTTCCGGGCCTCTTCTCGCTTGTGCTGACTGTGTAAAATAGCTGTGTTGCGAAAGAAAATTAATATTCAACTCTATCCATTGCTGCTCTTCCTTTCCAATTTTATTAAACTCAATTAACTCTTGCCGAAGGGTTTCCGCAATGGGGTAGAAGTCTTCTCTTCCTAAATAATCCAAATCCGAATCACACATTATTTCCTCTAAGTGGTTCTGGGGTTTCTGGGGTATTTTCGTTGATTCTATCAATTCGATTACCTGATTAATTTGATCTTTGGTATACCCAAAATTAGGCAGCATTTCTTCGGCTAATTCGGCACCAATGGGCTCATTACTTTCGTAAGAGCGAATAAAACCGGCATCGTGAAACAATGCAGCGGTCTTTAGCAAGTACAAATCTTCTCCTTTTACTCCTTCCCAAAGCGCTAACCGCTCCACTGCTTGGCAAACATCCATGGTGTGGTGAATCCCATGATAGTGCAAGCCATCTGGAAGATCTCCACTCAGGCGCTTCACAATGTACTTTTCAGCATTTCTATAGTTAATGTTGCTATAAAGCTTCAGATTAACATAATGCCAAAATGCTTCATTGGGGGTAATGCCGTCTTCATTTTCAGAAAGTTCAGCCTTAATGCCATGGACAAAATACATATCGATTTGCCCCTTGTGTTTGGCATTCACCTTTCCGCGATACTCTGTCACAAAAAATTCAGCAATTGCCTCATAGGTTGTTTCTGAGATGTTTACCTTCCCTATTTCACCACTAGATTCCATGTGGGCAGCCACGTTCACCGTATCTCCCCAAATGTCGTAGGCAAAACGTTTAATTCCCACCACTCCGGCAATCAAATCGCCACTATGTAAACCAATTCTCAATTCCCATGCTTTTTCGCCTCTTTCTTCTTTTAAGGTAGATATTTCTTGCATGGCGCGCTGAATTTCTAGCGCAGCCAAAGTAGTATCAATGGCATTACTTTTATTTCTGATTGGAACACCACCTGCAGCCATGTATGCATCTCCAATGGTCTTAATTTTCTCGACATTGTATTTGTTAACGATTTCATCAAACTTGATAAAATAGCTATCTAACTCTGCCACTAAGTCTTGCGGCTTATAACCCTCGGCAAGTTTGGTAAAGCCTTTGAAATCGGTAAACATTACAGTAACCTGTCGGTAATTCCTTGCCTTAGCTTTTCCTTTGTTTTTTAGCTCATCGGCCATTTCCCTAGGCAGAATGTTAAGCAAAAGCTTTTCTGTTTTTTCTTTCTCTTCCTCCAACATTTGCTTCTGCTTCTCAACTTGCTCCTTTTGCTTAATAATCTCTATGGTGCGTTGCTTAACTTGAGATTCAAGTAATTCTTTCTGCTTTCTGATCTTATTTAGTCGGTTTCGGTAAATAAAATAGAAGACTCCCAAGGCAAATAAAAGTACCAGGACATCTAGCCACCAATAGGTAAATAAAACATTTTGATTTTGAAGAATAAGATTCATTCGTTCACTTCCTTGGATGTGCTTGCAAAATAGTTTAAAAATCTAAGAATTTAAATTCTGTTCTACGATTCAACCGATGATCATCATTGTCGCATTTGTACTTTTCGCAATCAATTATGGGTCTCAACTCCCCATAATAGTTGGCTTCAAACTGACTGCTCTGAAAGCCATTCTCAATCAAATAATTCAAAACCACTTTGGTTCTTTCTTGCGACAAGCTACGATTGTATTCGGCGGTTCCCCTGGTATCAGTATGTGATATGATTTCAACCTTTAAATCCTTCCCCTTAAGCACTTTAATTAATTCATCAAGCTTTTGCATTTCAGATTTTTCCAGATTGCTTTTGTCAAAACGGTAATGAACGGTATACTTGGTTAAGTCAATCCGTTTTTTATCGTAGTAAATTACTTGATGGTCGGAAGCTTCCTCTAGCAATATCTCATGATGCTGCATATCTAGCTTTTGGTATTTGAATTGACCAAAGCGGTTTTTAATTACTTTATCTAAAACTTCGTCATTCTCATCAAAGGTAAGTAACTGAAAATGCTCCTCTTCATGTTCTATTTTAAACAGGTAATTCTGATCTTTCTTGAGTTTGTTAAAGTTGAATTTTCCTTCTTTGTCGGTAAAGGCTGTTCCTAGAAAGTTACCTTCTTCATCGTAAATGTATACCTTAAGGCTATCGCCAAAATCTCCAGGCAACTTTTGATACACCTGTCCAAAAACTTCGTGCGAATATTCATCTTCTGCCAGGTCGGCCTCAAGTAGTTCCAGCTCATCAAACTGTGCTACTTGGTAGGTTAATTTTTTATAAGCAAAGTTCCCGTTTTCATTCAAAGTGGCCTTGTCAATAATTACGTTGTTCTTATCTAGCATAGCCAGATTAAAGCCCTCTGCTCCCCCTTTCACCTTAAATGAATAGGTTTCATCAGAACGTAGTTTTTCAAAATTAAATCGTCCCCTTTGGTCAGTAAATGTTGAATCTATAATATCGCCCTCTTCATCTAAAATATAAACGGTAACTCCTTGGTTGTAATCGCCGGGGAGTTTCTTGTATATCTGACCGGCAACTTTTACAATATTAGGTACAAAGCTTAACTTCTCTTCTTGAACTCTTGTATACTCATCAAATGGCAATGAATTGAAACGGAAGCGCCCATCGCGAAGCTGATTAATCAAGTAAAGCGGATCACCTTCTGGGTCTAACACATAAGCTAGAGCTTTAAATTTCACTTCGTCACTTACCTCCGGCAAAGTCATAAAGTAAACATCATCAAACTGAAGTTCATTGTATTGGAATTCCCCATTTTCATTGGAAATAACGGTAGCAATTAACTCTCCTTTTGAATTAAAAATTTGAACCTTGGTAAAAGCCATTGGTGTTCCTTCATGCTCTAAGCGTACAATTACAGAGGTATAACCCAGGTTGCTGGCATATGCGCTATTTTTACTGGCGTCTATTTGCTGATTCAACTCAAACTTTCCATTTGCTTGCCGCTTAGCCAATTGATAAATTCTTCCCTTCTCGCTGACAAGGGCAAGGTTCATTTCCGGCTCATCTTCTTTTAATTGAACTAGGTATTGCTCATCTGGATTTAATCGCTTGAATCTAAACTCCCCAAACTCATCGGTTAAAACAGAGTCGACGATCTCTCCTTCATCATTCAGTAAGTAAACCATTAGAGGTTCTGTTTCTTCACCCGGTAGCTTTTTGTAGACTTTTCCTACAAAGACGAAATTGCCTAAAGTTCCTCCGGGATCTGCATTTTCAAAAACAGTTAACTGCACTTCTTCCGTTGGTAAAGCATTAAAAGTATACAAGCCTTCTTTTATATTTTGTAGCAACTTTAATTTGTTGCCCTTTTTGTCGGTTAGAAAGAACCGACCTTCTTGGAAAGCACTACCATCTCCTGACTCCAGCTGAATCAAATAGTCTTTTTGGTAAGGTAAGTCAACAAATGTAAGGCGTCCTTCGCTGTCGGTATAACTTACTTGAACAATAGAGTCATTTTGGTCTACTAAGCTAACTTTTACCCCCTCTACCGGTAAGCCTTGCAATTCCAAAATGGTGTGTACCTCAACCCTTTTTTGTGGAGGGGTTTTAACAAACGAATAAATATCATCTTTTCCCATTCCCCCTTCTCGGTTAGAGGCATAATAACCGGTCGTGTCTGTAACAAAGTAAATACTGAAATCGTCTCGATTGGAGTTGATGGGAGCTTTTATGTTTTCCGGAGCCTGCCAGCCGCTTTCCAGCTTTTTAGAATAAAAAATGTCCAAGCCTCCATAGCCTACGTATCCATCGGAAGAAAAATACAAAACGTTCTCTTTTACATAGGGAAAAACTTCATTAAGCGGAGTATTAATCGCAGCGCCTAAGTTTTTCGGCTCTGACCAATCCCCCTCTATTCTTGTGGTCTGGTATAGGTCCATGCCCCCAAAGCCGCCGGGCATGTCAGAAGCAAAGTAGAGGGTTTTGCCACTATCAGCAAAAGCGGCATGACCTACAGAGTATTCATCGCTGTTAAAAGGCAAAGGCTCAAAGCCTTTCCACTTCCCTTTCTCATACTGCCCTTCATAAAGCTTCATCCGGTTTATAAAGTCGTTCCCACGCATTTCATTCGAAATACGACTAATTACTATACGGTCTTCTTGCTTGTTTATGCTTAGAGGACCATCGTGATACTTTGTAGTTAAAAGGCCATTAACTTCTCTAAAATCATCATTCTCCGGATTATTTAAGATAGAAGTATCCGCTTGGTAAATGGAAAGAAATGGATCACCGGTCCAAGCAGAAGACTCTGAAGAATAAAAATTCTCTGCCCGGTCTGAAGTAATGTAGATCCAGTTTTGAAAAAACCAGGGTGCAAACTCAGATTTTGCAGAATTAAGTTTACTCTCCGGAAGGGAGTTAAACTCTTTGGGGCTTTCAGCCCAACTTTTGATCTCGTCGATTGACTGGATCATAATGTTGCCCAAAAAGCTACTTTCGGCCATTTCGGAAAAGGTGAGAAACTGTTGCTTAGCGGCCGATAGCTTGCCGTTCGCTTTTAGCACTTGTCCGTAATACAAATGGTCTTCAGCTACGGTAGAATCAGAGTTTACGGTTAATAAATAATACAATTCTGCTTTTTCAAATTGTCTGATTTTTCGATAAGAGTTAGCCAACAACTTCACCGCTGTATAGGATGTTTTGTCTTTCTCTAAGGACTTTTTAAACCAATTGATGGCTTGGTCATACTCCTGAAATTCATAATGTTTGATCCCTTTTTTTAATTCTCTTTCTTGCGCTTGAAGGCTAGAAAGAGTCAAAAAGCTAAAAAGAGTACACCAAATTAGTTTCAGCATTAGCTTGTAGAAGACAGAAGGAGCTTGATTTAAAGTCATTTAGAAATAACGGGGTGATACAATTCGTGAACGAAAAACATTAAGGTCATAGCCAAGCATAATTTCATGTGAACCGCCGCTTCGTCGGCTCAACTCTGTAAATGAAATATCGTAGGAATAACCAATGCGAAGGGACTTATTAAAGTTGTATTCAATAATAGCAACGCCACCATACCCTCTCCGGTAAGACATACCTAACCATAGTTTTTCTTTGAGCAAGAAACTGGCATTCAAATCCATAAAGGCTGGCCGATTGTTGGCCGTTTTAATAAGAATAGAGGGCTTAAAAATAAGCTCTCTATTAATTCGGAAAGCCCTACCGGCAGTAATAACTGCTTGAGCCACTTGACGAGCAGTGCTTACAATGTTCACATTGTCGCCTTCAATGCCAAGCTTGCCTTCATTCAGATGAGTAAATTCAATGCCGATGTAATTTTGCTTATCGCTGTAGTAGGCACCAAAATCAAAAGAAGGAGTCATGTAAGACTCTGTGCCTCTGGCAATATTTCCGTAATTGGAATTGTCTCTGTATTCAATCTCATCCCAATCAAAGCGGTAATTGTACAAACTAGCTCGAATACCCAAGCCTAGTCGCCCTCTGGCAATTCGAACTTTATAGGCATAGACCCCTGAAATAGCGGTGGTGTTCTTCGGACCGATTCGGTCGTTCAAAAACTGTAAACCCAATCCCATTTTTTTGTCTTTAGAGGGAGTATGAATCGAAAAAGCTTGAGAGGAAGGAGCCCCGTCGAAACCGACCCATTGACTGCGATGAACCGCCACGGCACTTAACATTCCTCTACTTCCTGCGTAGGCGGGGTTGATGGCTAATGGGTTGAAAAAGTATTGGTTGAATTGTGGATCTTGTTGCGCTTTTAAAGTTGAAATGCTTAATAATAGAAGAATAAGTAATGAATTAAAGCTGCGAACCGAAAACAAATTTAAGCGACATGCTAAAAGCCTAAAGCTAAAAGCTAAAGGCAAAATAAACCAAGTTAAAAGTTTCGAGCATAACAGTTTGATCCAATTGCAAAAAACAATAAGGATGGTATATATTGAAACGAAAAAGGAGTAAAAATTATTCATCTGTTTTTAACTATCGCTGCTTTTTACACATGCATCTTTTTAATTAATCCTGCTAGCATTTTCGATATTTCATTCGTCTTTTCAATTAAATGATTGGCTTTATCCTCCTTTATGTATTCTAGAGCATTGATCTAACTTCGCCTGAGGAGCCTTTTGAAACGAATAGAAAGTACCTGAACTCTTTGTCTGACATTCTTTCAAAGCCCTCTGCTAAATTATTTGAAATGGACAAACTTGCTTTTAAAATTTGATCCTTAAAAAAGAAGTTTTTATTGCTTTCAAACTCTTTACTAATTTCTAAATAAAAACTTTGAGCCTTCTGCCATACCACTAAGTCTTCAAACCTTTTCATTCCTTTCTTTCATTTATATCATTCATACCATTGTATCTTTTTGCTTTAAGCTTTTTGCTCGAAGCTAAAAGCGTTAGCGCGTCAACTCTATCCACCCTTTTTCGGTTACCCCTTCTGCGGAGAATATATAAAAATAGGTGTCTGATGGTAAAGGTCCCCCGCTCAGGTTTTCTCCTCCCCAAACCACTTGTGAATTATCGTAATTGCTTGCTTCATATACTTTGTTTCCATTCCGATCATAAATAATTACTTCATTATTAGGAAAGGCTTCAATATTATCAATCACCCATTCGTCGTTAATCCCATCTTCATTGGGCGTAATTCCTGAATAAAACTTCAACAGGCAAGCCGATTGGGTAAGGGTTTCAATGGTGAAAGTAGCCAAACGGCTTTCGCAGCCTGTGTTAGAAACAATTTGTACCGTATAAGTCCCCGGCGCTAGGTTATTAGCTCGATTACCACTTTGTCCGTTGCTCCAAAAAACATTGTAAGGCGCTTCGCAGCCCTGAATATCAAGAATCTCCGCAAAACCATTGGAACGACCAATACAAGAAGCATTTTGAAAGTCTAAAGTAAAGGAAATCAGACCTTGAATTTGCAAGGGTTGCTGAAAACCTTCGGTTACGATAAGACTGCTGTTGGCTTGAGTGGTAACGGCAACTTCTCCCACGGTTGAAACTAAATTGATGCTGCTGCCACTGCTTTCATTACCGGTAGTGCCGATTACTTGTCGGTCTAGCTGGACTTGGGCGGAAAGTTGAAAAGTCAAAAAGAGGAAAAGTAGAAGAGTTGATAGCCTAAAGCTGACCCTTCGACTGCGCTCAGGGCCAGAAGCGAAAAGCATAAAGCCGAAAGCTAAAAGCTGCGAGCTGCGAGCTAAAAGCTTATTATAGGGTGATATGTTTTTAAGTATTCTCATTAAAATCTGCGTATTGCTCTGACTAAAATAGAACTTGATTTGCTTAATGCTGTGCTAACTCCAGTCCCAAAAGATTGATAAACTGCATTACCCCCACTAAACTCTGTGGATGACCAATAAGAAGTAGATGTTGAAAACCCACCCGCTCCGTTTAAATGGAGATTTGAATACATCAAGTTTAATTCATCTTCAGTGGGTAAAAACCAATCTGAATAGCCATTATGGGTTAAGTCGTTAGCAACTTGCGCCGCATAAGAACCTGCACCATAGCTAGAAACAATGGTTGAAGTATTTGTTAAACCATCACCAATGTTGCTGCTTGTTGCTCCGGTAGCAGAAGCAGGCCCCCAACTAATGCCTGCACCGCCATTTTGATCAAAAGGCATGGCCTCTAGATAGCGCCAACCGTTTGAATAAGAACCTTTATCGTAAAACACGATACCACAAGCAGGGCCTGCAGAACCGATGACATAATTGCCCGTATCAACCGTAGCTTCATGGGTACAATCATTAATAAAGAGTTTGCCAGTGGGGTTAATGAAGGTGCGCCCCCCATTGTCAGTATCTACCAATAAACTTTCTGCTAGAGCGGTATCATTGATGTAGGGCTTGATGGTGGTGTTTGGAATGTTAGCAGTTTGGCAGCATAAAGGCACTTGATAATTGCTCCAATTACAAGGCGAATGCCATAAGGAATCTACTGCTCCTGTCCAAGTGACGGTAGTAGGCGGATTTAAATCGAGGTTAATAGTGATGACCGAGTCACAGCCAGCTAAATTGGGAATTGTATCTTGAAAAGTACCTGAAGTTGAAAAAACTGCACCGCTAGGAGCAGTATAATTGTTGCAAGCAAGAACTGAAAGAGTAGCATTGGTTTCGGTACATGAACAGAGCGTGTATATCCGCACATGGCCAGCATTGCTTCCATTTCCGTCATTTAAATAAGCCCCAATGGCAACCGTATTGGCATCGGGCATGCAGACCGACGAGCCTGAATAATCATCAGCCGCTTCTCCTTCTATGTCTGCCCCTTGTTGTACCCATGCACTTCCATTCCAGCTGTAGATCCGCACATGGCCAGCATCGGTTCCATTTCCGGCATTTCCAGGAGCCCCAATGGCAAGGGTGTTGGCATCAGGCATGCTAACGGAGTAACCTGATTGATCACTAGCCGCTTCTCCATCTATATCTGCTCCTTTTTGTACCCATGCACTTCCATTCCAACTGTATATCCGCACATGGCCAGCAAGGCTTCCATTTCCGTCATTTCCAGAAGCCCCAATGGCAAGGGTATTGGCATCGGGCATGCTCACTGAAAAACCTGATTGATCACTAGCCGCTTCTCCATCTATATCTGCTCCTTTTTGTACCCATGCACTTCCATTCCAACTGTATACCCGTACATGGCCTGCAGCGTTTCCATTTCCGTCATTTCCATAAGCCCCAGTGGCAAGGGTATTGGCATCGGGCATGCTGACGGAATAGCCTAATTGATCACCAGCCGCTTCTCCGTCTAGGTCTGCGCCTTTTTGTACCCATGCACTCCCATTCCAACTGTATACCCGTGCATGGCCAGCAAAATTTCCATTTCCGTCATTATAAGATGCCCCAATGGCAACCGTATTGGCATCGGGCATGCTGACTGAAAAACCTGATTGATCAAAAGCCGCTTCTCCGTCTATGTCTGCCCCTTTTTGAGTCCATGCGCTGCCATTCCAAGTATATATCCGTACATGGCCAGCAGAAGATCCATTTCCGTCATTTAATATAGCCCCAATGGCAAGGGTATTGGCATCGGGCATGCTTACTGACCAGCCTGATCGATCACCAGCCGCTTCACCATCTATGTCTGCCCCTTTTTGTACCCATGCACTTCCATTCCAACTGTATACCCGTACATGGCCTGCATCGCTTCCACTTCCGTCATTTCTAGGTGCCCCAATGGCAAGGGTTTGGGCATCGGGCATGCTGACTGACCAACCTGATTCATCACCAGCCGCTTCTCCGTCTAGGTCTGCGCCTTTTTGGGTTTGGGTGTTACTACTATTAATGGTAAGGTTGAGCGTAACAATACTATCACAACCTGCCGCATTAACCAAGGTATCTTTTGCGGTATTGTTAGAGCTTGTATACGTATTTCCATCTATCCAAGTAAAATTACCACAAGCAGTTTGCACATCTGTACTTGTGGTGGGAGCACATTGACTTAATTTTTGAATGAAAATATCTTCATTTCCTACAGAAGTAAGGTTAGTTGTTCCTGCTCCAGGGTCAAAATCTACTGTACCACGAAAAAATCCTATTGCATAGATATTACCTGAAGCATCTACCTTGATGGAACGACCTTGGTCATCTGCTCCACTCCCAAACCGCTCTGCCCAAAGATAGTTACCGAAAGCATCTAGTTTCAGTATGTAAATGTCTTCAAAACCTGCTCCAGTAGGGTTTGTTACACCTGGTCCCGGATCCAAATCTATTGTTCCTGTAACAAACCCTATGGTATAGACATTCCCTGAAGTATCTACTGCGATGGAATAACCTTCATCACGTGCACCACCTCCAAGGCGCTTAGCCCAGAGGAAATTACCTGAAGCATCAAGTTTATGAACGAAAACATCTTGAATACCTGCTGATGTTAGATTTGCTGTACCTAGTCCGGGGTCAAAGTCTACGGTTGACCAAAAATTCCCAGTTGTGTAAACATTCCCAGAAAGATCCACAGTAACGGATCGTCCAACATCAGTTGCGGTATTACCTGTAAAAGACTTTGCCCAAAGGTAATTACCTGAAGCATCTAGTTTTTGAACGAAAACATCAGCATTACTTACTGCAGTAAGGTTAGCTGTTCCTGCTCCGGGGTCAAAGTCTACGGTTGACTTAAAATTCCCTGTAGTATAAACATTACCAGAGGCATCTACCGAGATCGAAAAACCTTGATCATCCGAGCCACCACCAAATGATTTTGCCCAAACAAAATTACCTGAAGCATCTAGCTTTTGAATGAAAACATCATCATTTCCCACAGAAGTTAAATTGACTACACTAGGTCCAGGGTCGAAGTCTATAGTTTGTTGAAAGTAACCTGTAGTATAGACATTACCAGAAGCATCTACAGCAATGGAATACCCGAGATCAGGTAAGCCGCCACCATAAGATTGTGCCCATTGAAAGTTTCCTGAAGCATCTAATTTTTGGATAAAAATATTGAACCAACCACCGGGTGCAGTAAGGTTAAACGTTCCCGCACCAGGGTCAAAGTCTACCGTGTTCCAAAAGTAACCAGTAGTATAGACGTTTCCTGAGGCGTCTACGGCAATAGAAAGACCTACATCATTTGCGTTAGCTCCAAAAGATTTCGCCCAAAGGAAATTACCAGAAGCATCGAGTTTTTGAATAAAAACATCGTAATTCCCGTTTGAGGTTAAATTACTTACACCCACACCAGGATCAAAATCTACGGTTCCTTCAAAATATCCGGTAGTATAAACATTACCTGAAACATCAATTGTAATTGAAGATCCAATATCAGTTGAAGTACTGCCAAAAGACCTTGCCCATTCATAGTCTTGAGCCTTAAGCGACGAGCTAAAAGCGAAAAGCAGAAAGTTTAAAGCGAAAAGCCTAAAGCGAAAAGCTGTGAGCTGACCTCTCGACTGCGCTCGAGGCAATAAGCTAAGCCTTCGTCTTCGGTCATGGCCAGAAGCGTAGGGCTTCAATGCTTTTAAATAATTCCTATATGTCAGCCCACTTCTACTCATCAGCGTTTGCCTGTTTTATGGGGTTCATGCTTTCCATCCAACGTTCTAGTTGATTCAGCCGTTGGTTTTGGGATTCAACTCCGCTCAGCCTACTTTCAATTTCTTTGATCCTTTGGGATTGAGCTTGGTTTTCGTCATTCGCTTGGTCTAATTTGGCTTCTAAGTCTACAACCTTGCCTTCGACTCCGCTCAGGCGGCGGTTTTGCTCTTTAACTGCTTCTACCAGTACAGCCACTAGTTTGCTGTAGTCTACACTTTTGTAACCTGCTTGATCGGTGTGGACCAATTCAGGGAAAATGGGCTCCAATTCTTGGGCAATTAGACCAATTTGCTTTCTAGCATTGAAGTTTTTCTCTGGGAAATTGGTGGTATCCCAGTCGTACGAAACCCCTCTTAATTGAGTGAGCTTATCTAAAGCGTTAGTCAGGGTTTCAACATTGGTTTTATACCTGGCATCTGAAAGCTCTTGAATGCCATTGGTTTTTAAGCGGCCGTTTACCTCTAAGTTCTCGGTAGGGGTAGCGGTACCTATTCCTACTTTTCCATCTTTAAGAATGGTTAAAGCATCAGATCGAGCTCCGGAACCGGTTCCATTTCCGACGCTTAAAAGTCGATCGCCTGCGTCCCATGCAGTAGTTGAGTTTGGGGTATAAGTACTTGGGTAACTTCCCAATGAAATTTCCGCATACGATTGTGCCTCAGCATTTTGGCCAAGTGCTATGGAATTTTCCGCCGCTGCGGTTGAAAAAGTTCCCATTGATACGGAGGCTTCTCCTTCTGCAGTAGCAAAATAGCCTAAGGCTGCACTTCGAAAGCCTTCAGCCGAAGCATTGGAACCGGCAGCAAAACTACGTGCTCCTTCAGCGGTAGCAGCAAAGCCTAGAGCAACATCATAGTCATTTTGTGCCACGGTTAAGTAACCAAAGGCAATGGCTTGCGAGCCCCTGGCATCTGCCTGACGACCAGCCGCAAAAGAGTAATTTCCTGAAGCGGTGGTGTTGTGCCCAAAAGCGGCTGAGTAATTTCCCAAACTGTCAGAATCCCATGAGTCGCTGGCAGCAAAACCGGCTCTAAAAGCAGCTTTCGATTTGTCAAAAAACATTCTGTGCGCCTCCGTGCTATAATCTAAAGTAGGAGAGCCAATTACAAAGTCGCTGTTAAAATTGGAAGTAGTATCGCGTATGGTGTTGCCCAATTTTTCGAATACACCGCCGCCTCCGCTAGCTGCCGCCCAACTTACATTTCCACTACCATCGGTTTGGAGGACGTCAAGCGGGTTACCGTCATCGTCTGGGAAGGTATATCGAGAATTGATGTTCAAACGATTGATAGTAGCGCCACCTGCTACATCTAAAAGGGAGTCTGGAGTGGAAGTTCCTATACCCATTCTCTGTGCACTATCAATTCGTATGGCTTCATTTAAGCCTGAAGAAGCTCTAGTTGACAAGGAAAGGTAACTAGTTGACTCATTTAAATTCTTTTTAAAGGTAAGTTCTCCCATGGAAGTCATTCCGGTGTTTGCATTATTTCTTGGTCGAAAAATCATAGACCCACTGGGCTCGCCGCTGCCAAGCACATCAGTATCATAAAGCAATTGCAACTGCCCATTAAAAAATGCAACATTATTAGTGATTCGTATCCCATTGGTCGCATTAGAAAAAATGGCATCTCCATTGACCTCAAGGCTAGACGCAGGGCTTGTGGTGCCAATTCCAACCCGATTGTTGGAAGCATTTACTGTAAATGTTCCATTGTCAACCTTAAAAGCTTCGGCTGAACTAGAGATGATACTCAGTGAATTAACCCCAGCGCTAATGGTGGTGTTGCTGCTTAATGAACCGTTGCCATCATAAATTCCATTGCCATCTGCAGCTGCGCTAGCCCAACTCAAATTGCCGCTGCCATCGGTTTGGAGGACGTCAAGCGGGTTGCCATCTGCTCCGGGAAAAGTATAGCCACTGCCATCTTTTGCTGAGTCTACTGAAAGTGTTCCGTATACTTTTAAACTGTCGTTGGCAAAATCTCCATAGATTAAGGGGGTGGAAGAGTTTGAGTTTTCGATGTAAAGCTTATTTGAGCCGGTTTCGTTTAGTCCTGCTTGGTAACCTAAGAAAACATTGCCTGATCCGGTGTTATTCCGGCCGGCACCGTAACCTAGTCCTACTGAATTACTATTGCCTAATGAGAGTGCAAACGCACCAACCGCAACGTTACCTCCTCCGGTTCCACCTTCCAAGGCCACATAACCAACCGAGGTATTATCGGTTCCCGTTTGCATGGATCGAGCTCGCTCTCCCAAGGCTACGTTTCGATCATTAAAGTGAATGCCAATCCTGTCCTGACTAAATTGGTAAAAGGGTTGAGTGTTCAGCCATATATCAAAGCCGCCATTTTTAACTAATGCATAAGAAGATGAATTGGCCACAATGCGATCTAGAGTATCCGTGGTGGTATTTGCCCAACTCACATTGCCACTTCCATCGGTTTGTAGGTATTGGTTTGTTGTGCCATCTGCTCCCGGAAAGGTATAACCGCTACCGTCTTTAGCAGAATCTACCGATAGAGTTCCATAAACCTTTAAACTATCATTCGCAAAATCTCCGTAGATTAAAGGGGTGGTAGAATTGGAGTTTTCGATGTACAAATTGTCATTTCCGGTTTCATTCATACCTGCTTGATAACCTAGAAAAATGTTTCTCACACCTCCGTTGTTATTCCCTGCATCTGTTCCAATTGCCACATTGTTCTGTCCTGAGCTATTCAAAGAAAGGGCCCTTGCGCCAATTGCGGTATTACTTGAAGCTGAGTTAGATAAGGCGGCTTCGTAACCAACCGCCACATTATCAACAGAGGTAAGTGACCCTTCCATGGCATTCGATCCAATGGCAACATTTCGAAAGCCAGTGCTATTTTTTAATGCCTCAAAACCAATTGCAATTGAGTTATTTACTGTACTTGCGGAAGCAGAGGAAAGTGCGTTTCCGCCTAGCGCCACATTTCTAAAGCCTGTGCTTACACTATTTCCCGCATTTGACCCAAGAAAAATGTTATGACGGTTACTAAAATCATCGCTTGCTCCGGCTCCATCACCAATCGCAATGCTATTGCCTGCATTTAATACCGCTATTCTGCCTCGTTGAAAGGTGAACGTTTCTCTGGTGTCATTGTCAAAGCGAATAATATCTTCATCAGCACTTTCTTCCACTTGAATTTTTGTGTCCCCATCTGCATCAGTAATTCTGCTTGAATCAGAAACAGAACTTGGTATTTGAGAAACGGTAACAGGGCCTTGATTGCTAGTTTGGTTTGTATTGTAGCGGTAGTCTGTACCTTGGCGTGTGGCTGTAAGGTAAAACGGTTGAACAGATCCTGTTGATGCTCCATTTCTCATATACAAAATGGCAGAAGATGTTGTAACCGTGCCAACAGTTATTGAATAATCGTCAACCCCAGACCTTATAATACTAGCCACTATTGCAGGTGGTTCTGTGAAAAAACCAGAATTAAAAAATACGGTAGCTACGCCAGAAGAATTCCATTCGGCGTAATCAATAAAGTCATAATTTTCAATTATCTCAAAATATATTTGGCCTACAGCTGGTGGACCAATTACTGGATTATTTATTTTGGCTGCGAAAACATTTTCATTTAAAGTATCATAAGCAACACTTGAACTTTCTCCAAATCCTACCCAATTTGAACCATTGTAAAAGAAATAACCTAAAGAGTCTGTATTATAAATAAACAATCCGTTTGCCGGTGCAGCAATATTATTCATCTGACTTGTATTCAACCTAGGTGGCAAAAACCCTTTCGTGGTGTCAGAAACATCTAACATCGCTGATGGGTGGGGCGTGGATCCGTCTGCATTGATGGAAATATTTTGGGCTTCCACAGCAGAAAGCAAAAAGCAGAAAGCAAAAAGCAATATTAACTTTAAGCATGAAAGATGAAAGATTAAGGATGAAGGATTCCTTTCTTCCTTCATCTTTAGTCCTTTATCCAATAGATATTTTTTTAATCGTTTCATTATTTCTTAATGGCTTTTTTCAGTGTCTGGATTTCCTCCATTAACTGGTCAATTTGATCTTGTTGGTGCTTATTTTGCTGTTTTTGCAAGTCTATAAGTTGTTGTTGCGCCTTTACCAAGTGATGGAGTTCTTTGACCCCTGCCGCTAAAACGGGAGTGAGCTTTCCATAATCAACCATCATGGGGTTGGTAGCTACATTTAAGGTAGAATCACCACTTACCATCTGTGGGTAAATGCCTTGTAGTTCTTGTGCAATAAACCCAATCTCTTGAGTTCCAAGATTATTTTTTCGTTCGTAAATTCTTGGTTGAATTCGTTCTAGGGTGGCTAGTCCGTTTTGGAAATCTCCTATTTGGGTTTTCAGCCGTCTGTCGGAAGAGCCTCCATAAATCACATTGGCTGTTCCATTTCCTTCTATTTGCCCTACAATATTGCCACCAGCTTGATTATACATGGTGATAAAATTGTTACTGGCACTTGGGTTAGAATTGTTCCCAACCACTAATCTCAAAACATCTGCATTTGAGCCCGTATTGGTATTTTCAATGGTCACTACATGTCCACCTGAAAAATTTTCTAAAACGTGAAGTTTGTAGTCAGGAGAGGTGGTTCCAATACCGACATCACCATCAACATCAATGTGCATGTTCACCGGATTACCAAAATTGGAAGCCCCTGTTTTAAAATTGATGGTATTGGCATAAATATCTAAGGGCAGGGTGCTTATCCCATTTAGACTTGCTAATAGTCCAACTCCATTGTTATTGGTTAAAAGAGTATAATCTAAGCCATTGGGTATGGCAGTTAGGGGCTTGCTTGTGGTAATAATAGAACCGTGTACATCCAACTCTTTTCGGGGTAGGGTTTTACCAATTCCAACAGCCGTATCCATAAAAGTAACCAGCTCTGTTCCATTGGTAAAGAGGCTTAAAACACCATCACTATTGGTTTCAAAGCCAGTATCATCATCCACCGGTCCAATGGATAATTCTAAAGCGGGAGTGTTAGGGGTGCCGATTCCCATTTTTCCTTCTTTGGTCACCGTCCAGGCTAAACCTCCCCCATTGGTCAAAAACAAGCCTACGGCTCCAGGCTGCATTAAAGCTCCTGTTGTAGGGTTATCTGAAAATAAAGCCCAGCCAGAGGAGTCGTTAGAAGCCCAGAAGCCTGTTTGTCCATTGTCGGTTACCAAACGGCTAAAGGTATTGGCATTTCCTCGTGAACCTGCAAAAAGACTGAAACCGGTAGTATCGTATCCAATGTTCAATCTTCCTTCTTTTCTGAAGGTGAAAAGGGGTTCGTCATTGGGTTGAATCACAAAATTATCACTTGAATCTAGTCCAATATCGAAAAAGTCAGCTGAATTCGTATTGTTGAATCGGAACTGGGGTGAAATTTGATTTCCCTGCAATTCTCCTAATACCACCGTACCTTCATTGGGTCCTGAACCTCCGGGATTGTTATTGATAAAAAAGCTACCTGTATCTAGATCAACTTGAAATTTGCCGGTAGGAGCAATGGTGTTGATTCCAACATTTCCATTTGACTCAATTCTCATTTTCTCCTCATAGCTTCCATTATCAGTTGCAAACCTAAGAGGGTCACCATTTTTCCACATGACAAATGGGTTTGGGTCGTTCTGTCGACCTCCAAAAATGGAGACAAAATGCGAACGGTCGCTATTTCCAATGCCAAATAGCGGAGCATCATCCAATCCTTGAGATCTCACATCTAAAGTATTGATGGGGAGATTGGTCCCTATTCCAACACTTTCTCCTTGATAAAAGGTAGAGGTATCTGTGCTATTCCAAACATTAGTATCTGCCTCAGTTTTAACTCTCAACCAATTTGGTGTAGCCGAAACTCCTTGATTAAAGTAAAAACCTGAGTCTTGATTGGTTTGAAAAATCAAGAGGCCGGTGGCAGGTTCAAAAATGGCATCTCTTTGCGCTTCTGTCATCCGTGGAATTAGCATTCCTTTATTAGTCGAAACCACATCAAACATGGCGGAAGTATCTGGACGGGCGCCATCGGCATTAATGGAAATGTTTTGCGAAAACGAAAGTTGAATAGTTAAAAAGAAGAAAAGGAAAAAAGCTAGCTTTTTAGTGGATAAAAGAGAAAGTATAAAAGACGAAGGATGAAGGCCCAAAGATAAAGGAGAAAGGATACAAGAAAACAGATTTCTTTCATCCTTCATCTTTGGTCCTTCATCCAAAAGATATTTTTCTAATCTTTTCATTTTCCCTTTTTACCTTTTCTTCTCTTTAACTTAAAAATCTATTTCAAAATCAAAATACAACGGTAAGCCGCTGAACCACTATCGGGGTCATCATTTGCAGATGCTTTTAAGCTGCCATTCCCGGCTTTTCTTGCGGTGTTTGAAGTACCGTCGTCAACCCATTCCCAATCGTTGGTTTCATCATTCACTGCTGCATTATCCAAGGCGCCATACCATTCTGCCCAGCTTGGCAATTTATAGCCATCAGCTGCACAGCCTGATGCAGCTGCAAACCAATCGGTAGCGGCACGTTGATCGTTTTCAATGCAAATTCTACCGGCAATGTTGGTCATGTTGGCCGGACAAACTGCAGTATCAACAGTAGACCAATAGGCTTTTCCTGTAGGGTCAGAAGTGAGCACTTTCCCATTTCCTGCTCCGGTTGGAATTACAAGCGTATCGTTGATTTGAACTTTTCCTTGATCGAAGACAGCTGCATAGTTGCCCGATATTCCTCCACTTGCCGTAGCATACAAACCGTGGTTTGTCCCTGAACCAACCCCAATTGCTTCCGCATAAACGCCATAAGTAACAGAAGTAACCGCCGTGTTGACAAACCTTGCAGTGTAGTTATTGTTAACATCATTTACCTCTAACATGGCTCCAGAAGAAGTGGTACCAATTCCTACATTTCCATTGTTATCAATATTAATTCCTTCTGCATCACCATCTCCACTAACCCATTGGTTGTTGGTGTTAATTGTACCGTCAAATCTTGAATTGCCGGCTACATGCAATTGTGCCTGAGGATTTTCCGTATTAATACCCACTCTTCCGTTAACCCCATCCACTGTAAAGTAATCATCTGTAGGTAAGCTTCCTTTTACAAAGAAGTCAGAATTAACTCCACTAAGACTGACTTGAAAAACGCCACTTAGCCCTGAGTTAAAGTTTAGAGTTTGATTACTCAAATTCACTGTAGTTCCTCCTGAGAGCGTTCCTCCACCTGAATATATTCCATTGCCATCTCCGGCAAATAAAGTTGATGGGTCTTGCCAAGTGGCATTTCCATTGCCATCTGAACCTAAGATATAACCATTGGTGGCTCCTCCGATTAAGCGGATGTAATCAGCCTCAATTCCACCATCAACGGTTAAAGTGGAATCAGGATCGAAAGCAGCAGAACCAATGCCAACATTGCCGTTTGAACGCAAATACATGGAAGCGCCTTGTCCCCCACCTTCTTTTCGGGTGGTAAAAGCTAAACTGGTGGGAACATTGGTGCCAATGACATTTCCATCAATTTCTGCACGAATTAAGGGGAAAGTGACATATCCGGAACCACTCACAAAATTCGATGAATTAATTTCAAATATTTGGTCATTATCTGCTACCGTAGAGTTTGTACCATGCGTACCTGTAGCTTTATGGAAGTTTATTTCTGAACCTGAACTAAGTCCGGTTCCAAAAGCATACAGGTTAAACTCTGATTGCCCTGCATTATTAAACAAGGTAAGTCGAGAGTCAGCGGCTTTTTCAACCGTAACATTTCCATCATCTGAGATTCTAATTCCTTCGCTGTCTCCATCGTTTGATAAGAAGTTGTCGTTAAGCTTTAAATCATTGTAAGCCTCATAGTTCCATGCGGTGTCAACTGAAGAAACTACAGTTGAAGCATCCACAAAACTTAATTGACCGGAACCATCGGTTTGGAGAACTTGGCCATTGGTGCCATCAGCCCCGGGGAAGGCATATCCACTACCATCTTTGGCGCTATCTAAAAATAGCTTTCCATTAAAAACTAAAGAGTCTTTTGCAAAGTCACCGTAAATTAAAGGAGATGAGCCGTTACTATTTTCGATGTAGAGTTTGTTAGAGCCTGACTCATTTCGACCTGATTCTTTCCCGATGAAAACATTAGAACTGCCTGTACTATTTAAACCTGATTCATGACCTATATAAGTATTGCCCCAACCATTACTTTGGTTTCCGGCTGATTTACCTATGAATGTATTCCAGCTCCCAGTGGAATTGATCTGACCCGCTTCAGATCCTATGAAAACGTTATCATCTCCAAATGTATTATTTTCTCCTGCCTGATAACCTACGAAAACACCGTGATTATCAACTAGAGCTGAGTGAACATCATCTAAACCGGCGTTTTCACCAATAAATACGCTTTTGCCATTATTCAAAACATCTAGACGGCCTTTGTTGCGCATCCTAAAATGCTCTCTACCTCCTACATCAAACCTTATGATATCCTCATCAGCACTCTCTTCTACTTGAATTTTGGTGTCCCCATCCGCATCTTCAATGGCAGCGGAAGCGCCTCCACCACTTACCGCTGACCAGCTCACATTACCACTACCATCAGTTTGGAGCACTTGGCCGTTGGTGCCGTCTGCTCCCGGAAAGGTATAACCGCTACCGTCTTTAGCGCTATCTACTGAAAGTGTTCCGTAAATTTTAAGGGAATCGTCAGCGAAGTTTCCATAGATGAGGGGAGTGTTTGAATTAGAGTTTTCAATGTATAATTTATTATCGGTGGTATCTTGAGAACCTGATCGATACCCAATTTTAACTACTCCAATTTGATTGTCTGCCGAAGCATCACCCGCATATGCCCCAAGCAAAACATTAAAAGAGCCGCTTCGAATAGAATGACCAGAATGAAAACCCATTGCGGTGTTTTGATCCCCGCTTTGTAAATCATACAAAGACCGATAACCGAAACTGGAGTTTAAGTTTCCTATGGTGTTATTCTGCATAGCGTAACTACCTACCGTAGTATTCTGAATTCCATTGGTAAGCAATTGTCCCGCTGATAAGCCTATGGCAACGTTTGCATTACCGGTGTTTATGGATTCTAGCGCACGGTTTCCAACTGCAGTATTTTCAGATAAGCTATTGTTGCCCTTTCCTACTGTGATCCCATTTATGATCGCATCATTACTGATCGTCACCAATCCATCGTTAGCAATTGAAATCCCTTCATCATCGCCATCATTTGAGATATAACTTCCGTTTAGACGGAGGTTGGAATCTAAAGTATGGTTACCAAGATTGTCGCCCGAGACTAAAGAAGAAACATCCACAAAGCTCAAATTCCCTGAACCATCGGTTTTTAAGATTTGGTCGGTGGTGCCGTCTAAAGTGGGATATGAAAGGGTATCGCCACCTGAAAAAGAGGTTCTGAACGCCCCATTAATTTGTAGTATTTCATTATCCAGTTCTCCATAGATCAAATTGTCAATGTATAATCTATTGTCGGTAGAATCATTAACCCCTGCTTGTTCTCCAATTTTTATAACGTTCGAAATAGAAGTATAAGGCATGGTTCCTTGAATTCCTTGTCCTATGATAATGCTGTTGTCTATTTCCGAAATTCCTCTTCCGGCATCATGACCTATTAAAACATTATTACTACCTAAAGTTGTACCTCCCCCGGCAGCAGAACCAATGGCAACGTTTGTATTACCGGTTTGCAGAAACTGCAAGGATCTTTCTCCAATTGCAGCATTACCCCCACCGTCAGTCAGGTTAGAAAGCGTATTCACTCCTACACTAGTGTTTCGGTTTGTATTGGCTGTTGCTGAACCGAAGGCATCATTCCCAATCGTGGTATTATTTAAAGGCCCCGTACCTGAAACACCTAATCCTTGAGAAATGAAAATGTTTTTTCCATCGAAGTACATTCCATTGTCATTAAAATGATAAGCCCTGTCATTGTTAAACGCAATATCGACTCCACTCGGCTTAATGGTTAAGAAATTTGAATCATTCGCTTGAATGATGTCTAAGGTATCAGCAGAAACAATATCACTTAGCTTAACTCCGTCCCCGTTACTTAGCAATAAAGAATCACTTGCTCCATTAATGCTTAAATCTTGTAATTCATTGGTTACACTGCCATCTACTTCCGTTTTTAAATAACCATCTGCTGCTACAAAGCCAAGCACTTGCGTGCTTGTTAAAGCAGAATCTGTAAAGGTTCCTCCTCCTGCTCCGTTTGCTTGAGTTAAGGTAACTGTTGAGCCCGTTTTAGAAAGTGTTTGAGCTTCATTGGTGTTATCTGCATCGGCATCATCAGTTGAAAAGCTTCCGCCTCCATCACTTAAAGTATAGGTGCTGCCTACATTGCTTAAGGTTTGAATTTCATTGGTATTGGAAGAATCCGGTAAGAAGATTCTATTACCATTGCTAATGTTTAGGGTTCCATTCCCTGACCCTGAAAGTGATAGGGTTTGGTTATCGGTTCCTGTACTTGCGTCTTGCCAAATTGCATTGCCTGCTCCATCTGAGGTAAGCACTTGCCCATTGGTTCCTCTTAGACCTGGGAAAGTATATCCGCTACCGTCTTTTGCGCTATCTAAAAACAGCTTTCCATTAAAAACTAAAGAGTCTTCTGCAAAATCGCCGTAAATTAAAGGGGTGGTAGAATTTGAGTTTTCTATGTATAGCTTATCGGAAGTCGTTTCATTAAAGCCTGCATTGAATCCTAAGAAAACATTATTTGAACCACCATTAGAGCTATGGCCTGCTCCGTAACCAACAGCTACATTATTGTCACCTGCTCCATTTATGTTTAGAGCTCGGCCACCTATGGCGGTATTAAAATCGCCATCATTTCCATTTTCCATGGCTCTTTGACCAATCGCGGTATTTTCGTCACCGTTAAAATAAAAATCCATTGCTCCCGTTCCAAAAGCAGAGTTTCTATTTCCGCCGGTGTTTTGCCTCATATTGATATGACCAACTGCAGTATTTTCAGTTCCTGTTGTATTGTTCATTAAAACACCGCCGGTTCCAATAGCAAGGTTGCCACTTCCTGTGGTATTATTTCTTAAAGCTTGAAATCCTATTGCTGTAAATTCAGTGTTTCTAAATGACTGATAGTTAACCGCTGCATCTCTTCCAATTATGGTACTAAAGGTTTCTAAGAATTCAAGTTTATTCTTTGAAAACTTGAAGAATACGGTATCGTCTAAGGCGATATCAGCTTCATTGGAGTTTGAAACGCTCATGTAGGCTGAAGAGTCTGCAGTTCTTATGATGGAGAAAGTATCGATAGCCGTATTAATTGAGCTTAATGGAACTCCATCTCCATTGCTTAACAACAAAGAGTCGTTTGCTCCATTGATGCTAAGGTTTTGAAGTTCATTACTAGCATCTGAATCGTTATCCCTTATATCAATACTGGTACCTGTGCCCGAAGTGATTGTTATAAATCTGGTCGGTCCGCTTGAAGCCGAACCTAAATTTTGTTGATCGGAATCGAAAACTAAACTGTTTGGGTCTTGCCAGGTGGCTACTCCATTGGCATTTGTTGCTAAAACGAAACCATTAACAGCCCCATCTGTCAGCGTAAATGGATTATTCAACCTTAAAGTGTCGGTAATAAATACATCTCCTTGGTCAAAATATCCTGCCCAATTAGTGGCCCCATTTTCGGCATTTCCATAAACTCCTATATTGTTTTTAGTATTGTTCCCAAATGAGCTGCCATAGAGCCCGTAATTATTCAAGCCATTTGCGTTCACTGTTCCACTTACACCACGGTTTCCATTGTTAGACAACAAATTATCGACATATCCTTCAACTCCAATGTTCACAATTCCTGAATCTGCACGACCAATAACCCCTAAGTTCGTTCCTGTGCTTACCCCATAAGAGTGCGAGAAAATCCCTTCGTTAGAGCCAGCAGACCCTTGAATTCCCGATGCTATGGCTCTCTGAAATGCAGTAGAAGAATTTGTTCCCTTTGAGTAAAAAAGGGAGGCGATATACCCACCATTAGTTTGCTGCAATGTATCAATCACACTGAATCGCTCCCCTGAACTTTTGAAGCCACCAATGGAAACTCGGCCTGCACTATCAATGCGAATCCCTTCATCGTCTCCATCTGCAGAAATGAAATTTCCGGCAGTTCTTAAGTTGGAGTCTAAAGTATGATTACCGAGGTTGTCGCCACTTACCAAAGAAGAAATTGGCACAAAATCCAATTGACCGGCTCCATCGGTTTTTAGGATCCAGTCTGAATCTCCGTCGGCAGTTGGGAAAGCATAGGCATTATTGATTCTCAGTGAATCGATAAAGCTTACTCCTTCTGCAAAGAGGTCATTTTCTATTTTTACATTTCCATCGGCAAAATAGCCGGCCCAGTTGGTACCTAAGCCACTTGATTTACCGTATACGCCAATGTTTTCAGAAGTTGAAGTACCTAAGGCTTCACCGTAAACTCCATAATTGGTTAAGCTTGCTCCTTGGCCTTTTCCAAACGAACCATAATTGATGGTTGAAGCTCCTCTTGCTACGGCATGAGAACCATAACTGTTGGCGGCTTGTGCGGTAGAAACTCCTTCTAAGGCAAAGGCACTTGAACTGCCTCCACTTATCCCTTGAACCTCTGCTTTTACAGCGATTCTACCATCATCAGAAGAGTTTTGAGTCACGCTGATTCCACTTTCAGCATTTGACTCCTCTATCGTCACTCTGGCATCAGAGTCCGGCGCGCTTCCTAAACCTAAATGACCATCATTGTCGATCAAGATTCCTTCATCATCTCCATCAGCACTGATATAATGTCCGTTCGTTTTTAAGTTAGAGTCTAATTGATGATTTCCAAGATCATCGCCAATTGCAAGGCTGCTTAAATCTTCAGTAATAGTGCCTCCGGCATCGGTTATTTCTAAAGTAGTGCCATTAAGCGTTAGGGCTGTGTTTAATTCATTGCTTGCATCTGCATCAGCATCATCAATATTAACGGTTCCTCCTCCGTTGCTTAAGGTAAGATCACTACCTGACCGAGAAATACTTTGTAGCTCATTTACTTCACTTGAATCTTTATAGGCTCCCGCATTTAAAGTGGTGATGGAATTTCTTATGTCATTGGCCGTATCTATTAAAGCACCCCTAATCTGAGAAGCTGTATCAATTACAGAAGTGGTATCGGCAAAAATGCTTAGGTCTTCAGTGAGGGTTCCTCCAGCATCAGTAAGCTCCAAGTCCTTGCCATTTAACTCTAAGGTTGTGTTTAATTCGTTGGTCGCATCTAAGTCCCCATCTGCTATAAGGTGGCCTTCTAACAACAAACTGTCAGCTTTAATCCTTGAATCGTTGTTGGCAATACTCAGTTGATTGGCGCCAATTAATCCTTGGTTATTGAGAATGTCATTAGAGTTTTGCATCGCAACTCCATTAATAGTGATGATATCGGATTCATTCTGACTAATTCGACTGTCTTGTGATAGAATAGCACTTTCGTTATTGGCAATTAAGCCCAATAATGAATCGCGCTCTTGTGCTCCTAAACTATCCAAGGACAGACGTGCAGTTTCTAATCCATTCTCGAAGATCACTAAGCTGTCATCTTCGATCGTCATATTGGTGATCAATTCATTAGTTGCACTTGAGTCTTTGTAAGCGCCCGCATTTAATATGCTGATGGAGTTGCGGATGTCTTGTGCGGTATCTACCAAGGCAGCTCGTACGTTGCTCGTTGAGTCTAAAATCCCCGTCACATTGTTTGAGATGTTACCCTGATTCGTAGTAATCAAACCGAGTAGAGAGTCCCGCTCTTGATTGCCCAAGCTATCCAAGGACAGACGTGCAGTTTCTAATCCATTCTCGAAGATCACTAAGCTGTCATCTTCGATCGTCATATTGGTGATCAATTCATTAGTTGCACTTGAGTCTTTGTAAGCGCCCGCATTTAATGTGCTGATGGAGTTGCGGATGTCGCCGATGTAAGCGCCTTTGCCGCCATCGATCAAAATCGAGTCTTGGGTCGCCGTTAAGAATTGATCGTCAGTGTCAAGCGTATCGATTCTATCTCGGAGCATGGCCGTACTGTCTCGTAAATTGCCGGCTAAAGTGGTGTCCCCTTCATAACGTAGTAGACTGTCGACATCAATTCTACTTAGTAAACTGTTGGTCGAGTCAACGATTCCATCTGCATTCGCTGATACACTGTCGCGGATGTCGCCGATGTAAGCGCCTTTGCCGCCATCGAT
>JAVJTT010000010.1:0-1106 GCA_040220135.1 Vicingaceae bacterium
TGTGAGACCTCCAAGTTTACCGTTTCATTGGGCTTGGCTCGTTGCCGTTTCTTCACAAAGCCTATCATCTCTGTAAAAGTTATGTTACCATTTCAAGGAACTTATTTATCTTGTACCCTTGGTAACGCAGGACACACAACGTTTGCCAACATCGGCTATAGCAAATGCGGGCTGACTGCCTAAAATGAAGATTTTACAACTAAATAACATTCGGTCTGGCGGACAAAGATTCGGTTTCAAAATCCCGCACTTGCCATAGCCAGGGCCGTTGGCACACATTAAAAGAAACAGATGATAAGAGACCATAAAACAGAATTGAGACAGCATTTAGACTCAGGTGAAAACTTACTTTGGACAGGACAGCCAAAAACAGGAATCGTATTTAGAACTGCTGACATTTTCCTAATTCCATTTAGTCTTTTGTGGTGCGGATTTGCCATTTTTTGGGTAATAATGGCTTCAAAAGGATCTATTTTCTTCGCAATGTTCGGGATACCGTTTGTAATAATCGGACTTATTTTTGTCTTCGGACGCTTCATTATTGATTCCAAGCAAAGAGAAAATACAACTTTCGGAATGACTGACGACAGAATTATAATCAAGTCGGGATTAATGAGTAAGAAAGTTAAGTCATTAAATATCCGAACACTTTCAGACATTGAATACAGTGAAAAGAATGACGGAACAGGAACAATTTCAATTGGACCTAAAAACCCAATGATGATATGGGGTAACGGAATGAATTGGTGGCCAGGAATGAAATCAAATCCGCAACTTGAAATGATACCAAACGTCAGGAAAGTGTATAATCAGATAATTGAATTACAAAAGAAAAAATAAAGAACGTGTGCCAACAAAAGGTATATAACAAATGGCAGCTAGTGGTTTGCGTTCAAGTTTAGCTCGCATTTCGTTTTTTGCTACGGGCGACAGATATTCGCTCCATAAAGCCATTCGTTACATACCCAAAACGTTGTAAGCAATTGCAGGGCGCCTCTTTCTAATCTTCCCAAAAAACTTTTTTGACCGACAGTTTTCAATCTGTGGACAAGTACTGACGGACGGTGCAGACAGCTCAGTTTTTGACTGCTTGTAAAGCGGACATA
>JAVJTT010000011.1:0-106806 GCA_040220135.1 Vicingaceae bacterium
CGGAATTTAGCAGCTGCTAACTACACCGTTACCGTTACCGACAACAATGGCTGTACTTCTGTTTCTACTCTAAGCATTACGGAGCCTGCCGTTTTAGGCGCTAGTATTTCGTCTACCAATAATGTTAGCTGTAATGGTGGAAGTGATGGAACTGCAACAGTTACGGCCAATGGAGGCACCACGCCTTACACTTATTTGTGGAGTAACGGACAAACAGCCGTTACAGCCACCAATTTAGCGGCTACCAATTATGTAGTAACTGTTACAGATAATAACGGATGTACTACCACAGCCAATGTAACTTTAAGCGAACCCACCCATTTGACCACAGCCAACACTTACCAAGAAAATGTAAGTTGTAATGGCTTAAGCGATGGACTTGCTGCCATAACCCCAAGCGGAGGAACGGCCCCTTACACTTATCTGTGGAGTGATAACCAAACTGCAGATACGGCTAGAAATTTAACCGCTGCAACTTACACGGTTACCGTTACTGATAATCAGGGATGCGCCTTAGTTGAAAATGTTACGATTAGCGAACCTGTTCAATTAAGTATTTCAGCACAAGCTGTAAGTCAAGTAAGTTGTAATGGTTTAAGTAATGGAAGTGCATCAGCCAATGCTACAGGAGGAACTAGTCCTTACTCTTTTCTTTGGAGCAATAATCAAGTGGGAGATACGGCAAGGAATTTAGGTGCTGCCAATTACTCCGTAACCATCACCGACCAAAACGGTTGTACCGCAACAACTTCAGTTACCATTAGTGAACCGGCTACCTTGGTTGGAGCCATTGCGAACTCTTTTGATGTTAGTTGTAATGGAGGGAATGATGGTTTAGCTGTGGTAGACCCACAAGGAGGAACTGCTCCATATACTTACCTCTGGAGCAACAATCAAACAGCAGACACCACAAGGAATTTGAATGCGGGTAACTACTCTGTTACCATTACTGACCAAAATGCTTGTACAGCCACCACTGCTGTGATCATCTCCGAACCGTCTGCTTTAACGACCACTATTAGTTCTTCTACAAACATAAGTTGTAACGGTTTAAGCGATGGAATTGTCACAGTTAGTGCAAATGGAGGAACCACACCTTACACTTATTTATGGAGTGACAACCAAACTACGGCTACCGCATCGAATTTACCTGCAGGAAATTACCAAGTAACGGTTAGCGATAACAATCAATGTACTTCAGTAGAAAGCATAACACTTACTGAGCCAGCTAGTTTGGTATGCAGCAATGGCACTCAAATCAACGCAAGCTGTAAAGACTTAAGTGACGGATCAGCAAAGGTGATAGTCAATGGAGGAACACAACCTTACACTTATTTATGGAGTGACAACCAACAAACTGATTCGGCAAGCAACCTCAGCGCCGGCAACTACAGTGTAACAGTCACCGATCAGAATAATTGTAGTTCAGTGAGTAGCTTTCTAATTACTGAACCCGATTCTTTACTTTCCGCAACTTCGATTACTAATGGAGTAAGCTGCACCGGATTTAGTAATGGAGAAGCTAGCGTTTCCGCCACAGGAGGGACACAACCGTATACTTACCTCTGGAGCAACAATTCCACCAACGATACCATAAGTGGATTGTTTGCGGGAAAGTATTTTGTTACTCTAAGTGATCAAAATGGATGCAGCATAGTCGATAGCGTTGAGTTAGTGGGCCCTACTCAATTGGTCAGCACCATTGGAAGTTCAACTGATGTGAGTTGCAATGGTGGAAGTGATGGATTTGCCTACGCGAATGCAAATGGAGGTACCCCTCCTTACACCTACTTATGGAGCAATAATGCGAATACAGATACCCTGCGAAATTTAAGTGCCGGAACCTATGTTTTGACCCTTACCGATGCCAACGGCTGTAATAGTGGAGCTACCGTTACCATAAACGAACCAGCGGCTTTAGGATTAAGCATTACCAATGAAAGTATGGTAAGTTGTCAGGGCTTAAGTGATGCAAAGGCCTACGTAACAGTGAATGGAGGAACAACACCCTATACCTACCTTTGGAACGACAACCAAGCATCAGACACGGCTCGCAACTTGAGCGCAGGACCCTATTCGGTTACAGTGACAGATGCGAACGCTTGTTCATCCGTTATTTCAACAACGGTCACCGAGCCTAATGCATTAGTTAGCTCAATGGGCTCTTCCACCAATGTAAATTGTTTCGGAGGAAGTGACGGTGCCGCAACTGTTACGGCCAATGGCGGAACTACACCTTACACTTACAATTGGAATAATGGAGATAATACCGCCACAAGTTCAAACTTGATCGCAGGAACATATTTTGTGACCATCACAGATGCAAATGGCTGTGTAGACAGCAGCAATATTACCATAACTGAACCTAACCTGCTAAGCACAACCACCAGCGTTAATTCACCAATAAGCTGCAACAATGCTGCAAATGGAATAGCAAGTGTTTCTCCTTCCGGGGGAACCGCACCTTATACTTACAACTGGAGCCAAGGAGCAACAACTGCCAGCATTTCAAACTTAGGCCCGGGCACTTTCCTAGTTACAGTAACAGACAATAATCAGTGTTCAACGGTAGATTCAGTGACCCTAGTACAACCTGCAACACTCACAACTTCAATCAGTAATGCAACAGATGTTAGTTGTTTTAGCTTAGCCGATGGGCAAGCCTCTGTGGTGGGGTCAGGAGGAACAAGTCCTTACACCTACTTCTGGAGCAATAATGAAACGACAAACAGCATACAGAACCTAAGTGCCGGAACATATGGGGTTACCATAACCGATGCGCGCGGCTGTCAAAGTTCAAGCAGCGTTTCCATCACTCAGCCGGCACAGCTTTCTGCAACATTAAACGGCTCAAATATTAGTTGTTTTGGACAAGCTGACGGACAAATATCTACTGCTATTTCAGGAGGTACCACTCCTTACAATTACAATTGGAGCAATGGTGAGCAAACCCCTTTGATCAATAATCTTGGGGCGGGAACGTATTTGTTAACCTTAAGCGATTTCAACAATTGTCAAGTGACTGACTCCTTCACGGTCATTGAACCGGACACTTTATCGTTAACGATTACTGCAGATGATACCGTTTGCATTAACGTTCCAAAGTCATTGGATGCAACAGCTAGTGGTGGAACTGGAGCCTACACATTCACTTGGAACCAAAACTTGGGAAACAGTCCATCGGTTTCTGTTAGTCCACAGCAAAACACCACTTACAGCATTTCGGTTACCGATGCCAACAATTGCCCTGAGGCGGTTAGAAACGTTACGCTCACCGTGCGTGATGTTGCTTCAGACTCTCTGAACATTAGCTCTTCAGGAAACATTTGTGTTGGAGATAGCAGTCTTATTTCGGTTGATTTCGTTGGAAGCATTGGCCCATTTAGCTATCAGTGGAATCAAACATTAAGTGGTATTCAAGATCAATATGTCAGTCCGACTGCAACTACTACATACATTTTAGATGTAATTGATGCTTGCGCGAATACTTTAACAGACTCTGTTGAAGTAGCTGTTTCCGATCCCCCTGTTATTGCCCTAAATGATACACTAATTGAAGGTTGTGAAGACCTCAGTTTAACTTTTAGCAATCAAACCCCAAGCAATTACACTTACAGTTGGAATTTTGGTGATGGAATTACCTCAACAGAAGCTGAACCTTCAAATACATACACCGATCCGGGAACTTATTCTGTTCAACTAAACGTAAGCACACCAGAAGGTTGTGAAAGTCAATCACAAGCAAACTATAGAGTTCGTGTGCTTCCTTCCCCTATTGCTTCAATTTTTGCTTCTCCAACAGAAACAGACATTGAGAATCCTGACATCACTATATCCAGTGATTTTTCTGATGCTAATTTTTGGACCTGGAATTTTGGTGATGGGAAAGATAGCAGCAACATTAATGACTTTGTTTATACTTATGCAGACACCGGCACTTACATTCTAAACCTTCTTGAGCGAAACAGTTTTAATTGCTATGACTCGGCTCAGTTGAGAATTCGAATTAATCCGAATTACGAAATTAAAATTCCGAATGTCTTTATTCCAAGTACCGGTGGACCTACAGGAGGCACTTACAATCCAAATAGCACCTCTAATGCTGTTTTTCATCCCTTCTTGGAATATGTAGAGGATTATCATTTAATGATCTTTAATCGTTGGGGGGAATTAATGTTTGAGTCGAAAGATGTAAATATTGGATGGGATGGCTACTACAAAGGCAAACTTTGTCAAGCAGATGTTTACGTTTACAAAATGGAAGTTGAATTTATAAATGGAGACCGAGCGACGAAGGTCGGAGATTTGACGCTGCTGAGATAATGGTTCAAGGACGCTTCAAACATAGCATAATCATCTTCCTTCTAGGAATTGGCTTTTTCGCTGTCAAACCGCTTCAAGCGCAAGACCCCCAATTTGGGCACTTTTACAGCAACTCCATGCTTTATAATCCGGCCTTTACAGGCAATGTTGACTTGGGAAGATTTGCTTTATCGTATCGAAATCAGTGGCCATCTATTCCGGGAAACTACATTTCATATGCCGCTTCCTATGATCATTATTTTAGTGAGATAAAAAGTGGTGTTGGCCTTCAATTTGTCAACGACAGAGCCGGGAGTGGCGGTTTAACCAACCGAAGCATTAACTTTATGTACTCCTACCAAATTCGTTTAAACCGCGAACTATCTTTAATGGCCGGTATAAAAGGAGGCTATCACTTTCGTTTCTACGACTTTTCAAAATTCACTTTTGCCGATCAAATTGCCAGAGATGATGCACCGGAGTCAATTGTGAATGGCTTTAGAGACCGCATTAACTTTCCAAACTTTGGCAACGGTCTTGTTTTTTACCATCAAGAAGATTATTGGCTGGGCGTTTCTTTTGATCACTTAAATCAGCCGACCAACGGCTTCGTTGACGAAGAGTCAAGTTTGGATATTAGAACCGCGATTCAGGCCGGTTACAACTTTAAAGTAAACAAAGGCTATGGTGGAAGAGCCGGAGGTAAAGTTACAGCAGCCGCTTTGTACAAATCGCAAAGGGAGTGGGATCAATTGGACTTAGGTCTTTACTACCGTACCGAGCCTTATCTATTTGGTATTTGGTATCGTGGTCTTCCGTTAAAGTCGAATGAAAGTGACATTCCCAATGTAGATGCCATTATGCTTTTGGCCGGTTTCAAAGCAGACCGAATTACCTTTGCCTACTCTTATGACGTAACCATTTCTCGATTAGCAGGCAGCACAGGTGGTTCACATGAACTGAGCTTGATCTTGGAATACCCCAAGGCAAAACGAAGAAACAAGCGCTTCTTTCGGGTTCCTTGTCCTAAGTTTTAATAAAAAAAACCTGCTTGTCAGTTAAACAAGCAGGCCGATGAAAAGAATAAAATTGCTTTGCAGTAATTTTCGAATCTATTGAACCAATATTTTTTGGCTCACCTTCTGTCCCTCACTGCTAATAGTAAAGAAGTAAAGACCCGATTTTTCTTTGGATAAATCATAATCCTCTTGGAAACTGCCTTTGAATTGGGCTAAATCTTTTTGAAAAATCATAGCTCCTTTTGCATCGGTAATGTTTAATTGCACATCCGTGGGTTGTTCCGTTTTAAACTGCATGCTAAAGTTCCCATTGGTAGGATTGGGAAAAAGTTTAAAATCCTGAATTGGAGTACTTTCAACTTCCTTGAATTCTACTTCGGTAGGCATTTTTTCCCTCAATTTTTCAGCCCCTTTTCCATCTTTGGTAATAAACACCATGGTTTTGAACTCCGTAATTTTGTTGCCGTCTTCATCAACTTTAACTTCATGGTCTTCAGTTTGAATCACAAAGTGCTGGCCTTCCTTGGTCTCAAAAAACTTCTCTTCGCCACCTTTAAGCTCATCACCATCCATTACCATAACCTTCACATTCCCGGCTTCATCTTTTAGTTTAATGATTTTTCGCATTTGCCCTTCGCTTAGCTCATCTAGCTTTAGCTCTCTCACTTTATGAAGTGCTGATGAATCATCTTTTGAAATACGAACCATGTGCACATCTCTTTTCACTTGTTCTCCATCTGATTCTTCTTCTACTTCCATTTCTATACGAATTGCTTGACCCTCTTCTAAGCTTTTCGCCTTAAGGTCATCCATGCTCAACTTTACATCGTATTCCTTTAAAAGTGCATCGATCTTTTCTTTATCCTCCGGCGAAAAAGACTCTTTAATTTCAGTTCGTTTTCCGTTTTCATCTTTTACAATAAAAACTTTCACTTCGCCTTCTTTGGCCTTCTTTGTTGCATTTTGTGCTTGACTGATTCCGGCTAAGCCAATAAACCAAGCTAATAAAATGGCTTTTGTTGTTACATTTTTCATGATAAATAGATTTAAAATTTATGCTTCAAAGCTAGCTCTAACTCTTTCCCGAAGAAGTTAAAGCTTCGCTAAAATGCGTTAAGGAAAAGTTAAAGTGCTTTAGAAAGGGCTGCTTACTCACTACTTTTACGGGATGAGTAAAAAGGCCATCGCTTGGATTGTGGGTTTAATGAGTTTATCCTTAATCGGATTAATTGCTTTTCAGGTCTATTGGATCCAATTAAGCATGCAGCAGAAAGCCGAAGAATTTGACCGCGATGTACTTCAAGCTTTAGAGCTAACCAAAGAGAAAATTGAGAAAGAAGAAGCAAAGGCATTTCTTAGTAAACTCGGTAAAAATGATTCAGATTCTATTGAAGTAAACCTGGAGTGGAAGCAGGATCAAAAATTTGAGGTAGTAACTAACCACACCGTAAAGGTTGGAGACAAAGACCAAATGGTGGAGTCGGTCAGTCAGCGTTTAGAATTTTTAAAAGACACTAACTTCAAAGGGAGTGTTATGCTCATCAGTGAAGACATTGAAGGAGTTAATTTGAGTTCTACCACTGAAGGTAAAAGTCAAAAGGTGAAATTAATCAAGCGGTTTCAACAGCGGAAAAATAAACTTTCAGAGGCGGTGGAAGAATTGGCTTTTGAGTTTGCCTTTAAAGAGAGTTCTTTATCAGAAAGGTTAAAAAACATCAATGTCGACTCTTTACTTAAAAGCGCTTTTACTGCCTTTGGCTTAGAAAGTCTTAACTATCAATATTCGCTAGTTAATTCAGCAACGGATTCACTCTTAGCTGGCGATTATCTCAAAAGTCAAAAAGTGGATCAGTACTTTTATCAACGAATCTTTGACTCACCTCAAGAGAGTGGGATTCTTAGTTTTATAGTGGAAAACAAAACAGCCTTTATTTTGGAGTCGCTTTGGGTATTAGTCAGCATTTCCATTCTACTTACCTTGATCATGATCGGCACTTTCGGCTTTACCATTTACGCCATACTTCGTCAGAAAAAAATATCAAGCATCAAGTCTGACTTTATAAACAACATGACGCATGAGTTTAAAACTCCCATTGCTACTATTTCTTTGGCAGTTGACTCTATTTTTCACCCTAAGGTAAAAGGCAAAGAACAAGAATTAGAGCGCTTTGCAAAAATCATTAAGAATGAAAATGAGCGCATGAATTTACAAGTGGAACAAGTATTACAAGCGGCACAATTTGAAAAAGGAGAGATTCAGCTAAAGTCTGAAAATGTAGAGGTGGACAAATTACTGCAGGAAGTAGTTGAAAACTTTAGTTTAGAAGCCAAGTCAGAAGCCTCAGAACTTAGTTTAAAGTTAGAAGCACAAAACCATTTGCTCAAAACTGATAAAATGCACCTTTACAATTGCTTGAGCAACTTAATAGACAACGCCATTAAGTATTCCAAAGACCCTTTTCAAGTAAAAGTAAAAACTTACAATCAAGAACAAAATCTAATAATTGAAGTAATTGACCAGGGAATTGGCATGGATGCAGAAACCCAAAAGCGGGCGTTTGATCGTTTTTACCGTAGGCAAAGTGGAAATTTACACGACAGTAAAGGTTTTGGATTGGGCTTAAGTTATGTACAATCAATTATGGAGCAAATGGGCGGAAGTGTAAACCTAAAAAGCAAAGTAGGAAAAGGCTCTACCTTTAGTTTGCGAATACCCTTAACCGATGACTAAAAAACCCAAGATACTTTTAGCTGAAGACGAACCCAATTTTGGAGCTGTTTTAGAAAACTATTTGCGCTTGGCCCAATTCAATGTAGATTGGTGTAAAGATGGAAAACGGGCCTATTCAAAAATGCAAAACGAAGTCTACGACCTTTGCGTTTTAGATGTGATGATGCCGGAAATGGATGGCTTTACCTTAGCCAAAGAAATCAAGCAGCAATGTCCGACCACACCCTTTATTTTCCTCACTGCCAAATCAATGAAAGAAGATGTACTGAAAGGCTTTAAGTTAGGGGCAGATGACTACTTGACAAAACCCTTTGATTCCGACATTCTAATTGAAAAGATAAAAGTATTGCTCAAAAGAAGGCAGCAAACCTCAACCTCAGTAGAAGCAACAGAGTACCAAATTGGCACTTACCGCTTTAAACCAAGCAGCAGAAAATTGAGTCATCCGGAAACGGAACTGCGTTTATCGCCCAAAGAAACAGCCCTTTTACATGAGCTTTGCCGTTACAAAAACGAAGTGATGATACGCTCAGAAGCTTTAGAAAAAATTTGGGGAAACGACAATTACTTTACTGGCAGAAGCATGGATGTATACATGGCAAAGCTGCGCAAGTATTTAAGCAAAGACGAAAAAGTGAACATCATCAACATTCACGGTAATGGATTCCAACTGAGTGATTAAAGGTTGAAAAATCCGAAATTTGATTATCTTGCGCCCATGAAAGGATTACTCTTAACCATTTGCCTTAGTCTTTCCATTGTCAGTTTTTCAAATCCCATTGAAGAACTGCGTCAGGAATACATGAAAGCGTTGCATGACTGCGACGAAGCTCCGGAGGTTTATGCTAAGTTTCTAGAAGTGGAGAATCCCTCCGCTAAAATCCTTGCTTACCGCGGAGCATTGGAGGCCATTATGACTCGAACCACTTGGAACTTGTTTAAAAAGATGAGCTATCTGAGAAAAAGTGAAAAATCGTTTGAGGAAGCCGTAAGAAAAGACCCCAACAGTGTGGAAATTCGATTTATGCGGATGGCGGTTCAGTATGAAATTCCTGCTTACTTAGGCTTTAGCGATGATTTAGATAGTGATAAAGTATTTGTGATAAAGAACATCAAAGATTTCAAAGCAGAAAACCTTCCCAAAGAGACTTGCAAAGAGATCTATGCCTTTATGAAACGTTGCAATTACTTTACAGAAAGTCAAATTCAACGATTTAAAGGTCACCTAGCCCTAAACTAAACCCATGAACCTCAAAATGATCAGCCTTTCCACCCTCCTCCCACTATTCCTTTCTTCTTGTCTATTTTGGGGCAATTGCGAAGAAGGAAAAGGACCAGTTGTAGAAAAAACAATTGAAGTAAAAAACTTTGAAGAGCTTGAGCTTTCCGGCTCTCATACCGTCTACCTTTCTCAAGGGAATACGCAGTCGGTTAAAATTAAAGCACAAGAAAACCTTATTGAGTTGCTAAATACTCAAGTTGAAGGCGGTGAGTGGGACATTCACTTTAAGAAGTGTGTCAAATCCAAAGAAAAGATTGAGTTTTATGTTACAGTGCCTAACTTAAATGAAATTGCCATAGAAGGCTCAGGAGAAATTATTGGGAAAACCCCTTTTGAATCTGATAAAATGGAGCTAGAAATTAGCGGGTCCGGTGAAATCCATGTGGAATTAGTGAATGTTAAAGAATTGGATAGCGAAATCAATGGGTCCGGCGACTTGAAACTTTCCGGTACAACTAAGAATCACGAAATCGAAATTAATGGTTCAGGCGATGTTGATGCCTATGACCTTCAAACAGACAACACCAAAGTTGAGATTAACGGTTCTGGTGATGTAAAAATCAATGTGTCCTACGAACTAAACGTAGAAGTGAATGGCAGTGGTGACGTTTACTACAAAGGCGATGTAAAAAACATTCATACCGAAGTTAACGGTTCGGGAGAAATCAACCAGGCGAATTAAGGGTAAAGCAAGTACTTTTCCCTAACTTTTTTAAAGGCCTCTAGTTCAGATTGCCAGCTAGCTCTTATTTCAGACTCTGACTGTCCAGCTTTTATCTGCTTTTGCAATTCATCAGTTCCAGCCAATAAGCTAAAAAAGGATGTAAAAAAGTTATTCTTATCAGGGTATTCTCGATATACGTCTATCAAGTAAGTCAAATCTAGTTCGGCCTTAGCCTTTAAGCTGCCAATTGGCCTATCCGATAAGTCCTTTCCCAAACATTTTTTACCCTGTAGCTTAGGAGACTTTGCCCCTGGGCTAGGTTTAGGAACAAAGTGATATTGGTATTCGGTCAATGCAGGATGACCAAATTGTTGAAAAGGCTTAGTTGTGCCTCTTCCCACACTGATGGGAGTTCCTTCAAAAAAACACAAAGAAGGATACAAGTAAATGGCCGCCATATTGGGCAAATTTGGAGATGGAGGAACCCTTACTTGATAAGAATCTTTGTGCTCGTAATTTTCACAAGCAATCACTTCCAACTGAGCTTTCAGGCCGTTTTTTAGCCACTTTTCCCCATTTATCATTTTAGCATATTCGCCAATGGTCATTCCATGCACCACGGGGATAGGATGCATGCCTACAAAAGACTGAAATTTTTCTACCAATACCGGACCATCAACATAATGTCCATTCGGATTGGGGCGGTCTAGCACTAAAATTGGAATGTTCGCTTCCGCTGCCGCTTCCATCACATAATGCAAGGTAGAGATATAGGTATAAAAACGAGCGCCCACATCCTGAATATCAAACAAGATCAAGTCAATGTTCTTTAGCTGCTCCGAACTTGGCTTCTTGTTGTTTCCATAGAGCGAATAAATGGGCAAACCGGTTTTCGTGTCTTTTCCGTCTTTTACTTTTTCTCCTGCATCTGCCTTCCCCCTAAAACCATGCTCTGGACTAAACACTTTGGTAATTTGAAAATCGGCATTAAGCAGGCTATCCACTAAATGCTTTTTCCCAAGCAAGGAAGTATGATTGCCAACGAAAGCAATGCGCTTTCCTTCTAATTTGGGAAAATAAACCGAAGTTCTTTCTACTCCTAAGCTCAGCTTTTTTGTTTCAACAACGGACTTTGACTCATGCTTTGCGTTTTGACCACAGGCCGTGAACGCCAGCAAGCTGATAAAAAGAAACAAGGATGCCTGAGAAATATTCATGATAAGGCTAATCGAATTATTATTTTTGCTTTCAACCTAAGGCGAAGCGTTTGAACTTTGAACTCTATTTTGCAAAGAAAGTTATACAAGGCGGAAAAAATTCTTTTTCTAAGCCAATAATACGCATTTCCATTCTAGCAATTAGCCTGGGCATAGCCATGATGACTCTGTCTTTAGCTATTGTTGAAGGTTTTCAGCAAGAAATTAAGCGGAAGGTTGTGGGCTTTGGCTCTCACATTCAAATCACAGACTATCAGTCTAAAGGCTCAATGGAAAGCCAAGCGATTAGCAAAAATCGAGACTTCTACCCTTTTCTGGATACGATTCCGGGCATTAATCACATTCAAGTATTTGCGCTTAAAGGAGCCATTTTACAAGCCAATGAAACTAATAATGGGGTGATTATTAAAGGCATTGGCAGTGACTTTAATTGGGACTTTTTTGATGAGTACATCAAAGAAGGGGAACGTCTTAATATTTCAGACAGCACTGACCATCCGGAAATCTTAATTTCTGAAGCCATCTCGAAAACTTTAAATGTAAAGCTTGGCGAGGATTTGCTCGTCTATTTTGCTCAACAACCGGCCCGTCTTCGAAAACTAGAAATTACCGGCATCTACAACACCGGCTTGGGTGAAATGGATGAACGCATGGTTTTTATGGACATCGCCCATTTGCAAAAAATCAACAGTTGGGATGAGAACCAAGTAGGAGGTTTTGAAATTTTAATTGACGATCTTGACGATTTAGATGCTTTAACGGAAACTGTCTACCAACAAATTGATTACGACTTAAGTGCACAATCAATCAAAGATAGTCGTTTAGACATTTTCAACTGGTTGGAATTACAAGATGTCAATGTCATCATCATCATCACTTTGCTTTTATTGGTTTGTGGCATCGACATGATTTCGGCCTTACTTATTCTCATTCTAGAACGCACCAAAATGATTGGGGTTTTGAAAGCCTTAGGAGCTAAAAACACCAGCATTCGAAAAATCTTTTTGTACAATGCCGCTTACCTGATCTTAGCAGGCCTTGTCATAGGGAATTTATTAGGTTTGGGTGTGGCCATTGCGCAACAAGAATTAGGATTTTTAAAATTGCCGCAAGAAGCCTACTTCATCGATACTGTTCCGATTAAATTGAATTTCAGCAAACTGCTTCTGTTAAATTTAGGCACCTTAGTAGTTTGCCTCTTAATGCTCTTGATTCCCTCTAACATTGTGGCTTCTATTAAGCCGGTTAAAACCTTGCGGTTTGATTAAAGGAATAGTGGCATTTTAAGGGCTACTTAATCCAATATACTTGAGGCTTTTAATACCTTTGCAATTCGAAAAATGACCTATGAAATATTACGATAATATATTAGAAACTATTGGGAATACTCCTTTAGTTAAATTCAACAAAATCACCAAAGAAATACCGGCTACCGTCTTAGCTAAGTTAGAGCCCTTTAATCCTGGTCATAGCACCAAAGACCGCATGGCCTTAAAGATGGTGGAAGATGCAGAAGAAGCTGGTTTATTGAAGCCGGGAGGCACCATTATTGAAGGAACCTCTGGAAACACCGGAATGGGACTAGCTTTAGCTGCCATTGTCAAAGGCTATAAGTTGATCTGTACTTTGGCCGACAAGCAGTCGAAAGAAAAAATGGACATTTTGCGAGCCATGGGAGCAGAAGTGATTGTTTGCCCTACCAATGTCTCTTCGGATGACCCTCGTTCTTATTACTCTGTAGCGAAAAAATTAAACGAAGAAATTCCCAATTCCTTTTACCCAAACCAATACGACAATTTATCTAACCGCAAAGCTCACTACGAGCAAACTGGGCCTGAGATTTGGGAACAAACCGAGGGAAAGATCACCCATTTTGTGGTAGGTGTTGGCACCGGAGGAACCATTTCAGGGGTTGCCAAATACTTGAAAGAAAAGAACCCAGACATTAAAATTTGGGGAATTGACACTTATGGTTCAGTATTCAAAAAGTTTCATGAAACTGGTGAGTTTGACGAAAAAGAAATTTACTCTTACATCACGGAAGGTATTGGAGAAGACATCATTCCTAAGAATGTAGAATTTGACTTGATCGACCACTTTGAGAAAGTAAGCGATAAGGATGGCGTTATTATGACCCGTCGTTTAGCTCGAGAAGAAGGCTTTTTTATGGGTAATTCAGCTGGTTCCGCAGTAGCGGGCTTGCTACAACTTAAAGATCAATTAAAAGAAGACGATGTGGTAGTGGTACTTTTCCACGATCATGGTAGCCGATACGTAGGCAAAATGTTTAATGATGATTGGGTAAGAGACCGTGGTTTTATGGAAACAGAAAAAGTAAATGCCATGAGTTTAATCAGCTCGCATAAAGGAAAAAAGCTTGTCACCGCTTCACCAGACGAGCAACTGTGTGATGTATTAAACAAAATGACGAAATACAACATCTCTCAAGTTCCGGTAGTAGAAGGTGACGATTTTGTAGGCTCCATTAACGACTCTATCTACACACGACTCATCAATGAACCTGAGTTAAAAGAAACGGCTGTTCGTGAGCTCATGGAAGACCCCTATGAGTTTGTTGACGGAAACTCTTCTTTAGATGAAATTGCCAAAAAGGTTGACAAGCAGAATCGCGCAGTTTTAGTTAAAGATAGATCGGGAAAAGTGAATATTATTACCATTCACGATATCATCGAATCCATTACACCAAAAGCCTAGCACTCCGTTTAGCAATGGTTATGACCGCATGCCATAAGTAAATAAAATGGGCCTTTTCAAATTGTCTACTTTTAGGGCAGCTTAGGAGAAGCTACATGAGACAGGCTATTGGAATATTACTTATACTACTTTCTTCTTTTCAGCTAAACGCTCAAAAGGTAGGTTTAGTGCTTAGTGGTGGCGGCGCTTCGGGTATGGCGCACATTGGCGTACTCAAGACTTTAGAGAAAAATAACATCCCGATTGACTACATTGTAGGAACCTCTGTTGGTGCGCTGATTGGTGGCTTGTATGCATCTGGTTATTCACCAGAAGAAATAGAAGCGATTGTAACGACCGACGACTTTCGAAATTCCGCCAATGGTGTGCTTAATCCGGATTATACATTCTATCTAAAGCAGAGTGCCCCCAATGCCTCCATGATTAAATGGAACTTTAACTTAGATTCTATCTTCGAGGCGAATATCCCCACCAACTTTGTCAGCTCTACGCCCATTGACTTTGGTTTAATGACACTATTTTCTCAGTCAAATGCGGTCGCTAATCAGAATTTTGACAGCCTGCTTGTTCCTTTCCGATGTTTAGCTTCTAACATTAGTAAGCGCAAGCAAGCGATTTTAAAAGATGGCAATCTAGCGAGCTCTATTCGAGCTTCGATGACCTATCCCTTTTACCTTGCCCCCATAAGTTTAAATGGTGACATTATGTTTGATGGTGGCCTTTACAATAACTTCCCGGTAGATGTGATGTGTGCGGAATTTAATCCTGACTACATCATCGCGAGTAATGTTTCCACCAAAACACCTCCACCCGACCCGGATAATTTGATCTCGCAGGTCAAGAGCATGTTGATAAAAGACTCGGATTATGAAATTAACTGCAGTAAAGGAGTTATTGTAAATTCAAACGTAAAAGACATTAGCACCTTTGATTTTTACCATAACCAAGAGGTTATAGCAAGAGGAATTGAAAGTTGTGAGGCGGTGATGGATGAGATAAAAGCCAATGTTGGGCTTCAAAAACAAGCAGCTTTAAACAACAAACGCCAGATTTTCAATAAACAAAAACCGGAATTAGTGTTTGAAGACATTAATATCAAAGGAGTACACCCCAACCAAACTAAATATTTATTACAAAAACTTAAATTGAAGTCGCCCAGCTTTAAAGCAACTAAGCTGGAAGAAGAAGTGATGAAGTTTGCCTCTGATGAAAAAATTAAGAGCATCTACCCCAAAGCAGAATTTGATACCTCGAAAAATCAATTTGAACTGACTTTAGACTTTAATAAAGAAAAAAGCTTCCAAGCTTCTTTTGGCGGTGTTATTGCCTCAAAACCTTTCAGTACCGGCTTTTTCGAATTAGACTACAACATTCTTCAGTCTACATCGCTAAAAGCCCACGGTAACATTTACTTTGGTAGCTTTTATAGTTCAGTGGAAGGCGGTGCAAGGTGGGACATTCCCTTCGACATTCCATTCTACCTAGAAACGCAATTTACCATTAACCAGTTTGATTACTTTAACAGTCGATCGACTTTTATTGAGGAAAACGATCCTCCCTACATTATCGATTCCGAGCAATACTTTGAAAGCTCTATTGGCTTGCCGGTTTTAACTAAGGGAAAAATTAATCTTGGCGGAAGCTATTTTTGGCAAGAATTTGAATACTACCAAAACGATAACTTTGACCGGGGCGATACATCTGACCTAACAAAATTTGAAGGTTACTCTACTTTTGCCAAGTACGAATTCAACTCCTTGAACAGAAAAATGTATGCCAGCAAAGGAAGTCGTTTTCAATTCATGTTTCGATACTTAGATGGAAAAGAATACACCAAGCCAGGTTCAACTGCAGAATTAAAACAAAACCAAAGAAAGAGTCACGATTGGGTCACATTGCAATTGAGTTTTGATAAGTATTTTTTTAGAAACGAAAATTTCAGAATAGGCACCTCAATCCGTGGGGTTTACTCTGACCTTCCATTCTTTCAAAATTATACCGCAACCATTCTTTCTGCACCCGCTTATCAACCCTTGCCGGAAAGTAAAACTCTTTTTCAAGAAAACTATCGCGCTTTGAGCTATATGGGCCTAGGGTTGAAAACGATTTATAGTATTCGAGAGCAAGTTGATTTTCGTTTAGAGGCTTACCTTTTTCAACCTTATGAAACAATTGGAAGTACCGCTTTAGGCGAAGCAAAGCTCGGTGAGGAGATAGCCGACCGGAATTACATTGGCACATTTACTACCGTATACCACAGTCGAGTTGGACCTTTAGCCGCAAGCTTGAATTACTTTGATGGCAGCAGTCCGGAACTTAGCTTTTTAGTCCATTTTGGATATCTACTTTACAACAAAAGAGCAAAAGAATAATTTTATATCTTTCAGTTTTACTTTAAAACTTGATTCAACAACAATTCATAAACTTACTCCGAAGCCTAATTTTGATTGGCATTTTGCTCGGTGCATGGCAGTTGTTTGCCACAATGGTGAATCTGCCACAAATCCCTTGTCTTATTAAGCATTACACTAGTTTTGAATGTTTTGCCTGCGGCAGTAGCAAAAGTTTTGTTACTCTGCTTCATGGCGACTTGGGGTCTGCCCTAACGACTAACCCCCTAGGGGTAATTTATCCTTTCTTATTGTTGCTTGGAATGGCTATTCTCATCTTGCATAAACTTAACTCAAAACCCATATCATGAATAATTTAAACAATACCGATTCAATTGACTACCAACTTAAGGTTGAAAAGTACTTTAAAGATGGTTGGAGCTTATTGAACAAAGAAATGGGGCCTTTTATTGGGATGACCTTTTTGTATTTCCTGATTAATTTAACCTTGAGTTACATTCCTTTCCTCAATGTTTTCACAAACTTGATTACTTCAGCCTTAAGTGGAGGGTTTTACATTTATTGTAGAAACATTAAAAGGCAAAAGCAAACAGCCAAAGATTTCTTCGCCGGATTTTACTACCTAAAAGACATCTTTTTATACTTTCTTGCTTTGTTGCTGCTTGTTGTTCCGGTAGTGGTGCTTTTCTTTCTTTTGGCAACTCCTTCTACGGATTTTTTCCAAGCCTTGGTTCAAACTAGTCAAAGCAACGATCCGGCAGCAGCTATGCGGCTCTCAGAATCATTCTCAAATGTGGGTCCTAGTTTTTTTATTGGCTTTTTTATTTTGATGATTTACCTGATCTATTTAACTACTTCTTACCTCTTTGTTATTCCTTTAATTGTAGATGCTGAATTGAGTTTTTGGAATGCCATGGAACTAAGCAGAAAAACCGTAGGAAAACACTTCTTCCGTATTTTCTTTGCAGTTCTGGTATTGGGAATATTAGCCGCTATTGGCACAATAGTATCTTGTGCGGTTGGCCTCTTGCTCATTTTCCCCTTGATCATTTGCATTACCTTTGAGGCTTACGACCAAATTTTTCAACCTCATGCCGATGAGTATGTTGATGATATAGAACAATTTGGTCAGATAGATGACGACATTAATACAGAGTCTCAGGAAAGAGAAAAGGAGTAAGTGGATTAAAGCAAACCTCTATTTTTTATCTCGAGGTACTTGTTAATGGTATTTACTGACAAGTCATTTGGACTAGTCTTAATGGCTTGAATACCATTTCGTTTTAGTTCGGTCAGGACTTGTTCTTTTTCTAGTATCAGCCCCTCTGAAACACTTTGCTCAAAGAATCCATCTAAGTTGTAAACGGCTTTCTTTGCTCGTTGTCGCAACTCTGTATTTTCAAAAATAACACAGAGCAGCAAATGCTTTTTTGCAATGGCTTGTAAGTATTTCATTTGCCTTTGCATGCTTAATCGAGATTCGAAATTGGTGTAAAGAATGATTAAGCTTCTGCCCTTAACTTGCGTTCTCAAGTTTAGTAACAAACGTTGATAGTCTGATTCCTTTACTCTTGTTTCTTGTTTGTACAAGGCTTCATTAATTAAGCCAATTTGTTTTCTTTTCCTTGATGGAGGAATCCAACTTCCAATCACATTAGAGAAAGTAATCAAACCGGCCTTATCCCCTCTAGATTGTGCTATTCCAGCCAAAACTAAAGCGGAGTTTATGGAATAGTCTAATAAGCTAAGTCCTTCAAAAGGCATGTGCATCATTCTTCCTTTGTCGATCACCAGGTAGACGGCTTGTGCTTTTTCATCTTCAAAATGATTCACCATTAACTGCCTTTTTCTAGCGGTGGCCTTCCAATTAATTCGCTTAAAGTCGTCTCCTCTATGGTATTCCTTTATTTGATCAAATTCTGAAGCGCCTCCTACTTTTCGCATTCGCTTTACACCGGCTTCATTTAAACGGTTGGCAGAATTTAGTAGGGAAAACTTTTGATACTGAATCATTGATGGGTAAACTTTTACAGTTTGGGAGGCTGCAAAAGTGTAGAAACGTTCTACCATGCCAATTCTACTCTTTACCCCAATCCGAATGTTACCAAAGTGGTATTCACCCCTTTCTATGGGGCGTATAAAATAGCGGACTGTTTCTTCAATAAGGAGCTTCTTTGCTTTTAATCTAAATTCTTGATTCGTTAGTTGAATCTGGTCAGGTAATTCTTCAATGAGCCGTAAGTTTACCTTGCTTGAAAATTTTCCTTTTACTTTAATGAAAACCTGATTTCTATCTCCATTTGATAATTTATCTGCAACAACCCTGTATGCATCAAGCTCATTTCTTAAAAGAAATAGAAATAAAAACTCGATCAAAAGCAGAAAAATCAACACCGCAAATAGTATTCCGCCTAACCCATAGAAAAAAGGCATAGCAAAACCAAAACAAAATACTGCGGCTATGGAGCTTATCGCGACTAAGAATCGGTTTGATAAGTAGAAAAGGCCGTATTTATCTAGGAACTTCAATCTGCTCAATTATACCGTCAATTACTTCATCAATCAGAAGGCCTTCAATCTCCTTCTCGGGGGTAAGAATAAGCCTGTGCCTTAATACGGCAGGCACAACTTCTTTAACGTCTTCCGGTATTACAAACTTTCTACCTTTTATAAAAGCCAAAGCTTTAGTGGCTTGCAAAATACCTAAAGCGGCCCTTGGAGAACCTCCAACGCTAAGCTGTGGGTCTTCTCTACTTTGATGAATCACTTTAACCATATAACTTAAAAGTTTTTCATCTACTTGAATGGCACTTACCTCATTTCTAAAATTGAGCAAATCAGATTTACTCAATACGGAATTGATGCTATCGAGTCGGTTAAAGTGAAAATTTTGATTCGCTGCCTTCAAAATAGCCAATTCCTCTTCTTGATTGGGGTAATTGACTTCCAACTTAAATAAAAAACGATCTAGCTGAGCTTCCGGTAATTTATAAGTTCCTTCACTATCTATAGGGTTTTGAGTTGCCAATACCAAGAAAGGTTCGTCCAATTGGTAGGTCATACCATCAACGCTAACCTGCCTTTCTGCCATGCACTCGAACATCGCGGCTTGTGTTTTGGCAGGCGCTCTGTTTACTTCATCAATTAAAATCAACTGATTGAATATGGGGCCTTTAACAAACTCAAATTTGTTGGTGCTATCGTTGTAAATGTTTGTTCCGGTAATGTCTGTAGGCATTAAGTCGGGCGTAAACTGAATTCTACCATATGGCAAACTCAGGGTCTTCGCCAATATTTTCGCGATCAGAGTTTTAGCAACTCCTGGAACCCCTTCTAGAAGCACATGTCCTTCACTCAAGAGTCCAATTAATAAAAAGTCAATTAGTTCATCCTGCCCAATTAAAATTTTGTGAATCTCTTTTCGTAAAGCTTCTAACTTCTTCAATTGCTCTGAAGGAAGCTGCTCTTCACTTTCTTGGAAAGAATCAGCACTCATGTTTTGATTCTCTTTATTTAAGTCACTTGCTTCTTGGTCTTTCTCCATGTAGTTTATCTTTAAAGAATTGAAATTTTGAGCATAATGAGAAGAACTCACGCTCATTTATTATGTCTGCTTTAATCAGGTATTCATAGTCCTTAAACAAAGCCTTTATTCTGGCTTCCTTTACCCCACTCTTTTTTGCTAAATGATAAATAAATTCATCATCGACTTTTGCTGTTTCGAGTCGGAACCTCAGTTTGATCTCATGCATTAAAAAATGCATTTTCTTTTGTAGTATAGCGCGGTAATCGCTTCTACTTTGATGTAAGCCACTAATCGTTTTTACAAAACTCAAACTCAAATTCTGTGGAGCTTGATGCTCTTTTATTGCCCTTTGTTGGCGAAATACCCGTAAAAACAGAAACACCAACACTCCGATTAAAAGTAAGTAATAAGCAAACTTTAAAGAGGGTTGAGAGTGAATGAATGAAAGTAAACTTCGATCTTCAAAATCATTTTTAAAATCAAGAGTTTGCGACCAATGAATTGGACCATCAGAAAAGTTTGAGAGTAAGCTTTCGCTAAGCGACCTTTCTCCATACAGCAGTTCATAATTACTCAGCACAGTGGGAATGGTGTATAAATAGAGTTCCCCCTCGCCCAGTTTGTATTTTAAGCCTAGCGCTTTTTTGCTTTTGCTTTCTATAATAACCTCAGCGTTCGACTGATAATCCGAAAAATAATGAAAGTACCGATAAGGCTTGATGGAATAGCTTTGGCCTTCTGACCGAAGCTCAAAGTTAGCCTTTAGCTCTTCAGCACTCAAATTCAAACTATCAACTACGCTAGTTTTAAACCGAAGTGCCTCAGCTAACTGATAAGGCATACTAAAGGCAAACAGCTGGGCTACATTTCCTTTCTCTATGTGTTTGACCAGGCCACTAAGTGCATATTCGCTGCCACTTAAGCGCAGATCTACTCCCAAGTAATTGAAAGTATCTTTTGCCCTTTGGTCCAAATTGACAAAACCATTAGATTGTCTTCGCTCAATTTGTTCAATTAAAAAGTTTAAAGAATCAGCGCTGCTATTATTGTAATATTGCCAAAGCTCATCTTCATTTAAACGAAGAACCTTCTGCTCAGGAAATACATGCTCGAGCTCTTTGAATAAAACATAGCAACCAAATGGATCTTGATTAAAGGACTTTAGATTGATCGACCAATTGATTGGTTTAGGTTGGTTAGCAAAATGCAAGAATGTGATTCCAATGTAAACAGAAATCAAAACCCCTATTAGAAGAACGATTTTTTTAAGCATCTGCTTTTGTTAATAGTGTTCTTAATTGGCTCTCTGCTTGCTCTACCATTTGTTTTGAAGGGCTTTGCTTACCATAACAAACCACTTCAAAAACAGTATTAATAAACACAAATTCAGACCTAAGATTTGAGGGCATTTCTCTTAAATACTCTCGATTGGTTTTATCTTGATGCAGTTGAATCAAAGACCTTAGGCTTAACTCTTGCAACAAATAGAAAAATAAGAATCGGATTGCGTCATAGTTATTCCCACCTTCTTTTGCTTTCTTATATTCTGTTTGATAATCAAGACTATTGTTCGCCTCTTTATCTATGAAATTTTGGATAATACTAGCTTTCGCTTTGGACTTAGAAAGACTTTTACTCCGGTAGGCAAGATAAAAAAGCGCCATTAATAAAGCGGCTAAAATGACCAGACCTATAGCAGAGGTTAGAAAATCAAATATTGATTCAATAAGGTTGCCAATGCCACTTTCAGAATTCTGTTCATTTGTATCGACTTCCCTCAGATAGTGATATTTTTCTTTCGATTTATAAGTTTCAATTCGCTGCTCATCAAACTTTCTCAATTTCGCTTCTTGTCCAAAAGCAAAACCAACGCCTAGTATCATTATCATTGCGAACAAAAATGTCTTCAACTCTTTTGCTTTTTAGAGATTTGGATCGGTAGTAAAACAAAATACCAAACTGAAAAAGTGGCCGAAGCTAAAATTAGCAAGAAGCGAATAATCGCGGGTAAATCAGTTAAGCGGGTAAAAAAGCTCTCAATGAAGCCAGCTAAAATGATTAGAGGGACAATGCCCAAAAATATTTTAATCCCATCCCTAGCGTGCAAAACAGTAGACTTTCTTCGACTAAGGTGGGACGGAAACAAGAATCCCTTTCCCAAAACAACACCGGCAAATGCAGCAATGATCAGACAACTAATTTCTATGGTTCCATGGAGCCAAATGGCAAGAAAGGAATCAAGAAAAACATCTTGCTTAACGAAGAAGTATTGAAAGCTTCCCAACATTACTGCATTTCTAAAAAGTAAATAAAAGGGGCCAACGCAAAATAAAATACCGGATATGAATATCAGTCCTGAAACCTTTAAATTATTTAAGGTTATTCCCCAGAACATAGACTCTTGACCTTGTGACTTATAAATTGCCATGGGATCCCCATTTTCAATATTTGCCAAGGTTTTATCTACGTAAGCATCTCCTAAAACATAACGTGGAAAGGCTTCATTATACTGAGTGGAAACCACACCGATTACTACAAAGATGAGAAAAGCGATAAAGACCCAAAGAAGGAAAAGATGATGCTTAGCCATGGTAGCCGGAACTTCATAACGCCAAAATTTCCAAAAATGAAATCTTTTCCTCGGTCTTTGGTGGATAAGAAGATAAAGCCGTTGTGTTAATTGGTTCAAATACTTTTCCGTCATACTTCCGGCATAGAAAGTCTGAGCATAGGCGAGATCGTCTGTAAGCTCCACAAATAAATCGGTAGCCTCTTCAGCCGACAAACTTCTGCTAGAATTTAGTAATTCCTCAGCTTTGTTCCACTTTTTGTGATGTAAAGCCAAAAAGGAGGCTTCTCTCATTTAGTTCGTATTTTTAGCGATTCTGAAAAATTACTGAAAAATTAACATCCTCAAAATACCCACGGCTCAAAACGTATCAATAGGCTTTCAAATAGCGTCTATTGGTCATCGAATTGGTGCTGCTGCGCTAGACTTACTGATTATGGGGATTTACCTGGTTCTAGTTAGTCAAGTGTATTCTTTTGCGAGGCTATTTGACGAAACGCTTGGAGCCGGTTCCATAACTATTAATGTGCTTTTGTATCTTCCCATTATGATCTATTATCCGCTACTGGAATATTTCTTAAAAGGCAAAACGCTTGGCAAGTTCATTATGGGAATACGAGTAACCAATAAAGATGGATCTTTACCCTCTCTATTTGATTACCTATTGCGTTGGCTGATGCGAGGTTTTGATGTTAAAATAGGTTTGGTTCTTTTTTTTCTCACTCCTATTTTTTGGAGCGATAGTACAGCACGAGAATCGCAATACCTTCTGTTTGTTTTTATGTTTATCCCCTTTCCTTTGATTGGCTTAATCTCAATGGCATTAACCAAAAACACTCAACGTTTAGGTGATATTATTGCCAATACTGTAGTACTTCAAAAGTCAGAGAAAGCAAGCTTGAAAGACACCATATTGATAAATGAGACGGAAGAACATCAAGTAAAATACAAAGAGGTTTTACAATTGCGTGATAAAGACATTTACATTTTAAAGAAGATTGTTGAAAGAGCTGAAAACCAAAGGGATTTCAGCCGTGTAAAAGAGCTTTCTGATAAAGCGAAAGAGCGCTTGAAAATTAAGAATGATGAATTGCCCTTACCTTTCTTAAAACAACTGCTAAAAGATTACAATCATCTTGCTAAGAAAAAAGACCTGAAATAAAAAAAGGCCGCTCAAACGAGCGGCCTTTTTGCTACTTTCTAGCACTGAGTATTAAGCTTCTGCTTTAGGGCCTCCAAAATTCATTGGGAACTGAGGACCTTCTGCATCTTTAATGTCTCCATGCTGCGATTCAAACTTGGAAATATTATCGTGTAATGCTCGCATTAACCTCTTTGCATGCTGCGGCGTCATCATAATACGTGACTTCACTTTGGCTTTTGGTAAACCGGGCATTACTTTAATAAAATCAAACACAAATTCTGAGTTAGAATGACTGATGATAGCGAGGTTCGAATAGGTTCCTTCTGCTACTTCTTCTGTCAATTCTATGTTCAACTTATCCTGACCTTGAGGATTGTCGTTATTGTTGTTTTCGTCGCTCATGATTCTGCTTATTCTTCAGTTTCAACTTCTTCTGCTACAGGTGCTTTCTGCAACTTTTCGTATTCTGCTTTCGAACCAATAATATAGTCTTGGAAGTCTCTAGTTCCTGTACCTGCAGGAATCAAGTGTCCTACAATAACATTCTCTTTCAAGCCTTCTAAGGTGTCTATTTTACCGTTCACAGCAGCCTCATTCAATACTTTCGTTGTCTCTTGGAAAGAGGCAGCTGATATAAAGCTATCGGTTTGCAGTGAAGCTCTGGTAATTCCTTGCAACACAGAATTCGAAGTGGCAGGTACTGCATCTCGTGCGGTCACCAACTTCTTATCCTGACGTTTCAATTTAGAATTCTCTTCTCTCATCTTACGTGGAGAAACGATTTGTCCTTGCTTCATGCTGTCAGAATCGCCGCCATCTTCAACTACTTTCTTGCCAAAGATCCAGTCATTCTCTTCTGCAAAATCCGTTTTATTTACAATTTGTTTCTCCAAGAATCGAGTGTCTCCCGGATCTTCAATGATTACTTTACGCATCATCTGACGAACAATTACTTCAAAGTGCTTATCGTTGATCTTAACTCCTTGTAAACGGTAAACTTCTTGTACCTCATTTACCAAGTACTCTTGCACTTGTGTTGGTCCTTTGATCGCTAGAATATCAGCCGGAGTTGTTGCTCCATCAGATAGTGGAGTACCTGCTCTTACAAAGTCATTCTCTTGTACAAGAATGTGTTTTGAAAGATTAATCAAGTACTTTTTCACTTCTCCGGTTCGTGACTCTACAATCACCTCACGGTTACCTCGCTTGATTTTACCAAAGCTAACGATACCGTCAATTTCTGAAACCACAGCCGGATTAGATGGGTTACGAGCCTCGAATAACTCTGTTACTCTTGGCAGACCACCGGTAATATCACCTGACTTACCAGAAACACGTGGAATTTTCACCAATGTCTTTCCAGCTTCAATTTTATCACCTTCCTGAACTACAATATGAGCTCCTACAGGCAAGTTGTATGTTTTAACTACTTCTTTCTTGCTGTTCAAGAGTTTAATCTCAGGGATCATTTTCTTATCTCTTGTCTCCGTGATTACTTTTTCAGTAAATCCGGTTTGCTCATCAGACTCGTCTTTATAGGTTACCCCATCAATCAAGTTTTCAAAAGCTACCGTTCCAGAAATTTCAGCAATAATCAAGGCGTTGTATGGATCCCAATGACAAATCTGATCTCCTTTCTTCACTTTTGATCCATCTTTTTGTTCTAAAATAGACCCATAAGGAATAACGTTAGTTGTCAGGGCGATTTTTGTTTTTGGATCCAAGATTCTCGCTTCAGCAGAACGACCAACAACTATGGTCACTTTCTTCCCTTCTCTATCTTCTCCTTCTACAGTTCTCAGCTCATCAATTTCCAATATACCATCGTACTTGGCTTCTACTCTAGACTCATCAGCAATTTTAGAGGCCGTACCACCCACGTGGAAAGTACGTAAGGTTAACTGAGTTCCAGGTTCACCAATAGACTGTGCAGCGATTACTCCTACAGACTCTCCTTTTTGAGCCATTCTACCGGTAGCTAGACTACGTCCATAACACTTTGAACATACGCCACGCTTCATTTCACAGGCTAGTACCGAACGCATTTCAACTTCATCAATTGGAGAAGCTTCAATTTCACGGGCTACTTCTTCAGTTACTTCATCACCAGAGGCAACGATTAAGTCTCCTGTGTTTGGATGATAAATATCATGTACCGTAGTTCGACCTAGAATTCTATCGTATAAAGATTCAACTTCTTCGTCATTTTTCATTAAAGCAGAAATGGTTGTACCTCTTAAAGTACCACAGTCTACTTCTGTAATCACAACGTCTTGAGATACGTCAACCAATCGACGAGTTAAGTAACCGGCATCTGCTGTTTTCAAGGCAGTATCGGCCAAACCTTTCCTCGCACCGTGAGTTGAAATAAAGTACTCAAGAATTGAAAGTCCTTCTTTAAAGTTTGAAAGAATTGGGTTTTCAATAATCTCTTGTCCTGTTGAACCGGATTTTTGTGGTTTCGCCATCAATCCTCTCATTCCTGAAAGCTGACGAATTTGTTCTTTTGAACCTCTTGCTCCGGAGTCAAACATCATGTATACTGAGTTGAATCCTTGGTTATCAGTCTTCAAACGCTCCATTACCGTATTAGTCAAACGAGTGTTGGTATGCGTCCAAATGTCAATAATTTGGTTATACCGCTCATTGTTAGTAATGAATCCCATGTTGTAATTTTCCCATACCTCTTGAACCTGTTGGTTCGCCTTCTCCATCATCTCTTCCTTGGCATCAGGAATAATTACATCACCGAGATTAAAGGATAATCCTCCTTTAAAAGACATATTGTAACCTAAGTTCTTAATTTCATCTAAGAAATCAGCTGTTTCAGCAACACCTGAAACCTTTAAGATGTCTCCAATAATGTCTCTCAGTGACTTTTTGGTCAATAATTCATTAATAAATGGCACTTCTTTGGGTGCCACCTGATTGAATATTACTCGGCCACAAGTGGTTTCGATCAATTCGGTTTTACCGGCCTTGGTAATCTTCACTTTAATCTTAGCGTGAATGTCTAATCGACCTTCATTCTTAGCAATAATTACTTCTTCAGGTGAGTAGAAAGTTTTTCCTTCTCCTTTAACCGTAATGTTTTCATCTGAAGTTCGCTCTTTGGTCAAATAATAAAGACCTAACACCATATCTTGAGATGGAACGGCAATTGGAGATCCATTCGCCGGATTCAAGATGTTGTGAGAAGCTAACATTAACATTTGAGCTTCTAGTATCGCGGCATTGCCTAAAGGCAAGTGCACCGCCATTTGGTCACCATCAAAATCAGCATTAAATGCCGTACAAACTAAGGGGTGAAGGCGAATGGCTTTCCCTTCAATTAGCTTGGGCTGAAATGCCTGGATACCTAAACGGTGAAGGGTCGGAGCCCGGTTCAATAAGACAGGGTGTCCCTTCAAAACATTCTCTAAAATATCCCAAACGATTGGTTCTTTCTTATCTACTATTTTCTTGGCAGATTTAACCGTTTTTACAATCCCTCTTTCAATCAACTTTCTGATGATAAAAGGCTTGTAAAGCTCTGCTGCCATATCTTTCGGCAAACCACATTCATGAAGTTTCAAGTCTGGTCCTACCACAATTACTGAACGAGCCGAGTAATCAACTCGCTTACCCAATAAGTTTTGACGGAAACGACCTGATTTACCTTTCAAACTATCACTTAAAGATTTAAGCGCTCTGTTTGAATCCGTTTTAACCGCAGATGATTTTCTTGAATTATCGAATAAAGAATCTACTGACTCTTGTAGCATTCTCTTCTCGTTTCTTAAGATCACCTCAGGCGCTTTAATTTCCATCAAGCGCTTTAGTCGGTTATTTCTAATGATTACTCTTCTGTAAAGATCATTTAAGTCCGATGTAGCAAATCGCCCTCCATCTAAAGGCACAAGTGGACGTAATTCTGGTGGAATTACTGGAACCACTTTCACGATCATCCATTCTGGCTTGTTCTCAATGTGATCATTTGCCTGACGGAAAGCCTCTACAACCTGAAGACGCTTCAAAGCTTCGTTCTTTCTCTGCTGAGATGTTTCAGTGTTTGCCTTGTGACGTAATTCGTAAGATAATTCATCCAACTGAAGGCGCTTCAAGCACTCATATAAAGCTTCAGCCCCCATCTTCGCGATGAATTTATTCGGATCACTGTCATCTAAATAAGCATTCTCCTTAGGAAGCGTGTCCAAAATATCTAAGTACTCTTCTTCCGTTAAGAAATCCAAATACTCTAACTCTTCTCCTTGAGGATTCTTGGCGATACCTGGTTGAATAACCACATAACGCTCATAGTAGATAATAGCATCTAACTTTTTGGTTGGAAGCCCGAGTAGGTATCCAATTTTGTTAGGCAAAGATTTAAAGTACCAGATATGAGCAACGGGAACGACCAAAGAAATGTGTCCCATTCTCTCGCGTCGTACTTTCTTCTCTGTTACTTCCACACCACAGCGGTCACAAACGATTCCTTTATAACGGATTCTTTTGTATTTACCACAGTGACATTCATAATCCTTTACCGGACCGAAAATGCGCTCACAAAACAAACCATCTCTTTCGGGCTTGTAAGTTCTGTAATTAATCGTCTCAGGCTTCAATACTTCACCGTGTGATCTTTCAAGGATCATTTCCGGTGAAGCAAGGCTTATAGTAATATTCGAGAATCTACTTGTCTCTTTATTTTCTCTTCGAAAAGCCATATTTATAATGTTGTGTTTTTTAACAAATTAAGCTTGAATTACGCTTTCGCTTCTTCACCTAGGGTGATGTTCAATCCAAGACCTCTTAGTTCATGTAGCAATACATTGAAAGATTCTGGTATACCAGGTGTTGGCATATTTTCCCCTTTCACAATTGCTTCGTATGCTTTGGCTCGACCCATTACATCATCAGATTTGATGGTCAAGATCTCTTGCAGGATATTAGCGGCCCCAAAGGCTTCTAATGCCCAAACCTCCATCTCACCAAAACGCTGACCACCAAATTGTGCTTTACCACCTAATGGCTGCTGCGTAATTAATGAGTAAGGTCCAATTGATCTTGCATGCATCTTATCTTCAACCATGTGTCCAAGTTTCAGCATGTAGATGATTCCAACCGTTGCCGGCTGATCAAAAGGTTCTCCTGTACCCCCATCGCATAAATGTGTTCTACCTAATCGAGGTACACCTGCTTTGTCAGTCCAATCATTGATTTCATCAATACTTGCACCATCAAAAATTGGAGTAGAGAACTTCACACCTAGCTTTTCTCCAGCCCAACCTAATACAGTTTCGTAAATCTGTCCTAAGTTCATTCGAGAAGGCACACCCAATGGGTTCAATACAATATCTACCGGAGTTCCATCATCTAAGAAGGGCATGTCTTCTGGACGAACGATCTTAGCCACAATACCCTTGTTACCATGACGTCCGGCCATTTTATCCCCTACTTTCATCTTTCTCTTCTTCGCCAAGTAAACCTTAGCCAATTTCATGATTCCGGTGGGTAGCTCATCACCAACAGTTAGGGCATAGCGCTTACGCTTATATCTTCCCATAATTTCGGTGGCCTTCATGTTGTGATTATGCAACATTACTTTGATGGTTTCATTCAACTCATCAGAAGTAGTCCAGTTTTTATAATCGATAAAGGCAAAATCATCAATTCTCTGAAGAACTTTTTGGGTAAACTTTGTTCCTTTCGGAATGATTTCTTCATTGTAATAGTTGGTAATTCCTTGTGCAGTTTTACCATTCACAATGCTGTAAAGTTTTTCCACTAATCGTTCTTTCAAAGCCGATAGATCTTTACGCTCTTCTTCGTCTAATTTTGCAATTAGGTTCTTTTCATCTGCTCGAGACTTGCGGTCTTTTACCGCTCTTTCAAACAACTTCTTGTCTACCACAACTCCTTTGGTTGATGGTGGAACTTTCAATGAAGCGTCTTTAACATCTCCAGCTTTATCTCCAAAAATCGCACGTAAAAGCTTTTCTTCCGGAGTTGGATCAGATTCCCCTTTTGGCGTAATCTTACCAATCAAAATATCGCCTTCTTTTACTTCAGCTCCAATTCTGATTAATCCATTCTCGTCAAGATCAGCTGTAGACTCTTCACTTACATTTGGAATATCAGCGGTTAATTCTTCTACCCCTCTTTTGGTATCTCTAACCTCTAGAGTGAATTCGTCAACGTGTACCGAAGTAAATAAGTCTTCTGAAACTACTTTCTCCGAGATCACGATCGCATCCTCAAAGTTATAACCTTTCCAAGGCATAAAGGCAACCTTCAGGTTTCGACCTAAAGCCAATTCTCCTTTTTCGGTAGCGTAACCTTCACAAAGCACTTGACCTTTGCTTACTTTATCTCCTTTTCTAACGATCGGTCTCAAGTTAACCACCGTACTTTGGTTGGTTTTCTTGTACTTGGTTAGATGGTACGTTTTAGTTGGCTCATTAAAAGAAACCAACTCTTCTTCTTCAGTACGATCGTATGTAACGATAATTTTCTTTGCATCAACGTACTCTACTACACCATCTCCTTCTGAATTGATCAATACTCTAGAGTCAATGGCCAATTGCTTTTCAAGTCCTGTTCCCACAATAGGAGAGTCAGGTCTCATTAAAGGCACGGCTTGACGCTGCATGTTAGATCCCATCAAAGCACGGTTTGCATCATCATGCTCCAAGAAAGGAATAAGTGATGCAGCAATAGAGGCAATCTGGTTCGGTGCAACATCCATTAAAGTTACTTCACCTGGCTCAGCCATTGGGAAATCACCTTCGTACCTTGCTTTTACTCGATCTGCCTCAAATGTTCCATCTTCAGTAACAATGGCATTTGCTTGTGCAATGGTTTGTTCGTCTTCTTCTTCAGCACTTAAGTAGATAATGTCCTTCTTGTCCAGACCAATCTTTCCTTCGCTTACTTTACGGTAAGGAGTTTCAATAAATCCAAGTCGGTTCACTTTCGCATAAACACAAAGTGAAGAAATCAGTCCAATGTTTGGTCCTTCCGGCGTTTCAATTGGACAAAGTCTTCCGTAGTGCGTGTAGTGAACATCACGAACCTCAAAACCTGCTCTTTCTCTTGAAAGACCTCCTGGCCCTAAGGCTGACATTCTTCTTTTGTGTGTTACCTCAGAAAGTGGATTCGTTTGATCCATAAACTGAGACAATTGGTTCGTTCCAAAGAAAGAGTTAATTACTGAAGACAAGGTCTTCGCATTAATCAAATCCGCCGGTGTAAACACCTCATTGTCACGAACATTCATACGCTCTCTAATGGTTCTAGCCATTCTAGCTAATCCCACACCAAATTGATTGTACAATTGCTCTCCAACTGTACGAACTCTTCGGTTACTCAAGTGATCAATATCATCAACATCTGCTTTTGAGTTGATCAACTCAATCAAATATTTAATGATTGATATTATATCTTCTCTTGTTAGAATCTTGGTATTTTCTTCTATTTCAAGACCTAACTTCTTGTTTATTCTATAGCGCCCTACTTCTCCTAAATCGTATCTAGTTTCAGAGAAAAATAGTTTATCAATAACTCCTCTAGCGGTTTCCTCATCTGGTGGCTCGGAGTTTCTTAACTGACGATAAATATGCTCTACGGCTTCTTTCTCAGAGTTTGATGGATCTTTCTGAAGCGTATTGTAAATAATGGCAAAGTCGGCCGAGTTGATATCTTCTTTGTGAAGAATAATCGTTTTGGCTCCTGACTCTAAGATTGGGTCAATGTGTTCTTTTTCAAGTACAGTTTCCCGATCTATAACCACTTCATTTCTTTCGATTGAAACTACTTCACCGGTATCTTCATCTACAAAGTCTTCCACCCAAGTGCGAAGTACACGAGCAGCTAACTTTCTACCTTGTGCTCTTTTTAAGCCTGCTTTTGACACTTTAATTTCGTCAGCCAATTCGAAAATATCAAGGATATCTTTATCGAACTCAAAGCCGATGGCTCGTAACAAAGTAGTTACTGGTAATTTCTTTTTTCGGTCGATGTAAGCGTACATTACATTATTAATGTCTGTCGCAAACTCGATCCATGATCCTTTGAATGGAATTACTCGAGCGGAGTATAATTTAGTTCCATTGGCGTGTCTTGACTGGCCAAAGAATACACCTGGAGATCGGTGTAACTGAGATACGATAACTCTTTCCGCACCATTAACCAAAAAAGTTCCTTTTGGTGTCATGTAAGGAATGGTTCCCAAGTAAACATCTTGAACGATGGTTTCAAAATCTTCGTGCTCAGGGTCAGTACAGTAAAGTTTTAACTTCGCCTTCAAAGGAACACTATAGGTTAATCCACGGTCAATACACTCATCGATGCTATATCGAGGTGGGTCTACAAAGTAATCTAAGAACTCAAGCACGAATTGATTTCGTGCATCCGTTATGGGGAAATTCTCACTAAAAACTTTATAAAGACCTTCAGAGTCCCTTAATTCAGGAGAAGTATCTAATTGGAAAAAGTCTTGAAAAGACTGTAATTGGATATCGAGAAAATCCGGATAATCAAGTTTATTTTTGATCGAAGCGAAATTGACCCGTTCTGCTATTTTCGGTAATGATGCGTTAGCCATCTCTAAGAAATGATTTATTAATAACTAGATACAAACAAGAAAGGGTTTAGACCCCAAAATGTTTTGGGACCTAAACCTAATAAGATTAGTTGTGCGTTATATTACTTAAGCTCAACTTCAGCTCCTGCCTCTTCTAATTGCTTTTTAAGAGATTCAGCTTCGTCTTTTGCTACTCCTTCCTTCACAGGTTTTGGAGCTCCATCAACTAATTCTTTAGCTTCTTTCAATCCTAGTCCGGTTAATTCTTTAACTAGCTTAACAACCGCTAATTTAGAACCACCTGGAGCTTTCAAGATTACATCAAACTCTGTTTGCTCTTCTTCAGCAGCACCATCGCCACCACCAGCTGGTCCGGCAACAGCAACAGCTGCAGCAGCAGGCTCAATGCCATGCTCTTCTTTAAGGATTTCTGCTAATTCGTTTACATCTTTTACTGTCAAGTTTACTAACTCTTCAGCAAGCGCTTTTAAATCCGCCATTTTATTCTGTTTTTAGATTTTTAAATTATATGAGTTGAGAGTGCGTACAAATTAATTTTCTCTTTCGCCAAGAGCTTTTACCAATCCTGAAATGGTATTTCCGCCAGATTGTAGGGCAGAAACAACATTCTTCGCTGGAGATTGTAGTAATGCGATAATATCCGCGATTACTTCATCTTTCGACTTCATAGATGCTAATGCCTCTACTTTGTCATCACCAATGTAAATTGCTTCATCAATAAAAGCTCCTTTCAAAAGTGGTTTTTCTGAATTCTTTCTAAAGTCTTTGATCAGTTTTGCCGGAGCATTGCCCACTTCTGCAAACATGATCGAAGTATTTCCTTTGAGTACTTCATAGAACTCTTCGTAAGAACCTTCAGCTTCTTCTAAAGCTTTCTTTAGTAGGGTGTTTTTCACTACATTAAGTGAAACCTCACGTTTATGTGCTAACCTTCTCAATTTTGTTGACGACTCAGCGTCTAACTCAGAGATATCAGCGAGGTAAAAAATCCCATTTTCATTCAGTTTTTCTGAAAGGGCTTTTACGATTTCTTCTTTTTCTTTTCTAGTCATTTCTAAAGTCTATAGAATGAATAATTAGTCTTCGATAAATCTTTTAGTATCAACATGTACTCCCGGAGTCATTGTTCCGGAAATGCAAATACTTTTAATGTAAATCCCTTTGGCCGCTGCGGGCTTGAGCTTTACAATGGTTTGAATCATCTCTAATGCATTCTCTCTTATCTTATCAGCCTCAAAGGAAGCACGGCCAACAGAAGTGTGAATAATACCGTATTTATCAACTTTAAAGTCAATTTTACCGGCTTTAACATCAGAAACAGCTTTTGCAACATCCATAGTTACTGTACCTGACTTAGGGTTTGGCATCAAACCTCTAGGTCCTAATACCCGACCCAAGGCTCCAACTTTACCCATAACGCTTGGCATGGTAACAATTACATCTACATCAGTCCAGCCGCCTTTGATTTTTTCTACGTACTCATCTAATCCAACATAGTCTGCACCGGCTTCCTTCGCCTCTGCTTCTTTGTCGGGTGTAACAAGAGCCAATACTTTTACTGTTTTTCCGATACCATGCGGTAAAGTAACAGTACCTCGAACCATTTGATTGGCTTTACGAGGATCAACTCCTAGACGAACACTTAAATCTACTGAAGCATCGAAATTGGTAGTAGATAATTCTTTAACCAAAGAAGAAGCCTCTTTTAAGGTATAGAGTTTGTCTTTTTCGATTTTTTCTAGAGCGGCTTTACGCTTTTTTGTCAATGTTGCCATAATTTCTAATCGTCTTCTATTTAAAAGGGCTTTTTGCCTTTTACATTAATACCCATACTTCTTGCTGTTCCTGCAACCATGCTCATTGCAGATTCAACTTTAAAGGCATTGAGATCTTCCATTTTATCTTCTGCGATTTCCTTTACTTGATCCCAACTTACAGAAGCAACTTTTACTCGGTTTGGCTCAGCTGAACCAGATTTTGTTTTTGCCTTTTCAAGCAATTGAACAGCTGCCGGTGGGGTTTTAATCACAAAGTCGAATGACTTATCAGAATAAACTGTAATTACCACCGGTAAAACCTTACCTGCTTTATCTTGAGTTCTACCGTTGAACTGCTTACAGAAGTCCATGATGTTTACTCCTTTTGCACCCAATGCAGGTCCTACAGGAGGAGAAGGATTTGCGGCACCTCCTCGAATCTGTAATTTAATTATGCCATCTACTTCTTTAGCCATTTTCTTGAATTATTATAAAAATGTCGATTATGATTCTTTTTCTACTTGCATGTAACTTAGATCTAATGGCGTTTTTCGCCCAAAGATCTTAACCATTACTTTCAGTTTCTTCTTCTCTTTATTTACTTCTTCAATGTTTCCACTGAAACCATTAAAAGGACCGTCGATTACCTTCACTGCCTCTCCTACCATAAATGGAATATCAAATTCCTCTTCACTTTCAGCTAGTTCATCAACTTTTCCTAGAATTCGATTCACTTCAGAAGGCCTCAAAGGCATGGGCTCTCCACCCTTTTCTGCTCCTAAGAAACCAATCACGTCTGTGGTCTTTTGTATAATGTGAGGCACCTCTCCTACCAAGTTGGCTTCTACCAAAACGTAACCTGGAAAAAAGTTACGCTCTTTGCTAACTTTCTTACCATTTCTGATTTGAAAAACTTTCTCTGTAGGAATCAAGATCTGACTCACATAATCTTTCAAACCCGAATGACTTATTTCATCCTCGAGCAGCATCTTCACTTTCTTCTCCTTGCCACTTATGGCGCGGATCACATACCACTTTTTATCTGTTGTTGTTTCACTCATCCTTCTAGGTTCTCCTCAATTAAAACAAACTGTAGATGTACTCCATTACTCGGCTAAAGGTAGAGTCCATCAAAAAAATGATCAATGAAATAATAACTGAAGCAATCATGACTACGATACCGCTGCTTTGCAACTCAGGCCAAGTTGGCCAACTTACTTTGTGAAGCAATTCGTTTGACGATTCTTCAATGTATGTTCTTATTTTAGACATCTCAGTTTATTTTCTTGCACGGGTGGTAAGAATCGAACTCACGACCTTTGGTTTTGGAGACCACTGCTCTACCAGCTGAGCTACACCCGTGTGGGTTTTTATAAAAGTCACAAAAAGGTATCCCGATTTTTCGGGACACCTTTTGTGCAATTATTCTTTATTTGAGTCTTACTCAATGATCTCAGTCACCTGACCTGCTCCAACAGTTCTACCACCTTCGCGGATTGCAAACTGAAGACCAGTGTTCAAGGCTACCGGAGAAATTAGGTTTACCTCGATGGTAACGTTGTCACCTGGCATAACCATTTCTCTTCCTTCTTCAAGTAAAATCTCACCTGTAACGTCTGTTGTTCTTAAATAGAACTGAGGACGGTATCTATTTTGAAATGGAGTGTGACGTCCACCTTCTTCTTTCTTCAAGATATACACCTCAGCTTTAAACTTCGTGTGAGGTGTAATAGAGCCTGGCTTAGCAATTACCATTCCTCTAGAAATATCCTTCTTCTCAATACCTCTCAATAAAAGACCAACGTTATCTCCAGCCTCTCCTCTGTCTAGAATTTTTCTAAACATTTCAACACCAGTTACAGTAGTTTTTCTTCCGTCAGCACCCATACCATTCAACTCAACTTCTTCACCTGAGTTCACAACACCAGTTTCAATTCTTCCGGTAGCAACTGTACCACGACCAGTAATTGAAAATACATCCTCAACAGGCATCAAGAAATCTTTATCTGTATCTCTTGGAGGAATTGGAATGTAGCTATCTACAGCATCCATCAATTCCATGATCTTGTCTTCCCACTGCTCTTCGCCGTTCAAAGCTCCAAGTGCAGAACCTGTAATAATTGGAATATTATCTCCATCAAATTCATAGAAGCTTAATAGCTCTCTAATTTCCATTTCAACAAGCTCAAGTAGCTCTTCATCGTCTACCATGTCAGCTTTGTTCATGAAAACTACGATTTGAGGTACACCTACCTGACGTGCCAAAAGGATATGCTCCCTTGTCTGTGGCATAGGACCATCAGTTGACGCTACAACCAAAATTGCACCATCCATCTGTGCAGCACCCGTTACCATGTTCTTAACGTAATCGGCGTGACCTGGACAGTCTACGTGAGCGTAGTGCCTGTTTTCAGTTGCGTACTCAACGTGAGAAGAGTTAATGGTAATACCTCTCTCTTTCTCCTCAGGAGCGTTATCAATTTTGTCGAATTCTTGTCTTTCAGTAAACCCTTTCTTTGCCAATACAGAAGTAATAGCAGCAGTAAGAGTTGTCTTTCCGTGGTCAACGTGACCGATGGTACCAATATTTAAGTGCGGTTTAGACCGGTCAAAGTTTTCTTTAGCCATGACTTATTTGCTTTTGTTTAGGTTATTGAATTAATTAATATGTTAACATTTTATTATATCGTGAGCCAATGAGGGGAATTGAACCCCTGACCTCTTCCTTACCAAGGAAACGCTCTACCCCTGAGCTACATCGGCTTTTAAACCAACTTCGCCAGACAAAGCCTGAGCTACATCGGCAATACTTTTAAAGTAAAAAAAGAGCGGGAAACCGGATTCGAACCGGCGACCCTCAGCTTGGAAGGCTGATGCTCTAGCCAGCTGAGCTACTCCCGCTTTTTATACTTTCTGTGGGGAGAGCAGGATTCGAACCTGCGAAGACATAGTCAACAGATTTACAGTCTGTCCTCGTTGGCCGCTTGAGTATCTCCCCCAAAAATATTCTTTTAAACATGTAAAGAACGTGAGCCGATGGAGGGATTCGAACCCCCGACCCGCTGATTACAAATCAGCTGCTCTGGCCAACTGAGCTACATCGGCCTTAACTAACAAACCTTTTTCTTAGCCTTAACTGGTAGCCTCGAAAAAGGTCTGCAAATTTATAAAAGATTTGATTTAGGTGAAAACTAATTTCACTTTTTTTTCATCAAAGTTTTAATCTCTACTAAAATGATTGTTTTCTTGCATGCAATTTAAATGCCTCGAACCTTCTCTTTTCTTTTCCTAGCTTGCCTTCTAAGCGCTTCAGCTACCCCATCAGCAGCAGCTTCAAAATTCTTTGCTGTCTTCTTCGCAAAGAGATCATTTCCCGGAATATAGAGCCTAATTTCAACTGTTTTGTTTTCCATTTCGTGATTATTATCCACTTTCATGTAAACATCTGCTTCAATAATGCGATCAAAGAACTGCGACAATTTGTTTACTCTTCCCTGAATAAAATCAATCAATTTCTGATCGGCATCAAAATTTACTGACCTAACGTTCAATTTTACATTCATAGTATTTTAGTTTATGCCCTTGGGTGGGCTTGTTTGTAAATATTTTTCAATTTTTCAATGGAGTTATGCGTATAAACCTGCGTTGCTGACAAGTTCGCATGACCAAGAATTTCCTTTATCGTATTTAAATCTGCTCCATTGTTCAACATATGTGTGGCAAATGTGTGCCTCAAAACGTGAGGACTTTTTTTCTTTATGGTAGACACTAGACCAAGGTATGAATTAACCTTTCTATAGACAAACTTTGAATAAAGCTTTTTTCCCTTATCTGTGACAAACAAGTAAGGTGTCTGCTGTACACCATTTTTGAGCACCAAGTATTGCCTTAAAGCTGCTGCCAAGCCTTGTGATAAAGGCACTATTCTCTCCTTGTTTCTTTTACCTAAAACCTTTAACGTATTGGCTCCAAAATCCAAGTTACTTTCTTTCAGCTTGATCAGTTCACTTAATCGAATGCCAGTGGCATAAAGCAACTCTAGTATAAGCCGATCTCGTTGACCGGGAAAGTCGTTAGTAAACTCAATGGAATCGAGTAAATGATCCATTTCATTCGCCTTAACATAATGTGGCAAGCTCTTTTCTACCTTTGGACTGCTTACTTTCGAGGTGGGTGAAAGCTTGATTACCTTTTTTCTTCTCAAATAATTAAAAAAGGTTTTAACTGAAGATATCTTTCGGTTAACTGTTTTGCTGCTTAGTTCCTTTTCCATCAGACTAACAAGCCAAGTTCTTAGCATTTGTGGACTGCACTTTTCAATGGACGGTTCGTCAAACTCTTCAGTTAAAAAACCCTGTAGTTGCTCTAAGTCTGTTTGATACGCCTTCAAAGTATGCCTTGAGTATCGGCGCTCTTTTTCTAGGTATATAAGAAATTCACTAATGTGCATAAAAAAACCACTTAAGTTGAATGCAAGTTAAGCAAACCAACTCAAGTGGTATAGTATTGTAAGTATGTCTTAAGCTTTTTTAAGCTTCTTCTTCTCTTTGCATTTTCTCCTTGTAAACAGCGCGCTTTATTTCTTCTCTGCGCTCTACAGAAGGTTTGGTAAAATGCTGACGATTTCTAAGTTCTTTGACAGTTCCTGTTCTTTCAAACTTCTTTTTAAACTTCTTCAAAGCTCTTTCGATGTTCTCGCCTTCTTTTACTGGTACAATTAGCATATTGTCATAATTTTATTAGGGGTGCAAAAGTAATCAGAAATTAATTACGATTCCAAAATTATTTTAAAATCTCTCTTGAAATTACTAATTTTTGAATTTCCGAAGTTCCTTCACCAATGGTACATAGTTTAGAATCACGGTAAAACTTCTCAACCGGAAATTCTTTAGTGTAGCCGTAGCCTCCAAAAATTTGAACTGCATCCGTAGAAGCTCTGACCGATACCTCTGAAGCATAATACTTTGCAAAAGCAGACTCTTTGGTCATTTTCTTACCCTTGTTTTTTAGGTCTGCTGCCTGATGAGTTAACAGCTCAGCAGCTTCAATATCGGTTGCCATGTCAGCCAGTTTGAAGCCTATGGCTTGAAAGTTGGCAATGGGTTGACCAAATTGCTCTCTTTCTTGTGCATATTTTTTTGAAGCTTCATAGGCCCCTTTTGCAATGCCAAGCGACAAAGCAGCTATTGATATACGACCGCCATCTAGGATTTTCATCGCTTGCTGAAAACCTTGGCCCACTTCTCCTAAGATCATGCTTTCGTGAACTTTACAATCTTCAAAGATTACTTCTGCTGTTTCAGACGCTCTCATGCCAAGCTTATCTTCTTTCTTCCCTGCTTTTAAACCCGGATTGTCTCGATCAATAACAAAGGCTGTCATTCCATGAGAGTCAAGTAAGTCTCCGGTTCTCACAATAGCTACAACCACATCTGATGAGATGCCGTGTGTAATCCAGCATTTTGTACCATTTAAAATCCAATGCTCCCCTTCTTTTTTAGCGGTACACTTCATTCTCATGGCATCCGACCCAGTGTTTGGCTCAGTTAAGGCCCATGCGCCAATAAACTCTGCTGAAGCTAATTTGGGTAAGTATTTCTTTTTTTGATCCTCATTACCAAAGGTTAAAATGTGGTTGGTACACAGCGAATTGTGCGCCGCCATTGACAATCCAATAGATCCACAAACTTTTGCCAACTCCGTAATTGCTGTAATGTATTCATGGTAGCCAAAGCCTGAACCGCCGTATTCTTGAGGAACCAAAACACCCATTAATCCTAAGTCTCCTAATTTTTTAAATAAGTCAACCGGAAACTCTTGTGATTCATCCCATTTCATCAAATTGGGTTGAATTTCCTTAGCCGCAAAGTCCTGCACCATCTTTGCGATCATGTCTTGGTTTTCTGTGTAATTAAAATCCATGTATCTTTTCTATTTTAGAGTCTTCAAAAGTACAATTTGAAGACCGAATTGTTGTACTTTAAAAATAAATAATGAACTCCTTAGTAACGGGTGAGGCCTTCAATATTTGTAGAGAAGTCTTTCAATGCATCTTCACCTTTCAAAAACTCTAGGATAACTAAAAAAGAAAAGCCTGCAACTTTTGCCTTTTGTTGACGCACAATATGAGCAGCAGCAGCTGCTGTGCCACCTGTTGCCAGTAAATCGTCGTGGATAAGAATCCGACTTTCTGCTACTATGGCATCTTCGTGAACTTCAATTTCGGCGGAACCATACTCTAGATCGTATTGATGGGAAATAGTTTTATACGGCAACTTCCCTTTCTTTCTAACCGGTATAAAGGGCACGTTCAATTCTTGAGCAATCAACAGTCCCCAAAAGAATCCTCTGCTTTCAATTCCCATTACAGCATCAGGGTTCAAGGCTCTTGCTCGTTTAGCAAATTCATGAGTAATCAATCGAGTTAACTCCGGTTCATTTAATATTGGTGTTATGTCTTTAAAGATAATACCAGGTTTGGGGAAGTCATGAATGTCTCGAATAACTCGCTTTATTTTCTCTTCCATTTTTATTTAAATTGAAAGCGCAATTTTACGATGCTTTTAGCAGGCTAGCAAGTTCATTCCTCAAGGCTCAGGTAAGGCTTCAGTTTCTGAAGGAGGGAATCATTTATTAAAACTGACTTTTTTAAGTCTTCAAGAGCCTGATACTTACCATGCTTTTCTCTAATGCTTACAATTGAGTTTGCCACATTCCATGATAAATAAGGATGTGATTTTAACTCTCCTGCATCCATTTTATTGACTTTAAGCTTTCTCAACTTCACTTTCTTCAAAACCAACTGTGAGTCCAATGATTGAATTAAGTTATCCTCAACTCCCCATAGTTCAGTCAATTGTTCTAGGCTATGATAGCCACCAAGCTCTTCTCGGTAAGACACAATTTTGCCGCTAAAGTAAGGACCTATTCCATAGAGTTTGGTCAAGCTAGCACTATCGGCAACATTGACGTCTAGCACAATCTTCTTCCACTCCTTTTTCTTGGTATATGATTTCTTTTGCTCACTCGCACTTTCATTTGAATCACCATAGTTCTTCTTTTCTAAGGTATCAGGCAAAAGAATAAAGGGCTTTAACTCCTGATACATTTCATCAGAGACAGTATACATTTTTTGCACGTCTGACTTCACTCTAAAGCTTCCACCGCTTGCTTCATACTTTTTAATTACCTCGGCTTGCTTTTGACTTAAGCCTAAAGCCATCCACTTTTCAAGGGAAAGTTGATTGGGATTAAAGTTGAATCGTTTCAACTCAGAACGCTCATTCTCAACTTTAAAAGTATCAATTTCTGCAAGTTGCTGCTTCCTTGCTTCTTCTTGCTCTAGCGAATCTATCATGGTCATGACTCGCGCTAATTTTTCTCCTGAAGTTGACGTATAATTAGGCTCAGCATACTTCACATATAGATTGACTGAAAGAAGGATAGAGATAATAAAGACTAAAGCTAATATTCCCCGCCTCTCAATCCGACTAAAGTGAAAATAGTCTTTGATCTGTTGATTCAAGCTTAATTAATTGTGATTCCAACTTGCTCTTCCATTGAGCAGCCTTCCAAAAGTAAGCCAATATTTTGATATAGTGAATCTTGAAGGTTTGAAGCTTCCAAAGCCCTGTTGAAGTCTTGGCTTCCTACACCATAATTCAGCCATGTAAATGCGCCGGTTTCTTCTAAGTTGGGTACCAAAATATTAAAGGTATCAAGGGTGCCTTGACTAGGCTGTACTCGAAAACCGATTTGACCATTAATGGAAGCTTGATAAAACAAAGTATCCTGAGGTCCAAAAACTCTCGTCCCAACAAAAGAAACCACTACAGTGGAAACGTTTTCTGAATACAAACGATAGTTTTTATCTTCTTGCAAAGGAATGTTTTCAATAAGGTTTACAAAACCGGTATTGGTCACTCTTATAAGATCAGCAGTGCCGGTTTCTGTTTCATCTAATTCATAAGTAAAATGAAAGTGCCCAGAACTATTGGTAACAGCACTAGCCAAAATTAAAGGTTCTGAAAAGCTGCCTGTTGGATTTACTTTAAACGCTATTTCGGCATTAGATGCTACGGTCTGACAGTTATCAAACACCTGACCTGAAATGTTACTGACCACGGTTTCCTCTTGACAAGCCAATAGGGTAGTCAGTGTAGCTAAAAGCAGTACAATTCGATTCAACTATTTAAACTTTTTAATCGCTCCTGATTTAATTCTTGCGAAATAATCATTCATTTCATTTCTCACCTCTTTCGATAAGAGCAGTAATCCTAAAATATTAGGGAAGGCCATCCCTAAGATCATAAGGTCAGAAAAATCAAGCACTGCACCTAATCCAACGGAAGAGCCAATTACTACAAAAACCAAAAAGATCAATTTATAAGAGTAATCTGCTGTTTTGCTTCCACCAAATAAATACGTCCAGGCTTTTAAACCATAGTAAGACCAAGAGATCATGGTAGAAAAAGCAAACAAGAATATGGCAATAACAAGTACCACTTTGAACCAAGGAAAAACACTTCCAAAGGCAGCTGAGGTAAGCTCAGAACCTTCTAAGCCTGAAGTTCCGTCAGCAAAACCGGTAAAAACAAGTACTAAAGCGGTCATGGTACAAACCACTACAGTGTCTACAAAAGGCTCTAAAAGCGCTACGGTTCCTTCACTCACCGGCTCATCAGTTTTAGAGGCCGAGTGCGCTATGGAAGCGGATCCAACTCCTGCCTCGTTTGAAAATGCAGCTCGTTGGAATCCGACAATTAACACCCCTATGATTCCTCCTTTGATAGCCGGAGCATTAAAGGCTCCATTGTAAATCTCAACAAACACATCACCTACATTAGCAAAGTTCATCCCAATAATAATCAAGGCAAACAAGACATAAAGCCCTGCCATGAAAGGCACAATTTTATCTGTAACCTTAGCAATACTCTTGATTCCGCCAATAATAACCACACCAACTAACAAAGCTAAGACCACCCCAAAAGGAGCTCCATAACCCTGAAGTCCAGTAAACTCACTTGAAAGTTGAGCAAAGGCTTGATTGGCTTGAAACATATTGCCGCCGCCAAAGGAGGCTCCAATACATAAAATTGAAAATACAACCGCCAAGACTTTTCCTAAGCCACCAAGGTTTTTTTTCTTTAAGCCTTCACTTAAATAATACATCGGTCCACCTGAAATTTCGCCTCGATCATTGATGGTTCTATATTTCACTCCAAGCGTACATTCGGTGAATTTGCTAGCCATACCTAAAAGACCACAGATTATCATCCAAAAGGTAGCCCCGGGGCCGCCTAAGGTAATGGCAACAGCCACCCCCGCAATATTACCTAAGCCCACTGTTGCTGAAAGCGCTGTGGTTAAGGCTTGAAAATGAGAAACCTCTCCTTGACTTTCCGGATTATCGTAATCTCCTTTTACTAGAGAAATTGCGTGTTTCACTCCCCTTGCATTGATAAAACGCATGCGAATGGTAAAAAACAAAGCGCCCCCTACAAGCCAGATTACAATAAAGGGGATACCCTTTTTCTGAACATCACCATTTGGATGAAGAACAGGTCGTGGTTCATCATAGGTAATTGCTGCTAAATTTTCTGCTCCAATTTCAATTACATCTTGAATGTTGCTTTCGTCATAAATTACTTTTCCTTCTTTTATTTTATGCTGCAAAACGCCGGAAGCCTCTGCATAAACCTTAACATTCTCGCCCTCTCCTTGTGAAACAAGTGCTATAGCATCTCCTTTCTTCACCTTTTTACCTTCCTCTACCAACCATTGGCTGAGAACAATTTTAGTAATCTCGGGATTTGCCCAACCTGGGGCTTTAATCATTTTAGCATCTGCATAAACCACCGGGTCGTATAAACCAATGGCAGAAAAGGGATCCCAAAAAAGGAAACTGGTCATGTAGTTCACAATGGGCTTAAAAGAGGCATTCATGTACTCTTCTATTGATTCTGCCGGAACCTTCCCGTTCAATAACTGCTCATCTCCATCGGAATCTGTAATTAAAACGGAAAAGCTACTCCCTTCGGTAATTCCTTCGCTAGAGTTTGATTTTCGATCTACATTTTGGTGCGACCATTTGTACAAAAATGGCGGTGCCCCTCCATCTATCTCTACAAATGCAACCCCATCGTTAATCTTTTTTGACGGATTGTCATACTTCAATTTAGCCTCAAAGTTTGACGCTGTTAATTGAATAGTTAAAAATGTTAATAGGAGCGGTAATAGCTTTCTAATCATAGGTCATTTTTTTGCTAAGCCAACAAATATAACTTAAATATAAAGCATGAAAAAGCGAAGGCCCTCTTAATAAAGAAAGGAATTCTTAGGTCTTGAGTTGCTGCTCCAAAATTGCTATTCCTTCTTCAAAAGAATGGGGCTGATAATCGAGCTCTCGATACGCCTTATCTAATATAAATCCGGTTTTGGGTGGACGTTTGGCTGCTTGATTAAGCGACTCAGAACTAATCTCTTCTACATAGGAGTCGTCTAAATCATAGTAAGCAGCTACTCTTTTTACGAGTTGAACAATACTCATAAAGTCTTTGCCGGAAATGTGATAAATTCCCGTGGCAGATTTTGCCGCAGCGGAAACACAGGCAGCAGCTAGATCCTCCACTAAGGTTGGAGAACGAAACTGATCATTTACGATGGTTAGCTTTTGTTTCTTTTCTAAAGCGCTTTTGGCCCAAAGAACGATGTTTGAGCGACTCATGTCTTCAACTATGCCATAAACGATAATGGTTCTGATGATCGTCCATTTTACATTCGAAGATTGAATAAGTTTTTCAGCCTCCCACTTTGTTCTTCCATAATAACTTAATGGATTTGGCCGGTCTTCTTCTTTATAAGGGCCATCTTCTCCATCAAACACAAAATCAGTTGACAGGTGAATGAGGTGTGTATCATGCTTTTCTGAGGCTTCGATCAAATGTTTCACTGCTTCAACATTCAATTCCCAGCTACCTTCTTTGTCAGATTCGCAGGCATCAACGTTTGTCATGGCTGCTGTATTAATGACAACATCGGGCTGAAAGCTATTAAAGGCATTTAAAACTTCTTCTTTACGGCTAATATCTAAAGCTTGATACTTATATCTACTTTCATCACTAATTCTATTTTTACCTCTTGAGGTGGCAAGAAGCTCAAAACGCTGGTCATTCTTTAATTGGTGCACTAATTTTTGCCCCAACAAGCCATTACTCCCGGTAACTAAGATTCGCATTACTCCCATCTTTTCAAATCTTCTATTTGGTTTTTCATTCCTAAAACAAAAAGCTTAGACCCTTCAGTAATCGTCGTATCAGGAGCAGGATTTAACACATACTCACCATCAATTGACTTTAGACCTACAATGTTAGCGCCTGATCTTTTTCTTACATGTAAATCTTTAATTGAGCGACCCTTAAACTCAGCTGGAAGGCTTTCGTAGCTTATTTCTTCCAATGAAATATTGTTGTCTTGTCCGCTTAAGTGATTAAAGAACTCCACTACATCAGGTTTTATGACTAGAGAGGCCATGTGTGTGCCTCCTACTTTATCGGGCATTACTACATTATCGGCTCCAGCCATACGGAGTTTCTTATCTGTAGTATCACGAGAAGCTCGGCTAATAATTAACAAATTCGGGTTCATTTCACGAGCGGTTAGCACCACAAATACGTTGTCAGCATCTTCAGGCAAGGTAGTAATCAATGCTTTGGCTTTCTCAATACCCGCATTGATCAGCACTTTATCACTGGTTGCATCCCCTTCATAGTAATTTTTGTGTCCCTCGGCCTTTAATTGCTCAATGATTTCTTCATTTCTTTCAATTAGAACATAGGGTTGATTGGAGGTTTCAAGTTCATGAATAATTTGCTTTCCATTCCTACCAAATCCGCAAACAATGATATGATTCTTCATTTCTTTGATCTTTTTGATCTTTTTAAGTTCATTCAAATGGCGTCTAAATTCACCATCTAAAAGATAGGATGAAATGACACTTAATGCGTAGGCAAAAGTACCAAAACTGGTTACGATCAGGAATGCGGTAAAAAAACGACCACTTTCTGAAAGGGGCCTAATTTCCTGAAAACCCACAGTTGATATAGTGATGATGGTAAAATAGAAAGCTTCGCCAAAAGTGTAATCTTCAATTAGCATGTAACCCACAACCCCTATAAAGGAAATGAGCGCTAATATAATGGAAGTGATGTAGAGTTTTCGGAATTGTGAAATTTGCAACACAAATTCAGTTTTTAAAGATCCCAGATCGTTTTTCTACGTTTTAATTTAAAATGGTGTTTGTGCTCTAAAACAAAAGCCATAACCAAATAAACAATTAATGGCGAACCAAGCGTCAGAAATGAGGTGTAGATGAAGTAAAGTCGAATTTTTGAGCTTTTTATCCCTAGCTTTTTACCCCACCAAGCACAAACTCCAAAAGCATGTTTTTCGAAAAAATCCTGAATCTGTTGAATCATCTTAAGCTTGCGTTATTAAAGCGTTTCCGAGCATGCAATTTAGGCATTTTTTCAATTCACAATACTCTTTCTTCAACTGAATCATTCCTTGGCTGTCTCCTGCGTGCCTTGCCGAAAGACCTATTTCTAACCACTTTCTGACCAACTTATTCTTTTCTGCAGGTAACTTTTCCAGCAGATCTACGGCTTTATCTTTCATCTTTTGATTGTCGGTTTTGATGCCGTAAGTGAACATGATGGGGCAAACAACATTAATCAGTAATAGATGAATGGAAGCCTTCCCTAATTTCTTTTTCTGCTTTCTAGCAGCCGGCACATCTAAACGATAATGGGCTTCCCAATAAGGTGAGGCTTCTAGTGAAAAAAGTGCTTCCAATTGCTCTAGCTGTTCGGCATTTATGACTTTCTGAAAAAGGTTTTCACTTTGACTCAGTAACTTTGCCAATTGCGCGATTCGGATGGTTGGAAAGTTTGATGGTCTCATTCGACTGAACTTCCATAAATGTCCTTCCATGGCTTTCAGCTGGTATTTTTTACGCTGGAACTCATATGCCGCTTTTAGTTTTTTCGGATAGCTTCCCTTAAAATCCTGATTTAACAGGCCGGCCTGTCCTAAAAGCAAAGCCTCTATTTGAAATAAGTCGGTTTGATTTTTTCTGATTATCTTAAAGGGAAGCGAAGTAGCGAGCAATTCAAATGGTGTAGCATTTACCTTAAAACCAAAATATTTGCATAGCAAATGGTAAAAAGCTTGCTCCCAATCGTTTTGATGCAATTCTAAAATTTGATTGATTCGTCTTGATTTAACCTCTAACCTTTCCACCAACATGCGCTCTACTTGAAGCGCTTTTAAACTAGGGTCTAGATTGTTAAGTTGAGACTGGCAAGGCACCCAATCTTTACCATTGGTTAAGTTTTGATACTGCTCCAACTTGCTTTTGCTAACTCTTCCTTTCAACTCTAAAGTGGGAATTAACTCTCCATTCTTTCTTTTCACCACTTTATCGGCTTCCCACACAACATGTAAAATAACCTTATCGTAAGCTTTATCGGTTTGGTGTTGATGCCGGAACCAATCGCTAGACTTAAGATGCAATTCCACATTTCCTGCCCAACGGGTTCCGGCTAATCGTATTTGACCGTTAAAAAAATCAGGTCCGGCATCGTGATTGTGAACTCCAACTTTTAGCAAATCCAACTTCTCTCCATCAGTTGTGGTAAGCCCTTGCTGGTTAAAAAGTTTAAATTTCCAGATGTAGTGCAAAAAATCCTCTTCCATCGTTTAGCTAAAGTATTAAAAATGAAAGATGTAATTAAGCCTATTTCAGTTTACCCTGTTTATATTTTTCCTTTCGATAAGATTCAGTGCCAATGTTTATCATCCATTTACCATGCTTTTTTCCCTCTCGATACTTGCCTCTAATTCGAAGAGAACCATCAGGAGAGTATTCTTTCCAATCGCCATCTAATTTGCCATAATCATAATGAGCATAGCGAAAGATATTTCCATTGGGGTAGTATATTTTATAGAGTCCATTCAGCTTTCCTTGATAAATATACTTTACAACCGCAGTTTGATTTTGGTTTTCCATAAAAACGGCTTTCTGTAAAGTTGGATGATCCATTGAATCTGGAGAAACATAACGCACAGGATAAGACTTCAATATATCTTCGCCTATTACTGGAAGCATTAGAGTGTCAAACTTTCGATACGGCACTTCTTTTCTCTCTCCGTCAACCGACTGACTGCTGTCTTTCGAATTTAAGTCGACCAGGTCTTTCATTTTTTCAAATACTGTAGGTTTTGAAGTAAGTTTCCCTTCTTCATAAAATACTTTTCGGTATGCTGCAGTTCCAACATTATACTCCCACTTTCCGTGTTTTTTACCATTTTTATAACGCCCTTGAAAGTGCTTCACTCGATTGATGTAAAATCCATGACGCTTGCCATTTCGATATTTTGCCTTCTGACGCACTAAACCATCAGGCCCATAGTACGTCCAATCACCATGCATTTTGCCAGCTTGGTAGATGGCTAATATCATTAAGCGCCCAGAAGGGTAAAACTCTTTATAGATACCACTTTGCTTACCATAGTAATAGTGCTTTTCATAAGCCACTTGATAAGGTTTCTCTTTAAAGTAGGCTTTCAACTCTCCGTTCTTGAGTGAGTCTAAATCTTTGTAGATCAAGTCGAATTCCAGAGTGTCGTCTGGGTAGTATACATTTATCTTCTCTGGCTGTGCTATGACGCTGAAGATAAAGGTGAAAAATAAAGTTAGAAAACTACCTGTATAATGTCTTGCTTTAGACATAGGTGGCCATTTGATTTTGTATTGCTAAAGCTGCTTCTCTTGCCTTTTGGTCAAAGTCCTGCTCTTTTCCTGCATAAATTACACCACGAGAAGAGTTTACGAGTAATCCAATGTCTGAGTTTAATCCATTTTGACAAACTTCGTCAAGACTTCCTCCTTGGGCCCCAACCCCGGGGACAAGTAAAAAGTGATTTGGTATTACCTTCCGCACTAGCTGAAGGTGTTCTGCTTTGGTCGCTCCCACAACATACATCATATTCTCCTCAGTACCCCATTTTTGAGACGTTTCCAAAACCTTCTCAAACAACATGCTTCCTTCCTCTAGTTTTTGAAACTGAAAATCAAAGGCACCTTGATTTGAGGTTAATCCTAATACTATAGCCCACTTTCCTTGGTGTTGAAGAAATGGAGTAACGGAGTCACTTCCCATGTAGGGAGCTACTGTAACTGAATCAAAATTGTAGGTTTCAAAAAAGGTTTTAGCGTAACTTAAACTAGTATTGCCAATATCACCCCGCTTGGCATCTGCAATTGTAAAAATGTTTTTTGGAATGTAGTCAATGGTCTTTTTTAAACTCTCCCACCCTTTGGCACCCATAGCCTCATAAAATGCTAGATTAGGCTTATAAGCTACGACTAAGTCTCTGGTTGCATCTATTATTCGCTTATTAAATTCAAAAACTGGATCGTCAAAGTCATTTAGAAAGCTAGGAATCTTTTGAAGGTCTGTGTCCAGTCCTACACAAAGAAAGCTTTTCTTCTTTTTTATCTGCTCAACTAATGCCTTTCTATTCATTTTTAAACTGCATTATCATCTTCTAAACCAGCCTTCAATTTTTCTGCATTTTCTGCCACTCTTAGTGCTTCAATTACTTCGTCTATTTCTCCATTTATAATAGCATCAAGGTTATACAAGGTTAAATTGATCCGGTGATCGGTTACCCTTCCTTGCGGGTAATTATACGTTCTAATTTTGGCCGAACGGTCTCCGGTAGAAACCTGGGACTTTCTTTCAGCTGCAATTTCCTTTTCTTTCTTTTCTACTTCACTTTCATACAATTTAGTACGAAGCACCTTCATGGCTTTTTCGTAGTTCTTAAGCTGAGAACGGCCATCTTGACATTCTACCACTACTCCAGTAGGAACATGCGTTAAACGCACGGCAGATTCTGTTTTATTAACGTGCTGCCCTCCTGCCCCTGAAGCCCGGAAGGTGTCTTTTTTTATATCTGCTGGGTTCACTTTAACATCCACTTCATCGGCTTCTGGCAATACGGCTACAGTGGCGGCAGAGGTATGCACCCGACCTTGGGTTTCAGTTTGAGGGACTCGCTGCACACGGTGCACTCCGGATTCGAACTTCATAATGCCATAAACATTGGCTCCGGTGACTTCAAAACTAATTTCTTTAAAGCCTCCTGAAGTTCCTTCATTTATCGTGGTGATCTCATGCTTCCACCCTTTTGACTCGATGTATTTCGTATACATGCGATAAAGGTCACCGGCAAAAATACTGGCTTCATCACCTCCGGTACCGGCTCGAATTTCAATAATCACGTTTTTATTATCATCCGGATCCTTGGGGATCAACATCAATTTAATCTTCTCTTCAAGCGGACCTACTTTGTCTTCAAACTCTTCTAGTTCTGCTTTTGCCATTTCCTTAAATTCTTCATCCTGTTCTTCTTTTAAGATGGCTTTTGAAGATTCAATATTGTCTAAAATATGTTTGTATTCTTCATAGGTTTCCACAATTTCCTTTAAATCGCTATACTCTTTATTTAGCTTTACATAGCGATTCATGTCAGCAATGATATCAGGATCTACAATTTGCTGTGCGACTTCCTTGTAGCGATCGTTTATGGAAGCTAATTTTTCTAAAAGATTACTCATAATTAACTGTAAATATAGTCTCCGAAAGGTGAACGAATCGTCAACTTTTTGCTTTCCGCAGCTTCTACCCGACCTACGATTTGTGCGTCAACGCCAAAAGATTTTGAAATATCAATGATAGATTGGGCATGTTCTTCATCCAAATACAATTCCATTCGATGCCCCATATTGAACACCTTGTACATTTCCTTCCAATCAGTATTAGACTCTTCTTGAATCAATTTGAACAAGGGTGGAATATCGAATAAATTATCTTTTATGACATGTACTTGATCCACAAAATGCAATACCTTGGTTTGTGCACCTCCACTGCAATGAACCATACCATGAATGTTTTTTCTTTTCTCTTCGAGCAGTTTGGCAATGATAGGAGAATAAGTCCTAGTAGGTGAAAGCACCAGTTTTCCGGCATCAAGTGGTGCGTTATATACTGAGTCAGTAAGCTTTTTTGTGCCTGCATAAACCAAGTCTGCGGGTACTTCCGGATCAAATGATTCAGGGTATTTTTCTTTTAAGTAGTTGGCAAACACATCATGCCGAGCAGAAGTTAAGCCATTGGATCCCATTCCGCCATTGTATTCTGGCTCATAGCTTGCTTGTCCAAAAGAAGAAAGCCCTACAATTACATCACCTGCTTGTATGTTACTGTTATCAATTACATCCTCCCGTTTCATTCGGCATGTAACAGTAGAGTCTACAATAATGGTTCTGACCAAGTCGCCTACATCTGCTGTTTCTCCGCCTGTGCTGTGAATGCCTATTCCATGACCTCTCAACTCTTCCAGTATCTCCTCAGTTCCTTGAATTATGGCAGTAATCACTTCACCAGGAATTTTATTTTTATTCCTTCCAATGGTAGAAGAAAGCAAAATATTATCCGTTGCACCCACACAAAGCAAGTCGTCAATATTCATCACGATTGCATCCATGGCTATTCCCTTCCAAACAGATATATCTCCGGTTTCTTTCCAATACAAGTATGCCAATGAAGATTTGGTGCCCGCACCATCGGCATGCATCACCACACAGTGATCTTGGCTTCCACTCAGGTAATCGGGAACTATTTTACAAAAGGCTTTTGGGAATAGCCCTTTGTCAACATTCTTGATTGCCTCATGAACATCTTCTTTAGAGGCTGAAACTCCTCTTTGTTGGTATTTTTCTTGGTCACTCATTTTCTTCAATAAAAAAACATCCACAGACAAAAGGCTATGGATGTTTCAATATGTTTTTTATTTAGCTATTGTTCTTCTTGGTCTCCTTCAGTTTCCGGAGCTTGTTCTTCAGTATCCGAATTTTCTTCGTTCATTTCAGGCACTTCCGGTTTCTCAGGTTTCGGCACATAATCTTCACTTAAAACAATAAAGTCTGTACGACGATTCAGCTGATGGGCAGCTTCTCTTTCCTCTTCCGTAGGAAGCTTGGCAATTTCAGCGTCAGAAATCAATAAGTTAGTTTCTCCATATCCTTTAGGCACCATTCTTTCTTTTGCAATACCTCTCGATACAAGGTAATTCACAACAGACTCTGCACGTCCTTGAGATAACTTTTGGTTGTAGGAGTCACTACCTCTTGAATCTGTATTGGCACGAAGCTCAATTACAATTCTTGGGTTATCAACTAAAATATCATACAAATAGTCAAGTGAATCTTTGGCTTGATCAGTAAGGGTAGTTTTGTTGAAGTCATAAAGGATTTCAGGTAACTTAATACCTTCATCTTTAATCGGAATTAATTCATACAAGTGGGCAAAAATCTTCGATTCTTCAAGTCCAACCGTGGTTTCCTTTCCTTTTGCGTTTAAATATTCAGGCTTACTTACTGTAATGGAGTAAGATGTATTCTTATTGATGTATGATTCTCCATTTCCCTTATCGGCGAATTCAAAAGTACCATCTGATCGGGTTTCTTTTTCTGCAGTAGTTCCATCGGTACCAATTAAGGTAACTATTGCCGCAGTGATTGGCTCACCGGTTTCATCATCTTTTACAATTCCTTTTAACACAAATAACACTGGTGGTTTCTTAAACTCCCAGATATCATCTTTCCCTCTTCCACCTTCACGGCTAGAGGAGAAGTAACCTCTATCTGATGCCCCGTCGAATATAATTCCGAAGTCATTTGCAGCAGAATTGAGTGGCGCTTTTAAATTTTCCACATCACCCCATTGTCCTTCACCTTTCTTTTTGGCTATATAATTATCCAAACCACCCATGCCTACATGGCCATTAGAAGCAAAATAAAGGTCACCGTTTTCTCTTACAAAAGGGTACATCTCGTCTCCTTTAGTATTGACCTGTGGACCTAGGTTAATTGGCTCCGACCATTGATTCCTCGATTCCTCTTTGATGTACCATAGGTCTTTTCCTCCTTGGCCTCCTTCAAGGTCTGATGCAAAAATTAAAATCTTATCATCAGGGGTTAAGGCCGGATGACCGATAACCGCACTATCGTTTGAAATCGGAATGACTTCCGCTTCCCCAAATTTATTCCCCTGTGCTTTCGCTGTGAATATAGCGCAGCCCATGTATCCGTTCTTTTCTACTTTACATCGAGTAAAGTACATGGTGTTTCTTCTTGAGTTAAAAACAGCAGCCCCTTCACTATCTTCTGTGTTTACTCCTTCTTCGTCACCTTCCGCTAAAACAGGCTCACTCCATTTTCCCTTCTTATCTCTTTGGGTGCGATAAAGATCTGAAAAGTTATCACCGGTTACTTCCGACATATCAGAACCAATTGACCCTTCACGTGTAGAGGTAAAAATCAACTCCGTATTCTTTTTGTCAGAAAAGGCAGGAGCATAATCATAAAATTCAGAATTAATTAGCACTACGGGCTCTACCACATAGTTAGCAGGATTATCAGCCCATTGCTGAGCTTTTTCGGCCGCTTCTATCCCTTGTTTTCCTCGAGGGTCTTCTGGTTTTTCAGCAGCATATTTTTGAAACTCAACCAAAGCTTCGTCATACTTGCCATTTTGCATTTTCACTTCTGCCAATCTTAAATGAGCAATTGGGTCAGCATATTGTGCAATAATGGATTTGTCATACCAAACTTCTGCTTGTTCAGCTTGATCACTTAAACGATAAGCTTCTGCAATTTTGAAGATGATCTCCGCTTTTACATCTCTCCCTTTTTCCTTTACATAGGCTTTTTTATACATTTCAATCGCCTCGAAATACTTCTCTTCATTATAAAGTGCATGGTCTGCGTCGTCCAAATAACTCTTTTGGGCGGCAAGTTGTAATGAAGTAATTAGAAAAAGAAAGAGGAATCCTACAACTCGGTTTAAACTCATTGGTGTTTGGTGTTTTTGAAGGTAGCCGCTAAAATAAACAAATTTTTGATTCTCAATCATGCTTATTTGAAGGATAGCAAAGATTAAAAAAGCCCCGTAATTCGGGGCTTTTTTTAAGGTTTAGTGATTAAACAATAATTCTCTGTATTTCGGCAAGGGCCAAATCTCATCATCTACAGTCAATTCCAACTTATCAACGCTGTATCTTATTTTGTCAAAATAAGGTCGAATTACATCGCTGTATTCAGTGGCACGATCTTTTGCATGTTCTAATTTATTAATGCGTTTTCTCTCCTCAATCATTTCTTCAACCGTGTCGCTAATTATTTTTACATGAGCAGAGATTCTCTCGATCATTTCCAATTGAACACCGGCTGCTTCTTTAAACGCTTTATCAGATAAAATGCCTTTTAAGCCTTGCACATTCTTGATCAATTGATTTTGATAGCGTAAAGCGGTTGGTAATATGTGATTTTGGGCTAAATCACCTACTACCCTTGCTTCGATTCGAATTAGGTTTGCATAAAGCTCGTAGGCGATCTCTTGACGAGCTAAAGTTTCTCTTTTCGACATCACACCTTCTCCTTCAAAGAGCTTAATTGTTTCTTTCGAGCCCATTTCAGTTAAAGCTTCGGGAGTGGTTTTTAAGTTTGAAAGCCCTCGTTTAGCTGCTTCTTTCACCCACTCCTCACCATATCCATTTCCTTCGAAACGGATAGCTTTAGAAGCAATGGTGTATTTCTTTAAAATTCTAAAAATCGCTTCGTCTTTCTTGATGCCTTTTTTAATCTGAGCATCTACATCTTTTTTAAACTGCTTTAACTGCTTGGCCATAATGGTATTTAAGATAGTCATGGCCGAAGAACAATTTGAAGAAGAACCAACCGCTCTATATTCAAACTTATTTCCCGTAAAGGCAAAAGGAGATGTTCTGTTTCTGTCCGTATTATCCAACAAAATTTCGGGAATCTTACCAATGTTTAGTTTCAATTCAGTTTTCTCATCAGCGGTCAACAACTTGTCTTCTTTAACCTTTTTGACTAGCTGATCTAACATTTTCGTTAGCTCAGTTCCAATAAATACAGAAACAATTGCCGGAGGAGCCTCATTGGCACCCAAACGGTGTTCGTTTCCTGCTGTGGCAATCGAAGCTCTTAATAATCTCTCATGATCGTAAACCGCTTTAATGGTGTTAATCAAAAAGGTTAAGAACTGTAAGTTTGATTTAGGGTTCTTACCTGGACTCAATAAGTTGACCCCTGTATCTGTGGCCAGTGACCAATTGTTGTGTTTGCCTGAACCATTAATATTTGAATAAGGTTTTTCATGCAACAAAACACGGAAATTATGCTTTCGTGCTACTTTATCCATAATGTCCATAAGCAATTGATTGTGATCAACCGCTAAGTTTGCTTCTTCATAAACCGGAGCAAATTCAAACTGATTAGGAGCCACTTCATTATGACGCGTAGTGATTGGAATACCCAATTTCATACATTCGATCTCCAATTCATTCATGTAGGCGCTAGCACGGTCAGGGATAGAACCAAAGTAATGGTCATCTAATTCTTGACCTTTTGCCGGACTGTGGCCAAAAACGGTTCTTCCGGTCATTACCAAGTCAGGGCGTGCCGAGTATAGCGATTTATCAACTAAGAAATACTCTTGCTCCCAGCCTAAAGTGGCATTCACTTTCTTAACGTTCTTATCAAAGTATTTACAAACCTCTACCGCTGCCTTATCCACAGCAGAAAGAGCTTTTAATAAAGGGGTTTTATAATCTAATGCTTCCCCGGTATAGGAAACGTAAATGGTAGGAATGCAAAGTGTTTTGCCAATGATAAAAGCCGGCGAGGATGGATCCCAGGCGGTATAGCCTCTAGCTTCAAATGTATTTCGAATACCACCACTTGGCAAGCTGGAAGCATCGGGCTCTTGTTGCGCCAATTGGCTGCCACCAAAGTGCTCAATCACGTTGTTGTCAGAAATAGGTTCAAAAAAGGCGTCGTGCTTTTCGGCCGTGGTTCCGGTTAAAGGTTGAAACCAGTGAGTGTAATGGGTCACTTTTTTCTCCATGGCCCAAGCCTTCATTGAGGAGGCAACCGCATTGGTGATCTTCCGATCAATGCTTGTTCCCTTTTCAATGGCATTCATTACTTGAGAATAAATGTCTTTCGGCATGAACTCAGCCATTGACTTTTTGTCAAAAACATGAGACCCGTAATAATCTGAAATCTTATCTGATGGGGCATGAACCTCTCTTGGAGTTCTATTCATGGCATCTTTTAAAGCATGAAAGCGAATGATAGGCATGGTAATTTCTTTAAATTTTTAAATACCACGCAAAGAAACTTATTATTTAAGGGGTGTATGTCTAAAAATGTGATATTTTTATTAACAGGGTGTTAATCTTGAGGGGGTCTAAACCAAAAAAAGACGTTTAATTAAATTTTGCCCTAAATTTCTAGAGAGATCGAAAAGTAAATGTATACCGCATAGTAAAGTACTAGTACAACTCCCTTCCAAAGTCCTATTTTCTTTCCGAATACCATGAAAGGAAAAATTAATAGGGAGACCCCTAGCAGAAAATACATGTCAAACTGGTTGACAGATTGAGAAATTTTTAGCGGAGAAACGAGAGCCGTAATTCCTAGAATAGCTAAAATGTTAAACAGATTAGAACCAATTAGATTCCCCATTGAGATATCTGTTTCTTTGCGAAAAGCCGCCACCGCAGAAGTGACCAATTCCGGCAAGCTTGTGCCGAAAGCCACAATAGAAACACTAACTAGTTTTTCTGAAATACCAAATGTCTCGGCAAGCGATACCACCCCTTTAATCAGCCATTCCGCGCCAAAATACAAACCAACTAAGCCCAAGAGAATAAAAAACAAATTCTTTGGCGACGAGCTACTTACTTCGTCTTCCTTTATTTCCTCTTCTGCGGCTATTTTCTTTCCATGATTTCTAGACTTTATAATAATCCAAGTTGAAAACAGGATTAGAATAGTGAGAAAAATAAATCCTTCCCAAAACTCCAAAATTTCATCTTGGGCAAAAAAGTAAAATAGTAGAGTAGCAAACATCATGATAGGCCAATCTTTACGAATGGAATCACGATTGACTACAATGGGAAAAATGATAACTGTAATACCCAACACTAATCCTAAATTAGAAATATTGCTACCCACTACAGCACCAACACTAACGTCGGGGTGACCGCTAAGCGCACCTTCAAGACTCACCAATAATTCTGGAGCTGAAGTCCCAAAGGAGACCACGGTCATCCCAATAACTAATGGGGATATGTTAAACTTTAAGGCTAGACCAACGGCACCGCGTACAAGAAATTCTCCACCAAGGATAAGCACGACTAACCCTCCTATTACCAACAGGAATTGCACTAGGACTTAGATGAGTGGTTAGAGTCTGATTTCGACTTTGAAGGATCAGCAGAGTCAGTAATCTCTTTTGAAGTTTTTCGTATCTCTTCTTGTATGTCGCTTGTCGCATTTTTAAACTCACGAATGCCTTTACCAAAGCCTCTTGCTAAGTCAGGTATTTTTTTGGAGCCAAACAACAAAACCACGATAAGCAGTATGAAAAAAATCTCTGATCCGGCGATGCTGAAAAACAATATAGTCATGCCGTAAAATTACAAAAAAGCCCCGTGTAGTTTGTGCTACACAGGGCCTCTATAATAGTTAATTAACAAGCTATTTTTTCACTTTCTTCTTTGTCTCATCTACCTTCTTGCTTAAGTCAATAACAATAGGAGTTGCTACGCATAGAGATGAGTATGTACCGACTGCAACACCAACCAATAAGGCGAAAGCAAATCCTCGAATCACTTCTCCTCCAAATATAAAAATCATGAGAAGTACAAAGAAAGTACTCAAAGAGGTGTTTACCGTTCTGCTTAAAGTGCTATTCAATGCTTCATTAATAACATCGAGCATCTTACGCTTCTTGTAAGAATTCAAATACTCTCTAATTCTATCGAAAACCACCACAGTATCATTAATGGAATAACCCACTACTGTTAGTATGGCGGCAATAAATGCCTGATCGATGTCTAAAGAGAATGGTAAGAATCCGTAAGCTATAGAGAAAACAGATAGTACAATTAAAACATCATGAAAAATTGCCACTACTGCTCCAAGTCCATATTGCCACTTTCTAAAACGCAACAAAATGTACAAGAAGATGATTACCAAAGAAAAGGCAATGGCCCAGAGCGATGACTTTTTAATATCATCCGCGATGGTTGGCCCTACTTTTTGCGAGCTCATGACTTGATATTCTAATCCTAAGGCTTCTAATCCGGAATTCAATTTGTCTTCCACTTGAGCATCTGCATCTTCCGCTTCACTCTCGATCATAAAACTGGTGGTGATTTTCACTTGACTATCTTCACCAAAAGTCTTCACTTCAGGTGCTAGGTTTTGTCCATCATCGGTAACAAAACTTGTTGCCAAAGAGTTTCTAACATCAGCGGTAGTAACCGATTCATCAAACCTTACTAAATACGACCGACCTCCTGTAAAGTCAACTCCATAAGAAAGACCTCGTGTTGCAAAAGAACCAATTCCAACTAAAATGATTAAACCTGAAATAATGTAAAAGGTCTTTCTTTTGTTGACAAATTGCCAAGACATGTTTTGGAAAGCCCCATCCGTTATTTTGGTAGAAACGGTAATCTTTTTCTTATTATCCAATCTCCATGCAAAAATTAATCGTGTGATGAAAATTGCAGAGAAAAGAGAAGTTAAAATACCAATTACCAATACTTTGGCGAAACCTTCTACCGGACCGGTTCCAAAGAACCAAAGAATTATACCGGTTAACAAAGTTGTTACGTTCGCATCTATAATTGATGAGTATGCATTTTTATATCCATCTGTAATGGCAAGTCGTGGACCTTTTCCGGCTCTCAACTCTTCTCGAATTCGCTCGTAAATAAGCACGTTAGCATCTACTGAAATACCAATAGTCAAAACGATACCTGCAATACCGGGAAGCGTTAAGGCGATGTTGGTACTTGCCAATACGCCCATAATAAAGAAAAGGTTAGCAAGCAAAGCAATATCAGAAGCGATACCGGCCTTTCCGTAATAAAATATCATGTAAAGTAAAACGATAACCAATGCCACGATAAAGGAAAGCAAACCATCGTTAATAGACTGCTGACCTAAAGATGGCCCAACTACAGCTTCTTCTACAATTCTAGCTGGAGCAGGAAGCTTACCTGCTTTTAGAATATTAGCGATCAACTTGGCTTCATCAATGGTGAAGTCACCTTCGATACTAGACACACCGCCAGCAATCTCAGAATTCACATTTGGAAATGAATAAACATAATTATCAAGGACAATGGCAATGCTTTTTCCTATGTTATCTCCAGTTAGGTTTTTCCAGGTTTTAGCCCCTAGCGTATTCATCTTCATGGTAATCTGAGGACGTCCTCCAAATTGACCAAAATCTTGAAATGCATCTGTAATAACATCTCCTTCTAAAGGAGCGCTACCATCTCTACTGGTTACTTCTATGGCAATGAGTTGTAAAAAACGGCCTTCATCATCGAATGGCTTTGCCGTCCATAATAATCTCAAGTCTTTTGGAAAAATCTTTTGTATTTCCGGCATAGCCAAGTACTCATTTACCTTAGCCGTATCTTTAATTGCCGAGTAACCTACAGTAGGTCCTTCACCGGGAACATAATTTCCTTGTTCATTTTGGTAGATGGAAGGAGATAAAACGGCAAAAAGTGGGTTGTCTTTTGCGAAGTCTTCGAAAGACTGATCAGCCATGGCTGAATCCGTTGCAGTGGTATCCGAAGCGCCAAGCTGATCCATAATCGAGACTTCCTTTTCGGTAGAGTCAACCACGGTAGTGTCCGTTGCTTCATCTTCCTCAGAAAGGGCAGCAAGGGCATCTTCTTCTGAGTCATTTGTTACTCCTATCGTATCTGAATCAGCAAGCTGAGCAGTAGTGTCTGTTACCGCTTTAACAGTGTCTGCCGACTCGCCACTTTTCATCAAGTTCAGCTTTTCGTTGGCTTGCGCTAAATAAGAGTATACTTGAGCGTTTTCGTAAGTCTCCCAAAATTCAAGCTTAGCTGTACCTTGCAATAATTGTCTTACTCTTTCCTTGTTCTTAACGCCAGGTAGTTCAACTAAAATACGGTCTGAAGCAGTTAACTTTTGAATGTTAGGTTGAGCCACACCAAACAAGTTTACTCTGGTTCTCAAAACCTGAAAAGTTCGATCAAAGGCAGCGTCTGCTTCTTCTCTTAAAAAGTCAACCACCTCTTCATTAGTTGCATTTCTGTCAATGTTGTCTTTGTTTTCTAATGTATAGAAAACACTTGCCATCGGTTTTGTAGGGGCAATTTCGTTCCAAGACTCATTAAACAGGTTCACATAATTATCCTGACTTGATCGTTGTTTTTCTTTCGCCAACTCAACGGCTTTTCTAAAGTCCTCATCTTGGCTATCGGAAGAAAGAGCGATAATTACATCTGCAACAGAGACCTCTAAAGTAACGTTCATACCGCCTTTAAGATCTAGACCTAAGTTTAAAACATTTTTTTGTACTTCACTGTATGTAAAGTCAAATAACGGATAAACCGATTGACTCGCGATTGAATCTAAGTACTGTTCTTCCTTCTCTACGGAGCCGTTAGCATACTCTTTTGCATTGTTTTCTACGCTTTGTGCCACCCAGGTGAAAGACAACTGATAAAGGCAGGCCAGTGTGAGCAAGACTATGAACGTCCAAATTAATCCCTTGTTTTGCATGATTTAGCTTGTAAAATTTTGTTCTTTTTGAAGCCTGCAAATATAGAATTTCCGCTAAGAAATAGCAATTTATTGAAATGGGATAATTTATTGCTTCAAAGCAACCTAAATTTGAGGCTTTCGTCATACAATTGTTACCTTTATTAAATGAAGTTGAAATTAGCAGCTAGTCCTATCTTTAAGGCCTTTTTTTTATATATGCTTAGCTTTTTCATTAGCATGGAAAGCATAGCCCAATTAAACTATTACGTTTACGATTCCCTAAAATTTGAACAAAATGGGAATCCAATACCCCAACCTTTTATTGGTGGTTTAAATGCTGCTCAGTTTGGACAAGTAGACATCAACCAAGATGGAAAGCTTGACTTATTAGTATTAGATAGAGCGGGTTTTAAGCTCAGTCCTTTTCTAAATCAGGGAGCAACAAACGAGGCAAAATACAAATATGCTCCTGAATTTATTCCTTATCTACCGCCTAGCAGAAATCAACTCTATACATACGACTACAACTGTGATGGCAAAATGGACATTATAGTAGGTGCTTCCATCTTAAGGGTTTACAAAAACATAAGCAATGACACAAATGGCCTGCTTTTCGAAGATGTTGGGGTGATTCAAACTAGATACAGCCCTACCTCAAGTCCTGCTACCTTAAACCCCAATCAGCCCAACCTGATCGGATTTGGCGACATTGAAGGTGATGGTGACATGGACATTATCGCTGAATTTAGTGGTGGCAATCAAATAGAGTATCATAGAAACTTATCTCTTGAGCAAACCGGAGAATGTGGACTTATCTTTGAACGGAGAGCTAAATGTTGGGGAGATGTTGTTGAATCGAACTTAAGCGCTGATATCTTTTTAGATTCTTGTCGTTTTACCGAATATTCATATGGAGAGTTGAACGAAACAAAAGATCCTATGCATTCTCAAAATCAAAAAGGGAACAAACATGGCAGCTCTTCTATCACCGTTCTTGACTTGGGCGATAATGGGAGCCAAGACTTGCTCTTAGGAGATGATGGCAGCAACACCATTACAGCCCTATATAATGATGATAGCTCAAGTTCTCCCAGAATTAATGCTCATATTTTCAATGTAGACACCGCTTTTCCATCTTATAATCGGCCTGTTTCCATCTCTACTTTTCCTGCTGCTTTTTACTTAGATTTTGACAATGACGGCTACAAAGATTTGTTATTTTCGAGCAATAATGTCGACCCTACTTTTCCTGGAAAAAGTAAAAATAACATTTCGTACTACAAGAAAAACCCTACAAATGGCAAATTCGAATATCAAAACATTAGGCCATTTTTTGATCAAATGTTAGACCTTGGAAAAAGAAGCCACCCTGCTTTTGTGGATTACAACAAAGATGGCCTTTTTGATATGGTGGTGGGCAACTTCGGGTATTTTAATGAAACCAACTTTAAAGAGAATGGCCAACTTGCACTTTTTCTTAATACCGGTAGTCAAGGTTTACCAAAATTTGACCTGATTGATACTAACTTCTTAGATATTCCATCTTTAAATTTGAATCAAGCAAGCAATGAAACCACCAAAGGTTTAAAACCTTGTTTCGGAGATCTTGATGGAGATGGAGATGAAGACCTTTTAATTGGAACAGAAAGTGGGTGGATTCATTATTTCGAGGACACTTCAACGACAGGTTCGGCCTCTTTTAAGCTTATTGAGAGTCGGTTTCAGAACATCAATACTTTTCAAAGTTCAGCTCCTACCCTGTTTGACGTAAACGAAGATGGCTTGCTTGACCTCATCATCGGACAATACAACGGTCGGATATCCTACAGAGAAAATTACGGTAATCAAAACCAGGCTTACTTCAATTTGCTGGTTGAATCTATTGAATGGCAGTTTGACACTATCGTTAGGTTTAATCTAGAAGGAAACCCAAATCTTTCGAATTTCAATAAAGGTGATCAAGTTAAATCGGAATATGCAGACAGCCTTCAAAATAGGGGCATTTATGAAATCCACGCCATCAATGATGCTCAGAATTACCTTGACCTTATTCACCCATTTACCGGAGGCAGTATAGATGATGAGCCCAATTCAGAAGGCGTTATCAATTACTCAAATGATCATTGGGGCCGATTCTCAGGGTCCCCTTCCCCCTTTTCTTTAGCAAGCATTCCTTTTCTTTTTAAAGACTTTGAAGACAAAACCAAGATGATCGTTGGCTTTGAAAATGGATCCATCTTACTAGTAGATAGCATCACAGCATTAGAAGGCGATACATTCCGAATAATTGACTCTAATTATGTTTATCCTTATTTGGGAAGTAATGTATCTATTGCAGGCACAGACCTAAATGGCGATAGTTACATGGATTTGGCAGTGGGTAACCTAAACGGTGGTTTAACAATTCTTTATGGACTAAACAATTTAGGTATAGCTTCTAAAAGTAAGGACGTTTCAAATGTTTTTAAAGTTTTCCCTAATCCAACTAATGGCTACGTAACCTTAAGAATTGAATCCAAAGAAAACCATGCCAATCAATTTGAGATCCGAGATCTAAAAGGTAGAATCATTAATCGCTTTTCTGCCAAAACAAGACAATACGATATGTCATCCCTACCTAGAGGAATGTACTTCGTAAGCTTGGTTTTTGAATCCGGTGAAAGGCAGACTCAAAAAATTATCTTGCAATAAAAAAAGGGAGCCGTAGCTCCCTTTTCAACTCTTTAAGTTTCTAAACTTAAAACAAGTCCATATTATCTAAAACATCCATTACAGAACGAACTGCTTTTGCAGAATCGTCAAGTAATGCTTTTTCGTCTTCGTTTAATTCTAGTTCAATGATTTTTTCAATTCCTTTTGAACCCAATACTACCGGTACTCCCAAGTAAATATTGTCCATTCCGTATTCACCATTCAATAGTGCACATACAGGGAATATTCTCTTCTGATCACGAACAATTGCTTCAACCATTTGCGCTGCTGCGGCACCTGGTGCGTACCAAGCTGAAGTTCCCATTAAGTTTACTAATTCGCCTCCGCCTTTCTTGGTTCTTTCAACAATGGCGTTCAGTTTATCTTCTGAAATTAGTTCTGTAACCGGAATACCACCAACAGTGGTGTATCTTGGAAGTGGCACCATAGTATCGCCATGGCCTCCCATCAAAACAGCTTGAATATCTTTGGGTGATAAGTTTAACTCTTCAGCCAAGAAAGAACGATACCTTGCGGTGTCTAGGATTCCAGCCATTCCAAATACTCTTGAAGAATCGATCTTAGCGGTTAAGTAAGCACAATATGTCATGACGTCCAAAGGATTGGAAACGATAATGATCTTTGAATCTGGAGAGTGCTTTATGATATTTTCAGTTACGGACTTCACAATACCCGCATTGGTAGCGATAAGGTCATCTCGGCTCATTCCTGGCTTTCTAGGAATACCTGAAGTAATTACCACTACATCTGAACCTGCAGTTTTTTCATAATTGTTGGTTGAGCCTATGGTTCTAGTATCGTAAAGATTAATCGGAGAGGTTTCCCAAATATCCAAGGCTTTACCCTCTGCCAATCCTTCTTTAATATCAACTAAAACGACCTCGTTGGCCAATTCTTTGTGAGCAATAACATTTGCACAGGTTGCTCCGACATTTCCTGCTCCAACTACTGTAACTTTCATGAGTTTTTTATTTTATTTTAACGGTCGGCTAAGTTAACCAATGGCTTGATTCTTTGAAAAATAAAGAACGAATAAATATTTTAAAAAAGAAAAAGCAACCATTCCCTAAATTCGCGTCATAAGATCATAAAGCCTCGATGAATTTATCGGATAAAGATGTAGTTAAGAAGGTGGTTGATGCTTGTGCTCGAGGTGATCGCAAGACTCAACAAGCGCTGTACAAAAAAATGTACAGTCCGATGATGGCGGTTTGCTACCGTTATGCAAGCAGACCTGATGACGCTAAAGATCTTTTCCAAGAAGGATTTATCAAAGTTTTTAAGAAAATTGATCGTTTCAATTTTAAGGGTTCTTTACAAGGTTGGATTAGAAGAATTATGGTAAACAATGCCATTGATCACTATCGCAAAAACAAAAACAAGTTTGCCATGAGTGAGACCTTAGTTGAAGCGGAACAAATACCTGAAGAAACAGATGATGGCAGTTGGGTTGCTGAAATTAAAGCCAAAACCCTTTTAGACTGTGTTCAACAACTCAGTCCAAAATACCAAGCGGTTTTCAGTTTGTATGTTTTGGATGGTTTTACCCATGCAGAAATTGCGGAAGAATTATCCATCAGCGAAGGTACTTCAAAATCCAATCTGGCAAAAGCCAAGAAGAACTTAAGAACAATGATCAAAGAAAAAATAAAGAATGAAACAGTCTAACTTAAATCAAGAAGAGGAAGCACTTCGCAAGAAGCTGGAAGAGGTCCACTTCAGCTACCAAGCTAATGATTGGGTAGCGTTAGAAAAGCAACTTCCCAAGCAAAGCAGTGCTACCATAAGTAAGTGGCTATTAGCAGGCTTATTAATTACTGCTGCGGTTGGAGCCAGTTACTTCTTACTTCCGGAAGAAAAAGCGAATACTGCCTTAAGGACAAAGGACTCAAATAAAAAAGAAGCAGTTGCTCTAGAACGTAAAGTTGCAGCTGAACAAAAAGAGAAAAAAACAGAAAATATAGAGGCGGTACCGGTTGAGAAAAATAAAACTACAGAAGCCGAAAAAAATAGCGCTCATCAAGCTCAAGCTCCACAAACAGAGGTTAAAGAAGAGGTAGCCGAAACTACAGCAAAAGAGACACCCTTAGAAAATGAAAATGAGGCTGTCATACCACAAGAAAGTATTGTGGAAATCCAAACCATTCCTCAAAAAATAGATTACCAATTAGGTTTCATCTTAGAAGGCAAACTTTGTCGTAACACAACCATAAGCGCTAGGCCTAAAGACGAAAGACTACTTCAAAATGCAAAGCGTTTTGAATGGAAGCTAAATAATAAGGTAATTGAAAAAGAGTCACAGGAAATTGAATTAACGCTTGATAAAAAATCGAGCTATACCTTAGAACTTGTGGTATGGGATGATGAAATGAAAGGCAAATTATTAAGTCTGGACACATCTTTTGAAGCCACTTGGGTAGATGAAGCCAACTTTACTTATTTAGAAAAATCTGGTCTTTTTAATGACTTTGATGTGGACTTGCAAGCCAGCACAGAAAATAATAAATTAAGCTATACTTGGATAGCAGAAGGTCAACGATTCAAAGGAAATTCAGAATACACCCACACTTTCCCATCGGAAGGAATTTATACGATTACCCTTGAAGTAAAAGACGAAAACGGCTGTAAAAGTCAAGTAAGAAAACCAGTTTCGGTTGAGAATGATTTTACCCCATTTATCAACGGATTTACCCCTGACGGAAAAGGTCCTGTTGAGAATGAAACTTTCATTCCAAATGGGTTTGGTGACTTTGATGGAAACTTTGAGTTTATAGTTTATGACTTACAGTCGAATGTTGTTTACAGAACTACTTCCGTCCATGAACCTTGGAACGGCAAATTAAATAACAAAGGAGCTTTGCTTCCAGCAGGTAATTATGTTTGGAAAGTTAGAGTTTCAGACAATAAAGGAAACCAAAGAGCGTTTTCAGATAAAGTAACATTAAGAAGCTTCAACTAGTGTAGATAATAATTGGTTAGTTATTGATTGAAGTAAAAAGAGCCGCTATTTCTAGCGGCTCTTTTATTATTTAAAATTCTAGATTCAAAAGGTTTAACTTTTAAATATCCACATTAGCGTATTTAGCATTCTTTTCAATAAACTCTCTACGTGGTGGCACTTCGTCTCCCATTAGCATAGAAAAAATTCGATCTGCTTCTGCCGCACTATCGATAGTAACCTGACGTAGTGTCCTCATAGATGGATCCATCGTAGTCGTCCACAATTGTTCGGCATTCATTTCTCCAAGACCCTTGTATCGTTGTATTCCAACACTGGACTCTTTGCCTGAACCTTTCATTTCTTCAACTGCTGCATCGCGTTCCTCTTCTGACCAGCAATACTTTGCGTTACTTCCTTTTTTCACTAAGTACAATGGTGGCGTTGCAATATAAATGTTGCCCCCTTCTACCAACTCTTTCATGTGTCTAAAGAAAAAGGTCAGAATCAAAGTTTCAATGTGGCTACCATCTACATCGGCATCACACATGATAATGACTTTGTGGTAGCGAAGCTTAGAGGTATCTAAAGCTCTTTCATCTTCTTCGGTGCCTAGTTTTACACCTAAAGCAGTATAAATATTCTTGATTTCTTCATTTTCAAATATTTTATGCTGCATGGCTTTTTCCACATTCAAGATCTTTCCACGAAGCGGCATAATGGCTTGAAATTTTCGATCTCTGCCTTGTTTAGCCGTTCCTCCTGCAGAATCTCCCTCTACTAAGTAAATCTCGCACTTTGCAGGATCTCTTTCTGAACAGTCTGACAACTTACCTGGTAAGCCAGAGCCACTCATTACGTTTTTGCGCTGCACCATTTCTCTCGCCTTGCTAGCTGCATGTCTGGCTTGAGCGGCAATAATCACTTTTTGAACAATGATCTTAGCCTCTTTGGGGTGTTCTTCCAAATAATTGGAAAGCATCTCTCCTACCGTTTGATCCACCGCTCCAATCACATCTTTATTTCCTAGCTTGGTTTTGGTTTGGCCTTCAAACTGAGGTTCGGCAACCTTAACTGAAATAACGGCTGTTAAACCTTCTCTAAAGTCGTCTCCACTGATGTCAAACTTTAGTTTTGATAACATGCCTGACTCGTCTGCATAGCGTTTAAGCGTTCTTGTCAACCCTCTTCTAAAGCCCGATAAATGTGTGCCACCCTCATGAGTGTTGATGTTGTTAACATAAGAGTGCAAGTTTTCTCCGTATGAGGTGTTGTAAGTCATGGCAACTTCCACCGGAATCTCATTCTTCTCACCGTCCATGTGAATCACATCCGGTATCAGTCGCTCTCTAGAGCCATCGAGGTAATTGACAAATTCCTTGAGTCCTTCTTCTGAGAAGAATTCTTCCGAAATAGGGTTTCCATCTTCGTCTAAGTTCCTCTTGTCAATAATCTTCAGCTTAATCCCCTTATTCAAAAAGGCTAATTCTCTTAAGCGAGAGGCTAAAGTATCATAATTGTAGGTTGTTGATTCAAAAATCGACTTGTCAGGCCAAAAAGTGACCATGGTACCGGTTTTATCGGTCTTGCCAATTTCCCTTACATCTTGTTGTGGAACTCCAATTTTGTATTCCTGTACATAAACAATACCTTTTCTATGTACCTCAACCTTAAGATCTGAAGAAAGCGCATTCACACAGCTAACTCCAACCCCATGCAAACCTCCGGAAACTTTGTAAGTATCTTTATCGAACTTACCACCGGCATGCAACACTGTCATTACCACCTCAAGGGCTGATTTTCCTTCCTTCTCATGAAAATCAATCGGAATACCTCTACCGTTATCATTTACGGTAATCGAATTATCTTCATTGATGTAAACTTCTATGTCATCACAGTAACCTGCAAGGGCTTCATCAATCGAGTTATCTACCACTTCATAAACTAAGTGATGGAGTCCTCGAACCCCTACATCACCGATGTACATGGCAGGTCTTTTTCTTACTGCTTCTAATCCCTCAAGTACTTGAATATTCGAAGCCGAATAATCTTTTCTTTCTTCCGGATTCTCCGATAAATCGCTCATTTTTTTTGTCTTAAAATTGGTCTGTAAACAAAGATAATTATTACCCTAGTGGCGGTGGGTCAAAATGTCAATAAATACAAGGGTTTTATTAACATTTAATTAACAAGAAAGCGCTTTCAATTCACCCCTTTCGCGGCCTTAAAATCCATAGGTTAGGCCACCCCAAACGTTAAAACCTTGTAAAGGGTAATCTTGGTACTTCTGATAATTAATTCCGGCCAGGTTATTGAAGTTAATGAAGGCTGAAAGCTTCTTAGTATACCGATACTCAAAACCGAGATTAAGGTCCACTATTGGGTCTAAGGTCTCAACTTTAAAAGTGCGATCCGTTATTTGGTTAAATTGATTGATCGTGATGGCACTTACACCTTGAGCATATTGCTCGCCCCAATAAAAAACACTTGCTCGTGCAATTAGCTTGTGTCTTAGATTGTATTCTCCGCTTAAGCTTACTTTTACATCAGGACGATGCCAAGCTTCTGCTTCTTGCTCAGTCTCAAACTGAAAATACTCTCCTAAAACAAACAGCTTTATCTTTTCACCCATACGGTAAATAAACTCCCCCTTTACTTGCCATTCATCGAGGCGGTCGTAGGTTAAGTTAAAATCTTTACCTAAAATTTCATTTCCTATAGGTGATTTTAAATAAAAATAATCGCTTGAAGTTCGAATGCGAGCTACTGAAGTATTAAATGAAAGGTCAGAGCTTAATGTGCCTCTCATACCCCCGTATATGTTATACTCCTGATTGCTGTTCTGCAGTTGAATATTTTCAGCCACAAAAGGATTTTCACGAATGATAGATTGGTAATTAAGACGCTCAATTTTTCCCTCGATTCCGGCATAAGGTACCAGTATGTCTTCAATCACATTGTACTTTACTTCTGCCAATGGGTAAAAATGAAAATCAGTCTGATCAGCCACATTCATGTAAATGCTTAAACCTGCCTTTACCCTAAAGTTTTTTCCATGAGTGCTAATTTGTGGCTTTAAGGCAAGAATTGCACTAGATTGACTAAGCTCATAATTGTTGTAGTCAGCAAGTACTTCTAACTCATACAACTCTCGGTTTACAAATTGGCTTAAATTGCCGCTAGCTTTAAATTGCTGTTCTGCATTACCAGAGCTATTTGTTAAATGATGAAAATGGGCATCAATGTCGTGGCGTAAGTTAAACGAATCTTGAACGGTGCTCTTTAACCTAAAGTCCGCATTTAACTGCTGATACTGCTGCTCTAATTCGGGAGTCGGCAATTCGATTTGTTGAACAGTTGGCAACTGATAAAAGCCATAATAGTTTAGGCTGTGAATGTCGTAAGCCAATTTCGTCTCTAAGGTATTGGTTTTCCAAAAGCGCTTCCCAAAAACTTCGAAATGGGCCTTGCTAAAATCACTTCCTTCGTAATCATTTAACTCAGCTTGTTTCAGGTATTTAACATGTGCCCCGGCAGCAAACTTTTTTGATCGTTTATTACTGTAGTATACCTCACCAAAAGGCAACATCACATTCCCAACCCCCAGACGAGCATAACCATTGTATAACTTTACTAAAGGCTCTCCTTTTATACGGGCGGGTTTTATCGGCTCTAATTCAAAACTAACTTTCTGAGGCTTATGAATAAAGGTGTAATCTAACTTAGTTTCTAATTTAAAAGTATCGCTAATCTCAGGTTCAAAAGTGATCTTATCGGCGTCAATTAAAATTGGTTTGTACTCTTTCACCACCCGAAAAGTATCCTGCTTTAAATTGTTTTGCGCCTTCACATTCCCCATTAATAGGAGAAATACTAAGCATACTAAGAGGTTTAGCTTACTTATCATCAATTACCTCCTCTTTAATTTTTGTCTCCACACTATCACTCTCGAATAAAGTAGGGTCTGATATAGACTCTACTCCCATTTCTACTTCAATAGGTTCATCTTCCTCTTTTGATTCTTCTTCTGATGATTTAAGAATTGCAAGCTTTTCTTTGGCAATACCAATTAGCTCTTCGTCATCTGCATTGTCTATCACACTTTGAAAAGTTATTCGCGCATTATACAAATCATCCTTGGCAACAAAGTTGTCGGCCAACAAAATAAAACCTTTGGCAATCCAATAAGGGAATGAAGGCACTTGGTCTACCAATTGGTAAATTACTGTATCACTTTTCAGGTATTTCCCCTCTAAGTAATGTGTTTTTGCCAATAGATACTTGGCTTCGGCTCCAATTTTAGTCGACAATTGGGCCAGGGTGTCGAGGTAAGATTTAGAGTCTTCGTATTCCTCTTTTTCAAAATGCGTTTTTGCCAAAGTTAGTTGCGCTCTTTGCCAGAGGTCAGCCGGTAAAACCGGACCATTCAGCAAGACTTTGGCATATTGTGCAGCCTCTTTGTAATTCTCTTGTTCAAAGTAAATATCCATTAACGCTTTATAAGCCAAATTGACATTAGCCGTTCTTTCTGCCGTTTTCAGTAACGCTTTGTACATAGTCGCAGCGCTGTCAGGCATTTCCATTGACCAATAAATTTTACCTAGCTGAACTAAGGCTTTCTCGGTAAACTTATTCGCAGGACGATTTACTACGTATTGAAAGTCTTTTGCGGCTTCTTGATCAAACCCTGAAGCAGTTTCGCACTCACCACGATAAAAGTGAGCACTGGTGCTGAATATCCCTTTTGGGTAGCGATTCAAATAGTTTGTAAAATCTCTTGTTGCTTTTTCGCAGTTACCCTCTAAAAAATGATTTTCAGCGATTACGTAGGCGGTGGAATCTAGCTTGGCTTTGCTAATGTTGGCAAAAGGCACTCCATTAATGTAGTCTTCAAACGCTTGGGCATCGCCTTTGTCTATAAATATCTTTCTTATCTTATCTAAAGCTGCTTTCGCAGAAGAGGAATTGCCGTAGTCCTTAACAACTTTATCAAAGGCATTTAAAGCTAAGTCATCATTCTCGTCATTATAATGAATAAGGCCTACCTTCAAGTATGCTTCCGCTAAGTAATTACTGTTCGGGTAATCGTTAATCAGTTGATTGTAATAGGCTAGCGCTTCTTCTTGCTGATTAATCACTAAATATGTTTTACCCAGCTCAAATAGAGCGTCATCGGTATAAACTGAAGTTTGAACCGTATTGACCAGATCTTTTAATTTATTGGCCTTTTCCTTGTAATTCCCAAGCACCCCGCTAGAAATTGCTGACTGCAACAAAGCATAGTCTTTATCCTTCACCCCGACCTTAGCAGCCTCATCGTAAGCGGAAATGGCTTTCTTGTATTTTTTCTGAATGAAGTAACTGTCCCCTATTCTCAAATTGGCATCAGCTCGCAGGCCTTTGTTTACTTCTTTAGCCTTTTCTAAATACTCACTTAACCAGAAAATTGCTGATTTGTAGTTTCTCTTTTCGTAGAAGACATAGCCTAAATGATAATACCCCTTTTCATAAAAAGGTAACGACCTTGCTCCTGAGCTGGACAAGAAATCCGTAAAATAATTTGCCGCATTATCGTAATCTCCAAGGCGATAAAATGACTCTGCTGTCCAAAACTGTGCGCTTGCTCTAAGTTTTGGCTCATAATTGTAATCTAGCGAATATTGCAGCTTTTCAACCGCTTTTAAATATTTTTTCTGATTGAACAGTTCTACACCACGGTAGTATGCAACACGCTGCTTGGCTTGTAGCAGCTCAATGTCTTTGCTCTTGATCCGATTTAATGACTTCAGTGCTTCTTCGTAATTCTTGGTGGTGTAGTAGACTCCTACTAGGTATTCGTAAGCGTCTTTGATCTTATTAGAGTTGGGATATGTATTGATGTATTCCTCAAAAGCTAAGATGGCATCATCATAAGGGTGATAAGAAAGCTCATAAGCCACTTTAGCGTAGTTGAAAAGCGCATCCTCAGTTAGGTCGTCATCTACGCCTAACTTATGAGCCTCTCTAAAGGCCGACCGAGCGGCGGACTTATTATCGCTTTTCATGTTACTTTCAGCAATGTAGTAATAGGCTGATTGATCAAGTGTATCATTGTCTCCAATCGACTTTTCTAAAAATTGAATAGCTTGCTGATAGGCTTCAGTTTCAAAATAAGACAAACCAATTTCATAGTAATCGTCTTTCGTGCCTTGCTTGCGATCTAAGAATGCTTGCAAGTAAGGAATTGCTTCTTCAAATTGCTTTGTTTCAAAATAAGCATCACCAATTAGCTTTCTAATTTCAAGCTCTCTTTTGGGCGGAGCTGAATCTAAAACAGCAGGAGCATAGGCGAGCAGTCGCTCATACTTTCCTTGCAAGTAGTAAAGTTGTGTTAAATAGTATGGCGCCAAAGGCCCAAACTGAGGGTCGTTTTCAATTTGCCGGAAACTTTGAACCGCTGTTTCGTACTTTCCATTTTGGTAAGAGATGTGTCCATAATAATAACGTGCCGCAGAAACATAGGCATTGTCAGTGTCTTTGATCTCGTAAAAGTGAGTAGCAGCTTGATCAAACTCCTCTAACTGAAAATGCGAATACCCTTTCTTAAAGTGATATTCAGCTCGGTCTGAACTTGCCAAATCTAAGGGATCTATAGATTCTAGGTGCTTTAAAACATCATTGTAATCTCTTTTCCTAAACTTAAAATTCGCTAATTGGAAGTAGGCGGAGGTTAAGTAAGGGCTTTCAGGGTGCCTTTCAATAAACCCTTGCAATAAAGCTGCAGCATTATCATGAAACAAATGAATGGCACACAACGCTCGGTAGTATTCTGCTTCGATCCGAACTTCTGAGTGAACATCTTGGATGGAATTAACCACTTTATCAAAGTACTCCTGAGCAGGATAAAACTTTTCTTTCTCGTAAAGATCAAGTGCATTTCTAAAATCTGGGTAGCGCTCTTGAAACACTAAACTTTGCTGAGCGCAGAGGGTTTGACTGGAATAACCAAGCCCTAGCACCAACAAGAGTAAAAATACAATTGATCTAACTACTAATTTTATCACCGACAATTTCTCCCTCTAATTCAAGCTGAATACATTAGTTAAAAGTAGCTCTATCCTTAAGCATAGAGAGGCTTTAAGATTGAAGTTATCAACGCATTTTTGTTGATATAATTGCCTTGATTATTAGCTTGATTCAGGAAACTAAAGCACCTTTGAAAGATATGCCTTTGGCTTTTATATCTTTGTTTTAAAAATAACCTATGCCAGGAACAGCCTTAATTGAATTGAACAGTGTAAATGTGTTTCAAAAGAAACACTTGGTTTTATCTAACCTCGGTTTGCGAATTGAGAAAGGTGAAATGGTTTATTTGGTGGGAAAAAACGGTAGTGGAAAAAGTAGTTTTCTAAAAACACTTTATGCAGAATTAAAATTAAAAGAGGGCAAGGCATCGGTTGCCGGTTTTGAGTTGCATGACTTAAAGCGGAAAAACGTTCCATTTTTAAGAAGAAAGATTGGCATTGTGTTTCAAGACTTTCAGTTATTATCTGACCGCACCATCAACGACAATTTAAAGTTTGTAATGCGCGCCACAGGTTGGAAAAGCAAAAAAGAAATAAAAGAAGGGATTCAGGTTGTACTTGAGAAAGTTGGCATAGGAAACAAGGGTTTTAAAATGCCACATGAATTATCAGGCGGAGAACAACAAAGAGTAGCCATTGCAAGAGCCCTTTTAAATGATCCTGAAATAATTCTGGCGGATGAGCCAACTGGTAATTTGGATCCTGAGACCTCCATTGAAATCATGAAGTTATTGGTTTCCATAAGCCAAAACAACAAAGCAGTGTTAGTAGCTACGCATGATTACGAATTAATTCGCAAGTTTCCCGGTCGAATTTTACAATTTGAAAATGAAACCATTACGGAACCGGAACCAACTATCCCTCCTTCTAAAGACTAGGGCCTACGATTAAATTCCACACTGTAGTAAGTCAGTTTCCATAAGGTGAAGAGCTTTAAGCTATTCCCTCCTTTTGTGAAATAACTTTCCATCTGTTTTCCAAAAAAAGAGTAAATAAAACCAAAAAATCCGGCCAATCCTAGTTGATTGATTTTACGATAAAAGCGAGCGAGCTTCACATGCTCCACAAAAGCATCTTTGTCTTCAACCCATAATTGAATATCAATCAAGTTTCGAACCGCTTCCTTCGTTTTTTTTAGGTATAAACTGTTTTCTTCTGTGGTAGCATTAAGCACAGGATTGTTAATATGCTCAATGGTACACTTAGCTTGTTGCAAGCGAAAACCCATTAAGGTGTCTTCATGTCCATAATTGACTATTCTTTCCTCAAAGGGAAGCTCTACTAAAAGCGATTGTTTGATAATAAAGTTGTTAGTCATAAAAGCTTGATAAGGAGACTCGCTTCGCGATTCAACATCTTGTGCTTCTATTCGTTTTCCGTACAACCATCTTAACCTCCTTTGTTTAGGAGGCTTTTTTTCGGGATAAACACTCCTTCCACAAATTACTTCTGCTTTTGACTTTTGAAGCACTTTCAAGTAATCTTTAAGAAATGAAGTAGTGATCAATTGAGAGTCTCCATCGATGAAGAGCAGGTGTTCTGACATGCAATTTTTCAAAAAGTGATTTCTCACTTTTGCTCTACCTAGATTTTTTTGGAGTTGAATGAATTTCACACCCTTCTCAAACTTACTTGCTTGAGGCCTTAGATTTAAATCCGATGCATCATCAATCACTAAAAGTTCTACCTTTTCGTTTACATTTTCTATTTGATGCCACAGATCATTTGCCAGTTTATAGTTGGGATAATTATAAAAAGGAATACAAATACTAAGCATTTTGCTCAACCTCCTTCAGCAATTTAAGCAAGACTACCTCCTCTTTCTCCCAAGTGTAAACTTCTGCTAACTTTAAACAGTTTGCTTGCCATTCTTTTTGACTAATACTGTCTAGCATTCGATTGATTTGCTTTGCCAGTAGTTCTGGTTTTCTGCTCTCCAATTCCTCTCCCACAGCAACACCTTGAATCAAATCTTTAAATTCAACCAAGTTTGCATATAGAATTGGAGTAGCAGCCTGCAGGTAGTCAAATAACTTATTGGGAAGTGCAAAGCGGTAATTCAGCCCCAAGTCTTTTTCTAAGGATACCCCCAGCATACTTTTTTGTGTTTGTTTTTTTAAGTCAATGGGGTCAACTCGGCCCAAAAATTGTACTTCTTCCTGTAACTCTAAGCGATCTCTAAGTTCTTTCAGCTGCTCTTCCAAGTCACCACCTCCGGCAATTACTAAGTAGGCGTTCTCTACAAAAGGCATCGCTTGAAGTAAGTCTTCTAAACCCCTTCCTAAATTTAAAGCCCCTTGATATATGATCTGTCTTTTTTTGGTTTGCACAATTGTTGCCTCTTCCTTATTGGGAAAATTTCGTACCAATCGCATCTTCAAACCATATTTACTTTGATAGGCTTCAGCAATACGTTTGCTAACGGTTATCGCGTACTTCAAATTAGGTAGGATTCTTTTTTCTATCCTCTCCCAAATCTTTTTAACTTTTTTTCTCTTCTGTAGTTCAGGAACTTCAGTAAAATATTCATGGCTATCGTAGATCAGAGGTATCTGCTTAAGTTTTGCTATGAGATAGTTTGCCGGCAAAGTGTCTAGGTCATTAGCATATAAAATGTCAACCTTACTAAATAGCAACCTAATAAACAAGGCAATATTAAAAGTTGCATAAAAGGCAGCTCCCTTCGTAAACGGCAAGTTTAATCGATATTGACGAAATATCTCATTTTTGAGTGGCTTGCTAGAAGGAAGCCTTCGACCTATAAGTTCAACAGAATAGCCACCCTTAACTAGAGAACGACAGGTTTTCTGAACTCTTTGATCGGTAGACAAGTCAGAGCTAACAGAAACAAAGATTTTTTTGGCCCTCTGCATAAGTAGCGAAAATGAGCATTTTTTAATTTAAATCGGAACGTAATTCACTCATGAACGAATTGAAGTTAATAAAACGTTTATCACAGAGAGGCTATTGCCTTCGCTAACCCACTATCTTTGTTCAAATGAAGATTGAACAAAACATCTCACTAAAAGCTTTCAACACCTTTGGCATCGAAGCGAAAGCCAAATATTTTTTGGCTTTGCAAAACACCAAAGAGGCACAAGGTTTTTTTAGCAAAATAGCCCAAGATTATAGCAAGATTTTGATTCTGGGTGGAGGTAGTAATGTGCTTTTAAGATCGGATTACGATGGTTTGGTTTTGCAAAATCAAATTAAAGGCATTGAACAAATAAAGGAAGATGAGGACCATGTTTGGCTTAGGGTTGGCGCGGGCGAAAATTGGCATGAATTTGTCTTGCATTGCATTGACAAAGGTTTCGCCGGAATTGAAAACCTTTCTTTAATTCCGGGTAATGTAGGGGCTAGTCCCATGCAAAACATTGGCGCTTATGGCGTTGAAGTTAAAAGTGTGATCGAAGCGGTTCACTGCATTAAAAGAGGCGATGGGAGTCTCCATACCTTCAGTAATCAAGAGTGTAAATTGGATTACCGATCAAGCATTTTTAAAACTACTCATCGAAATCAATATTTAATCAGTTCCGTGGTGTTTCGATTAAATAAAAAGCCATCCTTTAATATCGACTACGGAGCAATAAGAGATCAACTTGAAAGGAATGGCGTAAAAAAAGATGAATTGACTATCAGAGTAATATCTGATGCTGTAATTCAAATTCGTCAAAGCAAACTTCCCGACCCGAATGAATTAGGCAACTCAGGCAGCTTCTTCAAAAATCCGATTGTTTCTGAAGAAGAACATCGACGATTAAAAACTGATTTTAAAGAACTTCCGGCCTATCCCTTGGAAAAGGGGCAGTTTAAGTTAGCCGCCGGTTGGCTTATTGAGCAGGCAGGATGGAAAGGTTTTCGCGAAAAAGATTATGGTGTTCACGATAAGCAGGCTTTGGTTTTAGTTAACCATGGAAATGCCAGCGGCGAAGAAATATACTTGCTCTCACAAAGAATCTTGGATTCCATTTATGACAAGTTTGGAATTGAACTCGAAAGGGAAGTGAATATTATCTGATTAAAGCGTGTGGTTGAGTAGCTTTCCACTTTCAATCAATTTATGCACATATGGTTTTCTGCGAGCGATTTCAATTAACTCTTGATGCACTTGGTTGTGGCAATCAGTGCCTAAAAAGCTCACTAAACCTTCATCAACCAATCGCTCTGCAATTTTTTGAGTTTCCGGAGAGTAGTGACCAATGAAGGAAAGAATATTCAGTTGCAAGTGCACTCCTTTATTCTTCATCTCATGGTAATTCTCAAAGTCCTTATACCAAAAACCATAGCGCTCGGGATGAGCTAAGATTGGTTTGTAACCATTGGTTTGCATTTCGAAGATAGCAGAGGCTAAATTTGGAGGTTCTGAGATAAAGGGCAGCTCAAACAATACATAATTATCACCAAAAGTGAGCAGTTCTTTGGCCTTTATCTTTGCTTCTAAAGTTTCGTCTAAATAATACTCAGCCGCAGCTTCAAACTCAAGTTCAATGTTTTGTTTTTGAAGCTCTTTCAATACGTCCTCTTTACCGTTGAGTATTGTTTCCGGACTGTTTCGGTAAAAATCTGACATGACATGTGGAGTTGTAATTACCTTTTGGTATCTCCACTCCTTAAAGCGACGTAGCATGGTGAGGGAGTCTTCCATGTCTTTTGATCCATCATCAATTGCCGGAATTAAATGTGAATGAAAGTCTACCTTAAGTTGACCCAAATCAATGGGTTCAAGTTTTTCTTCTTTTTTAAATAGTTTGCTGAACCAGCTCATAAGGTTAAAAGTTAAGCATTCTATTTTAACTATTTAAAGTCGTGGGACTTAAACCACTCGACTGTTTTTTCTAGTCCTTCCTTAAAACGAACTTGAGGATCGTAGCCCAAAAGTTCTCGGCCTTTATCAATATTTGCAAGAGAGTCACGAATGTCACCGGCTCTTTCTTCGCGATGAACAGCTGCGACATCTACGCCGATAATCTCATTTAAAAAGTCGAAAAGTTCAACTAAACTAAACCGCTCTCCAACCGCAACATTGAAGACTTCTCCCAAGGCTTCATTCTTTTCCGTAAATAAGGCTTTAATGTTAGCTTGAACTGCATTTTCAACGAAAGTAAAATCTCTGGTTTGCTTACCATCTCCGTTTATAAAAGGAGATTGCTCTTTTTTCAAGGCTTGAATAAAAAGCGGAATAACTGCAGCATAGGCTCCTTTAGGGCTCTGTCTAGGTCCAAAAACGTTAAAGTACCGCAATCCAATTAGCTCTTGTCCGTAATTATCGAAAAAGACCTTTCCGTATAGTTCATTAGTAAGTTTACTAACTGCATAAGGCGACAATGGTTTACCAATTTCTGCCTCTATTTTTGGCATTTTTTGACTGTCGCCGTAGACAGAAGAAGAGCTGGCATACACCATTCGCTTCACTCCATTTTCACGAGCTGCCGTGCACATGTTAACAAAACCACTTACATTGGCTTCGTTTGTTGCTCTTGGCATTTTTAAGGAACGAGGCACTGAGCCTAAAGCTGCTTGGTGGCTAACAAAGTCAATGCCCTCTGTTGCTTTTAAGCAGTCTTCATAATGGGTGATGTCGCCTTGGATTAGTTCGTAGTTATCATGCTTAAAAAACTCTTCCGAATTTCCACGGTCGCTATTAGCAAAGTTGTCTAAAACCTTAACTTTTTTTGCGCCGTGTTGAAGAAGGTAAGCAACTAGATTAGATCCAATGAAACCACCTCCGCCTGCAATCAGGAAGTTGTATTTAGATAAATCTTCTTTATGAAAGGGAGTTTCGTACATGCCTAACGGCTTTGGTATTGTTCGTTGTAATAGTTTTGATACTCACCTGAAGTAACACCACTTAACCACTCTTCATTATTTAAGTACCATTCTACAGTTTTCTCTAGACCTTGGTCAAATTCAATGGAAGGCTCCCAACCAAGATCGTTTTTCAATTTAGTAGCATCAATGGCATATCGTTTATCATGCCCTTGCCTATCTTTTACATAGGTTATTAGCTTTTCTGAGCTTCCTTCATCGCGTCCAAGCTTTTTATCCATAATGCTACAAAGTGCTTTGATCAGGTCAATGTTTTTCCATTCATTATTGCCTCCTATGTTGTAGGTTTCACCCTTTTTCCCTTTATGAAAAATAACATCAATGGCATCAGCATGGTCATTTACCCACAACCAATCCCTAACATTATCACCCTTGCCATAAACAGGAAGTGACTTTTCGTTTTTAATGTTATTGATAAATAGAGGAATCAACTTTTCAGGAAACTGATTGGCGCCGTAGTTATTCGAGCAATTAGAAATTACTGTCGGAAAACCATAGGTGTGATGGTATGCTCTTACTAAATGGTCAGAGCTGGCTTTAGAAGCTGAATAAGGGCTTCTTGGATCATAGGAAGTTTCTTCCGTAAAGTATCCACTTTCACCTAATGAGCCATAGACCTCATCGGTTGATACGTGATAAAATAACTTGTCTTCGAAATTAGCGCCCCAATGTTTCTTTGCTGCATTCATTAAACATGCAGTTCCATTAATATTGGTAACAATAAACTCCAAGGGGTTAGTAATGGAGCGGTCTACGTGAGACTCAGCTGCTAAATGGATTACAGCATCAATGTTATAATCCTTGAAAGCTTGCTCAACATCTGTCTCATTCACTATATCGCCCTTCTGAAAAACATAGTTTTCTTTTTGGTCAATGTCTTTGAGGTTTTCTAGATTACCAGCATAAGTTAACTTATCAAAGTTTACAATTCGGTAATCAGGGTATTTGTTGACGAATAGACGAACAACATGCGAACCGATGAAGCCTGCCCCTCCTGTAATTAATATATTTTTCTTGTATGACATATTACAAACTCAAGTATTTTAGATTTTTAATCTTCGACTTTAGGGATCCTTTCACATCAAACATGAAACCATCTTCTTTTAGTATATTTTGGTAGAAATCTTCGTCGTACTCTAAATAAGGACTGTGATTGACGGCCACTAAAACTGCGTGATAATCGTTACCAATTTCATCAACTAGGCTGAAACCATAGTGTTTCTTCAACTCATCTGATGAAGCGTGAGGGTCGGTTACCTCTACTCGTAGGCCGAATGACTCCAATTCATTTACCACATCCACCACTTTTGAGTTTCTAATATCACTCACGTTTTCTTTAAAGGTAGCTCCCATTACCAATACTTTAGCTCCATCACTTTTTTGAAACCTAGAAACTACTTCCTTCATAATGGTATTAGCAATATGAGCGCCCATACCATCATTCACTGACCTTCCCGAGTTAATGACTTGAGCATGGTAACCAAACTCTTTAGCCTTAAAGGTTAAATAGTATGGATCAACGCCAATACAATGGCCGCCAACCAAACCAGGTTGAAAATTTAAAAAGTTCCACTTGGTTCCTGCTGCTCTCAATACATCATAAGTATTGACATTCATTTTATTAAAAATGATAGATAGCTCATTAATTAGTGCAATGTTTACGTCTCTTTGGGTGTTCTCAATAATCTTTGCAGCCTCTGCTACTTTAATACTTTCTGCACGGTGCACTCCTGCCTCTACTACCAACTCATATACTTTAGCAATTTCTTCTAGAGACTCTTCATTGTCTCCTGAAACCACTTTTACGACATTTTCTAAGGTGTGCTCAGTGTCTCCTGGGTTGATCCTTTCAGGAGAATATCCTACTGAAAATTGACCTCTTTGTAAACCGCTCACCTTTTCCAATACCGGAACACAATCTTCTTCAGTACAGCCGGGGTAAACAGTGGATTCAAAGACTACATAGTCGCCTTCTTTTAAAACTTTACCAACCGATTTTGAGGCTAACAGTAAAGGCTTCAAGTCAGGTAAATTATGGTGATCGATTGGTGTTGGAACTGCTACCACAAAAAACTTTGCCGCTCTCAGGTCCTCAATTTGAGCGGTGAAGGAAATGTCACAATCAGTAAAAGCTTCAGGTCCTAGTTCTTCACTTGGGTCAATGTTCTTTTTCATCATTTCTACCCGCTCTTGGTTAATGTCAAAACCTATCACTCCTACTTCACGAGCAAAGGCTAAAGCGATAGGTAGACCAACGTACCCTAGGCCAATCACGGCTATCTTTTCCTTTCCGTCAATAATGTCTTGGTAAATAGACATAGTTATTTTTTTGTTACTTGGTTTGATATTAGCTTATAAGTCTCTTTAGATTCGGGACAAATGGCTTCTCCATCTTCATTAAAATTCAATCGATGACCGAATTCGCTCATCCAGCCAATTTGTTTAGCCGGATTTCCGACCATCAAGGCGTAATCCGGCACTGACTTAAGAATTACAGCACCGGCTCCAATAAAGCAAAAGCGCCCTAACTCTATTCCACAAACAATTGTGGCATTAGCCCCTATTGTGGCACCTTTTTTAACAAGAGTCGGGACATACTCATTTCTCCGATTCACAGCACTTCTCGGATTCAGCACATTGGTAAAAACCATTGAAGGCCCCAAGAACACATGGTCTTCACACTTTACACCTGTGTATATAGAAACGTTATTTTGCACCTTCACTTTTTCTCCTAAAATCACTTCGGGTGAAATCAGGCAATTTTGCCCTATGTTGCAGTTATCACCTATAACACTATTGGGCATTACGTGGGTGAAGTGCCATATTTTAGAACCTTTTCCTATTTGGCAGCCTTCATCAATAACAGCAGTCTCATGTGCAAAGTAATTCATTACTTCTTAATGTATTTTGTAAAGTCGTTATGGTCTTTTTTATAAAGCTCATCTTCAGACAATGATCTGAAGTAATCATATGTGATTTTCAGACCCTCCGAACGGCTGACTTTTGGCTCCCAGTTCAGGAGTTCTCTTGCTTTTGATATTTCCGGCTGGCGTTGCATAGGGTCGTCTTTAGGAAGGTCCTTAAAAATAATTTTTTGGTCGGTACCCGTTAGCTTCACTATTTCTTTTGCAAAATCCAAAATGGTGATTTCATCTGGATTTCCAATATTAACAGGCTGCGGATAATCACTTTGCAACAGTCTGTAAATTCCATCTACCAAATCGTTTACATAACAAAAAGACCGTGTTTGGGATCCATCTCCAAAAACAGTTAAGTCCTCTCCTCTTAGTGCCTGACCAATAAAGGCAGGCAGCACCCTTCCGTCGTTCAGCCTCATTCTTGGGCCGTAGGTATTGAAAATTCTTACAATCCCAACTTCTAAACCATGAAATGTGTGGTAAGCCATGGTGATTGCTTCCTGAAAACGCTTCGCTTCGTCATATACTCCGCGCGGACCAATGGGGTTTACATTGCCCCAATAATCTTCGGTTTGAGGGTGCACCAGTGGGTCTCCATAAACTTCAGAAGTAGAAGCTACCAAAATTTTAGCCTTTTTATTCTTGGCCAGACCAAGCAAATTATGTGTTCCTAAAGAACTCACTTTTAAAGTCTGAATCGGAATCTTGAGGTAGTCAATCGGGCTAGCTGGTGATGCAAAATGCAATATATAATCTAAGTTGCCGGCCACATGAACATGCTTGGAAACATCATGATTGTAAAACTCAAATTGTTCTAACGGAAAGAGGTGTTCTAAATTTTGGATATTTCCAGTAATTAGGTTGTCCATGCCAACCACGGCATAACCTTCTTTAATAAAACGATCGCAAAGGTGCGAACCCAAAAAGCCGGCTGCTCCTGTAATGAGAACTCTTTTCATTTTTACTGACTTACTTTGTTTCTTCCAATGCTAACATAAGTAAAACCTTCCTCTCTCATGTGCTCGAGGTCATATAGATTCCGTCCATCAAAGATTAATTTTTCTTTTAAGCTAGCCTTTAATTTTTCAAAGTTAGGGGTTCTAAATACAGACCACTCTGTAGCAATTACTAAGAAATCGGCTTTCTCACAGGCATCATAAGCACTTAAAGCAAAGTTGATCTTATCTCCCAATTTAGCTTGTACGTTAGCCATTGCTTCAGGGTCAAAAGCTGAGATGGTAGCTCCCGCTTTCAATAATTCATCAATTAAGTATAAAGCTGGCGCTTCTCTTATATCATCTGTATCAGGCTTAAATGCTAATCCCCATAGTGCAATTCTCTTTCCACTTATATCACCATTAAAATGATTTAAAATCTTTGGAATAAGCGCTGTTTTTTGCTTTTGGTTCACTTCCATTACAGAATCCAAAATCTTGAATTCATAATTTACCTCTTTTCCCGATTTAGCTAAAGCTTGAACATCTTTTGGAAAACAACTTCCACCATATCCTATACCGGGGAACAAAAAACGTTTTCCAATTCTTGTATCAGAACCGATTCCAACTCGAACGGCATCAACATCTGCTCCAACTTCCTCGCAAAAATTAGCGATTTCATTCATAAATGTAATCTTGGTCGCCAAGAAAGCGTTTGCAGCATATTTGGTTAATTCTGCCGACTTTTCGTCCATAAATAAAATGGGATTTCCTTGACGAACATAAGGCTTATAAAGTTCCTCCAGGATCTTTTTTGCCTTGTCAGAGCTTGTTCCAATAACAACTCGATCAGGTTTTAGAAAATCATCCACTGCAAAACCTTCTCTCAAGAACTCCGGATTGGAAACTACATCAAAATCTACTTTTGCACTTTTTGCTACCGCAGCATTTACCTTCTCTGCGGTTCCCACCGGAACAGTAGATTTATCAATGATGATTTTATAATCAGTAATCATTTTGCCAAGTTGCTCAGCAACACCCAAAACATAGGACAAGTCTGCCGACCCATCTTCATCGGGAGGAGTTGGCAAGGCTAAGAAAATGACGGTCGCATCTTTAATTGCCTCTTCTAAATTGGTTGTAAAATCCAGACGATTCTGCTTAATATTTCGCTCGAAAAGCACATCTAAATGCGGTTCATAAATGGGTACAATCCCATTTTGCATTTTCTTTACTTTTTCTTCATCTATGTCAACACAGGTTACTTCGTTTCCTGTTTCTGCCAAACATGTTCCGGTTACTAGGCCAACATAGCCTGTTCCTACTACTGCAATTTTCATTGTTTATGATTTAAAAAATTCTTTAACTGTCTTTGTAATTCTTGAAAGCATCTCCGTATCTAGCTCAGAGTGCATGGGTAATGAAATTACCTCTTTGGCAAGTTGCTCAGCTATTGGAAAGGTGCCATCGCCGTAACGCTCATCTCGATAGGCTTTCTGCTGATGCAATGGCACAGGATAATATATCATGGCCGGCACTCCTGCTTGAGTTAAATACTCCCTTAAAGCATCTCTTTTGCCATTTTTGACCTTCATGGTATACTGATGAAAAACATGGCAGGAGTTCTTTTCTCTCTTTGGTGTCGTCAAATCATCAATGTCAGCAAACGCTTGATCGTACCCCCAGGCAGCAGAACGGCGTGAGTTGTTGTAATGATCTAAATGGTTAAGCTTAGTACTTAAAACTGCTGCCTGAATACTATCCAATCGTGAGTTTACCCCAATTTCATCATGATAATAACGTTCCTTCATTCCATGATTAACAACCATTCTTGCCTTTTCAGCTAAGTCGTCATTATTGGTAAATAAGGCTCCCCCATCTCCATAACAACCTAAGTTCTTCGAAGGAAAAAATGAGGTACAACCAAAGTCGCCAATGGTTCCAGATTGCTTTGAATGACCTGATTTAAAATGATATGAAGCACCAATTGATTGCGCTGCATCTTCAACCACAAATAAATTGTGCTCTGCTGCAATCTCTGATATTTCCTCCATATTGGCACATTGCCCAAAAAGATGAACCGGTATAATTGCTTTGGTCTTATCTGTTATTTCTTCTTTTACTTTAGCTGTGTCAATCAAGTAAGAATCAGGATCTACATCTACCAAGACCGGCTTTAGCTGCAACAGCGCAATTACTTCTGCGGTAGCAACGAAAGTAAAGGTTGTTGTAATCACCTCATCGCCTGGCTTTAAACCGAGCGACATCAAGGCAATTTGCAATGCATCCGTGCCATTTGCACAAGGGATTACATGCTTAACTTGCAAATATTGCTCAAGTTCTGATTGAAAACGCTTAACTTCAGGGCCATTAATAAAGGCGGCAGATTCGATTACCTTCTGTATTCTTGAATCAACTTCTTCTTTAATTTTTTCGTATTGGCCTTTTAAGTCGACCATTTGAATATCTCGCATATTCAGCACTTTAATGTAGGCCGCGAAGATAGGTTTTTTAGTGAAGTTTTCTGCTGAAAAACTATTGGTAATTTCGCCCTATGAGGTTTTTTATGCTAGCTCTTTTATGCCTTTGCTTCGGGACAATCTCCCTCGCCCAAGACAGCAGCCAAGTCAGTGCTGAATCCATCCCTTACATTCGCTTTCAATATGGGTACTTAAATCCAGGTGGAGACTTTGAAGACCGATACGGCATCTCTCATCAAGTAGGCGGAGCGCTTGGCATTAAACTAGCTTCAAATTGGCAATTTGAAATAGAGGGCATGTATCATTTTGGAGGAAATGTTAAAACTAGAGGTTTTCTTAATGATATTATTAATGAAGCCGGAGATGTTATAGATTCTGATGGCGAATTGATCAAACTTGTTTATGAATTACGAGGACTTTCTATATATGCCTCAGCAGGAAAGGTTTTTCCTTGGCTGTCAACTAACCCTAACTCTGGAGTGATGATTCAAGCCGGCATAGGGTACCTTCAACATCGAACTAAGGTAGATTATCGAGATGGAGATGTATTTCAATTGAGTGATGAGATGCTGAAAGGGTACGACCGTCTTCACACCGGCATTTCAAGCCGTCAGTTTGTTGGCTATCAATACTTTGGGAAACGGAATTTACTGAACTTTTATTTGGGTTTCGAGGTGCAACAAGGCTTCACAAAAAATAGAAGAAAATACAATTACGATACTCGATCTTTTGACACGGAACAAAAGTTGGACCTCTTGTACGGATTTAGATTTGGCTGGACCATACCGTTTAGAAGCAGAACTTCCGACGAGTTTTATTATTACTAAAGAAGGCGGCAATGGGTTTTCTTTACCTAGTATTTATACATTTACTTGCTTTAGCCATCAAAGCGGCCTCTCTTTTTAACCCCAAAGCCAAAGCATTTGTCGCGGGCAGAAAAAAGCTATGGCAAGAAATTGAGACATTACAATCGGTAAAACAAGAGAAAGTATGGGTTCACTGTGCTTCATTAGGTGAATTTGAACAAGCTCGCCCTTTGATCGAAGAGTTAAAAAAGCAAAATCCCGCCCCTTATATCCTCTTAACTTTTTTTTCACCTTCGGGCTTCGAGGTGCAAAAAAATTATCAACTCGCCGACTTGGTCACTTACATGCCAATCGACACAAAACAAAACGCCAAACGCTTTTTAGAGTTAGGAAATTTTGATGCCATCTTTTTTGTAAAATATGAGTTCTGGTTCAATTTTTTGATCGCAATTAAAAACAAGCAAATTCCAACCTATTTGATCTCCGGAATATTTTGGAAAGCACAGCAATTTTTTCAATTCTATGGCCAGTGGTTTGCCGCTAAACTTACCGCCTTTACACACTTTTTTGTTCAAAATAAAGAATCGAGAGACCTCCTAAATGCCATCGGCTACGAAAATGTTACCATTAGCGGTGATAGCCGATTTGACAGAGTATTCAAATTGGCGCAAGAGTCCTTTCAATCAAAAACAATAGAAGATTTTAAGGACGACAAGAAGTGCCTCATTTTTGGCAGTGCCTGGGAAAAGGAAATGAGCTTCGCAAAATCCCTTTTAAAAGAAAATACAGGTGTAAAAATCATTCTGGCTCCACACGAAGTTGAGGAAGAAAAAATTTTAAAAATTCAAACTCATTTTAAATCGAGCATTCGATATACCCAAGCTAAAGAGGGCGATAAGCTAAGCAACTACCAAGTATTAATTATTGACAGCATTGGAATGCTGTCCAAGCTATACCGCTTTGGAGACATTGCAATTATTGGAGGGGGATTTGGAAAAGGCATCCACAATACCCTTGAAGCTGCTGTTTATGGAATACCCGTAGTTTTTGGCCCAAACTATCAACGGTTTCAAGAAGCCAAAGACCTCTTAAAATGCGGTGGTGGATATTGTGTTCAAAACACTTCTGAGTTTAAAGCCCAAATTGACAAGCTACTGAGTAATCCTGAACAATTAAAAAAAGCATCAGCCCAAGCCAAAAAATATGTTCAAGAACGCACCGGCGCAACAAAGCTTATTCTAGACCAAGTAGAAAAGGAGCAATTCCAAAGTTAAGCTAGTCTTAATCTTCTTCGAAACTTATTAATAATGCAAAGTTGATTTCTTTCTGGAAAGGATTGAGGCAGAGACTATTTTGGATTTACATTTATTCAACATTTCATCTATTTTGTCTGACTCACCTAAAAAACTTTCCATGCCTACAAAGAAAAAAGCAACCAAAAAGGTCTACGTGCTCGACACCTCTGTCATTATTCACGATCATAATTCCTTTATGAACTTCGAAGACAATGACATTGCCATTCCCATTACAGTATTAGAAGAGTTAGATAATTTTAAGCGAGGTAATGACACCAAGAATTTTGAAGCTCGAGAATTCACCCGAATTGTCGATAAGCTTTCTGCGGAACATACGTTGCAAAATTGGATCCCATTAAAAGGGAAAAAGTCGAAGTTTAAGATTATTATGAATGGCGGAAAGAACAAAGTCAATGCGGAAAAGGTATTTGATGAGAAGAAGGGCGACCACAAGATTTTGAACGCGGCACTTAACCTGCAAACCGAAGAAAAAGACAAGAAGGTAATTTTGGTTACCAAAGACATTAACCTTCGGATAAAAGCAAAAGCACTTAGCCTACCGGCAGAAGACTACAATACCGGAAAAGTAAAAGATGTGAGTGACATTCACATGGGCAAAAAGCAGATTGAAGACCTTCCCTCTGAAGTTATTAAAGAAATATACGACAAGGGGTTTTTAGAAGATTGCAGCTTTTTGGGAAATCAAGCTCAGAATAATCACTATTACATTTTAAAGAATGGAAAGGCCTCCAGTCTTGCCTTTTTCAATCCCATAGAAAAACGTCTTGATCGAGTAGAGAAAATTTCTGCATACGGTATTATTCCAAAAAATGCAGAACAGGCTTTTGCTTTACATGCCATGTTAAACCCCGACATTAAGTTACTCACCATACAAGGTGTGGCCGGAACTGGCAAAACACTTTTGGCTTTAGCCGGGGCTATTGAGCAAAGAAGAAATTTTAAACAAATTATTTTAGCTCGTCCCATTGTTCCATTAAGTAACAAGGACATTGGTTACTTGCCTGGAGACATAAAAGATAAGATCAATCCTTACATGGAGCCTTTGTGGGACAATCTTAAATTCATTAAAAACCAATTTAGTGAGATGGACAAAAAGCACAAGCAGATTAGCGAAATGCAAAAAAATGAGAAGATTATTATTACACCACTGGCTTACATTAGAGGAAGAAGCCTTTCTGATATTATTTTCATAGTAGATGAAGCTCAAAATTTAACCCCACATGAGGTGAAAACTATTATTACTCGTGCCGGTGAAAACACCAAAATGATCTTTACCGGAGATATCAATCAGATAGACACCCCTTACTTGGATGAACACAGCAATGGCTTGTCGTACTTAATAGATCGCGTAAAAGGAAACCCGCTTTATGCCCATGTGACCTTAGAAAAAGGTGAGCGCTCAGAATTGGCTAATGTTGCAAATGAACTTCTTTAATTTCAGCTTGTTAAACATAATACAAACCAAAACCCAAATAAATTATGCGAAGCATAACACTTATTACCTTTCTAATTTTATTAATTCAATTCTCCAAAGCTCAAACCGCTGATGCCTTTGAACCATTAATGGAGTCGAAAGTTCCGGTAGAAGTTAGAGAAACCTTTGCCAATCAACATCCCACCGCTAAAGTAGAAGAATGGAGAGAGTTCAGAGGACGTTTTGAAGCAAAATACCAAGCTGATGGCGAGCAAATGTTCAGTAGGTATAACGATGAAGGTTTATTTATAGAAGACCGAATTTTAATGGACTGGAATAAAGCTCCTGAAAAATTGAAAGAAGGAAAAGAGAAAACAAACAAGAAATATTGGGAAGTAGTGGAATTCTATAAAAGAATAGCAGATAATAAAGAGCATTCTTATATTCTTCAGCTTGAAAGTGACAAAGGTGAGGTTTCAACTCTTTATTTTGATAAAAGCGGAGAGTTAGAAGTAAAATCTAAATCAGGCTACTAATCGGCAGAGAGAAAATTTTTAAACCAAAATGCAGAGTCCTTCGGGACTCTTTTTTGTTTGTCATATTCGATGTGAACTAAACCAAACCTCGGACGATATCCTTCAGCCCACTCAAAATTGTCGGTTAAGGACCAAGCAAAATAGCCTCTAACGTCCACTCCTTCCTGAATGGCTTTTCTTACACAAGATGTACTTCTCTTGTAAAAGGCGATTCGCTTTTGATCGGGAATGGTTCCTTCATTGCTCACCTTATCTTCTAAAGCAATTCCGGTTTCAGTTACAACTAGTGGAGGTAAATTAGGGTATGCTTTCAAATCCTTTAAAACGTGATACAATGCTTGTGGATAATTTTCCCAGTCCATGGCAGTTCTCTCTACTTTTCTTTTCTCAGCCGTTACTAGTTTGGCTTTTACAATAGGCATCCAAATCGAGCTTTTTATTATTTCTCTGCTATAATTCTGAACTCCAATAAAATCATAATCAAAAGCCATCTTTTGCTCATCGTCAACTTTCACATAGCGCTCTACTTTCGAAAAGTCTCGAAGCTCTTCTAAGGGATAACCTAGACCAAGTAAGGGTTCCAAAAAAAGTCGGTTTAAAAGCGCATCAACCCTTTGAGCCGCCCTTATATCTTTTTGCTTTTCCGTAAAAGCAACCACCTGAGAAAAAGAAAAGGTGGTTCCTACAGATAAGTTTGAATTCATGGATTTAATTAAACGCCCCACCTCTGCTTGAGCAAGAATGGTATGATGCATGGCAGGCAAAAAGTTTTTCAAGCCCTTCTTCCCCGGAGCATGAATGCCCATAAAATACCCTAAACCGGTAAAGGCTGTGGGCTCATTGAGCACCATCCAATGCTTTACTTTGTCTCCAAATTCCCGAATGCAAAAAGCGGCATAATCGGCAAACCAGTCTAATACCTCTCGATTAACCCAGCCTCCTTTTTCTTCTAAAACCAAGGGTAAATCCCAATGATATAAGGTAATCCATGGTTCAATGCCTTGGTTTAAGCAGCTATCAATTAGCCGGTGATAAAAGTCAACTCCTGTCTGGTTAATTTTTCCGATTCCCTCAGGAAAGATTCGAGACCAGGCTATTGAAAACCTAAAATTTCCAAAATTCATCCATTTTAAAAGATGAATGTCTTGTCGATAATGTTTTATAAACTTAGTTGCTTCTCTGGCATGTTGTCCATGCTTAATCTTTCCTTTTTGCTTGGCAAAGTCATCCCAAATGCTCAGCCCCTTTCCATCATAGGGAGAAACTCCTTCGGTTTGATAAGCTGAACTAGAGGCACCCCAGTAAAAATTAGGGGGAAAGGGAGAAGAAAAATCAGCCATTAATTTGCAGCATCGAATTGAGTAGAAGTAATGTAGTCTAAATAGTTATCATGAGCATGAAATTCATTGTTGATAATGGTTTCAACAATGAGTTCGGTTTGATCAGGATAATTTACTTCAACAATCTCTTTACTTTCAATCCATTTCTGAATTTTAGGTAAGTGTTTTTTTCGCAGATGCTTAATCACTTTTACTCCCATCTTTTTTAGTGCTAACGCATTGCACACTTGCTCATACTGCTGCTTTTGGGGGATAACAAGTAATTTCTTTTTCAAGAACAAAGCTTCGGTTGTAGTGCCAAAACCTGCGGCACACAACACTCCACTGCTAGATGCCATACTTTGTAAAAATCTTTGATGCTGAACCGGGTAAATGTGCACATTCTCATGCGTATACTCCTTCTTGCTATGCTTTGAAAACACCTCCCACTGCACATCAGACAAGAGGCTTAACTTTCTTATGATTCGTTGGTCGTCATAAGCAGGCAAGTACACGGTATAATGCCCCTTATCGCTAACCTCTAATTGACGTACCTCCTTCCGAATTAAGGGACTAAAAATATGCGGGGCGTAAGGTTCATAATGAAAGCCATATTCTGCTGAAGTTGGCGCGTAGTGTGCTAGTATAAATTTACCAATCAAATCCTCTTTTACCGCCGCCGCAGTTTCGTCCGTTTTAATTGCCACTTGATTACTTAGGCCAACACATGGCTTTCCTTTAATATATGCCGCCCATGCTGAGAGTGGTTCAAAATCGTTTATAATAAGATCGTATTTTTCAACAGGCACTTTTTTGACTTCAGTCATGAAACGGTTTAGGTGGTTCTTCATATAAGTGTTCACAAGGTCTATACCTCCTCGTTTTCCAAAAACAAAGCTCATTCCCTTAAAAGCATAATCTACGGGAAATGGCAACTGCAAGTCAGCTTGAATTCCACTTACCAATATGTCAAGTTCTCCATGCTTTTGTAAATGAGGAACTATCTCTGCAGCTCGGCAAATGTGTCCATTCCCAGTTCCTTGTATAGCATATAGTATTTTCATTTGTTATGAAACTGTTTTGCTTAACAATTTAAACTCCTCTACCATTTGTTGGAAGAGTTCTTTATTGGTGCCGGTATCACTTTTAAAGGCTAGCTCAAGTGAATAATGGCTAGGGTCGTAGCGATAAATGCGCCATTTTCCTTTATGATATTCCAAACTGCTTAAGTTCTCTACCCAATCGCCTGAGTTTAGGTAGGTAATTTTGCCTTGCCTGTTGCTAAACTCTTTCATTTCCGGTTGGTGAATATGACCACAGATCACATATTCATAGCCATTCTCAATTCCTATATCCGCCGCTACTTGCTCAAAATTATTAATGAACTTAACCGCTGACTTAACGCTGTTTTTGATCCGCTTGGAAAGTGATATTTTGCCTTTTCCTAAGCGTTTAGACACTTGATTTACAATCCGATTGATGATAATTAGCACATCGTAACCAACCGAACCTAGCTTTGTTAGCCATTTAGAGTGCTTCATGGTTACATCAAATACATCGCCATGAAAAAACCAAGCTTTTTCTCCATTAAGGTTTAGAACTACTTTATTTACAATTTTAAGTGAGCCCATTTTAAAACCCACAAACTTGCGGAGCATTTCATCATGGTTTCCTGTAACATAATAAACCCTTACCCCCTTTGCCATCCAAGCCGTTATTTGTTTTATTACTTGCATATGGCTCTTAGGAAAATAGCGCTTCTTGAATTGCCAAATATCAATGATATCTCCATTTAAGATTACCGTTTTAGGGGCAATGCTTTTCATGTACTGCAAAAGTTCTTTCGCATTGCTTCCTCGCGTACCAAGGTGAACATCCGAAATAACGATTAAGTCAACCTTCCTTTTTTTTGGCCTGCCCATTAATGCAAGTTTTTAAAAAACACACTTAAACGGAACAGAAATAATTTTAGCAAGAGTTCATCCAACCGTTTTCTTAACATAGTTCTTAGTTTTTATCAAAAAAAACATCAAGCTTTTAAATCAGTATTTCCAAGATGTAAAGGAATTCATAAAAAATGTCGGCGAGATTGTAACAATTGTTACTTGCATGTTAAGCAAGGCAGCTTACTTTTGTTAAATACTAAATGAGATATGGCCTGGTTAGAAAAAGGTAAGAAGCTATACAGCATATTAAAATTCAAATGCCCTCATTGTCACGAAGGCGAGTTTTTTGAGAGCAGAAATCCTTACAATTTCAGCAATATGTCGACCACCTATGACAGATGCCCTAATTGTAAGCGTAGGCTTTACATAGAGCCTGGCTTTTATTATGGCGCCATGTATGTTTCATATACCCTTGGCGTTGCGCACATTATTACCTTTTGGGTAGCAAGCTTAATTTTAGGTATTGAAATGGAATTTTGGAATTTCATCATTATGGTGGGTAGTTTTTTAATCGTATTAACGCCCCTGTATTATGCACTATCCAAAATTATTTGGGCCAATATGTTTTTAAATTATAAAGAAGAATCGCATGAAAAATCTTGATGTAAAAACTTTTAAGGAAAAAATAAATTCAGACCCACAAGCCGTTATTATTGATGTGAGAACACCGGAAGAAGAGGCGGAAGGTTTGATTGAAAATTCTGTGAACATGAATTTAATGGAGCAATCATTTCCTGCAAAAGTGATGGACTTGGATAAAAGTAAAAATTATTATGTCTATTGCCGCTCAGGCGGAAGAAGCGCCACTGCTTGCCAATTTATGAGTCAGCAAGGACTTAGTGCTTTTAATTTAGAAGGTGGTATTCAAGCCTGGAATTCAAATTTTTAATTAAAAAATGATGAAGAATTTATTTTTATTGATTGGCCTTACAACTTTAATGGCCTGCAATGGTCCGGCTCAAAATACCGAGGTAAAAAGAGAGCTTTTTGCTCCTGCTGAGTTTAAAAAGGACATGCAAAGCAAGAATGACTACTATTTAATTGACGTAAGAACTCCAGCTGAGTTTAACCAAGGGCACCTAGATAATGCGGAAAACTTAAATCTAATGGATGGCAGTTTTGAAAATGCCATTGAAAAGTTGGATCGCAAAAAACCCATTTATGTATACTGCGCAGTTGGTGGACGAAGCAATCGAGCGGCAAACCTCTTAGAGGATAAGGGATTTGTGCATATTGTAGATTTAAAAGGTGGTTACACGGCCTGGAAAAAAAGGATGGAAAATTGAAAAAGCCTCCTCTATCCTTTCCCTTTGTTATTCTATTGTGCTTGACTTTGGGATTAGCACCTTTTTATCCTGAACCTCACATTTGGGGAAAACTAAAATGGCTTAGTGGAGGAGCCGTTGGCATGCAAGCAATGGACTGGCTCGACTTACTTATGCATGGCACTCCATGGTTGCTTCTCATTTACACACTTTCTTGGAAAGTTGGTGCTAAACATAAGTCTTAAAGTCTTGTTTATTGTTAAATAAACCCAACCTAAAGTTTAAGTATCTTTAGGGCTTTAAAATTGTTTAACATGAAAATAATGAGACTAGTTTCCTTACTTACTTTATTCGCTTTTATTTGTTTACAGTCGGTGGCTTCAAACTCCCCGGTTTTAAAACTTAAAAGTGGAGACCTTACTTTAACGGCACAAAACCCTAGTGCTAGCCTTCAAGAAATTGGCAGTCAACATAACTTAAACGGCTACTCCATAGTCCAGTTTGTGGAGGTTCCAACTGAAGCTGAAAAAGCTGAGCTAAGCCAAGCGGGCATTAACTTATTAGAGTATATCCCTAATCGTGCGTTTATCGCTAAGCTTAATAACTTAGGAAGTCAATCATTGAGTAATTTAAACATACGTGCCATAACGCCTTATGTAAAAGAGTTCAAACAGGCCTACAGGCTAAAAATGAGAGAAAATCCTGACTGGGCTAAACAGGGAAATGATCGGCTTGAACTTACACTCGCTTTGCATCTTGATCAAAATACCGAAGAGGTAAGCAACAGCTTAAGACAAATGGGAGCTGAAATTTCCAAAACTTCTTACTATGAAGATTTTGTTAACCTAATTATCGAAGAATCAAAAATTGAAGATCTTCTCGATCAGCCTTTTACAAAATACTTAGATTATGTTCCTGCTCCTCCAGAAAAAGAAGACACAAGAGCAAGAAGTTTACACCGAGGCAATAAATTAGATTCTGACCATGCGCTTGGTAGAAAATACGACGGAACTGGAGTAAGTATCGCCATTGCAGATGATGGAGCAATTGGCCCACACATTGACATTAAGGGCAGAGTTACTCAATTTGTCACCAATCCCGGTGGCACACATGGCGACATGACCAGTGGAATTGCAATGGGTGCAGGAAACTTAGACCCAACCATTAAAGGTATGGCAACAGGAGCCTACTTATACTATTATAACATAAGTGGTTACCCACACATAGGCAATGCAGTTACCAACTTGAATACAAGAGGGGTTGTGGTTACCTCAACTTCTTACAGTCAAGGATGTAATAATTACGAAAATACAGCCCGTGGAATTGATCAACAAGTTCGACAGAACCCTGAGCTTTTGCACGTATTTTCGGCAGGAAATAGCTCTTCTTCAAATTGTGGCTATGGAGCTGGTACTCCATGGGGCAACATAACCGGAGGAAGAAAGCAAGGCAAGTCAGTAATAGCTACGGGGAATTTAGATTATCAAGGTAACCTAACAAACTCAAGCAGTCGAGGACCATCAGAAGATGGTAGAATTAAGCCTGATATTTGTGCAAATGGCACCAATCAAATGTCTACTGACCCTAACAACAATTATGCTCCTGGGGGAGGAACATCTGCTGCTGCACCGAGTATTGCAGGTTTAGCCACCCAGCTTTATCATGGTTTTAGATCTATTAATGGAGGCACTAATCCGGAGTCAGGATTAATAAAAGCTTCAATGCTAAATACCGCAAGAGATATAGGTAATCCAGGACCGGACTTTTTCTTCGGTTGGGGCAGAGTAAACGCCCATCGGGCTATGTCACTCTTAGAAGACAATAGATACTTAAACTCTACTATCTCGCAAGGAGGAAATAATTCACATACTTTCTCCATCAATCAAAATTTAGAGGAGCTTAGAGTGATGGTTTATTGGACAGATTATGAAGGCTCTACCGTTGCCTCTAGGGCTTTGGTAAATGATCTTGATATGCGTTTAGTGACACCAAATGCAGATACCATTAGACCATGGGTGCTCAATTCTACGCCTAATGCAGCTTTACTTAGTGCGCCTGCAACTAGAGGAGTAGATAACTTAAACAATGTTGAACAAGTGACTATTGACACCGTACCTACCGGAACATACGAAGTGTTAATTAATGGTACTACCATTCCTCAAGGTCCGCAGTCTTATTACGTTTTATGGGAAACAAGAACAGATAGCATTGAAGTTACTTACCCCGCAGGTGGTGAGTCTTTTGTACCGGGTGAACAAGAAACTATAAGATGGGATGCTGTTGATGGAACCGGAAACTTTAGTGTGCAATACTCTGCTGACAATGGTCAAACTTGGAACACCATTAGCAATAGTGTAAACAGTACAAGAAGGTGGGTTAATTGGAGCGTTCCTAGTATTACTAGCGGAGATGTTCTTGTTAGAGTTAATCGCGGGTCAGTAAGTGGAGTTTCGCAGTACCCATTCTCCATTATGCGTCAACCTCAAAACTTCACTGCAGACTTTATCTGTCCTGATTCAGTGCAATTGAGATGGAACCCTGTTAATGGAGCTTCATCTTATGTCATCTATCAACTTGGAGCAACTCATATGGACTCTATTGGAACATCAAGTAGCACCAACTTTAAAATCTACAATTTAGATTTAACCCAAGAGAACTGGTTTAGCATTAAAGCGGTAGGAAGTGGTATTGAAAGTAGAAGAAACGATGCTTTTCAGTTACCTCAAACTCCTATCAATTGTCCGCTACCTTATGACATTAACATTACTCAATTCAACTCTCCCACTATTGATTACTTACCAGGCTGTAATGTGAGCAAAATACCAATTCGCATCACAGTTAATAACGCCGGAGATTCGACTATTTCTAACATTCCAGTTAAGCTATATGCAAACGGAATAATCTTTCAAGATACAATAGTAGGCCCATTGGCCCCAAATGCGTTTCAGTTTTTCAACTTTAGGGATTCAATCAATGCAACTACTGGTCAGCTAACAATTAGTGTTGCTGCAGATTTAGTAAATGATGGCAATGAGCTGAATGATAGCCTTTCAAAAACCATAACTGTGTATAACGGCATTACATTTGCACCGCCCTACAGTTTTGATTTCGAAACTTTTAATACCTGTTCAACAAATAACAATTGTGGAAATACCACTTGTTCGTTAAACTTTGGTTGGGCTAACATGCCCAATGGAGTAGCAGATGTGCATGATATGCGCACCAACACTGGCAGTACGCCATCAAATAATACAGGACCAAGCTTTGACCATAATCCAGGCACTGCAAACGGAAAGTACATTTACTCAGAAGCGTCTAACGGATGTACAGGTCAAGATGCCTATGTTCTCTCCCCATGTTTCGACTTAAGCAATACTGTTCAGCCTGAGTTCAGTTTCTGGTACCATATGTATGGCTCAGATATGGGTGTTCTCAGAGTTGATGTTTTAGTTGATGGTTATTGGACTAACAATATAATTACTCCTCTATTTGGGAACCAAGGAAACTCTTGGCAAAACCAAACCATAAACTTGAGCAACTACAACGGTAAAGTTGTCAACCTTCGTTTTAGAATTACCACCGGAAGTGGCTTTGAAAGTGATTTAGCCTTAGATGATATGGAATTGAGAGATTTAGCAACTTCAATCGATGAAGTTAAGCTAGATCAAGAATTAAGCATCTTCCCTAACCCATCTAATGGAATCTTCAACGTTCGCTCTAACAAAAACTTGAAAACTACCGCGAGAGTGTTTGATCTTCAAGGAAGAATGGTAAAACAGCAGCGATTAAATGGTTCTTCTCATACCATAGATTTAAGCCAGCTTAAGAAAGGCATCTATCTTTTAGACATTGAAGGCCGCAGTAAGAGGGAAAAATTAATTGTTTACTAAATTCTATTAAACTTTATAAATAAAGCCGATCTGCTTGATCGGCTTTTTTTATACCCCAGGATTAGAATAACTAATTTTGTAACAATGAATTTAGCTCATACAAAGTCTCGTTTATCTGAGGGGCACACTTTGCCGCTCATGGAAGCATTCTATACACTACAGGGTGAAGGGTTTCACCAAGGAAAACCCGCCTATTTTATTCGCTTAGGCGGATGTGATGTAGGCTGTCATTGGTGTGATGTAAAAGAAAGTTGGGATGCCGACCTTCACCCTTTAACAGACTGTGAAAAAATTGTTGGAGAAGCAAAAAAAAGTAAAACCAAATTTGTTGTAGTAACCGGTGGAGAGCCAGTAATGTATAATCTTTCTCCCTTAACTGAGCTTTTAAAAAAAGAAGGCTTTGAAATTGCCATAGAAACTTCAGGAGCATACTCTTTAAGTGGAACGTGGCATTGGGTTTGCTTATCTCCTAAAAAAAGAAAAGCCCCGAAAGAAGAGTATTATCAAAAGGCGCATGAGTTAAAAGTGGTTATCTACAATAAAAGCGACTTTGAATGGGCTGAAAAGCATGCTAATAAAGTTAAGCCCGACTGCAAGCTATATCTGCAGGTAGAATGGGGTAAAAGAGAACAAATGACTCCTCAACTCATCAATTACGTAAAAGAAAATCCCAAATGGAATATCAGCCTTCAAACACACAAGTACTTAGACATTCCCTAAAGAATATTGGACTGCTATTAATCGTCCAATTACTTTTTTCCTGCACTGCCCTAAGTCAGTCTTTAACAACCTCAGATAAAAGAGCAGCCAAAGCCTTTGAAAAGGCACAAGAGTTTTATCAAAAGCACCAGTATAAAGAAGCTAAAGAAGAAGTGAACGAGGCGCTAGAGAGAGATCCAAACTTCGTTGAAGCACTCACGATTCAGGCTTACATTGCTATGGATGAAGCTGACTATGCTACGGCCAAAGAAAGCTTTTCCAAAGCCGTTTCCTCTAATCCTGAAGCGATCCCGAACAACCTTTTCTTTCTAGCTGGACTGGAATTAAAAGATGGCGAATATTCGAAAGCTGAAGAACATTACAAGCTATTCTTAAATAGTTCGCCGGCTAATCAAGGACAGGCAAACAGAGCCAAAGACGCCTTAAACAACATCGAATTTGCTCTTGATGCCATGACAAATCCGGTAGAGTTCAAGCCCAAAAACTTAGGGCCTGAAATAAATAGTGAATATCCTGAATACTTTCCCTGTTTAACTGTTGATAATCAAACCATCTTATTTACAAGGAGGTTACCAGCACCAAACACGCCTATTGGGTTTAATGAGGACTTTTTTATCGCTAAAAAAGAGAACTCAAATTGGAAGACGGCTGTAAATCTTGGTGCCCCCATCAATACCGGAAACAATGAAGGAGCTCCTTCCCTATCAGCCGATGGACAATTGCTAATTTTTACCGCTTGCGAGCTCTATGGCGACTATGGAGGTGAACGAAGAGGTGCAGGAAGCTGCGACTTATTTTATTCAACAAAAGAGGGACCCGCTTGGACTCGTCCTATAAATTTGGGCCAAGCGATTAACAGCCAACATTGGGAAACACAACCTTCTTTTTCTGCGGATGGGAAAACGCTCTACTTTGTTAGAGGTAAAAGAAATAGAAACGGCAGTAGAACCGGTGACATATATATGACTCAGCTAAATGAAGAAAATTATTGGTCCAAACCAATCAAACTAAATCGAAACATCAATACAAATGGGAATGAAGAATCTGTCTTTATTCACCCTGATGGAAAAACACTTTACTTTTCTTCAGATGGACACCTTGGGATGGGAGGCCTTGATATTTTCATTTCAAGAAAAGACTCTAGCGGAGAATGGGGGAAAGCAATAAACCTTGGATTTCCCATTAACACCCATAAAAATGAAAATAGCCTTTTAATCTCTGCAGATGGAACTCAAGCTTATTTCGCTTCTGATAGAGAAGAAGGTTATGGTGACCTAGATCTTTACTCTTTTGAATTACCCGAGCAATTTAAACCACAACAGGTTACTTACTTTGCCGGTAAGATTTTTGATCAAAAAACAAAAGCACCCTTATCTGCCAGGTTTGAACTTATTAACCTAGAAAACGGTGAACTTGTTGTTGAATCGTACTCCGACCCAGTTGACGGATCTTTTCTCGTCAGCCTACCAGACGGAAAAGAATATGCACTCAATGCCAGTAAAAGCGGTTATCTTTTCTACTCCGATAACTTCAATTTAAAAAATAAGAAGAAGGATGAGCCTTATAAAAAAAATGTTCCTCTTCATCCCATCAACGTTGGTGAAAAGATCATTCTACGAAACATCTTTTTCGAGACAGCGAAATATGAACTAAAAAAGGAATCCAAAATAGAGTTAAACAAGCTGGTTCAATTTTTAGAGAAGAACCCAAGTATAAAAATAGAAGTTAGTGGGCATACTGATAATGTAGGAAGCCAAGAATCCAATTTAGTTCTTTCTAAAAACAGAGCGAATGCTGTAGTTGAATATTTAGTTAAAAATGAAATCGAGGCTTCAAGAATTGAATCAAAAGGCTATGGGTCTTCCCTCCCAATTGATGATAACTCAACCGCTGAGGGAAGAGCAAAAAACAGAAGGACTGAGTTTAAAATATTGACCAAATAATTTTAATACTCACGTCCTTCTGCCTTCCTTTACCTAGATAAGTAAATAGATCCTTTAATCTCTCTTTCTGCGACAATTATAACGTAGTAGTATATTCCCTCTGGAGCTCTTCTTCCTCTCAAGGTTCTACCATCCCAACCATACTGTCCTATATTAGAGTCAAAAACCTTTTCTCCCCATCTATCATAGATTCTAAAGTCAGCACAACCAATAAACTCACCCTCAAAGCCTGGATCAAAAATGTCATTGATTCCGTCGTTATTTGGGGTAAAGACATTCGTTCCTTTAAATTGAAGAATTTCTTCGAAGGTTGCCGGATCAACTTTTTTCTCAATTGAATCTGAACAGATCTGATTCCATCCCAACAAGCTTACCACATTGGTATCTGATGGATCAATGCCCAATTCTGGATTAAATTCATTACTTCGAGCAATTCCATTAACCTTCCATAAGAAGTTATCCGTATTGGTGGAGGTGTTTTCAATCTCCAAGACAGAACCGGAACAACGAGCAGAATTTACATAGCTAAAACTAACGTTCGCATTCTCATCTACTTTAACTAATATGCTATCTACATCTTCACAACCGGCAGCATTTCTAATCCTCAATTGATACCATTGTGTGATGGGTGGAGAAACCTTTGGGCTCAATACTTGATTGCTATTTAAACCAAATGATGGTGACCAATTGTAGCTTATTCCAACTGTGTCTTCTCCTAAAACTGGCTGCAGTTGTGTGCTATCACCAAAGCAAACGGCATCATCCGAAGGATCAAAATCAACATTCATTACATCTATATGAACTTGGTCTGTGTTAATACACCCATTGGCATCGGTTCCTTCTACCGTATAGGTAATTGGTTTTTCAACTGTAGCAGTTGGGTTAGCAATAAAAGGATCATCTAAATATGTTGATGGTGTCCAGCGATATAAAATTGCTCCACTAGCACTCAAAGCCACATCATCAAAAGAACAAGCAATTATGGTATCTACACCAGCATCAACATTAGGCAATGGATTTACGGTCACTTCTACGGTGTCATAATTATAGCAGCCATTATTGTCAACAACTGTTAAATAATATTCAGTGGTGGTTAAAGGCGAAGCCGTTGGGTTAGCAATGGATACGTTATCTAAATCTCCACCCGGGCTCCAACTAAAAGTAGCATTGGTCGGACCAGTTGGGTCTCCGCCAAGTTGAACCTCATTTCCTTCACAAAGTGTAAAATCAGGACCTGCATCTGCTAGGGGTAAAGGGTTAATCACTACTTGTTTGACAACAGAGTCAATACAACCTATGACAGAAGTAACAATTAGCTTAACATCATAAGTTCCTGCAGCAGCATATTGATAGGCCGGGTTTTGCAGATTTGAACTACCTACACCATCGCCAAAGTCCCATTCCCAAGTTGAAAGGGCTCCTACATTAATGCTACTTAGGTCTGTGAATGCTGCTAAATCACTAATGCAAGTTTGATCTACTTCAAAGTCTACTAAAGGTAGCGGGTTAACGTTAACCGTTACCTGAGCGCTAGCAGAGCAGCCATTTCCGTCAACAATTGTTACGGTATAAGTTGTTGTATCATCTGGACTAGCCATCGGATTGGCAACATCTGTGCTTGATAAACCGGCCGAAGGAGACCATGAGAAAGTTACACCAGAAGGACCAGTTGGACTGCCTCCAATTGCTACAGAATCTGTTCGACAAATGGTTTGATCCGAACCGGCATCTACAAGCGGTAATGGATTAACCGTAATTATTACTTGATCGGTATTCGTACAACTATTTACATCAGTTACTGTAACTGAGTAAGTTGTTGTAACAGTTGGTGTAGCAACTGGATTAGGATCTGTGTCACTATTTAAGCTTGCAGCATTGTCCCATAAATAAGTAGAGCCACTCGGCCCAGTTGGGCTTCCTCCCAATGTGGCGGTTTCTCCTACACAAATGGTTTGATCCTGACCGGCATCAACATTAGGCAATGGATTAACAACAATCTCTACAGAGCCGGTATTCGTGCAGCCATTGGTTCCTGTTACAGTTACGGTATATGTGGTCGTTACATTTGGCACAGCTACAGGATTAGAAACGTTCGGATTGCTGAGTGTTGAGGCATTATCCCAAGCGTAAGTAGCACCCACAGGTCCGGTCGGACTTCCACCTAATGTAGCCGATTCACCTACACATAAAGTGTCGGGGTTACCGGGGTTAGCAAATGGAGCCGGTAAAACGGTTAATGTTACTTGATCAGTATTGGTGCAGCCATTCCCATCTGTTACTGTTACGGTATAAGTAGTAGAAACAGAAGGAAAGGCTTCTGGATCAGATACAGTTGCGTCTTTCAATGTGGCAGCATTGTCCCACGCATAGCTCAAATTAGGATCATTTGCTGAACCAATGGATACTGTATCAAATTCACAAATCGTTTGATCTAAACCTGCATCTGCAGTTGGTAATGGGTTTACGGTAATTGTTACTTGATCAGTGTTGGTACATCCTACCCCATCTGTCACTGTAACAGTGTAGGTTGTCGTAATAGTTGGAGAAGCAGTTGGATTAGCTATAGTGCCATCATTTAAACTAGCAGTATTATCCCAAGCATAGGTAGAACCGCCAGGACCTGTAGGGTTTCCGCCTATCACTGTCGATAATCCAATACAAATATCTTGATCTTGCCCTGCATCTGCATTTGGAAGTGGGTTTACAGTTACTGTGATTTGATCAGTAGCTGTGCAGCCATTGGGATGAGTAACCGTAACCGTATAAGTAGTCGTTGCTGTTGGTGTGGCAAGTGGATTGGGATCTGTTGCATTGTTTAAGGTTGCGGCATTATCCCAGCTAAAAGTTGCTCCCGAAACTGTAGAAGTCGGGCTTCCTCCAATCGCAATTGATTCATTCAAACATATGGTTTGATCTGCTCCGGCATCTGCATCAGGTAAAGGATCAACTGTAATCGTAATTTGATCGCTATCTACGCAACCATTGCCATCTGTTACAGTAACCGTGTAGGTAGTGGTTGAAGTTGGACTCGCAATTGGATTTGGATCCGTTGCATTGTTTAAAGTTGCAGCATTGTCCCACAAATAAGTTGAACCACTTGGTCCGGTAGGACTGCCCCCTAAAGTAGCAGTAGTTCCGTTACAAATAGTTTGGTCTAAACCGGCATCTACTATTGGGAGAGGATTGACCGTAATTGTTATTTGATCGGTATTGGTACATGTGGTTGAAGCATCCGTAACCGTTACAGTGTATGTAGTTGTTACAGTAGGAGTAGCCGTTGGATTGGCCGATGTGGCATCATTTAAAGTGGATGCATTGTCCCATTGATAAGATGCTCCAGCAGGACCGGTTGGGCTTCCGCCTAGAGTTGTAGACGAACCTATACAAATAGCTTGATCAGCCCCTGCATCAACCACCGGCAAAGGATCAACATTTACTACCACTTGATCAGTAGCAGTACAACCATTGGGGTGAGTAACTGTTACTGTATAAGTAGTCGTTGCAGTTGGTGAGGCAAGAGGATTGGGGTCTGTTGCGTTATTTAAGGTTGCGGCATTATCCCAGCTAAAAGTTGCTCCTGCAACAGTAGAAGTCGGACTTCCACCAATCGCAATTGATTCATTCAAGCAAATGGTCTGATCTGATCCAGCATCTGCATCGGGATTTGGAACTACTGTTACCAAAATTTGATCTTCTGCCGTACAACCATTTCCATCTGTTACTGTAACCGTATAGGTAGTCGTAACTAAAGGCGACGCCGTTGGATTAGCAAGTGTATTATCATTTAGAGTAGCCGCGTTATCCCAAGCAAATGTTGAACCTCCAGGACCTGTTGGGCTTCCTCCAATAGTAGTAGAACTTCCGTCGCAAATGGTCTGATCAGCACCTGCATCCACTAAGGGAAGACTATTAACATTAACCGTCATCTGATCTGTATCTGTACACCCATTTGGATGTGTTACAGTTACAGTATATGTTGTGGTCGTAGTTGGGTTAGCCGATGGATTTGCTAGGGTAGCATCATCTAAAGTGGCGGCATTACTCCAAGCAAAAGTTGCTCCAGTTGTTGTAGAAGTTGGGCTACCTCCAATGGTAACCGCTTGCAAGTTACAGATCGTTTGATCTGCCCCAGCATCTACATCTGGCAAAGGCAATACAGTTATGGTTATTTGATCGGTTTCAGTGCAGGCGGTAGATCCGTCCGTTACTGTTACTGTGTAAGTAGTGGTTGAAGAAGGTGTTGCCACGGGGTTCGCAACATTTGCATTATTTAAACTTGCCGCATTGTTCCAGGTATAAGTTGCTCCGGCAGGACCGGTAGGACTTCCACCTAAAGTAGCAGGCTCTCCGTTACATATAGTTTGATCGATGCCTGCATCTACCGTCGGCAATGGATTGACAGTTATAGTAAGTTGATCTGTATTGCTGCATCCATTTGCATCGGTTACTGTTACCGTATAAGTTGTCGTACTTGCAGGTGTTGCTGTTGGGTTGCCAATAGTCGCATCGTTTAAGGTTGATGCATTATTCCATGCAAATGTTGAACCTGATGGACCTGTTGGGCTTCCTCCTAAGTTTGTCGACTCACCTATACAGATATCACGATCAGAACCAGCATCTGTTGCTGGAGCCGGATTAACTAATACTGTCATATTATCGGTTATCGTACAACCATTAGCTCCTGTAACAATAACGGTATAAGTTGTTGTAATAATTGGAGAGGCAGTAGGGTTTGCTGAAGTAGCATCGTTTAAGCTAGCTGCATTATCCCAAGCAAAAGTAGCTCCTGCTGTGCTGGAAGTAGGACTACCTCCAATTACTACAGATTCGTTTTCACAAATCGTTTGATTTACACCAGCATCAACATCAGGGAATGGTTCAACTGTTATTTGAACCTGATCTATACTTGAACAGCCATTACCATCCGTGACGGTTACTGAATAAATTGTGGTTGTTAAGGGAGTAGCAGTAGGATTAGACACTGAATTACTCGACAAACTAGCACCATTATCCCACTGGTAAGTTGCCCCACCTGGGCCTGTAGGACTACCTCCTAGAGTAGTAGAAGTTCCGGCACAAATCGTTTGGTCAGCGCCGGCGTCTGCCGTTGGTAATGCATTTACGTTAACCGTTAGCTGGTCTGTAGCAATACATCCATTAGGATGAGTAACCGTTACAGTATAAATGGTTGTGATCGTCGGGCTTGCAATAGGATTAGCAAGTGTGCCATCATTTAAACTAGCTGCATTGCTCCAAGCAAAAGTAGCTCCTGCGGTAGTTGAAGTTGGAGCGCCACCAATTTGAATCGACTCTCCATCACAAATTGTTTGATCGGCTCCTGCGTCGGCATTAGGTATGGGCTCTACAGTAATGGTAATCTGATCGGTGTCGCTACAGCCTGAAGCATCAGTAACAGTGACGGTGTAAGTTGTAGTACTGATTGGAGTGGCTACCGGATTTGCAGCTGTAGCATCATTCAAACTTGCACCGTTAGACCATTGATAAGTTGAACCAGACGGTCCGGTTGGGCTACCACCTAAAGTAGCACTCTCTCCTTCACATATTGTTTGGTCAAGTCCTGCATCTGTGGTTGGTAAACTACCTACTGTAACCGTTACTTGATCGGTAGCAGAGCAACCATTACCATCCGTAACGGTAACTGTATAGGTTGTGGTAGTGCTTGGATTTGCGGTTGGATTTGGATCGGTGCTGCTACTTAAAGTTCCTGCATTATTCCAGGCATAGGTAGAACCTGCCGGTCCGGTTGGGCTTCCCCCTAAGGTAGTTGTTCCTCCATTACAAATGGAAACATCGCTGCCGGCATCTACGTTTGGAAGATCATTCACCGTAACTGTTACTTGATCAGTGGAAGTACAGCCGTTTCCGTCGGTTACCGTGAGCGTATAGGTTGTTGTTGTAGTTGGATTTGCTGTAGGATTCGGATCCGTACTACTGCTTAATGTTCCGGCATTATTCCAGCTAAAGCTTGCTCCGGCTGCCGTTGAAGTGGGACTTCCGCCTAAGGCGATGCTTTCTCCTTCACAAATTGTTTGGTCAGAACCGGCATCTGCATCAGGGGCAGGGTTTACGGTTACCGTTATCTGATCAACAGAAGTACAACTAACTCCACTTGTAACTGTGACACTGTAG
>JAVJTT010000012.1:0-2497 GCA_040220135.1 Vicingaceae bacterium
TCACTACCAAGTGAATGCAGGTAGTGTATTCACTAGCAACCACAGCGTTTACTTGAATACCTTAGAAGAAACTTCAATTGTAGCTGACTCTACTTTTGATTTTGATCCCACACAGAACTATCAATTTAAAAGTTGGATTTCCGTCGCTGCTGATGTTGACCTCAGTAATGATACACTATCCGGCATTCTCCAAAATACTACTAGTAACTCAACTTCAGTTGGATTTCCCATTTATGAAGATTTTTCTAACTCTATTCCTGGGACTGGATTTAACAATTTTGGCTTTCAACTCATTAGCCAGTGGACCACATATGGCACACAGGGCGGATGGCGAATTTCTGATGGCAATTTAGCTAACCACTCTACCAACACAGCAGCCTCTTCGGGCATGAATGGCAATAACAGCAATTATGCCTACCTCGAAGCGTCAACTATTTCAATTGTAGGTACTAGGATTTATTTAGAAAGTCCCTGTCTTACCATTCCAAACGACACAAATGTTAAATTTTCATTTGGATACCATAAGTACGGTTCTAATATGGGCGATCTTTTAATTGAGGTTGCAAGAAATAATGGCCAATGGCAGGCTATAGACTCCATTAAGGGACAAACCCATAATTCACCTAATGCACCCTGGTTGAAAAGAACTATCTCTTTCAAAGATTATGTCGGCCAAGTGATTAAAATTCGATTTGTAGGAATTTGGGCTAGCTGTTGTGCTGGAGACATGGCAATAGATAATATTCTTATTTCTTCTGATACAAATTTCGTTGACCTTTCTATAGATAGCCTTGACATTCAAAGCGCATGTTACTTAAGTAATCAAGAGCAAGTGAGTGTGAATGTTCACAACTATGGTGATTCTTCTATTCTGCCAAATTCGGTTACTATGCATTATCAACTAGACAATCAAGTCGTTGTTTCTGAGTTGATTCCTGATACCATAAAAAAGGACAGCTCTTATTTGTTTCAATTCAGTCAAACTGTAGATTTGAGTCAATACAATAGAAATTACAATTTCCAAATTTACCATTCTTATGATCAAGATTTAAATCAGTCAAATGATACTCTTCGTTCTCAAGTTCAAAACTTAACTGGGACAATTAACTTTTCAGAGGACTTTGAAGATAACCTGTCATTCTGCCAATCTCATTCAAGTAATTTAGATTTTTTACCTACCAGTTGGAACAATTTTGGATCATGGTATATACAAAATGATATGGCTTGCAATTTTAATAGTTCTAATGGTTCAACTGAATCTGACTCAACTGGGCCGGCATCTGCACATTCTGGTCACGGCTTTGCTTTTTTTGAAAGCAGTGCAAGCTCTTATGGTCGCTTAGAAACTAAATGTTTTGACTTTTTTAATCAATCTCAAATAACATTAGAGTTTTATTACCACAATTATGGAAGAACAATGGGCAACTTGATAATTCAAGTTGTGGATAGTTCAGGTATTTACATTGACGTAGATTCAATAGTGGGGCAAACTCACTTTAATAACAATTCTCCTTGGCTTAAAAAAACTGTTAATCTGAGCCAATTTTCCAATCAAAGATTTAAAATTTCTTTCACGGCAAAAAAATATATTTCTGGCTTTATGTCCGACATGGCTATCGATGATGTAAGAATATACAATCCCTTAACGGTCAATTCCGAGAATTTTGAGGCAGCAGAAAAATCGCTCACCCTCTACCCCAACCCTTCTAAAGGCCAATACATTATTCAAAGTGAAGCAAGTTTAGACGGCCTAAATTATCAAGTCTATGACTTAAGAGGACAATTGATCCAATCAGGAAGTTTTGAGGGTAAAAGAGAACGTTTAGACTTAAGTACTCAACCCAATGGGGTTTACTTTTTGCATCTTCCTGAATTGAAGCTGAGAGAGAAGTTGGTGAAGTATTAAGCAAACAACTGTAAAGTATTTTTCATCATTCATGAAGTATATTAACCTAAGGATGAAAAGTACTTAAATTACCTCTCCTTTGAATTGCTATCTTTGAAAGCTAATATTTACGATTATGAAAACTCTACTTTCCCTCTCTCTTTCTTTCTTCTGTCTATTTTCCATGGCGCAAAACTACCACGTTCAAGAAGATTTTAACCAGTCAAGTTTGCCCAACGGTTGGACTAACACCGCCCTGAACGGCACACAAACGTGGAATTTTGGTTTAGATGGCGCAGCTCTGCACAACAACAATCAAAACTTAGATGGAACGGCCATGGCCTATTTTGACGATGATGTCTTGGGGCGAAATGTTAGTAACAACCATGTAGCTTTACTTACCCCTGTTTTTGACAACTCAGGACTTTTAAATACTTATTTGGAGTTTGATTATAACTTTAGAGAGTATCCCATATCACTTCTTGATTCTTTTGTAGTAGAAGTCTTTGATGGAAGTAGTTGGCAAATGGTTTTTTCAAGAGACACAGATGATTGCGGTAATTATTTAGCCCCTCCATGTAGTTCTTTTCCCCATGCTAAAATTGACATTAC